>NZ_CP015435.1:0-2025000 GCF_001634265.1 Anoxybacillus sp. B2M1 | reverse complement strand
AGGCGCGCGGGGGTTCGAATCCCTCCTCCTCCGCCATCAATATTAATAAGCTAATGATCATCGCGGGGTGGAGCAGCCTGGTAGCTCGTCGGGCTCATAACCCGAAGGTCGCAGGTTCAAATCCTGCCCCCGCAACCAAACAAAATGGTCCCGTAGTGTAGTGGTTAACATGCCTGCCTGTCACGCAGGAGATCGCGGGTTCGAGTCCCGTCGGGACCGCCATAAATGCGTATGGCTCGGTAGCTCAGTCGGTAGAGCAAAGGACTGAAAATCCTTGTGTCGGCGGTTCGATTCCGTCCCGAGCCACCATTTTTGTGTGAATGTTTGTAAATAAAGCGAATGAGTTGCTGAGAAAAGTGCTGTCTTTGGTGAATAATTTAGAAGAATAGCGCAAAAAAGCTTATGTCATGGCTGATTTTTCATAGAAATAAGCCGGCCTACCTCAATTGGTAGAGACGAGCGAAGCATCGGTGAAATGACTGCGAGTTGCCTCGACGCATTGGACATCTTGAAATATCTTGAAGAGGAAGAGGCACAGGACACATGTGCTTTTATGGTTAGTTCTATGGATGAAGCCGACTTAGCTCAATTGGTAGAGCAACTGAATCGTAATCAGTAGGTTGCGGGTTCAAGTCCTGCAGTCGGCATTTTAACTTTTTTGAGTAATGGAGGGGTAGCGAAGTGGCCAAACGCGGCGGACTGTAAATCCGCTCCCTGTGGGTTCGGCGGTTCGAATCCGTCCCCCTCCACCAGTTAGGGGCATAGTTTAATGGTAGAACAGAGGTCTCCAAAACCTCCGGTGTGGGTTCGATTCCTACTGCCCCTGCCATTTTACAGCATGGCGGCTATGGCGAAGTGGTTAACGCACCAGATTGTGGCTCTGGCATTCGTGGGTTCGATTCCCACTAGTCGCCCCTTTTGAATATGAAGAGGATTGGGGTATAGCCAAGCGGTAAGGCAACGGACTTTGACTCCGTGATGCGTTGGTTCGAATCCAGCTACCCCAGCCAAATGCGGAAGTAGTTCAGTGGTAGAACACCACCTTGCCAAGGTGGGGGTCGCGGGTTCGAGTCCCGTCTTCCGCTTTGATGGCGGCATAGCCAAGTGGTAAGGCAGAGGTCTGCAAAACCTTTACCCCCGGTTCGAATCCGGGTGCCGCCTTTATCAAATGTAATGAATATAATTGTTGCTGTTTAATTAGTTGACTAATAGTTTGTTTTGTGGTATAATATATCATGTTCTGATGTTTGTGATTTGCCGATGTGGCGGAATTGGCAGACGCGCACGACTCAAAATCGTGTTCCCGTGAGGGAGTGTGGGTTCGACTCCCACCATCGGCACCATTTATTTTAACAGGGATGACCTGTTTTTTATTTTAAATTTGCTTCGACAAAATTTTACTTTCTTTGCTTCAAAAAATTACAATTTTGTTTAGCTGTGGCTGCTATGATAGTATATACACGGGTGTAGTTTAGTGGTAAAGCCTCAGCCACGAGCGATACATCATTGAATAGGCGACGAGTTGCCTCGAGACGCACAAAGCATCTTAGAATGAGCTGGTAGAGGAAGAGACATGGTATATCGGGATATTAGAAATTTGTGATAAAAGATTTGATAATCGTGCGGGTGTAGTTTAATGGTAAAACCTCAGCCTTCCAAGCTGATGTCGTGGGTTCGATTCCCATCACCCGCTCCATTTATACATACATAGGGGACAACGCAGTGTTTCGTTTCTTAGGAGAACGGGGCATTGCGTTTTTTGTTTTTACATGCACGTTTATTGTATGATTTTCATTGTCGATTCTCCTCCATGAATCTGTGTGAACATGCTTTGAATGGAGCTAATCATTTTTGCACACTCGGTTTGCTCCATTGCTGGAGATAAGTATACGATTTGTATGGCTTGTTTGGTACTGTATGTAACGGCCGTGCGTTCAGAATCTACAATAGGGCTTCCAAATGGACCAAGCTCATCTTTGGCAATCAGTTTTTTAGCAAATTGAACATGGCGGCCATTGATCGCCTGATATTGATCTTCCTCTGTACCGACTTCAATCGAAATATCTCCCTTTATTTGGTCGGCGTCATAAATTCCGATCGGTATTTTATAATAAAGGGAAAAGAAGTTATTGATGTCGGCAGCTGAGTGAATGGAAGGAATAAATTGCTGTTTTTGTATACGCCGATATAAGCTTTCTGAAGAAGGACGATATCGACTTGGATCAGTTCCAATGGCTTTAAAAATTTGCCGCCATTCATTGATTTCTTTCATTTCAATAATAGGCTTCTCGTGCCATTCAAAATAAATGGATTCTTGAAAAAGCTGCAATCTTCCCTTCAACATTTGCGGAGAATCGTCTACTACGATATTGTTGTAAGTGATGACTCCTACTTTGAAGGTTGGAATGATATGCTTGAGTGTTTGTGATATATTGATGTTCATATGTTCACCTCTAGTTTTTAATTTCATTTTACCATGAATTTAATATTTTAGCGAAAGGAGGGATTAGCATGGATGTGAAAAAATTGAAAGAAGATATTATTCAATACAGCCAAACCATCGGAATTGATAAAATTGGCTTTGCAAGTGCTGATCCGTTTGTGGAACTAAAGGAACGCCTTCGTCTTCAGCAACAGCTTGGATATCAATCAGGATTTGAGGAGCCGGATATTGAAAAAAGAACCGATCCCGCTCTGCTGTTGGATGAAGCGAAATCCATTATTTCTATCGCGCTTGCTTATCCTTCGAAAATGAAAAATGCGCCTCGAAGCACAAAAGAGGAAAAACGCGGAATTTTTTGCAGGGCGTCGTGGGGAACGGATTATCATATTATTTTGCAAGAGCGTCTGTTAAAGCTAAAGGAGTTTATTTTAGAAAGAGTGCCAAATGCAAAGGTTAAATCAATGGTAGATACGGGAGAATTAGCGGATCGGGCTGTGGCTGAGAGAGCCGGGATCGGTTGGAGCGGCAAAAACTGTGCGATTATTACTCCAGAGTTTGGATCATATGTGTATTTAGGAGAAATGATCACGAATATACCGTTTCCTCCAGATAATCCTATAGAAAATCGGTGTGGTTCATGTACAAAATGCATCGATGCTTGCCCGACAGGAGCGCTTGTCCAAGGGGGACAGCTCAACGCTCAACGGTGCATTGCTTTTTTAACACAGACAAAAGGTTTTATCGCAGATGAATTTCGTGAAAAAATTGGCAACCGTTTATACGGATGTGATACTTGCCAAACAGTGTGCCCAGAAAACAAAGGAAAGGACTTTCATTTTCACGAAGAAATGGAACCGGATCCAGAGGTGGTGAAGCCATTACTTAAGCCACTTCTCCATATGACGAATCGAGAGTTTAGAGAAAAATTTGGGACTCTTTCGGGTGCATGGAGGGGGAAAAAGCCGATTCAAAGAAATGCTATTTTGGCATTAGCTCATTTTCAAGATCGGACAGCCATTCCGGATTTGTTAAAATTGCTAAAGGAAGATAGTCGGCCAGTCATCCGGGGAACAGCAGCTTGGGCATTAGGGAAAATTGGTGATGAAAATGTTGTGCCCATTTTAGAAGAGGCCTTACAAATTGAAAAAGATGAAGAAGTATTGCGAGAAATAAAAAAAGGCTTGCAGTTGTTGATGAATAGAAGGAAAGATGGAAAAAATCAGCCGACCATCACATAATGTAAAATAAAAAAGAAAAAGTGGTGGGCAATGTGAAAAAAGAGTTAGAAGAGCTGCTTAGAAAACGGGCACAATCCTTTGTTTCATTATCGAGATGCAAAGACGATCCAATGATTGAAAGAAAACTGCAATTATTCCAGAAACGGGATGCGGAAATCGTAAAATGTAGCATAAAGGGAACGGTTTGGCGAAAACAGAAGCTCAGGGAGAAGATCGATCTTGATTATATCGTGCATTATCAATTTTTAGTAAAGCAACGTGAATGGATGTATATAGAGGAAATGACAGAGCCAAGGCGCGCTTGTTTTGAGCAAAAACAATTAGTGGAAGATCATAAGCTGACGATTTTAGATAGAATAGAGCCTGAACATACAGTTGAACGAATGGCAAAAGGAGAAAAAAAGGCTTATGTATATGATCGAATCAAGGCTGTTCAATATGCAGAAACATGGTGGAACAGCTATAATCCCCGTTTCCCTAAATTTTCCGTTGATTGTACAAATTTTGTTTCTCAATGCTTGTACGCGGGAGGAATGCCAATGGTTGGCTATCCGGAGCGCGGCAAGGGATGGTGGATGCAAAATAACAATTGGAGCTATAGCTGGACCGTCGCTCATGCCTTTCGGTGGTATTTGGGAGGAGCTCATACCGGGTGGAACGCAGTAGAGGTTACCTCTCCAGAGCAGTTGTTGCCTGGCGATATTATTTGTTATGATTTTCAAGGAGACGGACGTTTTGACCACTCGACGATTGTAGTCGCGAAAGACCAAAAAGGCATGCCGCTCGTAAATGCTCATACAACGAATAGCCGGATGAGATATTGGTCGTATGAAGATTCGAGTGCCTACACTCCAAGCATTCAGTATAAATTTTTTCATATTGAGGATAAGGGATAGTATAATAAAACGAGAAAGATCAAACCTGAGGTGAGTAAACGTGGCTTTACATGTAGTATTGTATCAACCAGAAATTCCAGCGAATACTGGAAATATTGCACGTACATGTGCAGCAACGGACACAGTATTGCATTTGATCCGGCCGTTAGGATTTTCTACGGATGATAAAATGTTAAAGCGGGCAGGATTGGATTATTGGGAGTATGTCAATATTTTTTACTATGACTCGTTACAAGAGTTATTTGATCAGTATCAAGATGGGGAGTTTTATTTTATTACAAAATTTGGTCAAAAGCATTACGATTCTTTTGATTTTAGCGATCGCGAAAAGGACTATTTCTTTGTATTTGGACGTGAAACAAGCGGTCTTCCAAAAGAATTGATTGAAAACAATATGGATCGTTGCTTGCGCATCCCGATGAACGATAAAGTTCGTTCATTAAACTTATCCAATACGGCTGCCATTCTGGTGTATGAAGCCCTCAGGCAGCAAGGATTTAAAGGCTTATATTAACAAAAAACGACCTTCATGAGGAGGTCGTTTTTTATTGTTTAGTTTTTTACACTTGGCTTGTCGTCATATCCAGCTGTAAAAATGGCAGATAAAAAGGCAATGATGACCCCGAGCACGAGTAATGTTCTCATCGTGAATTTCCTCCTTATGTGATAAATAGTCGCTTCTCCTTACTATTATAGCCCATGGGACAAGTATTGTTTAGAGGAACAAGTAAATTTTTGTTTTATAGTGAATGATCAAGGACATCCTCGCATACATTGTAATAATCTCGTTGTTAGTCATCAAGTATTAAGGAGGTTCTTTATGGATATTTTAAAAAAAATCGAAAGATACAGGGAAGATGAGCAACGATTAAAGTGGGAAGGAACCTTCGCCGAATATTTGCAGGTTTTAAAGGAAAAGCCATGGGTTGCCCAGTCCGCTCATTCGCGTGTCTATAATATGATTAAAGATGCCGGGGTGGAGGAAGTAGATGGAAAAAAACGATACAATTTTTTTAGTGGGCAGTTGTTTGGCTTAGAAGAAGCACTTGAGCGCCTAGTAGAAGAATATTTTCACCCTGCCGCGAAACGATTGGATGTTCGGAAGCGTATTTTGTTATTGATGGGACCGGTCGGCGGAGGGAAGTCAACACTTGTTACGATGTTAAAGAGGGGATTGGAAGCTTATTCACTAACAGAACGAGGGGCTGTATACGCCATTAAAGGCTGCCCAATGCATGAGGACCCGCTCCATCTTATCCCCCATCACCTGCGTGATGATTTTTACAAAGAGTATGGAATACGGATTGAAGGAGAGCTTTCGCCACTTAACATGATGAGAGTGGAAAAAGAATATGGCGGTCGAATTGAAGATGTAATGGTCGAAAGAATTTTCTTTTCAGAAAATAAGCGCGTCGGAATTGGTACATTTAGTCCATCCGATCCTAAATCACAAGATATTGCCGATTTAACAGGAAGCATTGATTTTTCAACGATTGCTCAGTATGGTTCAGAGTCTGATCCTCGCGCCTATCGATTTGATGGTGAATTGAACAAAGCGAATCGCGGAATGATGGAATTTCAAGAAATGCTAAAGTGTGATGAAAAATTTTTATGGCATTTGCTTTCACTAACACAAGAAGGAAATTTCAAAGCTGGCAGATTCGCATTAATTAGCGCAGATGAATTAATTGTCGCTCACACAAACGAAACGGAATACCGCTCTTTTATCTCTAACAAAAAGAATGAGGCGCTTCATTCACGGATTATTGTGATGCCGATTCCATATAATTTAAAGGTGTCTGAGGAAGAACGAATTTATGAGAAAATGATTCGGGAAAGCGATGTTGCAGATGTGCATATTGCACCGCACACACTTCGTGTCGCAGCCATGTTTACGATTCTGACGAGATTGAAGGAGCCAAAGCGTCCAGATATTGATTTGCTGAAGAAAATGCGTTTATATGACGGTGAAACCGTAGAAGGGTTTAATGAAGTCGATGTAGAGGAATTGAAGAAGGAATATACCGATGAAGGAATGAGCGGAATTGATCCGCGTTATGTGATTAACCGTATTTCTTCATGCATTATTCGCAAGGAAGTGCCATCCATTAATGCATTAGATGTGCTTCGTTCATTAAAAGAAGGGCTGAACCAACATCCATCTATTTCAAAAGAAGATCGCGAGCGATATTTAAATTTCATTTCCTTGGCGCGAAAAGAGTATGATGAAATTGCAAAGCAAGAGGTGCAAAAAGCATTTGTCTACTCGTACGAAGAATCCGCTAAAACATTAATGGATAATTATCTAGACAATGTAGAAGCGTATTGCAATAAAACAAAATTGCGGGATCCGTTAACAGGAGAAGAAATGAATCCGGATGAAAAACTCATGCGTTCGATCGAGGAACAAATTGGCATTTCGGAAAATGCAAAGAAAGCATTTCGTGAAGAAATTTTAATTCGTATTTCAGCATATGCGCGAAAAGGGCAACGATTTGATTACAACTCCCATGAACGATTGCGGGAAGCGATTCAAAAGAAATTATTCGCTGATTTGAAGGACATCGTAAAAATTACAACATCCACAAAAACGCCGGATGAGCAACAACTTAAAAGAATTAACGAGGTGGTTGCCCGCCTTATCGATGAATATGGATATAATTCAACGTCTGCCAATGATTTGCTCCGTTATGTCGGAAGCCTATTGAATCGCTAGCATGCCTCAGCATCAGGCATGCTTTTTTCATCCATTGGGATTTTAGGCTTGTCTTACGGAGAAATGGGGACTAATTTTCTTAATTATTTGTCAATTATTTTTGGTTTTTGCATAGGATAGAGTAAACAACCGCCATTATTGTATGTTTGTAGACGCCAACACCAGTATATGATGAAAGGGTAAAAAATGTGATTAGGAGGGGAAACAATGAGTGGAAATTTTATTGTATCAAAAGAAGACTGGTCCCTCCATCGGAAAGGACATGATGATCAAAAAAGGCATCAAGAAAAGGTAAAAGAAGCGATAAAAAATAACTTAGCTGACTTAATTACTGAAGAAAGCATCATTATGTCAAATGGTCGCGATGTGATTAAAATTCCAATTCGTTCTTTAGATGAGTATAAAATTCGTTATAACTACGATAAAAATAAACATGTCGGCCAAGGAGATGGGGACAGTCAAGTAGGTGACGTGGTTGCTCGTGATGGTTCTGGAGAAGGACAAAAAGGACCAGGTAAGGGGCAAGGAGCTGGTGATCAAGCAGGAGACGATTACTATGAGGCCGAAGTTTCACTATTAGAGCTGCAAGAGGCTTTATTTAGCCAGTTAGAGCTTCCGGATCTAAAACGAAAGGAAGCAGATCAAAATACTGTTCAACACATTGAGTTTAACGACATTCGCCGAACCGGATTGATGGGAAATATTGATAAAAAACGAACGATGATGTCCGCATTTAAGCGAAATGCGATGAGCGGAAATCCAAGCTTTTATCCGATTTATCCGGAAGATTTAAAATTTAAAACATGGAATGAAGTCGTCAAGCCAGATTCGAAAGCGGTTGTTCTTGCGATGATGGACACGAGTGGCTCTATGGGTCTATGGGAAAAGTATATGGCTCGCAGCTTTTTCTTCTGGATGACACGGTTTTTGCGTACAAAATATGAAACGGTGGAAATTGCTTTTATCGCTCATCATACAGAAGCGAAGGTGGTAACAGAAGAGGAATTTTTCACAAAAGGGGAGAGCGGAGGAACCATTTGTTCATCAGCCTACAGAAAAGCGCTTGAATTGGTGGAAACGAAATATTCACCTTCGCGCTATAACATTTATCCGTTTCATTTCTCAGACGGAGACAATCTCACCTCCGATAACGCCCGATGTGTAAAGCTTGTGAATGAATTAATGAAGGTGTCCAATATGTTTGGATATGGAGAGGTGAACCAGTACAATCGACATTCGACTCTCATGTCTGCTTATAAAAACATTAAAGATGAGAAATTTCGTTACTATATTCTCAAGCAAAAATCGGATGTGTTTCACGCGATGACCACATTTTTTAGAAAAGAGGAAAATAAAACACTTGTATAGCCCTTGCGTGATGCAGGGGTTTTTTATCATATCAGAATTTATGATCTTGCCTTTTTTAAAAGAAGTGAGGCGCTGTCTAGCTTCAAGCGCCATCGGCTCGAATCGCTCCTCTCCGTATTGCGGCGGTTCCTTCATTCAGCGACGGCGCAGGACCAAACTTGGCTTGGTTCGAGCTCTCCTCAGTGGGGCTTGTACGATCTTCGCCAGTAGGTGGATGTTTTGCCCTTTTCTTACGAAGCAGGCCATCGAGGTGTTGCTAGCTCCTCTCTCTCGATGATATGATAAACTCATATAGTAATAATTGGAATAGTGAGGATGATCATACATAGATGTTTATTTAAGAAGATGGCGTGGCCTGAATTCGCAGCAGAAGCCAGACCTGTAAAGATTGATCAATATGGGGAATGAAACGACAAAAGGATAAATGCAGAGAAGAAAGAGAGGGAATGGATCATGTCAAATTGGAAAGAAGAGATCGTATCATGGGGAAAGGCGGTTGGAATTGCCGTTATTATTGTAGTCGTAGTTAGAAATCTAATTTTTGCTCCTTATATTGTGAAAGGGGAGTCCATGCTGCCGACTCTGCAAAATGATAATCGCCTGATCGTGAGCAAGTTCAGCAAATGGGAGGGATACAAGCACTTTGATATCATTGTATTCAATGCTCCTGATTCAAAAGAAAAGTATATCAAAAGAATTATCGGCTTACCCGGAGATACCGTTGAAATGAAGCATGATACTTTATACATTAATGGTAAAGCCTATAATGAACCATATTTAAAAACATGGAAGGAGAAAAATGAGACGGAAGGCCTTGTGACAGGAGATTTTACTTTGCAGGAAATTACAAATAAAAAAGTCATTCCAAAAGGGTACGTTTTTGTGTTAGGGGATAACCGTTTAGTCAGCAAGGATAGCCGTTATTTTGGACTTGTGCCAATGAAGGATATTGTAGGTAAGGCTGTATTACGGATATGGCCAGTGGATGAGGCAGGATTAGTGAAATAAAGCAACTGTTTTTATACCTTTTAACATAATCCATCGAGGAGTCTCCCACTTCTTAACGGAGTGGAAGTGGGGCGGTTCATTAAAGATCATTTCTTTTATTTTCAAACTTATATAAATAACCCTCCCATCGTTTTTCGTTTTAAGCATTTGCGGGCGATCGCCGCGAATGCTTTTTTGTGTAAATAGGATCCTGTAAGATAAAGCGCTCCTGTCTTATCAGTCTGACATAAAGAATGGGTTAGTGAAACGCTAGGAAAGTGAAAGATTCAAGCTCCTCCCTCAGAAGGAAGCCATTTTATTAAGAAAAAATTAAGAAATGATTTGCATAATAGGACTAGCCAATTTAAATAGTTTCAATAAGGAGGAGTCTGTATTGAAAAAATGGATAGTTATATTCATTGTTGCCATTGTGGTGATTGGCGGAGGTGTTTGGATTTGGTCAACGGGCAAAAAGATACTGTTGTAGCGCAAACACCTACAGCCTCTGTGCAAAAAGGAAAGTTGGAAGTGAAGGTAAGTGGCAATGGAACGATCCAGCCTGTTACAAGCGAAGATCTCAAAGCAAAAGCCAACAAGGAAGTAGACGAAGTCCTTGTTTCTGAAGGCGAGAAAGTGACAGAAGGGCAAGAGCTGATAACTTTTACAGATGGCAGCGATCCAATTACGGCGCCGGCAGCTGGAACGGTGACATCAGTAGCAGTAGAGCCAGGACAGCGAGTAACAATAGGTCAAGTTGTTGCTCATCTTACTAATTATGATGATTTACAAGTGACGGTACAAATCGATGAATTAGATATTCCGAAAATAAAAGCAGGCCAGACCGCAAGCGTGAAAATCAATGCATTTCCCAATACAACATACAGCGGCAAGGTGACCTCTATTGCAAATGAGGGAACCATCTCTAATGGTGTTTCAACATTTGATGTGACAGTGCATCTTGATAAATCAACCAATGTGAAGGTTGGCATGACAGCAGAAGCAAGTATTTTAGTAGAAAGCAAGGATAATGTGTTATACGTGCCGATTGAAGCTGTTAATACGATCAATGGACAAAAGTTTGTTGTTGTCACTGACCCATCTTCTTCGGAAAATGGCGAAGCTACTAGACGACAGATCATAAAAACAGGGATCAATAATGAAGATTACGTAGAAATCACTGAAGGATTAGAAGAGGGAGAGATTGTTCAATTGCCGAGAACGGCAGTTACAAGCTCAAATATGAATAACAGAATGGAGTTTGGCGGAATGATGAACCGTATGCCGCGAATGAATGGGGCAGGCGGTATGGGTGGAAGAAGCTACCGAGGAGGGGAGTAGGCAAATGGCCAAGCCAATTATTGAAATACAAAATATGACGAAAACATACCGCCTAGGCGGTGAGGTGGTCCAAGCCTTACAAGGAATTTCTTTGCAGATTCACAGTGGCGATTTCCTGGCGATTGTTGGACCCTCTGGTTCAGGAAAGTCGACTTTTATGAATATGATCGGATGCCTGGATCGACCAGATGCTGGCAGCTATTTTCTTGATGGAAAAGAAATTGCCAGATTGAATGACAATGAACTAGCAGCCATTCGAAATGAGAAAATCGGTTTTATTTTTCAAAATTTTTTCTTATTGCCGCGCCTAACTGCGCTGGAAAATGTCGAACTCCCTCTATTGTATAGAGGAATGAAAATAAAAGAAAGGCAGCAAATAGCGCAAGAATGCCTTAAAAAAGTCGGATTAATAGAACGTGCTCATCATTTGCCAAGCCAACTATCAGGCGGGCAACAGCAGCGTGTGGCAATCGCGCGAGCGCTTGTGGGCAATCCTCCTATTTTGCTGGCAGATGAGCCGACGGGAGCACTTGATAGTAAAACGAGTCAAGAGATTATTAACATTATGAAAGGACTAAATGAACAAGGGCATACGATTATTATCATTACCCATGATTGGGAAGTGGCCAAACAGGCGAAGCGCATCGTACGTATTCAAGATGGTCGTTTATTTGAAAGCAGAGGTGATTTCATTGAGGCTTCTTCAGTCGATTAAAATGGCGATGCGCAGCATTCGCGGCAATAAGCTACGTTCTTTTTTAACAATGCTCGGAATTATTATTGGCGTGTCTTCTGTCATTGTTTTAATTTCGATTGGCCAAGGATCAAGTAAAGCTGTAGCAGAGCAAATTAATCAATTAGGAACCAATTTATTAACGGTCAATGTGATGAATTTAGATATTGTAAAACTGACGGTAGAAGATACCGAAAAATTTCGTAAACTGGACGGGGTGAAGGAGATCGCTCCAGTTGTATCAGGGCGTGTAAGTGTTAAAAATGGCACGACCGCTACGCAAGTATCGTTGATCGGGACGACTGCTTCCTACCAGACTGTGCGAGAGGCTCAAGTTAGCCAAGGGCGCTTTTTGTCAGATATCGATGCAGAATATCGCCAAAAAATAGCTGTTTTAGGAGCTAATACTGCGCAAACGCTGTTTGGAATGGAAAATCCGGTCGGAAAATATATTCAGGTGGATGGAATATCTTTTAAAGTAGTAGGGGTGCTTGCATCCAAAGGAGGTTCCATGGGACAAAGCGGCGATGATGTTATTTTGCTGCCGCTTTCAACGGCACAGCGCATCACGAAGAATACCAATGTGCAAACCATGTATATTCAAGCAAAAAGTGCTGAACAATTAAACTGGATAATGGCAGAAATCGAACGAACTTTGATGCGCATGTTCCCAAACCATCAAGATAGCTATAGTGTTTTTAATCAGCAAGATTTAATGGATACAATGAGTTCGGTGACAAATACGATGACCATGATGCTTGGAGGAATTGCAGGTATTTCACTTTTAGTCGGCGGAATCGGCATTATGAATATTATGCTCGTATCCGTTTCAGAACGAACGAAAGAGATTGGAATTCGTAAAGCCATTGGTGCCAAACGGAGAGATATTTTACTGCAATTTTTAATTGAGGCCGCTGTGTTAAGTGCTTTCGGAGGAATAATCGGCATTGGACTTGGTTTAGGAATTGGCCAAATACTCTCTGTGACGCTGAAGTTATCTGTGTCCTATTCTGTGTCTGTCGTGCTCATTGCATTCTTGTTCTCGTTAATTATTTGCGGGAGATAGAGAAAGGATTCATCAGCTGATTGTGATTTTATTAGATAATGCCATGAAATATACAAAGGAAGGAGGAAAAATCCATCTTTCCTGCCATCAAAGCGCATCTTCTATTATACTAAAAGTACAGGATAATGGAATCGGTATTGCAGAAGAGGACATTCCGAAAATTTTTGATCGCTTCTACCAAAGCGATAAAGCTCGCGCCGCATCAGATGGAGCAGGTTTGGGGCTTTCCATTGCGAAATGGATTATCGACCAGCATTATGGGAAGGTGAAAGTGAAAAGTAAGCTAGGTGAAGGGACCTGTTTTGAAATTACCTTTCCTAAAAATCAAAAAATTTAACAGATCCACCGAGAAATCCCCCACCTTCCCATTGCCAAATCAAGCGAATTAATTCGTTTGGGAAGTATCCAGTTTTTGAATCGTCTCTAGCATTGCAAAAATAGGTTCCAGTACTTCTTGGTTACGCGGTGTCTGGATATTAACAATCATTGGAACGTTTCCTTTGATCCAAAGCACATTTACGGCCGTATCGTTTGTATAAGCTTTGTACCAGACCGCTTGATGAAGCATTCCTTGCAGGTTATTGGTTTCTTGCTGGACAGCGTCGGAGGTCACTGCCTTGGCTTGATCTTCGACCATTTTGGCATAGTCCGTTTCGTTGTCGTCTGGCTGCACTAGGCGGATTCTGACAAATGAACGATCTTTTAGGAGAACATCAGAATTCGGTTCTTCTGCTTCAAGCTTCCAGTTCCCTAAAACATAAAGAGAGAAGGATTGGTTTTCACTTGTTTCTAATTTTCCTGTTTCTTCATATGTTTTTCCATCTTTAGTATAAGATAGCTTTTTCTTAGTGGGAGGTTTGGCCTCTGTTTGAGATGCATTGTCCGTATTCGGGCTGTCAGTGCCTATGTTATGATGATCTGTCGAATTGTTATTATTCGTGCTGACGCTGCTGTCTTTGTTGCTGTTGTCTGTGCTACTGTTGTCTTGAGTGCTGGCAGTGTTAGCGTTTGGAGTTGTTGCCGTTTTTTCAGTTTCCTGCTTTGTGCCACAACCAGCTAGAAGAACAGTTCCTGCTACAAACAGTGTCAATATTTTGTATAGTGATTTCATAAAAAGCCCTCCTTAAATAAATGGAAGAATATCATTATTATATCATATGAAGAGTACGAATTATCCATTATTTTACTAAAAATGTGCCGCAATATGCGAAATAGAGGCTTTCTGCCTATTTTTTTACTATAACCTTTTAACATCATCCATCGAGAAGCTCCTCATCTCTTAACGAAGTGTAGGTGGAGGGGGCGCTAGAAAATGGATGAAAATAGAAGTTCAAATGACGCTTATTACCTTAACGCTAATCGCTTTCTGAAAAATGGATAGAAAATCATTTAGAATCAAACTACTTTGTTGCTTGTTCTCCCACAAGCAGAGCATGGATATTCTTGATTTTGAATGAATCCTGTGAAAAGGATGGATTATTCATCATTCTATCACAATCATAAGCTACATGGCATGATTGTATTTGTATGATAGAATTTGGCCGGTTTTGCGATGGTCTGGGCGCGGGCGGTCGAGCAGCGCTGCTTTCAGATCTTTATCTTATCTTCTTGTGACGAAAAGGCAAGTCGTAGATTTGTCTCCGACCATCGAAGAAAATAGAATTCTGCTTTTGGATGGGCCGTCTATTCCCTTTTTTCGCGGGGCCTCGATCATTCGCAAATGGGGCCAATTGCTAAAGTCATTCATCACTTATATAGAAAAGCTAATGTTTTAACATATAGCGGTTAATAGGCCGGCCGACTCCGCCATATTGAATATCGATTTGCACTTTTTGTTGCTTTTCTAGATATTCTAAATAACGCCGGGCAGTGACGCGGGCAATTCCGACTCCCTCAGCTACCTCTTCTGCTGAAACAGGGATTGCCTGTTGCTGAAGGTAATTGATGATTTTTTGAAGTGTAATCTCATTCAATCCTTTTGGAAGTCCGCCGTTTCTTTCGATCTGCGGCATTTGCAAAAGCCCGTCCAATTCTTGCTGTGTTAATGTGGTTTTAATAGTCAGCTTCTGTCGAAAAGTATGATAGTTTTCCAATGCCTGTTTTAATCGTTCAAATTTGAATGGCTTCATAATATAATCAAATGCGCCGTTTTGCAGTACACGTCTTACCGTCTCTATATCGCTGGCAGCGGTAATGGCAATGACATCAACGGCGTGCCCCTCTGTTCGAATCTGCTGCAATGTTTCCAGTCCATCTTGGTGCGGCATATAAATATCAACGATGACTAAATCAGGATGAAGACGGCGCACCATTTCGATTCCTTGGATTCCATTTGAGGATATACCGATCACTTTAAAGTGCGGAACTTGCTCAATAAATTGTCGATTGACTTCTTGCACCATCGGGTCATCTTCGATTAATAGCACTTTGTACATTCTTTATTTTCCCCTTTTCTTACATGTCAAATGTAATAGTAAAAATGGTTCCCTTGCCCCTCTCTGATTCTACATGGATTTTTCCGTTCCCTTTCTTGACGATTTGTTGAAGGAGATATAAGCCGATGCCCCGGTTCTTTTTATCCTTTGTTGAAAATCCTTCATCAAAAATATAAGGGAGATGGCGCTGATCGATACCGCAACCGTTATCCTCTACTGAAAGGCATAAGAGTTCATCATTCTGTTCAATGCTAATATAAATTTCTTTCTTTCGCTCAATCATCGTTTGGAAAGAATCGAAGGCGTTTTCGATTAAATTTCCAAGTATAACCACGAAATCATGATGGTCTAACGCACTTGGGAGTTTTTTGAGCTGACTATGGCGGTCGATGATGACTTGAATGCCGAGCTCTTTTCCGCGGCGGATTTTGCTAAGCAGCAGTCCGGAAATACTATCATCTTTAATCTTTTGGCTTAAAAATTTAGTCAGTTCGGCCTGTTCTTCAGTTATTTTAAATACGTATTCAAGCGCTTTTTCTTTATGGCCGAGCTGAATAAGACCAGCAATGGTATGAAGCTTATTCATATATTCGTGATTTTGAACGCGCAAGGCGCTGACGAAGGCTTTCACTCCTGTCAATTCCTCCGCCAGCTTTTTGACTTCTGTTTGATCTTGAAAAATAGCGACTGCTCCGACAATTTGCCCATTTACTTTAATAGGAATTCGGTTGCTTAAAATATTTAAATGCCGAATTTGCAGTTCTTTATTATAGATTGGCTCATTGATTTGCAGGATTTCCGGTAAGTGTGTATCGGGAAGGATCAAACGAATCGGTTTGCCAATGACATCTTCATAAATTCCTAACATTTGTTTCGCTTTGTCGTTAAAAATCGTAATTTTTTCATCTTTATCAATGGCAATAACCCCTTCATGCATCGCATTAAATGTCTCTGTTCGCTCAACAAGCAATTTAGCAATTTCATGCGGCTCCAGTTGAAACATTTGCCGCTTAATATGCGAAGCAAGCAGCCAAGATCCGATTCCCCCAAACAATAAAGAAAGGCCAGCGGTAAGCAAAATTTCTATTTTTAAGGATAATAATGCTTCTAGGATGCTCGGAAGCTGATAAGCGGCGATAACGACGCCAATCTGCTGGTGATCGTTGTTCATAATCGGAACAAATGCGCGAATAACCGTGCCAATTTCACCGCGAGCTTTAGATGTGTATGTATGTTCAGCGAAGGCAGGGCCTTCATCTTTTCCAAATGACGGCTTGCCGATCATTTCTTGCACAGGATGGGATAATCGAATGCGATGTTGATCTAATACGACGATATAGGTCGCTCCATGAATGATTCGTAAACGTTCCACTACAGCATTAATAGAGTATCGCGCAGCTGACGTTCCTATTATATTTTGCTTGATCTCTGGAAGTTCAGAGACCGTGCGCGCAGTTAAAAGAGCGCGTTGTTTCAGCTCTTCTTCCTTTGTGTGAACGAAATTTCCGACAATCACAATGCCGCCTAACAGTAAAGAGAAGCTCACAATAAAAAAGATAAGGGCTGTAATTTTCCAACGGATCGATAGTCTTTTCATGTGTCAACTCCTTCTGAGAAAGACAAAGCATGCCAGTTGTTTTGACTGTTGCCTCTCTGTTTTTTGGCCGTGAGAGGTAGCAGAAAAAACAGGAGAAAGATTGAAACGATGGGTTCCCAAAACAGATCCTCCATTTTTGTCTCTATCATAAAGCATAAAACTTTTCTTCTATCTATTTTATCATTTCTCTCTGTATATGTTAGAATTTTCTCAAAGCAGAAAACAGGTGACGGGAGAGAAGCATGAGAAGAAAATGGATGATCACCGGCTTATTGGCTATTTTAGCTGCTGTAATCGTATGGATGATACAAATTCAAAAGCCGGAGCAGCTTGTTTATGATGATGAACAGCAAGGGTTAAACAAGCAAATTGTGATTTATTTTAGCCACGTTGTCGCTGAAAATACACCAAAAGGATTAGCAGCGCAGAAATTCGCTCAATTGGTGGAGAAGAAGACAAATGGCCGGGTGAAGGTAGAAGTATTTCCAAATGGATCTTTATACTCAGACGGGGAAGAAATCGATGCCTTATTGCGCGGTGATGTGCAAATGATTGCCCCATCATTGTCAAAGGTCACACAGTTGATTCCAGAGTGGCAGGTTCTGGATTTGCCGTTTATTTTTCAAGATTATAGCGATGTCGAAAGAACATTTACAGGAGAGGTCGGAAAGCAATTATTAGCGATGCTTGACCGCGAAGGGATGAAAGGGCTTGCGTTATGGAGCAATGGTTTTAAACAGATGATGAGCAATCGCCGGCTATTGATTGAACCAAACGATTTTTCAGGATTAAGGTTTCGGGTGATGCCGAGTGAAGTCATTAGCAAACAGTTTCAGGTTTTAGGGGCCAATCCGATCGTAGTTTCTTTTGACCGTGTTTATGAATCGTTAGAGAAGCATGAATTTGATGGGCAAGAAAATACGATCTCCAATATTTATTCAAAAGGGTTTTATCAATTTCAACCATACTTAACAATCAGTAATCATGGCTATCTTGGCTATGCTGTTATAGTCAACGGCAGATTCTGGAATAGTTTACCAAAAGATATTCAAGAAAAAATTACCGAAGCCATGCAGGAGACAACGAGATGGAATTTACAGCAATCTAAACAACAAAATCAAGAAGAATTGGAACGAATGAAACAAAATCAGCAAATGCATATTTATGAACTTACAGAAACAGAAAGAGAAAAATGGAAACAGTCATTTAGACCATTATATGAAGAATTTCAGAGAGAATTTGGCAACGATCTTTTGCGGAAGATTCAGCACTGAGCCTCATTGGCTCAGTATTTTTTATGGATTTGGTTTGAAGAACAAAATGAACAAAATGAACAATATTACCATAATATTCATACTCTTCTGTCGTTTGTTAAGATAAAGGCGATGATAAATGAAAGCGTTATCAAATAGAGGGGGACAGAAGGATGAGGATTCATTTTAAAAATTTAACGGTTCAAGTGCTCACGGGAATTGTGCTTGGTATTTTGGTAGGTTTTTTATTTCCCGATTTTGGAACGCAGCTAAAGGTGCTAGCCGATGGATTTATTAAGTTGATTAAAATGCTGATCGCACCCATTATTTTCTTTACTGTTGTCATCGGTATTGGAAACATGGGGGATTTGAAAAAGGTAGGACGAATTGGCGGTAAAGCGCTCATTTATTTTGAAATTGTGACGACGTTTGCTTTAGCTATCGGGATCATCGTTGTCAATCTTATCAAGCCTGGTGCAGGAGTTAATATAGACGCGATAAAGGGGGGCGATGTTTCCCAGTATACGAAGCAGGCAGAAGCAACGGACCACGGGATTGTCGAGTTTTTATTAAGTATTATTCCTGATAATGTGGTTGGAGCGATGGCGAAGGGAGACCTGCTTCCGATTCTTTTCTTTGCTGTACTGTTTGGATTAGCGACAGCGGCAATGGGAGAAAAAGCAAAGCCAGTAGTAGATTTATTTGAAAGATTAGCTGATATTTTCTTCCGTATTGTTAACATGGTAATGAAGGTATCTCCTCTTGCCGCTTTTGGCGCTATGGCTTATACGATCGGTACATTTGGATTAAGCTCTTTAGTGGCCCTTGGAAAGCTAATGGGATCTGTTTATATGACAATGTTTTTATTTATCGTGCTTGTGCTGGGGGCGATTGCTAAATTTTATCGATTTAGCATTTTTAAATTTATTGCATACATTAAAGACGAAATTTTGCTTGTGCTCGGGACATCTTCTTCAGAGTCAGCCTTGCCGAAAATGATGGAAAAACTAGAAAAGTATGGTTGTTCTAAATCGGTCGTTGGTCTTGTGGTTCCGACAGGATATTCTTTCAATTTAGATGGAACATCGATTTATCTTTCCATGGCGGCCATGTTTATTGCGCAAGCGTACGGGATTGATCTGACCATATGGCAAGAACTCACATTGTTAGGTGTGTTAATGCTGACTTCGAAAGGAGCGGCAGGAGTAACGGGATCAGGGTTTATTACGCTGGCGGCAACGCTCACAGCATTTCCGATGATTCCAGTAGAGGGAATTGCATTGCTTCTTGGAGTGGATCGCTTTATGTCGGAAGCGCGCGCTATCACGAATCTCATCGGAAACGGGGTAGCTACAGTTGTTGTTTCAAAAATGGAAAAGGAATTTCATACTGAGGGCAATCCTGAGATGAATCAAAAGATGACCATCGCCCAGTAATGGACGGTGGAGGATGACAGAAAAGATCATGGAATATAGCTAGCGCAAGATTTCGGCAAATGAATTATTGGACATGCTGACTATATTGCTTTTGAAAGAGCATGGTTCAGCATGAACCAATATCTTCAGAAAAATCGACGGTCGAAGGTAAAGAAGTAGATTTTCCTTCAGCCGTCGTTACACTATATAGGCTCCATGCTCATACAAAAAAGTAAAAAAGGAAGTGTATGCTTTTTTATTCAAAATAGGTTGACAATGGTAGTTATTGTTTTGTATAATAAATCTCGAATTAAAAATTCACTAAATCAAAATTTATTATCTCGATTTCGAGATTTTTGAGAGGATGTGAGCTAGGTTGATTCAAATATATCCGGCAGATGAAAGATATCATGCAACTCATGGTTGGCTAGATACGTACTTTAGTTTTTCTTTTGCTGAGTATTTTGACCCAACTAACGTAAATTTTGGCCCCTTGCGTGTATTAAATGATGATGTGATCAAACCACTTCGTGGATTTGGTGCACATCCCCATCAAGAAATGGAGATTGTGTCGATTGTGCTTAGCGGTCAGCTGAAGCATAAAGATAGTTTAGGCAATGAGGCCATTACTACATTTGGCGGCATTCAGCGAATGTCGGCTGGAACTGGAATTGTTCATTCTGAGGTGAATCCATCAGCGACAGAGGATGTGAATTTGCTGCAGCTTTGGTTTTTGCCAGAACGTCACGGCCTTGCTCCGTCTTATGAGAGAACCGACTTTGATATAAGCCAATTGAAAAACCAATGGCTTCCTGTTGTAGCGAAAAATCCACAATCTCCTAATGTGGCGCACATTCATCAGGATTTAACCATCTATTTGTCAGATATCGAAGCGGGAAATGAGATCATATTTGAGCAGGAGAGCGGCCGTCGCATTTTCCTGTTTGTGATTGATGGAGAATTGAAGGTTAACGAGGAGGTTAATCTATATAAACGAGATTCTGCACGAATGGCTCAAACCCCTCAATTAAAAATAGCCGCTGAGACCGATACGCGGGTAATGCTCATTGATCTGCCGTGAACTACTCACCACTTAGCTAAAGCTTGAAGTGGGAGCTTCTCAGTTCCACGACGAAAGCCGCCTTTCGTCTCCCTGAGCGTGACTTCGGGTCGTTCCAACCCTAGATGTCCGACAATTCGGAGTTCTTTTGTACCTTGGATATTTTACGCATGGAAGGATCCGCTTGGTTTTCGCATTTTATTTTCTCCATGCAACCTCCTATATCCAGTTATGAAAGAACGACATAGGTTTATTTTACCACAGGGTCAGACAATTGAACAGGCAAAAGCCTGTCCTTGTCCGAAGTCGATTCATCTCCCACTTTCATCAAGCTTCGCAAGATTTAGAAGTGGGAGACTTCTCGACTGAAGAATGTTAAAAGGCGGAATGAGATTATATATTTATAAAGGAGAGAATGGATATGACCAATGTCAACTTAGCGATCATCTATTACAGTTCTACCGGAACCAATTACAAATTAGCGAAATGGGCAGAAGAAGCAGCGAAAGACGCAGGGGCAGACGTAAAGGTATTAAAAGTTCCTGAGCTTGCTCCAGCGGCAGCCATTGAATCTAACCCTGCTTGGAAGGCACATGTGGAAGCAACAAAAGATGTTCCAACGGTCACGCTAGATGACTTGGAATGGGCAGATGCGATTATTTTCAGCGCACCAACCCGATTTGGCAATGTTCCAGGGCAGCTTAAACAATTTTTAGACACAACAGGGGGGCTTTGGTTCCAAGGGAAGCTTGTCAACAAAGTGGTAAGTGCTATGTCAAGCGCTCAAAATCCTCATGGTGGTCAAGAGCAAACCATTTTGCAATTGTACACAACGATGTATCATTGGGGAGCCATTGTGGCAGCGCCAGGATATACCGATCCGGCGATTTTTGCTGGCGGAGGAAATCCGTATGGTACAAGTGTAACAGTAGATCAAAACGGCAATATTGCTGAAGATGCTGAGGCGGCTGTCAAACATCAAGCAAAACGCACGGTGCAAGTCGCCCAATGGGTGAAAAACGGTTTACAAAAATAAAAAATTCATAAGATTCAGATGAAACCGACTTCTAACATCGCCACAAGGCGATAAGAAGCCGGTTTTTTGATCAAGCATATCTTTTGCTTTTGAAAAACAAAAAAAGCGATAATGAAAACGTAAAATTTGGAAGGAGGAGAAGCAATGAACAGCTTACATGATGGAGCGATCTTACATAATGGTGTCAAAATGCCGTGGCTTGGATTTGGTGTTTGGAAAGTAAAGGATGGCGAGGAAGTAGTTCAAGCGGTGAAAACAGCGATTGAAGTAGGATACCGTCATATTGATACAGCCGCAGTCTATAAAAATGAACAAGGAGTCGGCCAGGCTATAAAGGAATCTGGCGTGCCGCGACAAGAGCTTTTTATTACTACAAAAGTGTGGAATTCAGATCAAGGATATGATACTACATTAAAAGCGTTTGAGGACAGTTTGCAAAAGCTTGGTCTTGATTATGTGGACCTTTATTTGGTTCATTGGCCTGTAAAGGGGAAGTATAAGGATACGTATCGTGCGCTTGAACAGCTATACAAAGATGGCCGCGTGCGCGCTATTGGAGTATGTAATTTTCAGATTCATCATTTAGAAGATTTGCTTGCGGATTGTCAAATTAAGCCGATGGTAAACCAAGTGGAGTATCATCCGCGCCTTACTCAAGAAGAGCTTCGATCCTTCTGCAAACAGCATGGAATTCAGTTGGAGGCTTGGTCGCCGCTTATGCAAGGTGAATTGCTTCATGATTCCACTTTAATTGAAATCGGAAAGAAATATGGAAAATCACCGGCACAAGTGATTCTTCGCTGGGATTTGCAAAACGAAGTGGTGACTATTCCAAAATCAGTCACTCCACATCGTATTAAAGAAAATGCAAACATTTTTGATTTTGAATTAACGGCAGAGGACATGGAGAAAATTAATTCCCTCAATAAAAATGAGCGGATCGGTCCCGATCCAGATAATTTTAATTTTTAACATATTCACTAAGAAGTTTCGCACCTTATAAAGTGGAGTTGGGAGAGATTCATGTATCCTTTCATCTCTAAGACGTCGTACTGTGAGAAAAAAGGTTGCTTGCTGTAAAAAGGTGTCATAAGAGAAGGTTTTCAGGTTGTAGTCAAAGTGAACATGAATTTTGGCTACAACCATTTTAACGTAATTTCTGAAAGAAGTCTCCCGCCTCAAGGAACGTGAAGGGCACAGCCCCGTGAGTAGGCGGGAGATGAATTTCGGTTGGCGATAACCAAAGGTTTTGATATAATCAGTCTTATAAAGATAAAAGGATTGATATATCAATGAAATTAGATAGTAATAATCATTCAGTGTTCTCGTTACATTACCATCTTGTATTAGTCGTGAAGTACCGCAGAGAAGTATTCACTGATGAAATATCTGATTTTGCAAAAAATATGTTTATTGAGATTGGAAGCAAATACAACATTACGTTGACAGAGTGGAATCATGACAACGATCATGTTCACGTTCTATTCAAAGCCCATCCTAATTCCGAATTATCAAAATTTATCAATGCCTATAAAAGCGCAAGTTCTCGACTGATAAAGAAAAATTTTCCTCATATCAGAACAAAACTGTGGAAAGAAATGTTTTGGTCAAGAAGCTTTTGTATGCTTACAACAGGCGGTGCTCCAATAGATGTCATAAGGAAGTATATTGAGAATCAAGGCAAAAAGTGAGTTGATTTGATATGACCCATCAACACAAAGCGTTCAAGTTTCGCCTATACCCCCATGAAGAACAGAAAGAGTTATTAGAGAAAACGTTTGGTTGTGTGCGGTTTGTCTACAATCAAATGCTCGCCGAACGCAAAGAACGATATGAAAAATTCAAAAACGATAAAGAACGGCTTAAAAAGCAAAAGTGGCCAACACCCGCCAAATATAAAGAAGAATTTCCGTTTCTCAAAGAAGTGGACTCATTAGCTTTGGCAAACGCGCAAATCAACCTGCAAAATGCCTATAAAAACTTTTTCAAAGGTCGGACGGAATTTCCGAAATTCAAAAGTAAAAAGCACAAGCAATCTTACACAACCAACATGGTCAACGGCAATATTAAGTTGGAAAATGGTCATATCCAATTGCCCAAGTTCAAAAAACCGATCAAAATGAAGCAACATCGAGAAATCCCCGCCGAGTATAAAATCAAATCTTGCACCATTTCTAAAACAAAGTCGGGCCAATACTATATTTCGATTTTGACCGAATATGAAAAGGAAATGGAACCTGTCAAGATTCAAAAAGTGGTCGGTTTAGATTTTGCCATGGACGGTCTATATGTCGAGAGTGAACGGGGTGAGAAAGCCAATTACCCACGTTACTATCGACAAGCTTTAGACAAGCTGGCAAAAGCAGGGCGGATTCTTTCCCGTAGAAAGAAAGGTTCTTCACGATGGGAAAAACAACGCTTAAAAGTGGCTCAATTACATGAAAAAATAGCAAACCAACGCATGAATTTTCTTCATCACAAGTCAAAAGAATTAGCAATCACTTATGACGCTGTAGTCATCGAAGACTTAGACATGAAAGGGATGTCTCAAGCCCTTCATTTTGGAAAAAGCGTTCATGATAACGGGTGGGGGATGTTCACAAGATTCTTAGAATACAAACTAAAAGAGCAAGGAAAACAACTGATCAAAATCGATAAATGGTTTCCTTCGACAAAAAAGTGTTCTTGTTGTGGCAAAGAAAAAGAAATGCCGTTATCTGAACGTGTGTACCAATGTTCTTGTGGTTTAGTATTGGATCGCGATCACAATTCTGCGATCAATATCAAAAATGAAGGATTACGCTTAGTAGCGTTCGCATAAAAAACAACAACTCTTGGAACAAGAGGGTTCGCTCGGTCCATTTCCTATCGTTAGATAGGACTACCCGAGAAGCCCCCACTTCAATCAAACTGCAAGGTTGATAAGTGGTGGGTAGTTCACTAGCCTCCGTTCGTAGCGATGCTTCCACATTAAACTGGCTTGAAAACACAAATAAAGAATGCAGCTGGGAGGTGCAAATCGCACGAAAGAAGTTCATAAGCGGAAGAGCGATCGCCATTGATGGAGGATAAAAATGTTTATCATCAATTTAAGGCTTCATGATGGAAGCCTTTTTAATTTTATAGGGGGGAGAAGCTTCTTGTTCTGAAACCCAACGATGAAATAGAACAAGAGCTACGTCTATATATACATGACTTCGGCATTGGCTCCATTTGCGAATCATGGAGATCCAATAAAACGAAAAGATCGAAAGGTTCCCTCAATTTGATATGGCGAAAACACGGCTGAAGGGGAGAAGAGAATAAGCTATGAGCATGATAAAAAAGATGGAGCGAATCATCTTGAAAAAGCGGACAAGAATAAAATGGAATTTGTATATGTATTCATTTTTTCCATACTAAAGGGTAAAGAGGACTTTGTTTGACGAAAAAATGCGAGGTACAGTAAAATATTAAATAGTATAACATGTTTTTCATGATGTTATGCGACCATTAACGGAGGGTTTATGAATGTTTTTTCATCCGATGGATTTTTTAATTATGATTGCATTTGGCATTTCTCTGTGGGCGCAATTTAAAGTTTCGGGAAACTTTGAAAGATGGTCAAGAGTATTAGCTTCTTCCGGATTAACGGGAGCGGAAGTGGCCAGAATGATTTTAGACCGCAATGGTCTTTATCATGTGCCTGTTGAGCCAGTTCGAGGAAGATTAACGGACCATTATGATCCGATTTCCCGTGCTGTTCGCCTATCAGAACCAGTATATTACGGACGTTCCATCGCCGCCGTTTCTGTGGCAGCGCATGAGGTCGGCCATGCTGTCCAGCATAAGCAATCATATGGAGCGCTAGTGCTTCGCCACCGCATGTTCCCGATTGTTAATTTCACATCTGGAGCCGCTCCGTTCTTATTAATAGCGGGATTTCTTTTTAAGCAGCTTTCCCTTATTGGACTAGGCATTATTTTCTTTTCCTTTGCCGTAGCGTTTCAGCTCGTCACGCTGCCCGTTGAATTTAATGCAAGCTCAAGAGCGAAGAAATTTATGCTTGCTGAAGGAATTATCCAGCGTGAAGAGGAGCGTGGAGTGAACAAGGTGCTGGGGGCAGCCGCTTTGACTTATGTGGCCGCTGCGCTTATTTCGGTGCTTGAGCTGTTGAAATATATACTTATCTTTACCCAAAGCAATAACGATGAAGAGTAACATACAATTCGTTTTGTAGGAGGTGTAATCCGCACACGGTCAACGTGTGCGGAAACTAATTGGACATATTTAATTTAGTGATAGTGGCTTTATTAATTGCGATTACCGGCTTTTTCGTTGCCTCGGAATTCGCTATCGTCAAGGTGCGGACATCAAGAATCGATCAATTGATTAGCGAAGGAAATAAACGTGCGATTGCCGCGAAAAATGTTATTTCAAATTTGGATGAGTATTTATCAGCTAACCAGCTTGGGATTACGATTACATCGTTAGGATTAGGTTGGCTAGGGGAGCCGACTGTTGAGCGAATGCTCCTGCCGGTGTTTGAAGGATTGGATTTATCCGAATCTCTCTCGCATGTTTTGTCTTTTATTATTGCCTTTGCTAGCATTACGTTTTTGCATGTGGTTGTTGGTGAACTGGCGCCGAAGACATTCGCAATTCAAAAAGCTGAAGCTATTACATTATTTACAGCAAAGCCGCTTATTTTGTTTTATAAGCTCATGTATCCATTTATTTGGACACTGAATACATCTGCACGCCTTGTAACCAATTTGTTTGGCTTGAAGCCTGCGTCAGAGCATGAGCTTGCGCATTCTGAAGAGGAATTGCGGCTTATTTTATCAGAGAGCTATAAAAGCGGGGAAATTAACCAGTCGGAATATAAATACGTGAATAACATTTTCCGTTTTGATGACCGGGTGGCAAAGGAGATCATGGTACCGCGCAAAGAGATTGTAGCTCTTGATATCAATCATTCGATTCAAGAAAATCTAGAGATCATTAAAGAAGAAAAGTATACACGTTATCCGGTGATTGATGGAGATAAAGATCACGTTCTCGGTTTAATTAATGTAAAGGAAGTATTTACAGATCTCGTCGCTAATCGCTCACAAACGAAGGAGCTAAAGGATTATATTCGTCCAATCATTCAAGTGATTGAATCGATTGCCATTCATGATTTGCTTGTAAAAATGCAAAAAGAACGTATTCACATGGCGATTTTAGTGGACGAATATGGCGGAACGTCAGGACTTGTTACGGTTGAAGATATCTTGGAGGAAATTGTTGGTGAAATTCAAGATGAGTTTGACGTTGATGAGCTTCCGTTAATCCAAAAAATTGATGATCTGCATACAGTGGTTGATGGAAAAGTGTTGATTAGCGAGGTCAATGATTTATTTGGTCTGTCAATTGATGATAGTGACGTTGATACGATCGGCGGCTGGATTTTAACAGAACACTATGATATCAAAGAAGGCGACAGCATCGAGGTGGATCATTACTTGTTGAAGGTGCTGGAGATGGATGGTCATCATGTAAAAACGATTGAAGTCACGAGAAAGGAAGCTCAAGAGGAAGATCATTCGCTACATGGTGATGGAGAGGCCCAATTTCATTATTGATAGCAAAGTGTACAAGGCTAAGCTGTAGACAAAGTCCATTTTGACTTTGTCTACAGCTATTTTCATCCGGCGATTCTTAACTGTTTTTTGAAAAACGCTTGCAGACGATCAATGCAGCCGAGCGAGACTAATGGTGCATGATAAAAGCGTCTGCAAGGCAAGTTTTATGACCAGAGGGTATTAGGCAGCCATTTATCATTGCAAGGAGCTACGCAGCGAATGAATTCATTGGTAAAAGGGTGCGGGAAATCGAGCTTGAATGCATGAAGCGCCTGTCTTGACAATGGTTGGGCGCTTCCCCCATATAAACGATCGCCGACTAAAGGATGACCAATATAGCTCATATGCACGCGGATTTGATGTGTGCGTCCTGTCTCTAACGTAAGTTCGACCAATGAAGTTTGCTTTTTAAAGTCCGTATCGAGAACCCGATAATGGGTTACAGCGGCCAGGCCGGTTTTTGATACCCTTCGCCTTGTCGGATGATGGCGATCCCGTCCGATTGGTGCGTCAATGCTTCCACTTTTCTTCTTTAAAATTCCATGAACAAGAGCTACATAGGTTCGTTTGATTTGCCGCTGTTCCAGCATGCGGTCCAATATGGCACCTGCCAAAGCGTGTTTGGCAAATAAAATAGCTCCTGATGTATCCCGATCCAAGCGATGGATATGCCGAACCTTTGTAAAAATCCCCTTTGTTTGAAAATAGGCTGCTACAATGTTGGATAATGTGTTTGTTTGATTGGGAGAGGTTGGATGGACCTCCATTCCAGCAGCCTTATTTACGACGATAAGATGCTCGTCTTCCCACAAAATATCAAGCTCCTGATAGTTTGGTAAAATGTCGGACGTCTCAGGTTTATACACCCATATCTGGAATCGGTCGTTTTTTTGCAGACGGGTTTGCCAAGACACTGTTTCTCCGTTTACCCTCACTCCTTTTTCCATTCGGAGTTGATGAAGCCATTTTTTTGGTGAATTCCACATGGTCCTTAATAAAGATTCGATCGTTTGTCCGTGCCAGTCGGACGGTACAGTAAATTCTAGCCATTCTCCTTTGCGAATTGTTAGCACATTTTTCACCTTCATTTTCTATCATTTATAAAATAAGTAGTGCAGAGAGATAGCCAACAGCGTGCGCCCCGTTTTGGCCTATTACGCTCTAAATTCAACAAGAGTTAGGCGATTGGGACAAACCATATAGCTTTTAGAACATTCCTTATTTGGTCGCCTGACCGTCAAAAACGGATCGTCCTCCCAAGGGATCGAGTTATATCGATCATTTTTGCATGTAACGTCCACTACCGCTAATAGAGTCATGAAACAATAGCAGTAAGAAACCGATGGGAGATTCTTGCATTGTGGAAATAATTTCTTTCACTATTGATTCAGCATGTATGATACACTCATAGTATCGTTGAACGATCTGAACATGCAAGAGTAGAATGTAGTAGAAAAAGGTGGTATGTAGCATTGAAGGTAGTGAATGCAGCGACAAAAGAGCATGAGGAACATATCGGCGATTTAATTCATTGTTTTTATAGCGAAGTATTTCCGTGTTATTTTGACGATGAGCAGATTCAAAAATTTGAACAGTTGCAAATTCTCTCTATGGAAGGTTTGCGATATAACGGCACGATGAAAGAAGCATTCCAATTGATTTCGGCCTTGCAATCGCTCCTTACAGTCATTGAGTGCATTGAACATCATGGTATCCAAGAAGGATATCATCATTTATTTGAACGGAATGTTCAGTTGCTTGAGAAGTTTGGAATATCCTTTCCGTTTACTATTGACCAGTTCCAGAAAAAACGCCGCCGTATTTTTAGCATGTATTCGCGGCCGCAAAATGATTGGGTCATGTAAAAAGGACTCTTGCTGATGAGAGCCCTTTTTACTTAATCGATTCGAACCAATCGCGAAAAACGTTTTCCTCACGGTATCCGTCAATTCGCTTTACCTCTTTGCCCTTTTCAAAATGGACAATGGTCGGTGTTCCATCGATATGATACGTATCCCAGCCGTCTTCAAACTCAAGCAAATTGAACAATTTCAAGTCAATGCCCATTTTTTTGGCAAGTGGAACGACGATCGGTGTTGTTTTTTCGCAGTGTGGGCAAGTAGGACTATAGAAATATACTGTCACCGTTTCATGATTATCGAGCTTTTTAGCAAGCTCATCTGGTAGGATGAGGTTTTTGTAGTTTGGATCATCCAGCTGTTCAATGGTGGCGGGATCTAACTTTTCTTTTTTATAAGGATTGTCTTTTGCTTTTTCAGTTTGCTGATAAGACGTGATCCAAGAGATTGCTAAGAATAAAGCGAGGATAACGGTCCCGAAAATCAAGATTTTTTTCAATTGAAATTCCCTTCCTTCACTGTTCGGATGATGAACGTGCTTAGTAGACTAATGATGAAGAACGCTGTGAGCGCTAAAAATGGAATGGTGATAAAGCCTAACCAATTAATGTATTGGCCTGTACATGGAATGCGGCCGCAAGTAATCGCATGCTCTTGGAATAGAGGCACTTTTTGGATTAAGTAATGGTAAAGTGAAATCGTGCCGCCGATCGCAGACAGCGCCAAGCTATATCGTGCCATGCTATATTCCTTGCGAATAGCTGCTAGTCCTAAAAGGATGACCTGCGGATACATAAAAATGCGCTGAAACCAGCAAAGATCACACGGTATGAATTTCATCACTTCCGAAAAATAAAGACTTCCTAATGTGGCGATTAGAGCAGTTCCCCATGCACCCAGCAATAAATTTTCTAGCATTTTTTCCTTTCGACTCATATCATGCTCCCTATTATCTTTTTTAATTTTTGCACGATGTGTGTGATGCCTATTACGGTTTGCCGTCTATGGCAAGCTTGAATCTTCCAATGATGGATTATCCATATAAACAGAAAGGCAGAAGAAGCGGACGACCAGAAGCAAGCGTGTGGACTTGCTTTCATCAGGGGCATATAACGCCATTGTTTGGCCGCCCGATCGTCGAAAATTAGCATGGCAAGCTGCATTCCATATACACGTGTGGCCGTGCATGCGATGGGATCTACCGTTATGTATTTTGAATAGTTTCATTATAACGGAGGATAGGAAAAATGTAAAATTAGTAGGCACAGGCAGGATCTTGTAGTAAAATACATATATATGAAATCGTTTTCATATATACATAGATGGGAGTGATGAAAATGGAGAAGAAGTGGTGGAAAGAGGCGGTTGTGTATCAAATTTATCCGCGCAGCTTTAAGGATGCTGACGGTGACGGAATTGGCGATCTTCGCGGGATTATTTCTAAGCTTGATTATTTAAAAGAACTCGGAATTGATGTGGTTTGGCTATCTCCTGTATATCAATCGCCTAATGATGATAATGGATATGATATTAGCGATTACCGAAATATTATGGATGAATTCGGAACGATGGAAGATTGGGAAGAAATGGTGTCAGAAATGCATAAGCGCGGTATTAAATTGGTGATGGATTTAGTGGTCAATCACACATCGGATGAACATCCATGGTTTATCGAATCGCGGAAATCAAAGGATAATGCCTATCGAGACTATTATATTTGGCGCGTGGGAAAGGAAGGAAAGGAACCAAACAATTGGGAGTCGTTTTTTAGCGGTTCGGCATGGGAGTATGATGAAGCAACTGGAGAGTATTATTTGCATTTGTTTTCAAAAAAGCAGCCAGATTTGAATTGGGAAAATCCAAATGTCCGGAAAGAAATTTATGAAATGATGCGGTTTTGGCTCGATAAAGGGGTTGATGGCTTTCGAATGGATGTTATCAATATGATTTCGAAAGTGCCCGAACTGCCGGATGGAGAAGTATACGATGGGAAGAAATATGCATCAGGCAGCCGATATTTTATGAATGGACCGCGTGTGCATGAATTTTTGCAGGAAATGAATCGGGAGGTGTTATCCCATTACGATATTATGACGGTCGGCGAAACACCAGGTGTGACTCCAAAAGAAGGAATTTTATATACCGATCCGGCTCGATGCGAGCTAAATATGGTATTTCAATTTGAGCATGTTGATTTAGATTCTGGACCTGGAGGAAAATGGGATATTCGGCCGTGGAAATTGGCTGATTTGAAAAAAACAATGACAAAATGGCAGAAAGAGTTAGAAGGAAAAGGATGGAATAGCCTTTATTTAAATAACCACGATCAGCCCCGCGCCGTATCCCGTTTTGGAGATGATAAGCAATATCGCGTGGAGTCTGCCAAAATGCTGGCGACCTTTCTTCATATGATGCAGGGAACGCCGTATATTTATCAAGGGGAAGAACTTGGAATGACCAATGTCCGTTTTTCATCGATCGAAGACTACCGCGATATTGAAACACTTAATATGTATAAAGAATATGTTGAAAAGTACGGTGAGAACCCGCAAGCCGTGCTTGAAAAAATTTATTATAAAGGGCGTGACAATGCACGAACGCCGATGCAATGGGATGATAGCAAACACGCTGGTTTTACCGATGGAACGCCTTGGATTCAGGTCAATCCAAATTATAAAGAAATCAATGCAAAAGCGGCACTTCAAGATCCCGATTCGGTTTTTCATTATTACAAAAAACTGATACAGCTCCGCAAGCAGCATCCTGTTATTGTATATGGAACGTACCATTTAATTTTAGAAGACCATCCATTGATTTATGCTTATACGCGAACCCTTGGAAACGAAAAATTGGTGGTGATCACGAACTTTTCGAACGAGACCCCCGTTTTTCGCCTGCCTGAGGATATTGTATATACTGCAAAAGAGCTGCTTATTCACAATTATCCTGTCGTGGAAAGCGAAGATCTTCATGAAATTCGCTTGCGTCCATGGGAAGCACGGGTTTATAAAATACAATAAAAGGAAAACGGGCGGCCTGATGTACAGCGCCCGTTTTTATTTTGACGATGACGAGATAAAAATATGCAAACATTAAAAATGTTGATGATCCATTATTAACATACGAGCTCGTTAAGCACAACCCTTTCTGGCTTTTCCCTAAACAAGAACGCCAGCGGCAAATTCATTGGTTGGCAAAGCATTCGTTGTTCGAGGACGATATCCTATAATCATGCTTAGTTCGCGACAAAAAACCGAGGGATTCAGTCTTTTCATTGGTGTTTATTGGATCATGAGCATACGTGTACAAACATTATTTTCTATCTATATATCCGAACAAAGTGGTGACAATAATCGATGAAAGGAGAGGATGACATTGAATAACAACACTGTTGAAGGCATTATGACAAAAAATGTAGCGACAGTTTCTCCGAATCAAACGGTTCAAGAAGCCGCCGAGCTTATGAGCCAGAAAAATGTTGGCGCTCTTCCGGTTGTAGAAAACGGTCAAGTAAGAGGAATCATTACAGACCGTGATATTACATTGCGTACAACGGCAGATGGAAAAGGCGCTTCCATTCCGGTGTCCCAAGTAATGTCAACGAACCTTGTGACAGGAACGCCAAATATGAGCGTGGGAGAAGCCGCAAATGTGATGGCTCAGCATCAAATTCGCCGTTTGCCGATTGTTGAAAACAACCAGCTTCGCGGGATTGTGGCTCTAGGGGACATTGCGACTAATCAGCAGTATGACAATGCTGCAGAACAAGCCCTTACCAATATTTCTGAGCCTTCCCAGCCACAAGAATAACAAAAAGGATGCCTCTAATCAAGGGGCATCCTTTTTGTGCTAAATAAACATTTGCTTTTTTTTAGAACAGGAATATCGTATGATGGTGACGAATACAAAAGTAAGGGAATTTTGCAGGGAGGGATATGGCAATGAACTGGAAAAGTAAGTATGAGCAATGGATGACTTATGAGCATTTAGAAAAAGAGATAAAGCAGGAACTTCAGCAAAAAAGCAGGGATGAGAAATGGCTGGAGGATTGCTTTTATAAAAATTTGGAATTTGGCACGGGCGGGATGCGCGGAGAAATTGGTCCAGGGGTTAATCGTATGAACATATATACAGTTCGTAAAGCATCTGAAGGGTTAGCAAGATACATAGAGTCGTTCGGGGAAGAGGCGAAAAAAAGAGGGGTTGTTATCGCTTACGATTCTCGGCATAAATCGCCAGAATTTGCGATGCAAGCGGCGCGAACTTTGGCTACACATGGAATTCAAACATACGTATTCAATGAGCTCCGTCCGACACCAGAGCTTTCATTTGCCGTGCGCTATTTAAAGGCATTTTCAGGCATTGTGATTACTGCAAGCCATAACCCGCCAGAATACAATGGGTATAAGGTATATGGCCCCGATGGTGGACAGCTTCCGCCCGATGCCGCTGATCAAGTGATTCATTATGTGAATAAAGTGGAAAATGAATTAGCTCTCTATGTGGAAGAAGAAGCAGTATTAAAAGAAAAAGGACTTATTCAAATCATTGGAGAAGAGATCGATCAAGCCTATATCGATCAGATAAAGACAATTTCCCTTAATCCAGAGCTTCCTAAAGAAATTGATGTGAAAGTGGTCTTTACGCCGCTTCACGGCACAGCTAATAAGCCGTTGCGCCGCGCTCTTGAAGCGTTTGGTTATAAGCACGTTGCTGTGGTAAAAGAGCAGGAGCTTCCCGATCCGAATTTTTCAACTGTTTCTTCTCCAAACCCAGAGGAGCATGCAGCATTTGAACGGGCCATTCAACTCGGTAAAGAGATGGAAGCAGATTTGCTCATCGCTACAGACCCAGATGCGGATCGGCTTGGGATTGCCGTAAAAAACGAAACGGGTGAATATGTTGTATTAACAGGAAATCAAACAGGCGGTTTACTGCTTCATTATATTTTGTCGCAAAAAAAGCAAAAAGGAATCCTTCCTGAAAACGGAGTCGCTTTAAAAACGATTGTGACATCGGAATTTGGCCGCGATATTGCTGCATCATTTGGAATCGAAACAGTCGATACGTTAACAGGCTTTAAATTTATTGGGGAAAAAATTAAAGAGTATGAACAGACAAAGCAATATGTTTTTCTGTTTGGCTATGAGGAAAGCTACGGTTACTTAATTGGCGATTTCGCGCGCGATAAAGACGCGATTCAAGCAGCTGCATTGGCAGTTGAAGTATGCGCCTTCTATAAAAAGCAAGGGCTGTCTTTATATGATGCTTTAATGCAGCTATTTGAGCAGTATGGATATTATCGCGAAGGATTGGAATCGCTCACATTAAAAGGAAAAGAAGGGGCGGAGCAAATTCAAGCTCTGTTGGCTTCTTTCCGCCAGCATCAGCCAACGGAGGTCGCTGGAAAGAAAATTGTGATGATCGAAGACTATGAAGCCCGTGAGCGCGTAGAAACAGCAACCGGAGAGGTCACGGCCATTACGCTGCCCAAATCTAATGTGTTAAAATACTATCTGGAGGATGGATCTTGGTTTTGCTTGCGCCCGTCAGGAACTGAGCCAAAAGCCAAAGTTTATTTTGGAGTGAAAGGCCGTTCGATGGATGATAGTGAACAGCGTTTACACGAATTGTCTGAAGCTGTTATGAAGCAGGTGCATGCTTATTTAAATGAATCCGCTAACCGCTAAGCATGAAGTCTCGTATGTTCAAAAAAAGGATATAGCAACAGGAAAGGATGTTGACCGTGTTAAAAGATCAAGTAGCGATTGTCACAGGTGCTTCACGCGGTATTGGAAAAGAAATTGCTTTTCAACTGGCTCAGCATGGGGCAAAACTGGCGCTCGTTGGAAGCTCAGAGACGATTCATCAGACCGGAAAGGAACTGAAGGAGCAGGGAGCGCCATTTGTGGAAACATTTCAAGCTGATGTAGCAAATGAACAGCAAATGAGTGAATTGGTTGCCCAAACGCTGAAACAGTTTGGACAAATTGATATCCTAGTTAATAACGCAGGAATCGGATTTTTTAAGCCAATAGAGGAAACAACGCTCGAAGAATGGAAAAAGATTTTTGAAGTCAATGTCCAAGGTGTATTTATTGGAACAAAAGCCGTTCTTCCTCATATGAAAGAGCGGAGAACAGGAACGATTATTACTATTTCTTCGGATGTGGGGCGCTATACGATCCCTAATGGAGCGGCCTATACGGCGACAAAATATGCGGTACAAGGTTTTTCTGGTTCGCTTGCACAGGAAGTGAGAGAATATGGCATTCGCGTTGGTACGATCAACCCGGGAATGGTGGATACATATTTTGCGAATTCGGTGCAAGGAGCACCGGAAAAGCAAAAATGGCTACAGGCGCGTGATGTGGCCAATGCCGTGATTTACATGGCTAGCGCTCCTAAGCATATGCTTATTGATGAGATTGTGCTTCATCCGTTTATACAGACATATCCAGTTGTTTAGCGGGTAAGGAAAGGACCATCCCTATTTCGGCATGCTTTCAGATTGTAGACAAAGTCAATTTTGACTTTGTCTACAATCATTTTAAGCCTCTATTGAGTTCTTTTTCTTCCATCTCAGACTGTCTTGAAAGCGTTTGTCCAACAGTCTGTGCCAATGCCTATTTCGGCATTGTCTTTTTTTTATAGCAGCTGGAATCGCATCTTTTAGCATGGGGATTTTAATGATAAATATTATTTTTGTTTTCAACGATTAAACCAAAACAATGAGCTATTTCACACGTTTGCATCGAAGGCAGCATGGTTCAAGCTTGGTCACACGAATATATGAACGAAGGCAAGTTCATTTTCCACCAGTCATTGATCGTTCGTTGCGTGGATTCACTTTTGGCGAATGGTTATCAGGAAATTCATAAGAGGAAGCTTGAATCCTGACAGAAAGGAGAAAGAAAATGGCAAAAGAGATGAAGCGTGTTCAAGCATTGCAGACGATGAAAACGATCGCTGAAACATTAAATGAGGCCAATGATTTGCAAGAAATGCTGCCGACGGTTTTAAGACAGCTAATCGATGTTACAGGACTGGAATGCGGATGGATTTTTTGGGTCGAAGAAGATGGAACCTATACTTTAATGGCTGATTATGAATTGCCGCCTGCTTTAATGAGAGAAAATAAAAAACCGATGTGTGAAGGGATATGCTGGTGTTTAGAACGTTATCAGGATGGCAGACTGAAAAACGCCGTCAATATTATCGAGTGCAAACGGCTAAAAGAAGCAATAGTAAAAAATCGAGGAGAAACAAACGGAATTACTCATCATGCGACCGTTCCTTTGCGTGCCGGAGACGAGCAGTTTGGGATTTTAAATGTTGCTTCTCCTCATAAACAGCGTTTTTCCAAAGAGGAACTAGCTCTTTTAGAGTCAGTTGCTTATCAGATCGGAACGGCTATTAAACGTATAAAGCTTGTGGAAAATGAACAAAAGCTTGCCTTGCTTGCGGAGCGAAATCGACTGGCGCGCGATTTGCATGACTCGGTCAGCCAATTGCTGTTTTCATTGCTGCTGACAGCGAGCGGTGCCAAGGAAATAGCGACAGAAGAAAACATAAAAGAAGCGCTAGAGCATATGCAAACATTAGCACAAGAGGCGCTTCATGAAATGCGAGCCTTAATTTGGCAGCTTCGTCCCCAAGGTTTAGAAAATGGTGTTGCCAGCGCATTGATGAACTATAGCAAAATGCTTGGATTAAATGTAAAGCTTGATATTGAAGGAGTGCTTGATTTACCCAATGAAATCGAACAATGCTTATGGCGGGTCGGACAAGAAGCGTTAAATAACTGTAAAAAGCATGCTGGTGTTTCCGAAGTGGAGATCATGCTGTCCGTGCAAAACGAACGCGTGGCTGTAAAAATTAGCGATAAAGGGTGCGGATTTCATTATACAGGAGCAGAAACGTTATCGCTGGGATTGAAGAGCATGAAAGAACGGGTAGAAGCAGTAAACGGCGTTTTTAGTATGAAAAGCTCCATTGGAAAGGGAACAGCAATTGAATTATCGATCCCACTAAAGAAGGAGGGGAAATTGTGAGTATAAAAGTGTTAATTGTCGATGATCATCATATCGTACGAAGAGGGTTAGTGTTTTTTTTAAAAACTCAAAAAGACATTGAGGTTGTTGGAGAGGCGGCAAATGGCGCGGAAGCCGTTCAACTTGTTATGGAGCATCAGCCAGATCTTGTTATCATGGATCTTGTTATGCCGGTCATGGATGGAATTGAAGCGACGAAGAAAATGAAGGAACGATCTCCAAAGACGAAGATTCTCATTTTAACAAGCTTTGCTGATCAAGACCATGTGATTCCAGCTATTCGTGCTGGCGCATCTGGTTATCAATTAAAGGATATTGAGCCTGATCATCTCGTTGCCGTTATCCGTTCTATACATAGAGGAGAAAGCGAACTCCACACTAAAGTGATTCCGCATGTTATGAATCATTTGCATTATCAAGAGCCAGCAACAGAACATAAGACAGAGGAACTGACAAAGCGCGAAAAAGAAGTATTGGCTGAAATTGCGAAAGGAAAAAGTAATAAAGAAATTGCCGCCTCTTTAATGATTACAGAAAAAACAGTCAAGACACATGTATCAAATATTTTGGCAAAACTAGGACTTGCTGATCGCACGCAAGCCGCTTTGTACGCTGTCAAACATCTCGGACTTTAGTTGTAGTATCCTTTCCGTCCATTTTCGTAAAAGAAAATCAGTTTATGGAAGGAGTTAGCGATCATTTATGTAGCTTATATTAAAAATAGGAAAAATCATAAGGAGAGATGAGCATGAAACTAGTAGTAATCAATGGAAGTCCGCGTCAAATGGGAAGAACTGGAATCGTTGCAGAATATATTGCGAAGAATTATGGAGCTGAGCTAATTGATTTAAGCAAGCCCGCATTGCCGCTATACAACGGGGAAGAAAGCCAAAATCTGTTACCGGCTGTTATTCGCCTGCGTCAGCTCGTTCAACAAGCTGATGGTGTTGTTCTTTGTTCTCCGGAGTATCATAGTGCGATGAGCGGGGCTCTAAAAAATGCGCTTGATTTCTTAGGAAAAAACGAATTTGAGCATAAACCAGTTGCATTAATTGCTGTTGGTGGAGGAGGAAAAGGAGGCATAAATGCTCTCAATAACATGCGAACGGTTATGCGTGGTGTATATGCCAATGCAATTCCTAATCAGCTTGTGCTGGATCCGGTAAGCTTTGCAGAGAAAAGTTTGACAGCCACAGCAGCGGAACAGGTTGATGGGATTATAGCGACTCTGACTCGTTATATGAAGGCCTCCAAATGGCTAAAGATAGATCATGAATAGCCTCTATCGGGATCGCCGCTTGCACTATTTGTTACTAGCCAATACCTTGTCATCTATTGGAACAGGGATTACGATGACAGCTATTCCTTGGCTTTTCGTTCAAAAAAGCGGCGGCGAAACGGCGTTCGGATATATGACAACTGCGATAACGATCATGATGTTTTTGTTGACGCCATATATCGGGATGTGGATCGACCGTTTTTCTCGGAAGAAAATATTGCTTGCTGGGGAGGTAATAGGATTTTCCATCTCGTTACTCTTTGCTTTGCTTGGAAGAGCAGGAGAATATAAAGTTTGGCATTTAGCCGTTTTGTTTGCAAGTGGCTCCCTTTATTATTTTCTTATTTATCCAACCTTGTTTGCTTTCAATCAAGAATTATTTGTTAAGGAGCAATATAAACAGTTAAATGGAATGATGGAAATTCAAGGTCAGTTGGCGACAGTCATATCTGGAGGAGCGGCAAGCGTAATGATTGACCATATTCCATTTTCATGGATTTTATCGCTTGATGCACTGACCTATGTACTGGCCTTTTTATGCATATGGCTGATTCCGTACAAACGTTCTTTTGTTGAGAGCAAGGATCAATCATTGTTCCGCGAAAAGATGCTCGAAGGATATCGCTGCATGAAGGAGAGACCATCGTTATTTTGGTTCCTTCTCGCTTCATTTATGCCGTTTATTGGAGTCATGATGACCAATTATCTTCATCCCATTTATATTGCCGATGTGCTGAAGCAAGGCAGTTCCGTATATGGCATCCAAAGTATGGTGTATGGAATTGGAGCCGCTATAGCTGGACTGGTGACTCCTATTTTATTGAAACGCATGGCGATAGAAAGAAGTGTCGCTTTAAGCGTCGGTATTTATGCAGTTAGTATCACGATGTTTCTTTTATGTCAACAGACGGCGATCTTTTATGTACTTGTGGTTCTTACGGCATTTGCCAATGCGGGGGCAAGAGTAGCGCGCAGTTCATTGATGATGGAAAGTATTCCTAATGATAAAATGGGTCGAGTGGACAGTTTGTTCCGCGCTTTAGGATTTATGATCCGGACTCTATTGTTAAGTGTGTTTACAGGCGCTGTTGCGGCTCAGCATATTTTGCTTCCGTATGCCATATTAAGCATCTTATTAATCATTTCTACTTTGGCTGTGATAAAGTTTTCCTCTCCAGTAAAAAAAGAGCATCATCTGTCTATTTAGAGAGGGAACTTCACACACTAAGATTTGCATCAATATGGAGTGTGGGCCGTTTTTGATGAAACAACACCGCTTTATAAAACGATCAATAAAATTAAAAGCGGCATGTTTGGCCGCAAACTTTTTATCAAAAATGCGCGGTAAATCGAGTAATTTTATCTGGTATAAAACATGCTAACAAGGAAGGGAAATCCCTTCCTTGTTTTTATGGAGAATAATGTATATATGGCTCATCTCCAATATCGTACTCCCTCTCGCTCATCTCTAAAGCATGGTCAATGTATCGCAGCAAGGAGGTGAGTCGTCGCTGAATGACAGAATAATCATACTCAAAATTATAAGCATGAAGAAAATGTTCAATTTTTTTGGAAAGCAAATCATCTTGTGTACGTACCATTAAAATAAGCAGATGATCCCATTCGGAACGGTGGGTGTAGTATAACGCTTTATCATAATCCATTGTGTTCAATGTGCATGCCTCCTTCATCGAGGAGCTATTGTTAGTTTATGATGTACAGCGTATTTGTTGTGGTGTAAATGTTGTTCAATGAGGTAAAAAATAATTATAAACGAAAATGGTATAAAATAGTTGTTAGAAATGTTGCAATTTTGTGACAAAAATATTATCCTTAAAGAAAGGGGATGATAAATATGAATACACGGTACGAAGGGAAAGCGATTACACAAATGTGTAAAATGATGGCTTCAGTAGGGTTGATCGTTGGATTTGCACTATTTTTACTAAGCTTCATTGCAAACAATTACAATAAAGATTTCTTTCTCACCATTATTAGCTTAGGGATTATGGGATCGTCCATGTTTATGTTTGGATTTGGAACATTTATGGGGATTTTAACCGACACCTTTCAAAAAGGAGAAGCGAAGCCTTAAGCGATTCTGCTGAGATGATTTTCACGATAGCACGCCAAAAGCACAAGGGTGCCCAATATTAAGCGGGATACCCTTGTGCTTTTATGATGCATTTTCCTTTGTTGTTATGCGCTGGTAGTAAACATAACCGGCAATCAATAAACCAATCATGAGGATGCCAAGAAGGTAGAGGCTGTAATGCTCCATATAATGCCGTATATTTCTCCAATCTCTCCCTAATATCCTTCCAAAAGTGGTAAAGGTAAATACCCAAAAAAAAGCGCCTGTATAAGCGTAAGCGGCAAATTTTTTAAAACGGTATTCATTCGTTCCGGCCAGAAATGCTGAAACATGCCGAATCCCGGGAACAAAATAGCCGATAAATAAGAGGAAAGGTCCCATTTTAGCGAAGAGAACTTTTGCTTGCTCAATTCTCTTCTCTGACATATGCATTTTTGGACCGAATTTGTGCAAAAACGGGGTTCCTAAGCGTATGCCTAAGTAATAGCTGATTGAGATGCCGAGGAGCGCACCGATGAAGCTGCAGCCTAGTGCTGCTGGATATGACATGGCACCTGTAAAAACGTTATATCCAACATATGTTAATAGTACTTCATCAGGAACAGGGAGGCCAATGACTCCTCCTGCTAAAGCAATCATAATGCCAATGTAGCCGAATTGCTCGATAAAATGATGTAAATGCTGCTCCATCTCATCACCGCACTTTTTATTTTTAAATTTGTCCCTTCCCAATTATAAACGATTTCAACAAGCAAAAGAAATATACGAGTGACAATGTTAACTTTTCCTTGTGTGGAGTGGAATGTTTAACATACTCCACCAAGAAGTCTCCCGCCTCTTAATGGATCATAGGTGAGAGAGGGTCATTCGTCTATTTTAGGTGATATATCCACCATTGGATTACAAAAAGAAACGAGGGGTCTATTTTTTGGCTGTTGCCTGTCCGCCAAAATCGGTCATTATCTGTTCGTTAAAGAACCAACATCTTGAACTTCTATATCAATAAGGCTTGTCCATGAGCAAAACCGCCCATTTCTTTATTGCAGCTTATATCCAGATATATGGATGATCCATCCGTAACTCTCCCCTCTCTAAACAGAGTGTAGGCGGGGGCATAAGTAAGATGGAAGCTGACGCTTTTAGCATCAGCTTCTTGCTTGCTCAAGGGCTAAGATGGAAAAACGAAGCGCGTGCTCGATTTCATCGGTCATTGCGCGAAAGAACACATCGCGGATATGCTGATCATGGGTCGAAAGATAGGTGTTTCGATATTGTTCATATGCTTCAAATTCGTCTTCTCGAGCTATTTTTAATCCTTCAGCAAATGACGAAAAGGTTTTCGACTCAGCTTGATAAACAGGTTGTGCACCAAACAAGGAGATGTACAAATGAACAAATTGTTGTAAATGCGCTTGTTCATCTTTCAACGCATGAGAGATGTACAACTTTTCTTCGTTTGTCTTTGCCAGCTGCATGAGCTGGGTATAAAAATGAATAGCAGTAGCTTCTCCTTTCATTCCATTTAATAAATCGTTTGCTAATTTTCGGATACTGCCTGTTTTAGGCTGTTCACGGTAATAAGTAGCATATGGATCATAGTAGTACAATAGCTTTCCCCCCTTTCTCTTCGCTTCATGATATGCGCGGAGAAAGAGGAGAGTGTATTTTTGAGCGGCAGATTTTGTGTATGTTTGCACATGGCTCATTGTCTATTTTTTTGCCGCTTAGATTGTGTGTCATGAAGATCATTCCTTTATTTATGCTGGTATTTTTGTTGATTTTTATACGTATATTCATTGAAACAATGGCCCATATTAAAATCGTTATCAATTTCAAAAGGGAGGACAAGTGCAATGGATGTAAGAAGGGCGCGAGAAATTGCTGCATCTCCGATCATGGCCGACGTCACTTATAACGGAGAACGCATTTATATTGAACAAGTAGATGAACAAAATGAAATGGCGGTTGTTTATCCGTTAGGAAATCCAAATCATAAACAACGGGTATCCGTATCAAGCTTACACGAACATTAAAAAGCAAGTTAGAAAAACACCATATTTCGTGATACGCTCTCCTTAAGGTAGACAGATTAAAAAATAAAAAATCTGACTACTTAGAGGGGAGCGTTTTTGTGTCTAAGAGAGCCCTCACTCCAGAATAGAAATTTAAAGTTTTAAAAGCGTGAGAAGATGGGGCCTGTTCATTAGACGAAATGGAAGAAAAATATGTTTCACTCTTATGGCGATTTTTATATCAGCCAGTGGCTGCAGCCAATCAAACAACAGCCATGAAAGCGAGCAAATGCATCACGGAGATCAGCAGCAGGGCGTGGCTCATAACGAAATGCACGAGCACATGAGTAAAGAAAATCATGCGGCTACGCAAATGGTTTGGAAGTTTGCGGAAAAGCCTCTGAAAAGCAATGAACAAGCCCATTTAACGATACAAATTCAGGATCAAAAAGGGAATCCCGTTCAAGATTTTGAAATTCAGCATGAAAAACAGATGCATCTGATTATCGTAAGCAGCGATTTATCGTATTTTGATCATCTGCATCCTAAATATAAAGGTAACGGCTTATTTACAACGGCCGTCACGTTCCCAAGCGGTGGCGAATATCAGCTGTATGCTGATTATGTTTCAAAAGGGGGAGATCCTACAGTTAAAAATGATGATGTTGTCGTTCAAGGAGAAAAGGCAAAAGCTGTTTCGCTTCAACCGGACGAGCATTTAACTAAAGTGGCAGAGGGAAAAGAAATTACGCTGTCTTTTGATAAGCTCGTAGCTGGACAAGAGGCGACATTGACATTTCGTTTAAAAGATGAAAAGAGCGGCAAGCCTATTCATTTACAGCCATATTTAGGTGCCATGGGACATGTTGTCATTATCCGCAAAGGAAGCTATGATTATTTGCACGCGCATCCGATTGACGAACAGGTCGAAGGATCAGAAGCTTCATTTATGGTCCAGTTTCCTAAAGACGGAATTTATCAAGTTTGGGCACAGTTTCAACGCGAAGGAAAGGTGATTACTGTTCCGTTTACGGTGAGCGTTTCTTCATAAGAGGACAGTTTATAGGCATGCCTTGTTTCTAAAAGCTTGGGTGGATAAACAAGCGATCTACACGTATCAAATGCTCTTTTTTCTCATACATTTAGGATAAGAGAAAAAGGAGGAGATGCGCATGAGGCAAGGCGAGTTGAAAGAGCTAGAACGGGCGATTTCGGAGATTACGGAGATTGCTGAAGGCTTTGGTTTAGACTTTTATCCGATGCGATATGAGATTTGTCCTGCTGACATTATTTATACATTTGGCGCCTATGGAATGCCGACACGTTTTTCTCACTGGAGCTTTGGGAAACAATTTTACAAGATGAAGCTTCATTATGATTTAGGGCTGAGTAAAATTTATGAGCTAGTTATTAATTCCGATCCGTGCTATGCATTTTTGTTAGATTCGAATTCATTAATTCAAAATAAATTGATTGTCGCTCATGTCTTGGCCCATAGCGACTTTTTCAAAAATAATGTCCGCTTTAGCAACACAAAACGAGATATGGTCGAAAGCATGGCTGCGACGGCAGAGCGGATTAAACATTATGAACACCAGTATGGAAAATTAGAGGTGGAAAAATTTTTAGATGCCGTCTTGGCTATTCAGGAGCATATTGATCCATCTCTGCTTCGGTCGAAGCTGTCGTGGACGCTTGCAGATACAGAAGTTGAAGAAGAGGAAGAGGATGTAAAGCCGACTCCATATGATGATTTATGGTTGCTCGATGAACGAAATAAACCCGCCGCTCCCCCGCGCAAAAAACGGCGAAAAATTCCGCCGCAGCCGGAGAAGGATGTGCTTTTGTTTATTGAAGAATACAGCCGCGAGCTGGAAGAATGGCAACGCGATATTTTAACAATGATGCGGGAAGAAATGCTCTATTTTTGGCCGCAGCTTGAAACAAAAATTATGAATGAAGGCTGGGCGTCCTATTGGCACCAGCGCATTTTGCGGGAGATGGATTTGACGAGCGATGAAGCGATTGAGTTTGCTAAACTCAATGCGGGAGTTGTCCAGCCGTCGCGCACGAGCATAAATCCGTATTATTTAGGGTTGAAAATATTTGAAGATATCGAAGAACGATGGAATAATCCAACAGAGGAGATGAAAAGAAGGGGCGTTCAGCCGGGATCAGGGCGTGCCAAAATTTTTGAGGTGCGCGAGCTTGATTCAGATATTTCCTTTCTCCGCAACTATTTAACGAAAGAGTTAGTGATGCGTGAGGATATGTACTTATTCCAAAAACAAGGCAAGGATTATAAAATTGTTGACAAAGACTGGGAGCATGTTCGCGATCAGCTAGTCAGTACTCGTGTGAATGGGGGATTTCCATACATTACCGTTAATGACGGAGATTATATGCGCAATGGCGAATTGTATTTAAAGCATTGGTATGAAGGAATTGAACTTGATATTAAATATTTAGAAAAGGTGCTTCCTTATATTTATCAGCTTTGGGGCCGAACCGTTCATATGGAAACAATCGTTGAAAATAAACCGGTACTGTTCACATATGAAGGGAAGACGGTGCATCGGAAGTTTATATAATGAACAAAGCTGCTGGCAGCTGGGCACCCTAATTGTTAGCTCGATCTAGCAATGAGGGTGCAATTTTTATGAGAAAATATCAATCAGGCTTCACTGTGGAAGGAGGGATGAGGAACATCGAGGTTGAAGACGAGGCGGTTATAGATTTGCCTTCGTTATTTATTTAAGTGTATGACAAAAATCTAAAAAGTACTGTTTCAGCCCATTTTCCGGTTTTGTGTGGCCATCTGATCGTGAAAAAATGCAAGCTTCATATCTATGCATCTATATTAGGGAGCTGGTGCAGAGACATTGTATATACGAGATTCTAGTCATATTCCCGTGAGAACTTTCGTTAAAACGCAATCGAAAATTGGTAAAATGATCTTAGGATTGAACCGTATTTTTTTCTCATGTATAGTACAGGAAAGAGCGGGAGGTGCGCAATATGCAAGCGGAGAAAGAACGAGTCGCTACTATTGACTCAAAATATATTCAGCAGCATTTGGCAAACGAACGAACCTATTTAGCGTGGATTCGAACGGCGATCGCTATTACCGGTATCGGTTTTTTAATCATTAATTTACATATCAAATCTTCTTTCCATACGTTGCCGAATGCAGCTGTGCAATGGATCGGCATACTGTCGGTACTGGCTGGAGTCAGCACCATCATTTTTTCAACTGTCAGCTATTTTCAAAAAGCGAAACAAATTAATGAACAAACCTTTCGGACATCAAGACCGTTGATTCTCTTTTTATCAACTTTAATGTTTGCAGTTGTGGCCATGTTTGGACTGTATTTTTTTGCTGTTCTTTTATAATCAGCGAGCCTTTTTATATGGATGTAACCGATTTTTTGGATGATGGGCCTCGTATGGTTTGGCGCAGTTAGCTTTCTAGAAAGAAGGCTATGAAAGGGATACTGTAGCGAAAAATAGATCCCGCATTTATTATTTAGCTGTTAAAGCTAAAGAAATCTGTCCATTGTTGTGCTTATTCATTTGTTGCTGATTTCCGTCTTTTAGTGCATAAGATTTTAGACGTTCATACGCTGACACATTGCTGTTTTCAGATCAGGCCCCTAGTTTGTTGTTGATAACTGAGGGAAAACAACATTGACATCACACAATATTTATTTTACTATATACCTATACAGGTAATATACATGTATGGGTATTTATTTTTGAGAAGGAACAATACAAGAATGAGACATCCAATGTCTTGCATATCAAGTGACAATGGATGAGCTGGTCCTTAAAAGAGTATTTGGTTGTTGGCACTGGTGTTGTGGGAACAACAACATTCTTAAATTTTGCGCAAGACGTATTACTTTAATAATTTGGTGGAGGGAAAAACATGAATCATGTAACCGTGTATACGACGACGACATGTCCTTATTGTGTGATGCTCAAAAATTTTTTGCAGGAGCAGGGGGTTCCATTTAAAGAAGTGAATGTCCAACTTGATCCAATAGCGGCGAAGCGGCTTGTGGAGACAACAGGACATACAGGAGTCCCACAAACAGAAATCAATGGGAAATGGGTACTAGGTTTTGATCCAGAAACCATTATGTCGCTGATTAGTCAGCCATAGGTCATGCAAAGAAGCGGGACAGCCTCATCGGTTGTCCCGCTTAAATGATGATGTATGGAGCAACGCGATGCAAGTGCTTGAATATATACCTTTATAGGTATATAATTAAGGATGTACATGTTATAATGTAAAGAAAGCAATGCTTTTGAAGATAAATGAAGATCAGCAGGCTAATTAAGGGCTAAAAAGAGGTGAATCAAAATGGACTATAGCAAAGAAATCAAAAATCGTCTTAAGCGAATCGAGGGACAAGTAAAAGGTGTGATCGGCATGATGGAGCAAGGAAAAGATTGCAAAAGTGTGGTTTCTCAGCTAGCCGCTGCCAGAAATGCGATCGACCGAGCTATGGCGGTTATTGTGAGCACGAATTTAGAGCATTGTATTCGAGAAAATATTGAAAAAGGAGAGCAGACGGAGCAGCTTGTAAAAGAAGCGGTAGAGCTGTTAGTAAAGAGCCGATAAAATAAGGTGTCAACTCTTTAAAATAGGAGTTGACAAATTTTTTGTAGCGTAATAATATACATATAGGGGTAATGGTAAAAATGAAAATAAGGAGGAACTAACTGATGAATATTGCAAAAGTCGTTGATGCCAAAGGATTGTCATGTCCAATGCCTCTCGTGAAATCAAAAAAAGCTATCGATCAGCTTGCTTCTGGTGAGGTAGTAGAGGTGAAAACAACGGACAAAGGTGCGAAAAAAGATTTAGCCGCATGGGCACAAGCAAGCGGGCATCAGCTGGTGGATATGAAAGAGGAAAATGGCGTATTTACATTTTGGATCAAAAAAGCATAATTATTTTTTTATAAAAAAAATATACCTATACATGTATTTGTGAAAAGGAGGAGCTAGATGGCGGATAACAAGAAAAAAACGACGGTCGTTTTATTCAGCGGTGATTACGACAAAGCCATGGCGGCCTATATTATCGCCAATGGCGCTGCGGCGTATGATCATGAAGTCACCATTTTTCATACATTCTGGGGGCTCAACGCGCTTAGAAAAGATGAAGCAATCCCTGTTCAGAAGGGCTTTTTAGAAAAGATGTTCGCGAAAATGATGCCGCGAGGGGCAGATAAAATGGGACTTTCCCGAATGAATTTTGCGGGAGTTGGACCAAGGCTTATTAAAAGTGTTATGAAAAAGCATCACGCGATGCCTCTTCCGCAGCTGATAGAAATGGCGCAAGAGCAAGGAGTCAAACTTGTTGCTTGTCAAATGACCGTCGACCTTCTAGGGCTTACGCAAGAAGAATTGATTGAAGGTGTTGAGTTTGCTGGGGTAGCTGCTTATTTGGCAGATGCTTCAGAAGGAAATGTGAATTTATTTATTTAAGGTGAGAAGCATGGCGCAAATGGTCATCAATACCATTCTTTTTTTACTTATCGCATGGTTTTTCGCAAGCCGCTTGCTTCCTGCTAGAGATGTGCGAACGATCGATGCGGCTGATTTAAAAAAAGAATTAGGCAATAAAAAAGTACAGTACATTGACGTTCGAACACCGTTGGAGTTTCACGCTCATCATATTCATGGATTTAAAAATATTCCGCTTCACGAATTGAAAGAGCGTGCTCATGAGCTGTCAAAGGAGCAGGAAGTGATTGTGATTTGCCAAAGTGGCATGAGAAGCACGAAAGCAAGCAAGCTGTTAAAGAAGCTAGGATTTCAGCAAGTGACGAATGTGACAGGCGGCATGAATGCATGGCGCTAGAAAGCATGGAGGAAAAAACATGAAGGAAATAACAGCAAAAGAAGTGGAGCAACTGCTTGAAAGCGGACATCGCCTGCATATTATTGATGTTCGCGAAATGGAAGAGGTAGCAGCGGGGGCCATTCCAGGCGTACTGAATATTCCGCTCGGACTTCTTGAGTTTCGGATGAACGAGTTATCAAAAGATCGAGAATACGTGATGGTTTGCCGTTCAGGAGGAAGAAGTGCAAAAGCTGTACAATTGTTAGAACGCTATGGATATAAGGCAGCAAACATGACAGGTGGCATGCTGGCATGGGAGGGGCCTGTCAAGTAATGGGAGGAGGAGAGCAGATGATTCATGTAAACATGATGGTTGATGCGAAAGGGCTATCATGTCCAATGCCGATTGTAAAAAGCAAAAAGGCCATCAACGAATTACAGCCGGGGCAAGTATTAGAGATTCAAGCTACAGATAAAGGTTCTAAAGCTGATATTAAGGCGTGGGCAGAAAGCACAGGACACCAGTATATTGGAACGATGGAAGAGGGGAACGTGCTAAAACATTATATTCGTAAGGTAAGTGAAAATGAGGAAAAAGAGCAACCACAATTTCCTCATATTATTTCGAATGAAGAGTTGCTTGCACGGTTAAATGAAGCGAACACGACTGTTTTAGATGTTCGGGAACAGGCAGAATATGCATTTGGACATATTCCGGGTGCGCTTTCGCTTCCGCTTGGAGAATTGGAGCAAAAAATGGACCAAATATCAAAAGAGAGCCATGTGTATGTGATCTGTCGAACAGGAAACCGCAGCGATCTAGCGGCGCAGAAGCTGATGGAATATGGATTTTTACATGTATGGAATGTCGTTCCTGGCATGTCGCAGTGGACAGGACCGTTAGAGAAGGAACAGATGTAAGCGAGAGGGATTTGGGGGATTTCATCATACGATAAGGGAGGATTTTGGTTATGAAGCAAATGACTGTAAAAGAATTAACAAGTAAAGTGTTAAAGAAGGAGCACGTCTTTATCTTTGATGTTCGCAACGAAAGTGACTTTAAGGATTGGAAAATTGAAGGGGAAAATTTTGCGTATTTAAACGTTCCTTATTTTGAATTAATAGACGGGATCGAAGCAGTAGTGGATCGCATTCCAAAAGATCAGGAAGTCATCGTGGTTTGCGCGAAAGGGGGTTCATCTGAGTTTGTAGCAGAACAGCTTGAGGAGGCTGGATTCCAAAATGTCTTTACACTTGTCGATGGGATGCAAGCATGGAGCGAGCATTTGCATAAAGCGATGGTATATGAAGATGAAAACATGAAGGTGTATCAATTTATTCGAGTCGGTAAAGGTTGTTTGTCATATATGGTTATTTCTGGAAAAGAAGCTTTAGTTGTCGATCCTTCTCGTTTTATTGATGTGTACGAAGATGTAGCGAGGGAAGAAGGAGTGAATATTACCCATATTGTCGATTCACATTTGCATGCCGATCACATTTCTGGAGGTAGAGAGCTAGCAGAGCGGACAGGGGCGAAATACTATTTAATGAAAAGCGAAGGAGCGGTCTATCATTTTGAACCGTTAGAAATGCACGACACGATTGATTTTGAACAGGTTCAATTAGAAGTGCTGGCGGTGAAAACACCGGGACATACTCCAGGGAGTGTTTCGTTTTTTGTCAATCATAAGCTGCTCTTTTCAGGAGATACGATTTTCGTAGGCGGATTGGGACGACCGGATTTAGGAGGAAAAGCCGCGGAATGGGCGCTTGATTTATATGATACGGTTTACGAAAAAGTAGCGGCTATTGCGGATGATGTTGTGGTGTTGCCAGGCCATTATGCGAGTTTGGATGATGAGATGAATGGTGCCGGCTTTGTAGGAGATACACTTGGGAATATTCGTGCCCGCAATGAGATGATGCAGAATCAATCAAAAGAAGAGTTTGTGGAAATGGTAGTACAAAACGCCAATAATGAAACACCGCCAAACTTCGAGGAAATTGTAGCCATTAATCGTGGTTTAAAGGAAGCGGATGCTGAACAACAGCAAGAACTTGAGATCGGACCTAATCGCTGCGCGCTACACCATACACATTAAGCGGTAAAAACGCATGGGGGTACGCATAAAGTACCCTCTCTTTCTTTGATAAAGGGGGATTTATCAAGTGGACATTACGCTTAATTTTATTATTGTTATTTTTCTCATTGGCTTTATCGGTTCTTTTATTTCAGGAATGGTGGGGATCGGCGGTTCGATTATTAAGTATCCAATGCTGCTTTACCTTCCGCCGCTTTTTGGATTGGCCGCGTTCAGCGCTCATGAAGTATCTGGAGTAAGTGCGGTGCAGGTGTTTTTTGCCACCATTGGCGGTGTATGGGCCTATCGAAAAGGTGGTTATTTAAATAAAAAGCTTATTCTATATATGGGCGTTAGCATTTTAATTGGCAGCTTTATTGGTGGATACGGCTCAAAATTTATGACAGGCGCAAGCATTAATCTTGTTTATGGAGTGCTTGCAGCGCTCGCTGCAATGATGATGTTTATTCCTAAAAAAGGAATTGATGATGTTCCGCTAGATCAGGTTACTTTTCATCAATGGCTTGCAGCGGGTCTTGCGTTGATGGTTGGAATCGGGTCAGGCATTGTCGGGGCAGCTGGTGCGTTTTTGCTAGTTCCCATTATGCTTGTTGTGCTCAAGATTCCAACAAGAATGACGATCGCTTCTTCGTTGGCGATTACTTTTATTTCTTCGATTGGATCCACATTTGGTAAAATTGTGACAGGACAAGTTGACTTTATCCCGGCGCTGATTATGGTTATAGCAAGTATAATCGCCTCTCCGCTGGGGGCAAAAGCAGGGCAAAAGATGAATACAAAAGCGCTTCAAATCATTTTAGCGGTTTTAATTTTAGGAACAGCTATTAAAATTTGGGGAGAAATTTTGTAAAAAAGGCAGTTGGATAAGGTGGATGCTTTGAAGCGTAAATGACAGCAGCTTGCCGTATTAACAATTAAAAGGATTTTCCCTTTATAACGGGACAATGAGATTGCCTCTTCGTTCTTTTTTTATAAAATGGATAAATATCCATTTTATTTCTTTTTTTATATTTTTTATATTGATTATTATTTGATATTTATGATAAAAAGTAAAATATTTTTATTTAACCACTTGCTTATTTATCTCGAACTTAAATATTATTAAATTAAAATAAATCAAAGGAGTCTTCATTCATGAGATCTACGATTCATCCGAAAGTAGAGATTGGCCATGTTCATTTACGTGTCGCAAAGCTCGACCGCTCCATTCATTTTTATACGAAATGGATAGGGCTTCAACTATTAGAGCAGAAAGGAAACTTAGCGGTGCTAACAGCTGACGGGATCACGCCGCTTATTGTATTGGAGGAAAGCAGCGATACAGTAAGGAAACCGCCGCGAACGACGGGCTTATATCATTTTGCCATTTTAGTTCCTGATCGTTCTATCCTAGCACGTGTGCTGCTTCATTTGCTGAAGGTAGGCTATCCGCTGCAAGGCGCATCAGATCATCAATTCAGCGAGGCGGTGTATTTGGCTGATCCAGATGGAAATGGCATTGAAATTTATGCTGATAGGCCAAGAGAGCAATGGGAAAAAGCAGAAAACGGCGAATACAAAGGGGTGACCGAGCCACTTGATGTAGAGGGATTGCTAGCAGAGGCAGATCATGCTCCTTGGACAGGATTGCCGCCAAAAACGAAAATGGGTCATATTCATTTACATGTTGCCCATATGCATGAAGCAGAACAATTTTATCACCAAGGTTTAGGATTTGATATTACGATTCGCATGGACAATCATGCATTATTCGTTTCAGCTGGAGGGTACCATCACCATATTGGATTGAATACATGGATAGGTGTAGGAGCTCCGGAACCGCCGGAAAACGCGCTTGGTTTGCGCTTGTTTTCTATCGTTTTTCCGCATGAAAAGGAGCTTGAAAAGGCGATTGAAAGCTTGAAAGCAATAGGGGCTAAAGTTGAATGGACAGGAACAGAAGCAGCGACAGTCGATCCGTCTGGAAATCGAATTCAATTAAGAGTCCAGAAAGCATGATGTTGAAAATAGGAATAAAAAAGCAGGGGCTACCTGCTTTTTTATTTTGTTAAGGCGTTCGGGTTGAAAAATTGCTATAAGAAAGCCGTTTTAATGAACCGAAAGAATCATCGAAACGGTTAGTGAATATCGGAAAACCAGCATGGATTTATTGATAGAGCCCCCTTACTTTGTGGAAACGAATTTTCATTGAACCGAAAAAAAAACAATTGACAATGATAATCTTTATCAAATAGAATGATTATTGATAATGATTATCATTCGTTTTTAGAAAAGGAGATTGTCATGATGAAGGTAATCATGGTGTATACAAGCATGACAGGAAATACAGAGGAAATAGCAAATGCCATCTTAGAAGGAATTCAAGAAGAGGGAATAGAAGTGGAGGTAAAAGAGGTGCTGGATGCGAGCGCAGATGAGCTGGAAGCGTATGATGGCATTTTATTGGGAGCATATACATGGGGAGATGGAGAGCTGCCGGACGATTTCCTTGATTTTTATGATGAAATGGATTCCATTCATTTATCGGGAAAAAAAGCAGCTGTATTTGGCTCGTGTGATTCCGGCTATGAAAAATACGGAGCCGCGGTTGATATTTTAGTGGAAAAATTACAGGAATTAGGGGCAGCTGTTGTGCTGGAAGGATTAAAGATTGAATTGGCACCGACTAGTGAAGAAAGGGAGAGTTGCAAACAGTTTGGCAAGCAATTTGTCCAAAAAATGCTAACTGAGCCAAGTACATATTGACAGTCTATAGCTAATCGACTATTATAAGGGTGTAAGCATATAGGAAAAATGCGCGTAAAAGGGGAGTAGCTTTTACAGCAAAGTCGTCAGTTCAGGGTGGCATATACCCTCGGCTTTGTTGGCAACGGTGATGTTGTTAGCAAGACCTTTACCGAACGATGGTAAAGGTCTGTTTTGATAGAAGGCCTTTACCATAACGGTAAAGGTCTTTTTTCATTACATGAGGAAAGGAGGAAGAGAATGAGAAAAGCCTGGAAAAAAGCGAGATTGCTTTTTCACACTTATCGCTTGATCCCATTTTTAGTTGGATTTTTTCGTTCTCATGAAATACCGCTTTCTAAAAAGATGACATATGTGCTGATCATATTTGCCTACTTTGTTTTTCCGTTTGATCTGCTCCCTGATTGGTTGGGTATTTTTGGTATTTTTGATGATGTGGCAATTTTTATGTGGATTTTGCAGAAAATGATAAAAGCATCGCCACATCACTTAAAGCGTAAATACGGAGTGTAATGAAGGAGGAAATGCTAAATGGAGTTATTTTCAATGGAGTTTTGGTCCGCTCTTTTATCTATTATCATTATCGACTTAGTATTAGCTGGAGATAATGCGATTGTAATCGGGCTGGCGGCACGCAATTTGCCAAAACAGCAACAAAAGCAAACGATTCTATGGGGGACGGTTGGAGCGATTGTTATTCGCGCCGTGGCAACCCTGGCAGTTGTATGGTTATTAAAAATCCCAGGTTTGCTGCTAGTCGGTGGAGTTTTACTCATCTGGATTGCCTATAAGCTATTAGTGGAAGAAAAAGGGCATGAAGTGCAGGCAGGGAAAAGCATGTGGGAGGCGATTCGAACCATTATTATCGCTGATGCGTTAATGGGCTTAGACAACGTATTAGCAGTAGCAGGAGCCGCGCATGGTAGCTTTTTATTAGTCGTTTTGGGATTGCTCATTTCGATTCCAGTCGTTGTGTGGGGCAGTACCCTTATTTTGAAATGGGTGGAGCGTTTTCCAATCATTATTACAATCGGTGGTGCCATTCTTGCGTGGACCGCTTCAAAGATGATTGTTGCTGAGCCGTTTTTAAAAGGATACTTTGCTAATCCTGTGATTAAATATGGTTTTGAGCTGCTTGTCGTTGCTGGAGTCGTTTGCGCTGGCATGATCAAAAAGGGAAAAGAAAATAATAAAGGGGAAGCTAAAGCCGCCAATCATTGATTGGCGGCTTTAGACTGTTGCCGAAACGCTTTGATCCGGCAGGGAGGCTTTTTTGTCTATTCGTGAACGCCTTGGTTTGATTTGTGTTTGCGCTCGGCTGTGTTTCTTGTCTGCCAAGCGTTTCAGTCCTTCTGATGCAGAAATAGAAATGACAGGATGTTTAATGGATTTTGTTTGCTGGCTCATCGGCCATGAATGATTGGCGGATGCTTTGTTAGAGCTCATCGAAGCCATTATCGACATTCACTTTTGTATATTGTCGCGATTTTTGTTCAAAAAAGTCAGATTTTCCGAGATCTACTTCTTCATAGGCTTTAATCCAGCGGAGCGGATTTGTCCGATAGCCTTCAAATGGACGCTCGAAACCAAGCTGGTGGCAGCGGACATTCGCATAAAATTTAATGTAATCATGTAAATCCTCAAGATGAATGCCTTCGATATCATGGCCGATCATGAAGCTCGCCCATTCGATTTCTAATTCGGCCGCTTGAATAAAGGTTTGCTGAACAAATGCCGCTAAGTCATCTGTCCGATATTCTGGATATTCGCGCAGAACCTCTTGGAATATTTTTGCGAATAAGTCGACATGGATATGTTCATCGCGATTAATATAATTAATCATAGTGCTTGTGGCCACCATTTTTTGATTGCGTGCCAAGTTATAAAAGAAAGCAAAGCCGGAATAGAAGAATAAGCCTTCTAAAATGACATCATAGACAATGGATTTTAATAAATTTTCTACATTTGGCTGCTCGGCAAATTCTTTATATCCGTTTGTGACAAAATCGTTTCTTTTCCGCAATATAGGCTCATTTCGCCAAAATTCAAATACCTCATCTTGCTTTTGTTTTGGAACGAGGCTAGAAAGCACGTAAGAATAAGAATGGTTATGAATGACCTCCTGTTGAGCCAGCATGATCATCAGCGCGTTGATGCTTGAGTCGGTAATGTAATCAGCAACCTTTCCTGCATAATCTGTTTGAATGCTGTCAAGCAAGGCTAGCAGGCCGATAATTTTTAAAAAAGCATCCTGTTCACGTGCGGTTAATAATGGAAATTGCTTGACATCTTGGGACATATTAATTTCAAACGGTGTCCAAAAATTGGCGAGCATTCGTTTATATTTAGCATATGCCCACGGATAGGCAATATCGTCCCAATTGAGCACATTCGAGCATCGTCCGTTGATGATTCGCGTGGAACGGTTGGGCGCTTCAGGGTCCATAATGATTCGTTTCGTTAAAGCAGATGTCATCATAACTCCTCCTTATATTAACTTGCGCATGATTCACATTCTTCAATGTTGCTTGATGTTGAACGAACATAATAGGTTGTTTTTAAACCGGATTTCCAAGCGGCAAGATGAAGGGCTAATAAATCCTTTGCTTTAATGGTGTTCATTACGTAAAAATTGAATGAGATCGATTGGTCAATATGGCGCTGCCGCATCGCGTTTTGTTGAATGCTCCAATGCTGGTCAATATGATAGGCTGATTTATAGTACCAAGTTGTTTTTTCGTTTAAGTCTGGCGCTGTAACTGGAATCTTATAATCTTTTTTTTCTTCGGCATACATCTTCAAAAAGATCGGATCAATGCTGGCGGTACTGCCGGCAATAATCGATGTCGAAGCATTGGGAGCAATCGCCATCACATAGCCGTTGCGCATTCCATGTTTAGCTACGTTTTCTTTCAGATGAATCCATTTGGAAGTGTTGTAGCCACGTTTATCGAAATAGGCCCCTGTCTGCCAATCAGATCCAGAAAACGCTGGGTAACTGCCTTTTTCTTGAGCAAGCTCCATGCTTGCTTGAATAGTGAGATAAGCAATTTTTTCATAAAGCTCGTCCGCATAGTGAACGGCCTCTTCTGATTCCCAGCGAATGCCTTTTAAAGCGAGCAAATGATGCCATCCAAATGTGCCTAGTCCGACAGCCCGATATTTTTGATTCGTCAACTGTGCCTGCAAAACAGGGATTTGGTTTAAGTCAATCACGTTATCAAGCATGCGCATTTGAATAGGAACGAGCCGTTCAAGCACATCGTCCATAACGGCTTTAGCTAAATTGATCGACGATAGGTTGCAGACGACAAAATCGCCAGGGATTTTTTCAATGATGATTTTTCCATCTTTTACATATTGTTTTTCCATCACGGTCGGGCTTTGATTTTGGGCAATTTCAGTGCAAAGGTTGCTACAATAAATCATGCCGAGATGGGGGTTCGGATTTTTTCGATTCACTTCATCGCGATAAAACATAAATGGTGTGCCTGATTCTAGCTGGCTGCGCATAATGCTTTTCATAATTTCAATAGCTGGAACTTTCTCTTTTGAAAGGCGCTTTTCTTGAACGCATTCCCAATATTTTTGACGAAAACTGCCGTCCCCGTTTTCTTCATCATAAAAGTCTTCTAGACTGAATCCCATGATTTGTCGTATTTCGTGTGGATCAAATAAATACCAATCTCCGCGTTTTTCTACTTGCTCCATAAATAAATCAGGGATGCAAACGCCTGTGAATAAATCGTGTGTTCTCATCCGTTCATCGCCATTGTTTAATTTGGCATCTAAAAAAGCAAAAATATCTTTATGCCACACGTCTAAGTAGACAGAGATGGCTCCTTTTCTTTGGCCAAGCTGATCGACGCTGACAGCGGTGTTATTCAATTGCTTCATCCATGGAATCACGCCGGATGAAATCCCTTTAAATCCTTTAATATCGCTGCCGCGGCTGCGAATCTTTCCGAGATAGACGCCAATGCCGCCTCCTGCCTTGGAAAGGTTAGCAATATCGGTATTGCTGTCGTAAATACCTTGCAAGCTGTCATCAATCGTATCGATAAAGCAGCTTGATAGCTGACCATAGTTTTTTCCTGCATTGGCTAAAGTCGGAGTGGCAACCGTCATATATAAATTGCTTAATGCCCAGTATGCTTCTCGGATAAAGGCAAGTCGCTGCGTTTTTGGCTCTTTGGCCATCAATGTCATCGCGATGATGAGAAAGCGCTCTTGCGGCAGTTCATATAAATTTCTTTCATAATCACGGGCAAGATAGCGATCTGCAAGCGTGCGGAGACCGATATAGGTAAATAGCTTGTCTTTTTCTGGATTGATGATCGCTCCAATCTTTTTAATTTCTTCTTTTTCATAATCATCAAGCAAAGAATGGTTGTAAACTCCCTTGGAAACGAGAGAAGCGACCAGCTCGTAAAAATCACCGTAGCGTTCTTTTGGATGATAACCGCGATTTTGAGCTGCTTCGTGATAAAGCTTCTGTAAATAAATGCGGGCGCAAACAAAGGTCCAGTCTGGTTCTGCTTCGCTAATATATGAAAGTCCCTCAAGAATGCAATCATTTGCCATTTGTTCGAAGGACGCAGTGTCTTTGTTTTGAATCATGCGAAGCACACGCTTGATATATTCGGATGTGTCTAGATGAGGAAATTCATTTGTAAGATCATGAATCCAGGCAATCAATTCTTCTTGAGAAACGGTTTGAAAAGTAAACGTCATTATCGGCTCCTCCTCTTTCCAATAAAAAAATCCACTCCGGATTGAGTGGATGAAACGATAGTATAAAAAGGAATAAAACTTCCCTTCTTAAACCATCGCTTCATCTTCTCCCTCCCCGAAGAATGTGAAACGAAACAAGCAAGGCAGGTCTCCTGACTTGTGCTTCTTCCTACTTTGGATCCTTCCCGTATACGCGCCGTATAAGCTTTCGTATACAGTGGAGCTTCCATTTCGTCCGCACATACAGTTGCGGGGGCAGTTCTGGATTTACACCAGATTCCCTATTAAGTCCTAAGGGACACCTTTACTTGTGGTTTGTTCTACTATATATAGTTTTTGTTTTTGTTCTCCGATACAATATATTGTGTTTGTTAGTTGCGCTGGTATCATCATATAATAAATCAATGGAAAATTCAACTATAATATTTCTGAAGTGGAAAAATAAAAAACGCGCTCGATCGGCGCGTTTATTTTTGAAGTGGGAGAAATTTAATAAGCAGCGAGCGAATCAGTAAACCGGTGAGCACACCAGGAATAACTGAGAGCATTGGCAGCCAAATTGGTCCAAAAAAAATGCCGAAGATGGTAACGCGGGAAGAGTACATCAGTCCAACTGTGACAAAATAAGCTGAAAAAACGAATGGAAGAAAAGCGTAAGGAGAGCGACCACCGTCAGCATCTTTATAAGCATCCCACATTGCAAAAAAATACAAACATGGATAAAACATAAGCCATTGAAAATCAATGACTTGGGTTGCTTCGATTGTTTTTCCCAAAAAGCTCAGGCGAATGGCTTCATTAAATCGGGATTGAGAGTTTACAATAAATTCTAATAAAATAAAGATGGTTCCTTTGAAATACTTTTGATTCAAAAGCTGTCCGAATCCTGGTAAAGCAATACTCCATAACAACCGTTCAATTGCTTTCACGTTTTCTTAACCCTTTACTAATGGATTTTATTTGTTGATCATCGACTATATCCTATATCGCCTCGTATATAGAAAAAGAGCCCTGCCTTATTTTTATCATTTCCGCTTTTTACAGTTTATATAATTACATTTTATTGAAAATATACATTTTGTTCCTATTGAGATCGGGAATTTGAAAATGGTGCATGTTAGGTGTGTAATTTGACATGTTATGTCTAGTTTTGTTCATGTTAAGAAAATATTTGGGTAACTTTTCAGAATAGTTAGTATAATCACTGTGAGTAGAGGATAATTTTTTAGTGCAAAGGGGGAGAGGATTTTGAAAGCGGTTAAATCAATCGTGATTTGGGGATTGATTTCGATCATTGGAGCCATTGGCTTTGCGGTATTGGCTCTGCACCGCGGTGAAACGATTAATGCGATTTGGCTCATTGTGGCAGCGGTGTGTGTATATGCAGTGGCTTATCGTTTTTATAGCAAATTTATTGCGCGAAAAGTATTTGAGCTGGATGATAATCGCAAAACACCAGCTGAAGTGATGAATGATGGAAAAGACTATGTGCCGACGAATAAATGGGTGTTATTCGGACATCATTTTGCTGCTATTGCAGGAGCTGGCCCGCTTGTTGGCCCCATTTTGGCATCACAGATGGGATATTTGCCGGGCACGCTTTGGATTGTAGTCGGTGTGGTACTAGCAGGTGCGGTACAGGATTTTGTCATTTTGTTTGCTTCAATGCGCCGCAACGGAAAGTCACTTGGTGAAATGATTAAAGAAGAAATGGGCTCCTTCACAGGGCTTGTTGCGATGCTTGGGATTTTAGGTATCATGATTATTTTATTAGCCGTGTTAGCGTTGGTGGTTGTGAAAGCGCTTGTAGGAAGCCCGTGGGGAACGTTTACCATTGCGGCAACGATTCCGATTGCGATTTTTATGGGAATTTACATGCGCTATCTGCGGCCAGGCCGCGTAGGGGAAGCTTCATTGATCGGTTTTGTTCTGCTGATTGTTTCCCTTATTGCGGGACAGCATGTGGCTGAACATCCGACATTAGCCAATATGTTTACATTTAAAGGGGAGACAATTGCTCTTTTAATGATTGCTTATGGATTTGTGGCTTCAGCGTTGCCTGTATGGCTATTGCTAGCGCCGCGCGATTATTTAAGCACTTTTCTTAAAATCGGAACGATCGTTGGTCTAGCGCTTGGTATTCTTGTTGTTGCACCTGATTTGCAAATGCCTGCTGTGACCAAATTCGTCGATGGAACAGGACCTGTATTTTCAGGAAATTTATTCCCGTTTTTATTTATCACCATTGCGTGCGGAGCTGTTTCTGGATTCCATGCTCTTGTTTCTTCCGGAACGACGCCAAAAATGATCGAACTCGAAAGCCATGCCCGCCCAATCGGATATGGGGCGATGCTTATGGAGTCGTTTGTAGCGGTAATGGCTCTTGTCGCGGCATGCGTGCTAACACCAGGGGTTTATTTTGCGATTAATAGTCCAGCAGCTGCTATTGGCACAGATGTAGTCCAGGCTGCCCAAACGGTTTCATCTTGGGGATTTGTCGTTACCCCAGACGCATTGACAGAGTTGGCCAAAGATATAGGGGAGCAAACGATTTTATCGCGTACAGGCGGTGCACCGACTTTGGCTATTGGGATGGCAGTGATCCTTTCAAAAGTGATTGGTGGAAAAGCATTTATGGCTTTTTGGTACCATTTTGCGATTTTATTTGAAGCGCTATTTATTTTAACGACGATTGATGCGGGAACGCGTGTTGGCCGCTTCATGATTCAAGATATTATCGGACATTTTTATAAACCATTTGCTAAAACCGATTCATTGCCGGCCAATATTATTGCAACGGCTTTATGTGTACTCGGATGGGGATATTTCCTCTATCAAGGAGTCATTGATCCGCTTGGCGGAATCAATACATTATGGCCGCTGTTTGGTATTGCCAACCAAATGCTTGCTGGTATCGCCCTTTTATTAGGAACGACTCTTTTATTTAAGATGGGGAAAAAGGCATACGCATGGGTAACGTTAGTGCCAACAGTGTGGCTATTAGTTGTAACGATGACAGCTGGATTTCAAAAATTGTTCCATCCGGATGCTAAAATTGGATTTTTATCACATGCGAAAGTATTCAGAAATGCGCTAAAAGAAGGCAATATTTTAGCACCAGCGACGACAGAAGCGCAAATGCGGCAAATTATTATGAATGATTATGTAGATGCAGCGTTATGCGGCATTTTTATGCTCGTCGTTTTAGCTGTGCTCATTTCGTCGATTAACATTTGGATTAAAGTATTGAATAATAAAGCAACACCTCTTAAAGAAGCTCCTTATATTCCACGGGATGATGGAAATGGGGTTAAGCATTATGCGTAAGCTTCTAGCAAATATGATCAAATATCGGCGGCAATTTTTCGATTTGCTTGTTGGGGTGCCGAATTATGAACGTTATGTTGAACATATGAAAACGCATCACCCGGGAGAACCGATTAAGTCGCGAAAGGAGTTTTTTTGCGAGGCACAAGATGCAAGATATAACGCCAAAGGTGGAAAAGTATCTCGGTGTTGCTGAAAAAAGGGGGATTCTGATCTCCCTTTTCTCTTTCTTTGCTGTTTAGAAATGCCAGAGAACATGATAGGATTTTTTTATGGAGCCTTTATTTTGTTTTATCGGTGAAGGATTGTCGGTTTAGGGACGTTTCATCCAATCTGCTAAGGAGGAATCAAAGATGCGTATATTAGTAGTGGGGGCTGGAGCAGTCGGCGGTTATTTTGGCGGTCGTCTGCTGGAAAAAGGAGTAGATGTCACGTTTCTTGTTCGCGAAAAAAGAAAACAGCAATTAGAAAAACGAGGGCTTGTCATTCGTAGTGTCCATGGTGACGCACAGCTAACTTCCAAGCTGCTTGTTGCCGCAGAGGAAGCAGTACCGTTTGATGTTGTCATTTTTTCTAACAAAGCGTATCATTTGCCTGAAGCCATTCGCGATGTCAAGCCATATGTAGGAGAAGGAACGCTTATTTTACCGCTATTAAATGGTATTGCGCACATGGACTTGCTTTGGCAGGAGTTTGGAAAAGAAAACGTATTGGGAGGACTTTGTTTTATTGAAACAACCCTTGCAGAAGATGGAACGATTATTCAATCAAGTCCTACTCACACTGTCAAGTTCGGTGAATGGTCAGGTGAGATTACCGAAAGGGTGAAAAGACTTGATGATCTGTTTTCATCATGCAATGCACGATTTGATTTGAGTGAACAAATTGTCACTGATATGTGGCACAAATATTTATTTATTGCAGCGATGTCTGGTGTGACGACATTATTCCGTGTTCCGATGGGTCTGGTGTGCTCAGGAGAATACGGGCAAGAAATTCTTTTAGCTTTATTGAAAGAAATCGGAGCCATTATGAGAGCGCACGGGGCCCCAATTGAAGACGGCATTGAGGAAAAACAATGGGCGCAAATGAATAGCATGCCGCCGCAAATGAAATCTTCCATGCAGCGCGATATGGAAAAAGGGCAAATGGTCGAAGTCGATCATTTGCAAGGATATTTGCTTCAACTAGCGAAGCAGCATCAAATCACTACCCCGTTGCTTAAAGCTGTGTATCATCATTTAAAGTTATATGAGCGGCAAAGAGGATAGAATGAGAAGGGACGATGTTTGATTTGCTTGATATGGATAGCTTCAAATGGAAAAAATGGACAGAAGCGAGAAGCCAGAACGTTTCAGTGGACGGAATGAATCATTGAAAAGGGAGCAGTCGAGAGATTGAACAACACGGCTTTCAAACATCCTAAATTAATCTGAAAGCAGCTAGTTGTTCGCCGCTTGGTTGCGTTTTGGTGCGGCGGAGGCAAGTTCACCGACTTGTCTCCGCCCATGTTTTTTACAGGCTTTAAGTTATGAATGGTGGGATTATTTGCTTTTCGGTTTATCATCGGCAAGTATTCCTTTGTTTGATGATGGCTGTTACTTCCTGTGAAAAATCCTGGTATCCGATGGCGCTACGAAAAAGGCTATTGTCCGTCTTGAGTATGCTTATGATTGGGGATCATTCAGGAGCGTTTTTACTTTTTTCTCAAAGTGTATTGTATCTCGATAGCGGATCATGTAACTTAATAATTAGGATATTGCATGTCGATGAATAGAGGAGGTACTACTTTGAATAAAGCATGGTGGAAAGAAGGGGTTGTGTATCAAATTTATCCGCGAAGCTTTATGGATTCCAATGGAGATGGAATCGGGGATCTTCGCGGCATTCTTTCAAAGCTTGATTATTTGCACGATCTTGGAATCGATATCATATGGATTTGTCCGATTTATCCATCGCCAAATGCCGACAATGGATATGATATAAGTGATTATTATGCCATTGCTGAAGAGTTTGGAGATATGAACGATTTTGACGAACTGTTGCAGCAAGCGCATAACCGCGGCATGAAAGTCATTTTAGATTTGGTGATTAATCACACAAGCGATGAACATCCGTGGTTTGTAGAGTCACGTTCTGCAAAAGATAGCCCGAAACGCGATTGGTATATTTGGCGCGATGGTAAAAATGGAAAAGAGCCGAATAACTGGGAAAGTATTTTTGGCGGATCGGCTTGGGAATATGATCCGTTGACAAAACAGTATTACTTGCATGTTTTCGCGGCGAAGCAGCCTGATTTAAATTGGGAAAATGATGAGGTGCGCCGCGCGTTGTATGAAATGATTAAGTGGTGGCTGAATAAAGGGATTGACGGTTTTCGTGTTGATGCGATTTCTCATATTAAGAAAAAGCCTGGGCTGCCAGACTTGCCGAATCCCAAGGGGTTGGATTACGTTCCTTCCTTTGCGGGCCATATGAATCAAGAAGGCATTATGGAATATTTAAAAGAGTTGAAAATGCAAACGTTTGCGCAATACGATATTATGACTGTCGGAGAAGCGAATGGCGTAAAGGTGGAGCAGGCGGGGGAATGGGTAGGAGAAAAAGAAGGCATTTTTAATATGATCTTTCAATTTGAACATCTGGGATTATGGGAGAAAACCATCAATCATCAAGTGGATGTCCGCCAATTGAAGCGTGTGTTGACGAAATGGCAAAAAGGGCTTGAAAATGGCGGCTGGAATGCTTTGTTCCTTGAAAATCACGATCAGCCTCGCTCTGTTTCAACATGGGGAAACGATAAGGAATATCTTAACGAAAGTGCCAAGGCGCTGGGGGCGCTCTACTTTTTCATGCAAGGAACTCCGTTCATTTATCAAGGACAAGAAATCGGGATGACCAATGTCCGTTTTCAATCGATTGATGAATATCGTGATATTGCGATTAAAAACCTTTATCGGATCGAGCGGGAAAAGGGACGTTCACATGAAGAAATCATGCCGTCGATTTGGCAAAAAGGACGCGATAATTCCCGCACGCCGATGCAATGGTCTGACGAGCTTCATGCCGGCTTTACTACAGGAACGCCATGGTTAGGAGTCAATGAAAACTATAAAACGATCAATGTAAAAAGGCAGCAAAACGATCCTCATTCGGTTTTTCACTTTTATAAAAAAATGATTCGTCTGCGCAAGGAACATGAAGTATTGGTTTACGGCACGTATGATCTGATTTTAGAAAATGATCAAGCGATTTACGCTTATACGCGGACACTTGGGCATGAACAAGCGGTTGTGATTGTCAATTTGAGCCCTAAATCGGTTCTTTACCGTTATGATGCCATCAAACTATCTTCAGACCATTTAGCGCTGCAAAACTATGAGGTCAAGCCGCATAAAAACGCGACCCGTTTTAAGCTGCGGCCGTACGAAGCGCGTGTTTATATAAATCAAATTTAACATTTGGAGCCGATGCAATGATCTATCGTTTGATGAGTCAACATTTGCTCAAAGTGGGCAGGTGATCATCGATTTCAGTCCGTCCAACCGAACAGCACCGCTTTCAGATGAACGAAATTCTCTGGAAGCGGTTGGTTGTTCATCGCTTGCATTTATGTTTGATATAGAAAATGGAATTGATAGCTGATTGGAAAGAAGAAGCGCTATTTTTTCAATGGTCAATAACAGATCTACGGAGAAGTCTCCCATCTCTAAATAAAGGGGAGGGGGAAGACCTATACTATAGATAAGGATTTACTTAGTGATAGGGCGAATGGTTAAGTGGGAGGGATGAAGAAATGAATGATATTCGCTATCCGATTGGAAAATTTGAAAAGCCAGCTTTGTTTCAAGAAGAGAAGATAAAGGAATGGATCGCTGATACTCGTCAATTGCCAACAGCGATGCGTGAAGCTGTCAGTGGATTCAATGAGGAGCAGTTGAACACACCTTATCGTGAGGGGGGCTGGACGGTAGCGCAAGTGGTCCACCATATGGCGGATGCCAGCATGAATGCGTTTTTGCGCACAAAATGGACGCTTACCGAAGCGGCTCCTTCCATTAAACCATTTGATGAAAATGCTTGGGCCGAAACGGTCGATGCCCGTTCGGTGTCAGTCGAGCTTTCTTTGCGTTTGCTTGAAGGGGTTCATGGACGTTGGACACAGCTGCTTGAATCGTTGGCAACAGAAGATTTTCAAAAAACGTTCTATCATGAAGGGACCAAAACGAAAATCGATTTATATACATTTGTGGCTATGTATGCTTGGCATGGGAAGCATCATACTGCACATATTCAACAATTGCGCCAGAAAAAAGGATGGTGAAATGACGGACATCGTGCTTGATGTCCGTCATTTGCGTGAATGCACTTCGTAGATGGCAAATTTTAAATAATCGCCTTCATCGGCAGCAAGCAGCTTCGGATGATCATAGCCGGCTCCGCTCCAATGGACTTGGCGCAAAATTTTTTTTGCATCAAACGCAGCTTCTTCCACCATTGCTTGAAACATATCAGCATGGACATGGTAGGAGCAGCTGGCTGTAACAAAAAATCCCCCATCCTTTACTAATTTTAAACCGTTTAAGTTAATGTCCTTATATCCGCCCAAGGCCTTTGGAACAGAGTGAGCCGATTTGGCGAATGCCGGGGGATCAACAATCACGACATCCCACTGCTTTCCTTCGTGCACGGCCTCTCGCAAATAATCGAACGCATTGGCGACAACGAAATCAACGTTCATAAAACCGTTTAGTGCTGCGTTTCGTTTCGCTGTCTCAATCGCGTGATCGGAAATATCGACAGCGGTGACATGCTTTGCTCCGTATAAACAAGCATTGAGCATAAACGAGCCTGTATGGGTGAAACAATCCAAAACGGTTGTATCCGTGTCGATGAGCGGGCGAATGGCGGCGCGGTTTTGCCGTTGGTCAAAGAAAAACCCTGTTTTTTGCCCGTTTTCAATATCAACGATGTATTTTACCCCGTTTTCTTCAATGATCACTTCTGTATCGCATGTGCCGTACCAAAATCCTTTTTCTTGCTCAAGCCCTTCCAGCTCGCGGACATATACATCATTGCGCAAATAAATCGCTTTTGGTTGAAATACTTCAAGCAAGCCTTTTAAAATCCAGTCTTTTCGCTTTTCCATTCCAAGGGAAAGAATTTGCACAACAAGTACATCTTCGTATTTATCGACAATAAGCCCCGGCAAAAAATCGGCTTCACCATAAATGGCGCGACAAGAACGGACACCTGGAATCATTCGTTCCCGATATGCCCATGCTTGACGAATCCTTTCCATGAAAAATGTTTCGTTCAATTCTTCGTCTGCATGGTGAGTTAAGACGCGCACAATCATTTGTGAGCGAGGATTAATATACCCCTTTGCGAGAAAGTAATGCTGATGGTTATAGACGTTCACAAAATCGCCTGGTTCAAAATCACCTTCAATGTAGTCTACTTCACTTTGAAAAATCCAAGGATGGCCTTGCTCCAGCCGCTTTTTGCGCTTTCGCTTCAAAAAAACGTTTGCCACATTCTTCACTCCATTAAATTAAGTTATTTGCCTTCTCTATCATACAGAATTGCCGATCAGGAAGCAATGATAGGAGGGGAGGCTTGACAATCATACGAACAGTGATATGATAAATTTAAATAACTTTATATCCATGCTTCTAATCATCCACTAGGGGGGCCTTTAGATAGGCTGAGATCAAAGTGTGCCTTTGAGACCCTTAGAACCTGATCTGGATTATGCCAGCGTAGGGAAGTGGAAGTGGCGTACTGGCTTTATCAATGTTTGTAAACCACTTTCTTTGCGCTCGCGAAAGAAAGTGGTTTTTTATTGATTCAAGCATGGATATGTTTCCAAATGAAGGAGGGATTGACATGTCATTTTCACAGTTATTGCGTCAAAAGGTAGACGCTATTTGGGAGGCAAGCTTTCATCATCCATTCGTCAAGGAGCTTGGTGAGGGAGCGCTTGATCTGGCGTGCTTTCGTTATTATGTTTTGCAAGATTCCTATTATTTAAGCCATTTTGCTAGAGTACAAGCGCTTGGAGCTGCACGAGCGTTTGATTTGGCAACAACAGCGCGGATGGCGCATCATGCGCAAAATACTCAGCAAGCGGAACTATCTTTGCATGAGAAGTTTGCAAAGCAGCTTGGAATCACGGAGGAGGAAAAAGCTTCGTTCGTTCCGGCACCGACGGCTTACGCCTATACTTCTCATTTGTACAGGGCAGCGTATGAAGGTCATTTAGGCGATGTGATTGCTGCTATTTTACCATGCTATTGGCTTTATTACGAAATTGGTGAGAGATTAAAGCATTGTACGCCGCAGGAGCCGATTTATCAAGAATGGATTGCCGCTTATGGATCGGAATGGTTCCGTCAGTTAGTGGAAGAACAAATTCAGCGATTAGATACGGTAGCAGAAAACGTGTCGGAAGCGGATCGCAAGCGAATGGAACAGCATTTTATCATTAGCAGCCAATACGAATATTCATTTTGGGAAATGGCGTACCGTTTAGAAACATGGCCAATTCAAAGAAAGGAGAAAGTAAAGGATGCAGACAACCAAGGGATTGAAATTAGCTGATATTTTAATTACAATTGTCATTTCCATTGTATTTGGAATTGTGTATAAGCTATGGGGACCATTCTACTATTTTGTTAAGCCGTTTGGCTTCCATCTTGATCAACTCATTTATGGAATGTGGTTCATTGCCGCTACTGTTGCCTTTTTAATTATTCGCAAGCCTGGTATTGCCCTTTTGGCGGAAATTGCTGCTTCATCAAGCGAATTTGTGACCGGCTCTGAGTGGGGACTTGAAGTATTAATTTACGGTGTCGTACAAGGATTGTTTGCAGAGCTTGCTTTCGCTGCGTTCCGCTATAAGCGATTTGATGTGTTTGTTGTGTCGCTTGCGGCGATTGGCTCAACCATTGGTTCGTTAATTATGGACTATTATAAAGGATACATTGAAGCGCTGGCTCCATGGAATTTAACATTGTTCTTTGTTGCGCGGTTTGTTGGCGCGATTTTAATTTCCGGCGTGTTTGCTTCCTCTTTAGTGAAAGCACTTGAAGCCACTGGAGTGACACAAATGGTTCGTTCCGCATCAAAAGAAGATTATGATCAGCTAGACCGTTAAAGGGTGAAGAAAATGGAACTCGTAGCTTTTGTTGACCAGCTGAGGCTCAAATTCCCCGGAAAAGAAGGCTTGCTGTTTAAAGACTTGTCAGTTTCTTTTTCAAGAGGGGAGAAAGTATTGCTGTTAGGTCCATCTGGATGCGGCAAATCGACGCTGTTGCAAGTGCTTTGCGGATTAATTCCGCATTCAGTGGACATTCCTATGAAGGCGAAACATATTCAGGTGCCTGATAACTGGGGATATGTGTTTCAAGATCCTGATTCGCAATTTTGTATGCCGTTTGCGGATGAAGAAATTGCTTTTGCGTTAGAAAATATCAGGGTGCCCCGTGAACAAATGGATGATCGCATTTGTGAATTGCTGCAAATGGTTGGATTATCAATCCAGCCACATACAAATATTCATGAGCTATCGGGAGGAATGAAGCAACGTCTGGCGCTTGCTTCGGTTCTTGCGCTTGAGCCTGATGTACTGTTTCTTGATGAGCCGACAGCGATGATTGATGAAGAGGGAACCGCAGAAATTTGGAAGACGGTAAAACAAATTGCTCATGATAAAACGGTGATTGTCGTCGAACATAAAATTGAACATGTGCTGGATTTCGTGGACCGCATCATTTTATTTAATGAAAGCGGAGACATGATCGCGGACGGCGATGCGGCTTCGATCTTTCAAACCTATAAATCTGTGATTGCTTCACAAGGAATTTGGTATCCGGGAGTTTGGGAGGATTATAGAAAAAAGAGGAGAAATGAACAGCCAGCTTCTGCATCAGATCATGAAATCATTTATCTAAAAGAAATGAAAGGATATCGCAAAAAAGAAGCCAAAATTCACATCGACCAAGCAAGTGTCTGCGAAGGAGAGTGGATTGCGATAACGGGGAAAAACGGAGCGGGCAAAAGCACGCTGCTGCATGCGCTCATGAAGTTGATTCCAACCGAGGGCACATATGAACTCTATGGCAAACAGCTGCAAAAAACGAAACAAATCGCTCGCCATATGGCTTTTGTTTTCCAAAACCCAGAGTTTCAGTTTGTGACTCATTCCGTCTGGGAAGAGATGGCTTATTCTCTTCGCTTAGAAAAGCGCACGGAAGAAGAAATTTCTAGAAAGGTTGAACAGCTGTTGGCGACCTTTCACTTGGAAAAACAACGAGATCAGCACCCCTATCAGCTGTCTATGGGGCAGAAGCGTCGCTTGAGTGTTGCGGCCTCCATCATTGGCGGCCAAAAAGTGTTTTTATTGGACGAGCCGACTTTTGGACAAGATGCCAAAAATACGTTCGCACTATTAGAATTGCTTGAATCATACCGGGAGCAAGGAGCAACGATTATGATGGTCACTCATGATGAACAAATTGTGCAGCATTTTGCCACAAGAAGATGGACCATTGCTGAAGGAAAGCTCGTTCATGATGAACCGATCATCAGGAAAACGACAGCTGATGAAGAATTAGGCAAGGAGGATGCGAGCCATGAGATGGAATATAAGCTATCGTGAAACATGGCTTCACCGAACGAATCCGAGCTTAAAATTGCTCGTGATGCTGGCATTATTTGTGGCTGTGTTATTCGTGCATAACCCAAATGTATTAATGAATTTTTCGTTTGGCTTTTTGTTGTTGTTTTTTCTTTATACTGGTTATCCGCTTAAATACTTGTTGCTTTTCTTTGTCCCTTTTTTCGTGATTTTTGTTTCGACCGCCTCTTCCATGACGATGTTTGGGGAGGGAACAACGACTTGGTTTCAATGGGGACTTGTGCATGTTACGAAAGAAAGCTTTTTAAGGGGAATGCATCTTGGTTTTCGCGCTTTATCGTTTGCGCTTTTAGGCTTGCTTTTTTCCTTAACCACGCGTCCTGTTTACTTGTTTTATTCGCTGATGCAGCAGTTAAAGCTGAAGCCCAAATATGCGTACAGCTTTTTGGCAGGAATTCGCTTGCTGCCGATTATGTTGGAGGAATTTCAGACCGTGCGTAATGCTTTAAAAGTACGTGGAGCGGATGCGGAGCGCGGGCTCAACACCAAGCTAAAGCGATACGCGATTCCGCTTTTATCGCAAAGCATTCGCCGAGCACAGCGCATTGCGGTGGCAATGGAGGCGAAGAGGTTTTCTAATCAGACCAATCGAACGTTTTATTATCAAATTGGCTTTAGCAAATATGATGTTATCTTTTTGCTGATCATCATTGGCATAACGGCCCTTGCTTGCTATACAGGAATCGTTTTGCCGTATATTCCAGTAACAGATGTGCGTTAGTGAGGGATTTTGATGAAGAAAGCGCTTCATGTCATCTCAACGGGAACTCAGTCGCTTGAAGAGTTTGCTGCCATTTCTTCGCTCATTCATTCGCATGTGGATGCGATTCATATACGAGAAAAAAACAAAACAGCAAAAGAGCTGGTGAAATGGATTGAGGCTCTACTTTATGCCGGTGTGCCAGCCAAAAAGATCATTGTAAATGACCGGGTCGATGTAGCCGTTGCCTGCGGGGTAAAAGGAGTACAGCTGGCGTATCATAGCTTATCAGTAAAAGCGGTCAAAGCTCATTTTCCGTCGCTTCTTGTTGGGTGCTCCATTCATTCATTAGAAGAAGGGATCGAAGCGGAGCAGGATGGAGCCGATTATTGTATATATGGACATGTTTTTCCGACAGAATGTAAAGCGGGGATACCGGCAAGAGGAGTCAGCGAGCTGCAGGAAATCGCTGCAACCATTCGCATTCCTGTCATCGCTATTGGCGGGATTCAACCTGATCATGTTTCACAAGTATGGTGCGCAGGTGCTGCCGGAGTAGCCGTGATGTCCGGTGTGTTTTTAGCGAAGGATCCGTTGGCTCAGGTAAGACGTTATGCTATGCAAGCATGTGATCCTGATACGAAAGGATCGGCATGTAAATAAAGGAGAGGGGTAAGGATGGCTCATAATCATTATGATGTTGCGATTATTGGCGGCGGAGTCATTGGTGGTTCGATCGCGTTTCAGTTAGCGAAACGAAATGTACGCACAGTCGTACTGGAAAAGGAGCGAATCGCGAGTCAAGCATCCAGTGCGGCTGCAGGGATGCTTGGAGCGCAGTCGGAATTTGCAAGCGATAGCCCGCTGATTTCATTGGCTTTGAAAAGCCGTGCTATGTTTGGACAAGTTGCAGAGGAGCTAAAGCAGCTGACCGGCATCGATATTGGCTATGTGCAAAAAGGCATGCTAAAAGTAGCCGTGACAGAGGGAGAGCAAAAATCGCTTCAAGAACACTATGAGTTTTGGAGGAAGATGGGACAGCCTGTTCAATGGCTGTCCGCTTCGGAGCTGGCAAGTCTTGAACCGAATGTGAACCCAACGCTTAAGGGAGTTATGTACATCGCTGAAGACGGACAAGTAAGCGCCCCGCATCTCTCGCTTGCTTTTGCTAAAGCTTCCATGGCATATGGAGCGCAGTGGCATGAGTTTACGGAAGTCATCGATATAAAAGAGCAGGGAGGTTTATATGAACTCCGCACCAATCAAGGAGTGATTGCAGCAGACGCTGTGGTTGTGGCTGGCGGGGCTTGGTCTGCGTTATTTCTCGAAAAGACGGGTCTTTCGCTTTCCATTTATCCTGTTAAGGGAGAATGTCTGCTTGTTAAAACAGAAAAGCCGCTTATTCAAGCAACGTTATTTGCTAAAAATGGCTGCTATCTTGTTCCGAAGAGGGGCGGCAGAATATTAATTGGAGCGACTTCCACTCCGCATACCTTTGATCAAAAAGTAACCGTACAAGGAGTCACTCACTTGCTTGAAAAAGCCCAAGAGCTCGTTCCAAGCATTGGCGGAGCCGAGCTGGAGAAATCATGGGCAGGTATCAGACCGCAAACAAAAGATGGCTTGCCTTATATAGGAAAGCACCCTCATTATCAAAATGTTTGGCTTGCTTCTGGACATTATCGGAATGGCATTTTATTAAGCCCGCTTACAGGGGTGCTCATCGCGGATCTTGTCGAAGGGAAGGGAAGCGGAGAACTTGATATCACTCCTTTTGCTGTGACAAGACACCACGATGCCATAAGCACAGTGTAGAGGTGAATAAATATGGAATTGTTGATTAATGGAGAAATGGTTCATGTGCCTGACCATGTTCGAACAGTTGCTGATTTACTTGTTCATTTTCAATTAGATCAAAAGATTGTCATCGTTGAAGTAAATGCGGATATTATCGAGAAGCCTAGTTATGCTGAAACATCTTTGTGTCATAGAGATCGCATTGAAATTGTTCATTTTGTAGGAGGCGGATGATGATGTTAAAAATTGGACCATATGAATTTCAATCACGGCTTTTATTAGGGACAGGAAAATACCCGAATTTTTCAATCCAAAAAGAAGCAGTTGAAGTGTCGGGAGCTGAAATTTTAACATTCGCTGTACGGCGGATGAATATTTTTGAGCCCAACCAGCCTAATTTTCTCGAACAGTTAGATTTAACCCAATATAAGCTGCTTCCTAATACAGCAGGTGCGAAAACGGCAGAGGAAGCTGTACGCATTGCCCGATTGGCCAAAGCTTCTGGTCTATGTGATATGATTAAAGTGGAAGTGATCGGCTGCGATAAAACGTTGCTTCCTGATCCGGTAGAAACGCTAAAAGCAGCGGAAATGCTCTTAGCGGAAGGGTTTATTGTACTGCCTTATACATCGGATGATGTCGTGCTGGCAAGACGATTACAAGAGATGGGATGCCATGCGATCATGCCAGGAGCATCCCCAATTGGTTCAGGTCAGGGAATTATTAACCCCCTCAATTTAAGCTTTATTATTGAGCAAGCAACAGTTCCTGTGATCGTAGATGCAGGCATTGGCAGCCCAGCGGATGCGGCGCTTGCTATGGAAATGGGAGCCGATGGCGTCTTATTAAATACAGCTGTTGCTGGCGCAGCAGATCCGGTAAAAATGGCTAAGGCGATGAAGCTGGCCATTGAAGCAGGACGCCTTGGCTACGAATCAGGAAGAATTCCGCGGAAACGGTATGCGACAGCAAGCAGCCCAATGGAAGGAATGAGCGTTGTTTGAATGAACGGTATTCACGCCAACAGTTGTTTGCCCCTATCGGCAAAGAGGGACAGCAAAGGATTTCCACTAAGCATGTCCTGATTGTTGGAGCGGGAGCATTAGGAACAGGAAGTGCCGAGGCGCTTGTAAGGGCAGGCATTGGCCAATTAACGTTGATCGATCGCGACTATGTAGAATGGAGCAATTTGCAGCGCCAGCAATTATATAGTGAGGAGGATGCGAAACAACGTCTTCCGAAGGCGATTGCCGCTAAGCAAAGGCTGGAACGAATTAATTCGGACGTTTCCATTCAAGCGATCATTGGCGATGCCAACGCGGAGGAATTGGAAAGAATAGCAAGCGAGCTTAAACCAGATGTCATCATTGATGCGACCGATAATTTTGAAACGCGCATGACCATTAACGACGTGTCATGCAAATATCGCATTCCTTGGATTTATGGAGCCTGTGTCGGCAGTTATGGATTAAGTTACACGTTTCTCCCTGGAGAGACGCCATGCTTCCAATGCTTGCTTGAAACGCTGCCTGCGGGCGGTCCGACATGTGATACAGCCGGAATTATCAGCCCAGCCGTACAAATGGTCGTTGCTTATCAAGTGGCAGAAGCGCTGAAGCTATTAGTCGGAGATAAAAGCTCACTTCGCCGGAAGTTAGTCTCTTTTGATGTTTGGAATAATCAATATGCCGCCATTCGTGTGGATCAAGTGAAAAAGAGCCATTGTCCATCTTGCGGTCAACATCCGACTTATCCGTATTTATCGTATGAAATGCAAACGAAAACGGCCGTATTATGCGGACGGGATTCCGTGCAAATTCGCCCTGCTACAAAGCGCGATTATGATTTGCAGGAGCTGGCGCAATTGTTTTTGCGACAAGGATTGGTTGCGGAAGCTAACCCGTATCTCCTATCGGTTTCTCTTGGAGACTATCGCTTTGTCATCTTTCAGGATGGGCGTGCGCTCATTCATGGGACGAAAGATATTCAAACAGCCAAAACGATTTATTATCGTTATTTAGGATAACTCGCCCTCTGATTATTCAGAGGGATTTTTTATGCAGGAAAAGCGCTATAATCAGCCGGCTTGAAGGTGAAATAAAGAGAGAAGAGGTCAACTGCGGTGTAGTACAAATGTGTAGCAAAGGTCTGAACCATGCGATTTTCAGTCGCTTTCGTGGCGCTGTGAAGCATTCGGTGATCGGCTAAACATAGGTTAAAAGGTGATGTTCCAATCAAGGAATAAAAAAGCGCCGAGTCATAGGACTGGTTTGAACCATTTGAATCTGTCAATAAATTGTACGATTTTTATTTCGTTTGTTTCCAAAGGAAGTGCTACCTTATAGGTGGGGGATTTTGTTGATGAATAAGGAGGGGAAAAAAATGGAGGAGCTATCGGTTACGTTAAATATTGCTTCGCTGTTAACATTGATTTTTGTGATTGGCGCTGTGATTTTAGATTCGTAAAGCTGCAGTCGTATGACTGCAGTTTTTTGCGCTGTTTAGGCTATAGGCATTTTGTGAAAAGTTTGATATGATAATACATATAGATAGAATGGATAATAATAACAAGGAAACGGTTTAGGAGTGTGAATATTCTTTGGGAGAATTGCCTCTGAGCCTTCTTATTTTACTTCTTTTTTTGATGGTTTTGTCAGCCTTTTTTTCTTCAGCAGAAGCGGCGTTTTCTTCGATAAATAAAGCGCGCTTTAAGCATGATGCAGACGAGCAGCGGAACGGAAGCAAGCGAGTTCTCTATATTGCAGAGCATTTAGACCATGTGTTAATTACCGTGATTGTAGCGAAATACATTGTCGATATCTCCGCTATCTTGATCGCTGCCAAAATGGCGTTTCCTTTATTAGGAGAAGATGTCGGTCTGTTGGTCAGCGGTATCGCGATGATGTTTCTTTTGTTAATTTTTGGGGAAATATTACCGAAATCGATTGCAAAAGAACACGCTGAATCGGTCGCTTTGAAATATTCAAGTGTGATGTACGTGTTTATCAAAATGCTATTTCCCATCACATTGCTGTTCGCTCGTTTAAAAGGAAAACTGACAAAATGGTTGACACATGGCATCGTAGGTCCGTCTGTAACAGAAGAAGAGATTAAAGAAATGATTGATTTAAGCGAAGAAGAAGGGATTATCGATAATAAAGAAAAGGAGCTTGTCCATCGTTCGCTTGATTTTAATGATATTTTAGTTGGCGAAATTTTTACGCCCCGCATTGATATGGTCGCTGTCGAGGCCGGCATGCCGATCGAAAAAATCCGCGATATTTTTTTAGAGGAGCGGTATTCGCGCATTCCTGTGTACGAGGAAGATATTGACCATGTGATCGGTATCCTGTCCGAAAGCGATTTTTTTAGCCAGCTTGTCCAGCAAAGGGATGTGAATATTCGCGAACTGCTCCGAAAGCCTCTCTTTGTTGTGGAGTCAATGAAAATTTCCGATTTGCTGCCGGCTTTACAGAAAAGTAAAGTGCATATGGCCATTGTTGTGGATGAATTCGGGGGAACAGCTGGTCTGATTACATTGGAAGATATTATTGAACAAATTGTTGGAGAAATATGGGATGAACATGACGAGGCGGTAAAAAATGTTCATAAAATTGATGAATACAGTTATGAGTTAAATGCCGAGTTGCCGCTTGATGAGTTTTGTGAACTGATGGAGATTGATGAGCCGGAAAGCTTATCTCATACACTGGGCGGATGGATATTCGAAATGTTTGAGCGCGTTCCAAACGTCGGAGAAACGCTCCAATATGGCCCTCTTACGTTAACGGTTCGTCAAGTGGAAAACCGAAGAATCCGCAAGGTACTTGTTTCATTAAATGAACCGATTGCTGAAAATGCGTAATGGAGTAAGTTGTAGACAAAGTCCAATTGGACTTTGTCTACAACTATTTTAGGCATAATCAAGACGGTCGAGAAAGCGCTTGGCAACAGTCTGAAAAGAGTGATGAACACTCTTTTTTTATTGGCAGCTATAATAAATAGATCATCAACATTTGTAATATAAATGGTATATTTTACTGATTTATTCTAAAAAGAAAGCCTTTGTTACGCGTTCCGAAGGCAGTCTGCTAGCTTCTCTTCCTCATCATCAGCTTGTCAAAAAACAATGGATTTGACAACTTCTTTTATTTCTTTTATGATGACATATGTTATAAAGCCAATAGGAATAATGGGGGTTCATCAATGAAAAAACTGGTTACTATGTGCTCTTTATTGCTCATTAGCGCTGCGTTGCTGTTAAGCGGATGCGGCAATCAGGAAGCGAATAATGGAGCGAAAAATAATGGAGCAAAAAATTCAACGGATTTATTGACAAAAATAAAGGAAGACGGAGAGCTTCGCATCGGCACAGAAGGAACGTATCCGCCATTCACCTTCCATGACAAAAATGGGGAATTAACAGGTTTTGATGTAGAGGTTGCGAAAGAGGTGGCCAAGCGTCTTGGTGTGAAACCAGTGTTTATGGAAACGCAATGGGATGCGATGTTTGCCGGATTAGATGCGAAGCGGTTTGATATGATCGCCAACCAAGTGGGCATTCGGTCAGACCGGCAAGAGAAATACGATTTCTCTATTCCGTATACGACATCAGCTGCTGTTTTACTGATTCATAAGGATAACAACAAAGTGAAAAAGTTTGAGGACATCAAAGGATTAAAATCCGCCCAATCCATGACAAGCAATTTTGCCGACTTGGCACGTTCATACGGCGCGGAAATAGTCGGAGTGGAAGGCTTTAATCAGGCAGTGGAATTGTTAAGCTCAAAAAGGGTAGATGTTACGATTAATGATAGATTGTCTGTGCTTGATTACTTAAAACAAAAGCCGAATGCGCCGATTAAAGTTGTCGCTACACACAAAGATGCTTCGCAAAGCGGCCTCATGTTCCGAAAAGGAAATGATTCATTGGTGGAAGCTGTTAACCAAGCTTTACAAGATATGATGAAGGACGGAACATACGCAAAAATTTCAGAGAAATGGTTTGGTCAAGATGTATCTAAGTTATCTAAATAACATAATGATGGATCATGATCGTTTGGAGCGGCTTGCATCAATCGCTCAAAGCTCCCTTCTCCCTCTAGTGAAGGGAGCTTTATATAATACGATTCCGTTAACGATTATTACATTTTTTATCGGATTGTTATTAGCGATTCTTACGGCGCTTGCTCGCATTTCCGGCATCAAGCTGCTTCACGGAATGGCCAGAGTATATGTATCGGCTATTCGTGGAACTCCTTTGCTCGTTCAGCTGTTTATCATTTTTTACGGCTTACCGAATTTAGGGGTCACCATTGATCCTTTTCCAGCAGCTGTCATTGGGTTCTCATTAAATGTCGGTGCTTATGCTTCTGAAATTATTCGTGCGGCGATTTTATCGATTCCAAAGGGACAGTGGGAAGCTGCTTATTCGATTGGCATGAGCTATGGACAAGTCTTACGGCGTGTGATTTTTCCACAAGCGGCCCGCGTCTCGATTCCGCCTCTCTCGAATACGTTTGTGAGCTTAGTGAAAGATACATCGCTTGCCTCCTTAATTCTTGTAACAGAAATGTTTCGAAAAGCGCAAGAAATTGCCTCGACTAACTACGAGTTTTTGCTGGTGTATACGGAAGCAGGCTTGATTTATTGGGTCATATGCTTTGGATTATCGATCATTCAAGATCGAATCGAAAGACGTTTGAATCGTTACATTGCTCGATAAGGAGATAAGAAATGATGATTTCTGTACAAGGCTTATATAAGCAGTTTGGCGAAGTTGAGGTGCTAAAAGGAATCGATCTGAAGATTCAAAAGGGGAAGGTTGTTGTTATTATCGGACCTTCTGGATCTGGAAAAACCACCTTGCTGCGTTGCCTCAATGTGCTAGAAAAGCCTGATAAGGGAAAGATTAGGATCGGAGAAAAGGAGCTTGATTTTGCTAAATCCGTTGCCAAGCAGGAGATTCATGCTTTCCGGCGATTGACGGGAATGGTTTTTCAAAACTATCAGCTGTTTCCTCATATGACGGCGCTTGAGAATGTAATGGAAGGACCGGTAACGGTGAAAAAGGAAGCGAAAGCACAAGCGCGCCAAAAAGCCATGGACTTACTGAAAAAGGTAGGATTGGTTCAGCAAGCGGATCAATATCCATTTCAATTATCGGGAGGGCAGCAGCAGCGGGTTGGCATCGCTCGGGCACTTGCGATGGAGCCGGAAGTCATGCTTTTTGATGAGCCGACGTCAGCGCTCGATCCTGAACTGGTGGGAGAAGTGCTAAAGGTGATGAAAGATTTGGCCGCCGAAGGGATGACAATGGTGGTTGTAACGCATGAAATGCGGTTTGCAAAAGAAGTAGCAGATGAAATTATTTTTATGGATCATGGACGCATTGTTGAGCAGGGAAAACCGGAACAATTATTTATAAACCCTCAACATGAACGAACCAAACAGTTTTTGCGGCTTATCGAATAATGAGAAAGCCCCAAGCGATTCATTGCTTGGGGCTTTTTGCCATGTATATGCAGTTTTATCGAGTATACTGGCCACCAAGTTGTTGTTGTGCCATAGCAACTAAACGTTTTGTAATTTCTCCACCAACAGAACCGTTCGCACGAGAAGTTGTTTCAGCTCCAAGATTTACACCAAATTCTTGTGCGATTTCGTATTTCATTTGATCAATCGCTTGTTGAGCACCAGAAACTAGTACTTGATTAGAGTTGTTGTTACGAGCCATGTTAAATCATCTCCTTATTAATTTAAGTATTTAAATGGTGGGTTGGCTGGATTTGCACCAGCGCCGCATGCTGTTGCTGCATGCTGCCCAACTTGGCGAACCCCAATGTAGTGAATGTGAAAGTAGTACTAGTAGTTTGAAACATTTTTTTATTATTATTCTTCATTCATTCTTAGTAATTTTTGGTATTTTTACACTTGTATCAATTCAGCTTGAAATATCATCACGCATTTTGTCAAGTTGACCAAAAAACATTTATCATCATGGTGCCAATTCCAATCGACTGATTGCTGCTCCTCGTGCTATACATATATGATGAATGGACAGGATTTGTAAAAAATCACGGGTTTGTGCTCATTTTGCTGATGCCATGAATTATGCTCTGTTCACATAGAGGAGAAATATAGAGATCAAAGTGATATCGATCATTGTTGCGTGCAATGGCTAACTAGCAGCACGAGTACATCTATCTATGCTTATTTGGGAATATTGAGAAGAGGTAGCTTTTCAACAGGAGGATGCACAGATGAATATTTGTTCGCTTTGCAATGGATTAAGAGAACGAATCTTTTTTTGTTCCCACTGTGGGACAGATTTGGAGGATCACGGTAAAATAACAGACTACTTTGATGATTATAGCCCATATATGGAGATTGATACGATGAAAAAAGTGGATGGATATCCAATGACGTTGAAACATCATGAATGTGTTCATTTGTTTTATTGTCCTCAATGTCGAATAGAGGAGGTCCGTTTTATAAAAGAGTGACATCTGCTTCATGAAGAGGGCAGACTGATAATCAACATTTGAATTCTGTACCACTGTCCTTGTTTGTCAAGCGAAGTGCATGAATGGATGATGCGTAAAAAGACGGAAGACAAAGTCCATGGGGGCTTTGTCTTCCATCTGACTATATGATGAGGAATGGTTTCAATAGCTGGAGACAAGTGACGGGCTTGCCTTGGATACCTGTCCTGTTTCTCATGACCGCGACTGAGCCGCTTCATTCATCATCCGATTGGGCTGAAACATTTGACGGCTGAAAGACTGCTTAAATTCCCTATTGATGCGGCAGATGTTGAAGGGCGTTATTCATTGCTGGACCGTATGCGTTGTTCCGTTTCGATATCAAAGAAATGGGCTTTATTCATATCGAGAGCCAGCTCGATTTGTTCACCTGGTTTAATTTCTGTACGAGCGTCGATGCGAGCAACGATCTCCTGGCCGTTGATTTGCGAATAAACCATCGTTTCAGCACCGAGCAATTCCGCCACCTCGACGTTTGCGATTATTTTTGTAGTTGGTGAAGCTTCAATAAACACGGGCTCGTCATGGAAATCTTCTGGGCGAATGCCTAAGATGACCTCTTTATTTACATACCCTTGCTCGCGCAGCATTTTCATTTTTCCTTCAGGAATGCCGATCGTGACGGAACCAGTTACGAATTGGCCATCTTCCAGTGTTCCTCGTAAAAAGTTCATGGCCGGCGATCCGATAAAGCCGCCGACAAAAATGTTTTCCGGCTTTTCATAGACTTCTTTTGGAGTGCCTACTTGCTGAATGACGCCATCCTTCATGACAACAAGGCGGGTAGCCATCGTCATGGCTTCAGTTTGATCGTGTGTTACATAAATGGTAGTTGTTTCTAGGCGTTGGTGCAATTTTGCAATTTCTGAGCGCATTTGCACCCGAAGCTTAGCATCAAGGTTAGAAAGCGGCTCGTCCATTAAAAACACCTTGGCATCGCGGACAATGGCGCGCCCTAAGGCAACGCGCTGACGCTGACCACCGGATAGAGCCTTTGGCTTGCGATCAAGATATTGTTCCAGTCCAAGAATGCGGGCAGCCTCACGAACACGACGGTCAATTTCTGCTTTTGGGAATTTGCGCAATTTTAATCCGAATGCCATATTGTCATAAACGCTCATATGCGGATAAAGCGCATAGTTCTGAAACACCATGGCAATATCGCGATCTTTTGGAGCTACGTCATTCATGCGCTTGCCGTCAATATATAAATCGCCTTTTGAAATTTCCTCAAGACCAGCAATCATCCGAAGCGTCGTCGATTTTCCGCATCCTGATGGGCCAACGAAGACAATAAATTCTTTTTCTTGGATATGGAGATTAAAATCCTTTACAGCCGTTACGTTATTATCGTAGATTTTGTAAATATGCTCTAAACGAAGCTCAGCCATTTGAATCCCTCCGCGAAATCGTTTTCACTTTTTCTTCATCATACGGAAAATAGCGGAAGGCGTAAATGGACAATGTGCACAAAAAATAGCGCAGATTTTAGGCAGCGTGATGAACTAGTGTTTCTTTATGGATTCAGTTGCTAAGATGGCTAAATAAACAGCGACTGCACCTTTAAAATGTTTAATATCGATTCCTGTTTTTTCAATAAATTTATCGATGCGGTACTGCAGGCTGTTGCGGTGCATATAAAGTTTTTTGGCAGCTGATGAAACATTTAAATTGCATTGAAAAAATACTTTGATGGTTTCGAGCAATTCATCATCAATGCTATGAACGATGGAGCGGAGATGTTGAATGGTTTCCGAATCTGGATGATGATGAATCAATGCGATCGGCAATATATCTTCAATCGTATAAACGGTTTGTGTTTGAATGTATGTTTTAGCCCAGTTGAAATATTGTTTTTCAAGGCGAAAATGGCGATAAAGCTCATGATGATTTGGATGTGTTTGGCCAATGAATACATGGAGCGTTACATAAAAATCACTTGAAAGGGTATCGATCATCTCAAGAAACGGAAGATGCTTTTCCACCTGGCTGAGTCGCTTTTCTATAATCACTCCCCCATATTCATTTTCCCAAATAATCATAAATGTTTCATCAAGCAAACCGGCTATTGCTTCGTGGAAGTCCGCTTGATCTATTGCAGTTTGTTTGGTTTGAAAGTGAATAAAGCGGTAATAAGGAGAGTGGTTATCAAGAAGGCGAAGCGGTGTATCATCTCCTTGGATAACAAAACAATGCCAAGCGAACTCCTCTTTTGTCAGTAGCTGCTGATTCTGGAGCATAGGGATAAAGAAGATGGACAACAGTTGTTTTTCCCGCTCAGTTAGTGCTTTTTTTAAAATACCGATTCGATCTCCTTGTTTTGTATAAAACCATTCATATTTATCCATTTGTTCTGTTTGTTCATTGATGAGCAGCGCATCTTTAAAATGAGCTTTTAATTGTTCGAGCATTGTGCGCCTTCCTTTCTTTGTCATAGTTTTAACTTTTGGATGGAGCCTATTGTTTTTTGACGGACCTATGGCGGAACAATGGACCATTTCACAGTCGAATGAATGGAAGTGATGGTGCTTCAGTCTTTGGATAATGAAGCAGGCTTATCTGATCGTCGAGACTCCGGAGAAAATCTATTTTAGTTGCCAGTTGAACTGATATCGCGGTGTTAGGGAAATGATAAAATCCCTCAGCTATGGTGGTCATATTCTGATTTTATCTTGGCCCGATTCCTTATTTTCGCCGTCAGTCTTCTATTGTTTATTATACAAAAAAACCGATTTTCCCTGTAAAAAGGAAAATCGGCATCTGCTTTTAGCTTATTTCATGTGGCGGTTCTTCTTCTATTAGCTCATGTGCTTCTTCAATATTTGTTGCTTCATGGCGCGCATGTACGTAACCTCCTGCCATTCCTTCATTAATCATGCGATCAATGTCCATGTAATACTTATCGCGTCCTTCGTGACAGGAATCTTTTTGATGCTTGTGATCCATCTTCCCACCCTCCTTTGCTTGTTAAGTTTATTTTGTCATATATAAACTCCTTCATTCATATATATGAAGGCAAATGGACAAGCATAGTAGGAGGGAAAATATGTTGGATATGCTAGAACAAGCGATTCGCGCTACATTTGTGACATGGCAATTAGCGGAGCAATTGTTAGAGAAACTATGTGATGAACAATGGCAGTCATGGCTGACTTCATATATCGCGAAAGAACAAAAACAGCATGAAATATGGAAATATTTATTTATGGTATCAAGAGGAATTCCGTATGAAAGAGCCTTAAATGATAAAGGTCAAGCTGTGCAGCACGTTGAAGAAATGGTTGCAGCTTTGTTTTTTCATGAGATAGAAAAAAACATGCTGTATTATCGCATGTACACTCAGCTCGCGAAAGCACCGAAATATGCGGCAGAGCAAGCGCTAACGCATTCATTGGAACATAGCCGTTGTTTTTTTCAGTGGATGCAGAAAGAGAGAGAACAAGCACAGCTTATATAAAGCTGGTGCAAGAAATGATCGACCATCTTTTCCTCCGTTGTCACATATTTGCGCTTTCACTGAACAAACGATATAATGAGACATTAGGCAAATAAGTAAACATCAGAGCGGAGGAAGGAAGATGGAAACCGTTTTGTATGTGCTGTTTATGGTTGCTGCTGGTGCGATTATCGGAGGAGTCACTAACGCGCTAGCGATAAAAATGCTATTTCGTCCGTATAAGCCGATTTATGTCTATGGAAAACGCCTTCCTTTTACACCAGGGTTAATCCCAAAGCGGCGTGAAGAACTGGCGCATCAGTTAGGGAAAATGGTAGTAGAGCATCTGTTGACAGCGGAAGGAATTCGCCGCAAGTTGATGGAGGCTGAACTGATAGACGGTGTGATTCAATGGGGACAACAGTTGGCCGATCGTTGGCTGAGCAGCGAGCAAACAGTGGACGGGCTGCTTCGCCAGCTTGGCATGAGAGCCCCGAAAGAATGGATTGATGCCAAAATAGCACAATGGCTCGAAGATACGTATGAAAGCTCACTAGCTCCTTTAAGAAATAAAAGGATTTATGATGTCCTGCCAGCTGAGGTGCGCGTTCAAGTAGAGAAAAGGGTAAGTGCTTTTGCTGATTATATCGCCGATCGGGCGCTCTGCTATTTTCAAAGTGAGGATGGAAAACAACGGATTGCCCAAATGATTGACGAATTTTTTATTGGTCGCGGCATGTTGGGAAACATGCTGCAAATGTTTCTAGGCAATGTAAATCTTGTTGACAAAGTCCAGCCAGAAGTGATTAAATTTCTTAAACATCAAGGGACAAGACAAATGCTAGCCCAGCTTTTATTGGATGAGTGGCACAAATGGTCCGCCGCTTCTGTTGCAGAGGCGGAAGCTTTTATTGGGAAAGAACGGATTCAGCAGTCGCTGCGCAATTGGGTGATAAAAGCCATTTATCAAAATGAAATATGGGAGAAAAAAGTAGCAGATCTTGCAGCTATGTATCGTGAGCCTATTATCAATGAATGGATTCCAAAGTCAATAGAGAAAGCGCGGCAATGGATTATTGGTCAAGTAGAAGCGCTTATCGAACGCTTGCAAGTCGCTGATATTGTTCGTAAAGAAGTGGAAAAATTTCCTGTTGAACGTCTTGAGCAAATGATTCTGTTAATTTCACAGCGCGAATTTAAGATGATTACGTATTTAGGAGCGCTCTTGGGAGGAATCATCGGAATCTTTCAAGCGATTGTCGGATTGTGGTTTTAGCAGGTCGCGTTAATATTAGGAAGAAGCAAAAAAGCTGACGTTAAGCCCTATCAGTTTGTTTTTTAGCAAATGAATGGAATCCCCAACAGTAGTGATATGTTTTCATTTTCTTGCCATCCATTCGGCAAGGGATCGGACGCCCCACTCATTCATCCGTTATATATGGGCTGAGGAGCTCGCTTGAGCACTTGGTGTCATATTGTTTTTTAGGAGCGCATATGTTTAGGAATAACCGTAATTTTTATCTTTAGGAGGCTATTTTATGTCCAATTCATTGTATACACTGGCTCAACAATTAGAGCAGGCGATTCGCACGAGCGAGGATTTCCAGCAGCTCAAGCGGGCGTATGAAGCGGTGCGTCGCGATGAAACTGCCTATCGCATGTTTAATCATTTCCGGCAATTGCAGCTGCAGCTACACGAAAAGCAGTTTACGGGAGCGGCCATTTCTCCAGAAGAAGTGGAACAAGCACAAAAAGCAATGGCGCTGACACAGCAAAATGAAAAATTATCAACTCTTATGGCGCTTGAACAGCGCATGAGCATGACAATTGCCGACATGAACCAAATCATCATGAAACCGCTTGAAGAATTATATCGCTCATTTGCTGAATAAGGGAGAACACTCAATTGAGTGTTCTTTTTTTATCCTACTTGTCATAGCTATGTGATAGGCAAGTGTGACAACATGAAAAGGGGGAAGCTGCTTTGTCTTATAAATTACTTGCTCTTAATATCGATGGGACGATTTTAAAACAGAATGGGCGTCTGCAAAAGGAAACAAAGGAAGCAGTGGAATTTGTCAAACGAAAAGGAGTATATGTGACATTAATGACCGGGCGAAATTTGCTATCAGCGCGAAAAATAGCGAAATCGTTAAAATTAAATACGATGATTATCACGTTTCAAGGAGCGATCATCGGAAAATCGTTAAATGAGAAATTATATGAGGCGACCATTCCAGAGGAACGGACATTTAATATTGTGCAAATTTTGGAAAATTATTCATGCAATGTTCGGCTTATGCATGAACGATACTCGCTTGGAAATCGTAAAAAGGTTCAGAAGCAATTGGTGGTAAAAACCGTGCTGTCTTCTGGAGATCCGTTTTTTTATCCAACTCAATTTGTTGATTCGCTAAGTGATGTTCTGCGCGATGATCCAATTGCTGTTCCTAAAATTGACGCATATTTTGCCAATGAAAAAGAGAAAAAAGAGGTGACTTCTCTTCTAGGACAGGAATTTCCAACGGTTGATATGATTGAACATCCGAATGGAAAAGTAGAAATTGTGCCAAGCGGTGTCTCCAAGCTAGATGGACTCAAAAGACTTGGGGATGTTTTAGGAATTTCATTAAAAGAAATGGTTGTCATTGGTGATGGAATCGATGACATTCAAGCCATTGAAGCGGCGGGATTAGGAGTGGCAATGGGAAATGCGCCTGCTGAGGTCAAAAAGGCAGCGGACTGGATTACGCGTTCTAACGAACAGCTCGGGGTTGCTTACATGATTAAAGAGCATTTTCGCAAGCAGCAGCGTCCAGAGTTTTTGCATAAATTGAAAATGAAGCGATGAAAGGGGGCTGAGATGAAATCTCAGCCTTTTATGATGTTCGGAAATAATCGTCACTTGACGAGCATAAACGGCCTTCTGTACACTTAAATAAGTTTGACGTAGAAAGGTGATATCATTGCGCATTCAAATTTACGGATTACATGCCTTGGAACAAATTAAGCGCCCGCTTGAAGTGATAACAGGATTATTTTTTGAAGAATATGAGTTATTATTTGAACCAGCTTCTTCCGCTGCTGATATAGTTGTCACCTTTTCGCTGCATGGAGAAGAAATCGGCATCGTGAACGGGATGCTCATTGAAACGGCCAGCGGGCATGAATGGAAGCATGATTATCAAACAGATTTGCGTTTGTGCCACGACGAGAAAGCGCGGCTGAAACAATGGAAACAGGCGGTTTTTCATGTTTATCTCACACTTTTTCAAGAATATACGGGAATGATTCAGCAATGGGGAATTTTAACCGGAGTGCGCCCGATTAAGCTGCTGCACCAAAAATTGCGGTCAGGTCTGTCACAAACGGAAGCGCATCGCCAGCTTCGAGAAGATTATTTAATAACCGAAGAAAAAATTCAGCTGATGCAAAAAATTGTGGATCGGCAACTAACCGTTGTCCCCGATTTATATGACCTTGCCCATGAAGTAAGCATTTATATCGGCATCCCATTCTGTCCGACAAAGTGTGCGTATTGCACGTTTCCAGCCTATGCGATTAATGGACGCCAAGGCTCGGTGGATGCCTTTTTAGCTGGTCTCCATTATGAGATAAAAGAAGTCGGACAGTTTTTAAAGGAGCGCGGCGTCAATATTACGACCATTTATTACGGCGGCGGTACTCCAACCAGTATAACTGCTGAAGAAATGGATCGATTATACGAGCAGATGTATCAATCGTTCCCAAATATGGAACGCGTCCGAGAAATAACAGTAGAAGCAGGACGACCGGATACGATCACTCCGGAAAAGCTGGAGGTGCTTAAAAAGTGGAACATCGACCGCATCAGCATCAACCCGCAATCCTATATTCAGGAAACGCTGAGAGCGATCGGCCGGCATCATACGGTTGAAGAGACGGTGGAAAAATTTCATTTGGCGCGCCAGATGGGGATGAACAACATTAACATGGATTTAATTATCGGTCTTCCGGGAGAAGGAATCGAACAGTTTAACTACACACTTGCGCAAACAGAAAAGCTGCTGCCTGAGTCATTGACGGTCCATACTTTGTCGTTTAAACGGGCGTCAGAAATGACAAAAAACAAAGAAAAATACAGAGTGGCTGACCGTGAAGAGATTCAGACAATGATGAAAAACGCCGAAGCATGGACAAAGCGTCATGGCTATGTACCTTATTATTTGTACCGCCAGAAAAATATTCTCGGTAATCTAGAAAATGTAGGGTATGCGCTTCCGGGACAAGAAAGCCTTTATAACATTATGATTATGGAAGAGCAACAATCGATTATCGGTCTCGGATGTGGGGCATCAAGCAAATTTGTCCACCCGAAAACGCGAGCGATTACCCGTTTTGCTAATCCGAAAGAACCGAAAGTATATAATGAAAACTTTGTACACTATACAGAGGAAAAACTGAAAATGATGGACGAGTTGTTTCGTTAAACGTTCTGCGTAAATATGGCGGAAAGCGGGCATCCGTTAAAATCGGAAACCCGCTTTTTGTTTATATTTGCGACTGTGGGGCAAGAACCGTCCGCTTGCGGCCCGGACACACACTTCAAAACAAACGTATCGTTCGCCCGCGCGATTTGTTAAAACGGGAATATAGGATCGGCCCAGCTGTCGAACCATAACATGAACGCGTCATGGCGGATGGTGACGATTCACGTCAAATAAACACGATGGACAGTGGTATGAAACGGAAAAAACCCCCGAATGTTTCGGGGTTTTTGTCATTAACGATGAAACAAAATCAATTTTCCGCTTGAGGTCGTGCAACGATGCGTTTTATCGTAACAGTTATGTTCACGCAGCTTTTGTTCGCCGATTTTTTTAGCTTCTTCTTCATTGTCTGCTTCAAATGTTTCGTTTAATAAGGTCTCTCCATTTTTATCAAAAGCAGTTAAAATAAATGTCGGCACGATCGCTCCTCCTTTGCTGAATAATGAATGAACATTAAATATTTTGCTGTTTTTTGAAAATTTCCTTCTCAAATGTGAAACTTTTCGATAACATAAAACGTGTAATATAATGTGGAAATTTTATCTTTTATTTCAAAATTGGGGGAAGTAGCGATGAGCTTACGACTCGAGCAGGTAACGAAACGTTTTGGAAATGTGACTGCGGTTGATCACCTTACGTTAAGTATTCCGGAAGGGGAGATGTTTGGATTTCTTGGCGCAAATGGAGCGGGTAAAACAACGACATTCCGCATGATTTTAGGATTGCTTGAGCCAACGTCGGGAGCGGTCCAATGGAACGATGAAGCCATTACATACGCTAAAAGCCATTTAATTGGGTATTTGCCGGAGGAACGAGGCCTGTATCCAAAATTAAAAGTGAGGGAACAGCTTATTTATTTAGGAAGGCTGCGCGGCCTTGATAAGCAAACGATCATTCAAGAAATGGAAAAATGGCTCGACCGTTTTAAAGTGCCTGAATATGCGGAAAAAAGAGTAGAAGAATTGTCCAAGGGAAATCAGCAAAAAATTCAATTTATTGCTGCGGTTTTGCATCAACCGAAGCTGTTAATTTTGGACGAACCGTTCAGCGGCCTTGATCCTGTGAATGTGGAGCTGTTGAAAGAGGCGGTGCTTGATTTAAAAAATAATGGCACTACTATCGTATTTTCAAGCCACCGCATGGAGCATGTGGAGGAGTTGTGTGAATATTTGTGTATTATGCATCGCGGCAAGCCGGTAGTCCACGGGGCGCTGAGAGAGATTAAGCGATCCTTTGGCAAAAAAAATATTATTATTCATGCTGATTTTCCGCTTGATGAGCTGCGCCATTTTCCGGGAGTCATGAAAGCAAAGCAAACAGCGGAAGGAATTCATCTGCAGGTGGAAGATGAAGACGTTTCCCAACACATCCTGGCCCATATTGCCGACAAAGGGTTTATTCGGAAATTTGCTTTAGAGGAACCTTCTTTGAATGACATTTTTATTGAAAAAGTAGGTGCGGCATATGAATAAATTTTGGATTGTCCTATGGCATACGTATATCACAAAACTGAAATCGAAATCGTTTATGATTACGACTGCGATTACCTCTTTGCTCATTCTTGGAGTGACGAATATCACCCACATTATTGACTTTTTTAACAAAAATGAAAAGAAAACGATTGCGGTGATGGATCAAACAGAGGAGATGTATAAGCCGTTGAAGGCGCAGCTTGAAAAAAGCGGCGACAAAAAGATCAGCCTGGAATTCTTTCAAGGATCGGAGAAAGCGGCGAAGCAAAAGGTAGAGAGCGGTCAATGGGAAGCCTTTTTAAAAATTGCTTATGATGATAAGCAGTTGCCTGAAGCGGTATATTATGCGAAGACGGTTGCTGATAGCGATACATCCGATCAAGTAAAAGAAGCGCTTCAGCAAATCAAAACGGCGATGGCGACGGCTAAAATCGGCTTAAAGCAGGAGCAAATAACGCAGCTGTATGAGCCGGTGTCGTTCCAAAAAATCGCGTTGGAGGAAAACGCGAAAACGGAAGAGGAATTGAATCAAGCAAGAGGACTTGTTTATGTTTTAGTGTTTGCCATGTATATGTTCGTGCTTATGTATGGATCGATGATCGCTTCAGAGGTCTCGACCGAGAAATCATCACGTATTATGGAAATTCTGATTTCCAGCGTTCCTCCTGTTCAGCAAATGTTCGGTAAAATTATTGGAGTGGCTCTCCTCAGTTTGACACAGTTTTTGGTTTTATTTGCGATTGGTTTTAGCTCCTTGAAAAGCAGTGGAAAAGAGCTATTGCAGCTTTTAGGCTTTGAACATCTTCCGGTTTCGACGCTCGTTTATGCTGTCGTCCTTTTCCTGCTCGGTTACTTTTTATATGCCACGTTATTTGCTGTTCTTGGCTCTATGGTCAGCCGTGCGGAAGAAGTGCAGCAGGTCGTTATGCCGGTCACCATGCTCGTCATTGCCGCTTTTTTAATTGCCATGTTTGGCTTGAATGCTCCTGAAGCTTCGTTTATTACGGTGACTTCCTTTATCCCGTTTTTTACACCGATGATTATGCTTCTGCGGATCGGCATGCTGAATATCCCTTTCTGGGAAGTAGCGCTGAGCCTTGTGTTGTTAATCGGCACGATTGTGTTGTTTGCTTTTTTAGGATCGAAAATTTACCGTGGCGGCGTTTTAATGTATGGGAAATCGACTTCGCTTAAAGATATGAAAAAAGCGCTTGAGCTAACGAAGAAATAAGATCTTGCTTTAGGCAAGGTCTTATTTTTTGCCTAAGCTGGATATGGTATACTAGACGATAGGCAAATACGGAAACGGAGGAGAATGGCTTGGCAAAAGGGATTATTCATTACGAAGTCGGAGAACAAGTCGATGTTTATTTGTTGATAAAATCTGTTGCCAAAGGGATCGCAAGTAACGGGAAGCCGTTTTTAACTCTTATTTTACAAGATAAAACAGGCGAAATTGAGGCAAAGCTATGGGACGCTTCATCAGAAGATGAAAATGTGTATGTGCCGGAAAGCATTGTCAAAGTATTCGGAGATATTAGCAATTATCGGGGGCGTACACAGCTTAAAATTCGCAATATTCGTCCGGCCAATCAAGCGGACCCGGTACGGATCGCCGATTTTCTTGAAGTTGCGCCAATGAAGCGGGACGAAATGATGGAGAAGCTCACACAGTATATTTTTGAAATGAAAAATCCGAATATCCAGCGCATTACGAGGTATTTGCTCAAAAAATATGAAAGCAAATTTTTGGAGTATCCGGCAGCTACGAAAAACCATCATGAATTTATTTCCGGTCTTGCCTATCATGTTGTTTCGATGCTTGATTTGGCAAAAGCGATCGCTCGCCTTTATCCGTCGCTGGATCGGGATCTTCTATACGCGGGAGTCATTTTGCACGACCTTGGTAAAGTGATTGAATTATCAGGGCCTATTTCTACGACCTATACGCTTGAAGGAAACTTACTTGGACATATTTCGATTATGGTAGGCGAAATTGGCAAGGCGGCTGAGCATCTTGGAATTGCTGGCGAGGAAGTCGTCATTCTGCAGCATATGGTGCTGAGCCATCACGGAAAAGCAGAGTGGGGGAGTCCGAAGCCGCCAATGGTGAAAGAGGCAGAGATTCTTCATTATATTGATAATTTAGATGCGAAAATGAATATGATTGATCGCGCATTGGAAAAAGTGAAGCCCGGAGAGTTTACCGAACGGATTTTTGCGTTGGACAACCGTTCATTTTATAAGCCGACATTTCAAAAATAACAGAACGGAAGCAGATCGCTTCTGTTTTTTGTGCATAAAAACGATCGTTGGATCATATAGTGGAAATAAGACAAGCTGAGTAGATAGGGGGGAAGAATGTGCTATCTTTGCCATGGTGGATTTATATTGTCATTGCTGGAATTGTGTTTAGCGGGTACATGACGGTGAGAACGGCGGCTAAAGAGAGAGAAATCGATGAAGCCTTCATTGAAAAAGAAGGAGAAATTTATATGCAGCGCATTCGAGAGGAAAAAATGCGCCGGCAGCAGCAATCCTTATGATAGGCACAAGGCTTCAAACAGTTGCCAAACGCTTTCATCCGTTCGTCCGCTTATGAACGCTATGTTCGATTAGCGCCTTCACTCGGCAGCGTTCCTTGTCTGTCAAGTATTTTCAAGAAAAATGCTGCTATGAATGGGGATAATTGTATAAAATGGTTGTAGACAAAGCAAAAAGGAACTTTATCAACCATTTGAATCCTTGTGATAGGCACAAGGATTTTATTTTTTATCCGCGGAGTCTTGATGTACCAACATCAACATTTGGTCCATATAAGCCGATGGTGCTCCGATATGTCGGCGATCAAGAGACGGGGATTTACAAATAGCGATCACTCATATTTATAACAGCACAAGGACCATCAGTAAATCGCTTGTATCTGATCCAAAAGTTATTTTTTAGAATTTCCAAAAAATAAGCTTTATTTTTTTAGGTTTCATGTTAGGATAATAAATAACTGTTATTCAGTAAAGAAATAAAGTAGGGGGAATCTAGCAGATGAAAAGGGCATACAACTTTAATGCAGGTCCATCAGCGCTTCCGCTTGCTGTATTGCAGCGTGCACAGCAGGAACTGCTTGATTTTCGCGACACCGGCATGTCGGTGATGGAATTAAGCCATCGCAGCAAAGAGTATGATGAGGTCCATAATCGGGCAAAGCAATTATTAAAAGAGCTTATGAATATTCCCGATACGCATGATGTGCTCTTTTTGCAGGGAGGAGCAAGTTTGCAGTTTTCGATGGTGCCCATGAATTTCCTGACAGATGGCCGAGTGGGCAATTATGTGCTAACGGGGGCTTGGTCGGAAAAAGCGTTGAAAGAAGCGAAAAAAGTAGGAGAAACGCATATTGCCGCATCGAGTAAAGAAGAGAATTACGCGTACATTCCAGCGAATGAAAGCATTCAGCTTTCCGAAGAGGCCGCTTATTTACATATCACATCCAACAATACGATTTTTGGAACGCAATGGAACGAGTTTCCGGATGTGGCTACCGATTTAATTGCCGATATGTCGAGCGATATTTTAAGCCGAGAGATCGATGTGGCGAAATTTGCTCTCATTTATGCCGGAGCGCAAAAAAATTTAGGGCCGTCCGGTGTGACAGTAGCGATTATCCGCAACGATTTGCTTGAAAGAATTCCAGAAAATCTGCCGACCATGCTTGATTACCGCACATATAGCACAAGTAATTCTTTATATAATACGCCGCCGACCTTTGCGATTTATATGCTTTCGCTCGTGCTCGAATGGGTCAAAGAGCAGGGAGGAGTGGGAGTGATTGAAAAACGCAACCAAGAAAAAGCAGGGGTTATTTATGCCGCAATTGATGAAAGCGATGGGTTTTATGCGCCGCACGCGAAAAAAGACAGCCGCTCTTTAATGAATATTACGTTTACATTGCCAAACGAGGAAGTAACAAAAAAGTTTTTGGCTGAAGCAAAAGAACGCGGATTTGTTGGATTGGCGGGACATCGTTCTGTTGGCGGCTGCCGCGCTTCTGTTTATAATGCGGTTCCTTTGGAAGCATGTGAAGCGTTAGCACAATTTATGAAGGAGTTCCCAAAATATTTTGGTTAAAAATTTTTCTTCACTTTTATGCGATAAAGTAGTATAATGTAAAAAATCTTGTAATAGGCAAAAGGTACTAGAGAAGAGAAGGTTAGAAAAGCTTAGATGAGGAGAGATGAGAAAATGAAAGCAAAAGTTTTAGTTTTTCTTGCACTGTTTGTGGGGATTGGTGCGGTGCTGCACAGTGCAATTCCTGGATTCTTTTTTGGCATGAAGCCAGATATGATGCTGCTGATGATGTTTTTGGGCATTTTGTTGTTTCCTGATAAAAAGTCAGTCGGTCTGCTGGGAATGGCAACCGGCATCATTTCGGGGATTACGACAAGCTTTCCAGGGGGACTATTGCCCAATCTGCTTGATAAACCAACGACAGCCTTTATATTTTTGGCTTTGTTGCTTATGATGAAAAAATATGGACAAACAACGAAGGGGGCCGCTGTTTTAACAGCGATAGGAACGATCGTTTCTGGCACGATTTTTTTGACAGTCGCTCTACTTGTTGTCGGCCTGCCTGGAGGTGCTGCTTTTTCAAGCTTGTTCGTTACGGTTGTGTTGCCAACAGCCTTGATTAACACCCTTGCTATTCTATTCGTATATCCGCTTGTATCGTCCATTTTTAAGCGGACGAATATGGCGGCACAACCGTAAAACAACAAAACCCGATCGCTTCAGGTCGGGTTTTGCTATAAAAAGTGCTGCAGCGACCAGGCCAGCAAAAAAGAAAAAACAGCGACAAGTATATATAAAAGCAGCCTTTGTTGCAATATTCTTTTGGGCGGATACATTTTGGCCTTATGTAGCGAAAAAAATGTGGCTGCTGCAAGACAGAGAAAAACAACACTAAGAATATAACAAAAGGACATTATATAAACCATCATATTCTCCTCCTATGTTTCACTATATGTACCTTGTTCTTTAACTATGAGTCTCGAGATGTGTTATTCTTTATTTAAAAATTCTAACATTTGTATCTTTATTAATTTTTATTTTACTGGCATAATAGAATAAAATAATAATGGTGAGGGAAGAGTGGGTGGAACGATGAAACATGGAGAACAACATTATTCCATAAAAGAAGCAATGATGTTTAGCCAGCGGATTGCACAATTAAGCAAAGCGCTTTGGAAATCAATCGAAAAGGATTGGCAGCAGTGGATCAAACCGTTCGATCTAAACATTAATGAACATCATATTTTATGGATTGCTTATCATTTTAAAGGAGCTTCTATTTCAGAAATCGCAAAATTTGGGGTCATGCACGTATCAACCGCATTTAACTTTTCCAAAAAGCTAGAAGAAAGAGGACTGCTGTCCTTTTCGAAAAAACAAGATGATAAACGCAACACATATATTGAGTTGACAGAAAAAGGCGAGCAAGTGTTTTTGAAGCTGATGGAATCATATGATCCAAAGCAAAATGCTGTGTTGAATGGAGCGCTGCCTTTGCGTGAGCTATACGGGAAATTTCCAGAAATTTTAGAAATGATGTGTATTATCCGCAATATTTATGGGGATGATTTCATGGAGATTTTCGAAAAATCGTTTGAAAATATTCAAACAGATTTTATTGAGGAAGAAGGAAAGCTGATAAAAAAGACGTTGCCAGAAGCTGAGAAGGAAGTAGCGAGCCAATCATGAGGAAGGAATCGTTTCGATCAACTTTTTAAATTCTTGCATCAGCGGAACAAACAAACGTTGTTTTAGCAAAGCATCAATAGTTTTTTCAAGCGGAAGACGAGGATGGAGCATGCCGGCAAAATGAAGCAAAAGCGGAGTGAAAATCGTCAAGCCTTCCGCTTTTTGTTTTTCATATTCTTTGTTCAATTCTTCACAAAGGGAAAGAACTTCTTCTACTTCTTCTTTTGCCAAATCAGCGGCGATAACGAGAGAATAAAAAGGATTTTTGGACTCATCCACCATTTGTAATAGCAGTGATCGGTGATACTCAAGTTTTGCCATTCGTTTTTCCATATGTCGTCTTCCCCCTTGTTATATATTTTATTCAAATAATAGAAAATAACCAACTATAAGTTTTTGTATGCATAACAGTCTGGCAACCATCAATTTTTAGCATTCTTTTCCTCCTATTAGCTCCATTTAGTTAGGAAGGGGGAGCTTCAACACTTGCGTGTCAGATTTAATTCATTCATTTGTTGTCTTTGTGCTCAATATGAGCGAATGGTATGCGTAAAAATCCAAGCTTGGAAGGCAAGTCGCCGATCTGCCCGGCTGCGCCAAAGCATGGCTGAGCGTCGGTTAACAAGCTGCTTACTCGTAAATGAACTTGGCTGTAAGCGGCATTGTTGGGTTGTGCGGCCATCGGAAAATGCCGCAAACTTCATATTTTTGTAAATGTGAATAGGTCGAGTGACAACGATTACATAAACATCGGTACATTTCTTCATTGATGCTGGAAAATTAAAGGTGGTAAAATACATATTGATTTATCCAGAAAAAAATTGTAAAGTAAATAAAGTAATTTTGTAAGGAATAGGAGGGGAGTTAAACATGACGATTTACTTCATACCCCTTGCTGTCATTATTTTATTTTCTATTAATCAGCTTACTAATACGCTTTGTGTTCAAAAAGAAATTCCCGAGGACAAACAGCCGGTCGTGTTCCGCACCATTAATGTACTTATCACTATTTTACTTATTTCTTCTTATTTTGAAGTGTTATTTACATAAAAAAAGCTGACAGCCATGACTGCCAGCTTTTTTATTAGGCATTTAGAACCACCATGCACTCCCGACAATAATTAATAAAATGAACAACACGACAATCAACGCGAATCCACCAGCGTAAGGAACAGGTGCACCCATTATAACACCTCCTTTCAAAAAGGGGGCTCTCGTTTTTGGATAGTTTATTTTATGCAGCCGCGATAAAGTGTGTATAGGCACATGCCCTATATTCATTCACGCTCATTTTCAGTTCTGGAAAAGCGGCGTTGTTTCGGTCGTACGGCTGTCGAAATGCTTGCTTCAGGCACATGCTGACGCCTCTAGTTGTGATATAGATTTTTCCTTCATCTGCTATTCTTGTTTGAAGAAGAAGGATCATAAGATCGTTATATTTTAGGAAAAAAAATCTTAATCGCAATGGTGGAATAGGGGAAAACATTTTTGTATTATGGGAAAATGTGTTATATTAATTGTTGTAGTTTTTTGCAAAAAATTTTGATAGTAGGAGTTGTGAATTGGATGAAAAAATGGACAATTGCTGTTGCGGCAGCAGCTTCTGTTCTTGCTCTATCTGCTTGTAGCAATGGAGATTCAAAAGTCATTGCGGAGACGAAAGCGGGCGACATTACGAAGGAAGAATTTTATAACGCAATGAAAGAGCGGTATGGTAAAGAAGTCATCCGCGACCTTGTGTATGAAAAGGTGTTAAGCAAGAAGTATAAAGTGACGGATAAAGAAATTGATAAGCAAATTGAGAACTTAAAGGAGATGTACGGAACGCAATATGATTTAGCTGTTCAGCAAAACGGCGAAAAAGCGATCCGTGACATGGTGAAGCTGGACTTGCTGCGCCAAAAAGCAGCGGTAGCGGATGTCAAAGTAACCGAAAAAGAATTAAAACAATATTACGATCAATACAAGCCGGAAATACGGGCAAGCCATATTTTAGTCAAGGATGAAAAAACAGCGCAAGAGGTTAAGGCGAAGCTGGATAAAGGAGAAGACTTTGCTAAGCTCGCTAAAGAGTATTCGCAGGATACAGGCTCTGCACAAAACGGCGGCGATTTAGGCTGGTTTGGTACAGGCAAAATGGTGAAGGAGTTTGAGGATGCCGCTTACGCCTTGAAGGTTGGGGAAATTAGCCAGCCGATTAAAACGGAGTATGGTTATCATATTATTAAAGTGACGGATAAAAAGAAAAAGCCGTCCTACGAACAAATGAAGGATGAAATCGAATTTGAAGTGAAAAAGAGCAAGGTTGACGCTTCACAGATTGAGTCAAAAGTAGCGAAAGTGATTAAAGACGCGAACGTGAAAATTGAAGATGAGGATCTTAAAGATGCCATTCAATAATCAAACAGGGAAGCAGATCGCTTCCCTGTTTGATTATTGCACTCCATTTTGAATCGTCTCGGCAATGGTTTGTAAATCTGCAAACGTATAATCGCTGGCATGTGATTTCCACACAGCGCCAAATCCATCGCCTTTTCCATAGCGCGGAATAAGGTGAACATGATAATGGAAAACCGTTTGTCCAGCCTGTTCACCATTGTTGTTTAACAGATTTAGACCCACCGGGGCAAGCTGCTGCTTAATGGCGTTGGCGATTTTCGGAACAACGCGGAAAACGTGGCTTGCCGTATCGGACGTAAGTTCAAAAATATCTTTTGTATGTACTTTTGGAATGACGAGCGTATGCCCTTTTGTGACTTGGCTAATGTCAAGAAAGGCTAACACATGCTCGTCCTCATATACTTTTGCGGCGGGAATATCGCCATTGATAATTTTGCAAAAAATGCAATCACTCATAAAACCGGCCACCTTTCTCGCGATTTTAATTACATTTTACCATAAAAAGAACAGGATGTAAGCCGGAATGGCCACATCCTGTCAATCATGAAAAGGGGTAAGGACTTATTCAATGAAATGGCGTTTGATGAACACCTCATTTACTTATGGGTTTTTACTTCATGAACATTTCTTTGTTCATAATGATCATCTTTTTTCCAAAGGAACAAAAGCCTTGGATATCATTGGATGATCTCCGACGAACACCTCATTTACAAGAGATTTCTCTTTTGCTTTAAGCGGTGTTATCTTTTGTAAACACCTCATTTCAATTTGGACGATTCACCAAACCACAATGATCATCAATAGCTGTTTAAGCGGTTCCTCATCCCCTCTTCGTTATTTATCATCTCCTAATCAGCCGCTTATATACTTCTCATTTTTGGAAAAAATCAAGTTTTTTTGATAAAATGACGGTAACGCGATTGAATTAGGAAGAAAGGAAAACGAATCATGGCGCTTTTAGAAGTGAAACATGTACATGGCGGTTATACGAACAGAAATGTCCTTGAGGATGTTTCGTTTGCGGTAGACACCGGCAAAATTGTCGGGTTGATTGGTTTAAACGGCGCAGGAAAAAGCACGACGATTAAGCATATTATTGGATTAATGGAGCCGAGGAAAGGGACGATTACGATCAATGGAAAGATGTTTGCCGATGATCCACAATGGTATCGCAGTCAGTTTACGTACATACCGGAAACACCGATCTTATACGATGAATTAACATTAAAAGAGCATTTAGAATTAATGGCGATGGCGTATGGCTTGCCAAAAGCGGAATATGAAAAGCGGCTTCCTCTGCTGTTAAAAGAGTTCCGCATGGAGAAAAAACTGTCTTGGTTTCCGGCTCATTTCTCAAAAGGAATGAAGCAAAAAGTCATGATTATGTGCGCCTTTTTAATTGAGCCGTCTCTTTATATTATTGATGAGCCCTTTGTCGGCCTTGACCCGCTTGGTATCCAATCGCTGCTTCAGCTGATTCAAAGCATGAAAGAAAAAGGAGCCGGTATTTTAATGTCAACCCACATTTTAGCGACTGCTGAGAGATATTGCGATGCATTTGTCATTCTTCATCATGGCAAGGTAAAGGCAAAAGGAACATTAGAAGAACTGCGCCAACAGCTTCAGCTCCCGACCGCGACATTAGATGAGATTTATATTGAATTAACAAAGGAAGAGGAATATGCTTGATAGCCGCTTACTGTGGAAGCAGCGCTTCGTTCGTTACGGCTCTGAACGAAGGCGTTATTTGCGGTATATGCTTAATGATCATTTGTTGTTTGTGCTGTTGATTGGCTTGGGAGCTGGTGCGTTTGCCTATCAGCGATGGCTACAAACGTTAACAAGCAGCTTTCCTTATGCAATGGTAGAAGCTGTTGTTCTTTCGATGTTTCTTACATACGGCTCTGTCCGCACTTTTTTTAGAGAAGCGGATCTTGTCTTTTTATTGCCGGCTGAAGCAAAACTTACGCCTTATCTTCGCCGCGCCTTTGTATTCAGCTGGGGGATGCAGGCGTCTCTGCTTTCTTTAGCTGTTTTGGCTCTGGCTCCGTTACATCTCGAGTTTTCGGCATTATCGATATGGCTGCTGTGGATCATTTTATTAGCCTTAAAGGGATGGAATATGTGGATTGGTTGGAAAGAGCAAAGTTTTGCAACGACGGGGGCTCGTTCTTTCGGCTATGGAACAAGACTGCTTTTTAATATGGTCTTTTTGTATTTTTTGTTAAAAAACGCATCCATACTATTTTGGGGTATGCTACTGCTTATTATGGCGGCTTTGTCTTTCTACTTTATGCAGACAACGAAGCGAAAAGGGCTGAACTGGGAACATCTGATCCTTCAAGAAGAAAAGGCACAATTATCATTTTATCGGCTAGCTAACATTTTTACAGATGTTCCTCATTTGAAAGAGCGGGCGAAGCGTCGTAGATGGATGGATTTTGTCTTATCCTTTGTCCCGTATCGTCAAGAGCAGGCGTTTCGTTATTTATATTTACGGACGTTTTTAAGAGCAGGAGATTATTTGGGACTTTACATACGGTTAACTTGTATTTCCTGCCTTGTCCTTTATATTGTACCGCCTATCTACGGGAAAATAATCGCTGCTTTATTTTTCCTTTATGCCACTGGATTTCAATTATTAAGGCTTCAGCAGCACCATCGTTCCAATCTTTTTTATAAATTATATCCATTGTCTGATCAGTTGAAGAAAAAAACCGTGCTTCAGCTTTTGTTTTGGCTTTTGCTTGGACAAAATATCGTGTTTGCGCTCTTTATGCTTGTATTCGGCTATGTGGTGCATGGTCTATTATTGCTGTTTATCGGTTTGGTTTTTAGTTACTGGCTATTGTTTTTTTATTTCAATCGGCGCAGGAGGGTGAATAGATGAAAAAGATATATGTGACCACAGGAACAAGAGATTATTTGCAAAAATTGAAAGACAGCTATGCTCATGAAACGATGCTATTGCTTGAAGGAGAAGATGGAGCCGCGCTTTTTCATGAAACAGATGGCAGTACGGTTTTTCAGGAGCCGCGTCATTACGAAGTGATTGATGCGGTTGGAAACTTAGGAGGATCATTTGCCGTGCTCAATCATATTCCGGTGACAGATGAAGGAAGGCCATTATTTGAATACCGCTTTAGTCAGCGGGCCGGATTAATTGAAAAAGAACCAGGATTTGTCGCTATTCGTGTATTACGCCCTTTATCAAACGATACGTATATCATTATGACATTGTGGGAAGGAAAAGAGCATTTTCAAAATTGGCAGCGTTCGCGCGCGTTTGAAAAAGCACATCACGAACGAAAAGCGAAAGAAGAAGAAGGACAGCAAGTTAAGCTCTTTCCCCGCCCTTCTTACGTAACAACTTATAGCATTATCGAATAAAATTTCAAATGCCGCTAAATTATAGCGGCATTTTTGTTTTTTCGACTATTTCCGAGGAAATGGGGCGGTCACACCTTTTTCCGTTTTTCATATCATGTAAGCACATCCGTTAGGTAAACGCCTTGTTTATCGTGATGGGGAAAACGGAAAGGGGAAATAAGGTATGGGAGTGGAGCTAACAGCGCTACACTGGATGTATTTGCTGTTTATCGTGCTGATTATTGGATTTATGGTCGCACGAAAAGATACATCGTTTGTTTGTATTATCGGTATTTTTTTGCTGGGGATGGTGGCGACACATTCACTAAGCACTGCCGTTAGCGTGGTGTTTAACAGTTTTATTTATGCGATTACCGAGCTATTGCCAACGATTTTGGTAATCTCCGTTATTGTGGCAATGAGCAAAATATTAACGGCCACAGGCATCAATGATATGATGGTTTCTCCATTTGCTAAGCTGATTCGAACGCCAGGTGGAGCCTATTGGACGATCGGACTTTTAATGATGGTGATTTCGTGGTTTTTCTGGCCATCACCGGCAGTAGCGATTATGGGAGCAGTCCTTTTGCCTGTTGCTATCCGCGCAGGGCTTCCAGCTTTAGGAGTAGCGGTGGCTATGAACTTGTTTGGACATGGCATTGCATTATCAAGTGATTTTGTCATTCAAGGAGCGCCTAAGCTGACAGCGGATGCCGCCAATCTCCCGGTTTCACAGGTGGTGGCTGCGAGCGTTCCGCTTGTTTTAGTGATGGGGATCGTAACAACGGTAACGGCGTTTATATTGCTGCGCCGTGATATGAAAAATGGGAAGCTACGCTCACCTCTTAATGAAAACGTTACCGCGGCAAAAGCCGAACAGCCTCCTTCTCTGCTATCCAAAAAAGCGAAAATAGCGTTTGCTTTTATGATCTTGTTTTTATTTGCACTCAATGTTGTGGCTATGTCCTACTTGCATTTGCAAGGAGGAGATGCTACCGCTTTAGTTGGAGGCACCTCCATTTTTATCTTGATTTTAATCGCTTTGTTTGCTCATAAGCAAAACAGCTTTGAAGAGATTACGAATTATTTTATTGAAGGCTTTCAATTTGGTTTTAAAATATTTGGCGCCGTTATTCCGATTGCTGCATTTTTTTATCTTGGTGATACGGGATTTGCGAAGATTATCGGTGAGTACTTACCAAATTCTTCACATGGGATTGTCAATGATTTGGGAGTGGCATTAGCTCATCTTGTTCCTCTAAATAAGGGAATTAGCGCGGTCACATTAACAATCGTGGGAGCCATTACAGGATTAGACGGCTCTGGATTTTCAGGCATTTCATTAGCCGGTTCGATTGCGCATTTATTTTCAACGGCCATCGGCACAGGTGCTGCTACACTGACAGCGCTTGGACAAATTGCTGCCATTTGGGTGGGAGGAGGCACGCTTGTTCCTTGGGCTTTAATTCCAGCTGCCGCGATTTGCGGAGTTGATCCATTTGAGCTAGCCCGGCGGAATTTAGTGCCTGTTACGATTGGCTTAGTCGTAACCACCATTGTTGCGATGTTTTTGATTTGAGCTATTCACTGTCAAACCTCTAAAAGGAATGTAGGCATGAGGGTTCAGAAGATTTTTCGTTTGCATCTATTTCAGCTGCCTTTTGATTAAAGAGGCAGCTTTTGTCATATCATGATATAATAAGGAAAAAAACAGGGGGAGAGAAAATGAATATTCCATTATATGAACGCCTAGAGGCTTATTATGGTGAAATGGTGTCGATTCGCCGCTATTTGCACCAGCATCCCGAGCTATCATTTCAAGAATATCAAACGGCCAAGTACATAGCTGATTATTATAAAGCGTTACACGTTCCTGTCCAAGAACAGGTGGGCGGCAATGGAGTAGTCGCCAAAATTCACGGGGGAAAACCGGGGAAAACGGTCGCGCTTCGAGCTGATTTTGATGCGCTGCCTATTCAAGATGAAAAGGATGTTCCATACAAATCAACAGTTCCTGGAGTGATGCATGCGTGCGGACATGATGGACATACGGCGTCATTGCTTGTACTAGGTAAAGTGCTTCACGAAATGCGGGAGGAAATAGCTGGAACGATTGTTCTGATTCATCAACATGCTGAAGAATATGCGCCAGGCGGGGCCATTTCCATGATTGAAGCGGGATGCTTGGAAGGAGTGGATGCTATTTTTGGCACGCATTTATGGGCAACAGAACCGACAGGAAAAATTCAATATCGAACAGGGCCGATTATGGCTGCTGCTGACCGATTCGAAATAACGATCAAAGGGATGGGCGGCCATGGTGCGGAACCGCATCGCACCAAAGATGCGATCGTTGTAGCCTCACAGCTTGTGCTTGCTTTGCAGCAAATTGTCAGCCGCCGTGTGAATCCCTTGCAGCCAGCTGTCGTGTCAGTTGGATCATTCATCGCAGATAACGCCTTTAACATCATTGCCGATACGGCAAAGCTGATTGGAACAGTGCGCACCTTTGATGAAGCTGTGCGCGATGAGATTGAGAAAGAAATTGAGCGGATTACAAAAGGCGTTTGTTTAGCTGCGGATTGTTTGTATGAGTATACATATACAAAGGGATATCCGCCAGTTGTCAATCATGAAGAAGAAACGAAGCTGATTGTAGACATCGCGAAGCAGGTTTCTGAGGTTACGATGATTGAAGAAGTGGAGCCGCGTATGGGCGGAGAGGATTTTGCCTACTATTTGCAAAAGGTAAGGGGAACCTTTTTCTTTACTGGAGCGAAAGCGGAGGAGGTTAGTTCCCCATTTCCGCATCATCATCCTAGATTTGATTTTGATGAAAGAGCGATGTTAATTGCTGCTAAAATGCTTGGAACAGCTGCTCTATCCTATTTGACAAAATAAATCGTCAATTTTTTGACACTTCGTGATGTTTTCTATACATTAAAGAGAGAAACTTGTATAGTTGTAATTGTACACAACTTGGCTTGTGGCCAAGTTTTCTTATGTAACGGCATAAATGTCATAAAGGAAGGCGGATGATGATGACAACGAAATTACCATTTAATGATACATTTTTGCGCGCCTGTCTTGGGGAAAAAACAGAATATGTTCCTGTATGGTACATGAGACAGGCAGGACGTTCACAACCGGAATACCGGGCTCTAAAAGAAAAGTACTCTTTGTTTGAAATTACGCACCAGCCAGAGTTGTGCGCCTATGTCACTCGGCTGCCTGTTGAACAATATCAGGTTGATGCAGCCATTCTTTATAAAGATATTATGTCACCGCTTCCAGCAATCGGAGTGGAAGTGGATATTAAAGCGGGGATCGGTCCGGTCATCGCTAATCCGATTCGTTCCCTTCAAGATGTAGAGAAGCTCGGAGAGATCCAGCCAGAGGAAGATGTTCCTTATGTGTTGGAAACGATTCGCTTGTTAACGATCGAACAACTGACCGTTCCGCTCATCGGTTTTGCCGGTGCACCATTTACACTAGCAAGCTACATGATTGAAGGGGGACCTTCAAAAAATTACAATAAAACAAAAGCGTTTATGTATGCAGAGCCAAAAGCATGGTTTGCGTTGATGGACAAGCTGGCCGATATGACCATTCGCTACGTGAAAGCTCAGATTAAAGCAGGGGCAAAAGCCATTCAAATTTTCGATTCGTGGGTTGGAGCGGTCAATGTGCCAGACTATCGTTATTTTATTAAGCCGACCATGCAACGGATTTTCTCGGAGCTTCGCGAGGAAAATGTTCCGCTCATCATGTTTGGTGTGGGCGCTAGCCACTTGGCAAAAGAGTGGAACGATTTGCCACTCGATGTCGTAGGGGTGGATTGGCGTTTATCGATTAAAGAGGCGCGAGCTCAAGGAATTACAAAAGCGCTTCAAGGAAACCTAGATCCTGCTGTGCTGCTTGCGCCTTGGGAAGTTATTGAAGCAAGGGTTAAACAAATTTTAGATGAGGGAATGGAGCAATCCGGGTATGTGTTCAATTTAGGACATGGCATTTTTCCAGAGATTCGTCCAGAGACGCTGAAGCGGTTAACCGCGTTTATACATGAATATACATCGCAAAATAGAAAATGAGGTGTTCAAAATGGCGAAAAAGAGAATGGGTCTGCTTGTTATGGCATATGGTACCCCATATAAAGAAGAGGATATCGAACGCTATTATACGCATATTCGCCATGGGCGAAAGCCGCCTCTTGAACAGCTTCAAGATTTAAAGGAGCGCTATGAAGCCATTGGCGGCATTTCTCCTTTAGCGAAAATTACGAAAGAGCAGGCTGAAGCGTTAGAACAGCATTTAAATGAAATCCAAGATAAGATCGACTTTCGCATGTATTTAGGTTTAAAGCATATTGAACCGTTTGTCGAGGATGCGGTCAAAAAAATGCACGAAGATGGGATTGAGGGGGCTGTGAGCCTTGTGCTCGCACCGCATTTTTCAACCTTTAGCATTCAATCGTACAATACGCGCGCCAAGGCAGAGGCGGAAAAGCTGAACGGTCCAATCATCCATGCGATTGAAAGCTGGTATCAAGAACCGAAATTTATTGAGTATTGGGTGGAAAAAGTAAAAGAAATATATGGCCAAATGAGTAAAGAAGAACGAGAGAAAGCGGTGTTGATTGTATCGGCTCACAGCTTGCCGGAAAAAATTATAGCTGCAGGCGATCCGTACCCAAGTCAGTTACAAGAAACGGCAGAGATGATTGCCAAAGGAGCCGGAGTCACTCATTATGCAGTGGGATGGCAAAGCGCCGGCAATACGCCAGAGCCATGGCTTGGACCAGATGTGCAAGATTTAACAAGACAGCTGCACCAGGAAAAAGGCTACACGTCCTTTGTTTATCTACCGGTTGGATTTGTTGCTGATCATTTAGAAGTGCTTTATGATAATGATATTGAATGTAAACAAGTGACGGAGGAAATCGGAGCGAACTATTACCGTCCAGAAATGCCAAATGCTCATCCTTCCTTTATCGATGCGTTAGCAACAGTGGTTTTAAAGCATATGAAACTTATGTAAAAGAAGGCGATGAAACGGTGAGTGAGGAAAAGAAAACGGTCATTGTAATTGGAGGAGGAATTGCCGGAATAGCCGCTGCTTACTATTTACAAAAAGCGATTAGAGAACAGCGGCTACCGATTGAATGTAAGCTGGTTGAAGCTACACACCGACTTGGCGGAAAAATTCAAACGGTCATTCATGACGGTTTTGTGATTGAACGGGGGCCTGACTCATTTTTAGCGCGAAAGCAAAGCGCGTCTCGCCTTGTCCATGAAGTGGGGCTTCAAGATAAAATCGTGCACAACGCAACAGGAAAATCGTATATATTAGTGAATGGAAAATTATATGCCATCCCTGGCGGTGCGGTGATGGGAATTCCTACGAAGATAGGCCCTTTTGTGACAACAGGGTTATTTTCACCGGTTGGAAAGCTGCGGGCGGCATTCGATTTTATTTTGCCGCCGACCAAAACAGACGCAGATTTATCACTGGGACAATTTTTTCGCCGAAGACTTGGAGATGAAGTAGTAGAGAATTTGATTGAACCGCTTTTATCAGGAATTTATGCCGGAGATATCGACCAAATGAGCTTGATGGCAACATTCCCGCAATTTTTCCATGTTGAGCAAAAATATGGAAGCCTTGTGCTGGGAACCAAGCGGACAACTCCAAAACAAGAAGGACAGAAAAACAAAAAAGGGGCCTTTCAGACGTTAACGACGGGGCTGCAATCACTAGTCGATGAGATTGAAAAACGATTGGAGCACGGAAGCGTACTCAAAGGCATTCGCGTTGAAAAAATTGAAAGAAAACATACGAATTATTCGCTATATTTAAGCAATGGCGATGTATGGAAAGCCGATAGCATTGTGATTGCCACTCCGCATCAAACAGTGCCATCCATGCTTTCTGATTATCCGTTTTTGGCGCCATTTAAAGCAGTTCCGTCCACTTCGGTTGCGACAGTAGCGCTTGCTTTTCCAGAGAGAGCGATTGAACAAGATATAGACGGAACAGGTTTTGTTGTATCGCGACGCAGCGATTATACGATAACGGCCTGCACGTGGACGCATAAAAAATGGCCGCATACCGCTCCAGCAGACAAAGCGTTATTGCGTTGCTATGTCGGGCGTCCAGGAGACGAAACAATCGTGGAGCAATCGGATGATGAAATCGTCAAGGTTGTACTTGATGACTTAAATAAAATCATGCGCATTAATGGCAATCCAGAACTTTCGATTGTTTCCAGATGGAAGGAAGCGATGCCGCAATATACGGTTGGCCATAAAGAAAGAATCGAGACCATAAAATCACAAATGGCTGAACACCTTCCGGGCGTATTTTTAGCGGGCAGTTCTTATGAAGGATTGGGAATGCCCGATTGTATTGATCAAGGGGAGGAAGCGGTCAAAAAAGTACTGGATTATTTAGAAATGAATAGAGAAGCGCTAAAAGAGGTTAACTAACAAGGTTAACCTCTTTACTTTTTCTCTGTTCTATGGTAACATTCCTTATACCATATGACTGAAATGTTCATTTAGTCAATTTGCAGGAGGAAGGAAAATGTCAGTGAATCGAAAGCAGCAAATTATTGAGGCTGCTACGCAATCTTTTTCGCTGTTTGGATATAAGGCGACGACGATGGATCAAGTGGCAAAGATGGCGAATGTCGGAAAGGGAACGATTTATACTTTTTTTAATAGCAAAGAAGACCTGCTCGAAGAAATTATTTCATCCGTTATTATTGAAATTAAAGAAGCAGCTGAGCAGTCGATTGATGAAAATCGTTCCTTTTTTGAAAATGTTCATCGTGCGCTATACCGCATTTTAGAGTTTCGCAAACAGCATCAGCTGACGATTAAGCTTTTGCAGGAAGTACGTGATATCGGCACTCCTACGGTTCAAGAGGTGCTGCATAAACTAGATGAGGCGATTCTTGCCTATATTCGCGATAAAATTGAAGAGGCCATGCAGAAGGGGGAAATTCGTCCATGTGATGCTGAAATCACGGCATTTTTAATGCTGAAAATGTATCTTGCGCTTGTGTTTGAATGGGAAAAAAAGCACGAGCCGCTCTCAAAAGAAAAAATTGCCGAATTATTTGAGCTATATTTTTTCAAAGGATTATCAAAATGATGGTCCTTCTTCTTTTTTGAAAATATGACTGAATGAACAAAATGGTCAGGTGTCTAAAAAGGAGGGAGACAATGAAAGAGTTTTCATTGTTGCTTCAGGAAATTAAGTCGATTGCTGCCAATCGAAAAATATTGATTCCGATTATTGCTATACTCTTTATTCCATTCATGTATAGCGGAATGTTTTTATGGGCGTTTTGGGATCCGTATGGGCAGTTAGATAAACTGCCGGTTGCTGTTGTTAATCATGATAAGGGCGCTGTCTTAAATGGAGAAAAGCTGGAGATTGGCAACGAACTTGTGAAAAAGCTCAAAGAAAAAAACACGTTCGCATGGCACTTTGTGTCGCAACAAGAAGCAAATAAAGGGTTAAAGCAGCGCAAGTATTATATGGTTGTCGAGATTCCTGAAAATTTCTCAGAAAACGCCACAACCTTACAAAATGAACATCCGAAGCAAATGGAGATTGTTTATAAGCCGAACGAAGGGATGAACTTTTTATCAGCACAAATCGGAAATAAAGCGGTTGAAGCAATCAAAGAGGAAATCTCCCGCACGGTAACGGCGACTTATGCAGAAGCAATGCTTGAAAATGTACAGAAGATGGCGAAAGGATTACAGGAAGCGAGCGCTGGTGCAAAACAATTAAATAATGGGATTTCAACTGCGGAGGACGGGGCCGTTCAATTGCAGAAGGGCCTTCATTCTGCACAAACAGGAGGCAGCCAGCTTCAGAAAGGGATTGGATCAGCCAAGACTGGGGCAGAAACCATCAATCAAAACTTAACTTTCTTAGCGGAGAAGTCAGCTGCCTTTGAAAACGGGGTGAAATCGGCCAGTGAAGGTTCCCAGCATTTAAATGACGGCCTTCAGCAGCTAAATGGCGGATTGGGAAGAATACATGAAGGTCAATCCCAACTGCTTAATGGAGCGAAGCAAACAGAAGGTGGCACAAAGAGTCTTTTGGAAGGAATTCAGCAATCACTGTCAGGGATGGAACAACTACAAGAAGCACTGCCATCGTTGACTAATGGCTCTCTACAGTTAAAGGAGGGAAGCGGAGAGCTTTCTGCATCATTGTCACAATGGCAGCAAGGGGCTGAAAGCACAAAGGACGGAGCGATGCAAGTCAGCAACGGACTGGAGCAAGTGGTAACCGAGTTAGATGGAATGATTGCTCAAGCACCAACTGAGGAGGAAAAAGCAAAATTACAAACGATAAAAAATCAGCTTCAGCCTTTATGGCAAGGAAGCAAACGAACAACGGAGGGAATCGGCCAGCTCACTGCTAGCGCCACGGCACTAAAAGCTGGAGCCGATCAGCTGGCAGAGGGAGCGCTTCAGCTTTATAGCGGGGAGAATGCCTTCAACCAAGGCTTTAAGCAAGTGATAGACGGTCAACAGAAGCTGGCAGAAGGAGCGAGCGCTCTTGTAGAAGGTCAAGGAAAAGTGATTCAAGGCTTAGCGGTATTAGAAGAAAAAACGGGAGAAGCGAAAGCGGGAACGGCTGATCTCGCCAATGGAAGCCATCAGCTCTCCAATGGTTTACAAGAGCTTGCGGATGGTTCAGGACGCTTAAAGGATGGAGCAAGCCAGTTAGCCAACGGATCTAGCCAGCTTGCCGGCGGTATGACAGCGTTAGAAAATGGCGCTTCCCAGCTTCTAGCAGGAATGAATCGATTAACGGATGGATCGAATCAATTAGTCAATGGTATGGAAAAACTTGATAACGGATCGGGAGAACTTGCGCAAAAGCTTACAGACGGGGCAAAAGAATCCAAAAATGTTAAAGCAAATAATGAAGTTTATCATATGTTTGCGGAACCAGTAAAGCTAAAAACCGAATCCATTCACCATGTGCCGAACTATGGAACAGGAATGGCTCCGTATCTTTTATCGCTTGGATTATATGTAGGAGCGCTTCTTTCGACTATTGTATTTCCGCTACGTTCACCAGCGGGCGTGCCGCGTTCTGGATTAAGCTGGTTCATTAGCAAATTTGGTGTGATGATGCTGATTGGGACAGTGCAAGCATTGCTTGCGGATCTGGTGCTGCTTATCGGATTAGGAATCCATGTACAAAGCGCCCCGAGATTTATCATTTTTAGTATCATTGTCAGCTTTGCGTTTATGGCATTGATCCAATTTCTTGTCACAACGTTAGAGGACCCGGGCCGATTTATTGGAATTATCATTCTCATTTTGCAATTGTCAGCGAGCGCAGGGACGTTCCCTATTGAATTAGTTCCAAAGGCTCTGCAGCATGTAACGGCTTATTTACCAATGACATACTCCATTCAAGGGTTCCGATCTGTCATTTCCAGCGGAGATTTTTCCTTCATGTGGGAAAACGCGGCTATTCTTGCGATTTATCTAGTGTTCGGTGCATTTAGCACAGCCTTATACTTCATATATTGGCATAAACGGAAATTTCATAAGACCGCAAAACAGATGACAGAAGCACCTCAGGCGTAACGGCGGGGTGCTTTTGTTAAAAAATGTTGAGATTGCTAGTTGAATGTTTTTGGAAAGTTGATTATAATTCAAATATGAAAACGATTTCATTACCGCGAAAGGCGCGGCACTCCAACAAGAAAGGGGGTATGCAGCGATGCCAACGATTGAAGATGTAGCGAAGCTGGCAGGGCTTTCTCGGACAACTGTATCACGAGTGATTAACAATCATCCATATGTGTCAGAAGATAAAAGGAAATTGGTCATCGAAGCGATGGAGCAGCTCGGATATGTTCCGAATTCTTCGGCAAGAAGCTTGAGAAGTCAGAAAACAGATGTGATTGCATTATTTGTTCCAAGAATCATGAATCCGTTTTTTAGCCATTTAGTAGAGTCGATGGAAATTGCTGCTGCTGAGCATGGCTACCAGCTTATTATTTGCCAGACGAGATATTCGGCGGAAAAAGAATTAAATTATATGAATTTATTAAAGATGAAACAAGTAGACGGCGTCATTTTAGCCTCTATGCAAAATGATTGGAACGTCATTGAACCGTTTTTAAACTATGGTCCAATCATTCTGTGCAATGAGTTTGACGAACAAGCGAACGTTCCATCCGTGATGCTTGATCAAGTAGAAGGAGGCTACATAGCGACAAAGCATCTGCTTGAACAAGGCCATCGCCGCATTGCGTATTGCCAAGGCGGAGCGCGCAGCAATGTCGCCAGCCATCGGGAAAGAGGATTTCGCAAAGCGCTTGCGGAATATAAAATTGAATTTAATGAACAATACGCATTCCGCAATGTGTTTCACAGCGAGGGCGGCCGGCGCGTGTTTCATGAAATGATAGCGCTTTCTGAACCTCCGACCGCCGTATTCACAGGCAGCGATGAAGTAGCCGCTGGAATTATTTCTGAGGCAAATAAGCATGGCTACAGCATCCCTGAGCAGCTTGCCGTAGTAGGTTTTGACAATCAAGAAATTACGGAATTAATAGAGCCGACGATTACGACTGTATACCAGCCGGTTGAGCAAATGGCCCAGAAGGCGCTTGAAATAATGGTGGAAAAAATTCATTCCCGCAAATATCGATGTCGTGAAGTATATGAATTTCCGCTTGAATTGATCGTCAGAGAGTCGACGGTATCATCGAATAAACTGGTGACATTATAAGCCTTCAAGGTTTTGAAATCGATTTCTGAAGCTGTTTAGTACGATACGGGGGGTACACGTATGAAAAAAACGGTCAAACTATCTTCTGCTTTGTTAGCGCTTACATTCGGGTTAACGGCATGTTCTAGTGGCAACAGCGATCAGGGGACTGATCAAAAGGAAACAAACAAAGGAGACTCATCAGACAAAAAAGTAACCATTGTGTATGCGCGTGGCCAAGATTCTACGAAAGCGACGGAAAAGGTGATTGAAGCGTTTGAAAAGGCTCATCCCAACATTAAAGTAGAGTTCCGCGAAATGCCCGCTGATACAGGCAAGCAGCACGACTCATATGTAACGATGCTGAATGCTCAATCAGCGGAAATTGATGTGATGGATCTTGATGTGGTTTGGCCTGCTGAGTTTGCTCAGGCGGGCTATACGCTGCCACTTGACCGTTTTATTGATAATGATGGTATCGATCTCAGCAAGTACAATCAAGGGGCGTTAGCGGCCGGTAACTTCAACGGAAAGCAGTGGGCGTTACCGAAATTTATTGATGCTGGAATGCTCTTTTATCGTACCGATCTTGTGCCTCAGGACAAAGTGCCAAAAACATGGGATGAATTATTAGCCATGGCGAAGCAATTAAAAGGAACAGGAGGCACCAAGTTTGGTTATTTAATGCAGGCAAAGCAATATGAAGGATTAGTATGTAACGCAGTCGAGTTTATTGCTTCCTATGGCGGCAAAATCGTGGATGAAAATAATAACGTTGTTATAAACAGCCCAGAAGCGATCAAAGGGTTGAAGAAAATGGTCGAAATTGTAAAATCAGATGCCGTGCCAAGCAATATTACGACATTCACAGAGCCTGAATCGCATACGGCGTTTATTGAAGGACAGTCCCCGTTTATTCGCAACTGGCCTTACCAATATGCACTGGCCAATGACCAAACTCAATCGAAAATCGTCGGCAAGGTTGGCGTAGCACCGCTTCCAGCGGGTGATAAAGGATCTGCCGCTACTTTAGGAGGTTGGATGACAGCCATTAACAAATATTCGAAACATCCGAAAGAGGCTTGGGAATTCGTAAAGTTTATGACGGGACCAGAGGGGCAAAAAATTTCCGCTATTTACGGTGGACTTGCTCCAACGCTTCCAGAGTTGTATAAAGATGCGGATGTGCTCAAAGCGAATCCATTCTTTGGTGAGCAAGGATTCGTTAATGCTCTTAATGCAGCGGTACCGCGCCCTGTTGTGCCAAACTATCCGGAAGTGTCAGAAATCATCCAAATCAATGTATCAAAAGCTCTTGCCGGAGAATTAACGGTTGAGCAAGCAGTTGCAAACATGGAAAAAGAAATTAAGGCAGCCTTAAACAAATAATTGTTGCTCAACGATTTGGTTAGCCTTCAGATCGCTGTTTGTTCAGCGCTGAAGGCTAATTATCCTTTATGGCATAGGAGGAGAACCGCATGAGGAACGGAAAACGCGCAGAACAAATATTAGGATATTCGCTTGTTGCTCCAGCGCTGCTGCTTATTTTAGCGGTGGCCATTTGGCCGGTTATTCAATCATTTTATTACAGCCTGTTTGATTATCGGTTAAATGATCCGACTAAATCTTCCATTCATCTGAATTATAGCCTTGATCTCGAAGGTTATTTACAAAATTATCCATTCTTAAAAAGCTCTTTAACACAGGAAATGGCACAAGCAAATCCTGACGCGAAGAAAGCGCTGGTAGATGTCGAGGAAAAGCTGAAAAAAATGGATCAGACGATTCGCGCAGATCAGGAAGTAGCCAAACGCTACGATCAAGTGGATGAGGCTTTAAATAATTTCGAGTCACCAAGCGATGAGCTTAAAATGGTGGAGATTGATGAGGAAGCCGCCCAGCAGTTCCAAAATAACGTCCGAGAAGTAATCAAAACACTTTCTCAAATGAAAGAAGAAGGGAAATTAAAACAGGCAGATAAAATTGTCGGACTTGCTCAGGGGTTAAAGGGAGTGGTTGTGGAACCGAATTTTATTGGCTGGCAGCATTACAAGGACAGCCTTGGTGATACGCGTACATGGAAAGCATTGTGGAATACCACCTCTTTTACGATCATTTCTGTAGCGATTGAACTAGTCTTGGGATTAGGAATTGCCCTTTTAATTAACAAAACCTTCTTTGGCCGCGGATTAGTGAGGGCCGCCATTCTTGTTCCGTGGGCAATCCCGACAGCTGTGTCAGCATTAATGTGGAAATTTTTATATGATGGACAGAATGGGATTGTCGCGAAATATTTTGAGGATATTGGAATTGTTCATCGGATGGGGGATTTATTGACAACAGAAGTAGGAGCGATGTTTGCTGTTATTTTTGCTGATGTATGGAAGACAACTCCTTATATGGCCCTACTTTTGCTGGCCGGATTACAGACCATACCAAGCTCCTTATATGAAGCAGCCTCCATTGATGGGGCGACCAAATGGCAGCAGTTCACAAAAATTACGCTGCCGCTATTGAAGTCAAGCATTCTTGTTGCGTTACTATTCCGCACACTGGATGCCTTCCGTGTTTTTGATCTCATTTATGTGCTGACAGGCGGAGGTCCAGCGAATTCGACAGAAACGATTTCCATTTTGGCTTATAAAATGATGTTCTCGCAAACGAACTTTGGAGAAGGCTCTGCATTAGCCGTTATTGTCTTTATATGTGTTGCTCTTATTTCCATGATTTATATTAAACTATTAGGCGCGGACTTGCTCTCGGATGGCGCAAAAAAATAAAGGAGGGGTGAGACGATGTCTAAAAAAGCTGGACCATTATTTTTTGTTTGTTTAGCCGTTTTTATCTTTTTTGTGATGTTTCCATTTTTATGGATTTTACTTAGTTCAGTGAAACCGTTGAGCGAGCTGTTTGGCGATCATGCGTTTCAATGGTTTACGAGCCATCCTACCTTTGAATCATACGTTTCTGTGTTTGTCAATTATCCATTTCTGCGATATTTGTGGAACAGCACAGTGGTTGCGACCATTACCACCGTGTATACGGTATTTGTGGCGGCATTTGCTGCCTATGCCATTGCACGTCTTGAATTTAAAGGAAAGGCCGTCATTCTCGGATTGGTCTTGGCCGTGTCAATGTTTCCGCAAATTGCGACGATTTCCCCCATTTACATGTTTGTTAAAAAATTTGGTTTAACGAATAGCTATTTAGGTTTAATTATTCCGTATACTACGTTTGCTTTACCATTGTCTATTTGGCTGCTTGTTACGTTTTTTAGAAAAATCCCATTTGATTTAGAGGAAGCAGCGAAAATGGACGGAGCTACGCCGATGCAAACGTATTTTAAAGTTATTTTGCCGCTGGCAGTACCGGGGGTATTTACAACTTCGATTCTTGTATTTATTGCTGCTTGGAATGAATTTCTATTTGCTTTGACGATCAATACAGCTGAAAAATATAAAACGGTTCCGGTTGGAATTGCGATGTTCCAAGGACAATATACGATTCCATGGGGAGAGCTATCAGCTGCAACCGTGATTGTGACGGTTCCGCTCGTGATCATGGTATTATTATTTCAGCGGCGGATTGTCTCTGGATTAACATCTGGATCTGTAAAAGAATAGAAAAAGGATGCTCCTTACTAGCGAGCATCCTTTTTCTATTAATGATGATGGATCACGCCTAAACAGTCGTTGCATTTATTGCCGTAACATTCATGCTGCTCTTCGATTTCTTTTCCACAATCTGTACATTTTTTAGGCGGAAGGTTTCTGAAAAATTCAGAAATTTTCATTAGCATGGGAATCGCCTCCGTTGATTTGTTATTTATATTGTATTATAACAGTGTTCAATAAGTCAATAACTGTTTTAAAACAAAATTCCACAATCGTGAAAAATGTTGGAGAATTATGTATGATATAAAAAAGACTACATATGTAGAGGTGAGTGATGATGAAAGTAACGGTCATTGGATATTGGGGCGGGTTCCCAGCCGCCAATGAAGCAACGTCTGGATATTTATTGGAATATGATGGATTTCGGTTATTAGTGGATTGCGGGAGCGGAGTGCTTTCAAAATTGCAAAATTATGTGTCAGTGGAAAAGCTAGATGCCGTCATCTTGTCGCATTATCACCATGACCATGTGGCCGATATCGGACCGCTCCAATATGCGTGGCTGATTAAGAAAAATCTCGGATTTTCATTGCCAGAACTGCCTATTTACGGTCATCCATTTGACTCGTTGGGTTTTGCGCGCCTCGCTCACAAAGAGATCACAAAAGCGGTCGCGTACGATCCAGAGAAACCGTTGGAAATCGGACCGTTTGCGATTCAATTTATGAAAACTGCGCATCCGGTGATTTGCTACGCCATGCGCATCACAGCGGGAGGCTCCACGGTTGTTTATACGGCGGATTCCAGCTACTTACCAGAGTTTGTGCCATTTTCGCAAAATGCCGACTTATTCATTTGTGAAAGCAACTTTTATGCGGGACAAAACGCGGCTCCAGCTGGTCACATGACAAGTGAAGAAGCGGCAGCCATCGCCCGCGATGCGAACGTAGGAACCTTGTTATTAACGCATTTGCCGCATTTCGGAGATCACGCGCAGCTCGTTCAGGAAGCAAAAACGATATTTGCCGGAACAGTAAAGCTTGCAGCGACAGGGCTTGTATGGGAAAGATAAACAAACGCACGAACTTTCTCCCTTTTGATTCCATCATAAAATGAAAAACAAGCAGTAAATAATGACTAGCTTTTGGAATGCGATAGAAGAAAAAAACGCAGGCTTTCTAGGCTGTTGAGATTTCTCGACAGCCTAGATTCATATATCTTGTTGATGATCGTATACAATCTAGCGGATCATTTGAACGGTTTTTCAAAACAATTGAATGATAGTGGTTAGCATCTTTGTGAATGCCGCTATTAGAATAACAAGAAAAAACAGATCGATAAAATGGAGGAGCGGGGCTTTTTTCTTGCGCTTCTCTTTTTTATAAAATATAATATATTTAGAATTTTTTTTATTATTAAATGAATGATTATTCATTCATTAATTAAGCAGGGGAGAGGGTTTTATGAATTTATCGTGGCGATTGGCAGAGGTGGCCAAGCAGCTGCCACAGAAGAAAGCGTATGTGTTTGAAGGAGAAAGCTGTACATATCAAGAATTGCATGAACGAATCTCGCGGTTTGCGAGCGGACTAGCCAGCATGGGAGTTGGCAAAGGGGATCACATTGCGCTATTGCTTGGAAATTCGCCATACTTCATTATTGGATTATATGGAGCGTTGCGGACGGGAGCGACGGTCATACCGGTCAATCCGATTTATACGCCTGATGAAATTGGTTATATTTTAACCAATGGCGATGTGAAAGCGGTTATAGGCTTAGATTTGCTTGTTCCGCTATTTCAGAAAATGGAAGCGCGCTTACCAAACATTGAGCATGTCATCGTATGTGACACACCGCAAGGAAAAGATCAGCCTATTTCATTCACCGGCAAAATGAAATCGTTTACAGACGTCTTAAAGGCTGGTGTGGCTGATTATCAAGGACCGCAGCTTGCTGAGGATGATACAGCGGTTATTTTATATACATCAGGAACGACAGGAAAGCCGAAAGGAGCGATGCTGACACATAAGAATCTGTATAGCAACGCGCAAGATACGGCCAATTATTTAAAAATAAACGAGAGCGATCGCGTGATTGCTACATTGCCGATGTTTCATGTTTTTTGTTTGACCGTTGCGCTCAATGCGCCGTTGATGAATGGCGGAACGGTGCTGATTGTTCCAAAATTCAGCCCTGCGAAAATCTTTCAGCTTGCCAGAGAGGAGAAAGCGACGATCTTTGCTGGGGTGCCAACAATGTACAACTTTTTGTACCAATATGAACACGGAAAAGCGGAGGATTTTCAAACATTGCGGCTTTGCATCTCTGGCGGAGCCTCGATGCCGGTGGCGCTGCTTAAAAATTTTGAGCAAAAATTTAAAGTGATTGTATCAGAAGGATATGGATTGTCAGAGGCTTCTCCGGTTACGTGTTTTAATCCGCTTGATCGTCCGCGCAAACCGGGGTCCATTGGCTGCAGCATTTTACATGTGGAAAATAAAGTGGTGAACGAATTTGGCGAGGAAGTGCCAGTCGGAGAAGTCGGCGAATTAATTGTGCGCGGTCCGAACGTGATGAAGGGATATTATAAAATGCCGGAGGAAACGGCTCATGCACTTCGCAACGGCTGGCTTTACACCGGAGATTTGGCGAAAATGGATGAGGAAGGATATTTTTATATCGTTGATCGCAAAAAAGATATGATTATTGTCGGAGGATATAATGTTTATCCTCGCGAGGTAGAGGAGGTGCTGTACAGTCATCCGGACATTGTTGAAGCAGCGGTCATCGGCATTCCTGATCCCGATTTTGGAGAAGCAGTCAAGTGCTTTGTTGTATCTAAGAATGCCGATTTAACGGAGGAACAGCTGATCGAATATTGCCGGGAGCATCTTGCCAAGTATAAGGTGCCAAGCATGGTTGAATTTTTAGACGAAATCCCGAAAAATACAACCGGGAAAATTTTAAGAAGGGCATTGAAGGAGCAATTGACTTCACGCTAAGCGACATTCAAGCCCGTGGGTGATGGATTTAAATAGAAAGAGAAAGCGGTGTAAATGGGCTTGGCTGAAAAAAGTGCCGATCAATCGGTACTTTTTTTATTGAAAAACGCAAATCATTTACGGAAAATAAAGAAAGAAAGGAGGAGGAAGATGGACACAGCACTTACTGCACGAACGTTGTCCTCGTTTCGCCAAGGGGTGCAAGCGGGGATGAGCATTGCAATCGGGTATATGCCGATTGCTTTAACATTTGGACTGTTGGCGAAAACAACAGGATTGACGCTGTGGGAAACGGTGATGATGAGCGTGATCGTCTTTGCTGGGGCGTCGCAGTATATCGCTTTAAACTTGTTGACGCTTGGCACAGGCGGATTTGAAATTGTGTTGACCACCTTTATTTTAAATATTCGTCACTTTTTGATGGCGGCGGCATTGAATGAAAAAGCGGAGCAGGAATCGTTATGGAAAAAGGCGTTATATGCGTTTGGCATTACAGATGAAACCTTTTCCGTAGCGGCGATGAAACCGGGAAAAGTGAATGCCTCCTACATGTTTGGCTTAATTTTTGTATCTTATGGGAGCTGGGTGATAAGCTCAGGTGTTGGCCATGTAGTGGGAGAGAGCCTGCCAAAAAGCCTTCAGGAAAGCATGTCGGTTGCTCTGTACGCCATGTTTATCGGCTTGCTTGTCCCGACTTTAAAGAAGCAACGAAAAGTGATTTGGCTTGCTTGTTTAGCCGCTGCGTTCCATTCTATTTTGTTGCTGGGGCTTCATATGTCAAAAGGCTGGGCGATTGTCATCTCCACCTTGCTTGCCTCTGTACTCGTTCAATCTTTTGCCAAAGAAAGCGAGGAAAGCGACGATGCGTTATGACATTATTTGGATGATTATTGGAATGGGAATGGTTACGTATATTCCGCGCATGCTTCCGCTTGCTGTTTTTCATCGAGTGAAGCTCCCGCCGTTTTTGCAAGGGGTATTAAAAAACGTGCCATACGCGATATTAGGAGCATTAATTGTACCGGGAATTTTTTTGCTTGACGAGGATCATTGGTTCGGCGTGCTCGGTTTTGTCAGTGCTGTTGTCGTGGCGTGGTTTGGTGCGAATATCATTATCGTAGTGCTTGCCTCTGTTTTGGTTTTAAGTGTTTATGCCGTCCTATAAAAAGGAAAAACCACCGATAAATCGGTGGTTTATTTGATTTTGTCCATAATGGTTTCGTAAACTTCTTCGTATTTAAATCCTTTTTTGCCCATTCCAAATTGCTCAATGACACGGTTGTTTTCATCGAGCAAGTATGTGTGAGTTGTATGAATGAGCATGCCATTGCCGGGGTCGCGATATTGGAAATCAAAGGCGTCGGCTACTTTTTTTGTATCGCGTTCACTTCCGCGAAGCAAAATCCATCCTTTGTCATTTAGCGAAATGTGAAAGGTTTTAGCGTATGCTTGAAGCTTTGCGGCTGTATCGCGCTTCGGATCAATGGTGATGGTAATAAACTCGATTTTATTTGGAAATACATGCTGCTGTTCTAATTTTTGACGCAGCTTCGTCATTTCGAATGTCGTATTTGGACAAATGTCTGGACAATTTGTATAAATAAATTCGAGCAGCCGCATTTTTGGTGTCATTTTATTAAACGAATATTCTTCCCCCCATGCCGTTTCCATGGTTATGTTGTTTGGCAGCTTCATTTGCCATTGTCGGTATATGGAAACATAAAAAATCCCGATACCAATGCATACAGCAAGCAAGATGCCGAACATCCAATATATTTTTTTCAACAGCTTCACCCTCCCTTATTTTCCATGATACATGAAAAAGTAAGGAAAAACGAATAATGATTTTGAACTTTATCTGACGTTCTAATTCATCCAAAAGAGACTAGACTAATGATAAGGAATGTTGTCCATTCGAAGGGGGAATTTGATGAAAAAAATGATCTATTGGTCGGTGTTGATTTATGTGTTGTACTGTGCAGGTATCGCGCTGTATTTATTTTGGTTTTCTGATGCGTCCATTCCGACCGAATGGCGGGGAACGAGTGCAGATCCATCCAACTTTTTAACATCAGGGGAGCAACATTTGAGCGAGCGGTATTCCGATTTGAAAAATTTTTTATATTTTGCCTCTATTCCTTATGATTGGTTTGTTTACTTATTGATTTTACTGCTGGGAATCTCCAACATGCTGCAGAAATGGGCGCAGCGTGCCACAAAAGCATTTTGGGTGCAAACCGTGCTTTATGTATTTTGGTTGTCGCTGATCATCACAGCCGCCGCCTTGCCATTGGAGTTGGCAAGCTATCATTTGTCGCGAGCCTATGGAATCAGTACGCAATCCATGTCTAGCTGGCTTCGAGATGAAGTCACTGATTTTTTGATCAGTACGCTGCTTCTGTTTTTCGTCATCACGGTTTTGTATGGGTTGATTCGTCGCTTTGAAAAAAGATGGTGGTTTTTTGCTTGGTTGATATCGATTCCATTGACCATCTTTTTGATGTTTATTCAACCTGTTGTCATTGATCCATTATACAATAAGTTTTATCCACTAAAGAATCACGCGCTTGAGGCAAAAATTTTATCATTGGCACAACAAGCGCATATCCCAGCTGACCATGTATTTGAAGTCAATATGTCTGAAAAAACCAATGCACTGAATGCATATGTGACAGGCATCGGTTCCCATGCGCGCATTGTGTTGTGGGATACAACGGTTGAACGGTTAAAACAGGAAGAAGTACTGTTTATTATGGCCCATGAAATGGGGCACTACGTAATGAAGCATATATACTGGGGCATAGCAGGGTCCATTGTGCTGGCTTTTTTTGGATTATGGATGGTCAGCCGCTTGATGAGCTGGGCTCTTGCTAAATGGAGAAAGCATTTGCGTATAAAAGCGGTGGGAGAATTAGCTTCCTTGCCGCTGCTTTTGCTCATCATGTCGCTGCTCCAGTTTTCTGTTACGCCTTTGACTAATATGGTGTCAAGATATGAAGAGCATGCGGCTGATAAATATGCGGTTGAATTAACAGAAGATGCAGATGCCGGGATTTCCACATTTCAAAAACTGGCCAAAGCTGGACTTAGCGAGGTGTACCCACCATATCTAGTGAAAATTTTTCGCTATACACATCCGACCATTTTTGAAAGGATCGTGTTTTTAGAACAGCAAAAATCAGAGAATGGGCATAAATGAAAGTTCTATTTATGGATAAAGCTTGGTCCTTCCATGAAATTTGTGTTCTTTTAAACATCATCCACTGATTTCTTTGCTGAGTCTTGAATTTTTCGGTGATATTGTCTGCAGGCAGAAAGTGTTTCACTTTCTGCTTATTTTTTAAAAAAATTTCAAAAAAATAGTTTTCTTTTTGGTTGTTCTGTTATATAATAACAACAGAAAAAACATTATTTGTATTATAACAAAAGGAAGGTGGGGGATATGGAAACGAAAACATCGCGACTTCATGCAAATGGACGCATAAAAAAGAGGTAGAAACCATTTTGGCAGATGAGCCTCCCCAAATGTATGGAGAAATAAGAGGGCGATTTTGGCTGGAAAAGAAGGCAATTGTTTGAGCAAAGAAAGAAAAAGCATCAAGAAATGGATGATGAAAAGATTGTTAAACTCCCCAGAAGAAACTGTTCATATCGGCAACCGCGAGACCCATTTCTAAAGATCTGCTAGACTAGCATATTGAAATTGCGGAGCCGGCAGATCGCCAAATGATGATTGACGCGCTCTATTCCGGGGCTAAGGGGTTTATGGCTGATTTGGAAGCTGTTCATTCTCCGACATAAGAAAACGGACAGCAAAGAACTAATCCATTTACGAGACACCGCTATGAATCTCCAGAAGGAAAAACCTATTTATGAAGGAAGGGACGGCTGTGCTGAAGGGTTCGTCCGCGCGGCTGGTATTCTGAAGAAAAGCATCTCACACTTGATGGAAATTTACTTTCTATAAAAAAGTTGGTTCAACTTTAACAAAAATGGCTTAGTTCATATTTTTATTCGCCGAAAATGGAAGGCCATTTTGAGGATTTTACTGAAAAAAAGAGGGGGAAGGGAAAATGACACGTGATGAAAAAGTGAGACAATTGCAAGAAAGCTGGAACACGGAGGAACGATGGAAAGGGATTGAGCGCCCTTATTCTGCAGAAGATGTGATCAAATTGCGCGGTTCGATCGATATCGAATATACGCTTGCTCGCCGCGGAGCAGAAAAGCTTTGGAATTTGCTTCATACAGAGGATTATGTGCATGCGCTTGGGGCATTGACTGGCAATCAAGCTGTTCAACAAGTAAAAGCGGGATTAAAGGCGATTTATTTAAGCGGCTGGCAGGTAGCGGCTGATGCCAACTTAGCTGGACAAATGTATCCGGACCAAAGCTTATATCCTGCCAACAGCGTGCCACATGTCGTGAAACGGATCAATCAAGCGCTACAGCGGGCGGATCAAATTCAACATCTAGAAGGAAGCGGTGATATCGATTATTTTGTGCCGATTGTAGCAGATGCGGAAGCGGGCTTTGGCGGGCAGCTGAATGTATTTGAATTGATGAAAGCGATGATTGAATCAGGAGCAGCAGCGGTACATTTTGAGGACCAGCTTTCTTCTGAGAAAAAATGCGGTCATTTAGGCGGAAAAGTATTATTGCCTACGCAAACAGCGGTACGCAATTTAATTGCAGCGCGTTTGGCGGCGGATGTTATGGGAGTTCCAACGGTGCTAATCGCTCGCACGGATGCAAATGCCGCTGATTTAATTACAAGTGATATTGATCCGCGCGATCAAGAATTTATTACAGGAGAACGCACACCGGAAGGGTTTTACCGTACAAAAGCAGGATTGGATCAAGCGATTGCTCGCGGCCTAGCATATGCACCATATGCCGATTTAATTTGGTGCGAAACAAGTGAACCGAATTTGGAAGAAGCACGCCGTTTTGCTGAAGCTATTCATGAGAAGTTTCCTGGGAAGCTGCTTGCGTATAACTGCTCTCCATCCTTTAATTGGAAAAAGAAATTGGATGCTGAAACAATTGCGAACTTCCAAATGGAGCTTGGAAAAATGGGTTACAAGTTTCAATTCGTTACATTGGCAGGATTCCACGCCCTCAACTACAGCATGTTTGAATTGGCACGCGGATACAAAGAGCGCGGTATGGCAGCATATTCTGAATTACAGCAGGCAGAATTTGCAGCTGAAAAATACGGTTATACAGCAACTAGACATCAGCGTGAAGTTGGAACAGGATATTTTGATGAAGTATCCCAAGTCATTTCTGGGGGACAATCGTCAACGGTGGCACTTAAGGGATCGACAGAAGAAGAACAATTTACAACAGCTTAATCATAGAAATGTAAGGAAATACGGGGGATTATATAGAGAAAATAATAGAGAGAAAAGCTCGCGTCTATGCGAGCCTTCAAGTTGTAGACAAAGTCATCATTGACTTTGTCTACAACCATTTTAACATCCTTTATTGATGGCGTGGTTTCATATCGGACTCGTTTGAAGGCGCTTGGCAGACAAGGAACACAGCTGAGTGAAGACGTGAATGGAACCAAAACGTTCATGAGTGGACGTACGAGGCCTGTGACGCAGGATAAAAGCATTTGTCAGCAGTCAATGCGAACCTTTTGTATGTTTAGCGAAAAATGAAACATGATAACATCAGGAGGTGTTGGCAAATGCAGAATAGCCGAAAGGAATGGCCGCTTGATTCCGTGCTCAATTCTGAAGTAAGAATAAGCACCGATTTTCATTTTTATCAAGCGTTTTTCGATGAAGCTGGATATGCAGACAGCTCGACTGCAGAACACACAGCGATCAAACAAGCAAACGAGTATTTGGCAGAGGAAGAGAGGTACCCCATTTTTTATTATTCATGAGCGATTTTTTAATCGCTCTTTATTTTTTTGAAAATATAGAAAAATATAGATGTAAATGGTATGATGAAGATGTACAAGTCATTTTAATCGATGTGAGAGGTGAACGATTTCAATGAAAGTAAACGAATTTATTGTATTAAATGACTTCATTGTGAGCCGCTACACAATGGTCATTTTGCCTCATCATTTTCATGACCATCATTACACAAAAGTCATTGAAGAAGACGGAGAATACATCGTCAAGATGAAGCCGATTGAGATTATTTCCCGCAGCTGCTATTACTACGGCTCGAGCTTAAAAGGCAGAAAAGAAGGAACAAAAGAAATTATAGGCATTACCCACAAGCCTCCCATTGCGATTGAACCACTGAACGAAATTTATGTGTTTCCTACAACATCTCCAAATGATATACGATGCGTATGGATTTCGCATATGCACGTACTCGAATACGAACCCTCTCGCGGCGACACAACAACCGTATATTTTAAAAACGATAAAAGTGTTTGCCTTGATATTTCCTACTATTCGTTTGTCAATCAACTTTATCGCACAGCCCAGCTGCGCACGAAGCTATCTGAAAGAATGGAAGCGCGTGAACGAAAAATGCAGTATTTGTTTAGAATGGATCAAACAAAAGACTGGTTGTCATGAATTTTTAACCTCGAGAAATCCCCAGTTTCCATTACGTGAAGGGCAAAATTCCAGCGGTCAGGATGAATGGCAGTGGGGATAGGTGAAATGGATTGTATTCCATGAACTATTGTACTACTATAGAGACAAAGGTTCTTTGCCTAATGGATAGCTGGGGTAGCAGAGAGAATCTAGACGAAAACCAAGCGCTTCAGTCTTTGCGTAATACCGTATCAAAATTTTCGATTGGTTGAATATGTATCATCACGCAGCGGGAAGTTACGATGAGGGAGACGAAAAAGGCTTCGTCGTGAGACTCAAGAAACACTCACTTCTAGAAGTGATGATTCGTTTAGAAGTTGTTAAAATTCTCTCTATTTATATTCCCCGCGTAACCGTGTAAAATAAGGTTGTTAGCAACAATGTAAATGGGGAGTATTCATGGACATCGAAGCATTAAAGCACTGGTTTACATTAAAGCATGTATTAGAATTACTGGAACATTACCGCTCGTTTGGGATGCTGCCCGGGGTTATCGTTACGCTGTTAGAGTCGTTTTTTCCGATTCTTCCGATGTTTGTATTTGTGATGGCGAACGCGGCTGCTTTTGGGCTTTGGCAAGGAATTATGATTTCGTGGATTGGCGCTTGCCTCGGATCCATTTGTGTTTTTTTACTTGCTCGAAAAATAGGCCAGAAACGGTTTTTTCATTTTTTGAGTCGTCATCAAAAGGTGAAAAAACTGGTGGATTGGGTGGAGCGCCACGGATTTGGCCCATTGTTTTTACTGTTTTGTTTTCCGTTTACACCATCGGCGATTATCAATGTCGTGGCTGGACTAGCCCGCGTTAGCCGCCAGCAGTTTATTTTAGCCGTACTTCTCGGCAAAATGGTGATGATTTTTATGATTAGCTTTATTGGCTATGATTTGGCAGCTTTGGCCAAACAGCCGCTTCGCACAGTAGCGGTCATTATCGCGATTTTCCTTTTATGGTATGCAGGGAAGAAAGTAGAAGCGAGGTTTTCATTGACGGAAAAAACAGATAAAAAAGACTCTTAAGCTGGGTGGGCGGTGTGATGAGCAAACGGCCAATTTATCGGAGAAGATCGGTTATATGGACGGTTAGTCTGACACTGGTTTTTTTGGCGCGGTTTTTATTGTTTACTAACTATGTAGTTGAAGGAGAATCGATGATGCCCACGCTGCAGGACGGCAATTTCTTAATCGTGAAGAAATTTGGCAGCATCCAGCGTTTTGATATTATCGTGTTCCATGCCAATACGCAAAAGGATTATGTCAAGCGTGTTATCGGTCTTCCTGGCGATCGCATCATGTATAAAAATGATGTGTTATACATTAATGGGAAGCCGATAGAAGAACCGTATTTGCAGCGATATAAACGTAAATTGGTTAATGGAAAACTCACCGGGGATTTTACGCTTCAAGAAGTGACCGGGAGAAAGACGGTTCCCCCTGGCTATGTGTTTGTCTTAGGCGATAATCGTTTAGTCAGCTGGGACAGCCGCCATTTTGGCTATGTGAAAATGAACCGAATTGTTGGAAAAGTTAATGCGCGCTGCTGGCCTTTTCGTGAGATTAGCATTCAGTTTTAAAGGTATTCATCGAAACAAGCGTTCAATGAATACCTTTTTTACTTTGACAGATGACGATTTCCCACGATCTCCCTCTTTTAAACAAACGAACATATGTGCTAAAATAAGAAGGGCAATGGAAAATAAAGGTGGTGATCGCATGTCGCTTCGCTTTATGATTGGAAGATCAGGGACCGGCAAAACGACAGCATGTTTAAACGAAATTCGTGAGAAGCTGAAGGAGCAGCCGATGGGCTCTCCCATCCTTTATCTTGTGCCAGAGCAAATGACGTTTCAATCAGAATATGCGTTGATTCGCACACCGGGACTGGACGGGATGATTCGCGCACAGGTGCTAAGCTTTACGCGATTGGCCTTTCGCGTGCTGCAAGAAACTGGGGGAATGAGCCGCTATTATTTAAATCAAACGGGAGTGCGCATGCTGCTAAGGAAAATTATTGATAAGCATAAGGATGAGCTGATTTTATTTGCCCGCGCGGCTGATAAGCATGGCTTTATTGAGCAGCTAGAAGAAATGCTTATTGAGTGCAAGCGTTATTGTATTACACCGGAGCAACTGCTGGAAACAGAAACGCAGCTGCGCCAAAATGCCACCTCGGCCGAAAAAGTATTAGCGGACAAGCTAAAGGATTTACAGCTTATCTATCGCCAATTCGAACGGGATTTAATGAATCGGTATGTGGATTCGGAAGATTACTTGCGCTTTTTGGCTGAAAAAATTCCGCATTCCCGCTACATACAAGACGCGGAAATTTACGTGGACGGGTTTCACCATTTTACACCGCAAGAATATATGGTGCTTGAGCAATTGTTATGTTTCGCTAAGCGCGTGACGGTCGCTTTAACGGTGGATGAGCCTTATAATGAACAGCTGCCGAATGAGCTACATTTGTTTCGCATGACAGGTAAAACATACTATGAGTTGCGAAATATAGCCCTTTTAAACAACGTTCTCATTGAACCGATCAAGTTTTGTCAAGAGAATGTAAGGCATCAGTCGTTATCGCTTCGCCATTTAGAAGCGCATTATGATACGCGCCCTTCTTTGCCCTTTGCTGGGGAGGCCGGTGAAATTCAATTATGCCAAGCATCACATCGCCGGGCAGAGATTGAAGGAATTGCTAGAGAAATTATTCGGCTTGTGCGCGAGGAAGGGTATCGATATCGGGATGTCGCTCTATTGGTACGAAATTCTGATGACTATCGCAATCTATTTCAAACTGTTTTTGTTGATTATGAGATTCCTTACTTTATTGATGAAAAGGAGCCGATGGGAAATCATCCATTTATCGAACTGATTCGTGCAAGCTTGGATGTGATTCAGACAAACTGGCGGTATGAAGCCGTGTTGCGGGCGGTAAAGACCGATTTCTTTTTTCCGCTAGAGAGCCATGTGCAAACGATGCGAGAAGCAATGGATCAGCTGGAAAATTACGTGCTTGAACACGGAATTTATGGAGCGAAATGGAGGCAGCACTGGGTGTATCGGCGCTATCAGGGACTTGAGGAGATCGCGGCGCCGCAAACAGACGAAGAAAGAAACTACGAAGAAAAGCTAAATGTGTGGAGAGAAATGGTCGCTTCCCCGCTCTTGATGTTGCAAAAACGGTTACAAAAAGCGAAAAACGGGCGAGATATGTGCGAAGCCCTTTATTTATATTTTGAACAATTGCAGATTCCTAAAAAGCTGGAGAAGCTGCGTGATGAAGCTGAGGCAAAAGGGCAGCTGCTGGCAGCCCGGCACCATGAGCAAGCGTGGGGGGCAGTCATGGAACTGCTTGACCAGTATGTCGAAATATTAGGGGAAGAGCCGATGCCTCTTCATTCATTTGCCGCTTTGATGGAAACAGGGCTTGAGAGCCTGGAATTTTCACTTGTACCGCCAGCGATCGACCAAGTATTGATTGCTCACTTTGACCGTTCGCGTCTAACCGATATGAAGTGTATATTTATCATTGGTGCGAATGATGGGGTGATTCCTTCGCGAAAAAGCGCGGATGGCGTATTATCTGAGCAAGACCGCGAGCTGCTGCATCATTTTTCGGTACATGTCGCTCCAACAAGCCGGCAGCAGCTGCTAGATGAGCCGTTTGCGGTCTATATGGCGTTGGCTAGCCCAAAGGAACGTCTTTATATTACGTATCCGCTTGCCGATGAAGAAGGAAGGACGTTGCTGCCATCTGTGCTGATTAAAAGAATAAAAGAAATATTTCCTGATGTGCAAGAAAAGAGATGGGGCGGCGAACCTTTTACATTGCCGCTTCCGGAACAGCTCTCACTCATTACCAATTATTCAGCAACGCTTGGAGCTCTTGCCGTTCAGCTTCATGCATGGAAACGGCAATATCCGATCGAGCCCATTTGGTGGGATGTATATAATCTTTATGCAGGTCATAACGACTGGAATGAACGGGCTAACAGAGTCATTCAAGCACTGTTTTATGAAAACAAAACGAAAAAATTAAAGAGAGAGATTAGCAGAAAACTATACGGACGGACATTAAGAGCAAGCGTTTCTCGAGTGGAGCAATTCAATCGCTGTCCATTTGCTCATTTTGCCTCATACGGGCTGCGCTTAAAAGAACGCAATGTTTTCCGGCTCAAAGCTCCAGACATTGGTCAATTATTTCATCATGCTTTAAAAATGATGACAGAGCGCATTCGCGCAGAGCATCTAGATTGGGCACAGCTTTCTAAAGAACAATGTGAACAATTATCCTATGATGCGGTCGAGCAAATCGCTCCGTATATCCAGCAAGAAATTTTACTTAGTTCGCATCGTTATCATTATGTAAAGCGGAAATTGCATCACATTATGTCAAGGACGGCAAGCGTGTTGAATGAACAAGCAAAAATGAGCGGATTTGCCCCACTGGAGGTGGAGCTGCAATTTGGCGACAAAGGGCCTTTGCCTCCGTTGACTTTTCCGTTGGCCGACGGAACGGTCCTTGAGCTTGTCGGTCGAATTGACCGCATTGACCAAGCCAAAAGCTCAAAAGGCATTTTATTGCGCATTATTGATTATAAGTCAAGCAATCAAAAACTAGATTTTACAGAAGTTTATTATGGGCTTGCCCTGCAAATGCTTGCCTATTTGGATATTGTGATTGAATTTGCAGAGTATTTGGTCGGATCGAAAGCTTTGCCGGCAGGTGTGCTATATTTTCATATCCATAACCCGATTATCAAAAGCAAAAATGTGCTTCTAAAAGAGGACGAAGCAGAACAAAAAATTTTTGAAAGCTTTAAAATGAACGGTTGGTTGCTTGATGACCACGAAACGATCAAATTAATGGACCAAACGCTTGATGCCGGAAAAGGTTCAGCCGTTGTTCCAGTAAAAATCAATAAAGATGGCTCTATTTCCAAAAACTCATCTGTGATTTCAGAGACTGATTTTGCTTTGTTGCGTCAGCATGTGCGCACCATTTTTCAGCAGGCTGGATTGCAAATCATCGATGGAGTGGTCGATATTGCTCCGTATAAACGAAAAAACGAGACAGCTTGCCAATATTGTGAATTTCGGACGTTCTGTCAGTTTGACGAATCGATTGAGCAAGATCGCTACCGGATCTTAAAGAATAAGAAAATGGAACAAATGAAGGAAGAATAGGAGGGAATCGCAATGGACATCATCCTTCCGCCAAAGCCGCAAGGAGAGCAATGGACAGATGAACAGTGGCGCGCCATTGTCACGAATGGAGCTCATACGCTTGTAGCGGCCGCTGCTGGTTCAGGGAAAACGACGGTTCTTGTTGAGCGAATCATTCAAAAAATATTGGATGAGCAGCATCCAATTGATATTGATCGACTGCTTGTGGTGACATTTACGAATGCAGCGGCGGCTGAAATGCGCCAGCGGATTGCTGAGAGGATCGAAAAAGCGATCGCCAAGGAACCGCATTCCCTTCATTTGCGCAGACAGCTCAGCCTGCTGCCAAAAGCAGCCATTTCCACGATTCACTCGTTTTGCTTAGATGTTATTCGCAAATATTATTATTTAATCGATCTAGACCCTGTGTTTCGCATTGCTGATGAAACGGAAATCGAGCTAATCAAAGAGGAAACCATTGAAGAATTGTTTGAAGAACAATACGGGAAAAAGGAGAACGACATGTTTTTAAGTGTCGTTGACCGTTATACGAGCGACCGGACTGATGTTGGTTTGCAGACGATTGTGCTTTCCTTATATGAATTTGCCCGCTCGCATCCTTATCCGAGGGAGTGGCTTGATCGGCTTGTGGACATGTATCATGTTTCGGCTCATACGGCAATTGAAGAGCTTCCATTTGCGCCTTATTTGCTGCAATACATCGAGTTTCAGCTGCAGGCGGCTAAACAGATGATTGAGCGCGCGCTTGTGATGGCAGAACATCCGGCAGGTCCTCATTATTTACGCGATACGCTTGCGAGTGATATCCTACAAATTCGTAGGCTGGAGGAAACGAAAAAGCATTCATGGCAGCGACTTCACGAGGCGATTCATTCATTGACGTGGGCAACAGCAAAGCGGAAGCCGAAAAATGGAGAATATGATGAGCAGTTGGTTAGCGAAGTGAAATCCTTGCGCGATAAAGCGAAAGAAAAAGTCAAGGAAATAAAGGAAGAGCTCTTTTCTTTTAAACCAGAAACATGGCTGCACCATTTGCAAGAGATGAAGCCGGTGATTGAAACGATCGTAGATCTTGTCAAAGAGCTGGCCGATCGTTTGCAGGCCAAGAAAATAGAAAAGGGAATTGTCGATTTTTCTGACTTGGAGCACTATTGCTTGCAAATTTTACGGCATCCGTCATCGACAAGCGATCAATTGCTTCCTTCTGATGCCGCGCTTGATTACCGAGGACAATTTGCAGAAGTGCTGATTGATGAATACCAAGACGTTAACATGGTGCAGGAAATGATTTTGCAGCTTGTGATTCATGATGATGAAGCAGCGGGTAATTTGTTTATGGTGGGAGACGTGAAGCAATCCATTTACCGCTTTCGTTTGGCTGAGCCATTTCTATTTCTCAAGAAGTATCAGCGTTTTTCAAACAGTGGCGGCAATGGAGGCATTCGCATCGATTTGGCGCAAAATTTCCGCAGCCGTCCAGAGGTTTTAGATGGGACGAACTTTGTTTTCAAACAAATTATGGGGGAGACTGTCGGCGAAATTGTGTATGAGGCTGACGCAGAACTGCGCTTTGGAGCAAGCTACTACCCTGAGAAAAGCATGCCTGTCGAGTTGGTGTTGATTGATAAAGCAGATAACGATCATGCGCCGGAAAGTGAAAATGAATCGCAGCAGGATGAACAGCAAGAGCTTGAAAATGTTCAGCTTGAGGCTCGCTGGATCGCCCAAAAAATTAAGGAAATGATTGAAACGCCTTTTTATGTCTATGATCGTCATCTAAAGCAAGAAAGGCGCGTAATGTACCGAGATATTGTCGTCTTATTGCGTTCCATGCCGTGGGCGCCGCAATTGATGGAAGAATTTCGCAAGCAAGGCATTCCTGTGTACGCGGAGCTTTCGACGGGATACTTTACGGCAACAGAAGTGTCAGTGATGCTGTCGGTGTTAAAGGTCATTGACAATCCGTATCAAGACATTCCGCTCGCTTCTGTTCTTCGTTCGCCGATTGTTGGATTAGATGAAAACGAGCTTTCTCTTTTGCGTCTTGAAAGACCGAAAGGAGCTTTTTACGAAGCGTTTTTGGCGTTTTTAGAAAAACGGCCGACCACGGATCAAGAAGCAGCGCTTCAAAAAAAACTCGCGTCTTTCGCTGCACACCTACAAGAGTGGCGTACGATGGCGCGGCAACATTCATTAGCAGAATTGATTTGGCGCGTCTATCGCGATACTAGCTTTTATGATTTTGTCGGTACGATGCCTGGAGGAAAACAGCGGCAAGCCAACTTGCGTTTTTTATATGAAAAAGCGCGACAATTTGAACAAACTTCGTTTCGCGGCATTTTTCGTTTTCTGCGTTTCATGGAACGGATGCAGGAGCGCAAGGATGATTTCGGTGCCGCTCGTTCTATAAGCGAACAAGAGGATGTTGTACGGCTCATGACGATTCACAAGAGCAAGGGGCTTGAGTTTCCGATCGTCTTTGTGGCTGGTTTAGGAAAAAATTTTAATACACAAGATTTGCGCAAGAGTTATTTAATGGACAAAGATTTGGGATTTGCCGCCCATTTTGTTCATCCGCGCCTGCGGGTCAGCTATCCGACCATTGCCCAGCTGGCATTGAAACGAAAGCAGGAACTGGAGCTTCTTGCCGAAGAGATGCGCGTCCTATATGTCGCTTTGACGCGGGCGAAGGAAAAATTGTTTTTAGTAGGAACGGTGAAGAAACTAGAAAACGAGAAAAAACGGTGGCAGTCTGTTTGTGTGCACAACGAGTGGCTACTGCCTGACTATATTCGAGCTTCTGCTAGATGCTATTTAGACTGGATCGGCTATTCGCTTGTCCGGCATGCCGATGCCGCTTGTTTGCATGATGGATTCGCGGTGGAAAATGATATTTTTGCCCATGGATCGAAATGGAACGTGCAAGCTGTTTCTGCTGCTGAAATCGATAGAGAAATAGAAAATGCTGAACAGCAGGAAACGCAAATAACGGAACAGCTTCGCAAAGGGGAACGCGTGCCGCTTCAGAGCGAATGGCATGCCGAGATCGTTCGCCGCATGAATTGGCTTTATCCTTATCCGCTTTCGACCACTTCGAGAGCCAAACAGACGGTATCGGAATTGAAGCAGCAGCGTGAAACGTTTGGAGCCTATGGAGATGAAGCTTTTCTTAAGCCGTTTCGTACCGGAATCATGGATCGGCCGCGTTTTATGCAGGCGAAACAACTCTCTTCCGCGGAAAAAGGAACGGCGATGCATTTAGTGATGCAGCATATCGATTTAAAAAGCGATATAACAGAAGGAAGAATTCGTGAGCAGATCGCCAAGCTGCTTCAAGGTGAATGGTTGACAGAAGAACAAGCAAAAGAAATCGATATGGCTAGCATTCTTGCTTTTTTCCAAACCGATATCGGCCGTCGCTTGCAAAAAGCATCGTATGTTGAACGTGAGGTGCCATTTAACTTAGCGTTGCCAGCTAAGGAGACGTATGGACAATGGAAGGAAGACGAGGAAACGGTGCTGGTTCAGGGCGTCTTTGATTGCGTATTTCAGGATGAAAAAGGCTTTGTCCTTATTGACTTTAAAACGGATCGAGTTCAGTGGGCTGATGATGTATCGGCTCTTATTGAAAAACGCTATCGTGTACAAATGGAACTATATCGTTTGGCCATTGAGCGAATCTGGAAAACGCACGTCGATGAATGCTATATCTATGCTTTTGACGGGGCAAAATTGGTTTCCATGTAGGAGGGAAGGCTTTGCGAATTTTGCATACAGCCGATTGGCATTTAGGGAGAACACTAGAAGGAAGAAGCCGGCTGCGAGAACAAGAGCAGTTTTTAGATGAATTGGTCTCCATTGTTGAAGAAGAAAAAATTGATGCGGTGCTGATGGCTGGCGATGTTTTTGATTCGGTGAATCCGCCAGCAGCCGCAGAACAGTTGTTTTATGAAGGGATTGCTAAGCTATCAAATGGCGGACGGCGTCCGGTAGTCGTGATTGCAGGCAATCACGACCACCCGGAGCGTTTAGCCGCTGCTTCGCGGCTGGCGGCTTCTCATTCGATCACCTTGCTTGGTTTGCCCACGATGAGAGGGCAAGAAATCTATATTCCGACATGCGGGGAAACGTTGTTGTTAGCCGCGCTTCCATACCCATCAGAATCAAGGCTAGCCCAGCTGTTGGCTGCTGAAAACGATGAGAAACTATTACGAAAAAAATATGATGAAAAGGTAAAGGAAATTTTCACTGTGATGAATCAGCAATTTCGGCACGATACGGTGAATATCGCGATGAGCCATTTATATGTGGCGGGAGGTGAGCCGTCTGATTCGGAGCGGCCAATTGAAGTCGGAGGGGCTTATACGGTATCGGCCCATTGTTTTCCAGACCAGGCTCAATATGTGGCGCTAGGGCATTTGCATCGGCCGCAAAACGTTAAACAAGCCGCAATGCCGGCGCGCTATTCGGGTTCTCCGCTTGCCTATAGCTTTTCTGAAGTGGGCTATACCAAATCGGTCACGATTGTGGATGTTCATCCCCAAAAGGAAGCGAATGTGTCAGAGCTACCGTTGTCATGCGGCAGACCGCTTGCCAAGTGGAAAGCGACCGAAGGCTTGGCACAGGTTTATCGCTGGCTTGAGGAAGGAAAAGACCGCAATGCTTGGATTGATTTGGAAATTTATGTTGAGCATTCATTGACATTGGAAGAAATTCATCGTTTACGTAAAAGCTATGACGGATTTATCTATATTCGCCCTCATTTTTTAACCAAGCAACAGGCTGTACAAGAGGAGCGCGAGCATACTCCGATTGAAGTGCTATTTCAGCGCTTTTATGAAAAGCAGACAGGAGGAGCCAAGCCGACGGAAGAGCTTGTCCGGATGTTCCTCGAACTGCTTGCTGATGAAGATGAGGATGGTGATGAAGCATGAAGCCGATTCGTTTAACGGTTGCCGGATTGCATAGTTTTCGCGAAAAGCAGGTGATCGAATTCGATAAGCTGTGTGAAGGGGGCCTTTTTGGCATTTTTGGACCGACCGGCAGCGGCAAATCCTCCATTTTAGATGCGATGACATTGGCGCTTTACGGAAATGTTGAGCGCGCGGCCAACAATACGAACGGCATTATGAATCACGCAGAGCAGGAGTTAGTCGTTTCCTTTACTTTTGAATTGGCCAGTGCCAGTGGAAAGAGAAAATATACCGTTGAGCGAAGCTTTAAGAGAAGTGAGGGACTTCGTGTTAAAACAGCGATCAGCCGTCTGATTGAGGAAGGTTCAGAACGAGTCGTGCTTGCGGATAAAACAAGGGAGGTCGACGATCAAATCAAGCAGCTACTCGGCTTGGAAATGAAGGATTTTACGCGGGCCGTCGTGCTGCCGCAAGGGAAATTTGCTGAATTTTTATCGCTAAAGGGTGTCGAGCGTCGGCAAATGCTGCAGCGGCTTTTTAATCTTGAACAATATGGGGATCAATTGAACAAAAAGCTAAAAACGAGATTCATAAACGCTACAGCCAAGTTAGAAACCATTTGCGCGGAGCAAGCAGGACTTGGCAATGCCTCAAAAGAAACGTTGGATGAACAACTGCAGCAATTAGAACAACTGGAGCAAGAACTCAAGCAGCAGCAGCTTTATTTGGCTCAAATAAAAGAGCGATATGAACGTGATAAAGAGCTGTGGCAATGGCAAAAGGAAAAGAAATACATCGAACAGCAGTTGGAAAAATGCCGGATGGAGGAGGCGGAAATCCTCACGCTTGAACAAAAGCGCCAAAAGGCGGAGGAGGCGGAACGCTTACTTCCCTACGCTCAGCAATATGAACAAGCAAAGCGAGAGGTTGAAGAATGGGAAAGAGAAATGAAGCGCATTGAGCAGCAGCTTCATGTTACTCATCAGCAATATGAACAGGCAGCTGAAGCTTACCGTTTTATTCGCGCGAAAAAAAATGAGCAGGAGCCGAAGCTTTTGCAGAAGAAAGAACAGCTTTTGCAAGCCAAGCAGCTGTGGGAGCGGATGCAGCAAATGGAGCGAGAAATGAAGGATATTAGGGCGCGGATCTCGGAAACGATGGCAAAAGAAAAGCAAGCCAAGCAAGCGTTTGAACGTCTTTCCCAGCTTTATGAACGAGCGTTGGACAAGCAAAAAAGTCTCAAGGAGCAATGGCGGCAAAAGCAGGTCCCTGCGCAAGTAAAAGAGCGGATCTATCGGGCTTATGAAGAAAAAAAAGAAGTGATGGTGCTTGATCAAGCGCTGCAGGAAATCAAGAGGGAGTATAGACAAAAGCAAGAAAGCTATGATCGGCTTGTGCAGCGCGAAAGTGTGTATGAAAAGCAACTGGAAGAGGGTAAGAAAGCGTGGACAGCCCATTTTCAGCGAATGGAGAGGCTTTACCATCGTGTATGTGAAAAACAAATTCAACTTGAAAAGCTCATCTATAAGATCAAACAAAAGCAAAAAATAGCGGAGAAGACACGGCTGCAGCATGTGGTTGCCTCTTTGGCGGCAACGTTAACAGAAGGAAGTCCTTGTCCTGTGTGCGGTTCTCTCCATCACCCGTCTCCTGCCCGATCATCTAGCGAGCAGCCGAGCGAGCAGGAGCTGTTAAAATGGGACGAGGAGCTGGAGAGAGCACAGCCGCTCGCTTCGTCCTTCCAGTCGCTGAGAATTCAGCTGGAACAATTAGCTGAAGCGGTTATGCAAGAGGAGAATGGAGAGGGAGTAGCGTTAAGCGATGCGTCTAGGGCAAAAAGAGAAGCAGAAGAAGAGTCTTATGCTCCTATCGACGTACAGTTCCATGATCTGGCCGCAGAAGTAAAAGCTTTACAGCAGGATTATTTGCAATGCCGTGAAGCAATCAATACGATGCTGGAAAGGCGGCGAACGCTTGAAAAGCAGCGGCAAGAGATTGTCAATCAGCGCCATTCGCTGCAGCAAGAAATAGAAGAGCGTCTCGCTAAATACCAAGAAAGAGAGCGCATGAAGGACGAACGCATGCAAAATTGGCTAGCAATCTATGAGGATCTCTCATTTACAGCGATTGAACAAATGATGGACCAATTGCGTGCGAATGAAAAAGAAGCACAATTATTGCAGGAACGAATTGATAAAAGCGTTGTATTTCTTGAACAAAAACAGGAGGAATGTGAACAAGCAAAAGAACAATGGCAACAGCTACAGCGGCAGCGAGCGGATGCTCTGCTTTTACAGCAGATGAAACAGCAACAATATAAAGAGTATGAGCAATCCCTTCCATTTCCTATTGACGAACAACCGCTTGAGCATCGATTGGCGGATGTGGAGCAGCAGCTTGTTCAGTTGCAAAAACAAGAAGAAGAAGCGTATGAATCGTACAACGGCATGCAGCGACAATATCAGCTGTTAGAAGCAAAAAAACAGGCTGCGATACAAGCGCTATCTGAAGGGGAAAAACGGCTGGAGCAAGCAGAGGATAAATGGAGGGAGATGTTGCAGCAGAGCTCTTTTGCAAACGCTGATGAAATTCGTAAAACTCCATTAACACAAGAAGAAAAGAACGCGATGGCAGAACGTATCCAACAATTCCGTGAAAACTGGCTGAAATGGCAAAATGAATGGCAGCGGGTGACGGACCGGATGAATGGCATGGAAATCAGTGAAGAACAATGGCAGCAGAGCGCTTCCATGCTCCGGCAACAAGAAGAGAAAACAACAGAATTAATCAAACAAGTGGCTTCTGCTAAAACAAGAGTAGAGGAGCTGACTGAAAAGCATAAACGCTTTCAAGAGCTGGAGCAGCAGCGAATGGCAGTGGAACGGCTAGTCCAGCAATATCGTGAGCTGCAAAATGTGTTGCGCGGAAACAGCTTTGTTGAATTTATGGCGGAGGAGCAGTTGATCCGTGTCACTCGTGATGCGTCTGAGCGGCTTGGCGAGCTAACAAGACAGCGCTATGCCATCGAAGTCGATTCAGAGGGAGGATTTATGATCAGGGATGATGCGAATGGAGGAGTGCGACGTCCAGTAACGACGTTATCAGGAGGGGAAACCTTTTTAACTTCTCTGTCATTGTCCCTAGCCTTATCGGCACAAATCCAGCTTCGCGGTGAGTATCCGCTGCAGTTTTTCTTCTTGGATGAAGGGTTTGGCACACTGGATGGGGAGCTTCTCGATGTCGTCATTTCTGCTTTAGAACGGCTGCAGGCGAATGATATGGCGATCGGCGTGATCAGCCATGTGCAGGAGTTGCGCGCCCGTCTTCCAAAGCGGCTCATTGTCGAACCTGCTGAGCCTTCTGGCCGGGGCACGCGTGTTAAATTAGAAGTCATGTAGTCAAGTAGCCAAAAGAGGGGTTTTTATCTACTTGATGCATATTATGATTTCTGAAAAACGAATAGTTGGAGGCTTGTCCGTCCCTAGTCTTTTCATTACATAGATGTGTGACAAAAGTTGAAGCAACGCCGCTTTCAGACCCGTTCTGGTTCTGTGAAGCGGCGTTGTTCCATCATCGGGCTGTGGGAAAACACCCAGCCTTTATCATGCAAATAAGTGACATCGATCGTAGCTGTCATTGCTGCTTTTTAACGGAGAAGCCTCTCAACTCTTAACGGAGTGTTGGTGGGAGCGGTTCATTTTTTGGAAAAACTTTAGTTATTACCAGCGACATTGTTATCGAATACATCCGGATCGAGGGAATTGGTAAAACTGATACCGTTATTTGTCAAAATAAAATCGCCCGTATTAAATCCTCCGGATCCCCCTTGGGTTTTGGTAGCTGTTTTTGGTGCGATGTACATGGTGTCTCCTACTTGAAAAACAGCACCACTGCTTACGTTTGTAATTTTAATTGGACCAACAACTGCTGGCATGTTCATCCATCCTTTGTTATTCGAATTGCTGCTTGTGGAAGCGAAAGAGAGAAAGGAATCTTTGGCTCTGATAGTTGCCGAATATGCTTAATGCGCGTATCGGCATCAACCGTAGAAGTGGAGCCGATATGAACGACTGCTGCGGTGGAAACAGCGATTAAGTGAATCGAACGAACTGAAAGAACAGGTGATTCATTCAAGCGGCGAGTTTGCACATATGCCGATACGGGAAGTTTAGGCAGAGACCTTGTAAACACAGGAAAAGCCCCTTCTCCTTCATTCCCGCCAAACCATTCGTATTGCCTTTGGACAGCTAAAACGTATGAACGAGCGTTAATTTCTCGAGAATCGCCAATTTGCAACACCGAGCTCAAAAGGACGGTGTTACTATTGAGCCATTGAACCATTGATAAGCGCTTCATCAATACCGACAACCTTCCCCTAAGCTTGTAGTGTTACGATCCTTTTGGAGCAAGCGGGACGAGAGGGCCAATAATCAATGATTCAGGCGGTGTGTCAAAAGCGGATGATAAATTTATCACGTCTGCATCTCCGATGAGAAAAATAGCAGAGCTCGTTACAGCTGTAAGATAAATGTCGCCTACTTGCACGTCACGGTTAATCACAGTATAGTTCATGATGTTCCTCCTTGCTTTGGAAGATGTTTAATAAAGCTTTCTAATGATTGCTCAATGTCTTCCTTCAGCTTCATAAATATCATATTCTCTATATTTTCCGATGATTTTTGATCTGGGACATATCCGCCATTCATGGTTTGCTGCAAATAGAAGCGGATCCGTTCATCGACCTGACGCTGAATATCCTGGAGAATAAACTGGCGATACGGATCATCTAAAGGATAGGCGTATTTCGCTTCGAGCTCTTGTAATACTTGCATGCATTCATTTTGCAAATAACCATTGACTTTGGTCTGGATGCTGCCAAATAGAGCCGGCTCCGGTTTAGGGATAATCGTTTTTTTAGCATCGACTGCAAAATCTTCAATGGATCCCGTGCCATTTGGCGTGAGGCCGATATTTAACGTGCCTTCTAATGTTTCTACTTTGAGCTGATCAAATTTATACTCAATTCGTTCAATCATCGTTTGTGGATGCTGCTTGATTTCATGCAGCTCTTTCTCAAGAATGGCAAGCCGGTTTTCGATGGTTTGGATCTTGTTTGTTTGCCATAATAAATATTGCTGCAATTTCATAAAATAGTCGTATGGAAACAAGCTGCTCATAGTCGCTTCTCATCCTCTCAATGATCCCTTCTCTTTTCAATATATGGGCTATGAATGGTTGTCATCACTTTTTTTTGTCATTTTTTCGCGAGTTGCGGAATGAAGAGGGACCAATGGAGTGCTCGGCTCGCTTGTAGGGCCCGAGATGACGGCTTCAGGTGCAGGCCCAGTAAATCCGCCTGTGTTGCTTAATGTGGAAAGTGCCTGAATTTGCCCAGCGCTGCCGATTTGGAGCACGGATGAGTTGGTCACAGAGCCGATTTTAAATTGATAAATGTAGATGCTTTGGTTGATATAAAAGTTCATCGTGTCACTCCTTTATGCGTTGCCGACCACACTATCATCCATAAGATCTGCATCATTTGTGTTTGTATTGCTGTAATAATTATATATGCTTAAGCCGTTTCCTGTATTAAAAGAACCAGCACCGGCAAATGTTTTCGCGACGCTGTAAGGACTGATCGCAAAAACGTCGCCAATATGAAATACACCGCTGCTTCCGATACTGTTAAGTTTTACTACCCCAACGAATGCTGGCATCATCATACACCCTTTTTTTATTCTCGTTATAGGTTATGGGCGAATAGAGAAAAATGTGAATTTCTTTAATTGTTGGCGACATTATTGGCATCATTAACGTCAGGATCGGATGTGTTTGTAAAGCTGACAAATGTGTTGGTTTGCAAAAAATCTCCGTTATTTCCGCCGCCGGCACCTTGATTGGATTTTAAGGCGCTTTTTGGCGCGATTTGCAGTACATCGCCAAAATTGACGGTTCCATCGCCGCTGACATGTGTGATTTTTATAGGCCCCCCGATAAAAGATGGCATGTGACCACGTCCTTTCTCATCATAGGTATCTGTTTATCATTATATGGAGGTGGAAATAAAGTGTTGAATATAAGATGGATGTCCCTATCGTTTTTTGTTTGCTCTTCATAAAATAACAGTAATACAAAAAAAGAGGATGATCGACATGCCAGCATTGATTTTGGGCGGTATCATGGTGACAAGCATTAGCGGAAATGGAACGGTAAATCTAGGAGATGTTTTACAAATTGCGCCAAAAAGTACAGCAAAGGCTTTTCATGGAGGCGGCGGAGATAATGTAGGGAATTTTATTCAAACGAATGTATTGTTTAGTGTCACTAATACTTTGGATCCAAGCTTGAAGGACGCTAGCAATATTGGAAACAACTAAAAGCGCTACAAACCTGTAGCGCTTTTCTTATGTAAAGGCTGTTTGAAGATATTTTGGAGAGATCGGCAGCCGGCCACGCCAAAATGTGATGTCGAAGTCGGCTTTCGCCTAGAGAGCAATGTGCTGGATCATTGATCCATACAAATGTGAAATAGTAAGTTACATCTATATCACCCATGTGTTATAATTTTATTGAATTTTCAGATAGATAAACACGGAGGGGAGAGAGAAAAATGAAAGTACCGTTGCTGCTGACCCAGTTTTTGGACCGAGCGGTGTCGTTATACGGCGACAAAATAGGGGTGATTGACGAAGGAAAGGAGCTTACATATCGCGAGCTAAATGACAGAGTCAATCAACTGTCACACGGTCTGAGGGATTTGGGGGTAAAAAAAGGGGATCGCGTGGCGTATTTGGCTCCGAATACGCTTGAAATGCTCGAAGGATTTTATGGGGTGTTTCAGCTTGGCGCGGTCATGGTTCCGTTAAACATTCGCTTAAAACCAGACGATTATTTGTTTATTTTAAATCATAGTGAAAGCAAAGTGCTGTTTGTAGATCAAGAGCTGTACCACTTGATTTTGCCGATTAAGGACAAGCTTGAAACCATCGAAGCGATCATTGTTCATAGGAAAAATCCGGAAACGAATGAAATCGCTTACGATGAATGGCTGACGCAGTTCACTTCTGCGCCATTCCAGCGCCCTGATATCGACGAGGATGATGTATGCAGCCTTCTGTATACGAGCGGAACAACCGGAAATCCGAAAGGGGTCATGCTTACACACCGGAATAATTATCTTCATGCACTAATAACGATGCATCACCTGCGCGTATCAGATCGCGATAACTATTTGCATGTGCTGCCAATGTTCCATGTGAATGGGTGGGGATCTCCGTTTTATTATACGGCGAATGGAGCGACGCATATTTGCTTGCGAAAAGCGGCGCCAGAGCTGATTTTTGAATACATTCAAAAATATCAGGTTAATGTGATGCATATGGCTCCCACTGTGCTCAATTCATTATTGCAATATTACGAACAGCATGTTCCTATTATGGAGCATCCCGTTCGTGTTGTCATCGCTGGTTCCGCACCGCCGCCGGCCTTTGTCACACGCGTAGAAAAAGAGCTGGGCTGGGAGTTTATCCAAGTGTATGGCATGACGGAATCGTCGCCGCTAAGCACTGTTTCTACGATCCGCTCGCATCTAAGCGACTTGCCTCTTCATGAACAATACCGGATGAAAGCAAAGGCGGGACACGCCATGATCGGTTGCGAAGTAAAAGTGGTGAACGAGCATGGTGAAGCCGTTCCACATGACGGTCAAACGATTGGAGAAGTCGTTGTGCGCAGCAACGGTGTAATGAAAGGATATTGGAAAAATCCCGAGGCAACGATGGAAACGATCCGAAACGGCTGGCTTCATACAGGAGACATGGCTACAGTTGATTCGTATGGAAATATTGATATCGTTGATAGAAAAAAAGATATTATTATTAGTGGCGGCGAAAATATTTCTTCCATTGAGGTGGAAGGTGTTCTGTATGATCATCCATCCGTGTTGGAGGTGGCAGTGATTGCTGTGCCCCATGAAAAGTGGGGAGAAACGCCACATGCATTTGTCGTGACACGCCCAGGACATATGGTTACAGAGCAGGAGCTTATTGCTTTTTCACGAGAAAGACTCGCACATTTTAAAGCCATTACAGGTGTGACATTTGTGGATGAGCTTCCGAAAACGGCATCAGGGAAAATTCAAAAAGTGCATTTGCGCAAGGAATATTGGGCGTCCATTGGAAAAGCAGACAGATATGTAAACTAAACGCGCAATGTCTTGGGGAGGAAAGGCCATTTGTTCATTGACAGATGGCCTTTGTTTTTTATATTGTTGAAGACATGAGCAGGCATGAGTGAATGGTGAGGTAAGACAATGAGCGAATTTCATTCTATTTCTGATACAGAACGTATTCAATCTGTCGATATGATGCGGGGGATTGCTATTTTGGGCATTTTTCTAGTCAATATGCCCCATTTTAACTCTCCTATCATGTATTTGAGCCAAGGAAGCGGGTCGAGCCGTGCTTCCGATCGCTTGACGGAAAAAATGATTGATATTTTTGCTGAAGCTAGCTTCTATCCGTTATTTGCTTTTTTATTCGGTTTTGGCGTCATCATCTTTCGTGAACGAGTGCTTATGAAAAAGAGGCCGTTTGTCCGGCTTTTTGCCAGAAGAATGATTTCCTTGCTTTTAATCGGATGTCTCCATGCCTTTCTGATCTGGTATGGCGATATTTTAATTTCCTATGCTCTTACTGGAATGTTTATGCTATTGTTTCATCGAGCGTCCCCGCGTTCTCTCTTTGTCTGGGCATTGCTGCTTTGGCTCGTTCCCAACGGACTGCTTAGCGCTTTATTGGGGATTGCAGTATGGATAGAGCCTGGAAATTCGGATGCACCATCTGACGAAACCTTGGCTCACGAGGCTCTTCATCATTACCGAGACGGTACATTTGCAGAGATTTTGCAGCAGCGTTGGCACGACTGGATGTATGTAAACAACGCAGAAGGAACGATCTTTATTATTCTTTCGCTTTTGCCCATGTTTTTGTTCGGGGCGTATGTTGCCAAACAACAATGGTTTTCCTCTATTTGTGCCAATAAAAAAACATTGAAAAAACTGTGGATTTTCACTCTTTTGTTTGGCTGGAGCTTGAAGCTTTTGCCGTACTGGGCGGAAAGAAATATGGCGACAGAATATGTACAAAACATGCTGGGCGGGCCATTAACTTCTATTTTTTATGTGACCACCATTGCGTTATGTTCCGATATGAGATGGGGAAATAAAATTCTTTCCATTTTTGCAGCTGTAGGCAAAATGTCGCTAACAAATTATTTATTTCAATCTATTTTGTGCACGTTATTGTTTTACCATTATGGCTTTGGATTATATGGAACGGTTCGTCCATTTTACGGATTACTGTTGGCGATTTTCATTTATAGCCTGCAAGTGGTCATCAGCAACAGATGGATGAAGCACTATCGAACAGGACCAGTAGAATGGCTATGGAGAACAATCATATATGGGCAGAAGCAGCCGTTTAAAAGAACATAAAGAGATTCATGATAAAATAAAAAATCTACTGAATCGGCTTTTTCAGTAGATTTTTATTCGATGCGAAGATAGGCGGATTTAGAAAGAGAATAATGATGCTGCTTAGAGGCTAGAGCCTCTCTTAATTGAATATTTAACAACTCATCGAGCTCCTGGCTGCACTGAATGGTTTCTTTGGCAGTTAGACCATATGTTAAAGCTAACTCAATCATCTGTTGTCTTTTTTCTTCAATCAACATGATCATTGTTTTTCACCAACGTTTTATTATGATGTTTTAGGAATTTAGTATGGCGAATAGTATATCATCATTATACATAGAATGGGAAAGAAGGGAAGAGATTCGCTAAAAAAAGACATAATATTCTATATTTCTACAAATTTTTGGGAGGGTTTGGACGAAAAGATAGAGAATAATCAAAGGGAGAAAGGGAGGTCAAGGATCATGAAATTTGTGACAGCTAAGCGCCAAGGAACGTCATTTGTCGGCGTACTAAGCGCTCAAAATGAAGTCATTCACTTGCAAATGGCGGAGCAGGCCATGGGAGAGGAGTCCACGCTGCCCCACTCACTTATTGAGTGCATCGCGCTTGGTGATGCGTTTGTCGATAAAGTGCAGGAAATTGTCACATGGAGCGAGAAGCAGCGAGCTGCTGATTATGTCTATCCACTTGAAAGCGTCCAGCTGTTGGCGCCGATTCCGCGCCCTCTCAAAAATATTTTTTGCGTCGGGAAAAACTATGTCGATCATGCACTTGAGATTGGAAGCGCGGATGACATTCCGAAACATCTGATGCTGTTTTCTAAAGCGCCAACAACCGTAACAGGACATGAGTCCCTTGTTTTGCGCCATGCCCATGTGACAGAAGAATTAGATTATGAGGGAGAATTAGCGGTTGTCATCGGCAAAAAAGGAAAAGGCATTAAAGAAGAAGAAGCGTTGGACTATGTATTTGGTTATACAATCATCAACGATATTACAGCGCGGGATTTACAGCAGCGCCATCAACAGTTTTTGCTTGGCAAAAGCTTGGATACGTTTTGTCCGATGGGGCCATGGATCGTACACAAGTCGCTGATCCCTAACCCGAACCGCTTGCATATTGAAACGAAAGTGAATGGGGAAATACGGCAAAAAGCGAATACCGAACAGTTTATTTTTTCGGTTGAAACGATTATTTCTACGATTTCACAAGGAATGACGTTAGAGCCTGGCGACATTATTGCGACAGGAACGCCGGCCGGAGTCGGAAAAGGCATGAAACCGCCGCGTTTTTTGCAATCAGGGGACAGCGTGGAAATCACCATCGAAAAAATCGGCACGCTTCGCAATCGAATTGGCGAATAAGAATGTCATAAACGAGGGCTTTCCTCATCCGGAAAGCCCTTGTCAGACTGCTTAAACGCTTTTGTCTTTCATCACTGGCTTCGCTCCTCAGCCCCTAAACGTCCTTGGCCAATTGGCATCTTCGCTAAAGCACAGCCCCTTTGTCTGCCAAGTGCTTTCAAGTGAGTCTGATGTGAAACCAGCCCAATCCATGAAGGATGGTCAAAATGGCTGCAGAGTCTGTCCAGAAAGTCAACTCTATAAAGCATTAAAGGGGCGTCTATAAGCCGGAAAACCGACTTATTAAGCCCCTGCTGTTCTCTTTGTTTTTTATTCATTAAACACCTTTTTCACTTTTTCGATTGCCCAGTCCAACTGTTCTTTCGTGATGATCAATGGAGGGGCGAAACGAATGACAGTGTCATGTGTCTCTTTGCATAGTAATCCTTCATTCTGCAATTTTTCACAATATGGACGGGCAGGCCCATGCAATTCAACGCCGATAAATAATCCGCGGCCACGGACCTCTTTAATATCAGGATGCTGAATTTCACGTAATTCCCCTTGGAAATAATTACCTAATTCAAAAGAACGTTCTGCTAGTTTTTCTTCAACAAGAACGTCGATGGCTGCGATGGAAACAGCGCAAGCGAGCGGATTACCACCGAAGGTCGAACCGTGTGAACCTGGATTGAAAACGCCTAAAATATCGCGATTGGCGGCTACGCAAGAAATCGGGAATACACCGCCGCCTAGCGCTTTGCCGAGGATGTACATATCCGGCACAACATTTTCCCAATCGCATGCAAACATTTTTCCTGAGCGGCCTAGGCCAGCTTGAATTTCGTCGGCAATATACAATACGTTGTGTTGTTTACATACTTCATAGGCGGCTTTTAAAAATCCTTCTGGAGGAATATTAATGCCTGCCTCCCCTTGGATCGGTTCAAAGATAAAGGCAGCCGTATTTGGTGTAATCGCTTTCTTTAATGCTTCCACATCGCCAAATGAGATCACTTTGATGCCAGGAAGCATCGGTCCGAATCCGCGCTGATACTCAGGGTTGGAAGACATGGAAACAGCGGTCATTGTCCGTCCGTGGAAATTATCTTCGCAAACGATAATTTCCGCTTTATTTTCTTCGATGCCTTTGACATCATACGCCCAGCGGCGCGCAGCTTTCACGGCTGTTTCTACCGCTTCTGCGCCTGTATTCATTGGTAAAACCATGTCTTTTCCTGTTAATTTGGCTACTTTTTCATACCAAGGGCCCAACTGATCGTTATGAAACGCTCGAGATGTTAAGGTAATGCGGTCTGCCTGTTCCTTGAGCGCTTGAATGATTTTCGGATGACGATGTCCTTGGTTGACGGCAGAATAGGCGCTTAACATATCCATATAACGATTGCCTTCAGGGTCTTCTACCCATACGCCTTCTCCTTTAGAAAGAACGACTGGCAGCGGATGATAGTTGTTTGCGCCAAACTGCTCAGTTAAGTGAATGATTTCTGTTGTTTTGCTCATGTGTGCTCCTCCTATTTGCAATATTCGCTCCATTATATATTATAGCAAAAATTATACGAGCTTGTTAGATTGGGAAAAAGAAGGAACTTTATGGCCTTTGTCCATTTTCTTGCTTGCAAAGAGAGCTTCTTACCTGATGGCGCGATGGAGCATCGCGTATGACGATATAAATACAACTCGATTCCTTCATTTTGTTTCCGTGTGAACAGGTGATGATCCAACTTCGGCGATCGCTCGACCGTCGAAAAATGGGGGCTCTGTTTTGGAAACGGCTATACGGCTTATCTTTTGATGATATGTATTCTATTTATAGACAAGCATGCCATTTCGTTTTTTTACAAAAACATGCTATGATGAAGAAAACGAATGCTGGAAAGGAGATCATTTTCGATGACGCATGCACACATTACAACATGGGTGATTGCTTTCATTTTATTTTTTGTTTCTTTGTCGATGTACAAAGCTCATTCTCCGAAGGCGAAAATCGCCCATATGGTTTTGCGCTTGTTTTATCTGCTCATTATCGCTACTGGAGCGATGCTATTGTTTAGCTTGTATTCGATTTCAGCGCTGTATATCGTAAAAGCGATTGTCGGTCTTTGGGTCATTGTCGCGATGGAGATGGTGACGGTCCGCGCCAAAAAGGGAGAGCGTGCCCAAAGTGCTTGGATTCAGCTTGTACTGGCTTTTGTGCTTGTTTTATATTTAGGACTTAAGCTTCCGTTAGGATTCCATGTTTTTTCCTAAACGACAGTCAAGTATTACTTATATTGAAAAGGGTGTCCCAATTACTGTGGACACCCTTTTTAGCTGATTTGTGTGCAAATAAACCGATTGCCTGTATGGAACGTCATTTCAAAGCGATCTTTATTCGTTTCGCCTCGCTCATAATAGTGTTGCACGTTCCCGATCAGCTCTGTATTATCAAAAATCATAAAATTGACGCCTGTACGCTTCTCAAACAAGAGCCCGTTATAGCAATACAGACAATCGTATAATGAAAAATTCAGTTTATTTAGCCATTCAATGAAGCCAAAAAACGTTTTTTCAGGAAGAGCATCGAGCCAGCTGCGATAGGCATACGGCAATCGTTTGCGAAAACGAACCAGCTCGCCCTTTTGCAGTAAAACTCTTGTTCCAGATAATTGAATTTCTCCATTGTGTTGATAATATCCGCGAAGCCAGCGGCCGAATCGGAAAATTTCGATTTCCTCATCACTCCACTCTGCAAGCAGTCCTGCTTCTTCCTCTTCTTCATCAAAAAAAAACCATTCCCCGTTTACATATTCAATTTCTCCTTGTATATAAGCGCGCTGTTGGGCGGGAATCTGTGCCAATTTTTGTTCAAGAGTCAATTTTCCTCATCTCCTTTCTTTTTTCGTTTTCACCTATTTGCCCATCATTTATTCACTCTATTGGACAATTCATCGAAATCACTGCATTTGCATACAATGAAAGCATGCCATAAAGGAAAACGGCGGAGAACGCTTAGCTTTAGAGAGAAAGATGGATTGACAAAGTTTACTCGCTCCACCCGGAGGGAGTTGGTTTCGCACAAGAGAGACGGTCGCCAGAGTAGATAAAGAAAAAAGCGGCGACGAGCGCCTAGCGCTTAGCTGCATATAATGAAAAAAAGCAACCTGTTTTTACGCTGAAGAAAAGAAAGGATTGATTCATATGTGTGGGATCACCGGTTGGGTGGATTTCCAGCGAGAGATGCGCACTGCACAACCAACCATTGAAAAAATGACGGAAGCATTGGCAAAGCGCGGTCCAGATGATACAAACTACTGGTTAGACCAGCATGTGGCATTTGGACATAAACGACTTGTCGTCGTCGATCCGGCAGGCGGCATACAGCCGATGACAAGACAAAAACATGGCAGTGATTATACGATTTGTTATAATGGCGAACTGTATAATACCGAAGAAATTCGCAAAGAGCTTTTAAAAAGAGGCTATACATTTCAAGGCCATTCGGATACAGAAGTATTATTAACAGCCTATATCGAGTGGCAAGAAACATGTGTGGACTATCTTAATGGAATTTTTGCATTCGCCATTTGGGATGGAAAAAATGAAAAATTGTTTTTAGCAAGGGATCGCTTAGGAGTTAAACCGCTTTTTTACCGCCATATTGGAGGCAGTTTATTATTTGGTTCCGAGATTAAAGCGATTTTGGCACATCCTGAAGTAAAGACAGAAATCGGCCGCGAAGGATTGGCGGAAGTGTTTGGATTGGGGCCGTCTCGAACTCCAGGGCACGGAGTATTTAATGGCATTCATGAATTGCGTCCAGCCCATATGCTTGTCTATTCGCGAGAAGGTATCAACATTCGCCGCTATTGGAACGTAAAAAGCCATGTCCACTCCGATTCGCTTGAAGAGACGGTAGAAAAAGTGCGTTTTCTACTGACTGATGCAGTGACGCGACAGCTTGTATCCGATGTACCTGTTTGTACGTTTTTATCAGGTGGGGTGGACTCAAGCGCCATTACTGCCATAGCCGCCAATGCGTTTGAAAAGGATGGGAAAGGCCCGCTGCATACGTATTCGATTGATTATGAAGGGAATGATCAGTACTTTACAGCGAATGATTTTCAACCGAATGCCGATGGTCCTTGGATTGAGAAAATGTCGAATACATTTTCGACGATTCACCATCGTTGTGTCATCTCGCAGCAGGATTTAGCTGATTATTTAACAGAGGCCGTTACGGTACGTGATTTGCCAGGAATGGCCGATGTAGACTCATCGTTGCTTTGGTTTTGTCAACAAATTAAGAAAGACTTTGTTGTTAGCTTATCAGGAGAGTGCGCCGATGAGATTTTTGGCGGATACCCTTGGTTTCATCGCCCAGATGATTTGGCGCGAAATGGATTCCCTTGGATGCGGTCCACGGAGGCACGAATGGATTTGCTTCAAGAAAAATGGCGGAAAAAATTGCGTTTAGATGAGTATGTGCAAACGCGATTTCGTGAAACGATCGCAGAGGTTCCAAGATTGGAAGGAGAGAGTGCCGTCGAAGCGAAGCGGCGCGAGCTGTTTTATTTAAATATGATTTGGTTTATGACAACCCTTCTTGATCGCAAAGACCGAATGAGCATGGGAGCGAGCCTAGAGGTGCGTGTGCCATTTGCCGATCACCGTTTAGTAGAATATGTATGGAACATTCCATGGGAAATGAAAATGTACGGAAATCGAGAAAAAGGAATATTGCGTCGAGCGCTTGAAGGAATTTTGCCAGAAGAAGTGCTATATCGCAAGAAAAGCCCTTATCCGAAAACACATCATCCTCTTTATACAGAATTAGTCAAAGCGAGACTGAAAGAAATATTAAAAGAGCGATCCTCTGCACTGTATGAATTTTTTGAAGCTGAAAAGCTAAAAGAAATGGTGGAAACAGGGGGGAAATCATTTCAAACGCCTTGGTTTGGCCAGCTGATGACAGGCCCGCAGCTGCTTGCTTATTTGTGCCAAGTTCATACTTGGTTCGAGCATTACTCCATTCAAATTAAAGATTAAAAAAGAAAAAGGAGAAGCTTTTGTTTACCAAGCTTCTCCTTTGCTTTTTATCATGTCGTTCCCACGGGGAATTGGACAAGGGATTTATGGCACCAAGCCTTTGATCGCCAGCGCCATAGCATGAATAGTCCACGCAGCCATTCATCAGCAATAAAAGAAATCCAAATACCGATGAGCCCCAAACCAAAATAAATGCCAAGAATATAGGAAAGTGCGACGCTTACTCCCCACATCGATGCAATTCCCATGTAAACAGGAAACTGCACATCGCCCGCTGCCCGGAGCGAACTAATAATCACTAGATTAAATGAACGGCCCGGTTCAAGTAAAATAGTTAGCAATAACAGCGTTTTTCCCATTTCGATGATCTCTTTGTTATGTGTAAAAAATGAGAGCAGGGGTTCAGCCAATAGATAGCATGTAAAAGCCATAGCAATAGAAATGGAGATGGCGCTATACAAACTTTTTAAGCAGCGCGCGTATGCTTGCTCATATTGCTTGGCTCCAACGAAATAACCGACGAGAATTTGCGTACCTTGGCCGACGGCAATGCCAAACAGAAAAACAAACATGATCAAATTTTGCGTATAGATTTTTGCTGTTAGCGCTTCAGTTCCCATCCATGTAATAAAGTATGTGATCACCATTTGCGCTGTATTGTAGGCCAAATTTTCTCCGGCAGCAGGGATGCCGATTTTCAGCAAGCTACGAATGTGATGCATAGGCAAATAGACGAAGCGTGATAGCGACGGAATCAAGTTCGTTCGCTTGGCCAAAAGGAAAAAGATAGCGATTAATGCGATGATTCGACTAATGGTGGTAGAAATGGCGACTCCTTTGACCCCTAAAACCGGAAGACCAAATGGCCCGAAAATAGAAATGTAATTTCCGATGATATGAAGGATGTTCATGCCGACGGTAATATACATCGTGTCGCGAGTATACCCATGGCTTTTTAAAATGGCCCCAGCCGTCATCATAAGAGCCTGAACAAATAAAAAACCGCCAACGATGGCTAAATAAGAATAGGCTTCATCTAAAAGTTCATCAGGCAGCTTCATGGCATATAATAGTTGCTTTCCAAATAACAGGAGAATGGCACTAAGAAAAAAACTAAAGAAAAAGTTAGCGCTTATGGAAGCAAGGGCAACTTCTCTCGTATTTTTGACATCTTTTGCGCCGATATATTGAGCGACTAAAATAGCAGTCCCCATTGCCACAAAATCGAACATGACGATAACAAGAAAAATAATTTGGTTCGCGACGCCAACAGCGGCGACGGCCTGATCAGAATAGTGGCTGAGCATGAGTGTATCAGCACTGCCCATCAACATATACAGAAGCGTTTCGATAAAAATCGGCCAAGTCAGTGCGAATAATGACAAGCGTTTATGATTAGACATAATCATTCCCTCCTTTATAGCTGAAAGCGACGGCAGTCGATTGCCCGGCCGTCGAAATCGGTGATTATCGGCTCGTTTGAGGACAAAAAATGTGGACGCATCAAACTTAAATAAACGCCATTTGATCCTGGTATATATCAATCATTTTTATTTAGTTCTTTCATTGATTGAAACGTTTTCGATTTTGATTGATGCCGATTTTTTTATAAATAAAAGCTATATTCAGTGTATCGATTTTACGGCATAATAAAAGGGAGCAACACGATTCGATTTGTATATTTCCGACATAAAGAGGAGATTGATTATGCGGCATATTGCCTTTAGGTGTCCGCCTTTTCCGACCTTTATTAAGGGAGGAGAGGCGATGTTTGTGCAAGGAAAAAAACACTTCAAGCGAACTTTTTCAGTATTTGATTTGCTGTATGTAAAGCGAGGCTGCTTATTTATGGCAGAGGAAGATCAGCTATTTGAAGTAAAAGAAGGAACCTATATGATTCTGATACCGCAACGCGGACATTATGGTTATCGCCCATGTGTGGAAGATACCTTGTTTGTCTGGCTTCATTTCACCATGGAGCAACATTATGAGATCCTTCCCAAAGGAGAAATCACTTGGCATGATGTAATGGAACGAGAAGCATCATATGTAGAGGCAGCACAATATCAATTTTACTTGCCGCAGTTTGGGGTAATGAAGCAAAAAGAAAGAATGGAGCAATTGCTGGAACAAGTGGTTCATTTAGAGCACGATAGCTCTCCTGATCGTGCGCTTAAACAGCAGATTTATTTCGCGGAGTTTCTCGTGCAGCTTCAGAAACAAGCATTGGACATTCCAACGGCATCAGAAAAAGTATGTGCCGAAGCTGTTCAATATATCCATAAGCACTATCGTGAGCCTTTTGAGATGAAAAAATTAGCTCGATCGTTGCGCTTTCATCCAGACTATATCACGCGCTGCATGCAAAAAACGATGGGAATGAGCGTCATGCAATATTTGCATTACTATCGGATAGCTCAGGCGAAAAAGCAGCTGGCAGAAACGAACGATACGATTGATTCCATCGCCAAGCGGGTAGGAATTGAAGATGCCGCTTACTTTTCCCGCTTGTTTAAAAAAGTGGAGGGAGTGACGCCAACAGAGTACCGCCGCATCGTTTACCGCATATGAAAAGCGAGGAGATGCTTCCTCGCTTTATAACCAATCTTCGATTTTATAGATGAAAAATCCGTATGGTGGAAGTGTCGACTTTAATGTGTCAGCCTCAGCTGCAAACTGCTCATTTGTCCATAAATTCGTGAGCAGCTTTCCTTTTAGAGAGAGAGGCAAGGTGATCTCTATTTCTTGTTCGTTATTGTTCACGAGGAAAATGATCGCTTCTTCTTCGCATGTTTTCATATAGATCAAATGATTCGTTTCATCATTTGCATCGATAAAATGAAGATTTCCGCGATTTCCAAATGCCTTATAAGCCTTGCGCAATGCAATAAGCTTTTGGACATGTCTAAAAAGCTCGCGATTTTGCTGATGTTCATCCCATATCATGCATTTGCGGCAGCCTGGGTCTTGATCGCCTGTTATTCCAATTTCATCGCCATAATAGATGCAAGGTGTTCCTGTAAAAGAGAGCTGGAATAAAAACGAGAGCTTTGCTTTCCGCACATCCTCTTTGCAGAGAGTCAGCAGACGAGGCGTATCGTGACTGCCGAGTAAATTAAATGCTACTTCATTTACATTCGTTGGATAGGAATGGAGCACATGTGTCATCATTCCGACAAATTGTGAAGCGCGAATCTCATGTTGAGCAAAGAAACGAAGGGTCCCATTTGTAAAAGGATAATTCATCACAGCGTCGAATTGGTCGCCGCGCAGCCAAGGCATAGCATCATGCCAAATTTCTCCAAGAATATAGGCGTCTGGTTTGATCGTTTTCACCGCTTGGCGAAACTCGCGCCAAAATTGATGATCGACCTCATTAGCGACATCTAAGCGCCAGCCATCAATATCAAATTCACGAATCCAATAAGTCGCCACATCTAATAAATAGTTTTTCACCTCTTGGTTTTCTGTATTCAGCTTTGGCATATTCGGAGTAAAAGCAAATGTATCATAGTTTGGACGCGGCACGGTTTGCAGTGGGAATTCGCGAATATGAAACCAATGTTTATACTTAGAATTTTCTCCATATTTCAGCACGTCTTGAAATGGAGGAAATTCGTAACCGCTATGATTAAAAACCGCATCAAGCATGACGCGAATGCCTTTTTGATGGCAAAGCTCCACAAGCCTTTTAAATGTCTGTTTATCTCCAAATTGCGGATCAATTTCAAAATAATCGATCGTATCATATTTATGATTGGATGATGCTTTAAAGATAGGCGTGAAATAAATTCCATTAACTCCTAGATCAACGAGATGATCCAGTTTCTGAATAATGCCCTCAAAATCTCCACCGAAAAAGCTGGTCGGCGTAGGATCAGCGCTTCCCCACGGCAATGTTCCAGCAGGATTCAATGCTTCATTGCCATTGGCAAAGCGCTCTGGGAAAATTTGATACCAAATGGTATCTTTTACCCACTCGGGTGCTTGGAACACATCGATTTTGTTTAAAAAAGGAAAACAAAAATAATAAGCGGTATCATCCATCGGTGCCGTTCTGTAAAATCCTTTTTCTGTATAAACGATTTGCTCGTTGTTGCTTGTCAGTTCGAAACCGTAACGGAGGCGACGATATGGAGGAGTTAAGGCGATAAACCAATAATCAAACAGTTCATCTGTTCCGCTTTTTTGCATAGATTGATAGCTTACCTGCCAATGGCCGTTTTCCCATTCGTATGGATCGCCGTAAATAAGGCGGACATGCTCGACGTCATTTTTTTTTGTCCGCAATCGTATATGTAGTGTTTGCTCGTCATATGCATAAGCAAAGTTGTCTTTTGGACGATGATAAATGGCTTCTTTGAACATGGAATCAGCTCCTTTAAAAAAGATTAAGTGCAAGCGATTGCCATTTGGTTACACAGTGACAAGATGAATATGCTAGCTTGTTTGTTATTTTGCCAAACAAAAAGGAAACGTATTCATTCCGTATGTTTTAAGAGTAATTGATCACTATATAAAAAGTCAATCAATCGCTAAACCAATTGTAAAAGATGTAAAAAAGAGTTGTCAAAATTCAAAATGATTGTATAATAAAAGTGATAATTTGTGCAACCGTTTTCCTAATTGATTATTATGAAAACGCTTGCTATTTTCATTTTTTGTAAATAAACAGGAGGGATCGGAATGAAAAGGATGGTATCTCTTTTTTCCTCGCTCGCATTGACGACAGGGGTGTTGGCAGGGTGCGGACCTGATGGGGAAACAACGAAGACGAATCCAAATGAAGGGAATAAGCAAACGGAAACATCAGAAAACAGCATGCCTCCTAAGCCAGATAAGCTTGTTGTTTGGGAAGATGTCAAGCGGGGAGTAGCGCTTGAGCCAGCCATTAAAGCGTTTGAAGAAAAATATGGGATTAAAGTCGAGTATAAAGAAGTAGAGATGGCGACAAAGCAACGGGAACAATTGCGTTTAGATGGCCCGGCAGGCACAGGTCCTGATGTGATTACAGTGCCTCATGACCAGATCGGCCAGCTTGTAACGGAAGGGCTCATTCGTGAAATCAACGTTGATCCATCCGTATTAGAGCAGTTTACAGAATCCTCTATCAAAGCGGAGACCTATAAAGGAAAGCTTTATGGGCTGCCAAAGGCCGTAGAAACCCCGGTATTTATCTATAATAAAAAGCTGATGGATAAAGCGCCGGAAACGATGGATGAGCTGTATCAATTTGCGAAGGGATTTACAAAAGGAGACAAATACGGATTTTTAGCTCTTTGGGATAACTTTTATTTTGCACACGGTGTGATTGCCGGCATGGGCGGCTATGTATTTAAAGAGGATAACGGCACATTGGATCCGAAAAATCTCGGTTTAAATAACGATGGGGCAGTAAAGGGAGCTGAATACATCCAAAAATGGTATAAAGAATTATTCCCGAAAGGAATTATCGGTGAAAATGGCGGTTCGACGATGGATGGCCTGTTTAATGAAGGAAAGGTAGCCTCTGTCATGAATGGACCATGGGCATTTCAAGGAATGCGTGATGCGGGAATTGAAATTGGAGTTGCACCGATGCCAACACTACCAAACGGAGAACATGTGAAAACGTTTATGGGCGTAAAAGGATGGCATGTGTCTGCTTTTTCCAAAAACCCAGAATGGGCGACGAAATTAATTGAGTTTTTAACGAATGAAGAAAGTGCGAAAAAGCGCTTTGAATTAACAAAAGAGATTCCGCCGGTTAAAGCTCTCGTTGATGATCCGCTTATTGCAGAAGATGAAGGGGCCAAGGCTGTGGCGATTCAATCCCAATACGCGGTTCCGATGCCGAATATTCCGGAAATGTCTGAAGTATGGGGCCCGATGGCAACCGCTCTGCAATTAGTGGCGAACCAAAAGATAAAACCGAAGAAAGCATTAGATGAAGCGGTGAAAACCATTCAAACCAATATCGAAACGAATCATTCAGGCGAGTAAAAAGGGAGCGCCTCTCTTTTACGGGATCGGCGATAAGACAACTTGAAGATGAAACAAATGATTGGTGGAAAATCGGTGATCGAAGGAAAGTCGCTGCCTTGTCTCAGTCACGCCAAAACGTGACCAGGAACCGAACAATCAGCTACTTCCAGACAAATTCATTTGTCTGGAAGCGATGCTGTTCGGTCGACCGACTATCGAAATCGGTAGTGATCGGCCCGCTTTAGGGGTCCATATTGATGCATCAAGAAAAACCCATTTGCCGATCAAACAGGAAAGTGAAAAGGTTCCTTGCTTCTGCTTGGCTCCATGTTTTGCACGGGCGTTTATAGTATGGATGGCTTTCACGTTTTCACACGCCTAGCGCATTTGCCGAACTATGCTTTTATGGCCGATAGAACTTTTGATGATAGAAAAGGATTGGATGCTGAACTGATATTTGCAGGCGATGAATCTAACATTCTCAAATATGAACTGGTTGTGAGTGGTGATATGTTGGAAAGGAGGGGCTTATGTGGAGTCGACTATCTATCAATCTCGTCATCGGAAGATTGCGCTTGGTTTATCGATTATTCCGGGACTTGGACAGCTATACAACCGCCAATATACGAAAGGTATTTTCTTTCTTGTATTAACGGCTTCTTTTTTTATTGTCTTTCATGATTTATTGGATATCGGTTTGTGGGGATTAGTGACGCTTGGTGAAGTAATCCCGCGCGATCATTCCATTTTTTTGTTGGTGGAAGGGATTTTAGCGGCGATTGTGCTCGTATTTGGCCTCGGGTTTTATGCGTTTAATTTGCAGGATGCGTATAGAAATGGACAAAAACGCGACCTTGGCTTAAAAATCAACTCGCTGCGTGAACAATATCAAACGCTTGTCGATAGCGGATTTCCTTATTTAATGATCTCGCCGGGATTTATTTTGCTCATTTTTGTCGTTGTTTTTCCGATTATTTTCGTTGTGCTGCTTGCGTTTACAAACTACGATTTGTATCATACGCCGCCAGCTAAATTAGTCGATTGGGTTGGCTTGCAAAACTTTGTTGACTTAGTGAAGCTTGACCTTTGGCGGAAAACGTTTATTAACGTATTGGCATGGACGATTATTTGGACGTTTGGTGCGACTACCTTGCAAATTGCTCTTGGCATTTTCCTAGCGATTCTCGTCAATCAAAAAGATTTAAAAGGAAAAGCGATTATCCGAACTATTTTTATTTTGCCTTGGGCCGTTCCGGCGTTTGTGACTATTTTGATTTTTGCGGGCATGTTTAATGAATCTTTTGGCGCGGTCAATCAAACCATTTTAGCCTCCTTGGGGCTTCCGGCTATTGATTGGATGACAAACCCATTTTGGACAAAGGTGGCGCTGATTTTCATTCAAACATGGCTTGGTTTTCCATTCATTTTTGCGATGACAACGGGTGTGTTGCAATCGATTCCAAGTGAATTGTATGAAGCGGCAACGGTAGATGGAGCTACAGCATGGCAAAAATTCACCAAAATCACGCTTCCTCTCGTTCTTTATACAGTCGCCCCTATTTTAATTACGCAGTATACGTTTAATTTTAATAACTTTAACATTATTTACTTGTTTAATGGCGGAGGGCCGGCGGTCTCGGGCCAAAACGCCGGTGCGACCGATATTTTAATCTCTTGGATCTATCGTCTGACGATGACGTCGGCACAATATTCCAAAGCCGCGGCTGTAACCTTGCTTTTATCGCTTGTTGTTGTCTCCGTTGCTTTATGGCAGTTTAGAAGAACGAGATCATTTAAAGAAGAGGATATGATGTGAAATGGGCATGAAAAGACGAAAAATCATTCGTTTAACCTTGTCGTATATCGTGATTTTAGTGGTCGCCGCCATTATTGTGTATCCGCTTCTTTGGGTTATTGGCTCTTCGTTTAATCCCGGGCAGAGCTTGTCGGGGTCGAAGATGATCCCAGAGAATGCAACGCTCGCTCATTATAAAGAGCTGTTCGACCCTGATCAAAGCGATTATTTGCGCTGGTACTGGAACTCTTTAAAAATCTCTACACTCACGATGGTTTTTTCTGTTATTCTCGTAAGTTTGACGGCCTATTCATTTTCCCGCTACCGTTTTATCGGAAGGAAAAATGGTTTAATCACCTTCTTGATTTTGCAAATGATTCCGAACTTCGCCGCATTAATTGCTATTTATGTTTTAGGGCTGCTCACAAAATTAATTGATACGCATTTAGGGCTGATTCTTGTTTATGTAGGCGGATTTATCCCGATGAACACTTGGTTGATGAAAGGTTATTTAGATACGATTCCGAGAGAGCTTGATGAATCTGCGAGAATCGACGGTGCCGGACATCTGCGCATTTTTTGGCAAATTATTATGCCGTTGGCTAAACCGATCATTGCGGTTGTGGCGCTATTTACTTTTACGGGACCGTTTGCCGATTTTATTTTGGCCAGCGTTCTGCTTCGCAGCAAAGAAAAGTATACGCTGGCTGTTGGGCTGTATGATTTGGTCGCAAAGCAATTTGGAAGTGAATTTACAACGTTTGCTGCTGGTTCTGTGCTGATCGCTCTGCCGATTGCGATCCTGTTCCTTTCGTTCCAAAAATATTTTGTATCGGGATTGACAGCTGGCGGAACAAAAGGATAAGAAAGAGGGGGAAAGAACCGTTCAAGTTCTTTCCTTTCATGCTATTTCGAGCTATATTAAAACAGTAAGTAGACTCGAAATAGATAGGGAGTGGGAAGGTTGAAACGAGCATTTGCTTCTAGTTTAGCGCTTCTTTTTTTACTTTCATTTGCCATTCCTGCACAGGCAGACACAAATGAAAAGCGGACATGGCAAGACGAAACCGTCTACTTTATGATGGTTGACCGATTTAACAATTTGGATTCGACAAACGACCAAGGTGTCAATGTCAAAGATCCTCGCGCCTATTTCGGAGGGGATTTAAAGGGAATTACAGCTAAACTGGATTATATTCAAAGCATGGGATTTACAGCGATTCGACTGACGCCGATTTTTCAAACGGAGCCAGGGGATTATCAAGGAAAGAAGGTTACGGATTTTTATAAAGTCGATCCGCGTTTTGGAACGCTCAGCGATTTAAAAACATTGGTGAAAGAAGCGCATAAGCGTCATATGAAGGTGATTTTGGATTTTGTGACGAATCATACGTCATCTCGCCATCCGTGGGTAAACGATCCGGCGAAAAAAGATTGGTATCATGAGAAAAGGGAGATTTCAGACTGGAATAATCCGCGGCAAATAGAGACCGGCTGGTTAAATGGGTTGCCAGATCTTGCGCAAGAAAATCCGGAAGTGAAACGTTATTTGATTGATGCTGCTAAATGGTGGATAAAAGAAACGGATATTGATGGTTATTATCTTGATGACGCTGGACATGTGCCTAAATCGTTTTGGCAGGAGTTTGCAAATGAAGTCAAAGCAGTAAAGAAAGACTTTTATCTGCTTGGAGGAATAGACAGCAATGATCCGCGTTATATAGCCGATTATGAGAAGGATGGAATCGATGGTTTTCTTGATTATCCTTTTTATAATGAAGCGTCAAAGGTATTGAGCAATGTGAATCAATCGCTTGCGCCGCTTTATCGTGTTTGGAAGAACAATGTCTCTTATTATGATCATCCTTATTTGTTAGGTACGTTTTTGGACAATGACAGAACTGTTCGATTCACAAGGCTTGCTTTAGAAAACAAGCAAAATCCGATAACAAGAATGAAGCTTAGTCTAGCTTATTTATTTTCAGCGCCAGGCGTTCCTATTATCTATTACGGAACAGAAATTGTGTTAGACGGAGGAAAGGCTCCTGATAATCATCGCCTTATGAATTTCCGCACCGATGATGAAGTGGTGAACTATATAAAAAAATTAGGAGAACTGCGCGGGCAATTACCTTCTTTGCGGCGGGGGGATTTTACTCTCTTGTACGAAAAGAAGGGAATGGCTGTTTTTAAACGAACATATAAGGGAGAAACAGCTGTCATCGCGATAAATAATACAAACAAAACGCAAAAAGTCCATTTAACAAACGCTCAGCTTGCCCCTGGAAAAGAGTTGAGAGGACTGTTATCTGGCGATTTAGTGCGAAGCAGCAAAAACGGGTATAACTTGATTTCGGATAGGGAAACAGCAGAAATTTACGTGCTTGCCAAAAAGACGGGTCTGAATATTCCATTTATCGCTGCGCTCATTGCTGTTTATGTCTTGTTTGGATTGTTTTTATACTATGCGAAAAAGCGTGCCAAACGGTCTAGGTAGGAGGGAGAAAAGATGCTGGAAGATACAAGCTTTGCTATTTTGCCGGATCGAGAGGGAAAACGGCGTAAACGGGATGTAATCGATATCGGAAACATGCTGGCTTTCTTCTGTAAAGATGAAGTGCTTTTCTTCCGGTGTGATGCAGGTGTAGTGAACGTTCAGTTTTATGATCATCCTATCGTCCGCGTCGCTTTTAATCCTTTTGGCGAAACGAGCATGAAAACAAGCCGTGCCGTCGTCATGCGGCCAAAAAAGGTAAAAGTGGATGTGCATGAAACAGAGGAACAGGTAGAGCTGGCTTCACCACAAATGAAAGTGGTAGTGAAAAAACGGCCCTTTCGTGTGCAGATTTATGATCAAGCGGGCCGTTTGCTTGTAGGGGAGGAAGCGAGAGGGATGGCCTTCACTTATGAAGGTGATGTTTACTGTTATAAAGGAATGGATCAGGCCGACCATTTTTATGGGCTCGGTGAAAAAACCGGATTTCTGAATAAGCGCGGTGAAAAATGGACCATGTGGAATACAGATGTGTATGCGCCGCATAATCCGGAAACGGACCCTCTTTATCAGTCTCATCCGTATTTTATGACGTTGCGGAATGGATGGGCACACGGTTTGTTTTTTGACAATACGTATCGGACCATATTTGATTTTCAAACGTTCGAAGATGAATATTGCTTCGCGGCGGAGGGCGGACCGATTGATTATTATGTATTTGCCGGTCCGACTCCGCGCGATGTATTGAAGCAATATACGAATCTGACAGGAAAAATGCCGATTCCTCCTAAATGGGCGCTCGGCTATCATCAATCGCGCTATAGCTATGAAACGGAGCAGGAAGTAAGAGAACTGGTGCAGACGTTTATAGAAAAAGATATTCCGCTTGATGCGGTGTATTTAGATATCCATTATATGGATGGCTATCGTGTGTTTACATTTGATAGAAACCGCTTTCCGAATCCGAAGCAGCTGATTGCCGATTTGAAACAGGAAGGGGTTCGTGTTGTTCCGATTGTAGATCCTGGGGTAAAGGTGGATCCTGAATACGCCATTTATCAAGAAGGAGTAAGGGACGATTATTTTTGCAAATACATGGAGGGAAATCTTTTCATTGGGGAGGTCTGGCCAGGAAAAAGCGCGTTTCCGGATTTCACAAATGAACAAGCGCGAAGCTGGTGGGGCGACAAGCATCGGTTTTATGCTGATTTAGGCATCGAAGGTATTTGGAACGATATGAACGAACCGTCTGTGTTTAATGAAACAAAAACGATGGATATTACTGTGATGCATGATAACGATGGAAATCCGAAAACGCATCGTGAACTTCATAACCTTTACGGATTGATGATGGGAGAAGCGACATACACTGGCATGAAAAAGCTGTTGAACGGAAAGCGTCCGTTCTTGTTAACGCGTGCCGGTTTCTCAGGTATCCAACGCTATGCAGCTGTATGGACGGGAGATAATCGCAGCTTTTGGGAGCATTTGCAAATGTCGTTGCCAATGTGCATGAATTTAGGATTATCAGGAGTAGCGTTTTGCGGAGCGGATGTTGGCGGGTTTGCTCACGATACGAACGGGGAGCTTTTAGCACGTTGGACGCAGGTGGGGGCGTTTACTCCATATTTTCGCAATCATTGTGCGATCGGATTCCGCCGGCAAGAACCGTGGGCGTTTGGTGAAAAGTATGAGCGAATTATCAAACAATATATCCAGATGCGCTACGAATGGTTGCCGTATTTATACACGCTTTTTGCAGAAGCTCATGAGACAGGTGCTCCTGTCATGCGACCTTTGCTTTTTGAGTATCCGGATGATCCTCATACGTATAATCTTTATGATGAATTTTTGCTTGGTGACAATGTGTTGGTTGCTCCGATTATGACGCCTAACACCGCTTATCGAGCTGTATATTTGCCGAGAGGGAAATGGATCGATTATTGGACAGATACCGTTTGGGAGGGAGGTCAATACCATCTGGTTCATGCGGAATTAGACAAACTCCCAATTTTTGTGAAGCAAGGCTCAGCCATTGCGCTTGCCAATGCAAGACGTTCTACTGATATGCCGGATGAACAGCGCATCGTGCGCTTATATAAAAAGTGTGATGGAAAAACCGCATATACGATATATGATGATGATGGACAAACGTTTGCTTATGAGAAAGGAATTTATTTCCGTTTGCATTTGAATATAAGGTATGATGAGAATATTGTTCGGATTGACACGAAAACGGAAGGGGAGTACCGGCCAGACTGGAAGCTGTCATTTGCGATTCATGGAGGAACGGCACAGACGACTGTGATCGTCGATGGAAACGAGCAACATGGTAGATGGGATGATAAGCAGAACATCTTATGGATCGACCACAATTGAGGGATGGAGAAGGAGGGATGTGAAATGAACGTCACCATTAAAGATGTTGCAAAACGAGCGAATGTGGCTCCCTCCACTGTTTCAAGAGTCATTGCAGATAGTCCGCGCATTAGTGAAAAAACAAAGAGAAAAGTGCGAGAAGCGATGAAAGAGCTTGGTTATCATCCCAATTTTATTGCCCGGAGCTTGGCGAATCAATCGTCGCAGGTGATTGGAATCGTGATGCCGAGCTCAACTGACCAAGCGCTGCAAAATCCGTTTTTTCCTGAGGTGATTCGCGGAATTAGCAAAGCAGCACATGAGAAAAAATATGCTTTGCAAATGTCGACAGGCGAAAAGGAAAGCGAGATTTATGAAGGTGTGATCGAAATGCTGCAGGGGCGGCGGGTTGACGGTGTTATTTTGCTTTACTCTAGAACGAATGATAAACTGATGAAATATTTGCAGAAGAACCGCTTCCCATTTGTTGTCATTGGAAAGCCTCACCAGATGGCAGAACAAATTACTCATGTCGATAATGATAACTATCGCGCGGCAAAAGAAGCGACTCAATATTTAGTTGAGCTTGGGCATAAGCGAATAGCATTTGTCGGCGGCAATATCAGCTATTTAGTGACAGTCGATCGGCTGCTAGGATATGAAGCGGCGCTTAAAGAAGCCGGGCTGCCGTACCGCCAAGAGTATATTATGCATGAAGAATTTTTAAAAGAAGGCGGACAAGAAGCGATGAAAGAGCTGCTGTCGTTACGTGAACCGCCGACAGCGTTAGTGGTGGCGGATGATTTGATGGCGCTTGGGGTTTTGAATACGTTGGACGAGATGAACGTTCGCGTTCCTGAGGATATATCCATTGTCAGCTTTAATAATACGCTGTTAGCGGAGCTCTCACGGCCTCCATTAACATCAGTCGATATTCATATTTTTCAGCTTGGATATGAAGCGGCGAAAAGTTTGATCGAAAAAATTGCGAATCCAAATGAGCCGGTCAAGCGAATTATTATTCCGCACCAGCTTATGAAACGATTTTCCTGCGATGACGATCAAACGAAATGAAAAAAGTTAGATGGCCGACAAAGTCCATTTCGGCTTTGTCGGCCATCATTGTCAAGCATTCTCCGTTTCCGCACCAGGCTGGCTTGCGCTCGGCCGACAAGGAACGCAGTCAAGCGAAGACGAAAATCGAATAAGAGAGGCTTGCGAGCGGACAAAATTCAGGCGCTTTTTTGCTCATAAGAAGAATGGGTGATTCGTATATAAACAAAAAACTTGCAACATATCGTTGCAAGTCTATCAAAGGGAAGAGAGGGGTCACCTTTTGGTTTGTGCAAAAGGCTGACAGCAAACACTGTACGTAATAATCATAATTGGATCATACATGATAAATCAAGTTTACTGTAAATAAAATTAACAATAAATGTTCAATTTCATTACATTTACCCGTTCACGATTTTTCCGCCATTCACATGAATCATTTGCCCTGTTATATAGGAGGCGTCATCGCTGGCGAGAAACACATAGCTTGGCGCTACTTCCTCAGGCTGTCCAGGTCGTTTCATCGGCGTATTCGAACCGAATGCAGCTACTTGCTCGCTTGAAAAGGTTGATGGAATGAGGGGCGTCCAAATCGGTCCGGGGGCGACACCGTTGACGCGAATTCCTTTTTGTACCAAAGATTTAGCTAACGAGCGTGTAAATGTCGCGATCGCTCCTTTTGTTGCCGAATAATCGAGCAGCTGCTCATTGCCCTCATAAGCTGTAATGGATGAGGTGTTAATAATGGAGCTGCCTTCTTTTAAATAAGGAAGTGCCGCTTTCGCTAAATAAAAGTAGCCAAACACATTCGTGCGAAACGTTTTTTCTAGCTGCTCTGAGGTGATGTGCAGCAGGCTGTCTTGAGGATGTTGTTCAGCTGCGTTATTGACAAGAATATCTAGCTTTCCAAATGCAGCGATGACTTGCTTGACAGCTTCGATACAAAAATGCTCATCTCCCACATCTCCGGCAATCAACAGGCATTGGCGCCCCTCTTCTTCAACCTGCCGCTTGGTTTCTTCTGCATCTTGGTGTTCGTTCAAATAAATAATGGCGACATCCGCGCCCTCTTTCGCAAAATAAATGGCAACCGCTCGGCCGATTCCGCTGTCTCCGCCGCTAATTAAGGCGATCTTTCCTTGAAGCTTGCCGCTTCCTCGATAGGCAGGATCCTCGGAGACGGGCTCGGGCTGCATCACGGATTGTAATCCCGGCTGCTGATATTGATGCTGTGGCGGCAAGGTCATTTGCTGCTTTGTGACCATCTTGATCATTCCTCCCTTAATCATCATGTTCAGTCATTGTTTAGTATGGGAGAATCAAGCGAAAATATCACGAAAGCCGTTTATCCATTATTTTACTGTATACATACAGCTTGATGGATCAACATTTATCCCGGAAGTGAGGCATCCCTGAAAAAATGATGATAAAAGAAGGACGTGACTGGTGACATTCGATCAGACGAAACAAAAAAGCTGGCATTCGCCAGCTTTTTTACAATACATTAAAGTATTTCGCTTCTGGATGAGCAAAAACGATGGCAGATACAGAGGCTTCGGGTTCCATCATAAATTCCTCCGTTAGATCAATCCCGATCTCTTCCGGATGCAAAAGATGGAACAGTTTTTCTTGGTCTTCTAGGTTTGGGCATGCCGGATAGCCAAAAGAAAAGCGTTGTCCTTGATATTTGGCGGCGAACCGTTCCTCCATTGTGAAATCAGGATCGTCTGGAAATCCCCAACGGTCGCGCATGACTTGATGGATCCGTTCAGCCAGCCCTTCTGCTACTTCAAGCGCCAGCGCTTGAATTGCATGGCTTTTTAAAAATTCGCCGCTTTTTTTCCACTCTTGAGCTAGCTCACGGATGCCTGTTCCAGCGGTCACGGCAAATAATCCTACATAATCAAGCTGCCCGCTTTCCACCGGCTTGATATAATCAGCCAAACAAAGATAAGGTGACTGGCGCTGCCGTGGAAACTCGAATGTTTCGATCATGGTTTTTGCATCTTTCGGCGAGTAAATATAAATACGGTTTCCATCGCTTTGAGCGGGAAAAAATTGATAGACAGCCGCTGGCTTTAACCACTGTTGCTGTTTGGCGGCAGAGAGAAGATCCTCTATCAATTGTTTGAGAAAAACAGCTTTTTCATTTTGTTCCGCTAATAACTTTTTCACTTTTCCTTTCAAGCCAAGGTGATGTCCGAGCAGCATTTGCCAGTTCATATACGGCTCAATGTGAGCGAGCGGGATATCTTTTAGGACATGACGCTCTAGATCTGCCGGAACATATACTGGAACATGGATGGATACATTGGACCGAACAAGGGTAGCCGTTTGCGATGATGACGCTGATACCGTAAAGCTTTGTTCCTTTCGTTTATATTCAACCTCGTTTTGCTGCAGGCGGTTGGCAAGGGAGAGACCGTCCATGGCGTCTTTTGCATAAAGCACGATTCCGTCGTACTCTGGAGCGATTTTATTTTCGGTAAATTTTCGCGATAATGCTGCTCCACCGACAAGAATAGGCAAGGAAATGCCGGCTTGTTTTAAATCTTGAGCGGTTAGCACCATTTGTTGGGCTGATTTGACGAGCAGCCCCGACAAGCCAATAATGTCGGGTTTTTCGGCTTTTATGGCTTCAATCAGCTGCTGGGAAGTGACTTTAATGCCTAGATCCACCACGTGATAGCCGTTGTTGCTCAAAATAATGTCCACTAAATTTTTGCCGATGTCATGCACATCCCCTTTGACGGTAGCAAGCATCACTTTTCCTTTTAGACTGGTTTCGGTTTTTTCCATATAAGGCTCCAAAAAGGCGACCGCTGCTTTCATCACCTCAGCACTTTGCAGGACTTCAGCGACAATGAGCTGGTTGTCATTGAACAGCCGGCCTACTTCATCCATACCGGTCATAAGCGGACCATTGATAATATCGAGAGGGTTGTTATATGTTTGCAAGGCCAACTCTAAATCCTCAAGCAATCCCTCTTTTGTTCCTTCGACGACATAGGAGGCGAGCCGTTCCTCGAGCGATAAATGAGTATTCGTTTTTTTCGTTTCTTTCGTTTTGCCCCGGTAAAACTGAATAAAGGTGTTTAAAGTTTCATCATTCGTATGAAAGAGGAGCGCCTCAGCCAATTGCACTTCCTCCGCTGGAATGGAAGCAAAGCGCTCAAGCTTTTCCGTATTAACAATCGCGTAATCAAGGCCGGCTTGCGTACAATGATATAAGAAAACAGAATTTAAAATTTCCCTGCCAACTGGCGGCAATCCGAATGAGACATTGCTGATACCGAGTATGGTTGGACAATGTGGCAGCTGTTCTTTAATGAGCCGGATGCCCTCAATCGTTTCTTTCGCGGCGCCAATATATTGTTCGTCGCCGGTGCCGACTGGAAAAACGAGCGGATCAAAAATAATGTCATGTGGCGGTATGCCGTATTTATTGACAAGCAAATCGTAAGAACGCAAAGCGATTTCAAGCTTTCGTTCAGCGGCAATGGCCATTCCTTGTTCATCAATCGTGCCAACAACAACGGCCGCTCCATAGCGATGAATGAAAGGAACAATTTTTTCGAAACGCTCCTCTCCGTCTTCGAGGTTAATGGAATTAATAATCGCTTTTCCTTGCGAATAGGAAAGGGCGCACTCAATCACTTTTTCATCCGTTGAATCAATCACGAGCGGCACCTTTACCTTTCGAACGACTTGCTGGATAAATTGTTCCATATCTTCCTTTTCGTCGCGATCCGGATCTGCAAGGCAGATATCGATGACATGAGCGCCGTTTTTTACTTGCGTTCGAGCAATTTCCGCTGCTTCTTCATATTTTCCTTCCGCAATCAAACGTTTAAATTTGCGAGAGCCGATGACGTTTGTTCGTTCGCCGACAAAAAGCGGGCGCATCGTTTCATCGTAAATAAGTGGCTCGATTCCTGAAACAGCATGAACGGAGAATGAGGTTGGAATCGTGCGCGGAGCGACATCGCGAACCGCTTCAGCGATAGCGCGAATATGAGACGGCGTTGTGCCACAGCAGCCGCCGACGATATTGAGCCAGCCTTTCTCAGCAAAGCGGCGGATTTTTTTGGCTAACATATCCGGTGTTTCGTGATAATGCCCTTCTTCATCCGGGAGCCCGGCGTTTGGATAACAGCTGACGGCTGTATCGGCTAGTTGAGAAAGAGAACGCAAGTGATCAGTCATAAACTCCGGCCCAGTTGCACAGTTGAGCCCAATGGCAAATGGCTTCATATGGCGGACGGAAATAAAAAACGATTCAATTGTTTGTCCCGCCAGCGTCGTTCCCATCGGTTCAATCGTCCCGGATATCATAAGCGGAACAATTTTTCCTGTCTTTTGAAATGCTTGTGAAATGCCGATAAAACCCGCTTTTACGTTAAGTGTATCTTGACACGTTTCTAAAAGCAGAAGATCGACGCCGCCGATTAATAGGCCGCGCGCTTGCTCTTCATAGGCGGCTACAAGTTGGACAAATGTTGTCCCCCCGGTAACAGAAAGGGTTTTCGTTGTTGGACCCATCGAACCGGCGACAAACCGCGGCCAGCTTGAAGTGGAATGGCGTTCGGCCGCCCGCTTAGCCAGTTTGGCTGCTTCTATATTTAATTCAAGCGCCATATGGCCAAGCCCATATTCGTCTAACACTATGCTGGTAGCACCGAACGTATTGGTTTCAATGATATCGGCTCCCGCTTCAAGATAGGCTTCGTGAATCTGTGCAATGACATGAGGGGAGGTCACCGATAAATATTCATTGCATCCTTCGTATGATTCGCCGCCAAAATCAGCAGCCGTAAGCTCGGCGCTTTGAATCATCGTTCCCATTGCTCCATCCATTACTAAAATTTTCTTTTTCAGCTGATCATACAGTTGGCTAGCCATGATGAAGTACCTTCCTTTCTGAAATCGAACGTTCTTTTTCTTGAATATAGCGAACGAGCTCGACTGTCATTTCATAGCGCAAAAACGGCGTAATTAAATAAATGCCGCGAAATAAATCAAAAGCCGCATCGATGAGCGATTTGGCGATGGCAATTCCTTCTCTTGCCGATTGAATCGGATCATGGGCGCAAGCCGCCATTCGGGAACGAATATCGTCCGATAACGTGATTCCCGGTACTTCGTGATGCAGAAAGTCGGCGTTACGTGCGCTTGTAAGCGGCATAATGCCGATATAAATCGGCGCTTCAAGATGTTTCGTTGCCTCGTATACCTCTTCGATTTTTTGTTCGGAATAGAGCGGCTGCGAAATAAAGTAGTGGGCGCCGCACTGAATCTTTTTCTCAAGCCGCTGCACCGCTTTATCTAAATAACGGACATTCGGATTGAAGGCCGCAGCGATAGAGAAGTTGGTTTTTTGCCCAAGCGGCTGACCGGAGTAGGAAATCCCTTCATTAAATTGGCGAATCAGCTGAATTAAATCAAATGATGACAAATCATACACAGATGTTGCGCCAGGAAATTCGCCGATTTTGGATGGATCTCCGGTGACAGCAAGTACATCCGTAATGCCAAGTGTATGCAGTCCCATTAAATGAGATTGCAGACCAATCAGATTGCGGTCGCGGCATGTAATGTGGATCAGCGGACGGATGCCTAGCTGTTGCTTAATAAGAGTTCCGAGCGCGACATTGCTGATGCGCGGAGTAGCTAAAGAATTATCAGCCAGCGTTAGGGCATCAATATTCGTTTCTTTTAGTGCTTTCGCTCCTTCCAAAAATTTTCCGATGCCCAGCTTTTTCGGCGGATCTAATTCAACAATGACCGACCGCCGTTTTTTTACGATGTCTTCTAAAGGCGGTTCAGATTTTGGCTCTGCTGATGGAATCGAGATGGTTGCTTGCTGCTGTTTTACTTGTTTCGTTTGAATGGGCGTGCGATCAATCAAGGCTTGTGCCATCGCCGCAATATGTTTAGGCGTCGTTCCGCAGCAGCCGCCGATCAAGCGGACGCCTTGTTCGCGAAAGGAGAGAGCCGTTTCCTTAAAATATTCAGCGTTCGTTTCATAAACAAGGCGGCCGTCGCGATAATCCGGAAGGCTAGCATTCGGATAAGCAGAAAGGAATGCTGTGCTAGGAAGCGGCACGGCTTCAAGAGAACGAATCATATGATACGGACCAAGATGGCAGTTTAATCCAACTACATCGGCCCCCAATTGCTCCAATTGGGAAAGCGCATCGCTGAGCGGAGTTCCGTCTTGCAGCACGCCAACATCGTGAAGGGTCACATGGGCGATAATCGGTAATGTTGTTTCTTTCCGGGCGATAGCGAGCACCGTTTGAAGCTCCTCTAAGTCGTAATAGGTTTCAAGCAGAATTCCATCTACTTCTTCGTGCAAAAGCACGTACAACTGCTCCCGAAACGTCCGTTTCACTTCTTCAAGAGTGATGGCGCTTTTCTTGAATGTGCGAAGACCGCCGATGGTTCCAAGAACATAGGCACGGCCTGAGGCCGCTTGTTTCGCTAGCTTTACAGCTGCGCGGTTGATTTCTTTTACATCGTCCTCCAATCCATAGCGTGCTAGCTTCATATAGTTTGCGCCATATGTATTGGTTTGAATGACTTCTGCGCCAGCGTCAAGATAAGCTTCATGAATATGGATAATATCTTCTGGTTTGGAGAGATTCAATTCTTCAAAACATCGGTCAATTCCATGGGAGTATAATAAAGTTCCCATCGCCCCATCGGCGATGATGATTCGTTTCTGCAATTCTTCTAAAAATCCCATGCGTATCACTCCTTCGTCTTCTTAAAAAATAAAAAAAGCCTTCTAAAAATAAGAAGAAGACTTCGGGTTGCTCCTTCTTATCTTCCAAGCATCAAGCCTGTCTGGAATTAGCACCTTGACATACGGTCAGGTTGCTGAGAGTTCACAGGGCCAGTCCCTCCCTCTCTCTTGATAAGAAAAATGGTATGCAATTTTCAATCAATGCGTTATTTATAATTTAAATAATTTTTAGAAAATATTCAACTGCAAATTTTGATTATTTTTTAGATGGAACGGATCAGTGCTCAAAAGGCGACGATCAGGCAAAGTTTGTGGACTTACGCCGGGAAATCTATAGTTCGCATTTTGGTTATAAAAACAGCCTAATTCGGAGGAATTAGGCTGTTAAGACGAAGCGCACAAACCCCTATCGATAGTTGACAAATTGTACATCAATCGGCAAATCAGCTTCACGGATCGCTGTGATCACTTTTTGCAGATCATCTTTGCTTTTGCCGCTGACGCGGATTTGATCTTCTTGAACTTGGCTTTTTACTTTTAAGCCTGTGTTTTTAATAATCGTATTAATTTTTTTCGCATGCTCTTTGTCAATGCCTTGAACAAGGCTGGCACGTTGACGGACCGTTCCTCCTGAGGCTGGTTCTATTTTTCCGTATTGAATATTTTTGATAGAGACCCCGCGCTTAATCAGTTTGCCGATTAATACATCTTTCAATTGCTCAAGTTTGAATTCATCGTCGGAAACGAGGATCAGTTCGTCTTTTTCTAAGGAAATGTCACTTTTGCTTCCCTTGAAATCGTAGCGGTTTTGAATCTCCTTCATGGCGATATGAATGGCGTTAGTAACTTCAGATAAATCTACTTTGGATACGATATCAAATGAGCTTTCTTTCGACATATATTACCTCCAGTAAAATTTGGTCATTTCGTTCTTATTATAGTAAAATGTAGCATGATAAACAATAAAAAGGAAGATGCATCCATGAAACAACTTATACCAGGAGAAATAAGAACATTAACTGTAAAGCGGGAGGTTCCGTTTGGCTGGTTTTTAGCGAGCGGTCAGGAAGAAGTGTTGCTTCATCAAGCGGAGATAGACCGTCCACTTGCAATCGGAGAAGAGGTCCATGTCTTTTTATATCACGACCATCAAGGACGGTTGAGCGCTACAATGAAATCACCCAAAATAACAAAGGATACATATCATTGGGTGGAGGTGGTTGATGTTGTTCCAAAGCTCGGTGTTTTTGTTGACATTGGCATATCAAAAGATGTGCTTGTGTCTAGCGATGATTTGCCTCCGCTTTTGTCACTATGGCCGCAGCGAGGGGATCAGTTATATTGTTCGTTAAAGACAGATCGGAAAGGGCGCTTGTTGGCTAACTTGGCGGATGAGGAAACAATCCGGCAGCTTGCTACGAAAGCTTCGGAGTCCGTCTTTAATCAAAATGTGCGCGGTCGCATATATCGTGTGATCAAAGCTGGAGCGTCTATGATCTCAGATGTGGGTTATATCGGTTTTATCCACGAATCTCAACGCAGGAGAGAACCGCGTCTTGGCGAAGTGGTCGAAGGGCGTGTCATCGCTGTCAAAGAAGACGGTACAATGAATGTGTCGTTGCTGCCGCGCAAGCACGAAAGCATCGACGAAGATGCAGGAATGATTTATCGTTACCTTGAAAGCAGAGGAGGGGCCATGCCCTATCATGATAAAAGCAATGCAGAGGATATTCAAGCGCGCTTTCAAATGAGTAAAGCCGCGTTTAAAAGAGCATTGGGACGGCTTATGAAAGAAGATAGGATTTATCAAGAAAATGGCTGGACTTATATCAAGCATAAGGAAGAATAGAAGCGGGGGTACAATACTCCGCTTTTTTTGTGCAGGGCTAAAAAGATCTCCTATATCGCCGATAAAAATAGTGGATAGATTACAGCATAAGGGGATAAATCGATGAAGCAACTACGTCTTATCATTGTTATGATGGTGGTCGTGTGCCTTTTTTCAGGATGTTCAGCGCAGGAAACGGCCACAACAAAAGAAAGAGTAAAAGTCGGTATTATGTTGTCTGACGTCGGACTTGGAGATCAATCGTTTAGTGATTCTGCTTTCAATGGATTGATGAAAGCGCGCAACGAGCTTGGCATTGTGTTCGATTATCGCGAATTGCAGGATACGAAAACGTATGAGCAAGGGCTAAAAGAATTGGTCGAAGAGGGAAATGATATTGTCATCGGCCTCGGATTCATGGTGCAAGAGGATTTGGAAAAAGTAGCGAAGCAATATCCAAAGCAGCCTTTTATTCTAGTGGATGCTGTGTCCAATTTGAAAAACGTGACTTCGATTACGTTTAAGGAAGATGAAGGAAGCTTTTTAGCCGGAGTAGTCGCGGCGTTAGCGACCAAAACGAATCAGGTTGGCTTTATTGGCGGAGACGATGTACCGCTTATCCACAAATTTGCCGACGGCTTTGAAAAAGGGGTTCATGCCTTAAAGCCTTCAGCTTCTGTGAGCGTGGTGTATGCCGGGGATTTTGGAAATGATCAGCTTGGCGCCAAGCTTGCGGGAGAAATGTTTAAAGGCGGCTGCGACGTCGTATATACGGCCGCTGGATTTACGGGCGTGGGAGCGTTAAAGGAAGCGGAGGCGCAAGGAAAGTATGCCATTGGCGTTGACAGCGACCAATATTTTTATGCGGAAAAGGCGGTTGTCACATCAATGGTGAAAAATGTGGATGTGGCGCTGTTTACGATTTTACAGCAATATGTGCAAAAAGGCGAAATGCCACAAGGGACGGTTCAACTGGGCCTTAAGGAAAATGGCGTCGGACTTGCGCCGATTCGCGTGATGGCATGGAGCGAGCCGCAACAAAAATTGATCGAACAATGGAAGCAAAAAATTGAAAATGGTGAAGTAACAACGAAGGAATAGAAAAGGGGATAGCGATGACGGTTCGGAAAAAGCTATGGCTTCATGCCACGATTTCGATTTTGCTTTCGATCGGCATGATGGGATTTATTATTGTCAATATGCTGTCGATTCAAGCGACCAACAAAGATATTGTGCCCGTGCTTCTGACTGTTCAGGAGCTAGAAGCGAGCATGAAATCAACGAAGCAAAGCTTAAATAACTTTGCCTACAATATGACAGAAGGAAATAAGCAGGGGGCCATTGAACAAGTTCAGCAAACAGAGCAGCTCATTCGTAAGCTGAAGAAGATGTTAAAGCAAAACCATTTTCAAGCTTTATTGGAAAAAGCAACGACCAAATTTTCCAATGTACATGAGCAATCCATTGAAGCTTTGAACACTCTTGATGCGTCTGAGGCCAGACGGCAGGCGATGCGAATCGAAGGGGCTATGAATGATATATATGGTTTAAAGTTGGCTGCAAATGATTTTTATGAACAATTACAGCAAGAGATGCAAGCGCAAATCCGCTTTGTGGTGTGTACGGCAATCATTGGAAGTATGGTGCTTCTCGGATTGGCTGGCGCAAGCAGTTTACGGCTCACACGTTCTATTACTAAACCTCTTGAGCATCTAGCGGCCAACGCGAAAGAAATAGCTAGCGGCCATTTGCTTGTTGAGCCTGTTTCCTATAAACATCATGATGAAATCGGCGAGCTCAACACTTCATTCAGCCAAATGGTCCATGAGCTGCAGCGGCTGCTACATTCCGTAGATTCCGCAAGCCGGCGTGTTGAAACATTTGCTAAAGAGATTGAACAAGAAAATAAAATGCTCACAGAAATTAACCAACAGGTTGCTTTATCTACGAATGAGCTATCAGCCGGCGCTCAAAGTATTTCCGAAGAACTGCAGCAAGCGGTATTGCTTGTCGAAAAAATGGACGATACGTTTGCACAAACCGCTGAACGGACGAAACAAACGGCTCAGTATAGCGAAGTCGCAGTAGAGGCGATTCGCACTGGACAAAAGGCGATTGGGGAACAAATGAAATTGATCCGCGATAATGCTGAAGCGACAGCGCTGATCGAGAGGGAAACACAAGAGTTTATTAGCCATGCAGCGGATATTGAACAAATGGCAAAAGCTGTATCGGAAATGGCGGAGCAAACGAACTTGCTTGCGTTAAATGCGGCTATTGAAGCAGCCCGTGCAGGAGAAGCGGGAAGAGGATTTGCGGTCGTGGCAGAAGAAGTGCGCAAGCTTGCCGAGCAGTCTGCGCAAGCAACGAAGCAAATTTTCGCTACTGTTTCTCACATTAAGCAAGGGGTCGCTTCTGTTTCGTCTGCGGTTACGCAAGGAGTGAAAATTGCTGAACAGCAATCTCGGTCAACGGAAGCAACAGCAGAAGCTTTTCGTGAAATTGAAAGCAAGGTGATGGGGATATCAGCTGATATTCAGGAGCTCGTAGCAGATGTGGCTGCCTCTAAAAAATTGGGCGAGAGCGTGCTGCAAAATGTGGAAAGCATTAGCGCGGTTGTAGAGCAATCGGCGGCCGGCAGCGAGGAAATTGCTGCTTCGATGTCTGAACAGCTCGTCGCTTTTGAAAAAATGGTAGGAAAAGTGGCAGTGCTGCGTCAATTGACGGATGAATTGCATACAGTGATGACAAAGTTCCGCATGAAGTAAATTTATCATCAAATAAAAGTTCTCCACGTTTTTTAGGTGGAGAACTTTTGTTTTAGGGGCGGGAGGTTGTCTCTAGTACATTGAAGAAACCTATTATACAAAATTATTAACGTTGTTATTTCTTCCAAACTTATAGGCCGAGATGAGGAAAAAGATCAGTGCGAACGTGAGAATAATGAGCAGATTCAAATATAAGCCTCCAAAGGAATGTCCTTGCTGCAATTTTAATAGCGCATCTAACGCCCAGCGTTGCGGCAGAAAATTAGCTATTTTTTGTACAAAAGTAGGCATAATATCCGCCGGCCAAAAACAACCTGAAAGCATGCAGGTAGGAACAACGATCAAGTTTTGCATCGCTCCTGCTGAAGCAGAGCTGTTTGCAAAAGCGACCGTTATAAAAGCGATGCCGATGGCTACTAGTGAAAATAACATCAGAACAACGGCCATTTGCCAAAAAGCAATATTTGTTTTTATGTGAAATACTCGATCCATTATCACTAATGTAAGGATAATCTGGCCAGTCATCACAATCATGTTGACGATGATATTCGACAATACGTATCTTTTTCCATTAATAGGAGCGGATAATAATCGGAAGTATGTTCGATTCTCTTTTTCTTTCACGATCATTTCCGCTAAACTGCCCGCTGAAAAAAGCATAATCATCAGCAAATATCCGACAGTCTGATAAGTCATGCCGATATTTTTCGATGTATCTTTTAGCGGATGGACCGATGTCCGAAACGGCGATTGCTGGTAGCGTTCGTACATTTGCAAAAATGTGCGTTCATCCCCGTTAGCTATTTTTCCGAGCGCACTAATATTATTGATGTAGTGATATAGATACGATTTGATGAAACCGGTAATTTCCGATCCATGAATCGAAACAATTTGCAGATGGTCGGGGTGTCCTTGCTGGACACTTTTAGAAAAGCCTTGATGAAAAACAAGCACGCAATCGAGCTTGCCGGATGTGATTTGATCGTCTATTTCTGATTCCTTAATGTTCGTTACCGAAAGATGTTCTAACCCTTTGATAAAATGGATCGTATCATTCGTAATATAATGAGGGTCGTTATTGACAATACCGATGTGTACATTTTTTCCGTTAGAACCGCTGTAGACAAGCAGGGATATGATAATGCCGATGAGCGGCGTGCCAAAATACAATAAAATATTTTTTTTATTACTAAACGTCTTTTTTAATGTATGTCTCACCAACCATATCACATCTTGCATATTATAATCCCTCCTGTCTTGTGAACGCTGTCCCAGCGATCAGCAAAAACAACGCTGCTAATCCGACATTTAACAGCATGGCGAAAGAACCAGCTGATACATCGTTCAAATAAATGATTTTTGTAAGAGCTGTATTCACCCATGTGAGAGGGGAGAGGTTCGTTATCAATTTTTCCATTGGGCCTGTAGCTTCTATTTTGAAATACGCTCCGCCCAAGAAAGACGCTAGCTGTATAACAACCATAAGAATCATTCTGGCTGCTCCTTCTGTTCTTGCGATATAGCTGATCCCAAGACCAAAGCTAATCGCGAATAATACTTCTGTAAATACGACAAGATATACTAGAGCAAGATGATGTCCCCAATAGGCTTTAAAGACGAATTTACTGAACGTAATGACAATGGCGACGCAAAGAAAATTCACAACTATGTTTCCGAATATTTTTCCAATAAAAATTTCAAATTTATGGATCGGTGTTGCCAATAATCGATCTGCCGTTTTGCGTGTTCTTTCTCTCCGAATTAAATAACTGGCTGGCAAGGCTCCATAAAGGGCGATCATTGTTGTCATAGCAATCGCATAATAGTCCATCGCGCCTGGCTGTCTTTTCGAATGCAGAGACGTTTCTTTTATATAATCATTTTGTACTTTGTTGTTCATTAACAGCTGTACTTGCTCGGGTTTTACTTTTGCGACGGCTGTGGCGATGTTATATTGATCGGCAAATGCGGCAGCCATTCCTTGAATAATGCTCCCTTTGATCGAGTTTGTATCGTTCACATATAGCTGGATTTGTTCATTGGTGATTGTCATATATCCATCATAATAGCCTTGCTGTACCTCTTTTTTTGCATTAAGCTGGCCAGAGATTCGTTTAAAATGAAGATCGGATTTTTTGGCTTCCTTCATAAACTGACGAACATAGCTTGAAAATTCTCCGGATGTTTGATCTTTATATAACACATGGATCTCGCCAACAGAAGTGGAAGTATTAAAGGTATTAGATAAAGCCGTTCCTAGTATGAGCATTAATACAATCGGGAATGCCAGCATAAAAACAAGTGTTCGGCTATCGCGAAAATCGCTTTTTATTTCTTTGAACGCAATACGAATGATATTCAAAAAACATCCCTCCTTTGCATTAATGATCTCTTAAACTTCTTCCGGTTAAAGTCAGAAACACAGTTTCCAAATTTGGCGATTGCTCTTTAAGTGAACGGATTTCTACTTTGTCGTTAATGAGGCATTGAATGATGTCGTTTAAGTTGTTGACACTGACATCCGAACTGACTTTCATTAGGTTTTCCTCCATTTGGACAGCTTTTACGCCGCTAATGGCTTCGATTTTATTTAAATTGATCGTTTCCATCGGTTTGATTTCAATCCAAACATCTTTTGTATTGGTAATAATGGCTTTGAGCTGCTCTTTTGTTCCTTCAGCGATGATTTTGCCGTGATCGATAATCGCAATACGAGAGCAAATTTCTTCAACTTCCTCCATATAGTGGCTTGTATAAATAATCGTACATCCCATTTCATTCAATTTTTTTACAGAGTTTAAAATATAATTTCTTGATTGCGGATCGATTCCTACTGTTGGTTCATCCATAATGATGAGCTTTGGCCGGTGGGCGATCGCGCAAGCAATGTTTAATCGTCTTTTCATTCCGCCGGAGAAGCTTTTCGGATAGCTTTTATGTTTATCGCTTAACCCGACAAACTCTAATGCTTCTTCAACTTGCTCATGAAGTTGGGTACCGCGCAGTCCATAGAGACCTGCGAAAAATTTAACATTTTCGTATGTTGTCAAATCTTCATAAATCGCGATGTCTTGTGGAACGATACCGATATTTTTTTTGGCAAATCGGCTGTGCTTGTGTATATCTTTGCCAAGGATTTTAATTTCTCCAGAATTGGCACGCAAAAGCCCAGAGATCATGTTGATGGTCGTGCTTTTTCCAGCTCCGTTTGTCCCCAGAAATCCAAATATTTCCCCCTCTGCTACGGTTAAGGACATATTATCAACGGCGATAAAATCACCAAATTTTTTTGTTACGTTTTTTATTTCTAAAATGTTCATGATCTCACCTCTTTATTTTCAGTATGTTTTCAGTATAAAAAAGAAAATGAACTCATATAAGTGCATGAGTTCATTTCTTTAACATGAGAATATTCATATGTTACGTCTGAACTGGTTCATGTTTTGGGATAGGAAGAAGAGTGGTGACGGAAAAGCCGTTTGTACCATCGACAATGACCGTGCCATTGACGGAAGCGGCCCGTTCTTCCATGCCGATGATGCCAAGGCCTTTTTTGATTTTATCTGCTCCTTTTCCATTATCCTTGACTTCCATTTTAATAAGCGTATTTAGTACGTGTATCTCGATAGAAATAACGGTGGCGTTGGCATATTTCATGGCATTAGTCAATGCTTCGGTCATGTTTTCATAAATAATTTTCCATTGAATGGGAGTGATGATCTCCAAATCACCTTTGCATACCAATGGGATGTGCATATGGTGCTGTGCGGCCATCTCTTCGATGAATAATTTCACTCGGTTCACGCCCATTTGCTCAGAACGAGGCTTTATATGCTTTAATGTCGTTCGGATGTTTTCGATGCCATCTTTTGAAATGTGGATGGCGTTTTGCAGTAATTCCTTCGCTTTATAGCTGTTCGTATCAAGTAAACGCTTGGCCGCTTCCATTTGGATCAGAGCGCCAGTCATAGCATGCCCGATTTGATCGTGAAGCTGTTGAGCGAGCCGATTGCGTTCTTCTAATTGCAGCGTATATTGTGACTGTCTCATATATTCATAATAATCATTTAAGCTTTTGGTTAATCGGTGAATATCTTTTCTCATGGTGTCAAGGGCGCTTTCTAATTTTGCGGCTCTTTGTACGTACTGTTCAGTGATCGTTACGCTCATGAAATGAAAGGACGCTGCAAGAAAATAGGCAGGGTGCAGGCTGTGAGAAATCACGGCAAGCGGAAGCATCAGTAAAATCAATAGCACCCATTTTTTATTGATGTAAATGGAAAAAAATTCGTATAGATTCATTGGCAAAAGCAACATAAAGAAAGGATCAACTGGAAAACTCGCAGCTAAAATAAGAATCATGGATAGCCATATGCCACTGTATTTAAGTTGTGTTTTTTTAAAAAGATAAATGCTCATATTAATGGAGAGATAAGCGAGCGAAGTAAACACAAACCAAGCCGCATTGATATGATCTGAATATAAATAGCAAAGGCAGATATAGCACCATAAAATGAATTTATTTAAAATCAGTAAAAGCTCCATTGCGATCCCTCAATAAATTTTTCCTGTCAAATAATAAATGGCGATTTGTGTGCGATGCTGCAATCCGGTTTTATCTAAAATCGAAGTAATATAATTGGCGATCGTTCCTTCCGATATAAAAAGCTGCTTCGCAATTTCTTTATTTGAAAGCCCCTTAGCAATGCACGCCATGATTTCCATTTCCCGATCTGTGAAAAGCATTTTATCAATTTTTGGCTCAGGTTCTTTGTCGTTTGTTAAATTTAATTTGATTTTTTCCATAATCACATCTTGCATAATGGTATTTCCATTGTATACAGCTTTAATCGCTTCTCGTATCCGTTCAGGATCCGTATTTTTTAAAAAATACCCTTTTGCGCCGTTGCGGATGGCGTCCAAAATGTATTCGTCATCATCGAAAGTGGTGAGGATCAGAGGTTTTGTGTTTGTTTGCTCGCATATGAGTTTGGTTGCTTCGACTCCATTCATATTCGGCATGCGCACGTCCAGTAGCGCAATATCGACAGAAAATTTTTGGCAGTATTCAACAGCTTCTTGGCCGTCGTTGACGGTTGCTAATACGTCAAACTCATCATAGGTACTTAATATAATTCGCATCCCTTCGCGAACAAATGAATTATCATCCGCAATGATGACTTTGATTGTTTGGGGCGTTTGCGTAACGGACTCTTTCATGGATATTCATATCCTTTCTCTATATTTAGGTTCTACTCCATATATTTTACGAAAAAATATAGAATGACAGGGCAGCACTCTGCTTCTTTCCTCGAACAAGAACGTGACGTTGTTCGAGAAGGGCATGCTAAAAATCTTCAGTCGGCCAGCAAACGGCTTGCTGACTACGATAGAAAAGCGAGGAATTAATAGGTTTTTATTGGATTTTCAACACGCCTAATCCTATTTCTTTTCGGTGTGATCGTATAAGTTCTCATGGGAAAATGGGTACCAAGAGGCAGGAGCTGGTCCTCCTTGTGCCTTTATTTTTTATTAATGAAGCCCCATATTTTGACGTTTGTATTTTTTAGCATGGAGATTGGGAGCACTTTTGTAAAAAAACGTTGTCTTTTTAGAACGGCTCTGTTTCATTCGATAGAAAATGTGTCCTTCTTGCTTTTTTATTATACAAAAGCTTCAGCTGAAAAACACATAAAAAAAAGAGCTTGCTGTGCAAGCCCCTCAGACGTTGCCAAGCGGTTTCATCCTGTGTCACGGGCCTCGTCGTTCGTCTGCTCATGAACGTTTTTGTTCTGTTCATGGCCTCCACTCGGTTGCGTTTCTTGTCTGCCAAGCGTTTTCGTGAGACCGTCACCATCAATAAAGGATATGAAAATAGTTGTAGACAAAGTCAACATGAACTTTGTCTACAACATGCTTTTTTACAAATGATCGGTTTTTTTCGAGTATTCATTTTTTCCCGCTTGTCGATTTTTTTCGCGAAGCATATTTTTCTCATGCTGTTTGGCGTTATTGTCTCGTGCTTTTTTATCGTTATCGCTTGTATGAGCCATATGAAGCCTTCCCTCCTTTTTTAGAGGTTGTCTAGCGATAGTGTGAGCAACAAGAGAATGTTTTATGCTTCAATATATTCGTTTAAGAAAAAGAGGGCAAGTGTCCCAGGACCCGAATGTGAGCCGATGGCTCCTCCAATTTGGGAAATATAAAAGCGGGTACAGCCGAATTTGGCTTCAATTTGTTGCTTAAGTTCTAATGCGGTTTCCTCGTCATCGCCGTGGCTTATGCCGATAAGCTGCTTTTGCAAATCACTTCCGCGCTCTTCCATCAACTCAAGCATTCGCTTTAGCACTTTTTTGCGTCCGCGAATCTTTTCAAGCGGAATAAGCTTGCCGTTTTCTACGTGCAAGAGCGGCTTGATGCTTAAAAGTCCTCCGACAACAGCTGATGCCTTGCTGATTCGCCCGCCGCGCGCTAAAAATTCTAAGTTGTCAACCGTAAAGATGTGCTCCATGCGGCTGCAATAAGCAGCGATTGTTTCACATAGCTGCTCATAAGACATTCCTTTTTGTGCGAGCTCACTTGCTTTCATGACCACAAGCCCTAAGCCGAGCGATGCGCACCTGGAATCAATAATCGTTAATTGAAAATCAGGATATTGCTCCAACACTTCTTCGCGCATCATCATGGCGGTTTGATATGTACCTGACAACTCTGAGGAGAAAGCGATATAAAGGGCAGGGCGTCCGTCTTTAGCCAGCTCGGAAAATACTTCCTTTATTTTTTGTGGGCTTGCTTGGGATGTTTTTGCCACTTCCCCCTTGCGCATCGCCTCATACACCTGCTTTGGATCGATGGTGACGGCATCCTCATAGTCGCGGCCGCTTAAATGAACGATAAGAGGGAGCAAATAAATATGGCGCTCCTGCAAAAAAGAATAGGGCAAATCACAACCGCTATCCGCTATAATATGAATCGACATTGTGTTCACCTTCTCACTATAAAATAAAAAATGATTTCGTCCTTATAAGTGTAACGAGTTAACAACAAAAATACAATTTCTCTTTTCTGATATGGAGTGATATGATGATTGGAATGCAGGTAAAAAAATTGGTGATCGTGTTAATGGGTGCGCTGCTGAATGCGGTAACGACGAATCTGTTTTTGATTCCGGCCCACGTTTATGCGAGCGGTTTTGTTGATGTTGCTTAGCTTGCTTCAAAGCTTGTGGAAGATTATACTTCTTCAATATTCTTTCGACAGAATTGCTCTTATTCCTGCTGAATATTTCTGTGGACATTTTAGGATGAAAAAAATAGGAAAATTATTTGCGCTGTACAATTTTTAGCATGGCATTTATGTCGCTGTTTTTTAGAGGATCGAGAGTTTGCCTATAACTTGTTGAAGCCGCGGATCAACCCGCGGCTTCTTTAAAATGATTATAAATCGTTTAATTCATTCTGCAGTTGCCGCAGCTGTCTTTTTTCTGCCAAATTCGAATGAGTATAAGCAGAAGATAAAGCGTTTTTCGCTTTTTCAACCGTTTGTTCCTCTGTTGTTTCCTTTGCAGTCATAACGGCTTTCTGAGCTTCTTGAAATAAACGGTTCCCCACAGTTAGTATCCTCCAAGGGAAGTTTCGATCGCTTCTTTTGCTTTTCGCTCTTCGGCTTCCGCATATGTCATATGATAAGGGATTCTCTCATCATGTTTTTCCACAGCATCCGTGCTTTGCTGAATAAACCGCTTTGATTTATTTCGTTTACCCAAGACGCATTCCCCCTTGAAAGTCAAGACGCATCGCTGCGTCGTTTATATTGTAACCGTGTTGGGGGAATGATAGTAAGGCAATTCGTTACAGCTTTAACAGCGATTTTAAATAAACAGCGATGCCGTCTTCCTCATTGGTTTTTGTCACATCATTGGCGATTTGTTTTAATGGTTCAATGGCATTTCCCATCGCGATGCCATATCCTGCCCATTGAATCATTTCAAGATCGTTGTCTTCATCCCCAAAAGCGATGACGCGTTCTTGAGGGATTTGAAAATAGTTGCAAACTTGCTGCAATCCGAATGCTTTATGAACACCCGTACGAACAATTTCAATAATATGCCAAGGAGCAGCCCAACGGCGATGATGAAGCACATTGGCATGAACGGTGGATAAATAACGTTGCAGTTCATCGGCATGCTGTTCATCTGTATGAATAAGAACGCTTGTTGGATCAGCTTTTAACATGTTCCGCAAATCACCAATTTCGATTTTGGGATTGCCCAATTTCACGAGATCCAACAGCTTTTCATCGTGGTCATGAAAATACACATCATCCATGACTTCCGCTAAAATGTTTTTGATGTGATATGTTTCGCTCACTTCAATAATTTCTTTAATGGTTTCCAGATTAAGCGGAGAGTGGCGTATTCCCCATGAGTCGTTTCTTGGATGATGCACAAAGGCCCCGTTAAAATTGACAATGGGTGTTGTTAAATGAAGCTCTTCATAATACATTTTGCTAGCGCGATAAGGTCTGCCAGTTGCTATGACAACGATATGACCAGCTTCTTTCGCACGGAAAATAACCTGTTTAGTTAGCGGAGAGATCGTTTTGTCATCTTTTAACAATGTACCGTCTAAATCTAACGCAATTAAATATCGTTCCATAATAGCTCCTTTGTACATAGTTTTTGGATTTGGCATAAATGGATAAAGAGCTTACACAGATAGTGTAACTCTTTTCCAAAATTTTTGTCTACATGTTACACTAAAGGAAGAGAAAAAGTGTAAAGGAGTCTAAGTGGCTATGATTGTCATTAGAAATGAAGCGATTGCCGACATTCCTGTATTGCATGTGGTCAAGCAAGAGGCTCAGCAAGAAAAGCTGCCCCTTATTCTATTTGTGCACGGATTTACGAGCGCAAAAGAGCACAATCTTCATTTTGGTTATTTGCTGGCTGAGGCGGGATATCGGGTCATTTTGCCAGATGCGCTTTACCATGGAGAAAGAGCACAACGCCTCACAGACGAGCAGCTGCGATTATCCTTTTGGAATATTGTTCTGCGGACGATTGGCGATATAGAACAGATAAAAAATGAGCTCTGTTCTGGTGGTCTTGTACAGGAAGAGCGCATTGGCGTCGCCGGTACCTCAATGGGAGGAATCGTGACATTTGGCTCGCTTGCTGTGTATCCCTGGATTAAAGCCGCTGTTTCCTTAATGGGTAGTCCGTATTATCAAGCGTTTTTTGATACTCAAATCGAAATGGTGAAAAATATGAAACGCAAGATTCCGTTGACAGATCAGCAGCTGGAAAACGAGCGGCAGCGGCTGGCTCCGTACGATCTTTCGCTTCAGCCGGAGAAATTGCGCGGCCGTCCGCTCATGATGTGGCACGGGCAGCGAGATTCAGTGGTACCTTATCATTATACATATGAGTTTTATCAACAAATAAAACCTTTTTATGAGAACGGGAAGCTGAAATTTATTTCTGATGATGAGGCGGGACATAAAGTGACAAGAGCTGCGTTTTTGCAAACAGTTGATTGGTTCGTTCAGCATGTATGAGTCTCTCTCACCTACACGTCATTTCAAGCCGGGAGATTTCTCGCTGGACATGGTCCATGAATCGTTTGGGGGGTAGAGGTGTTCAGCTGCGTCAAGCACGGTTTTTTGTTTGATTGCGACCAGAAGACAGACGAAAGAAAGTTTCCATATCATAAACAGAGGGGCCGAAGACCAGGCCCCTTCATTCGCTTATATATTTACTTTTTTTGTATGTTTCGCTTTTTTTCTGGTAGCATTCAAAGCAATAGAGCATTTCTTGTTCCTCGCTGATGACACCGTTTAAAAATCCTGACAAGCAATGAATCGGTTTGCCGCACTTTGAGCAAAAGCCGACGAACTCTTCCAAGGGCCATTCCCCTTTCATGATCATTAAAAATTTTTGAAGCATTTGGATAGGCAGTGCTTCATCGAATGGGTCTAGCAGTTTTCGTGTATATATAATCTATTATAATATAAAGGGGGTTCGTTTTATGAGCTAATGACCGGAAAATTTATATATAAAAAGTCACATGAAGCTGAGACGAACGGTCTATGGAAAATAGATGGTCGCTGGAAGCTCCTTGATTTGCCTCCAACCGTCCAAAAAATGAGAAATCTTGCTTTTGAATTGGCTATATATTCCATATTTTTACTAAACATGAAAGTCGACTTAAAATGATGGAGTAAATGGGATTATATCAAAACGGATCTGTATGATCAGACAAAGCGGGGGATAGACGGTGGAACGGATGATCGGAGCGGTCTTGGCTGGAGGTCAATCGCGCCGCTTTGGCAGCCCTAAGGCGTTTGCCAAACGAAAGAATCAGTATTTTTTTCAAATCGCTGTCGATGCGCTGCATCCTTTTGTGAAAGAGGTGTATATTGTCAGCCATCCCGATCTTGTCGCACGTTTTGAGCGAATGGTGACAAACGAGAAGGTAGTGATGGATGAAGAGCGGTATCGCGGTCAAGGACCGCTTGCCGGAATCTATACGGTTATGAAACAAACAGAAGCAGACTGGATATTTGTGCTTCCTTGTGACATGCCCTATATGCAAAGCGACACAGTTGGCAGGATGGTATCATATGTTGATTGTGCATTTGATATTGTGGTCTCCACACATTTTGGCCGGCTGCAACCATTGGTTGGCGCTTACCATCGCCGGACAATGAAGTGGATAGAACATATGCTGCAGCACGGCGACAACAGAATGAGATCGCTATTTGAACATTGCTCCGTTCGCTATGTCAATGAACAAGATTTTGGGGCAGAAGAGATCGTATTTCGGAATGTGAATGACTTAGATGAATATGCCGACATTGCAGCAGAATGAGAACAACGTTCGAAAGGGGAGAGCATCACAAGTAAGGAAACTGAGCTGTAAGTGTGCAATCATAGCATGGTGTTAGGATCGACACATCATGCAAAGCTTTATTTTTTGTCTGAGCATGTTGGATGATGAAGATGAAGGATCGATGTTTTTTTCACGGCTGAATTTATCGATTTATGGTATACTTTCATGTAACATCCGCTTTTACAAACACAGCCGGCAAGCGCTTGTGGTTTAACATCATCCGCCGAGAAGTCTCCCATCTCTTAATGGAGAGGAGGAGTGGGAGGTTCATAAACATGATTGATCATTAAAACATGTTCATTCGATTTGAACATGCGGTTAAGAAAATATTTTATGATGAAAAGAGGAGGCACCATGAACCGAAATAAGCCGATAGTCGTTGATCGATGGGACCGGCCGCTGCGTGATTTGCGTATTTCTGTAATCGATCAATGCAATTTCCGTTGTATTTATTGCATGCCGGCTGAAATTTTTGGTCCTCATTTTCGCTTTTTGCAGGAAGACGAGTTGCTGACGATGGATGAAATGGTGCTGGTTGCAGAAACCTTTGCTGAGTTAGGAGTAGAAAAAATCCGCATTACAGGCGGCGAGCCGCTGCTGCGGAAAGATTTGCCGCTGTTGATTGAACGATTGGCCAATATTCCAGGTATCGGTGATATCGCTTTAACTACCAACGGAGTTCATTTAGTGAAAATGGCGAATCGATTAAAGGACGCAGGGCTTGGGAGAGTCAATGTCAGTTTGGATGCAATAGAGGATGAAATTTTTAAAAAAATGAACGGTGTTGGTGTTGGCGTTCAGCCTGTTTTGAAAGGAATCACCGCGGCAAAAGAGGCGGGGCTGCTTGTGAAGGTAAATATGGTTGTAAAAAAAGGATGGAATGATTCCCAAGTCGTGCCAATGGCCAAGCATTTCAAAGCAGAAGGAATTCCTTTGCGGTTTATTGAATTTATGGATGTCGGGACATCAAATGGCTGGAATCTGTCACAAGTCATGACGAAAAAAGAAATATATGAACAAATTGAACAATGGCATCCGCTTGAGCCGATCGAACGGGCCTATTTTGGGGAAGTGGCGAGCCGATATCGTTACGTTGGAACGAATATAGAGGTAGGATTTATTTCTTCGGTCACCCAATCATTCTGCAGCAGTTGCACAAGAGCGCGGGTATCGGCGGACGGAGTATTGTATACTTGTTTGTTTGCCGCAAATGGAACGTCATTAAAGACATTGCTTCGTCAAGGGGCTGGTAAGAAAGCGTTAAAGCAGCTGGTAATGGAGACATGGACAAACAGAACGGATCGCTATTCAGATGAGCGTGCCCTGCAAGCAAATCAAGAACGGAAAAAAATTGAGATGTCCTATATCGGCGGATAGATTTTTAGTAAAAAAAGTGAGAGACATGATCGTGAAGGACCAATTCAACAGATTGGTCTTTTTTATTTGATTGAAAGAAGAGGAAGAATATCATCTGTACAAAAGTAAGGAAAGCGTGCAGAATCTTTATGAGACATGATAGAATCAGATAAACATACACTTATTGTGTCAGATTCGCTCGAATATGGGATGGGAGCTGTTACAAAATCCACGGTCGGAAGGGAAGATGATTTCTTGGGTCTTCAAGCGGCTTGTATATAAGAGAGTATAGAAGGTTTTTCATTCATTTTGTTAAAAGAATATACGATGTGGCGCGTTAGCAAGACGGAGCGCTGTTTCCTATTTTATTTCTGCGGTTTGGCTGTATCGCTTTGAGCATCTAAATATAAATACAATAAAAAAACAGAAGATGGACCAGCGCTGTTACATGAAACAGCGATACCCATTTTATTGTGTACGGAATAAGTAAGGGGGATCGATGATGTTAGAAAAAAGAAATCCAATTCCTGTAGCGGAAGCGATTCAAAAAGTGATGCTTTATGCAAGAGAAGGAGAAAAAGAAAGGGTTCCGCTCACGGAGGCGTACGGGAGATATTTAGCGGAAGATCTTTATGCGGATCATGACGTTCCGCCGTTTGACCGCTCTCCATATGATGGATTTGCCATTCGAGCGGCCGATTCGGCACTTGCCAGCCTCGATCATCCTGTTGAGCTGGAAGTAATTGAAACGATCGGAGCGGGGCAAGTGGCCGCAAAAGCAGTAGCTGCATTTCAAGCGGTGCGAATTATGACAGGCGCGCCCATTCCTGATGGCTGCGACGCGGTAGTGATGCTAGAGCTAGCTAAGCAATATGAACGAAATGGAAAGACATATATATCGATTAAGCGTCCATTTCGTTCAGGGGATAACATTTCGTTCCAAGGAGAGGATGTTAAAAAAGGAGAAGTACTAGCGGAGAAGGGAACATTCATCAATCCTGGCGTGCAGGCGTTATTGGCTACGTTTGGCTATTCAGAGGTCAAAGTGGCTCAAAAACCGAAAATTGGGATTGCCGCAACAGGGAATGAATTATTGGATGTATCAGAGCCGCTTGTTCCTGGGAAAATCCGCAATAGCAATGCGTATATGATTCAGGCGCAAGTGCTTCGCAGCGGAGCCACTCCCGTTGATTTAGGAAAATTGCCGGATGATCCAGATCAATGTCTTGCCGCGATCGAACAGGCGCTTCCTGATGTGGATTTTCTGATTACAACAGGAGGAGTGTCCGTCGGCGATTATGATTATTTACCGGTGATTTATGAGCGGCTCGGCGCCGAAGTGTTATTTAATAAAGTAGCTATGCGTCCGGGAAGCGTAACGACGGTAGCCCAATTGGACGGCAAGCTGCTGTTTGGATTGTCGGGCAATCCGTCAGCGTGCTATGTCGGATATGAACTGTTCGTTCGCCCTGTTGTGCGTACAATGCTATATTCATCCACTCCGCATTTATACAAGACGAAAGCCATCCTATTAGAGGATTTCACGAAGCCTAATCCGTTTACTCGTTTTGTTAGAAGCTATGTAAGTGCTCAAGGAGGGCAGCTTTATGCTTCGCCGGTTGGGATGGATAAATCGAATATTGTGACCTCTCTTGCTAAAGCCAATGCGCTGACTGTACTTCCAGGAGGCACTCGCGGCTTTGTCAAGGGGGATCTTGTGGATGTTTGGCTGCTCGATAGCGAAGAGGGAAGCGCCCAATGAAGGTTTGGCAAGTGGTCGGCTATAAAAATAGCGGAAAAACGACACTGATAGAGAAATGGATTCAACTGGCAGTACAAGCAGGATATAAAGTGGGAGCAGTGAAGCATCATGGCCATGGGGGGCTGCCGGAGACGGGACAGACGTCAACCGATTCAAACCGCCATCTGCGGGCAGGAGCGCTGGCGGCAGCGGTAGAAGGAGGCGGAATGCTGCAGTTGCATGCGATTCATCCAGAGTGGACGTTATCAAAGATTTTACACATGTATTCTCTTTTTTCTCTCGACTTTGTCCTTATCGAAGGATATAAAGACGAACCATACCCTAAAATCATAATGATTCGAACACCTTCGGATTGGGAGCAGCTTGGCCATTTGCAAAATATTATCGGTGTCATTGCCTGGCAGAAGGATTTTGTCCCTTTCGATATACCGTATCCTCTGTTTTCTCTTGATGATGAACAGACCTATTTGCAATGGGTTATGAATGAGGTGGAAAAAGCGAGATGAATGAGACATTATTTATGGTTACTGATCAGCCGATTTTGATTGAAGACGTGGTGCGAAAGGTCGTTCGCCCTGAGGCGGGAGCGGTTGCCGTTTTTGTCGGGACCGTAAGAGAATTTACAAATGGAAAACGCACGCTATTTTTACAATATGAAGCCTATACCACGATGGCAGAAAAAATGCTCGAACGCATCGCTCAAGAAATTAAGGAACGTTGGCCGGAAGCCAAAACCGCGATTACCCATCGAATCGGCAAGCTCGACATTTCCGATGTGGCCGTTGTGATTGCCGTGTCGACGCCGCATCGAAAGGATGCCTATGAGGCCAATCAATACGCGATCGAAAGAATAAAACAAATCGTGCCGATCTGGAAAAAAGAATATTGGGAGGATGGCACACAATGGGTTGGAAACCAGCTTGAAACGAAGGAATATCCAGATGGAAAGCCGAAGGAGGAGGATCTGACGTGATCACGCTGCTTTTTTTCGCCTCTTTAAAAGAAGCGGTTGGGAATGGACAAATGAGCATAGCGTACGAACCGATCACAATTGAGCAATTAAAACGACAGATAGAAGTGAAATATGGGGTGAATTTGCAAAATGTGATGGTTGCGGTGAATGAAGAGTATGCCCAGGAGAATCAACGGTTGCAGCCGGGCGATGTAATTGCTTTTATTCCACCGGTTAGCGGAGGATAAAGATTGAAAGGCGTTCAAGGGAGACCTTGAACGCCTTTTTATATAATGGAAGGAGAAGGACGGGGGAAGAATGTCCCCATATCCAAACAAATATTAACACAATAAGTTGGATCTCTCATTTTGTTCTTTAGATAGAAGCCTGCTTGTTTGCGATTTTGTTAGAAAATACAAATAAAAATAAATATACGTTTGATTTTATTTTTATGCAGTATTATAATGATAACTACATGAATATCATTGTTCGAGGAGGACAACTATGAATATTGCAATCATTGGCGCAACAGGATACAGCGGTGTGGAATTGCTGAGATTTCTCCAGCACCATCCTCATGTTGAACGTTGCCATCTCTATTCTTCATCGCAGGATGGCATGGCGTTATCGCAAAGTTTTCCGCATACGGGCGAAAACAGAGGGAATGTTTTAAGAAAAATGGCGATTGAACAAATCGCTGCAGCCAATGATGTTGTCTTTTTTGCAACGCCTCCTGGAGTGTCCAGCGAGCTGGCCCCATTGCTAATTGAGAAAGGAATAAAAGTGATTGATCTCTCTGGCGATTTTCGTTTGAAAGATGGCACCGTATATGAGAAATGGTATAAGCGGCCAGCTGCGGAGCATTCATATTTGCAGAAAGCTGTGTATGGACTTTCCGAATGGAATCGAACAGAGATCCGAAAGGCTCAGCTGCTTGCGAATCCGGGATGCTACCCGACAGCGACGCTGCTTGGATTGGCGCCACTTGTGCAGAATGGGCTTATTGAAGAACAATCGATTATTGTGGATGCTAAATCAGGGGTATCAGGAGCCGGAAGAAAAGCGTCATTAAATACGCATTTTTCCGAAATTAATGAAAATGTGAAAATTTATAAAGTAAATGAGCATCAGCATATCCCGGAAATTGAGCAAATGCTGAAGCTTTGGAACGAACACATTCAGCCGATTACGTTTAGCACCCATTTAATCCCGATGACGAGGGGAATTATGGCGACGATTTATGCTCAAGCGAAAGTAGAGCTGTCGCTTGAGACATTGCTAGATTTATATAAAACAAGTTATGAAACGGCTCATTTTGTCCGCGTCCGAAACTCCGGACAATTTCCAGCGACAAAAGAAGTGTACGGCTCAAACTATTGCGATATCGGCATCGCTTATGATGAAAGAACAGGAAGAATCACTGTTGTTTCTGTCATCGACAATTTAGTGAAAGGGGCCGCGGGCCAGGCTGTTCAAAACTTTAATGTGATGATGGGATGGAACGAGTCAGAAGGATTGAAGGTTGCCCCTATTTATCCATAGGAAGGAGAAGAAGCAAAATGGTAACGAAACAGGAGCATGAAATTTACTGCGTTGCCAATGGGACCGTTGTTACCCCAAAGGGATTTAAGGCAGCAGGTGTACACGCTGGTTTGCGATATATAAAAAAAGATCTTGGAGTAATTGTTTGCGATGTGCCTGCCTCTTGCGCAGCCGTTTATACTCAAAGCCATTTTCAAGCTGCTCCGCTGAAAGTTACGCAAGAGAGCATCGCGGTTGAGCAAAAATTGCAGGCGATCGTCGTCAATAGCGCATGCGCCAATGCGTGTACAGGAGAGCAGGGATTAAAGGACGCCTATGAAATGCGGGAGCTTTGCGCTCTGCAATTCGGGCTGCCTTCGCACTACGTAGCGGTCGCTTCTACGGGAGTCATTGGGGAGTTTTTGCCGATGGAAAAAATTCGCGAAGGCATAAAAAAATTGCAGCCGAGCGTTACAGAGGAAAGCGCACATGCGTTTCAAACCGCCATTTTAACGACCGATACAGTCATGAAGCAAGCCTGTTATCAAACGACGATTGAGGGGAAAACCGTGACAATCGGAGGGGCTGCCAAAGGATCAGGAATGATTCATCCTAATATGGCGACGATGCTCGCTTTTATTACAACAGATGCTAATATTTCCTCGTCCGTTTTGCAGGAGGCGCTTCGTTCCATTACTGATCTATCGTTTAATCAGATCACGGTCGATGGCGATACGTCTACAAATGATATGGTGGTCGTCATGGCGAGCGGCCTTGCTGAAACAACCGAATTAACGCCGCGCCATCCAGAATGGAATAAATTTTACGATGCATTAAAGAAAACATGCGAGGATTTGGCGAAACAAATTGCCAAAGATGGAGAAGGAGCGACTAAGCTGATTGAGGTTCGCGTATCAGGGGCTGTGACGGATGACGATGCCAAGCGTATCGCCAAACAAATCGTCGGCTCTAATCTTGTCAAAACGGCGGTTTATGGAGCGGATGCCAATTGGGGAAGAATTATCGGCGCGATCGGTTACGCGGATGCAACCGTCAACCCTGACTGCGTCGATATTACATTAGGGGATATTGTCATGCTAAAAGCAAGCGAACCCCAACCGTTTTCTGAAGAGGAAGCAACGGCTTATTTGCAAAATCATGAAATTATGATTCATGTTGACCTGCATCTTGGAAATGGTACAGGAGTCGCATGGGGATGCGATTTAACTTATGATTACGTGAAAATTAACGCAAGCTATCGTACATGATGATGGGAGGAAGAGGAAAATGGAGGGAACGATTGTCATTAAATGCGGAGGAAGCGTTCTTAACGAATTATCTTCATCATTTTTTCAAAGCTTGCAAGCGTTGCATGCCCAAGGAAAAAATATTGTCATCGTTCATGGAGGAGGGCCGGAAATTGGGCAAATGTTAAAGCAGCTGGCGATTGAAAGCGAGTTTGTGAATGGATTGCGGAAAACGACAAAAGAAGGATTGGATGTCGTTGAAATGGTCTTAGCCGGAAAAGTAAATAAACAGCTTGTTTCGCTGCTTTGGCAATACCATTTGCCTGGTGCCGGGGTGTCCGGCGTGGATGGCCGGTTGCTTGAAGCGGCTCCGCTTGATCTTGAACGGCTAGGGTATGTGGGAACCGTCACCCGCGTTAACGCATCATTTTTAGCCCATTTTCTTCGTGTTCGTTATATCCCGGTGATCGCGCCGATCGGATGCGATCAGAACGGACAAAAATATAACATTAACGCCGATACGGCCGCTGGTGCTATCGCCCAAGCATTGCGAGCCCAACAGCTCATTTTTGTGACCGATGTTCCAGGAGTGCTGCACAACGGTTCACTTGTGGAGTATGCAACAGCAGAAGAAATTGAAAAAATGATAGAGGACGGAATTATTTCAGGAGGGATGATCCCGAAGGTCAAAGCGGCGCTAAGCGCTTTGTCGGATTCTCTGCCTGAGGTGATGATTGTAAGCGGGAAGCACTCATTTTATTCAGAAGGAAAATTACATGGAACGAGCATTCAAAAGGAAGCGGGGGTTTGCTAATGGGAGCGTTATTTCCGACGTATAATCGTTGGGATCTATGTGTGGAATCGGCGCAAGGAACGACGGTTGTCGCTACAGATGGCAAGCAATATTTAGATTTTGTGGCTGGAATTGCGGTTTGCAATTTAGGGCATCGTCCACCACAAGTGCAAGAAGCATTGGAAGCTCAGCTAAATAAGGTGTGGCATACTTCTAATTTATTTATAAATCCATTGCAGGAAGAAGTGGCTCAGCTGCTTGTCGGGCATAGCTGCGGGGATTATGTGTTTTTCTGCAATAGCGGTGCGGAAGCAAATGAAGCGGCGTTAAAGCTGGCAAGAAAGTATACAGGACGGGCAAAAGTGATTTCTTTTCAGCAGTCGTTTCATGGCCGGACGTTTGCTACGATGTCGGCAACAGGACAAGAAAAAGTTCATAAGGGCTTTGGACCGCTTTTACCGGAGTTTGTTCACCTTCCGTTTAATGACATAGAGGTGCTGGAAAAGGAAATGAGTGAACAAGTGGCGGCTGTGATGCTGGAAATCGTGCAAGGCGAAGGCGGAGTAAGACAAATCAATGAATCATTTTTACAAAAAACTGTTCAGTTGTGTCGACAATATGGAGCATTGCTGATCGTTGATGAGGTGCAGACGGGAATCGGACGGACCGGGAAGGCGTTTGCCTATCAGCATTTTTCGATTGAACCAGATATTATTACGACAGCCAAGGGATTAGGAAGCGGCTTTCCGGTCGGAGCGATGATTGGCAAGGCCTTTTTGCGAGATGCGTTTACAGCGGGAACTCACGGCTCCACATTTGGCGGAAATCCGTTAGCAATGGCGGCGGCGAAAGCCACCCTACAAGTGATTTTCCAAGATGACTTTTTACAAAGCGTAGCAGAAAAAGGACATTATTTCTTAGAACAGCTTCGCACGGCTTTAGCCGGAGTCGGACATGTGCGAGAAGTGCGCGGCCTCGGCTTATTAATAGGAATCGAATGCGAGACGGACGTGGCAAAGCTGATTCCGCTTATCCATGAAAAAGGATTGCTTGTACTGCCCGCTGGCGCGAATGTGATTCGTTTAGTGCCGCCGCTGATTGTAACGAAAGAAGAACTGGATAGGGCTGTTGCCATCTTGAAAGAAGTGTTGCTAAACGAATATGTGGCTATTTCCTAGGAGCGGAATTTTTTTTATAGTGAATGCATAAAAATTCTTATTTTGTAATAAAAATTCGATAATGAGGTGTCTGCGATGAACGCTTGTTTGCATTTAGCAAATGGAAAGACATTTGCCGGAGTTCTTGAAGTGCCGGGAGAAAACGGGGAAATTCAAGGAGAAGTCGTCTTTTATACAGGAATGACCGGCTATCAGGAAGTGCTGACAGATCCTTCATATAAAAACCAAATCATTGTGTTCACGTATCCACTGATTGGAAATTATGGAATTAATGAAGCCGATTTCGAAAGTAAAAAACCGCATGTGCAGGCGGTGATTGTATATGAGGCAAGTCAGCAAGGATACCATTATGAAGCGAAATATAGTTTAAAAGAATACTTGCAGCAATGGAAGATTCCGCTATTAACCCATGTGGATACGCGGGCGCTGGTAAAAGAGATTCGCAATAAAGGAACGATGATGGGGTGGATTGCTCCAGGAGAATCGGAGATTGGCGCACTCAAGGAAAATCGCTTTCCTGTTGCAAGTGTATCCACTGAGCAAATGTCCGTATATGGAAACGGCGATACGCATATTGTACTCGTCGATTTTGGCTATAAGAAATCGATAGTGCAATCTCTGGTAACAAGAGGATGCCAAGTAACCGTCGTTCCTTATCATACGCCATTTTCCGCTATTGAAGCATTGCAGCCCGACGGGATCGTTTTATCCAATGGCCCGGGAGATCCGAAGCAGCTGGCAAAATATTTGCCGAATATCCGAATGATGATTGACCATTATCCGACGCTTGCGATTTGTTTAGGACACCAGCTCGTCGCATTATCATACGGAGCCAACACAGAGAAGCTCCGCTTTGGACATCGCGGAGCCAACCAGCCCGTTTATGATTTGCAGAAGAAAAAGGTGTTCATGACTTCGCAAAACCATAGTTATGTGGTCAATAAAGAAAGTTTGGCCGCTACGCCGTTTGATATTCGCTTTATCAATGTGAACGACGATTCGGTAGAAGGAATGGTTCACCGATACAAACCGATTTTATCGGTTCAGTATCACCCGGAGGCACATCCCGGACCAAATGATACAGAACATATTTTTGCTGAATTTTTGCAAGCAGTGAACAAAGGAGAGAAAGTATATGCCTAAAGATCCATCACTTCAATCGATTTTAATCATCGGATCTGGACCGATTGTGATTGGTCAAGCGGCGGAGTTTGACTATTCTGGTACGCAAGCATGCATCGCTTTAAAGGAAGAAGGCTATCGCGTCATTCTAGTCAATAACAATCCGGCTACGATTATGACTGACGATGTTCATGCAGATGCTGTTTATTTTGAGCCATTGACAGTCGATAGCTTGGAGAGCATTATCGCGAAAGAACGGCCTGATGGCTTGTTGGCGACCTTTGGAGGACAGACGGGATTAAACTTAGCGTTTCAGCTCCATGAAGCAGGAGTTTTAACGAAATATGGCGTGCGATTGCTTGGAACACCGATTGAAGCGATCCAAAAAGGAGAGGATCGGGAAGCGTTCCGCCAGTTAATGTATGAGTTAAACGAGCCGGTGCCAGAAAGTGAAATTATTACGAATGTAGCGGACGCAGTTGCTTTTGCTGAAAAGATCGGCTTCCCGATCATTATCCGTCCAGCCTATACATTAGGGGGAAGCGGCGGAGGAATTGCGGAAACTATGGAGCAATTTGTATCCCTCGTTGAAAAGGGATTGGCGGAAAGTCCCATTACCCAATGTTTGGTGGAGCGCAGTGTGGCAGGATACAAAGAAATCGAATATGAAGTGATGCGCGACGATACCGATACTTGCATTACAGTTTGCAACATGGAAAACATCGATCCTGTTGGAGTTCATACGGGTGACTCCATTGTTGTGGCCCCATCCCAAACCTTAACGGATGAAGAATATCATATGCTGCGCTCATCGGCAGTAAAAATTATTTCAGCGCTCGGAATTATTGGCGGATGCAACATTCAATTCGCGCTCGATCCGTTTAGCAAAAATTATTATTTAATCGAGGTGAATCCGCGCGTTAGCCGTTCCTCCGCTTTGGCATCCAAAGCGACCGGATATCCGATTGCGCGCATTGCTGCCAAATTGGCTGTCGGCTATACATTAGCGGAATTACTAAATCCTGTTACGAAAAATACATTTGCCAGCTTTGAACCAGCGCTTGATTATGTTGTTGTCAAATTTCCGCGTTTGCCATTTGATAAATTTCCAAGCGGCGACCGCCGCCTAGGAACGCAAATGAAAGCGACGGGGGAAGTGATGGCGATTGACCGCAATTTGGAGCGCGCCCTGCAAAAGGCTGTCCGTTCATTGGAGGGGGCTAATAACGGATTGTTTTTGCCGGAGATGTCCACCAAGACGAATGATGAATTAAAAGAGCTATTAATTTATCAAGATGATCGCCGCTTTTTTGCAATTTTAGAATTGTTCAGACGCGGCGAAGGGATCGAAACGATCTATCAACTAACCAAAATCGACCGCTTTTTTTTAAATAGTTTTTATCAGCTTATTATGCTTGAGCAACAAGCGAAAGCCGCCCATTTTGCTCATATTGATGCCGCAATGCTTCGCTTATTGAAAGAAAAAGGCTTTTCTGATGCTTTTTTAGCGAGTATTTGGAATGTAAAGGAAGCGGAAATTCGCCGCAAGCGGAAGCAGCTTGGCATTATTCCAGCTTATAAAATGGTAGATACGTGTGCAGCGGAATTCCACTCGGAAACGGATTACTATTACTCCACTTATTTTGGTGCGGATGAACGAAAAGCAAGCGATAAAGAAAAAGTTCTTATTATCGGAGCGGGGCCGATTCGAATCGGCCAAGGAATTGAATTTGACTACAGCTCCGTTCATAGCGTCTATGCTCTTCAGAAAGAAGGATACGAAACCGTCTTAATTAACAATAATCCAGAAACCGTTAGCACCGATTTTGCAGTGGCGGATCGTCTTTATTTCGAACCGCTCGTGTTAGAAGATGTGCTTAATGTGATTGAGGCAGAACAAATTCAAAAAGTGGTTGTCCAATTCGGGGGACAGACAGCGATTAATCTAGTAAAAGAACTGGAAGAGGCAGGTGTGACCATTTTAGGCGCCTCATACGATGTCATTGACCAGCTGGAGGATCGTGATCGTTTTTATCAGCTTTTAGAGGAATTAGCGATTCCACACGTGCCTGGTGTAATAGCCGAAAATGAAAATGAGTTGGTGGAAAAAGCGGAAAAGATCGGTTATCCGGTGTTGCTTCGCCCGTCGTATGTGATCGGCGGCAAAGGCATGTTTATTGTACAAAATGAACAGCAATTGTTGCAGCAAGCGGCCACTTTGACGTATCCCGTATTGATTGATGCGTATTTGGAAGGAAAAGAAGCAGAAGTCGATGTGGTAGCCGATGGAAAGAGCGTACGGATTCCAACCATTATTGAGCATGTTGAAAAAGCGGGCGTTCATTCAGGTGATAGCTATGCGTGGCTGCCAGCACAAACGCTGTCAGAGTATGAAAAAGCCAAGATAAAAACATTTGCTGAAAAAATTGTGCAAAAGCTTCAATTCAAAGGTTTAATGAATATTCAATTTGTCATCGCAAATGGCGAGGTGTATGTGCTGGAAGTCAACCCTCGCGCGAGCCGAACGGTGCCGATTGTCAGCAAGACGACGGGAATCCCACTTGCGCAAATTGCGACAAAATTATTGCTTGGGAAATGCTTAGATGAGGCAAATGATTTTGTGACAAACAGCTTCAGCGATATGCCCTACATTGTTTTGAAATATCCCGTTTTTTCAATGCATAAGCTGCCTGGAGTCGATCCGCTTGTCGGGCCGGAAATGAAATCGACAGGCGAAGGAATTAGCATTGCTCATACAGCAGCGGAGGCAGCCGGCAAAGCGTTCCATTCTTATTTGACAAAAAAAGCAGATGCTTTCGAGGTTTATGTGGATGCAGAAATAGAGCAAATACAAGCGCTCGTAGAAGCAATGAAGAATAAGCGAATCAAGCTTGTGAGCCACATTCCATTTTCTGAATGGGTAAAGCGAAAAGAAGCATTAGCCTTTTTTAATTTCAAAAACGATCAACAAGCTGCGGAACAACGGATGCTTGCTTTGTCACGGCAGCTGCTGGCCTTTACGGAAGTGGAAACGTGCAAGCTGTTTTTGCAGGCGCTTGATTCTGACGATTTTTCCGTTCTTTCGATTCAGGAATGGCTTAAATTAAAAAAACAAACAGAGGAAGCGGTGATAGGATGAATGCGACAATCCATTCATTAAAAGGAAAGGATTTATTAACATTAATCGATTTTTCTTCTGAGGAGATCCATGATTTACTAACGTTAGCAAGTGAGTTGAAACAAAAGCAGCTGGCAGGTCAAGCCTATACACCATTAACAGGGAAAACATTGGCGATGATTTTCGAAAAGCCATCTACGCGGACGAGAGTATCCTTTGAAGTGGGGATGACACAGTTAGGCGGACATGCGCTTTATTTAAACAGCCATGATTTGCAAATTGGCCGCGGGGAAACCATTGCTGATACGGCAAGAGTATTATCGCAATATGTAGATGCGATTATGATTCGCACATTCGCCCATAGCAAAATCGAAGAGCTTGCACAGTACGCAACGGTGCCCGTTATTAACGGATTGACAGATGACGATCATCCATGTCAAGCACTGGCTGATTTACTAACCATTTATGAAACGAAAAAACAGCTAAAGGGACTGAAGCTAGTATATGTCGGAGATGGCAATAATGTTGCCCATGGATTAATGATCGCCGCTGCCAAAGTAGGGATGGATTGTACGATTGCATGCCCGATAGGCTATGAACCGAAAGAACAATATGTCAAGGCTGCAATCGAAGTAGCCAAACAAACAGGATCACAAATGGTCGTGACCCATTCTCCACAAGAAGCGGTGAAACATGCTGATGTCATTTATACGGATGTATGGACGAGCATGGGACAAGAACAGGAAAGCCAGCAGCGGCTGGCAGTGTTCCAGCCGTTTCAAGTCAACGAACAGCTAGTGAAGCAGGCTAAGCCAGATTATATGTTTTTGCATTGTTTGCCTGCTCATCGCGACGAAGAAGTGACAGCTGGCGTCATTGACAGCGACCATTCTTATGTATTTGAGCAAGCGGGAAATCGTCTCCATGTCCAAAAAGCCATTTTGCTATCGTTATTATCATGCTGAAAAACACCGGAGGTTACTCCGGTGTTTTTTTGCAAATCATTCCACGATTTGCATGAGTGAATGATAAAAAGAGGGGAGATGATAAGCGTGTACGCTGCTTGAAGGAGGGGATGAGCATGGGCCAAAGACGTCATTTTGGACCAGGGGACAAAGCGCCCAACAATGGTGTATATATTGAAATCGGAGAAACAGGAGATAACGTGAAAAATCCTAAAAAAGTGAAGCTCAAAGCGGGAGATACATTCCCAGAAACGTCCAATCATAATCGCCATTGGACTTATATGCGCAAACCATAACGATCGATGCAGCCGTTGATATGGTAGACAAAGCCGATTTTTTCTTTGTCTACCATTATTTTGAGGCGTTACTCATTTCAGTTGTTTCCACTTCAAAATGTCTTAAAAACGCTGGGCAGAGAAAGAAGAGAACCGAACGAAGACGTTACCGTGCAGACGAACGAGACGCTGTGACGCAGGATAATAGACTGAGCCATTCTCACCGTGGGAATGGCTTTTCCTGTGGGACAAGGGTATAATATATATAAAGGTCAAAAAAAGTCAAAAGACAGGTGAATGTCATGGATATGAACAAGCTAACAGAAAAGATGCAGGAGGCGCTGATCTCTGCTCAATCCATCGCCAAAACGTATCATCATCAAATGATGGATATCGATCATCTTTTGCTGGCGTTGTTGGAGCAGGAAGAAGGGCTGGCCAAACGCATGCTCTCTCTTCTACATATCAATATTAACAAAATGGCTGTAGATCTCCGTTCATTTTTAAAAAGAAAACCTGAAGTGATGGGGGCGGAAGAAATTGTCTACATGGCGCCTCGTTTGGAACGGTTGCTCACCAACGCTGAACAGGAAGCAAAACAGATGAAGGATGAGTATACCTCTGTAGAACATTTGCTTTTGGCGTTAACCAATGAAAAAAATGAGATCGGGCAGCTGCTGCAAAAGTACGAATTAAATCGTTCGAGACTTTTACAAGTATTAAAAGAAATAAGGGGGAATCAGCGCGTGACAAGTGCAAATCCAGAAGCTACATATGAGGTATTAAAAAAATATGGCCGCGATTTAGTGGAAGAGGCGCGCGCCGGAAAAATTGACCCTGTCATCGGCCGCGACAGTGAAATTCGCCGTGTGATCCGCATTTTATCGCGTAAAACCAAAAATAATCCAGTGCTTATTGGCGAACCGGGAGTGGGAAAAACAGCGATTGTCGAAGGGCTTGCTCAACGGATTGTTCGGAAGGACGTACCGGAAGGCTTAAAAGATAAAATCATTTTTGCTTTAGATATGAGCTCTTTAATCGCAGGAGCGAAATTTCGCGGGGAATTTGAAGAGCGCTTAAAAGCTGTATTAAATGAAATAAAAAAAAGCGAAGGAAAGATCATTTTATTTATTGACGAGTTGCATACGATTGTCGGTGCTGGAAAAGCCGAGGGGGCTATTGATGCAGGAAACATGTTAAAGCCGATGCTCGCTCGCGGGGAATTGCGCTGCATTGGCGCTACCACTTTGGATGAATATCGACAATATATCGAAAAGGACCCGGCTTTAGAGCGACGGTTTCAGCAGGTGCTTGTGGAAGAGCCGAGCGTGGAAGATACGATTTCTATCTTGCGTGGTTTAAAGGAACGGTTTGAGATTCATCATGGCGTGAATATTCATGACCGCGCGCTCGTTACCGCTGCGGTATTATCAGATCGCTATATTTCTGAACGTTTTCTTCCTGATAAAGCCATTGATCTTGTTGATGAAGCGTGTGCCATGATTCGCACAGAAATTGATTCAATGCCATCAGAATTAGATGAGGTGATGCGTCGTGTGATGCAGCTTGAGATTGAAGAAGCCGCGTTGCGCAAGGAAGAGGATGAAGCGAGCCGGGAACGTCTGGAAGCTCTCAAACAGGAGCTAGCCAATTTAAAAGAAAAAGCCAATAGCATGAAAGCGAAATGGCAACAGGAAAAAGAAGCGATTCAGCAAATACGCGGTGTTCGTGAGGAACTGGAAAGAGCAAAACGAGAGCTAGAAGAGGCTGAAAATGCTTATGATTTAAATAAAGCAGCTGAGCTGCGCCATGGACGCATTCCGGAACTGGAAAAGCAATTAAAGCAACTTGAACAAGATGCGAGCCGAACAGAAAAAGAAGGGCGGCTTTTGCGGGAAGAGGTGACGGAAGAAGAAATTGCCGAAATCGTCTCAAGATGGACCGGCATCCCATTAACGAAGCTAGTAGAAGGGGAACGGGAAAAGCTGTTGCGCTTGCAGGAGCTATTGCATCAACGCGTCATCGGTCAAGACGAAGCGGTAGAGTTGGTGGCAGATGCTGTGTTGCGGGCGCGCGCCGGTATTAAAGATCCGCGCCGACCGATTGGATCCTTTCTATTTCTAGGGCCGACAGGGGTAGGGAAAACGGAGCTGGCCAAGGCGTTGGCGCAAGCGCTTTTTGATAGCGAAGAACAGATGGTTCGGATTGATATGTCGGAGTACATGGAAAAGCACGCGGTATCGCGGCTGATTGGCGCGCCTCCCGGATATGTCGGTTATGAAGAAGGCGGACAGCTGACAGAAGCGGTGCGTCGCAAGCCGTATTCGGTTATTTTGCTTGATGAAGTGGAAAAAGCGCATCCGGAAGTGTTTAATATTTTATTACAAGCGCTTGACGACGGCCGCATTACGGACTCACAAGGAAGAACGGTGGACTTTAAAAATACCGTCATTATTTTAACATCGAATATCGGTTCACACACACTACTGGAAGCAGGGCAAGAAAATGGCGAAATTGGCGAAGAAGCTCGCAGTCAAGTGATGCAGCAATTGCGAATGCACTTCCGGCCGGAATTTTTAAATCGCATTGATGATATCGTTCTATTTAAGCCGCTGACGATAAAAGAGTTAAAGGGAATTGTGGACAAGTTTGCGGGAGAACTGGGCACACGCCTTGCGGATCGCCATATTTCTGTAACGCTGTCAGAGCGTGCGAAAGAGTATATCGCGCAAGCAGGTTTTGATCCTGTCTATGGAGCGCGTCCATTAAAGAGATTTATGCAGAAGCGGATTGAAACGCCTCTGGCCAAAGAAATCGTGGCGGGACGGGTGAAGGATCACAGCCGGATTGTCGTGGACTATGAGAACGAGCAAATCGTGATCAAGACGAATGCTGAAAGCGAAATGTAACTATTTTTGACCGCAGAGTAATATGAATGAAAGTTGTATACCATAATTTGGAATAGGTGTCGTCCGTTGAAAGTAAGCGTTCGGTCACGTCAAAGCGTGCCGGCGAAATCGGATATCACCTGCTCAATGGTGGGCAAATGCTCGCGCATCAAGTTGTAATGGCAGAGAGTATTGACAAAAGGAGGCTGTCTTTTTAGACAGCCTCCTTTTGTGCAGCGCACTAAGAGCTAGATTCTGCTTTTTAATGATGGTCATGATGGCCAACAGGATCATTAGGAAGCAAGCTGCCAATGATGATGACAAAAATCGTCATAGCCACTCCTAAAAAAGCGCCTGTTGAAAATTGATAAGAACTTCCTTGCATGGAACTAATGACATATGTAGCCATTTGTGCTAGCAAGAATGTCCAAAAGAGCGTCCAAAAAAATCTCATGATTTTCACCTCAACATTTCTTGCTTTCTTTATCTATCTTATCACAAATCGCTTTCATGGAAAATGTTCTTCTTTTTAGGCTGATACCCTTTCCATCTTTGAAGTGTTCACATATATTTCTAATGTACCGCTATGCTTTGGAGGAGGCAACAAACAGTGGCTTCATCGTGGTATAAGTGATCAGGAGAGGATGATGATTCGCTTTTCTGCGCATAACGATTATTGTTCGAAGGGCGGCAGAAAAGCAATAAAGGTAATCAATTTCTAAATGATATTGATTCATCGACAACACACCTGGGAAAGTAAAGGTGAAATAATATGACGATTCAGCAGCGTTTTTTCCAATTAGATGATCAATGGTGCATCATCCATGTACCGGAGCGCCCAAATGGGTTTGGCGTTCTTCTTCTTGGAGATGTCAATCATTATGTAACAGAAAATGCAAGCTTCTGGACCGAGCACGAAGGAAGACGGCAACTGCTAGATGATCTGCTTCAATATGGATACACCATTTTTTCTTCCCATTTGTACGGGCGGCATTGGGGAAGTGATCAGGCGCTTCGGTTGGCGAAACAACTGATCTACTATGTATTAAAAAGTGAAATTCTTAATCATCGTATTTATCTTTTAGCCGAAGGAATGGGGGCGCTTGCCGCCTTGCGACTGATGGAGGAAATATCTCCACAAATTCGGGCGGTGGCGATGTTTAGTCCATGTCTAAATTTGCGAGCACAACTGGAATACGAAAAGGAAAACAAATTTTTCTACAAACGTCTAGTAAACGATATCGCCGATGCCTATAGAGTAGACAAGACTAAAGTGTATGATGTGATTCCTTGTTCTTCTCTGACTTTTTCCCATGTACCGACGAAAATATGGCAGCTATCCGGAGTAACGCCTTATCCTTCTTCCCTTCACTGCCGTAAGTATGCAGAAATAGCAAAAGAAAAAAAGCTGCCTGTGGAAGTTTTGTATCATTTACCGGAAAAACGATATCGGTTTGCCAGAGCCATTCACCAATTCTATGAAAAGTATAATCGATTATGATGAGCTCCTCTATCGCTCTTAGGAACGATAGAGGAGTTTTTGCAGCAGAAGGATCCACGCAACGAGTTAGATAAGGAGGCTGGTGAAGCATGCTTTACAGAAGCTTTTCTAAAAATGCGCTCTACTTTCCCACTATTCATGCTATTTGAAGATGAAAACATGGCTTCTGCACAAACGGTAATAATCCATTCTTTTACTAAAAATATGGCTTGCCGACTACGGCAGAAAAGCGAGAAATCAAGTAATGTCAATTGGTTTTATTGGATCATCAACACACCTGTGGTTTCTGGAAGAGCAACGGCCGGAGAGATCTGGTGACTTACCTTTGCCATGTATTCGTGTGGAAAAAATAGGAACCGCACAATCGGTTCGTTTCGATCTACGTTATTTATTTTTTTAATAAATCCGTAAAAGAAGTAAACGTTTTCATGAATGGTTTGAGTTGATGGAACGAGGAGACAAGTGTATCAATGTCCTGCATAAGCTGTAGAAAATCAACCCCCTGCTGGGAAGAGGATGTTTCTGCTACGTTTGTTTGTTTTTCTTGACGAAATGGAAAGTCTCCAAACATTAGACGAGAAAAACGGTCATTTAGCTGATGGGTCGTTTGTTTTTCTTCTTCCACATGAGATCCCCCTTTCTCCTTATAAGCAATTTATGTTCAGAAAAGTAGAAATGATTAGACAGATGACATGGACCAAACATTTATATTGCGTGATTATGAAAACTTCGATAAAATTAGTACCAAGTAATAGTAATTGGTTATATAACAATAAAGGAGATGTTCTGCATGAATGCAGGTATTATCGGAATCGGCCGGTATTTGCCGGAAAAGGTAGTCACCAACCTCGATTTGGAAAAAATGATGGATACGTCTGATGAATGGATTCGGACTAGAACGGGAATTGAAGAGAGAAGAATTGCCGCTGATGATATTGACACGTCAGATATGGCTTATTTTGCTGCTGTGAAGGCTCTTGAGAACGCCCGGATCTCAGCTGCGGAACTTGATTTAATTTTAGTGGCTACAGTAACGCCGGATCGTCCATTTCCGTCAGTTGCTTGCATGCTGCAAGAAAGATTGGGGGCGACAAAAGCAGCAGCCCTAGATATTAGTGCAGCCTGCGCTGGCTTCATGTATGGAATGGTTACAGCAAAGCAATTTATTGAAAGCGGAACATATCGATATATATTAGTGATAGGAGCGGAAAAATTATCGAAAATCGTAAATTGGGAGGACCGCAATACGGCTGTTTTATTTGGTGATGGGGCAGGTGCTGTCGTGATGGGACCCGTTTCCGAAGGACGCGGTATTGTATCCTTTGAATTAGGAGCTGACGGAACAGGAGGAAAACACCTATATCAAGACGAATATGTTGTTATGAATGGTCGAGAGGTGTTCAAATTTGCGGTTCGTCAAATGGGGGAATCATGCATTCACGTACTCGAAAAAGCAGGATTGTCTAAACAGGATGTGGATTTTTTAGTTCCGCATCAAGCCAATATTCGTATTGTTGAAGCAGCTAGACAGCGCTTGGAGCTGCCGGAGGATAAAATGTCAGCAACCGTCAGAAAATATGGCAATACGTCCGCTGCTTCTATTCCAATTTCGATTGTCGAAGAACTAGAGGCTGGAAAAATCAAAGACGATGATCTAATCATTATGGTTGGTTTTGGGGGCGGTTTAACATGGGGAGCGATCGCCTTAAGATGGGGACGCTAAAATAACGATGAAAGCTCTTTGACTACAAACGGAAAGAGAGGCAAAAAGGATGGAAAAGAGAAGAGTCGTTGTCACAGGTTTGGGAGCAGTGACTCCGCTTGGTAATGATGTGGAAACAACATGGGAACGTATAATAGCAGGCGAAAATGGCGTGGGTCCGCTGACTCGTGTCAATCCAGATGATTATCCGGCAAAAGTTGCGGCAGAGGTAAAGGATTTTAATCCGGAACTTTATATGGATAAACGTGAAGCGCGTAAAATGGACCGCTTTACTCAATATGCGGTAGCATCTGCACTTATGGCTGTAAAAGATGCCAATTTAACAATCAATGAAGAAAATGCCGAGCGAGTGGGCGTATGGATTGGCTCAGGAATCGGCGGAATGGAAACATTCGAGCAGCAGTTTGAAATTTTTCAACAGCGCGGTTATCGCCGTGTAAGCCCATTTTTTGTACCGATGATGATTCCTGATATGGCGGCAGGGCAAGTATCGATTATATTAGGAGCAAAAGGAATCAACTCTTGTACAGTTACAGCATGCGCAACGGGCGCGAATTCGATTGGCGATGCGTTTAAAGTCATTCAACGCGGTGATGCGGATGTGATGGTGACAGGAGGAACCGAAGCGCCGATTACGAAAATGGCATTAGCCGGATTTTGCGCGAATACGGCTTTATCAACAAATCCTGATCCGGACAAAGCAAGCCGGCCATTCGATAAAAACCGTGATGGGTTTGTGATCGGAGAGGGTGCTGCTATTCTCGTGCTCGAAGAATTAGAACATGCACGCAAGCGGGGCGCTCGTATTTATGCGGAAATCGTTGGCTATGGATCAACGGGAGATGCTTATCACATTACAGCTCCTGCACCAGGCGGGGAAGGCGGTGTGCGGGCGATGCGCCAAGCGCTCGCTGATGCCGGAATGAAGCCAGAAGAAATCGGTTATATTAACGCTCATGGAACAAGCACCGAATATAACGATAAATATGAAACAATGGCGATAAAAGAGGTCTTTGGCGATCATGCTTATAAATTGGCAATCAGCTCAACCAAGTCGATGACCGGCCATTTATTGGGTGCCGCAGGCGCGGTTGAAGCAATGTTCTCCATCTTGACAATGATCGATGGAGTGATTCCGCCAACGATTCATTATGAAACACCGGATCCAGAGTGCGATCTTGATTATGTGCCAAATGTGGCGAGAAAACAGGAAGTAAACGCTGTTTTAAGCAACTCGCTTGGCTTTGGCGGACATAATGCCACTCTTATTTTCAGAAAATATACGGAATAATCAACAAGGCGATCTCATAAAAAGCGGGATCGCCTTTTTTTCACCCCTTTTTCTGCTCCATCATACGATAGGAAATAAGGAAGAGAAAGGGGGAAGCGAGAAATGCCGGTTATTCATACCGACGAATGGCTCGCTACGGAACAGCCGCTGCAGCTATGCGAACGGCTAACCGATTATTTTCAAGGGGGCAACGCTCGGCATATTTATGTTCATCTTATTCATCACGGAATGCATTCGTTATCGGAGGAAGCGAAAAAGATAACAGAAACCATGAAGCGAAAGCAGCTATGGGAGCGAACGGAAAGGATCTATCATCGATTACAAAAGCGCTGGAACGGCCCGGATGTACCTGTTTTTATTTTTCCGGCAAATGAACATAACAGAAAGATGGCTCGAGATTTTAATAGTAAAGGCGGTCTCGCCTACGCTGATAAATTGTTTTTATTTTTGTTGCCGCAGCATTCATGGAAAGAAATAGAGGCCGTATTGACTCATGAATACAATCACGTTTGCCGCCTAGCAAAGCAACCGAAAAAGGAATATCCGCTGCTTGACGCCGTGATTTTAGAGGGCTTGGCAGAACAAGCAGTCGGGCAAGACGTGGGAAAAGAATATCAAGCCAAATGGACATCATACTATTCAGACGATGAATTGCGCCATTTTTGGAAGCAATATCTTGACCGCTATCAAATGATTTTTCCGTCACATCGATTATACGACCGCCTTTTATATGGCCGCGGTCTATATCCTGAGATGCTTGGATATGCGGTAGGCTACGGAATCATATGTGCCGCCTTGCAAAAAGAGCACGACTTTTTTAAGCTGATGGAAATGCCTGCAGAGCGCATTCTGCAGCTCGCGCAATTTTAGCAATCGTCTTAAGGTCATAGTCATGAACAATGCCGCTTGCACATATATGTAGAAATAAGATGGACAAGGCGATGGAGGAAAGCGATGCGCGTATTCATTTATTTGCTCGGCTTTGGTTTTTCAGTTATAGGGGGGGTTACATCCATTGCTTATTTAAATCTCATCACACCGGAGCGAGGGTGGATCGATTACTTTCAATTGATTAGCACGAGAATGGAGTGCTATTTACTTCCAATCGGCATGATTGTCATGTGGTTCAGTCTATACTTTCCGGATCAAGAATAATGGATAAAAAAGGCTGCTGTGGAATAAAATAATCCCCCTCTGCCTATAATGATGGACAAATAGCTTTTGAAGTGAGGGGTATCTTATGTTATATCTTCATGATATTTGGGTGAATTGGTTTGAAGGCGAGGAAAATGGGTATAACGTCTGTCACTTTCATGAATGGAGAAAGGATGACCAAGTCGAATTGCTCGATCAAGTTCCGCTTTTAAAGGTATCTTCCCGTTTGTTTGATTATATAGAAAATAGTTTGTCGGAGATACCTAAGCCACTTTTAGAAGATGTTTATCAAAAAGCATATGTGCGGAAAAACCATGAACGTCTTCAGCTTGATTATTGTTTCGTTGTAACGGATGGAAAAGGAATATTAGCGATTGACACGATCGGTTCGAGCATTCCAATTCGCAAAAGTCGGCTGATTCCAAGACAAGAGCAGCTTGTCTATGAAATGGTCGCGGACCAGCAAGAAGAAGCCTATCCGCTTCCTTCATATGAAAAAGAATATCATATTTTATCGCCTGCTCCGGAGCTGATGAACGGACTGACACGGAAGGAGCGCCAACTCAAACAGCTTTTGTTTATGGCGATGGATCAGCTTTATTCAACGAAAAATGTAGCAGAAATTCGCTATTGGTACACGGAATGGGCGCCGCATAAATATCCTTTAATTCAGCAAATGTCATTTGAAGAAGCATGGCAGCAGCTATATGAGGAAACAAAATACGATTGGTCGGAAAAGCACGTTCAACTATGCGAAAAAATGATTAAAGGACAGCCATTTTTTGAAAAGCTGTGGGAAATGGAGCAAGAGCCGCGGGTTAACTAAAGAGGTTGAATAAAAAGCAAGCCGATGTTGCGGCTTGCCTTTTTTTGCTTTGTTGTTACCCTCGATTTCGTCCTAATCCTATCGCATGTTCCATTTTTTTGAGCATTTCGTTTGCTACTTGGTTCGCTTTCTCTGCCCCTTTATCAAGGATGTCATCAAGAGAGCTGCTTTCCATTAAATGATAATATTTCTCTTGAACCGGAGCGAGGGCATCCATAATCACTTGAGCTAAATCGCTTTTAAATTCTCCATAGCCTTTTCCGGCATATTGCTGTTCTAATTGTTCGATCGTTTTATTTGCTAAAATGGAATAAATATTCAATAAGTTAGTAACACCAGGCTTCGTTTCCTTGTCGTAGCGGATCGTTCCTTCAGAATCGGTTACAGCGCTCTTAATTTTCTTTTCAATGGCTTTGGCATCATCTAACAGCGTAATATATGATTTTTGATTTGGATCCGATTTACTCATTTTTTTCAATGGATCGGCCAATGACATAATTCGCGCTCCGACTTTTGGGATGCGCGCTTCAGGGATGGTGAAAATTTCCCCGTATCGTTTATTGAAGCGCTCCGCTAAGTCGCGAGTTAATTCAATGTGCTGCTTTTGATCTTCGCCAACAGGAACGATGTCTGTTTTATAAAGAAGAATATCAGCCGCCATTAACGGCGGGTATGTTAATAGACCCGCGCTCACTGCCTCTTTTCCCGCCGATTTATCTTTAAATTGCGTCATCCGTTCAAGCTCCCCGATATAGGAAAGACACTGTAAAATCCATCCGGCCTGCGCGTGAGCAGGAACTTCTGATTGCACAAATAAAGTGGCTGTGTTCGGATCAATGCCGACCGCTAAATAGAAGGCCGCCAAGCTGCGGATATTTTGACGCAGCTGTTTTGGATCTTGCGGCACGGTAATCGCGTGCTGATCGACGATACAAAAATAGCATTGATATTCGTGTTGCAGCTCAACAAACTGCCGCATGGCACCAATATAGTTTCCAAGGGTGAGAACTCCGCTTGGCTGGATGCCAGAAAAAATGGTTTTCATGAGATAGACCACTCCTTTTCCATTATTTGCTCATAAATAAAGGCCCTATCTCCCCTTAGCGAAAATTAGGGACGATAGGACCGCGTTGCCACCCTAGTTATTGCACAGAAACGTGCAATCACTCTGATCCATGCTGTGTCATGCATGGCGCCTCTGTAACGCAAGGCAGACGTCTGAGCCTACTCTCCAGTTCAGCCCAGATGCTCGAAAGCCCATTCCATATTGCTAGCCGCTTGTTCCCACCAACCACAAGCTCTCTGAAGGCATCACAACATGTACTCTTCTTTCTCATCGCATGCTGTTTTTTTCTTTATTCTAATGCATGAAGAACATTTGTGCAAGAAATAACCGTCGATTTTCCTATTTCTGTATTATTATATCAAGCTTATTGAAAAAATTATTTTCAAAAAATTCTCTTTCCTAAATTAAAGTGATAAATTGCTAGTGTAATGAAAGGATAAATTTAAAAAAATGAAAATGTAAACGCTTTAATTTGTTGTTTTTTCAGTTTTTTTTTGTGATTTTGTAATTTTTTTTATTTACATTTATCAAAAAAAACTATAAAATGCTAATTAGCTGAAAAATAAAGTTAAAAAAACAATTTTAACAAATGGAAAATTCAGAAAAAACAAAAATATAGAATGATTTCTTTTTTAAGTATATTAATATTTTCGATCTGTAGTAGAGCAGATAAAATTTTTCCATCCAGAGTGATGGATCTAGGCTCTTGTACATACCGGCTCAAGATGCAACTAGGGTACCAAAAGTTCTGCGCTTTTACGTAGGACTTTTGACTATAAAAATTTTTTACTAGGGGGGAAATTCATTGAAGAAAAGACTATCTCTTTTGTTCAGCTTAATGCTAGTGCTTAGTCTCTTCCTTGCTGCTTGTGGCGGATTCAGCAAAAAAGATGACGCCAGCGATGATAAAGCAGGAGGCAAAAAATCAGATGTTCCGCAAGAGCTGCGTGTGAACATTAAGACTGAGCCGTTTTCTCTACATCCTGGTTTGGCGAATGACTCTGTTTCTGGTAACGTGTTGCGCCAAACATTCGAAGGGTTGACAACCATTAAAGACGGCAAACCTGAATTAGCTGCTGCAGAAAGCTACGAGGTTTCCGATGATTTAACGACTTACACATTCAAGCTGCGCGACGCAAAATGGACAAACGGTGACCCAGTGACAGCGCAAGACTTCGAATATGCTTGGAAATGGGCGCTTGATCCAAAGAATGAATCACAATACGCTTATCAGCTTTACTATATTAAAAATGGCCAAGCCTATAATGAAGGAAAGGCGAAGGCTGAGGACGTTGGCGTAAAAGCACTTGACGAGAAAACACTGCAAGTGACTCTTGAAGCTCCAACCCCTTACTTTTTAGAATTAACAGCGTTCTATACGTATTATCCAGTGAACAGCAAAGTGGCTCAACAAAAACCAGACTGGTATAAAAACGCAGGGCCTGATTACACTTCAAACGGTCCGTTCAAAATGGTCACTTGGGAGCATAACAGCAAAATCGTTCTTGAAAAGAATGAATCCTATTGGGATGCGAAAAACGTCAAGCTTGAGAAAATCGACATGGCGATGGTCAATGACACCAATACGGAGCTTTCCATGTTTAACAACGGAGAGCTAGATTGGGCAGGAATGCCTACTGGCCAATTGCCGACAGACTCTTTGCCGCAGTTAAAGAAAGAAGGTAAATTGCACGTTCAGCCAATCGCAGGTACGTATTGGTACAAATTTAATACGGAAAAACCACCATTCAACAATGTGAATATCCGCAAGGCATTCACATATGCGATCGACCGCAAAGCGATTGTAGAAAACGTGACAAAAGGCGAGCAAATTCCAGCGATGGCTGCTGTGCCGCCAACGATGTTCCCTGAAAATGAAAAGGGATATTTCAAAGATAACGATGTCGAAAAAGCAAAAGAGTATTTACAAAAAGGTCTTCAAGAGCTTGGCTTAAAGGATGTAAAAGATTTGCCGCCAATCACTCTGTCCTATAATACGGACGACGCTCACGCTAAAATTGCTCAGGCCATTCAAGACATGTGGAAGAAAAATCTAGGCATTAATGTGAAGCTGGAAAATGCAGAATGGAACGTATACATTGACAAATTGCATTCTGGCGATTATCAAATTGGCCGCATGGGTTGGTTAGGAGACTTTAACGATCCAATCAACTTCCTGGAGCTATACCGTGATAAAGAGGGCGGTAACAACGATACAAATTGGGAAAATCCGAAGTTCAAACAATTGCTAATCGATTCACAAAAAGAGGCTGATCCAGAAAAACGTAAGCAAATGCTCAAAGATGCAGAACAAATTTTAATGGATGAGCTTCCAATCGCGCCAATCTACTTCTACACAAATACTTGGGTGCAAAAAGACAACCTAAAAGGCGTGGAAGTATCAGGCCTTGGCGATGTTCAATTCAAATGGGCATATTTTGAATAAGGTGTGAATGAGTGAAGGTATATGGGAACTGTCCCGTATACCTTCATTTCACGATGAAGCCAAATTACAAAAAAATGGAGGTGTTTGAATATGTTGCGGTATATAGGCAGACGTTTGCTCTATATGTTGCTATCACTCTTTTTAATTATTACAGCGACGTTCTTTTTAATGAGAGCTGCGCCAGGTGGACCTTTCTCTGGGGAGAAAAAGTTGCCTCCTGAAATTGAAAAAAACTTAAATGAATACTATGGGCTGGATCGCCCTTGGTACAGTCAATATTTTGACTATTTAGTTTCTGTTGCGAAATGGGATTTCGGTCCGTCCTTTAAATATAAAGGACAAACAGTGAACGATCTCATTAGCGACGGCTTTCCGGTTTCTTTTTTTCTTGGAATGGAAGCTTTGCTGATAGCAGTAAGTATCGGGATTTTGTTAGGGATTATTGCTGCGCTGAATCATAATAAATGGCAGGATTACGGAGCGATGGTTTTTGCCGTTCTCGGAATATCGGTTCCGAGCTTTATTATGGCCTCTGTTTTGCAATACTTTTTAGCGATTAAGCTGCATTTGTTCCCGGTGGCCCGATGGGAGTCATTGCAGCACACGGTTTTGCCGGCGCTTGCGCTTGCGGCGACACCGATGGCGTTCATTGCTCGCCTGACTCGTTCCAGCATGCTGGAGGTATTAAGCAATGATTATATTCGCACAGCGAAGGCAAAAGGGCTTTCAAGAGGACAAATTACGGTAAAACACGCCATTCGCAACGCTTTATTGCCTGTTGTCACCTATTTGGGACCATTGTCCGCAGGGATTTTAACGGGAAGCTTTGTCATTGAAAAAATCTTTGGTATTCCTGGATTGGGAAGCCATTTTGTATTGAGCATTTCGAATCGTGATTATACCGTGATTATGGGAGTTACGGTGTTTTACAGCATTTTACTGCTGGCATCTGTCCTGCTTGTGGATATTGCGTACGGCTTCATTGATCCTCGAATTAAGCTAGCCGGTGGAAAGAAAGGAGAGTAATCATGCAACAAATTCCAAAAGAGATGTTTCAGCCAGCGGCAGCAGAGCTGGGCGAAGCGGAAAAAATATCGAGACCGAGCCTTTCTTATTGGAAGGATGTTGCGATTCGCTTTCGCAAAAATAAATTAGCGATGTTTGGCCTAGTTTTGCTTGTACTCTTAGTCTTTATGGCGATTTTTGGACCACACATGACGAAATACGACTATGCGACAAACGACTTAATGAATACAAACCAGCCTCCATCTTCTAAGCACTGGTTTGGCACAGATGATTTAGGTCGGGATGTATTCGCGCGTACATGGTATGGTGCTAGAATTTCTTTGTTCATTGGTTTAGCCGCAGCGCTTATTGACTTATTGATTGGGGTGCTGTGGGGCGGTATTTCCGGGCTTCGCGGTGGCAGAACGGACGAAGTGATGATGCGGATTGCCGATATTTTATGGGCCGTTCCTTATTTGTTGCTCGTGATTATCTTAATGGTTGTTTTAGGCCAAGGACTAGGTACCATGATTTTAGCGATGACGATTACCGGATGGATCAATATGGCGCGCATCGTTCGCGGGCAAGTGCTTCAGCTGAAAAGCCAAGAATATGTACTTGCATCGCAAACGCTAGGTGCAAGCACATCGCGGATTATGTTTAAGCATTTAATTCCAAACGCGATGGGCCCGATTCTTGTCACATTAACCTTATCGATTCCATCTGCGATTTTTACAGAAGCATTTTTAAGTTATTTAGGTCTTGGCGTGCCGCAGCCTTTAGCGAGTTGGGGGACGATGGCTTCTGATGGAGTACAAGCCATGCAATACTATCCATGGCGGTTATTTTTCCCAGCTACTTTTATTTGCTTAACGATTTTTGCATTTAACGTAGTAGGGGACGGTTTGCGCGATGCGCTAGATCCGAGATTGCGTAAGTAAGGGGTGAAGACATGGAGAAGCTGTTAGAAGTAAAAAACTTAGAGGTTTCGTTTCAAACATATGGCGGAGAAGTTCAGGCTGTGCGCGGTGTTAGCTTTCACTTAAACAGAGGGGAAACGCTGGCGATTGTAGGGGAATCAGGATCCGGAAAAAGCGTGACTTCCCAAACCATTATGCGCCTTATTCCAACACCGCCGGGCAGAATCAAAAATGGACAAATTCTTTTTGATGGAGAGGATCTTGTTAAGAAAACAGACAAGGAAATGGAAGCGATTCGCGGAAAAGATATCGGGATGATCTTTCAAGATCCAATGACATCGTTGAATCCAACCATGAAGGTCGGACATCAGATCATGGAAGTGTTAACGAAACATTTGAAAATGGACAAATCGGCTGCAAAGGAGCGGGCGATTGAATTGTTGCGTCTTGTTGGGATTCCGATGCCGGAAAAACGCGTGACCCAATATCCGCACGAATTTTCCGGGGGAATGAGACAGCGGGCGATGATTGCTGTAGCCTTGGCCTCCAATCCGAAGCTATTGATTGCCGATGAACCAACGACAGCGTTGGATGTAACGATTCAGGCGCAAATTTTAGAGCTGATGAAAGAGCTGCAGAAGAAAACCAATACGTCGATTATCTTTATTACTCATGATTTAGGGGTCGTTGCTAATGTAGCGGATCGTGTGGCCGTCATGTACGCAGGAAAAATCGTAGAAATGGGAACGGTGGATGAAGTCTTCTATGACCCGAAGCATCCTTATACATGGGGATTATTGGCGTCGATGCCGAGCTTAGATAGCGATGATAAATCGGAATTAGCGGCCATCCCAGGAACGCCGCCAGATTTGACAAACCCGCCAAAAGGCGATGCATTTGCGCCGCGCAATCCATATGCGATGAAAATCGACTTTGAGTTGGAGCCGCCGCTGTTTCAGATTTCGGATACGCACTATGCAGCGACATGGCTGCTTCATCCGGACGCGCCAAAAGTAGAGCCGCCTGAAGCGGTGAAAAAACGTTTGCGCAAGCTCTCCTCCAATTACCCTCAACCTGTTATTGTAAAGGAGAGTGAGTAAAATGGCAGAAAAGCAAAAACTGATCGAAATCAAAAATCTTAAGCAGCATTTTAACGTCGGGCATGGACAAGTGATCAAAGCAGTAGACGGTATAACGTTCGATATTTATAAAGGAGAAACGCTTGGTCTTGTGGGAGAATCTGGATGCGGGAAATCGACGACAGGAAGGACGATTATTGGCTTATATCAAGCAACGAGCGGCGAGGTGCTGCTGAATGGCGTGAGCGTTCACGGCAAAAAATCGCCTAAAGAATTAAAAATGTTAAAGCGAAAAATGCAAATGATTTTCCAAGATCCATACGCGTCGCTGAATCCGCGCATGACCGTTGCGGACATCATTGCTGAGGGCATCGATATTCACGGTCTTGCAAAAACAAAAGAGGAACGAATGAAACGGGTATACGAGCTCCTCGAGACGGTTGGCTTAAATCGAGAGCATGCGAATCGATATCCGCATGAATTTTCCGGCGGTCAGCGGCAACGGATCGGAATTGCCCGCGCTTTAGCGGTTGAGCCGGAATTTATTATTGCCGATGAACCGATTTCTGCCTTAGATGTTTCGATCCAAGCGCAGGTTGTGAACTTAATGAAGAGACTACAGCGCGAAAAAGGACTGACTTACTTATTTATTGCCCATGATTTGTCGATGGTGAAATATATTAGCGATCGCATCGGTGTCATGTATTTTGGAAAAATGGTTGAATTGGCAGAGGCGGAAGAGCTGTATCGCAACCCGATTCATCCTTATACAAAAGCATTATTATCCGCGATTCCGCTGCCGGATCCGGAAACAGAACGAGTGCGCAGGAGAGCGATTTATGATCCATCACAGCACCAATATAAAGATGGAGAAAGTCTCGAATTTCGTGAAATTACGCCGGGCCATTTTGTATTATGCTCGGAGGAAGAATACAAAAAATATAAAGCCATGCATAGTTGATCTCTCGTTTCGAGAGATCTTTTTTTAATAAATGGAATGGATATGAATGATTATAAAACATTTTGATTCATTTGACTATTCTAAAAATAAAAAAACATAGACTGTTGGCGACCCTTCATGCTGCATCACTGGCTCTGCTCATGAATGTCTTGATTCGGCAGCGTTTCTTGTCTTCCGAACGTTTTCAAGCCATTCTGATGTAAGAAACGTCACCATGAATGGAGGGATGCTTAAAATGATGGTAGACAAAGTCCATGTTGACTTTGTCTACCATCTTCTTGAGCATTATCCCGAGATTTTTTTGCCGCCAACGCGATTCCAGCCTTCTTGTGTTTTGGCTGTTTTTTGAATGTGCTCCAATCGTCTGGAGCCGCCAAATACATATTCGCCAACCCCGTTGGCAAAAACCCCCATTAGCGCCGTCATTCCAATGATGAGGACGCCGACAATCACGAAATCGATAAAATATTGGGTCATATGCCCTTCCTCCCCTTACCTGCTTATAGAATGGCCAACAATGGAAATAAGCAAGATGCCGAAACAGGGATGTTCGTTCAAGTAAACGCTTCGACTGCTTCACTTTATCATCGAATCAGCCGATAAAAAGCGAAGACGGTCGCATGGTTTCGTTTTTGAGGTCATGGATGGCCGTTGTTATTTTCCTTTCTTTATATTGTAGAGGATTTTAGAGAATATGGGAAGCGGGATGAAGAAAATGGGGGGACTTTGAAAAACTATACCGTTCTTAGGAATTTTATTGTATAATATACAATATGAAATCCATTTTCATCTAAATATGAGCAGAAAACAAGCTGACTGGCTCATATGTAAGCAGGACTATTTATCCTGTTAAAGGAGAGTGAGTAACAATTATGGTTACATTGTATACATCACCTAGCTGCACCTCTTGCCGCAAAGCAAAAGCGTGGCTAGAGCAACATGATATTCCGTATGTTGAACGAAATATTTTTTCTGAACCGCTGTCAATCGATGAAATTAAAGAAATTCTTCGCATGACAGAAACGGGGACAGATGAAATTATCTCTACTAGATCAAAAATTTTCCAAAAATTAAATATAAATCTCGAGTCATTGCCGCTCCAAGATTTATATGAGATTATCCAAAAATATCCGGGGATTTTAAGAAGACCGATTATCATTGATGAAAAACGTCTTCAAGTTGGGTATAACGAGGATGAAATTCGCCGCTTCTTGCCGCGCAAGGTGCGAGCTTATCAGTTGCGTGAAGCTCAACGGCTCGTTAATCAGTAAAAAACTTCTACATGGTTGCTCCATGTAGAAGTTTTTTATCATCTTGTTCTTATGTCCAAGAGCGGTCATTTTTCCGATTGATCAGCCAGCCGGCACAGATGATGAACATAGCGGCGGCAAATGGGAAAAAAGGGCGAAGAGAAACAACTTCGTCAATATGTTGGATTCGTTGTTCTCCTAAGATCATTTTCCCAGCTGTATACGCTAAAATGGCTGCTCCAATGTAAATTAAAAAAGGATATCGCTCCATTGAATAAAGTATAATTTTGCTGCCTAAAATGATAATCGGAACAGAAAAAAGAAATCCAAAGACGACAAGAGAAGCACGGCCATCCGCTGCACCGGCGATGGCAATAACATTATCTAATCCCATCACCACATCTGCTGCAACGATGGTTTGTACTGCTTTCCAGAGCGAGGTTGCTGATTCAATGTGCGTAGGTGTTTCGTTTTTTTGAATTAACAGTTTGAGAGAAATCCAAAGCAGCATGCATCCGCCTACAAACTGCAAAAACGGAATCTTTAGCAATATGACGACCGCCGCTGTTAAAACGATGCGAACGGCAATGGCTAACGTGGTTCCAAGCACAATGGCTGTATTTCGTTTCTGCTCCGGTAACTTTCTGCTCGCTAAAGCAATGACAACTGCGTTATCTCCGCCAAGAATGACATCAATACCGATGATGAGAAGAATCGAAGTTATATATTCGCTTATCATTTATGTTCCTCATCTCCTTTTCTTTCATCATCATTATAGTAGGACATGTTTCATTTCATCACTATTTTTTGAAAAATGGGGGTTTTTTTATTTCCCTTCTGAAGGTTTTTATCATAAAATAGAAGTACAAGGCATCGCCTTTCGGGGGTAAAAAAGTCCCTTCAAACTCAGTCTTGGAGAAGGGAGAGTTGACAAATGGAAATGGAACGCATTAATGAGCATACGGTGAAGTTTTATATCTCTTATGTTGATATAGAAGAACGCGGCTTTGACCGCGAAGAAATTTGGTATAACCGCGAACGAAGCGAAGAATTGTTTTGGGAAATGATGGATGAAGTCCATAACGAAGGAGATTTTTCGCTTGAAGGGCCGCTTTGGATCCAAGTGCAAGCGCTTGATAAAGGATTAGAGGTGCTAGTGACAAAAGCGCAGCTGTCCAAGGATGGAAGCAAATTAGAGCTTCCGCTTCCTGAAGAAAAATTGCTTCCGATGGACGAAAAAATGGAGGAGCTTCTTGACCACCATTTTCATGTGCAGCAGGATAGCGGTGGGCTGACAGAAGACGAGGAAGAAGAAGTGCTTCATTTTACGATCTCTTTTAAAGATATCGAAGACTTGATTGCGCTTGCTCATCGCGCTGATTTTACAAATGTGAAAAACAGCCTGTTTCAATTCGAAGGCCGCTACTACTTATTTGTTGAATTTGATGAAAACTATACAGAACACGAAATCGACAATTGGTTAAGCATCTTATTAGAATACGGGATCGATTCTCAACTAACCATTTATCGATTAGAGGAATACGGAAAAGAAATTATTCATAGCAATGCATTGGCTACGCTGGCTAAACATTTTCCGTTAAAGTAAAAGCCGATTTCAGCTGTTGAAATCGGCTTTTTCTTCGAGAACAACAAACGGATAGGGTGAAATTCATTGCGAAATACGTTGCAAGTGTTCATTTTTTTACTTCTGCTAAGCGTACTTTTATTTTTTACAAAAGACTATTGGGAAGGCTGGCTTCTTGGATCGCTCAGTATTTTGACGACCTGTTCCGTTATTTTTATCGCCTTTGTCATTTCCTTGGAAAATCGGCGGCCAGCTCAGACGCTAACGTGGCTGGTCGTGCTTGGAAGTTTTCCGCTCATCGGCTTTTTCTTTTATATCCTATTCGGTCAAAGCTATCGAAAACAGCGGTTATTTAAAAAGAAGGCGATGCTGGATGAACAAATGTTTCTAAAATTTGAGGGGCAGCGCGATTTTAACATCGAGCAGATGAAGCATATCGAAGAGCACCAGCTGCCGCTTCTCCGGCTTGCCCACCGTCTTGGCAAAAGCCCTGTTTCTTTGGCGACGGAAACGAAAATATTAACGAATGGAGAAGCAACGTTTTCCACTATTTTTGCAGAGCTTGAGAAAGCGAATCATCATATTCATTTAGAATATTATATTGTCCGCCATGATGACGTTGGACAAAGGTTGAAGAACATCTTGATTGAAAAAGCACAAAAAGGGATACATGTCCGTTTTCTATATGACGCTGTTGGAAGCTGGAAGTTATCGAAAGCGTACATTCAAGAGCTTTGTGATGCTGGAGTGGAAATGGTTCCGTTTTCCCCTGTCCGTCTTCCTTTTTTAAATAATAAAATTAACTTCCGCAATCATCGTAAAATTATTGTCATTGATGGAACAGTGGGATTTGTTGGCGGGTTAAATATTGGAGATGAGTATTTGGGCAAAAACGAATACTTTGGCTTTTGGCGCGATACGCATTTATGGATTCGCGGAGAAGCCGTAAGAACACTCCAGCTTATTTTTTTGCAGGATTGGTACTATATGACCGGGGAAACCTTATTAACATTAAATTATTTATCGCCGACCCTCATTCCGAACAGTGAGAAGGGCGGCATCCAGCTTATTTCTGGCGGACCCGATCAAGAATGGGAGGTTATCAAGCATTTATTTTTCGCCATGATCGTATCGGCGAAAAAATCGATTTGGATTGCGTCTCCTTACTTTATACCAGACGAGGACATTTTCGAAGCGCTAAAAGTGGCGGCATTAAGCGGCATTGATGTTCGCATTTTGGCACCCAAACGGCCTGATAAAAAAATAGTGTTTTATGCTTCACGTTCCTATTTTCCAGAATTATTGGAGGCTGGAGTGAAAATTTACGAATATCGCAAAGGCTTTTTACATAGCAAAATTATTATTGTCGATGGGGAGCTTGCCTCGATTGGGACAGCCAATATGGATATGCGTAGCTTTCATCTGAATTTTGAAGTGAATGCTTTCTTATATCATACAGAAAGCACAAAAACGCTTGTAGCTGATTTTTTAAATGATTTGAATGATTCCGATCCCATTGATTATGAAACATTTAAAAAGAGGCGCTTGGCCACCCGTGTGGTCGAATCGATTTGCCGCTTGCTTTCTCCGCTTCTTTAGCGATTTCTATCCAAAAGGTTTATGGAACAGCCTGAGCGTGATGGCTCAGGTTTTTGTTATATCAGAATGGATCTCTTGTCCTTTTTTCAAGAAGTAAGGCGTATCTAGTTTCAAGCACCAGCGGCTCGAGTTACAGCTATCCGCGCAGGATCAAGCGCGTTTGGTTCACGATCTTCTTGGCGCTCTTGTCCTTGTTTTATATTCGGCAGCTAGCAGGAATTTACGCCAAACGGAACGAATGCTATAAAGAATAAGCGGTGATGAAAGGAGTGTTTTTTTTGCTGGTTGCACAACGTTCAAATGGCCAAACGATTTCTCTATTGGATGGCTGGACGCGGCAAAAGCTCAAGCGACTGAAGGAAGAAGAAACTTTTGTTTGTCCCGGATGCCAAAAAGAGGTGATTCTAAAGCTGGGTACAAAGAAGCTGCCACATTTTGCCCATAAAAGAGAAACGAAATGTCCGTTTGAGCATGAGGCAGAATCGTCGTATCATGCTTCTGGAAAACGGGATTTGTTTACGTGGCTGCAAAAACAAGCACCCGATGTTCAGCTAGAGCCCTACTTTCTTACGATTCAACAGCGTCCAGATCTTTATGTGAACATCCAAGGCCGGCCGTATGTGTTCGAATATCAATGCTCGGTCATAAGCGAAGCACAATTTCAAAAGCGCAATAATGGCTACAAAAAAACGGGTATGCAGCCCATTTGGATATTGGGAGCACACCAGCTTCAACGACTATCCGCTTTTCATTTTAAGCTTTCTAGGTTTCAATGGCTATTCACACAGTACGTGTCCTCCATTTCCCCGCAACCCTTGCTTTTCTATTACTGTCCTCAGACAAAGAAGCTGATCCGCCTCGTTCATCTCGTTCCTTTTTCGATCTATCATGCTTTTTCTGTTCCCATCATTCAAAAGCTTGATCATGTTCGTATCCATGATTTTTTTACTTATCCGCAAATTTCGTTGCCGTCCTCCTTTTGGCGAACATGGCTCATGCAAAAAACAAAATGGCGCCAAACCTTTACGTTCTATCCTTCCACGGTGACGAGGGCAGTCTGTGCGGATTTCTATTTGCACCACCCTCCATCTTTATTTCCTTGTGAAGCAGGGTGGCCGCTGCAATTTGGCTATTTATTTGAAAGTCCTCCATTTATTTGGCAGACCTATATTTTACTTTTTATAAACAGTTCCAACCGAACGTATTCGCTTGCGGAGATTTATAACTGGATAAAGAAAAAAATTGCAGAACGCAAGCTATTTGTACGTGCGCTTCCATTGGCACAAGCATACCCTTACACAAGGGCGATATATGAGTATATCCAGCGGCTGGAACAGCTCGGCTATGTTCGATGGATGACCAAAAAGTCCGTTCAGCGCATCCAAAACTGGACGTTTCCGGCGACGATAGAAGAAGCACTGGCCAATGATCGCTCATTGCTTGAGCAAATAAAAAGAACGTCGCTGTCATATAATGATTGGAGGGAATTTTAAAAAGAAAGAGAATACTACTATAATGTAATGTTTGATAAAGGAGGACAATTTGCATATGACTGAAAAGCAAGCGGTAAAATCATTGCCAAAGCGCAATGAAATTCCTATCGAGGAAACGTGGCGGCTTGAAGATATTTTTCCAAGCGATGAGGCATGGGAGCAAGAATTTCAAGAAGTCAAAAAAATGCTGCCCCAGCTCGCTGATTATCAAGGGCGTCTAGGAGAATCCGCCGATGTTTTCTATGAGGCGCTGCAATATCAGGATCATTTGTCGCTGCGTCTTGACAAGCTGTATACGTATGCGCATATGCGCTACGACCAAGATACCACCAACTCTTTTTACCAAAGCTTAAATGATCGGATTAAGGGGCTTTACAGCGAAGCATCAAGCGCAATGGCTTTTATCGTGCCAGAAATTTTGGCGATTGATGAGGCGAAAGTGAAGTCATTTCTTAAGGAAAAAGAGGAACTTAAGCTTTATGAACATGCTTTAGATGAAATTAACCGACAGCGGCCGCATGTGCTGAGCGCAAAAGAAGAGGCGTTGCTTGCTCAAGCGGCGGAGGTGATGGCCTCATCAAGCAATACATTTGGGATGCTAAATAACGCCGATTTAAAATTCCCGACCATTATTGACGAAAATGGGGAAGAAGTTGAAGTGACGCACGGACGTTACATACGCTTTCTTGAAAGTGAAGATCGCCGCGTTCGCCGTGATGCGTTTAAAGCTGTGTATAAAACATACGGAAAATATAAAAACACTTTTGCCAGCACGCTTAGTGGCGCAGTGAAAAAAGATAACTTTTTTGCCCGCGTGCGCCAGTATCAATCTGCGCGTCAAGCGGCTTTAAGCAGCAATAATATTCCGGAGAGCGTTTATGATAATCTTGTGGAGACTGTAAATAAAAATTTGGATTTGCTGCACCGATATGTTCGATTGCGCAAAAAAGCTCTAGGGATTGAGGAACTTCATATGTACGATTTGTATACTCCTCTGGTGAAAAATGTAAAAATGGAAGTGACATATGAAGAAGCAAAGCAGTATCTACTAAAAGGACTAGCTCCACTTGGCGAAGAATATGTAAGCATCGTGAAAGAAGGACTGGAAAATCGTTGGGTCGACGTGCGTGAAAATGCAGGAAAAAGAAGTGGAGCTTATTCTTCAGGAGCTTATGGAACCAATCCATATATTTTGCTGAACTGGCAGGATAATGTCAATAATTTATTTACGCTTGCCCATGAGTTTGGCCATTCTGTCCACAGCTATTATACGCGGAAAACGCAGCCATATCCATATGGCAGCTACTCGATTTTCGTGGCGGAAGTCGCTTCGACATGCAATGAAGCATTGCTCAATGATTATTTGCTAAAAACGATTGAAGAGGAAGACAAGCGGTTGTATTTGCTCAATCATTATTTGGAAGGTTTTCGCGGCACTGTATTTCGGCAAACGATGTTTGCTGAGTTTGAGCATATGGTTCATGTAAAAGCCCAACAGGGAGAAGCGTTAACAGCCGAATCACTGACATCTATGTATTATGAGCTCAATAAAAAATATTTTGGAAGCGATGTGGTTGTTGATGAGGAAATCGGTTTAGAATGGGCGCGAATTCCGCATTTTTACTACAATTATTATGTATATCAATATGCGACAGGCTTTAGTGCGGCTACAGCGTTGAGCAAGCAAATTTTAGAAGAAGGAGAGCCGGCTGTTCAACGGTACGTTGAGTTTTTAAAAGCCGGCAGCTCTGATTATCCGATTGAGGTGCTGAAGAAGGCTGGAGTGGATATGGCGACAGCTAAGCCAATCGAGGAAGCGTGCCAAGTGTTCGAGCAAAAACTGGAAGAGATGGAACAACTGCTGTCGTAGATAAAAAACGAATGTGGGGATTACCACATTCGTTTTTTTTGAAATCCTTTAAAACGGTTGCGGTTGTTAAATGTCCATAATGCGAATAAAATCGAAAGAAACAAAAGCGGCATCGTAATGAATAAAGGCATGACGTGCATTAAGCCGAATAAATTCAAAAGAAAGGCAATCAACACTATCAACATCCAAAAAATGAGCGTGATTCGTTTCATTGTTCCCTCCATTTCTAGCTGTTTTATATTCATTGTATGATGATGGTCCGGCTTAACATGCCTTGCTTAAGGATTTATGACAAAATCGTGAACAAATAAACAAAACAGTTGTCAAAAAAAACGATCACTGATATGATAATTACGTGAATAAAATCACAAATAACCTTATACCCCTTTGTTTGACCGTGAAAATTTTCTCCCATCCCCTTTGTTGTCTTAATGACAATAAAAAGACAAAAGACCCGGCCTGCGCTGGGTCTTTTGTCTTTTTATGTGTAAAAGGAAATTATTTGGTCGAAAGATACCTCCAAAAAGTTCCGTACTTTACGGGAACTTTTTCAATTTTTTGCTTGAGTTGCAGCTTTTTCATTTCCTTTTCGACCTCTTGTATATCAAGATCATACACAACGGCGATTTCTTTTGTGGCAACAAATCTAAAATGGTTTAAAAAGGCTTCAAGTGGGGGGGGCGGTGATGGCTCTGGACAGAATCCCAGCATTTCATGAATCAACTCCACATAAATGCTATATGGATAGCATCCAGAAATTTTAATGCCCTCTTCTTCAATATTTTCGTTAAAAAAGACGAGTGTCGGAACTTCTTGGACATCCATTTCTGATGTAATTTTTAAGTCGCATTGAAATGCTTTCGCGGCACTGTTAGAATGAAGGTCCTTCATAAATTCATTAACATCCAGCTCGACATTTTTCGCACACTCCAACAAAACATTAATATCAGCAATATTTTGTTTTTCTAAAAACAGGAGTTCTTGGAGCTTGCGCAAAAAGCGCATACCCGCCCGTTTTCCTTGTAGTTCCGCCGCTTTAATGGCAATCGAAGCGGAATAGGGAGTGTCTATAGGGTTTTCAAACCATAGGCTTCCATCACAAGACATGCCGGAGCGGCTGGCCGTGCGTTCCCACGTATGAGCAATCACTTCAAATTTTTGCTTTTTACAGATGTTCAATGTTGCCAGTCTTCCGCTTAGCACATGCTTCAAGGTAAAAAATCGTCCATATTCAATGAAAAGCTTTTTGATAATGGGCTCAAGCGCCCAGCATTCCGGACAAAGAGGATCGATAAATAAATAAATTTCCAAAGGCTTTTTCTCACCACTACAATGCTGAAAAGCGAATGGAAAGTTGGATACGATGCCAGCTACCTTTTCATTCAAAGGAATGCTCCTCTCTATCTTGTTCTGGAGTGTTAATCATATGGTGAGCAGTCAGTACAAGGCGATGATAAAACTCTTCACGCACTTGTCCGGATAAGCCGACTTCGTCCATCGCTTCTCTCATACAGGCCAGCCATGCTTTGGCCCGAGTCGGAGTGATTTCAAACGGCAAATGGCGGGCTCGAAGCATTGGATGGCCGTGTTCTTCTGTATAGAGGGGCGGACCTCCTAAATATTGGGTTAAAAATTGTTTTTGTTTTCTGGCTGTTTCCGTTAAATCAGCCGGGAAAATAGGTTGTAAGTCAGGATGTTTAGCAACACGGCTGTAAAACGCATCAACGAGCTTTGCAATCATTGGTTCCCCGCCAATCGATTCATACGGTGTTCTCGAGTGTTCCGCCATCATTGATAACTCCTTTAAAACAAATATCATGTATTGCTATTTTAACAATGAAGTCCATATATCTCAAACAAAGCGACTTAGCGGTCGCACTCTAGGATTTTTTACGAATAGTATATGTTTAGTACTTTTTGTACATACGACCTTGTTTCGCGAAATGGAGGAACTCCTCCGTATTTGTCAACGTTCCCCGGTCCTGCATTATAAGCGGCGAGGGCAAGCTCAAGATTGCCATTGTAACGGTCTAATAGCTGACGTAAATACTTTGTTCCTCCTTCTATATTTTGAACGGGATCGAATACATCAGCTACCCCAAGCATTTTCGCTGTGCTCGGCATTAACTGCATAAGCCCGGCGGCGCCAGCATGGCTTTTCGCATCAGGACGGAACCCGGATTCTTGACGAATAACCGCACGAATCAGTTTAGGCTCCACACCATATTTTTCAGCGGTTTGTTGAATGATTTCCTCTATACGGCTGTTTGAAGGAGCGGCTTGATTGGCTGGAGCAACTGCTAGCGTGCGGAGCGGCAGAGCGGTCAGAGATTTCAAGGAAGTCTCCTCTGTTTGCGTCTGCTTTGATTCTGTCTGCTCAAGCACTTGGGACAACAACGCTTGAAACGGCGTTCCCATTTCTGTGAAAGGATCAGCTGTAGTTGAAGTGTTGGTAGAAAATGAACGCAACGCTTGAAGCTCCATCCACATTTTGATTTGTTGAATGTTCATGATTGATCCTCAACTCCATATTTTTTAGCATAGAGACGTTTGATCTTGTTTGCACTTGGACGATAGGGAATACGGAAGGAGGCGAGCAATTTCTCGAAGCTGTTTTTTCCTTGTTCCCAGTCATTGACTTCGTATTCCAGCTCGTAATCCTCTGTTTGCAAATAACAGCTATGATCCAATACAAGCATTCCGCCTTCATAAGGAACTTGCGCCCGGTGGGTTGCGAGTGTTCCGAAATGCTGCAATTGTTCTGCTGCTATCCCCATGTCTTTTAAAAGGCTTTTCATTTCTCCTTCCATCATCGCCGGATTGCTTAATATGGACTGCGCTTTTTCTTTTGTAAGTGCTTCATGAGTTTCCAACAATCCTTGTTCGACTGTTTGCTTTAACGTCAGTGTATATGTATCGTTTTTGACCCGAATGCGCAATGCCGCTCCTTGTCCTTTTAAGGAAAATTCCGGCGTGTCAAAATAATGATTTTCCTGATAAACAAACTGGTCATCCCTAATGAAAAAAGAATGCTTAAGGCGATTGAACTCTTCTTGCGTTAGCAAGCTTTTAAACTCCATTTCGATTTCTTGTTTCATCTGCTTTCGTCTCCTTGTATTCTTATCCTTATTATGAAATGTTTCAAACCGAATATCAATGGTTTATTGTGCATAGGTGTATTATGGTAAAATAAAAGTTGGATTGGATTGTTGCAGTGGAAGGAGACGGTATGATGAGGAAAAAGATAATGATTCAACAAGTAGAAAAACGCAATGAACAACTATGGCTGTTGGCTGAAGAACCGCCGTTTTCGCTGGAGAATGCAGCGCCAAAACGCTATATGCTTGTGGATTCTGATCTTTTATCATTTATTTATATAATGGAAGCGGGGGATGAATTTATCTATATAGCCATTCCCCAGCCAGTCTGGCCGGAAGTAAAACAGGCATTGCACCAGCCGCTTTCTGTTTTTCTCCAATGCGGTGCTGCCAAAATGGAATTGCCTGGTTTCCAGGAAGAATTGGCTTATTTAGTTGAAAATATTGAAGGAAATGCAAACTATGGTGAAGAGATGGAGAAGGCCGTAAAAGACGTATTTCTTACATAATGCTTGGTGGTGGTTATATGGTAAAGCATTGGGACTTATTTCTCGCCCCTTATAAACAAGCAGTAGAAGAGTTAAAAGTGAAATTAAAAGGAATGCGGACACAATTTGAAATGCAAGGCGTTCCTTCACCGATTGAATTTGTGACTGGAAGAGTCAAGCCGATCGCGAGCATTCTTGATAAAGCCCAAAAGAAAAATATCCCTCTCGATAAGCTGGAAGAGGAAATGCAGGATATTGCCGGACTGAGAATGATGTGTCAATTTGTGGATGACATAAAAATCGTAGTGGAGCTGCTGCGGCAGCGTAACGATTTTGAAATCGTGGAGGAGCGTGATTATGTCACACAAAAAAAAGAAAGCGGCTACCGCTCTTACCACGTTGTTGTTCGCTATCCTGTACAAATGATCTACGGGGAAAAGAAGATTTTGGTAGAAATTCAGATTCGAACGTTGGCCATGAATTTTTGGGCAACAATTGAGCATTCTTTAAATTATAAATATAGCGGGCGTTTTCCGGAAGAGATTAAAGCACGTCTGCAACGCACAGCGGAGGCTGCTTATTTGTTGGACGAGGAAATGTCGAAAATCCGGTTTGAGATTCAGGAGGCGCAAGCAGCGTTTTCTCGAAAACAAGAAGCAAAAGGGGAAGAACGATGAAGAAAAAACAAGAGGATATGAAATTTGCCATCACCTCTAAAGGAGATGCCATATCTAATGCGCTAACACAAAAAATGAAAAGCTACTTGTTGGATTTTGGACTTGAATATGATGAAAATCAGCCCGACATTGTCATTTCCGTTGGCGGTGATGGGACGCTGCTTTATGCATTTCATCGGTACTGCCGCCGCCTTGATAAAACGGCATTTGTTGGCGTGCATACAGGCCACTTAGGCTTTTACGCAGATTGGGTGCCTGAAGAAATTGAAAAACTTGTGATTGCCATTGCGAAAACTCCTTATCAAGTGGTCGAATACCCATTGCTTGAGGTGATTATCCGTTACGTTAATGGCGGGCGGGAGGCAAGATATTTGGCGCTGAATGAATGCACGGTAAAAAGTGTCACGGGAACGCTTGTTATGGATGTAGAAATAAAAGGTGACCTTTTTGAAACGTTTCGTGGAGATGGGCTTTGCATTTCGACCCCGACTGGAAGTACGGCATATAATAAAGCGTTAGGAGGAGCCATTTTGCATCCATCGCTGGAAGCGATTCAATTGGCGGAAATGGCATCCATTAACAATCGTGTGTTCCGGACGATTGGTTCGCCGCTTGTTTTGCCAGCGCACCATACATGTATGTTGAAGCCGGTCAATCACAGCGATTTTCAAATTTCGATTGACCATCTATCGCTGCTTCATAAAGAGGTAAAATCCATTCAATGCCGTGTAGCCGATGAAAAGGTTCGCTTTGCGCGTTTTCGTCCGTTTCCTTTTTGGAAACGGGTCCGCGATTCATTTATTGCCGACTAAACATGTGAAAGAAAGGGTAAACAGCATTGACGTACTTTTCATTGCAATGGACGATTACAGAGCAAAACGACAGAACGCTTGTTCGTGATTTTTTGAAAGAACAACACATTTCGCGGACTGCATTAACCGATATTAAGTTTCATGGCGGCGCTATTGAAGTTGATGGAAACCCTGTCACTGTCCGTCATCTCCTTCGGTGCGGTGAGACATTGGTTGTGCGTTTTCCTCCAGAAGAACGAAGTGCAGATATGATAGCAGAACCTCTATCCCTTGATGTGGTGTATGAGGATGAATATTTGTTAGTGGTTAATAAGCCGCCTTACATGCCAACCATCCCATCTCGTGAACATCCAAGAGGCACGTTGGCGAACGCTTTACTGCATCATTACGACAAACAAAATCTATCTTCGACGGTGCACATTGTGACGCGGCTGGACCGTGATACTTCAGGCCTGGTGCTTGTGGCCAAGCACCGCCATGTCCACCACTTATTGTCCGAATTGCAGAAGAAAGGGTATGTAAAGCGAAAATATGAAGCTCTTTGCCATAACGTAGTGGAAGATGAGAGAGGAACGATCACTGCGCCGATTGGCCGAAAAGGAGACAGTATGATTGAGAGGGAGGTCCGTGAAGACGGACAACGGGCGATCACACATTTTCATGTTTTGCGGCGCTTCCGGCATTATACGCATGTATCATTGGAGCTTGAAACAGGACGAACCCATCAAATTCGTGTTCATCTGGCTTATTTAGGTCATCCGCTTTTAGGCGATGAATTATATGGAGGGAGCCGCGAAAAAATAAATCGCCAAGCGCTGCATAGCACGGAGCTGTCTTTTTTTCATCCGTTTCACCAGCAAATGAAGCGGTTTCGTTGTCCGCTTCCCCATGATATGAACCGGTTGATTGAAGAGGGCGCTGCTGCACAGTAGCGCCCTCTTTTAGTTGAATTCTTTAAATTTTTCTGGAATATACGGCAAAGTAGAGGGAACGGAAACCGTTTCGATTTCTGGATAGCGCAATGCTGTTAGCGCTCCTCCGAATACGCATCCTGTATCAATATTTGCTGTTCGATTGAGGATGCGCGGCTTTCTAACAGGAGTATGACCATAGACGATCCATGCGTCTCCATTATAATATTTGGCCCAATCTCGGCGAAGCGGTGTTCCGTCCGGATTCGTTTCCCCAGTGATATCTCCGTATAACACAAATGTTTTGACCTTTTGATTGTACTTGCCAATATCATCTTGACGAATGCCGGCGTGAGCGATAACCAAACGATTGTTGTCGAGGCGAGCATATAAAGGGGCATGCTCGTAAAGCCAAATAAACTTTTTCTTCATCAGGTTCTGTTCGCTTAAAGGGAGCGCGACATATTCAGCTACGGTCGTTTCTAAGCCGTGCGTGATTTGTACGTTTCGTCCGAGGAAAAAGCGGTACAGCTTATTGCAATGATTTCCGGGGACATAATGAGCCAGCCCACTTTTCACAAGTGAAAATACGGTTTCGATGGTTTGTAAAGATTGTGGTCCGCGATCGGTCAAATCGCCGACAAATCCCAGCTTTCTTCCCCTCGGGTGAATCGGCATGCCGTTTATCCACTCATATCCTAGCTTTTTTGTCAGAGCAACTAGCTCCGTGTAACAACCATGAATATCTCCGATAATATCGATTTTCATCCGTTCCCCTTCTTTCCATTTCAATCATGAGTTAAAGCCAATGGTTTCTGCATGAGCGACGGCCGGAGACAATCGGCAGATTTGTTTTGTCATGTCCCGCGCGAAAAGGGATTAAACAGCATCGCTTTCAGGCTAATGGGCGAGTTTGTAAGGCGGTTGGTTATTCGATGATCTGGCCGTCCAAAATGATCCGATTTCTAGATGCAAACCTGTTCAGTGACACCTTTTATATTGTATGACCTTTTGGCAGGGAATAAACAAAGAAGCCGCAAGCTTGCGACTTTAGCAGATTGATCCATGCTGTGTCGCTTGCCTCGCTCATCCGCCTGTGAGGGTGCGTCTTAAGCATGTTGAAAATAGGATAAGGTGAAAAAACACAAGGAATGGGTGCTTAAAATGACAGTAGACAAAGTCAAAGAGGACTTTGTCTACCCCATCAAGGTTATTCTTCGGACGAAAACATAAATTTTTTCGTGCGGGAACGCACGTTTAAGACGATGCCAATGGCCAGCATGTAAGTGGCCAGCGAGCTTCCTCCATAGCTGATAAATGGAAGCGGCAATCCTGTAATCGGCAGCAATCCGATGGTCATGCCAATATTCTGAAAGACTTGAAACGTAATCATGCCGATGACCCCTGTGCATAAATAACTGCCATATAAATCATGGCTTTCAAGAGCAATGTGAACCATCCGGTATACAAGCAGGAAAAAGAGCGAGATCACAATGCTTGCGCCAATGAACCCAAACTGCTCAGCGATAATGCCAAAAATGAAATCCGTGTGCGCTTCCGGCAAATATACATCCAAATTTCCAAACCCTTTTCCGTACATTTCTCCTGATCCGATCGCAAGAAGAGAGCGAATGAGCTGAAACCCTTGCTCATTGGAGTATTCATATGGAGCAAGCCAGCCGTAAAAGCGATCTAATTGATAATCTTTCAAAATATATTTATGGAAAAAATCAGGAAATTGAAAGAAAATAAAAATGAGAATGCCGGCAATAGAGAGGCCGCTAAAAATAATCCCCAAAATAATGCGCCAGCGAATGCCCGATACGAGCACAAGGGAGGCGACAATCGCCATAAACACCATCGACATGCCTAAGTCTGGCTGTCTAATAAGCAGAAATAAAGGCGGCGCGGTGGCGAGGAGGGTTTTCCCTAGTAGTTGAAAATCCTCCTTTACCGTTGGTTCCGGATATTTTTCGCGATGATTCATAATAATACGGCTTATGACAATAATCATAAAAATTTTCATTAATTCGGACGGCTGAAAGTTACCGGCACCAGGGATGTGGTACCAGCTTGTTGCTCCTTTGAGGGTCACCGTTCCGGGAACATTGAGCTCAAGACCGAGCAGAAGCAGCATTCCAAATCCGTACAGGTACCAAGCTAAGTGAAAGAGGCGGTCATAGTCAATAATCAGCGTAGCCGCAATGACAAAGGCTCCGATGACATACCACTGCAGCTGCTTCAATGAAAAATTTACCGATTGCAGCTTTTCAGGGAGCGACGGTTCTGCGCTCTGGATGGCAATCGCGCTGACAATCGCCATTAAAAATAGCACAAACAACAAATTATAATCTAACTTTGATTGCGATAATTTATCTTGTTCCATCGTTTTTTCAACTCCGTGTTAAAAACTTACCATATCCATATTAGCTAATTCTATTATTTTTGCAAAGGGAAGTGCGTAAATCAAGCGGAAAAAATTTGTCGATTCTTTTTTTTCGAGAAAATTATTATTTTGTCGAGCTATTTTTTTTGTTATAATGAAATTAATACTTGGTACTAATAACAAATAATAAAAATACAAGCTATGATCATTAGGAGGATGGCGAATGACGTTATCATTAAAAGGTCGCACATATGTCGTGATGGGAGTGGCGAATAAACGAAGCATTGCGTGGGGAATTGCCCGTTCGCTTCACGCAGCAGGCGCCCGGCTGATTTTTACCTATGCGGGAGAGCGTTTTGAGGCGGAAGTGCGCAAATTAGTTGAAACGCTTGAAGATGAGACCGCTTTGTTGCTTCCTTGCGATGTGACAAATGATGAGGACATTGTCAAATGCTTTGCAGACATCAAAGAAAAAGTGGGTGTCATCCACGGAGTAGCGCATTGCATTGCATTTGCCAACAAAGAAGATTTAAGCGGCGAATACATGAATGTAAGCCGTGAAGGATTTTTGTTAGCGCATAATATTAGCGCTTATTCATTAACGGCTGTCGCAAGAGAAGCAAAAGCGCTTATGACTGAAGGCGGAAGCATTGTTACGTTGACGTATCTTGGCGGCGAGCGCGTTGTACAAAACTATAATATCATGGGTGTTGCCAAAGCTTCATTAGATGCGAGTGTCAAATATTTAGCGAACGATTTAGGCCCATACGGTATTCGTGTCAACGCGATCTCTGCTGGGCCGATTCGCACATTATCAGCAAAAGGGGTCAGCGATTTCAACTCTATTTTAAAAGAAATCGAAGAGAAAGCCCCGCTTCGCCGGACAACAACACAAGAGGAAGTAGGAGATGCGGCGCTGTTCTTGTTCAGCGATTTGTCTCGCGGTGTTACCGGCGAATGCATTCATGTCGATTCCGGCTATCATATTTTGGCCCGTTAATATCATGGCTTTTTCAAAAAAACGGGATGGAGCGGCATATATAGATACGGATGCCTCCACCCTTTGTTCCTGAGTGAGGATTTCAACGGTCGGGCGGTCGAACAATACCGCTTCCAGACAAATTCATTTGTCTGAAAGTGGCTAGTTGTTCGGCGTCCTGTCCTCTTATATTATGGATCCATAGCCCCATAGCAACAAGCTTATAAATTGATGAAAAAACGACGAAAGATGGGGTATATGAGAAAGTCCATCTGCCATCGAAACGATGGATGCTGCAAGAAGGCAATCGCATAGGAAATCCAAAGCAGTCTGTGGGGGATATCCGCGGGCTGCTTCTTTTTTTGATAAACGTAACAAGGAAAGCAATGGACGACAGAAGATCTCCATGACATTCTGGGAAGCGGTGTCGTTCGTCCACCCAACCGCAGAAAAGGTTCAAACTCCAATATTCACATCACAAATGGCAGTGATAGAACCAAACAAGCAGTTTGGTCATTTTTTATTTTATGAAATCTGCTTTGTCACGCTCGGGCATTTCTTGTTTGCGAGTGTACTTTTGCCTAGAGAAAGCATACATTATGTTGTAGAACATTTTGAATAAAGGGGGAAAGCCGATGAAACAAAGCGTTCCGAACGAGCCGCTTCTCTATATTGTCCAACCAAATTTAGAACCAAAGGTTTCATATATGCAGCAGTCCTTTCAAGCCAAAAAGCCTCGATCATCTCAGCAGACAGGAATAGCAGAATGGGGGGAGGATGCGCAGAAACAAGGAAAACAGAAGCAATTTCAAGAAATGACATTGGAAGAGCAAATTCAATTTCTTGTGAAGCTACCTAACCACATGTCACGGATCAAATGCCACCTTGTTACGAGAAAAGGGGAATATAAAGGCTTTATTTTGGAGTATCGAAACGGTCATGTGAAATTTCAAACGGACCGAGGAAACAAATTTACCATTCCATTTAACCAAATTGATTCTGTAACCTTAATCGGGTTTAGCAAAGATGCATAAGATGAAAATTGCGAAGAAATCGCCTCTGTCAGCTTAACGGCTGATAGGGGCATTTTTTATAAAGAAGAGCTTGCGTTCCTTTGTTAAAGAGAGAGCGGTAACGGCTGCTCAGAGGAAAAAATGTTTCCCTTTGTTATATTTGTCTATACCTTATTCCTAAGGCGGCATACCTTATAGTAGGTTTCAGGCGGATGCCTCATCGCTGTCAAAAGAGGTGATCCTCTGTTTCTGAGTGGCCTCTCTCATTCGCTGGCTCAATAAAGTGAAAAGATCGAGAATAGGAGTTTAGGACATGAAGACAAAAAGGAAAAGAGAGAGCGTCATCCATTATACGGGTTTCTATAATAACTGCCATTTTGAAGGTCAAGCGAACAGGTTCGAGAAAAAAGCAGCCGGATGGTCTTGACGGTCATAGACTCTTCTTCAGCACAAAAATCGGTAACTACGAACCGGACAACGAACAGTTTAGCGAAATATCAGTCTGAAAGCAAGGGGTCTTGGACATTCGGCCGTTGGACAACAGCATATGCTCCATATGAAAAGAGGAGGCTTCTATCTAGTGCATGAGCATGTTCCATGGAACGCTGGGTTTTTATTCAAAGAATGGAGACACTTTTGCAACAAATGCAGGAGAATCGTTTATAAAGGCTGTCTTCATTCAGTTAATGATGTGAATCGCTTTATATGGCAAGAGGAGGGATAGTGTGGAGAAGAGTGGAATCGGGCCGTGGGTGGTCAGTGAACTAGATCATGAATTTTATGTACCTGATTATATCGAGCAAATAGCGCAAGAGGTGCTGCAAAGCTACGATTTGTCTGTACAGAGCCGTCAGGTTGTGACGACAAAGCCGGATAAAGGGGGAGCGATTTGGAAGCTAGAGACAAAATCAGGACCCAAAAGCCTAAAGTTATTGCATCGCCGACCGACTAGAAGCTTGTTTAGTTTAGGCGCCCAAGAGTATTTAGTGAATGTGAAGAAAGCAAGGGTGCCAGCCATTATCCAGACAAAGGATGGACAAAATTATGTGGAAGCGGGGGGAAAGTTATGGTTTGTGGCTGAGTGGATTGAACCACTGGCGCCCGTTTCTAAAGATTTAGAAGGAGCAAAGCAGCTATGCTACGCTCTTGGCGAGTTTCATCACTTAAGCAAAGGCTACGTTCCGCCACAGCAGGCAGAAGTCGCTTCCAGACTGCATAAGTGGCCGAAAAGCTATAAAAAAATGATTGAAAAAATGGAATGGTTTCGGACCATTGCTACGGCTTATCAAGAGATGCCGGCGAGTCCGCATTTATTAAATACTGTCGACGAGTTTAAAGAGCAGGCAAAAAGAGGATTTGACAGACTAAATCAATCTCATTATTTTGAGCTGGCGGCGAAGGGAAACGAGTATTGGGGGCTTGTCCATCAGGACTATGGCTGGTCCAATGGTCAAATGGGAGCCGAAGGAATGTGGATTATTGACTTGGACGGTGTTGCTTTTGATCTCCCAATTCGTGATTTAAGAAAGCTGATTAGCGGCACAATGGCTGACTTATATCGCTGGGATGCGCAATGGGTGAGGGAAATGATCCGATCATACCATGAAGCAAATCCAATCTCGGCTGAGCTATATGAAATTTTAATGATTGATTTGTCCATGCCGAATGAATTTTATAAAAATATAAAAGAAGTTGTATATGAGCCGGAACTATTTCTAAACGAAGAAACGACCCAGCTGATCCAAACGATTGTTGATACGGATCAATCGAAATGGCCTGTTTTAGAAGAGATTCAACATGATTGGGAAAAAGGGGGATACGAATGAAAGTTTTAATGATTTGCACGGAAAAACTTCCTGTTCCCCCAGTATTAGGCGGAGCGATCCAAACTTATATTGAGGGAATTCTTCCGTTTTTAAAAAAAGAGCATGATATTACGGTATTAGGCGTGAGCGATCCATCTCTGCCGGATGAAGAAACGCTGGACGGCATTCATTATGTGCGAGTTCCGGGAAAAGTGTTTGAGATTTATCGGGAAAGTGTTGTTCGCTACATTGAAGCACATCCATTTGATCTGATCCATATTTTTAACCGCCCGCGTCTTGTCCTTTCTGTCAGGCAGGCAGCTCCGTTAGCGAAAATTACACTAAGCATGCATAACGATATGTTTCATCCTGAAAAAATGGATCCTCAAGAAGCAGAGAACGTTATACAAGAAGTATCCAATATTGTTACGGTCAGCGATTATGTTGGAAATGTAATTAGCGACCTTTACCCACAAGCGGCTGCCAAGGTGCGCACAATTTATTCCGGGGTGGATACGAATCGGTTTTTACCAGGCCACCATCCGAAAATGCAGAAAATACGCCAGGAAATCCGCCGAGCTAACGGCTTGGAAAATAAAACGGTGATTTTATTTGCCGGAAGACTCTCTCGCAATAAAGGGGTCGATCAATTAGTGAGGGCGCTTCCAGAGCTAGCAAAAAAATTTAAAGATCTTGCCTTAGTGATCATTGGAAGCAGATGGTTTAGCCAAAATGATATAAATGATTATATTGCTTATGTACGCGCATTGGCAAAAAGACTTCCAGTGCCCGTTGTCACAACCGGCTTTGTTGCTCCAGATGAAATTCAAAATTGGTTTGCGGCTGCTGATCTCTTTGTTTGTACATCCCAATGGCAGGAGCCCTTGGCTCGAGTGCATTATGAAGCGATGGCTGCTGGCCTTCCAATTGTAACGACTGCTCGAGGAGGCAATTCCGAAGTGATCGTGCCAAGAGAAAACGGTCTTGTTGTAGAAAATCCGGAAGATCCGAACGAGTTTGTTGCTCAAATTGCGCAAATTATATCAGATCGATCGCTTATGAAGAAAATGGGGGAAAAAGGAAGAGAATTAGCGGTTTCTCGCTATGAATGGAATCGGGTGGCTTCTGAGTTGCTTGATGTTTGGACCCATGCGCAGCAAGCAGAGCACGAACAAACGCACCAAGAATATGCAGTTGAGCCGCTGCAACAACCTACAGCGGTTGAACTGGAGGAAGCAGACTTAAATCAAGAGGAAAGCAAAACTGAACAGAAGAACAAAAGGAAAGAAAAGGGAAGAAAGCGGAAAGGAACGTTACAAGCGGACCGTCCAGCAAAGCAAGAACAAAACTCAGCTGGTGAGCATGTAAGTGCAAGCGAACCGAAAAGGAAGAAAACGCTTGAAGAAAAACAACCTAATTCGCCGGCTGCTGCGAATCACAAATCTTTAGTGTTATCGTCCTCTTCTTATGAGCTTCCTGTATTTCCTCGCAGGAAAGGGAAAGGAAGCAATGACAAACCGTTTCGCGCTTTTATCATTGGCAAATGAAAAGAGAAAGGATGCTCCGATGAGGGGCATCCTTTCTTGATGATTTCATGAGGCAAGACGAATCTTTCCTATTTACACTCTGTTAAGAGGCGGGTGGCTTTTTGATGGATTAGTGAACTACTCACCACTTAGCTAAAGCTTGAAGTGGGAGCTTCTCAGTTCCACGACGAAAGCCGCCTTTCGTCTCCCTGAGCGTGACTTCGGGTCGTTCCAACCCTAGATGTCCGACAATTCGGAGTTCTTTTGTACCTTGGATATTTTACGCATGGAAGGATCAGCTTGGTTTTCGCATTTTATTTTCTCCATGCAACCTCCTATATCCAGTTATGAAAGAACGACATAGGTTTATTTTACCACAGGGTCAGACAATTGAACAGGCAAAAGCCTGTCCTTGTCCGAAGTCGATTCATCTCCCACTTTCATCAAGCTTCGCAAGATTTAGAAGTGGAAGACTTCTCGACTGAAGAATGTTAAAAGAGAAGCATTCGCTAATGAAGTCAATGGTTTGTCAACGCTTCTTCATATATCGCCGCAAAGCGCTGGGCGACATGCCGAAATTGAAACTGTCTTTCCACCTCCTCCCTGCCGATGCGCGCCATTTCTTGTGCTTTTTCCGGATGAGTGAACATATAATCAATCGCTTTTGAAAAAGCAGTGGCGTCGTGATAATGATTGATGACAAATCCGTTTTCCAGATGACGGATAATTTCCGGATTTCCGCCGCGATTGGTGGTAATAATCGGGATTCCTGCTGCCATTGCTTCATAATGGACACGCGCAAGCGGTTCATGCCATTGTGAACTGCAAACAAATACATCACCGATTAAAAACATGCGAGGAATTTGTTCAGAGGGAATATAGTTTGTAAATATAATATGGTTTTTAAGCGGAGCAGACAAGCGATGAAGCATGCTTACGTAATCATCCCACGTGTTTTCGCTAAACCATTTTCCGCCGACAATGACCAATCGTGCATCCGGATGACGCAAAAGGAGATCAGGCATACATTGAATAAGCAAGTGCGGCCCTTTTGTTTTGCTTAACCTTCCGATGAACACGATTACCTTTTGATCATCAATGCCGAATGTTTGGCGAAGCTGGCGGCGAATGCGCTCGCCTTCCTCTGTCCAGATAGGGACATATTTTTCTAAATCGACCCCTGAATAAGCAACACGAATTTTTTGCTCCGGGATATGATATCTCCTAATCACTGTTTGTTTGATATATTCGCTAACTGCGGTAATGAGTGTGCTGCTCTGCAAAGCTTGCTCCGCTTTTTCTTTACATAGTTTGAGTGGAGAAAACATATCGTTATGAAGGCTGAGAACAAATGAGCTTTGTTTGGCGGCTTCTTTATATTTGGCTATATGGGCTGGACGATTAAATACATGAATCACATCAAATGAATGTTTCGCTAGTTCGGCGGCCACATCATGCTCATATGTTTCTTTCGGAAAACGAATATACTCGATTCCATTTCTACATTCTCTTACAGGTAAAAGCGGATCGGTAATGGAAAAAATCGTAAGCTTGTTTGTTTGTGATATAAACGGAGCGATTCCGTCGATCATAAGCTGAATCGCTCCCCCTTTTATGGCAGGGGAAGGCAGCTTTTCTGTACAAATGTAAGCGATATTCATGGCAGGTCCACCTGATAGATGGAACGAATATACTCGATTTCACGTCTTAATCCTTCTTTTAGCGTTATTTTTGGGGAATAATGCAAATCTTGTTCTGCCATTGAAAGATCGGCCCAAGTATGTTTGGGTTCGCCAAGCGCTGAAGGGAAGTAATGTCTGTCGGCCTTTATTCCTGTCAATTCTTCAAGCAAATCAATGACTTCATTAATGGATGCTTTTTCTTTTCCCCCGATATTAAATGTTTTGCCAATGATATGGCGTTTGCCCAAGACTGAAATGGTTCCTGCTATACAATCAGAAATGTAAGTAAAATCACGCGATTGCATTCCATCGCCGAAAATCGTGATCGGTTGCTTCGTTAACAATTGTTTAATAAAGCGATGAAATGACATATCAGGACGCTGCCTCGGACCATAAACAGTAAAGTAGCGTAAAACAACGGTCGGAATTCCGAATGAGGTATGATATACGCGACATAAATGCTCTCCTGTTAATTTTGTAATACCATAGGGAGAAAGAGGGGCCGTCTCTGCTGTTTCTGAGAGCTTTCCGGTTTTTTCTCCATATACCGAGGAGGTGGAAGCATAAATAAATTGCTTGATAGGCGAATTTTTACATGCTTCCAGCAGCCGTTGAGTCGAAGAAATATTATGAAGAATGTATGCTTCAAACTCCTTTCCCCAGCTTGTGCGAACACCTGGCATCCCTGCTAAATGATAAATGATGTCTACATCTTTTAAGAGAGCCTCTAAATCAATCATGAAAAGGTCTTGGGCAAGCATCGTAAACCTTGGATGCGAACAAAGCGAGTCCATGTTAAAGGATTTTAGATGGATGGGAGTAGGGCCGATAAAGCCATCAATGCCTATGACAATGTTTTGCTCGTCTTCTAATAATTTTTCGCATAAATGAGAGCCGATAAAGCCTGCCGCTCCCGTGACCACGATTTTCATCCACAACCAACTCCTATATATTGTAGTCCCCATTGTTCAATGTCTTGACGTCTGAGGCAATTTCTTGCGTCAAGCACAATGGGGCCGTTCATTTGCGCTTTTATTTCTCGCCAATTTAATTGCTGAAACTCTTGCCAATCAGTGGCGATGATTAAGATATCTGCGCCTTCAACTGCTTCTTGGAGGGTATCGGTTTGCGTTACGTTTGGCTGATGGCTGCTATCTAGCTTCGCTTTCGGATCATAGGCACGGACGATGCAGCCGGCTTCGCTAAGCTTTCGAATAAGGTGTTCTGCAGGAGAGTGGCGAGTATCGTCGGTATTGGGCTTAAAAGCGATTCCTAGAACCGCAATGGTTTGATCAGATAAATGGTTGACTGCTTGTTGCAGCTTTTGAATGTAAAGATCCACTTGAGAATCATTAATTAGCTGAACCGCTTGTAAAAGATGAGGGGTAATCTTTTGGGAATGAGCAACTTGCTCGAGTGATTTTACATCTTTCGGAAAACATGATCCGCCGTACCCAAGTCCTGCTTGCAAAAAATGGGGGCCAATCCGCGGATCATATCCAATGCCTTTGGCGACATCGTGTATATTCGCGCCGACGGCGTCACAGATGCGTGCCATTTCATTTATGAAAGAAATTTTTGTCGCCAAAAAGGCATTAGAAGCGTATTTAATCATTTCTGCCCCTGTGAGGCTTGTAATCACATATGGACAAGAGATCCCGGCATATAAGCTTTTCATAATCGGGAGCGATCGCTGGTCATCCGGACGGAGTCCAATGACAATTTTGTCCGCGTGCAGCATATCGAAGATGGCTGAGCCTTCCCTTAAAAATTCAGGATTTGCAGCAATAGAAAATAAATGGTTCGGCACTCCTTTCTCCAATAATTGGATATAGAGCTGTTCGGTTGTTCCAGGAGGCACCGTGCTTTTAATAATAATCGTTTTATAGGAGTCGATATGGAGCGCTAAATGGTCAATGGCTGATTGGATGTAGGTTAAATCCGTCCGTCCGTCTGTTAAAGAAGGAGTACCGACACAAATGATAACTATAGAAGCGTGTTTGATGCCTAGATCAAGGCCGTTTGTAAAAGTGAGACGACCGCGATTTTTCTCTATTATTTCTTTTAGATTGGGTTCATAAATCGGAATATATCCGCGGTTTAGCTGCTCGATTTTGTCATGGTTTTGATCGACACAGCATACTTGGTGGCCGAGTTCAGCTAAAACCGCCGCTGTTGTTAATCCGACGTATCCAGTTCCGACAATGCATACATTCATTAGAAACACCCCTTTTTTAACAAATGAATCTGTTTGGAGCCACAATCGAGAAATTGATGTTTGGTTAGTGGGATGAGGGCAAGTCATCGACTTGTTATTTCGTCATGCACATATGTGATGGAGGCGAATTGTATTCTTATTGCTGATGGTCAAAAACATCAATCACTTTCTTTTTCGATAGTTGCTGCATCTTTGCGTTAGTATGAGGCCGTTTTTTAATAACGTTTGATCAAGCATATATAAAACCGTCATCGCTTGTGCTTGAGCGTTTCCTTGATGACGAGGCCTTGCTTTTGCTGAGTGAATATGTGCCAATGAAAGCGTAAGCTAGTTGTGACGGGTGATGATTGAATTAGAAAATCACGGATCCAAGTGCGAATGGGCAGGATGAGCACTATTTGTGATAGTGTATGTGAGGACATTCTTTATCGGAAATATGGCAAAAGCCTATTTTATAAGAAAAATTGCCATTATAACAGCAAATAAAAAACCAGGTTTACCACCTGGCTGCATACAATTATTCGTCTTCTTTGTCCGCGAAATGACTCTTATTTTCCGAAACAGGAAAATCAAGAGAAAGGATGTCGCTGCTTTTAACACATATAATCTGGCCGCCGTCCTTATAAAATGGATCGATTAATAAGGAAACTTCTTCCGTCTGTTCGTTAAATGACTGGAAGAGGGCGTTATAATAGGTTTGGCCAGCAGTATGAACGTTAAGCTCTGTTCCTGGTGGCAAGCCGACTAATTGCTGCTTTGCTTCATTGGCGACTGGTGAGACTGCGTGGCTTTTCTTTGTTTTTTTCTTTAATAGCTGCGGATGAATGAATACCCGATACATGCTCTGTCACTCCCTTGTAGACGATAGTAAAAATAGCTAGTGACATTATATGACTGAAAGGGAAAAACGGTTTAGACCAACGCCTAATGCGGCTTGCTCTGATATTCGAGATGAAAAGAGAACTTAAATAAAAAGCCCCTCTGTTGATGGAAAACAGAGGGGATCATAGGTTAATAATAATATGATTTAATGACGCCAGCCCGCGCGGTATTTCATTGCAGTAAACGAAGCCGTTTACGACAACGGAGCGGATATCTTCTATTTGGTTAATTCTCATTTCGAAGTGGGAAAAGCGCAGTTCTTCATTTGGCATCAGCTTTTTCATATGGGTCGGCTTCAGCCAGTATTCTCCCTCTTTGATTTTCTCTTTCCAATCCTCGTAGGCAAATGTCCATTCCAACATGGTTTCATTCGCTGCGTCAGAAGCATGAGAGTCAGCCGGAAGAGGCTTCGTTGCGATTTTACCGCTAAGTTCACCTGCTCTTTTTGGGGAAGAGCGGATGCAAACAATCAAATTACTTAGTGGTTCATTTCCAATATTTTGAATAACAAAATCGCCAATGACAATGATTTCTTCTTCGCTTGTTTCAGGAAGAAGGAGCGAGTAGGCAAAAAAGGCTTGGGCTTTCGTCACCGCAGGAACCGTTTTTTCTTCATGTTCGGTATACTTCAATTGCTTTAGATGCTGAATTTGCCGTTCAGCCTCTTCAAGGGCTACCTCGTACGATAACATTTGCTGTTCGAGCTGAGCGATCTTTTTTTCGTAAGGCTCAATATGCGTCGTTTCAGTCAAATGAAGCTTGTCGAGCAAATATTCATTGCGGAGTCTTTCTTTTTGCAGCTCTGTTTCGAGCGCTTTTAACTGAGTTTCATATTTAGCAATTTCTGAACGGTAATGGATAATTTTTTGCTGCAATTGAATTTGGTGGTTCGGGGGGTTTTGTCCCATGATCTCCACCCTCCTTAACAGGCTGAATACGTCAAACGAGTCCTTGGTTCGACAGGCATTTCGAATCCGTCATAATGGATTCATTTGTACTCTTGATATATATATATGAAAAAAGAAAATGAATACGACTGTATAAGTTGTAATAGAATGCCACAAGGATGTTTCCAAGGCTGGCTTGCTTAAAGTCTTATAAAAATCAAAAGGGGAAGCTTCACCTTATATGATCGTGGATCCAAACATTCTCCCTGTTTTTCTTGCTGTGAATCTGCAAATAAAAAAGGCTGTTGTATGGAGCAACAGCCTAACTCGCAAAGAGATTTAATGACTTGGGAATACTTCAGGACATTGAGGCGGGAAGTTATCAGTAGGGCAAAGTGTTGCTTCCAAAATTTCTTCACGTGGTCTGCAAAAACGACCTTCTACCTCAATTTTCACATCCGCTTCAATTTGCACTTCTAAGCACAATGTGATGGAAACATCTAATTGTGAAAAGTTGTTTGTGCAGATCAAGCTGGCATCGCATTCGAAGAAGGAAATATGGCAGTCAAGCGATGTTCCTTCAGGAGCGCATAAAATAAAGGTTTGGGCAGTAGCAAACGGAATAGGGGCTGACTCGCCGACAATATGTCCGTTCGCATTTAAAATTTGTACAACAACGTGCCCTTTCACAAGCACTTTCACTTTTTGCAATGTGACTTGATCCCCAGATGGCAGAGTAACATTGACAGGCTGCCGGCCATTGGATTGGATGATTTCTTGGCAGATAAGCGCATCGTTATCCACTACAGGATCGATTCGATTTCCATCCTCGTCGGATAAGAAGCAGCGGATCATGAAATCTTGAGCGTTCAAATCATTGGAAGCCAAGAAATCACAAATGTTTTTATGATGTCGCGGGCAGCGATCTTCTGGAAAGACGGCTTCTAATTCATCATCGTTAAAGCTTCTTAGCGGCACATCGACCTGGCGAGTAACCCAGTCATACACTTTGCGAGTTTTAATACATACTTTTTCTTTATGATGAGAGTGACTCATAACTCTTTCCTCCTATTTAAAGTTTTCTCCGCTGTAATGAATGAAATAAATCGTAGCGGAGGTTACGACTACTGTATACTATGAAAAAGCTGGGTAAATGTGCCGTGATAAAAGCGGAAATTTCATTTTTTTGGTCTAAAAGGAGAACGGGTTGAATTTGTATGTATTAGAATCACATGATTTTTTAAGGAGGAGAATAGCGGTGAACTCAAAACCACAAGAGGATGTTATGGTATTGAAGCAAAAAATGGCGGATTTGCAGTCCAAACTGGCGCAATATGAAGCGCAGCGAAACGATTCTAACGCGCTCAAGCTGGAAAATAAACGACTCACAGAGGAACTGGAAAGGGCAGAAGCTAAAGTAAGAGAGTTAACAAAGCAAATAGAAGAAGTGGTGGCTGAAAATATCATTTTAAAAGAGCTTGCTTGGCAAAGTGAAAAACGGTACGAAGAGTTAACGAAACTTCAGCAAGAAAAAGAAGAGCTGGAACGGCGTTTAGCACAATTCAAAATCCATTTTCCAACAGAGGAAGGAGAGAATTGGTTTTTCCACACGCTGCGACAACAAAATGCGATTATCAAAAGAAAGGAAAAAAATGATTCTCCTCCATCTTCAGCTCCTTTTTCCTTTAGTGAAGGAACGGAAGAAAAATAAAGTTTGCCTGGTACCAACGCTCTGCTGCCTTCATAGAATAGTAACAACCCAACACTTGGAGGTCATAGAGCGATGAAAGGGAAAAAGCCGATTGTTATCAATGGGTCGAAATCCTATTCGATCCACTCATCATCTAAAGGAAAAAAATCTGGTGGATGCGGATGTGGAAAGACGATTAGAAAAAAATGAACGAAGCTGCAAGGATTATCGGAAAGATCATCCTTTTTTATGAAAAACGCCTATACCATAAGCGTGACAGTTGCATAGTCTAACAATGCAAAAAGCTTAAATTACAAGGGAGGAAGCGAAGATGTCCGAAAATAAAAAGCCTCGTGTCATCCACGTTGATAAATTAATTATCCACGCTGATGATGTCATTATTTCTCCAAAGGGCCGCATCCACGATCCGTGGCTCTCACCGCCGCGCCATGTAGAGAGTGGCGAGATGGAAGCAGAGGAAACGCATAAAGACCATCATTCAGAAGAGAATGATGGAGACGAAAACAGAAGACCTTTTTCATGGTTTTAATGGAATAAGTGAAAATGGAGCTGAGGAGAAATGGAACGATTTAAAAACTATGGGCTTTGGGTAGCACTTGGTTCGTTTATTTTACTGGCGTTGCAAACATTCGGAGTGGATCTTGATTTAGGAAAATACGAACAGCTGTATGAAACGTTGCTAGGAATTTTGGTTGTAGCCGGAATCATCAATAATCCGTCAATTGGGCGTGGTTATTTGGATAAAACCGATAAAAAAGAATGAACAACATCCTGCCTCTATAGTAAAGAGGCAGTTTTTTATTTCAGAAAAAAATGGAAGTTATATTTTTGTTACAAAAACCCATTCTAACAGTGTAATCAAAATTTTTAGGAGGTTGTGAACGTGACAGTAGCATCTCAAGTAAAGCAAACGCTTGCCGGATTAAAATCAGCTCAAGCAAGCTTCGAAACATTTGCACTTCAAACCGAGAATAAAGCGGCAAAACAGCTTTATCAGCAAGCAGCTCAACAAACGCAAGCCATTGTTGATTTAGTGAACGCCCGTGTTCAAGAGATCCAAAAAGAAGAGCCGCAATATAATCAATAAAGCTGTGGCAGGCGTTTTTTGTTTCCGCAACAAAGGTTAGCACGCCTGCAAGGATTAAAAGGTTGGTTAAGCACCAACCTTTTTTCAAACGAAATACATAGATGAATGGGTTGATGAAGAATGATGAAAAAGGTGACATTATTACTGATTTGCAGCCTCTTTGTCGTTGGTTGCGCAAGAGAGCCAGAAGTGAAGGACCAATCGCTCCAAGGAAAAAATATGATTCGATTAAATACGGATGGAACAGCGCATTCAGCAACGATGGACCAGTCTGCCGCTCAACAAGCGGTGAACGATATCAAGCAAAAACAAGCGATTCGCGATGCAGTGGCCGTCAATACGAAAAATAAACTGTTCCTTGCTTATCAAGTCAAACACATGGAGCGTTTTCATAAAAAACAAATCGAAAAAGAGGTGCAGAAGCAGCTGAAAGAACGATTTCCACAGCATCAAGTCGTAATCTCCAGCGATTTAAAGCTGTTTTGGAAGACGAACGAGCTGAAAAAGCAGCTGCAAAAAACGCGAATGGGAGAACGCAAGCTGAATGAAGAAATCGAAAAACTAAAGAAACTGAGCGAAGAGACCACATAATCCAAAGGGGTGAACGAGATGGCAGATGAGAAACGGAAAAATTTAACGGCGGTACAGCAGGATTATCAAGCATTTGCAAAAGAACGGGAAACGAAGCGTCCAGTGTTGAAAAATTGTATTCGCGCTTTTTTCGTAGGCGGGTTGATTTGTGTAATCGGCCAGGCCGTTTCTTATTTTTATATGTATTTTTTTGATTTTACTGAACAAACAGTCGGCAATCCGACCGTGGCAACGATGGTCTTTTTGTCGATGATTTTAACTGGATTTGGTATTTATGACCGAATCGCTCAATTCGCTGGAGCTGGAACAGCCGTACCGGTAACGGGATTTGGAAATGCCGTCATTTCCGCAGCGATTGAACATCGGACAGAAGGATTTGTTTTAGGAGTCGGCTCCAACATGTTTAAGCTGGCGGGTTCTGTCATTTTATTTGGCACCTTTGCTGCTTTTGTCATTGCCTTAATTAAAACGATTGCCGTGAAATGGGGTGGGCTCGGATGATGAAAGGACATCGCACCTGGATATTTGAGAACAAGCCTGCCATTGTGGCCGCAGCGGCAGTCGGAGGGCCATTTGAAGCAAACGGACGCATTGCCGATGATTTTGATTTGCTGCATGAAGACCTTTGGCTCGGGGAAGAATCATACGAGAAGGCTCATAAAGTGCTGCTGGAAGAAGCCTTTTTTAAAGCTATGGAAAAAGGCAACATTACAAAAGAACATATACAATTTATCATTGCCGGTGATCTCATTAACCAAATGACACCGTCCAACTTTGCGGCCAAAACAATCGGCGCCCCTTATATTGGCGTGTTTGGAGCCTGCTCTACTTCAATGGAAGGGCTTGCGCTTGGAGCCTTTATTGTGAATCATGGCGGAGCGCAATATGTTTTAACGGGCGCGTCAAGCCATAATACAGCAGTAGAAAAGCAATTTCGCTACCCTACTGAATACGGCGGACAAAAACCGCCGACGGCTCAATGGACGGTAACAGGGGCCGGGGCAGCGCTAATCAGCAGCAGCGGAGCAGGACCTCGTATCGTTGCTGCGACAATGGGCCGCGTGGTGGATATGGGATTAACGGATCCGTTTAACATGGGAGGAGCGATGGCGCCCGCTGCCGTTGATACGATTGAAGCGCATCTGCGCGATATGCAAATGGACAGCTCGGATTACGACTTAATTGTAACTGGAGACTTAGGAAAAATTGGAAGGGAAGTGTCGCTCGATTTATTGCGGGAGCATGGATTGAATCTTGATGAAGAAAAATACCAAGATTGCGGCTTGCTGATTTATCGTGAAGGTCAGCCCGTATTATCGGGAGCGAGCGGTGCGGGGTGCTCGGCAGCTGTTGTATATGGACATTTGCTCAATCGCATGAAGCGAGGAGAATTGAAAAGAATCCTCGTCGTAGCAACAGGAGCCTTATTATCGCCGTTATCGTTTCAGCAAGGTGAAACGATTCCATGTATCGCGCATGCAGTCGCGATTGAATATGGAGGAGGGGATGAAGAATGATGGGAATGTTTTTTTGGGCGTTTGTGGTTGGTGGGATCATTTGTGTGATTGGTCAAATTATGATGGATGTGTTTAAGCTGACCCCAGCTCATACACTAAGCATTCTTGTAGTCGCTGGTGCGGTTTTGGATGGCTTTGGCTTATATGAGCCATTAATTGATTTTGCCGGAGCTGGCGCCACCATTCCGATTACAAGCTTTGGGAATGCTCTCGTTCATGGAGCGCTTCAAGAAGGGGAACAGCACGGCATTATTGGTGTATTAACGGGCATGTTCGAGGTCACAAGCGCAGGAATTTCAGCCGCGATCGTCTTTGGATTTATTGGCGCGTTATTGTTTCGCCCAAAAGGATAAGGAGGAAAGCTATGACTGTTGCTTCACAAGTTAAGCAAAGCTTGGCCAGCCTAAAAAGTATTCGCGCTTCTTTTCAGCAATTCGCTCTTTCTTCAAGGGATGAACAGGCGCAGCGAACATTTCATGAGGCGATGATGAAAACGGAGGAAATCATTGCTGATTTAAAGCAGCGCATTAGCCAATTAGAGCGAGAAGAACCACAATATCATGGAAAGTAAGGAGCATGATCAATGCCAATATGGTTAGAAGCATCGATACGATCCGCTTCCATTTTGATCGGATTGTTTATCATTACAAGAATGTTAGGAAAAAAACAATTATCGAAGCTGTCTTTTTTTGAATATATTGTCGGGATTACGGTCGGCGATATTGCGGCAGCTATGTCGGTCGACCTCAGTATTAATCTAAGGGAAGGAATCCCCAGCATTTTAATATGGTCTTTAGTTCCTGTTGCCGTCTCGTATATTTCATTGAAAAATAAAAAGTTCCGCAATTTTGTCGAAGGGAATTCAACGGTTTTCATTAAAAACGGAAAAGTATTAGAAGATAACTTGAAAAAGGAAAAATACACGATTGATGAATTGATGGAGCAGCTGCGAAAAAAAGACGTATTTCGTTTGGCGGACGTCGAATTTGCCGTATTAGAACCGAATGGAGATTTAAACGTTTTATTGAAAAGGGAAAAACAGCCTCTAGCGGTTGGCGATGTCTTTCCAAATGCTCCAAACGAAAAAGAGCCGCAGACGGTGATTATGGATGGAAAAATTCTAGACGAACCGCTCTCAACTGCCGGATTAAATCGCAGATGGCTCCAAATGGAGTTAGAGAAGCAAGGGGTAACGTTGGAAAATGTTTTTATTGCCCAAGTGGATTCATACGGCCAGCTAACCGTCGATTTATATGATGATAAAATTCAAATACCGGAAGCGTCAGAAAAGCAACTGCTACTGGCGGCTCTGAAAAAGGTCGAGGCAGATTTTGAGATCTTTGCTTTAGAGACAAAAGCAGAGGAAGCGAAGGCGATGTATCAGAAAAATGCGGAAAAAATTCGTAATCTGTTGGCAAAAGTAGAGCCGTTATTAAAAAATTAAAAGGGAGTGGCCTGAATGAAGAAAAAAGTGACAACAACAGATGAGGATATAAAAATATCGTTAAAGAAAAAAGAGACGGAACAGCCCGCTTATACGACCGATGAAGAAATCGACATTAAATGGACATACAACGACGAGCATGTGACGCCTCATCCAAAGGAGTATGAAGAGATTGACTACTAGGATCTTGTAAAAAGGGTGCCCGATTTAGCAAAACCTCGGGACACCCTTTTTAAGTAGATCGAAACGCTATTTTTTGGCGATGTAGTTGCATAATGCGTGCGGTCTCGGAAAGAGCGAGGGAAAACGAATGAATTCCACTGGCTTATTCCGCTTTATTTAGAGAAAACGGATCGTAAAAATTCTTTTACTTCCTCAGGCGTTTTAGCATTAGCGCTGTGAAGATGAGCCGTTTTTTCGCCTTTTTGAAACACAAGCAAGCTAGGAATGCCCATTACCTGGTATTTTTCAGCCAGCTCTGGCACATGATCACGATTGATTTGAAACCAATCGTATTGTGAATATTCATTGACAATATCAGCGATGAACATATCCATGCGCACACAATCAGGACACCATGTTGTATAAAATTTGACAATAACCGGCTGTTCCCCGGAAATGACCTCTTGGAATTGATCAATGGTTTGCAACTCTTTCAACCGAAATTCCTCCTTATTCACATGTTGAATTCATCCGCTTCTACTTTATCATATTTTGTTCGTAAAAAAGAATCGATAGGTCTTATCACAAGTGTTGATAATATAACAGATGTGTTGATGATCCAATAAAAACCCATTGACATTGCTTGACCCTATTGGAGTCCATATAGCCTATTATGATGATAGGCAGGTTTATAAATATGGAGAGGTATCCACACTACTTATGCGTCATGCTCAACAAACAGAAAATTGAACCTATTATCATTTCAAAAGAAGAATCCCCGTTTTTCCCACAACCGAAGGCAAGTCAGTGCTTCTTTCCGCTCTCAAAACATCCTTACTTTTATGCCAATTTTTTAATCTTCCGAATTTATCGCGCACATTGTTTGGCTTTTTGCATAAATAATCTGATAGAAAGGCGGTGAAGGGATGAGCGAAAAATTTGAAAAAGCATTGCGGGATATCGCCAAATCTAAGCATGAAGGACATGACCAATTTATTAAACGATTTGAAAAGTGGGGACAGGAATTTGAACAAAAAATAAAGGAAATTGAAAAAATGAACGGCCAATTTTTAAAAGATATTGAAGGAAATATCGGCTATATCAATAGCTGGTTTGGGAAAAAAGGAAAACAAATGGAGCGAATTTTCCGGAATTTTAAATCATAAGCGCCCATACCGTTTTCGTCATTCCTGCATACGATAGAACTACCAACATGCAAGGAGGTGCAACGCAATGTTTGGATATTGTGGATACGGTGGTTATGGTGGTTATGGCTACGGCGGCGGCGGTTATGGTTACGGTTCTACATTCGTGTTAATCGTCGTGTTGTTTATTTTGTTAATTATCGTGGGTGCGGCGTTTGTAGGTTAATGAACCGAAGGTACGGGCTGGTTGAGAAAAGAGCAGCTCGTACTTTTTCTTTGAATGGATGCACTTCTTATTCGTTTTTTCATACGATGTAATAGTAAAAGGGAGGATGGAAAGATGGATAACCAATTTTTTAAAAACGTTGAAAAGAAAACAGGCGTGAATATGAAAGATATATTTGAACTGGCTAATTCATTACAAAACGCAAACTTTAAAGATGAGCAAACAGTGCGCGGGGTTGTAAAGCGAGTAGCGCAAATCGCTAATCGAAAAGTGCCGAAAGAATTAGAAGACCAAATTGTGAAGATGATCACCAAAAACGGTAAACAACTAGATTTTAATACCATTGCGAATATGCTGAACAACAACAAAAAGTAACGAGGAGGGAGTCTCTATACGGGAGCTCCCTCGGTCGTTTGCCGAACCAATTCTTTTAAAAAGCGTGATGGCTGAGCGGTTTTCATTCGTCTATGTGCTGGAACAGATAGATGAAGTGAACGTTTCGCTCTTGTAATCGCAACGTATAGGAGACGTCGCTCTTCTTCTAAGGGAAGCGGGTCTCCATTGCGATTTGCTTCCATGGCATAGTCATGTGGAATACTTCCTTCCACTGCTCCCAACACGTATACATACGGATATTCCAATCCTTTGGCCCGATGAATCGTCGAGAGCTGAATGGCGTTTGGGGCTGTCTTTTGCTTGGACAGCTGTCTGGCAGCTTCCATCATCGTGTCCACATGTTTGAGAAACGCGGGAACGGTTTTAAACTTTTTGGCTACTACCTTTACATCCCGAATATCATCGCTCCCCTTTTCAATCACATTGCCTTCATTTCCTCGTTTTTTAAGAAACTCTGAAAATCCCATTTCCGTCTCAATCATCTCAATCGCCTCAATTGGCTTCAACTTCGCTAAGCTTTTGAAGAAAGGAAAAATGTTTTTTAATTTTTTTCTTTGAAATGGATAAATCGACGATAAGCTTGTTAAAGCCTTCAAAAGCGAACAATCTTCAAGAATGCTTACGGCCTTTATTTCTTGAAGAAGCGACTGCTTTAAAAAGAGAGACACAAGCAGATCGTTGATGGCTTCTTCGTGATTGGGATCCAGACTAAGCCGCAAATAAGCAAGTAAATAACGAACAAAGCGGCGTTGATAAAAAGATTCGCCGTCCTGCTCCACAACAAAAGGAAGTTTGGCCTGCACGAGACGTTCAAAAAGCGCACGCGATGTGGTATGAGTACGATAGAGGATGGCAAAATCGCTAGGTTTAGCTCCATGCTGAAGCCGTTCTGTAATATCCTCCACTACCATTGTCGCCTCTTCTTCTTCATCATACGGAAAAAAGAAAAGCACGGGTTCATCATCGGCAAATTGCGCCCTCATTTGTTTGCTGCGTCGGAAGCGATTTCGCGAAATGACAGTGTTGGCGACTTCTACGATATGATGGGATGAACGATAATTTTCAGTAAGGGCAACGACTTTCGCTTCAGGATAGTGACGATCAAATTCTAAAATGAACGAGGGATCAGAACCGCGAAATGAATAAATCGCTTGGTCATCGTCGCCGACGGCGCAAAGATTTCTCGTATGAGCACATAGCATATTGATAATGTCGTATTGCACGCGGTTAATATCTTGAAATTCATCGATTAAGAAATAGCGAAACCGATCCTGGTAGCGCGCAAGCAAAGAAGGCTGCTCCGTTAGCATTTCGTAGCACCCTAACAGCATATCATCGAAGTCGAATAATCCTCGTTCCCGCTTCATCTCCTCGTAGCGTTTATACAAATAAAGAACTCGCTCTTCCCATTGGCCGCTGCTTCGAACACGTTCCACAGTGGCAAGTGTGTTTTTCCAATAAGAGATTTGTTGTAGCGCTTGATCATAGGCAAATTCGCGTTCATCTAAATCAAGCTCGCGTCCCGCTTCTTTTATCATTTGTTCCTTCTGCCATTCCCATTTTAGCAGACGGCTCGAATGCCAGCGCTGTGGATGGAAATGGACAAGCATGCGGTAAAAAATGCTGTGAAATGTGCCAGCTACAAGCCGGGATAAGATTGCTTGATTCATATTTTGATATGTAAGAAGCCGCGCTTTCATTTCATTTGCTGCTTTTGCCGTAAATGTTACAAGCATGATCGCAGAAGGAGGGATGTTTCGCTCCCCGATCATATAAGCTGTTCGTGCTGTTAGTACACGTGTTTTTCCGCTCCCGGCTCCCGCTAATACAAGCAGCGGTCCTTCAATTGTTTGCACCGCTTGCAGCTGGGAGGCGTCTAAAGAAAGCGATGCAATGGCCGGCGCCTGCTGCTCGCTTGGGATTGGTTGGGTTTTCAAAAAAGGTGACGCAGCCTGATAAGCGAGCGGTTTTCGCCATTCTGGATGTTCGAATGGTTTGATTGCAGAGGAAGGGGAGCAAACGTGTCTCTCCTCATGGTAAAAATGTGGCTGTTGTTGAATGCCTAAATATAGTTGAACTGGATCGCCGCATATCGTACAGGTAATCTGTCCGCGCAAGGCGGCCTCATATAACGCTTCATATTTTTCTCTGGGCAGTGACGCAAGCCGCAGCGTTTTTCCTTTATAAACTGCTTTATCCATTATCGAAAGCTCCTTTTTGTCTTTTGCGAACGTCAATGTTTATCTTAACAAAACATAAGATGAGAAAAAAAGGATTTGTTTGTGAAGGAGCGAATTTAAATAAAAAGGAGGAATCCAATATGTATACAGTGGGGTTTCCATATGATTCCTTTTTTAATTATGCGAATCGACCTGGACGAACGCATTCGGGGGTGCCGGCGGCATTTCCGATTACAGCATGTAGCCGAATAGCGGAGCAAAACAACGCGGCTACTTATCAGCGTTCTCGATCTAGGCGTCCCGACAAAGAAAAACAAACAGCCGCTGCTCGGTTTGAAGCAGAGCTGACAGGTAAAGGACAACGGTTGAATCAATCCATTTAAGCTGGAGGAGTTTCATGAAGCTGATTCGTATTAACCATCATTGCTATTATTTTCAAGGAGCTGTGAACATTGGCTATGTTTGCGATGGAGAGGTAGGAATTTTGATTGATGCGGGGCTTGATCAAGGAGCGATGAGAAAGGTATTGAATCAATTGGATCAGGAACGTCTGCCGCTTACTCACCTTCTTATCACTCATGCTCATGCGGATCATTACGGAGGAGCAGCGTATTTGCAAAACAAGCGAAACATTTATACGATGGCTCCTGTTTTAGAAGAAGCGATTTTGCGCAATCCAGTGCTTGAACCGATCTATTTGTTTCAAGGAAATTGGCCGACGCTGGATATGCGAAATAAGTTTTTGGAAGGAGAAGCGATCCGGATTGATGAGGTAGTGAGCGAAGGAGTATGGGACATTCAAGGCATCCAAATCAACAGCATCGCTTTGCCAGGACATAGCTATTATCAGCTGGGCTATCAGATTCACGATGTGCTGTATGCGGGCGATGCCTTTTTTGGACGAGAAACATTACAAAAGCATAAAATCCCTTATCTTGTGGATGCCGATCAAACGCTGCAAACCCTTAAATGTTTGCTTGAATGGCCTGTAAAGCGCGCCGTTCCTGGGCATGGGGCCTATGAAGAAGATGCTGAGGAGCTAATTCGCCAGAATATCGCTTGGCATCAGCGCGTACTCGAAAGCATGGAGGATGTGATCAAAAACGCGCCAGACGGATTGAGCCATGAACAATTGGTTCGCGAAATGTGTACGCGCTGGGAGATCGAGACAAGCCGCCTTTCTTCATGGGTGCTATATCGCACCGCTATAACCGGCTACTTGTTAAAGCTGGTCAAGGATGAAAAAGCTGTGCTTTCCATTCAGCGGCATGCATTGTGGATTGCGCCTTATGAAAAAAGGACCGTATGATGATTACGGTCCCAATGGTTGTAGACAACGTCCATGTTGACGTTGTCTACAACCATTTTTATATCCTTTATTGATGGTGATGGTTTCACATCGGACTCGCTTGAAAATGATTGGCAGACAAGGAACGTAGACGAGCGAAGACGAGAAGCGAATGAAAGCGTTCATAAGCGGACTGACGCAGTTTGAAGGACCGTATGATATACGGTCCTAGAGTGTTTTTATCATCGTCACATGCGGAATGCCTGCATCCATAAACACGCCGGAAACGGTTTCATAGCCGAGCTTTTGATAAAAAGGTTCAGCGTGTGTTTGCGCATTCAATTTCGCCTGCCGTAAACCGCTTTCTCTGGCAAATTTCTCGATGCGCTCCATAATCAGGCGACCGGCTCCTTTGTTGCGATAATGGGGCAAAATGCAAATGCGCTCCATTTTGCCGATGCCATCCCCGATCATGCGGAGCCTTCCCGCTCCCACCGGCTGGTTTTGTGCGTAAAGAACGAAATGCACGGAGTCTTCTTCAAAAAAATCGATTTCTTCTTCTTCAGGAACGCCCTGCTCCTCAATAAATACTTTTCTCCGCACAAAAAGAGCGTCGCTGTACAGCTCTTGATCGTCTTTTCTGCCGAATGCCACTTCCATGCTATTCTCGGTCCTTTCCAAGCAGGAAGGTTTCATACACAGTCCAAGCGCCATCCTCCAGCTGATAAAGCAAATGGAAGCGATCGGCTGTTTCTTCAAAATGCACCGTTTGCATTTTAAGCCGCCCAAATACATCAAAATACTCAGCGTCCGATAAATTGCGGCCAATCGTAATATGCGGGACAAACGTATAATCAGATTGGTCTGTAAGAACACCGCTGTGCAATTTTTTATAAAGCTCCTGAAGCGTCTCGTTTGGCTCCACTTTTAAATAAATGACGTTGTTCACCGGATAAAACGAGCTGAATTTTGTAATTTTTAACGGAATTACATCGGTTTCCGCAGCAATTTGGCGAAGCGTTTTAATAATCGTTTGCGCTTGAATGTCGTCCGCTTCGAATACGTTTTTCAGCGTGATATGCGGCGGAATGAGTGCGTAATGGCTATCATAGCGTTTTCGGTATGAATTCGCAAAATCCTGTATCTGTTTTGATGGAAAAAGAGCAATCCCGTATTTCAACTCAATCCCTCCCTATATTGCGGTATTATTTAATTATAACAAAATTTTGAAAAATATTATAGTGTAACATTGCGCTAAAGAGAGAGAATATGTTCAAGCGCTTTCGGAAGATCAGGCTGCCAATACGTCCACGCATGATCGCCTGCAAATTCCTCGTATTGATAAGAAAAACCTTTTCGGACAAAAAGATCATGTGCCTGCCGATTCGGTGTCACAAAATCTTCAATGTTGCCGTTTGTCGTTTTTACCGCTGTTTCCTCGCTGCCGATGGAGTGATAGACATGAAGCAGATGCGGATCAGAAAAATGCTCCATTTTCTTGATGATCGCTTCATTGATGTACGGTGATTGCATCGCGATTTTTCCAAACGTATGCGGATATGTAAGACCAGCTAGCAGCGAAACGGTTCCACCTAAGGAATCGCCGATTAAGGCGCGGCCCATTCCCATTTGATAGGTAGGAAACTCTTGATCTAAATAAGGCACAAGCTCCGTCGTTAAAAATTTCAGATAAGCGGCATGCTGTTTGCCGTTTGGATGATATTTTTCGTAGCGGTCATGGACATCTTTATATGGAATGCCGACGACGATCGTACGGTCAATTTTTTGTTCCTCCATCAGTTTCTCAATCACGCGCCCGACTTTTCCAAACATGAAATAATCTTTTCCATCTTGGGCGATTAAAAGAGAATATTTATAAAGTGGAGAAAAGGTGCTTGGCACATAAATCAACAGTTTTACTTCCTCATCGAGTTCCCGGCTGTAAATCGTTTGTTCATTGACTACTCCTTTTTGTATCATCATTGCTTGCATCCTCCATCATAAAATAAAGGTTCATCAATATTGTAACATATTTTCGACAAAGTATGTCATGCTCAAGCATTTATATAGTGGCCGCTTCACAATGGGATCGATAGGGAATTCAGCAATCGAATGGTCTGAAAGCGGCGTTGCTCCGGCTTTTGTCCCCCAAAAAATGCGCTCGAACAACAGGATACTGACAGTTCCATCGATTATGTGGATCGCTTACCTGCTCATTTGAGTGTGAATACGTCAAGTGAGAGCGATCGAGAAGGTGTTTGGCTGTCTTTGTCAAACTTATGATTACAAAAGCGGTTTTATGGGGACGGAAGGGGGAGCGACAGGTGGAGAATGTGATTTTTCAGCATCAAATTTTAGAGGCGGTCATTAATAACGCTTATGAATGGATTGTTGTGGTAGATGAGAAAGGGAACATTATTTATATGAATAAAAATTATTGTGAATTTTTGGAGAGGAAACAAGAAGAGGTAATCGGAAAGCATGTGACAGAGGTCATTGAAAATACGCGAATGCATATTGTAGTCAAGACAGGGAAAGAAGAGATCGCTGATTTGCACTACATTAAGGGAAATTATATGATTGCGAACCGCATTCCCATCGTGGTGGACGGAAGGGTTATTGGCGCGGTGGGTACGGTCATTTTTCGAGATACAAATGAATGGAAGCGGATGAATAGCCATATTAAAAGTTTATTGTTGCAGCTGCAAACCTATTTTCAAGAATGGACGGAAAACAATGGAGCGAAATATACGCTGACGGATTTAATATCGTGTTCAAAGCAAATGGAAGAATTAAAGGAAAAAGTCAAACGAATTGCTGATAGCGATATTTCTGTGCTCATCCGCGGGGAAAGCGGCACCGGCAAAGAATTGTTCGCTCACAGCATCCATCAGCTCAGCAGCAGAAGCCAAAAACCGTTTGTTAAAGTCAATTGCGGCGCCATTCCCGAGCATTTATTGGAATCCGAGTTATTTGGTTATGAGGAAGGAGCCTTCACAGGCGCCAAAAAGGGCGGAAAGAAAGGCAAATTTCAGCTCGCTGACGGCGGCACCATTTTTCTTGACGAAATTGGCGATTTGCCATTGCATATGCAAGTCAAGCTGCTGCGTGTGCTGCAGGAAAAAGAAATGGAGCCGATCGGCTCGATAAAGACGGTATCTGTCGATGTCCGAATCATTGCCGCTACCAATCGCCCATTAGAAAAAATGGTAGAGGAAAAACGATTTCGCGAAGATCTTTATTATCGAATTAATGTGATTCCATTTGTGATTCCGCCCCTGCGCGAACGGCCAGGGGATATCGAAATGCTCGCTTATCATTTTATGAAAAAAATCGCCAAGCGATCAGGGAAAAGAGTGAATGCAATCAGCGCAGAGGTCATGAAGCTGCTGCGACAGCATGTGTGGCCGGGGAATATTCGTGAATTAGAAAATGTCATGGAGGTGGCGGTTCATTTTGCCAATGGCGAAACGATTACAGTGGATGCCCTTCCGGAATATTTGAAAGCGAATTCATCTTATCAAATGAAAGGAAAAACACTAAAAGAACTGCTGGAGGAAACAGAAAAAGCAGCGATTCAACAAAGCCTGCAGCGCTGCGGCCGTGATAAACAAAAAGCCGCGAAAGAACTGGGCATCAGCAAATCAGCCATGTATGAAAAAATCAAAAAATACGGTTTATCATAATGTAAAGATTCCACTTTTTCGGAAATCATTCCGGGAAAGCGGAATCTTTTCGTCATATTGGGATGTATATCTTGTCCTTTTCAAGTAAGGTGCTGTTTAACTGCAAGCGCCATCGGCTCAGTCGCTCCGTCCCGCACTGCGGCGGCCATAGCCTCCTCGGCGGGCGCTTTTCTAATTGCCGTGATTCAAATGCTGATGAAAGAGCTTCCAGAGGAACGGAATGGAAAGGACAGGAGGACAATCAAACGGTTTTCGTTTCATTCCTTTTTATTGGCATATTTTTTGCAATAAAAAACAAATGAATCACTCTAAAAAGGAGGGGAGAAAAGAAGGCGAGGTCAATTGGTGCCGAAATGTCAATGAGGAAACGCATCGCTTTTACCTTTTTCTGCGTGAAACTGTAAGTCGTTGACCGCTGTTGTGTTGGAGACAAACATAGGGGGTGCTGAGGAAATGTGGAGTATGATCGGTCTCATTGGGGGATTGGCTTTATTAATTTATTTGACCATGAGAGGGATGAATTTATTTATTGCCGCGCCGTTATGCGCCCTTTTAGTGGCGGTGCTGGGCGGATTGGCCCTTTTCCCGCAGCAGGTTGGCGAGGGGGAGGCCAGCTTTGTCGGAAATTATATGGCAGGATTTTCCAGCTTTATTCAATCGTGGTATTTAATGTTTTTACTTGGCGCCATTTTTGGAAAAGTCATGGAGGATAGCGGAGCGGCAGAAAGTGTAGCACAATGGATTGTCGCAAAGCTTGGCATGAAGCGAACGGTTTTGGCGGTTGTAATTGCCTGCGCCGTACTGACATACGGCGGTGTCAGCCTATTTGTCGTAGCGTTTTCCGTTTATCCGATGGCTGTCAGTTTATTTAAACAAGCGAATTTGCCGCGGCGTTTTATTCCGGGGGCATTAGCGTTTGGGTCCGTGACGTTTTCGATGACATCAGCTGGTTCGCCGGAAATTCAAAACTGGATTCCCATTGAGTATTTAAAAACATCGCCGTATGCAGGTTGGGAAGTTAGCATCATTGTCTCCATTTTCATGGCGATTTTCGGGTATTGGTGGTTAAAGCGCATGGTGATGAAAGCGGTTGCAAAAGGAGAGAAATTTGTAGCAAGAGAGGGAGATCCACTGGACGGTACAAGGGAATTGCCGCCTCCTATTTTGGGGTTTATTCCGCTTCTTGTCGTGTTGGTAATTGCTTTTGTTTTCCATCATTCGTTGCAGCAATCGGCATTAATCGTGGCGCTTCTTGGCGGAGTCATTGCGGTATATGCTCTCAATCGCCGCTATTTCCAAAACTTTAGCGGGGCTGTTTCTGAGGGAACTTTAGGCGCATTGATCGCGCTTGGAAATACGGCGGCCGTCGTCGGTTTTGGCGGTGTGGCGAAAGCCGTTCCAGCGTTTACGGATGCCGTGCACGCGATTACCAGTATTCCAGGCAGTCCATTAATTGGCAGCGCTATTGCTGTCAGTGTCATCGCTGGCCTAACCGGCTCGTCATCAGGAGGTCAGGCTATTGCTCTTCCGTTGCTCGCTCCGCATTATTTGGATATGGGAGTCCATCCTGAAGCGCTGCATCGGGTGGTCGCGATTTCGTCAGGAGCTTTGGATTCTTTGCCGCATAATGGCTATGTCGTGACAACGATTCGAGCGATTTGCGGTGAAACGCACCGCGAGGCATATGGCGCGGTTGGGGCTTTAACGGTTATTGTACCTGCTCTTGGGACGATTCTTGCGATTATTCTTTTCTCATTAGGACTAGGGATATGAACGAGGAGGAATGAAAAATGGTAGACGATCAAGTATTGTTCATAACAGGAGCGGCGCAAGGAATCGGCTTTGAAATCGCCAAATGCTTTGCTGAGCATGGCACGAAAGTCGTTCTTAGTGATATCAATGAAAGGGCTGTCCAAAAAGCAGCCGAATCGTTATGTGCACAAGGCTGGGATGCATGGGGACTGAAGTGTGATGTAACAAAAGAAGAGGAAATCAAACAAATGTTGGCTCAAACTGTTTCTCGTTATGGCCGGATTGACATTTTAGTGAATAACGCTGGGCTGCAGCATGTGGCGCCGATTGAAGAATTTCCTTCCGAATCGTTTGAAAAACTGATTCGCGTCATGCTTATTGCGCCGTTTTTGGCGATAAAGCATGTATTTCCCATCATGAAGCAGCAGCGTTATGGCCGGATTATCAATATGGCCTCGATTAACGGTTTGGTCGGCTTTGCCGGCAAAGCGGCGTATAATAGCGCGAAACATGGGGTCATTGGCCTAACCAAAGTAGCTGCTCTAGAAGGAGCCGCTCATGGTATTACAGTGAACGCTTTATGCCCGGGATATGTCGATACGCCGCTTGTACGCAACCAGCTGGCCGATTTGGCCGCAACACGCCGCGTGCCGCTTGAGCATGTATTAGAGGAAGTCATTTATCCGCTTGTGCCGCAGCAGCGCCTGCTGTCAACGAAAGAAGTGGCCGATTATGCGCTCTTTTTAGCAAGCGAAAAAGCAAAGGGAATTACCGGGCAGGCCGTTGTGATCGATGGAGGATATACCGCGCAGTAAAAAAAAGCTTGCAAATTATCAGAAAATCATGTAAATTGATAGAAAATCAGAAAATTCCATATCGTCGTTCATTCTTATCAAGAGAAGCGGAGGGAACTGGCCCAGTGAAGCTTCAGCAACCAGCCGATATCGGTCAGGTGCTAAATCCAGCGAATTGGTTTCAATTCGAAAGATAAGAAGAAGCGCTTTTGTTGATCTGTAAAAGTCTTCTTCTTAAAGAAGGCTTTTTTTATTGGAGGAAAGGAAGGAGAAAAAAGGATGGAAAAAGTAGAAACCTTACTGGCGCAGATTGGCAACAGAAGCGAGAAGCTGACAGGAACCGTCAATCCGCCTGTCTATTTTTCCACCGCTTATCGCCATGAGGGAATTGGTCAATCAACAGGATTTGATTACATCCGTACCGGAAACCCGACGCGCAAAATTGTAGAAGAAGCCATTGCTAAACTGGAGGGAGGAGATCAAGGGTATGCATTCAGTTCGGGAATGGCGGCGATTCAGACGGTGCTTTCCCTGTTTGAAAGCGGTGATGAATTTTTAGTGTCTGCCGATTTATATGGAGGAACGTATCGGCTATTTGAAAGAGGCTGGAGAAAGTACGGCTTAGCGTTTCATTATGTTGACTTTCGCGACATACAATTAGTGGAGAAATCGATTTCGAAAAACACAAAGGCGATTTTTTTAGAAACGCCGACAAACCCGCTTATGCAGGAGACAGACATCGACGAGGTGGCGAAACTGGCCAAACGCCACGGGCTGCTTTTGATTGTGGATAATACGTTTTATACGCCTGTGATCCAGCAGCCGATTCGCCACGGAGCGGATCTCGTCATCCATAGCGCAACAAAATATTTAGGAGGTCATAATGATGTGCTCGCTGGTCTCGTCGTCGCAAAGGGTGAGCCTCTTTGTCAACGGCTGGCCGAGTATCACAACGCAATCGGCGCGGTCCTGTCGCCATTTGATTCATGGCTGTTGATTCGCGGCATGAAAACACTGGCGCTGCGAATGAGGCAACATGAAGAAAATGCGCGGAGAATCAGCGAATTTTTGGCATCACACGAAGCGGTCACGGATGTGCTGTATCCAAGAAGAGGAGGCATGCTGTCCTTTCGCCTGCGTGAAGAGCGGTGGGTCAACCGCTTTTTGCAAAGCTTAAACGTCATTACATTCGCTGAAAGCTTAGGAGGAGTTGAAAGTTTTATTACATACCCGGCGACGCAAACGCATGCCGATATCCCTGAAGAGATTCGGATTGCCAATGGGGTATGCAACCGCTTATTGCGCTTTTCTGTAGGCATTGAGCATGTGGAGGATTTAATCGCTGATTTGTCGCAGGCCTTGGAAAATATGAAAGAGGTGTAGCGCAATGGAAAAATCATTTTCATTTCAAACCAACTTATTGCATAACAAATGGAAAGTGGATGAGCAGACAGGAGCGGTCAGCGTGCCCATTCAGCACGCTTCGACGTTCCATCAAGCGGATTTTGATGTGTTTGGAAAGTATGATTATAGCCGATCTGGAAATCCGACGCGCGAGGCGCTTGAAGAGACGATAGCGGAGCTGGAAGGAGGAATCCGCGGCTTTGCCTTCTCTTCGGGAATGGCGGCGATTTCGACCGCGTTTTTGTTGCTTTCCAAAGGGGATCATGTGCTCGTGACCGAAGATGTATACGGCGGAACGTACCGAATGATTACCGAAGTATTAAGCCGTTTTGGCATCGAGTACACGTTTGTCGATATGACGGATTTGCATGCAGTCGCTTCCCACATCCGGCCAAATACAAAAGTGATTTATGTAGAAACCCCTTCCAACCCGCTATTAAAAATTACGGATATTCGCGGCATTGTGAAGCTGGCAAAAGCGAACGGTTGTTTAACCTTTTTAGACAATACGTTTATGACTCCGGCATTGCAGCGGCCGCTTGAGCTCGGCGTCGATGTTGTGTTGCATAGCGCGACAAAATTTTTATCAGGACATAGCGATGTGGTGGCCGGGTTAGCGGTTGTCAAAGATCGCGGGCTGGCCGAGCGGCTGTATAAGCTGCAAAATGCCTTTGGCGCCATATTGGGAGTGCAAGATGCTTGGCTCGTTCTGCGCGGCTTAAAAACCCTTCACGTCCGTTTACAGCAATCAAGCCAATCGGCGCTGAAAATCGCTTCGTTTTTAGCGAAGCACCCAAAGGTAGAGGAAGTGTACTATCCAGGACTTTCTTATCATCCGGGACATTCGGTACAACGGTACCAAGCAGAGGGATTTGGCGCGGTGCTTTCGTTTCGCTTAGCAGATGAAGCGGCCGTCCGTACGTTTGTCAAGCATGTCCAAATTCCGGTGTTTGCCGTCAGCTTAGGAGCGGTCGAATCGATCTTATCGTATCCGGCTAAAATGTCGCATGCGGCGATGCCAAAAGAGGAAAGAGAACAAAGAGGAATTACAGATGGCTTGCTGCGTTTAAGTGTCGGATTGGAGGCCGCAGAAGACTTGATTGCCGACTTTGAACGAGGATTGTCCTATGTCAGCGCGAAAGAAAGCTTGGCTCCATCATTCTAAAAGCCAACGTCCGCTTTTTCTTAGGATAAGAGCATGCTAGAAGATAGCCTCTTTCAATTGAATATGGACCACCGCCTGTGGAAAATAGACCTTTCTAAACATGTGCTGTTGCATGAAGGAAGGTCTATTTTTTATTATTCGGCAGACGACCCATCGTTGTCCCGACCGGAGACAAGCGCAGATGACGATTGTTATAAAATTTACTTATGGTATTTATTGAAAATTATTATTTCACTTATGAAAGAAACCGGGATATGCTGAAGAGGACCATTGGTCAGCGATCTGGACGATCCATTATAAAAAGAGGTGAAGCATCAATGAAAAACGACATCATGGCTGTTTTCAAGCAACCGTCTTCGGATCGCCGTTTGGCTTGGAGATGGATAGGAGGAGTTGCCTTTTCTTTTTTGTTTGCGGCGCTCGGCTTTGCGTTCGCATCCATTCCCGGCTTGGAGCATTTAGGGCCGCTCGCCTGTGCGATTGTGCTGGCCGTTATGTATCGTCACTTTTTTGGCTATCCGGAAGCGCTTCGGTCTGGAATTCAATTTGCCGCCAAACACTTATTAAGGATGGCGATCATTTTGTTTGGCTTCAAGCTGAATATGGCTGTTGTCATTCATCAAGGTTTAGGGCTTCTTCTTCGCGATGCGGCCGTCATCGTTTTTTCCATTTGGATGATGATGTCACTCGGCAAAATCGTCAAAGCGAACGCTTCTTTATCGCTGTTGCTTGGAATTGGAACAGGGGTGTGCGGGGCCGCTGCGATTGCCGCTGTGGCTCCGATTGTAGAGGCGAAGGAAGAAGATACGGCGATATCGGTAGGAATCATTGCGCTGGTTGGGACGGTTTTTTCATTGGCTTATACATTCATTCAGCCATTTCTGCCCGTTTCTCATAAGCATTACGGAATTTGGTGCGGAATCAGCTTGCACGAAATGGCGCATGTGGCGCTAGCCGGTGCGGCGGCCGGACAGGATGCATTAGCTTTTGCATTGCTGGCGAAGCTGGGGAGGGTTCTATTGCTTCTACCGCTCAGCTTGTTATGTATGTATTGGATGAAGCGAAAAAAGAAGAACGCTGACACGAAGGAAAAGAAAATCGAATTTCCTTGGTTTTTACTCGGTTTTATGCTGTTGAGCTTATTTGGCAGCGTCGTTTCTATCCCGAAGCCGCTTTTGAACAGCCTCTCTTCTTTGACTTCTTTTATGCTGACAGCGGCGATGGTAGGCCTCGGCTTAAATGTCAGCCTTCGCGATCTGCGGACAAAAGCGTTGCGCCCGTTGGTTGCAATATGTATCACATCGATTTTGCTATCCTTCCTCTCTTTTTTTGTCGTTTAGCCCATATATAGTTCAGAGGATGGAGCTTATAGCGGAGCGGATTGGCAAGCAGCCGCTCCATATTTTTTCGTTCGAAGGAATGGGCGGGATGTCCTTCTGATCACCCGCCCAAAAAGCTTTTGGTTGCGCCCTGCTCCCGCAAAATATCGATAAACACTTCCATCGCTTTTGTGTAAAACGGCGTCTTTTGCGTAATAAAGGAGAATTGGCGCACAAAAGGTGCATCATCTATATGGATTTGCCGCAAAGAACCAAGCGCCAATTCCTTTCTCACCGTCCATTGTGAAAGAAAGGTAATTCCCAACCCTGCTTCTACCGCTTCTTTGATTAACTGGGTACTGCCAAACTCCATGAGCTGGCGTGGATAACAGTAGGATTTTGCAAATAGCTGATCGGTTGCTTTGCGCGTGCCTGATCCTTTTTCGCGAATGATCCATGTCTCGCGGCAAAGCTCCTCCATTGTCGCCGTTTGCTTTTGAGCGCACGGATGATGGGCGGAGGCGATGATGAACATTTCGTCCTCGGCAAATGGCTCGATATAGACATCTTTCGGTTCAATCTCCATTTCGATAATGCCGATATCTAATTGATGATTGCTTACTAATTCCGTGATTTCATGAGAATTGCCAATAGTGATGGTCGGTTGAATGTCCGGATATTGTGCACGCAATTGTGCTATCAGATGGGGAAGAATATATTCGCCGTAAGTGTAGCTGGCACCGATCGCGAGCGTGCCGCTCGCCCGGTTCATTAAGTCATCAAGCAAATGGTTCATGCGGGTATAAAGCCCCAATATTTCTTTAGCATGATGATAGACAATCTGTCCCGCTTTATTCAGCTTTACATACCTATTTTTTCGCTCGATCAGCTTTGTTCCTGCGAGGCGCTCTAATGCCTGAATGTGCTGGCTTACTGCTGGCTGTGTCATGTGCAGCTCCTCCGCAGCGCGAGTGAAATTTTGTTTTTCAGCGACTTTGACAAACACCTGCAATAATGGGTCCACTTGAGTTCCTCCTATCCGTATCCCGCTTTATGCTTCATCTTATCATGATTTGGCTTGTTTATCATCCGCTTACTTTCCCTGGAAGGTTCACCACTAGAAATCCTCCTTAATATGCTATACATGGAGAAAATCCGTTTTTGTCCTTCATGCCTATAATTTCCTCCTTAGCTGATGAATCGATGCCATCACCCGCAAAAAGAAGATAAAAAAAGCGGTTGTTTCACGAAAAGGGAGACTGTCGATAAAGCTGGTTGGAATATACATTTACAAAGAAACGAATAGAAAAGCGGATCGGTCAAGGCTGTCGCTATAAGGAGTGTTGCTATGACGAAGGTGTTGTATTTGGGATGGGTAGGCTTTCGAAATTTAGGAGACGAATTGTCATGGCGCTTGTTTCAGCGTTTTAGCAAGAAATACGGCCAATATGAAAAAATCGCTTTTTCTCTGCCGCTCGTGTGCGCCGAACAGATCGCTCCTTATGATGTGGTTGTGCTGGGCGGGGGATCGCTGATAAAGCCTGAATATATGCAAATTTTACAACAAGCGACGCAGATGGAAAAAAAGGTGTTAGTGTGGGGAAGCGGAATCGATGGAATTGACAAGCGAGATGTCGATCTTTTGCTCGCCAACGAGCTGCCCGATCTTACAAAATATTTTTCTTCGCAAGATTCATTTGTGCTTAAGCATGCGATGGCCGCAGCTGCTTTTGCCGGGATTCGCGGACCGCTGAGCCAAAAACTGCTTGAAGCGTTAGCTGCCGATCATGACCATATCTATACCGTCAGCGATCCGGCTCTGCTATTGAAAACGAAACGCCCTCGCCAAAAACGAAACGACGAAAAAATCATTGGCATTAATTGGGGAACCACTTATAATCGACTATTCGGCCAAAATGAAGAAATGGTTGAAAATGCTTTAGCCAAAGTAGCAAAAAAGCTGATGAGGCAAGGATATCATATTTATATTTACGCTGTTTGGGACAATGATCGGGCAGCGTGCAAGCGGCTTTATGATAAAATCAGCTGCCCGTACCGCGTTGTTTGGGATCAAAAGCTCTATTCAGAAAAACAGCTGATTCGGCTTTTATCCCGTTTTTCGGCCACGATTAATTTAAAGTTGCATGCCAATTTGCTTTCATTGGCTGCCAGCGTGCCGCCGGTGCTGCTCGGTTATCGCTTTAAAGTATTTGATTGTGCCGCTTCGCTCGGTTTGGAGCGATATGTCGTATCGACCGATGCGGTAGAATTGGAAGAGGAGCTTTTGCAAAAGCTGGAGCTAGTGAACCGAAACCGTCAGCACATCGTCCATCAGTATAGCGATTACAGAAGCTTTTACCGGCCGCTGCTTATGGAGCCTTTTCAAAAGGAGCTGTTTTTCTGAATCCGAGTGAAAAAACAAAATCACTCGCGGTTCGATGGCTGTGCCGGCTTGTTGAAAAGGGCAGCAAACACAAACAGCCTTTCCTTGCGCCGGAGCGGGGAAAGGCTGTTTAGGCAGATTCCGAATAAAAAATCCTATTAGATGATATCATCAAGACGTTCCTTTTGCAGCTGGCGATTGACAAGTTCATCAAGCTGCTTAATTTTTTTCAATGCGAGCGCATCATCGATTTGCCGGTAATGGTGCTTGCCGCCTGGTTCTTCATCCGCCTCATCCGCCAGCTTGATAATGGTCTGCAGCGGTTTGCGTTTAAATTCGCCTTCAGGCAAATAAGAATCGGTATGCAGTAGAATCGCCAAAGCGATCTCCTTGGCATTTTGCGGATGCTCGCCCAAGCGAATGAGCAGTTTATGGGCACGCTCGGCACCTTTGATCGCATGTATATCGTTTTGTTTATATTGTTCGTAATCCCATGTTCCGTTGGAGTACCACTCATAGTGGCCCATATCGTGCAGCAGCCCGGCCTTCGTCGCCAAGTCAGCGTTGACGCCATGCTGAATAGCGAGGCGATACGCATGATACGCCGTAGCAATCGCATGAGCGATGCCAGACCGCTTCAAATACTTTTGCGCAACCGGATGGACAAACACGTCTGTTAACGTGACGTATCTCATAAGCTTCCCTCCGTCCGAAATATTTCTTCCTATCATAACACATCCCACAAAATAACGGCAATGGGAAGATATCACGGATTGATGCGAAAGCATGTCAAAAAACCTCACACAACCACTCCACCAAAATGCCCTATCCATTTTTTTAAAAAAATATTTGACAAACCCCATGCGCGTTTATATAATAAGATATGTGTTCGATAGAGCACTGCAACAACATACGATTCCGTAGCTCAGCTGGGAGAGCGCTACCTTGACAGGGTGGAGGTCGCTGGTTCGAGCCCAGTCGGAATCATCGAGCGAAATCCCTTGAGCCACAAGGCTTCAAGGGATTTTTTATTTCTGTTGTCATTCGTTATTTTTGGTGTTTTTGGTGACTTGGTGTGATTTTTGGAGTGATTGATTTAAAACTTTATTCCTCCTCAAACAATTGCTCGAATTTTTCGGCTGCTGTTTCTTGTATGCTTGGAAGCAAATGAGAGTAAGTATCCATTGTCATTTTGATACTCGCATGTCCTAACCGTTCCGAAACGACCTTCATATGAACATTTTGTTGTAACAGCAAAGTTGCATGTGTATGCCTTAATGAGTGCAATGTAATATCCTTTTCTAATTTCATCTTTTTATAAGTATTTCGGAATGCCCGTGTTAAGTTATCTACATACACACTTGTTCCGTTTACTGTGCAAATAACTAAGTTGTTGTCCTCATAGTTTTCGTTCTCTGCTTTTTCAATTTCTTGTATTTGTTTATGTTTTTTCAATTCCTCCACAAGATAGTTGCTAATAGCAATGACTCTTGTAGATTGCTTCGTTTTTGTAGAGTGTTGAATCGTTCGTTGATGTTTAAGAAGTGTTTTATTTATTCTGATTGTTTTTCTTTCAAAATCAATATCGTCCCACGTTAAAGCGAGTAATTCTCCGCGCCGCATTCCGGTATGAGCCAGAATTTTAAAGGCAATGGCATAGCGAGTTGTCTTTTCCGCTATCTTAATAAATTCTTTTAATTCTTCAACTGTAAATACCTCAATTGGTTTTTCTCTCTGTTCACGCGGTTTTTCAATCTGATCGGCGACATTTCGTCGAATCAATTCCAAATTAACAGCATCATTTAATCCTTTCCGTAGTATGCTGTAAATTCTTTTTACATAACCGCTGGAATATCTCTGATGAAGGCTATCAATAAATCGTTGAACCATTAAAGGAGTAACATCGTTTAGTTGTACATTTTCAAAAAAATTTAAATGATTGTTAAGAAAGGTTTTATAAAGTTTTTTCGTATTTTGAGAAAGATTATGCCTTCTGCTCAACCACTCTTTAAAGTAGTCTTTTACAGTAATTTTTGACTCTTGAATGGATATTCCTTGCTGCAATTCGTATCTTTTCTGTCTCTCCGCTGCTTCTGCATCAGTTCTTCTAGCAAAACCTCTTTTTTTGTATCTTTTTTTCTTATAAACAAATTCATAATACCAACTTTCTCTTTTCTTTATGGAGTGATCTTTATACACTGGCATAACAAAACCCCCTTAAAGCGTATAGAATTATTTTAGCAGAAAAAGGTAGAGGTATGGAGGGGACTTTTTATCAACCATTGGCATTCTCAGAGAGTATATGGAACGCTCATATTTTTGTTTGAAATTTCCTGAAATTGGGTATTAGGTTATAATTAAAGTATGAACTCAACATATTTTTAAACTTTTTGTTAGTAGGGGGGATAGGATGATTGAAACCGTATGGGAACGAATCAAGGGATGTGAAGGGCAAGTTTTTAAGCAAATCCGTGGAGGAGAGTTTACGTACAAAGTTAAGGGAAATACTATTGAGTTGAGCAGAACTAATCGCTCAATATCAAAAAACACCTTTAAAGAAGCGCTGAAATATGTACCATTAGAAAATACTGTACCTGTACAGCACTTGCAGGCTCCGTCCTATTTGTTTGCAATATTGATGGATAAGAGAATAAGACAAAATGACTGGTAACAATATCACAAAGGATAGTTCAGTGGGGTGAAAAATAAGATGAATCCAGTTTTAGAAAATATAAAATTCAAATTGAGTAATAGAGCCAATAGTGTGTTATATGCACGGGAAGAAAATTTCTATTCAGAAATTAAGATTTTTCTAGATTTTATAAAATCCAATTCTTTACTTAGTGCCATTATTCATGAGATAGAAAAACTAAATTTTGACATTGAATCCTATTTAAAAGGTGACGAAAGAAGACATAGACGCTTTATAGAGTATCCGAACGACTATATTCAAAAAATTGCTTTATGTTACTCGTTAATGAAACTTTTTTCAGAAAATAAGTTAAGTGTTTTAGACACCCTTTTCTTAAATATCACACCAAGCAGAAGTATTGATGATCGTTGTCGCGTGATTGCACAACAATATTTCAAACCTTTATATGAATATATCTGTGAACAAATTGAAGATGGTAGTACAATTTTATACTTATTATTAAGGTATAAGCACCGTACTGAATGGTTTCATAAAGATAGACTTTTCTCTATTTATGAAAGTGATACAAAACGCGGTGAAGAAAATTTAACCTTAGACTTACAGGAGTATTTGCATAACCAAGGAATTGATTATCCATTTTCAACACCACATTCACCTAGCGGACGTTCTGATTTAGTTGGTTTAATTGAAACCAATGATCCAATGGTTCTAGAGGTGAAACTATTTAATTTAGAAAAAGGTTATGATAAGGCATACATCAGAAAAGGATTGGTACAAGCATACCGTTATGCAATAGATTACGGTAAGCCTACGGGTTATCTTTTAATATATAATCTGGATAAAAGAGATTTATCTTTCGAAAAAAATGACGATAGCCCAATAAAATCAGTAAAATTAGGGGACAAAGAAATTTACATTATTGTAGTTAATTTATATTCTGACGGTAAATCTGCTAGTGAGATAAAAAAGCCACTACCTTATATAATCGATGACACATACCTTTTAAACTTTGAAGAAGAATAAGTTTTTCAAAGAGAAAACAACTGCAATAAAATTGATTCTATTACCGTTTATTACCAAAAACAAATATTTTATAATTAAAGCAGACATCTATATAAGTTCACACTGAAAAATCGACATAATCAAAATGTTTGAGTCGACTGAAAGAATGATCGAAACGGTTTGCATGTGTCGGAAAATCAATCTGTACTTAACATAGATATTTTAGACCAAAATATAATTATTACGCTTTCGAATGAAGTATAATAATGCCGAAAATATATTAATCAGGTGATATTATATGGGGTTTAACACAGAAAAATATAGGTATTATCTGGGGATGGGTATTGAATATCAAGTAATTAGTAAGTTTTTTTTACTTGGTTTTGAGGCATACAAATTACCAATTGATTTTGGTTTTGATATTCACGTTACAAATAAAATGATACAAACGTATAAGGAAGAAGAGCCTCAAAAAGATTTTTATATTCAAGTAAAAAGCAGAGTGATCTTACCTCCGTCAGAGAATCCAAATAAAGAAACGGTAGTACGTTTCTATATTAAGAAAGAGGACTTTAATAATCTAATTAAAAAAAGTGATTCAGTACTAATTTTATATTATGTAAGTGGTGTAAAAACATATAATTCATATTTTTATGACCCAGTGGAGTGGACTGATTGGAATTGTTACTTTTACGGTAAAATAGAAGGTTATAAAATGGATTTGAGTGAATATAGTGACATTACAATACATGATTATTTATGGTTAAATAGTCAACATTTAAACTATTTAATGGAAAATGATTTCGTTTTAGAAGATGAAAAAAATGGAGGTTATTATTTAGAAACAGTGTATTACGCTGAACAACACTCGGTATCTGTATCAAAAAATAAAGAAAAATTTACTTTTGCCGATAACTTAATGGAATTACGCAATTTAGTAACCGGAAATTTTGAAAATGATCCGTTTTTATCAAAATAATATTTATACTTACTAAATTTAGCGAACCATATCACAAATAATAGTGATACGGAGGACTGATTTTGTTCTAGATGCTAAAAAATTAAAACACTTAAAAGAAAAACAAGAGGGTCTATCTCTTAGAGCCACTCTTGTTTTGGAAAGAAATGTATCCATTTTATTTTTAGGTTTCTAATTTAATCCATAAGGTTGTCAAAGCATTAAAGAAACAATTAGCCGTAGACTGGACGAGTCCTCACCGTCGAGATGTCTACGCTAAAGTGAAATTAGCCGTCAAGCAAGTACTCATGAAAGAGAAAATTACGGCGCAGCAATTACAATTCTTAACAAACAAACTCATGGAACAAGCCGAACAGCAATATAAAGACTGGTCAGTGAATGCGTAACAACTAGAACAGATGTCTCTTATAGGGGCATCTGTTTTTGTATAAATGGTTATGAAGGGTAGATGAGGCAGATGCAGGCAGGAATGGATAGAGCGATTACTAAAATTCTTACAAGGGAATCAGAGAGGATGTCACAATTAGAAAAGATATTTGGATATCAATCGAAAGTAATGAGGATAAACAACTTAGATTTAAATTTAAGAAAGAAATTTGATTTAAGCATGTATCAATCTGAACTTTCGAGAGCATTTAATAGAATAGGCTCACAGTTGAAGACAACACAAGTACATGCGCGCTCCATTGCTGCATCATTAGAATTAACCAAAGCGTTAAGTAATAATCGGATCAGTCAAATGTATAGGATAACTGACTCTATGCAAGCGGCTTTGAATGCATCCAGACAACTGGGTTTGTCATTTACCAAGATTTACAATAGTATAAATAGTCCGATTGCAGAACTCCAAAGGACAATTAATCAAACATTAGAATCATATAAGATTAACCTGTCACCGACGATAAAAGCATTAGAACAATGGCAGGTTCAATTTAAAGAATTGCAAAAAATAAATTTTCCAAAGATTGAGGAATTGCTTCGAAACACAGAACTCACTGTTATTGAGCAAGACGAGAACGAAAATTGGGTTTTGGATGGTGAAATTGTCAAGAAAGATGAAATTGAAGAAGTGGTTTTAGGAGTATTAGAGCGTCAAGGGGTTTTGGAAAAGCAGAACACAATTATTTCAATGTTGAATAATATAATTGAACGTTTAGACAAGTTGGGAAAAACTCCAAAAATTAAAGCCTTTGTTTTATTAATTATTATTCCCATTTTGACTAATATACTTTCAGGATATTTACAACCTTTCTTTGAAACAAATCAAAAAGCATTTTACCAAGAAGTCATGAAGCATAAAAACACTATTTTGAAACAAGTACGTAAGGAGTATAAAAACAAAGAGTATACATTTGAAGAATTAAAGCCATTCCGTATGGTCTCAACGAGCCAATTAACTGTTCGCCAAACTAATAAGAAGAATACAAAGGCGATCGATACATTACATTTTGGACAAGTTGTACGGGTGATAGAAAAAAGAAAAAATTGGACTTTCGTTGCTTATCAAAAGGAAGATGGGGAAGTAGTAAAAGGGTGGGTGCTAACAAGATATTTGGAAAAATTGACAAAGTAACATTATAAGGAATTTAATTGTGCTTATCTTCATATAAAAAATGGTCCCAGTTAATGAAGCGTAGGCTTCATCAACTGGGGATTTTCTATTTTATCCATAGATTACTTACTGCCTTCATCTTGTCCTCATCAGTTGGAGCAGAGTAACGCAACACCATATCGGCTGAGGAGTGGCCGCTAAGGGCTTGAATAATGCTAATATCTTCGCCGTTTCTTACCAATCTGGTAATAAAAGTATGACGAAGGGCATGAACATTAACCCCGTATTTTTGGAATATGTGCTGAACCGTTCGAGGGGAAATTCGTTTATTTCTGTTTGATAAGAAAAGAGCAGAATTATCATCAGTGCGCTGTTCTAGGTATTTTGTAATTGCCCGCCGGGTTTCAGAGTTTAATGGAATCTTCCGTTCTTTCGCTCCTTTTCCCTTTCTAATAATTACTTCTCCTTTGCGTTCGGATATGACAACATCTGTTTTTTCTAAAGCAACTAATTCGCTGAGTCTTATACCAGTATTAATGAGTAGTTGTGCAATTGCCATATCTCTAAGGTTTCCCGTTCGATCAATTTCTCGAAGTAGGCGATTAACCTCATTTCTTTCGAGAGCCTTCGGAGCCTCATGCAATATGTTTCTCGGCTTTACGACAGAGATGTCTTCAATAGTTTGTTCTTTGTTCGCCCAAATGCTGAATTTTTTTATAGCATTCCAAATTTTATTAATCGTAGCCGCACTTTTCCCACGACTAGCCAAAAAATCAATGTACTGTTGAACGTCCATGCGCGAGTAATGTTGTAAATCTGTTCCAGCACCTTCTAACCACTTTGAAAACTGTTCTAAAGCGTGACAATACGTTTTAATGGTCTCTTTTGACTTTCCTCTCAATGCTTCTTGGGCAAACTCCTGTATCATATTCCACTCTCCCAGAAAAATTAGGATAAATAATTCTACGACAAAATTTTCTTTTGTTAATGGCTAAAAAAAGAGCATAAAACCATGAAAAATGAGTCTAGAATGGCGTAGAATGCTAATTCTATGACAAAAATCTACGCAATTTCATCTCCTTTCTTTAGTAAAGTTATACTCTATATGTTCATAATTCGGTATTCATAAATGATTTCCTTGAAAAAACTATTGTTGACAAATATGTTATGAAATATTTCCTTTGAATATTGACTGATAATTCTAATTTCAATTAAAATCAAGACACGGTCCAATGATATGGCAAAATATCTTTTGCTGGGCCGACTTTAAAAACAGGAAAGGGGAGTTCTCATAATACAATTAAAAACATGTAATTAAAAGACTAATCATAGCATTGTAACTCTCCCTTTTTAAGAAAAAGGGGGAATGTCATATGCTAAAAGAAACATTGCCAAAAGTGAAAATTAGTCTTGATTCACAGCGTTTTCATCGAAAGCCTGAAAAATGGGAAGTAGCGATTATTTCTAATCGTATCGCTAGTTTACCGACAGAAGTAACGATGCAAGAATTTGCGAAGGCCGTTGTGACTCCAAATGGAAGAAGTTTTGCACCTGCTGTTTTTAGAGATGGGATTAGAAAAAATGCTTTTTGGCTTAGCCAACAGGTTTTTGCTCTTGATATCGATGAAGGTTTGTCAATTGCTGATGCTGTAAAGAGATGTGAGCAATACCATATCATGCCGAATTTTATTTATACAACATTTCGTTCTACACCGGATCATGAAAAATTTAGAATGGTTTTCTTGGTAAATGAAGAAGTTCATGATATCCGAGTGCGAGAGTTGATACAACGTTCGTTAATGACACTTTTTCCAGAGGCAGATGTCCAAACAAAGGATGCTTCAAGACTATTGTTTGGAGGGAAAGAACTGGTCTATGAAGCGTATGACAACGTCATAAGCGTTCCGGATTTATTAAATGCCGTTATATTGCACATAAAAGCAGGCTCTAACCCATCACGGGATATGGAACGTTACTGTCGCATTGTTGGGATTGATTTAATCAACGGTTATCCAAATTATAAGTTGATTGATGACGATGATGAAATAACACCAGAGGATAATTTGTTTATTTCAATGACTAAAAAGCGCACCAATCCTATTATATTTAATAGAGAACGCCCGAAAATTAGTCATGGTTCCTATATGATTAAGTTTTCTAAAGAAAACACTGAGGAATATCATAGAAAATTGGGTTCGAAAGAAGAAGGGGAATTGCTTAAAGATTATTGTTTCCAAATTGATAAAGTGAAAGAGGGGTTTGCGCAGATTAGAGATTTTCCGTTTGAGAAACTAGAGGAGAACTGCAAACTTTATCGAGAATCCATGCATGGTGATTATTGGTTGTATCACAACGAGATGTTTGGGGTTATGACTAATTTATTGAGAGTAAAAGGCGGTAAAACGAGAATCGAACAGATTCTTAACAGCAGACCAGAATACGCGCAAAAGAAAATAGAATGGAAGGTCATGATTAATCAAATACAGAAGTCAAATTATGCTCCAAGTAGATGTGATTCGTACTGTCCTTTTGCTGATGAGTGTGAACATGCACTCAACATGATTGAGCAAGGGAAGTTGTTCAGAGGAAGAATTCAAGTGACTCAAAAACCGAATTTTCAACCATTAAGTGAGGCAGAAAGGAAATTGAAGCAGTATTTTCATGAAGCATTAAATTCTGAAGAAAATGGCGTATTTGTGATTAAAGCCCCCACAGGAATTGGGAAAACTCAGTTGTATGTCAATGCGGCTCAAACTCATACGTTTACGATTGCATTACCCACCCATCGGCTAAAGGAAGAAGTTTCAGAGCGATTGAATCGTTTAGGCTGCAAACACGTAAAAGTGCCGCAACTGCCGGATTTAGACATTGAATTCACAGAAAAAATTGAACGTCTATACAATAACGGAGCGTATAAAGCAGTGAATGCTTTCTTAAAGAAAATGGCTCGGCAAAATGAAGAGATTCGAAACTATCTTGAAGAACTTGAAAATGTGCATAAAGCGCGAAACAAAGTCATTTTGACTACGCATCAACGGAGTTTATTTACAAAAGAGGATGCGAACGGTACATTAGTTATTGACGAGGATATTATACCGAGCCTGTTACCTGTGTCAAAAATGAGTGTTTTAGATTTCACGCTTGTGTGCTCTAAATTCATGCAAAACGAAGAAAATAGGGCGGCTATTTTAACGATTCAAAATATGGTCTTAAATGCACCGACCGACCTCGTTCAAGAGAGAGCAGCCTACTTGCTGCCGAATGCCAACGAGGTAGAAAAGATTATTGTCGAAGATAACGCGATAAAGTCCGATATTTTAGGGTTCTTAAATTGCTCATATTTCGTAAAAACGAAAGGACCAAACGGAAATGAATTCATCTATTTCATTCAGCGCCATCAGTTGCCTAAAAAGAAAGTGATTATTCTTAGCGCTACTATCAGCGAAACGATTGCTAAAATGATGTTTGGACCAGAAGTTAAATACCGTGATGTTGGATTGACGGAATCAAAAGGGGAAATTGTGCAAATTCCCATCAAAAGTTTTAGCCGCTATGCGATAAAAGAGAACGAAGAACTTTTGAACTTGGCAAAAAAGTTAATAGACATCTATAATCCTAACAGCACCATCATTACCTACAAAGGATTTATGGAACAAGATAAAGCGACTCCTACGTTCGGAAATACGGAAGGAATCGATTCTCTCAAAGGACAGAACATCACGGTGCTAGGAACGCCTCATGTTAATCCGATTGCATATTTACTTTACTCGGCTGCGTTAGGCTATAAACTTGGGCTGAATGATAGCAAAATGGAGTACCAGCAAGTTCAACGAAACGGATTCAGATTTTTCTTTAATACGTATGAAAATAATGAGATATTACAGGAAATACAATTTTATTTGGTTGAGAGTCAATTGATTCAAGCGATAGGCAGAGCGCGAACACTTAGGGAAGATGCAAAAGTATTAGTTTTAAGCAATCTTCCGGTGCAAGGTGCTCGTTTTATCCATTTATCTCAACGAGACATACAAAATTTATTGCATTCCTAAGTTTTAGAAAAAATGGAGTTACTGATCGGCACGGAGGCCACTTTCAAATAATATTACATTACATATTACTATTCATCATACATAATCACTTCACCTGCTTAAAGTTTTAACTACGAAACACTTCATATCCCACTTCATACAACACCATTTAACACTACATAATCATCTCCTTAATTTGCAAATCCGCTCACTACACATTTGATTCCTTGTATTTTCCGATTACAAAAACTGTGCAGAAGACCTTCAGTTAAAAGATACTGAAGGTCTTTTTACGTATGGACATAGTGACCCAACCAAACAGGTCATTCAGAAAGAATTTACAGCACTTAAAAACAAAATTTTTATCTACGAAAAAAGTTTTTATTTTCTGAATTTTGTTTTTATCTACGAAATAGACATAATTTTTTGTAGATAAAAAATAATAAAATTGCTTAATAATTGGAAGTTGAAAGTCACAAAGAATCTATAGAAAAATTTTATTAATATATTAATATTGGAAATAAATGTTTTTATCTACGAAATCGTCACAAAGCCTATTAAATTAATAGATTGCGCTAATTATTAATGTGTTTTATACTCTTAATTACATCGAACAAAAATTTCGATGAATAGTTTTTGAGGAGGTGAATTAGGAGAAGTATAGCACGGTAACAATTATATTACCAAAATAATTTGATTTAACAGGAGGTGAAATATCTGAAAAATTAGTGTTTTTAAAAAAAGAAAAGGAGATGGTGTTAATGAAAAAAATTATCAACAAAAAAGTGTATGATACAGAAAAAGCAACGCTTGTTGCGGAGTACAGTAATGGTCTTCCGAGCAGTGACTTCAGACATGTTTATGAAGATTTATATATAACGAAGTCTGGTCAGTTTTTCTTGCATGCTCAAGGAGGTCCATTAACGAAATACAGTGAGTCAGAGGGGAACCTAACGTGGGGGATTGAAACGATTATTTTGTTAAGTAAAGATGAAGCGTATGAATGGCTTGAAGAACATGACAAAATTGAAGCGATTGAAAAGTATTTTGGTGATGTGATTCAAGAAGGGTGATAAGAAGAGGTAAGACAAAACATATGATTTCTGCTAAATATAAAGACTAAAACAAACGCCCTGTACATTCATAATATACATGTAATACATAACATACAACGATTTTCGGCAAAACAAAAAGTTTTAGAATTAAAAAATAACACATTTTCTAAAATACATATCAAAGATGAATTCATAGAAATGGAGGAATGGGACAGTGCTTTAGAAAAGAGGAGGATGATGCGTATGTTAAATGCGGTTGGTGTATCAGAAAATGATAAACAGATGGAAGATTTCAAAGAATTAGTTATCTTTTGGGGATTAGAACCGTTATTTACTGTTGGTGTAAAATTTAAAAATGGGCTGTATTTAGGTGTATCGCTGTATGGTCACGAAGATTTTCCAGATTGCTATGCTGTAGGGCTTAATGAGGCAAACGATGAATTCCGTTGGTTTTTTTAAGGCAGAGAAAATTTGGGGGAACAAATCGCTAGAGGAATTGGTTGGTTGGGGTATTCTATAATTGAGAGTTGTATTGTTGAAGGAATATGTACTATAGATGAACTAGGTGAATATCTAGAACATGTCTTATCTCAATTAAAGGAAGATAAGTCGCGTACATATTTCAGTGAACAAGAGATTGGTCATATAGAAGAGAAGTATAGAAGCGTATTAGAGAAATTGATTTTTGATCTTACTAACTAAAGCGATTTAAGGTTTAATTATTATATGAATAGTCAAGAAGTGAAGAATGTTGATAAATGGAAGGAGGGTGTTTCCCTCCTTATTTTTATGAAGTACGCGTTTCATCAAACTTCCTTATAGCATAATCCTTCTTGCTAATATAGGAACAAGAAGTTAATAACAATAAGAATCATGCGCTTAAAATAAGGTCATTATTATACGTCAATTCATGCACATGTTGCAAATTCTAACCGATGAAAACTACCCATGCTAATCGCTTGAATTTTGTTCAAATTGCATATAGTGGTTAAAATTGTAAATATTCATGTTAATTATCGTTTATTAATAATGAATATGAATATTCATAATTCATAATGATTAGTATTGATAAGATTCAATAATATTCATTATAAGTGGTTAATAACAAAACATAATCATCATTTACAATAAATTTTTTTCATAAAGAAGATGAAAAAAATGATTTTTTTCATACATGTGTCTCCTACATAGGTAAATTAGTCCGAAGAAATGAGATAAAAAACGAATAAATTAGGAGAAAATAGATTAATAGCAGCATAAAATCATTTTGGCTTTAAAACGGCTTATATCGCCTAAAATGGCGAATTTCGCTATACTCTTTTAACACAGGTTAAAGGAGGTAGTCGAAGTTAGGCAAAACAAATTTCAAGCGTGCATTCGATAAGGTTTTATAAAAATTTTGTCATTATCTGAAGGAATTTTAACAAACGGGGCGAATTTTTGCTAATAATTCTTGAATGATATTGTTTTTGGGGAGCGATGTTGTTATGGCAAAAATTATCTCATTGTTTAATAACAAAGGTGGAGTAAGTAAGACTACTACTACGTTTCATTTGGGATGGATCTTGTCTGAAATGGGAAAAAGGGTCTTAATGATAGACGCAGATTCCCAATGCAATTTAACTGGTTTATGTCTTAGTTTGGCTGGAACTGAGGATATAGAGGAGTTTTATAATCATAGTGGGATTGACAATATAAAAACATCGCTTGATCCGGTATTTGGAGGATTGCCTAGAAGGTTAGAACCAGCCAAATGTTTTGAGTTTCCTAACAGAGAAGGCTTGTATTTACTGCCCGGACATATTGGATTTGCTGAATTTGATATATCTATGGGGGTTGCACAGGAGCTAACAGGTAGTTTAAGAATGGCTCAGAATATTCCGGGGGCAATTAATTACTTGATTAACATTACTTCTCAGGAATACGGTTTTGATTATGTGTTAATTGATATGAGCCCAAGTGTATCCGCAACGAATGCTAATTTGTTAATGCAAAGCGATTATTTTATCGTTCCTTGCAGTCCCGATTATTTTTGCAATATGGCCATCAATTCACTAACCAGAGTTCTTCCTGAATGGAAAAATACATATGACAATATTAGAAGACATTCCATTTTTCAAAATGCGGAATATCGTTTTCCTGATACGCTTCCAAAGTTTATTGGTACAATACTTCAACGATACAGACCGAAAAACGGTGTTCCTGCAAGGGCGTTTCAATCATGGATCGATAAGATTAATCGTAATGTTGCTACGAATCTAGTGCCAACTTTGAGGGAACATGGCATGCTGATTGAAGAAGAAAGGTTCGGTCCAATCAGAGAAGATGTGGAGCCTTACAATCTAATAAATATCTCAGATTTTAATGGGCTGATTGCTCAGTCGCAAAAGTATAATGTTCCTGTCTTTGCCTTGTCTGAAGAACAAATTGAACAGTCAGGAAAAGTTTTATCTAACAGTATTAATTCAAGAGATGAATTTAGATATACATTTACGCAGTTGGCACATAAGATTATTAGATTGACTTCTTAGAAGTGTGTACTTTTTTATTGAAAAAACAAGGGAATCCCTCTCCTATTTTGAATCAGATGAGTGGAAAGGAGGGGGATTTTTATGGTTAAAATTTTGCTTGAATACGATTTGCTTATATTCCAATGTTGCTTTAAATATACGGTATTCAAATTTACAAACATCGATAAAACGTATTATGCTGCCGTAGTAGAGATGTCTGATCGAGGAGGAGAATTTGAAATCATTCAAAGCAAAGTGCTGAATGATCTGTCTGATGCCAAAAAATATCTTTTGGAGTTAAACGAATTAAATTTTCGATCTGATGATATCGATGAGTTAAATGAGTCAATTCATTTTTTGGAGGAGTAGAAATAGGGGTAAAAGCAATTCGGATAGGGGAGCCTATTTTGGATTGCTTTTTTTGTATGAAAAAGAAGGGAATGTATGTTCGTTAAATAATTATATATGTGAAATTATTTAACGAATGAAAGGATTGAGCATGCTCATGTCAAATAGGGAAAAACAACAAGGGTTAAGGGAAAAAAGTTTTATTAAGTTTAGACACGATGATTATATTATTGTAATTGCTAGGCATAATCGTTTCGCATGGATAAAACATACAGACAGCAAGTACGTGTACTTTATGTACATCACACGTTTACAGAAAAGTTTTATCGGTCACAACACATCTGAAGTGGCGGAATTTAATATTTTATGCTTTTGCGGCATGTATAACAATTTTATGCATTTAATTCAAAACATGATGCCGATTCTATCCGAATACATTTTGGACTCAAAAAAGATAGTGGAGATCGTTATGTTATGTGAAGATTTGTATGAAAATGATGCAGATTGTCCAGATTGAGAAGGAATATCATAAAACGGCAAGGAGACAATCCTTGCTGTTTTATCTTTAGCTAAAATCATTATTTTTTAAAATATGAATAATCATACAAATTAGGTCCTGTTTTTTGCTCCCGATCGAGATATAATCATTTTAATCGATTAAGAATTCGTGGGAGGAATGATTGCTATGGAAAGAATTTTGCCTAAAAAGCGAGAGAGACGCATCTTTTATACGTATAACTTCGTTTTGATGACATTCTTAATCTTGATCGCTGCTAAATTATGTCTAGATTATTTTCCGTACGGTTTTTGGTTATATGCAATTATTGCGTATATGACAATGTTCGGAGGTGCTGTCATTTATAAGCGAATGTATATTCCAACATACGAAATTATTGTTATACAAGATGGGAAAGAGAAGATACCGGTAATCTTTACTTATGCCATGCTTACAGCAGTGATGATTGTTTGCATAGTTGGTGGCATTCTGATATTTTTCCACCAACGAAATGTTTTTTCTTCTGTTTTTATCCCTTTCTTCTTTTTCATGGGCGCGTTTATATGGGAATTGACCCTTAGTCAGATGATTGATATTTTGAATGAAAAGGAAATCAAGATTTCTATTAAACGCTAGTTGGTGATTGGGTGATATGTGTCTTATTTAAAGGCTCTACCCTGAAATAATTGTGGAAACTTTTGCTGTTATTTCATTCATCAATGTGCCAATTATTATTGGCAAGGGTGTCTGTTAAAGAACTATGTTGATTTTCTTGTTCAACGAGGCAGGATAGTTGAAGAAAAATGATATAATTTCTATATTGGCACGTTGGAGAAGGGGGGTTAAAACTTGGCTGATTGTTGCAATGCAAAAGAACAAATTTTTGAAAATAGCGATTCTGCAATATGTCCCTCTTGTAAATCAAAAGGAAAAAAAGTGAAATTAATTACGTTAAAATCAATGCTAAAACCAACAAGATTAGACTCTTTGAATGCAGGTTTAACTCATTATTTTTGTTCATCAAGGGATTGTGATGTTGTCTATTTTGATGCGGGTAAAAAAACGTATCTTTTATCAGAAATCAAGGTTCCTGTGTATCAAAAGGATGACTCTTCAACAGTACCTATTTGCTATTGTTTTGGTTGGACAAAAGAGAAGATTGAGGAATATGTAAAAAAAGGACTTGGTTCTAAACCTGTGAACCATATTCGTGAAAATATAAAAGAAAACCGGTGTGGGTGTGAGGTAAACAACCCTCAAGGTAGTTGCTGTTTGGGAAATGTTACAAGTTATATCAATAAACTATCCTAATCAATTTTTTTGAACGAAAATAAAGAATTTTTGTAAAAGAAAAGAACTTTTTACAGCCGTACTTTTTTCTTTTATCGAAAAATACTTATGTTGTTTATTAAAAATGTCATTTCATACTTATCCGGTCTTTTAAAATTTATGTTAATCTATATTCAAACATAAAAAAGGGGAGTGATTTAAATGAAAAAGGCAGTTGTTTACATTACCTATGGAAAAGAACAAGTAAATCCTACATACGAAGAAGATACTTTAAAAAGAATAGAAAAATATTGTTTTATGAACAATATTGAAATTGTAAAGGTGTTTAAAGATGTATTTGATTTTGAGAGAAGAAGTCCCATTCTTCTAGAAAGGGAAGGAATAATGTTATGGAAAGAAATCAATAATAATCGAGCAATAAAACTTCTGATCACCAACGATTTCGATAATTGTGTAGATTTTGATTATGATGTTGATATTTTTGAAGAAAAACTAAATTTTTTTCAACTTGAGCATATAGATATCTCAATAATAAATTTAAGTGATGTTCAATTAGATGAAGAAACACAAAAACTTTTAGAGGATCAGGTAAAGGTTTTTAAAAATTACAGAAAAAATAATTATTTATGTTTATAAAAAATAAAAAATGATTCCGACATAAATTAGTGATATATGCGTAATAATTTGAAAATCATTGCATCATTTAAACATAATGTGTACAGCTATAAAGCTGTACCTTTTATTTATGATGGATAATACATAACACGGTTCTGGTGCGAAGACGATTCATAAAAAACTAAGACATGAATTTCCTGCTAGCTTACGGATTATGATGCGATGTGAAACAGTTTATAATGAATCTTTTCGATTTTGGGCAGACTTCACACGAAAACTTAAGTTGTACCATGGGTACCATCTCACTGTAAGAAGGATGACTTCAGGCTGATAATGTTTCTATTTGAATAAATGTTGGTTTCCCATACTAGATGGTGTTGTAAAACTAGAGTAAAAACTCAAAATTATGCATAATAATGCATAACTGTACATGCAGTAAATAGCGATGAAACCCATACCAACGCGGTTGTTCTAATCCGTCATTCTTTAACTGATTAAATGTCTGTTCAATCGTGTTACGGAAACGGAACATCCACTTTCCTAATTCTGTTTTCAAAAATGAAGGCATGACCCGACCATAGGAATCTTTTCGCTCCTCACTATTTCGTGGGTTAATCGGTGAAATAAAAAGTCTGTTTTCTAAAAGATTGTTGCTAAAGAGGTTGAATACCATTTTGTAGAATAACAGAGTGGAGGTGTGTAGAATAATGGATAAGAAAAAATCCATCCAATATGGCTATTATCAATTTTTATTAATGCAATTGCTATGGGAATACTCGCATTTAACCATTACATGTTTAAGCAGAAAGGAATAGGGCTTGTCGTTCTTTTAATGTCACTATCCTTCATGTTTTTTATCATGACAATCATTGGGTTAATAATAAACAACAAAATTGACCGTACAAAAAAATAATAAAAGTTATGCTTCACTTAGATGTTGAACGGTAGTAAAGTTTACCTTTCGACAAGATGAGAGAAGCATTTCCTTCACACGTTCTTGAAACGGCATTTTCTTATTCAATTCAAGAAAAAGATGCCAAAACAAGTAGTTATCAAGGTATTTTGTTTCTACACCTTGAAACCTGTTTATCCACTTTTTCAAGCAAGTGTGATATCCATTGACGTGCTGAATATGGTAAATTCCTTTCTTTGTATAGATACCTTTACGAACATTAATGGCTTCGTGTTGTAGTCCCTTCATCGTAGCAAATTTTTTATAGTTTGTTGCTGTATCTGTGCATAGCAAAGCAGAGGTGTCGATATGTTTTCCTAACACCCCATCAATTTCCATAGCCGTAATACGACCTCTTCCTGCCATTTGGGAAAGGATTTGTCCGTTTCTATCGTGTGCAACCACCACACAAATTTGTTCTTTAGAAATACCACGTTTTTTTTTGCTACACCGCCACGTTTACGAGCCTTTCTGTGAGCGATGAACTTCTTGCCTTTTTCACTTTCTAAAAAGTATGTCTCATCACTTTCCACTATCCCTTTTAGTGTTGAATGACCAAGCGAACGAATAACGTTAAGAATTTTATGTCTCCAATAAAACGCAGTTGAAATGTGAATATCAAGTACTTTGGATATCTTTGGCAATGTATAACCTTCAATCATCATTTCAAAGTATTTCAACCACTTGTGAGGGTATCTTGTTCCTGACAATGGGCTACCTGTCATATCATTGAATGACTTCCCGCAACCCTTACAGAGATAGCGTTGACGAGAACGATATTTTCCATTACGTTTCATAGACATACTTCCACAATGAACACACGCTAATCCTTTAGAAAAACGAGTTTCCCGAATTTCTCCAACCATTTTGGAATGTCGCCTTTTGGCTTTGGAAATAAGTTTTGTTTAATGGCTCTAAACAGTTCTAACTGTTCTTTCTTCGGAAGTGTATAAAAGTCTTTGTAAACATCGTACCAAGCCATTGCCATACGGAACCCCTTTTCTACATTCTTTTTATACATTATGTTCTATATAGCAACAATTTATGCGAAAATAGCCAATAAAAAAGATCCCAGTTTCTTCAGCCATGTTACGAACATTTTCACTATCATAGGCGGCATCTCCCAAGGCAAACTCAATCTTCCATTTCTTTAAAGATGGAAATAACTCAAGTGCAACAGACGCATCATGTTGATTCGCTGTTGCGAAAGCATGAGAGAGGATGATTCCTTCCCTAGTTGTACAAAGATGCAACTTATAGCCTTTGAACCATTTATACCGAGTGAAAATTCCCCATCTAGCTTGAGAATCGTAGAAACTGCTTCGGAGTGCCGTACTGTCAATGATGACGACATTTGGACACCGAACACCTAAGTCTTTGAGAAGTTGGGAGTTAAAAACGGAAAAACCTTGTTCTCGAAACCATTTCCCTGCCCGCGAAAACGTAGAAAGATGAGGAACCTCATTAAACCCACAAATCCGCCGGAAGTAGCCAAATCGATCCAGTATGTCCACTAACTGACGTAAAGAGTTAATAGAAAAATAAGTTTTCAAAAAGAAACACTTTAACAATGACTTTTTTGAAATCAGTGGTTGACCTGTCACATAAGGTGTTTCAGGTAAAGAAAGTTGGTCAATGTATTGAAATAAAGCCTGTAAAAGAGGATCGATTTCGCTAGACAGTGCATGTTTGATTACAATATTGGAAATCATGATAGTGTCCACCCCTTGGAATGAAGTATTTTTGGTCACTGTATATGATTTCCAAGATGGGTGGATTTTTTGCGTGCTTTTATGCATCCATTATGTGTTTTGCAACACGTTCATATTATAGAAAACCATGTTTCTCACCAATCCCCTTCATCATCATATAACAAGATAATTAGCAAATGCTTTAGTATGATAATGTGCTAAAAAATTCCGTTGACATTCATTTTTATGTTGTGTTATTTTCATCTTACGATAATTTATTACTCTAATATATTATCGAATTAAAGCGTATACGGGAGGGATATCTTCATAGAGGCAGTCATCATAGAATTTTAGTCATTCTTGTATTGAGCTTATTTCATGTAAATGTTGTCCTAACTCTTGTTGCAGATGCATTTGCTGTTGGTTTAGTGGTGACTGGCAGCGAGGGCATTCAAACTTATTGGACATGCAAGAGATTAACCAAAGATTATTAAAAATATTAATATTTTAACGACTAAAGCAAAATGATAATTAGTTAAAGGAGGTTATCTACAAAGTATGAAACGTATAGCAACTATTATTCTGACCATGGCAGCGGTATTCTCGCTCCTTATAGGATGTTCCAAATCGGAGGAAAAAGAAAAAGACAACACGCTGGTGATTGGCATAGACGATAAATTTGCACCCATGGGATTCCGGGATGAGAATAATGAAATCGTAGGGTTTGACATTGACTACGCCAAGGCAGCTGCCGAAAAAATGGGAGTAAAGGTTAAATTTCAACCTATCGACTGGAAAACAAAAGAATCTGAGTTAAGCAGTGGACGGATTGATCTTATTTGGAACGGGTACACCATCACTGAGGAGCGTAAAAAGAAGGTTCTTTTCACAAAGCCTTATATGAAAAATGCACAGGTTGTTGTCACCCTGGCTAATTCAAACATTAACAAACTTGATGATTTAGAAGGCAAAGTGGTTGGCCTTCAATCTCTATCTTCTGCAGCCGATGCGTTGAATAAAAATCCGATTAAATCCAAGATCAAGACGGTTACGGAGTATGCCGACAATGTTCTGGCATTGAAGGATCTAAAGCTGGGCCGTGTTGATGCAGTAGTTATTGATGAAGTTTTAATTAAATATTACATGTCTAAAGAGAAAAATACCTATAAACTACTCGATGAATCCCTTGCACAAGAAGAATATGGAATAGGCGTTAGAAAAGGTAATGAGGAACTACTCAAGAAACTTCAAAAAGCTCTCGATGAGCTGAATGAGGACGGTACCGCCGCCGAAATCTCTAAAAAGTGGTTTGGCGAAGATAAGGTATTAAAGTAAAATAGACCGAAATAATATTAACAAAACAGGATTTCCGTGAGAAACCCTGTTTTGTTTTTGGAGGAATTCTTTCATGTCCATAAATTATTTCATTTCAATACTTAAGCCAATGCTAGAAGGGGCGCAGATGACAGTCCTCTTGTTTTTGATCGCCATTGTGTTGTCAATTCCGCTGGGCTTCGTACTAACACTTGCTGTAAGAAGCAGCTTCAAGCCTGTATCCTGGTTTGCGCAGATCTATATATATGTGATGCGCGGTACCCCATTGCTGCTACAGCTGCTATTTATATGTTTTGGACTACCTATGCTCCCTGTGATCGGAGATTATTTGGTACTAGACCGCTTTGTCGCAGCATGTTTGGGATTTACTTTGAACTATGCTGCATATTTTGCCGAGATCTTCCGCGGCGGTCTGATGGCTATTGATAAAGGTCAATATGAGGCCGCCCAAGTCCTTGGTTTGAATAAATGGCAGACGATGACGCGAATCATACTTCCACAAATGTTCCGCATCGCACTTCCTGCCGTTGCTAACGAATCAGTTACACTGGTTAAGGATACCGCACTGCTCTATGCTGTTGCTGTACCGGAATTATTACACTATGCACAGACTGTTGTGAACCGTGATTTTACAATCGTGCCTTTCTTCATCGCAGGTATCATTTATCTGATCCTAACGCTCTTATTAACTGTTCTCTTTAAGTGGCTAGAACAACGGTTCAAATTTGACTAAGAAGGAGTAGTGAATGTGGCTCTTATTGAAGTATCCAACCTCAAAAAATCATATGGCAAATTGGATGTATTAAAACAAATTACATTTGATGTAAATAAAAACGATGTAGTTGCTGTGATCGGACCCTCTGGCTCTGGGAAAAGTACAATGCTCCGCAGTCTGATCCATCTTGAAGAAATAGACGGAGGAAGCATCTGTATATCCGGGGAATATTTGGTGAGGGACGGAATCTACTCAAAACCGCAGGAGATCAAGCGGATCACCTCTAAGATGGGAATGGTTTTCCAGCATTTTAATCTCTTCCCTCACCTCACGGTTAAAGAAAATCTGGAGCTCGCGCCTAGGTTAGTAAAGAAGGAGTTAAATGCAGAAATCGAACGACGAAGCAAAGAGCTCCTAGAAAAAATAGGACTCTCTGATTGGGCTACAGCTTACCCAGGAAAACTTTCGGGCGGTCAAAAACAAAGAGTAGCCATTGCTCGGGCGCTTATGATGAACCCTGAAATCCTGCTGTTTGATGAGCCTACTTCCGCTTTGGACCCGGAGTTGACCGGCGAAGTACTGCAAGTAATGAAGCAGCTGGCTGAAGAGCACATGACTATGATTGTGGTGACACATGAGATGGGGTTCGCCAAGGAGGTTGCAAACCGAGTCATTTTCATGGACAACGGGGAAATCATCGAATCCGGTCATCCGACTGAGTTGTTTACTAACCCAAAGTTTGAACGAACGAAAGCCTTCTTGAAACGCAGTTTGAAATAATCCGGGACGCAGTCTATCAAATGTATAGAGTGATATACGTTTCATAGGGAAATCAGATTTTGCAATTCTAAAGACTTCGATACTAAAGCTGATCGTATCTACACCTTTCTCTGATAGGTTGATACCTAATAGATCATGTATTTCACTTATTAACACCTTACTACTTAAAAGGTATAATTATTAACTAATTAACAAACAAAACGTACTTTTAGCACATCCATAGTCTTGTTTTAATTAAAAAGCACTCTGCAAATATAAGCAGAGTGCTTCCATGGAATGGATTATCCCCTACAGATAGACAGTAAAAAAGAGAACAGTTGATATGATGTTCTTAGGAGTCTATCTGGGAGGGATTTTTTATGGCGAAGACTAGGAATTTGAATATAAAATAAGGCAAATCTTTTAACAATTTATTTACAAAAAATTTTTTGCGATAGAATTCAATTAATCAATTGAATAGTTAAATTTGTTTTTAGATGGGGATGAAAAATTGAATCCGAGAGAGTTTAAAGATTTCGTTTATGAACAGTTTGCGCGTATTGGAAAGACATTATCCAGTCCAAAAAGAATCGAGTTGTTAGACTTACTAGCACAGGGCCCAAAATCAGTGGAAAGATTGGCAAAAGAAACAAAAATGAGTGTTGCTAACACTTCACAACATTTACAGAATACATATGCTAAGTCTCTATACCTATATTTCGAAGCAATAGACTGTGAAATTACACAGATTGATTTATATGGTTCGAATCATCATGTTTATAGTATTGATGTAGTCAAGCTTAATAACAGGAATGGAATAACAAGCTTTCATGATAACGACATACATAATGTTACTGTGTTTGAGCCTCTTCCAGGTCATGGATCTTCATACGATCGAATGTTGGATGTTGGTTGCATGTTTAGACATTTAAGGTTAAATTTATGAGGTGTCTCGAGATAAATTACAAAGTAGGAAAATTACATTCTTTTCTGCGTTCTTTTCTGCGGGAATTGCATTTAATCATGATGAAGATATTGATTATTAAACAATAGATGAAACGATGAAGATGGGGTACAGCAACGATTCATAAAATATGGGGTCATAAGATGATTTATTTTAACCGAAATAATCTTCGGTACAGTAATTACGCTTAAACTGCTGTCTTTTATTTACCGAATTGCTTGGTACGCAAGGCATTCTACCGTAGTGGTCCGAAATAGAATAAATTGTTGCCGTACTTCTATTTCATCTTTTATAATCTATAAGTTATGTGAATAAGAAATTCCTTCGAAACAAAGTCTGAAAGGGATTTTTATAGGTTGTTAGATACATGGACTACATTATATCAAATTTTGGTTTTTAAAGGAGGTAGTTGGTAATTTTAATGTAAAATAAATATAAAAAGTATTGGAGAGGACTTATGATGGGTTTAATTATGACATTTGTAATGATACTTGTTTTTATTGCTTGTACTGTTGGTATTACTTTGAGCATTAAAAACAAGAACATTCTCAATAAACCAAGTTGGGGTATACTCATCTCTCTTGTTTTTCAATTACTTTTATTTACATTATTTTTTACAGAAGTATTAGCAAGTTTTCCGAAAGTAATCGCTCATCTTTTATGGTGGGGGGCAGTTTTAAGTGGTCTTATTTTTGGGATAAGGGATTTTAAAAATAACTTAATTACGTCTGTTTTAAGCATTCTTTTAAGTGTTTCTTTGGCTGGTCTGATGTTTCTTATGTTAGCCATAACTTCCATGTAACGATAATCTTATTGAGCTAACGGGTGTTTGAGTTTAATTAAAAAGAAAAAGGGAGAACACATATTAGTCATGTGTAATATGTGTTCTCCTTTATTTTTTAAGGCTTTTTATAATTTAGGTCTTGATAATTATTCGTTGGCACTCCTTGTTTATTTTTGATAAATTTCCAAGATTGACGGAAATATAATTAAGAAAATTTTGAAAAATAACCTCATTACATAAAGGATTATAAGTCCTGCTATTGTTCCAGACATTACGTTTATCCATATGAATTAATTTAATAAATTTAAAAAGGACTAACTAACCGCTTGCCCACATATATGTGTACAAATAAAAACTTACAGGGAGGGATCGTTCATTGTCGATTTTATTAACCGGAATCATTGTAACGATTTTATCTTTGATTGTTATTGTTTTCGTATTCATAAAAAGAAAGAAAATCACATGTATGGTCGGAATGATGGTGGCGATGGCTTTAGGAATGTTGGTCGGGCTAACAGATGGCTTGCTGGCCGGGATTTTGTATAGCGGTAACCTCTTTTTCTCAACCGTTTTAGGAATGGGTTTTGGGTTTTTAGCCGGTTTTTTGACCGGGCTGCCGATTAGTGTCATGGCCATCATAGATGGCGTTTTGTCAGGAATAATGGGCGGAATGATGGGAGCGATGTTAGGAGAAATGATTTCGCCGCAACACCAAAATTCAATGATTCGTGTAATGCTCGTCATATTTGTTGGGATGATTGGTATTGTTTTGTACATGCTTCAACAAGAAACCGGTTTTAACCGTTTATCTTTCATCAACAAAATATTCCATAATCCATTGTTATTATCAATCGTCTTTCTGCTGTTTTTCTACACATATAATCATTTAAATAATACGCTCGATCAAGGTCATAACGTGTCCATAAAAAATTCCCATATGAGCCACTCTATGACTAATAATAAGCTGTCTGGCTCTCCGTTGAATTTCAGTACAAAGACGAAAAAAGTAGTCATTGAAGCAACCGAATTTGCTTACTTCCCTAAAGATTTCAAACTTACCGTAGGGCAACCAGTAACCTTAATTCTCAAAAATAGCGGTGAAGTTGAACATGATATCGAATTCGAAAATATGAAAGTATCTCTTTTACAACAAAGTCATCATGGGAATCATTCAAAAAATCAAACAGTCCATATTCATTCTTTGCCGGGAAAAACAGCCGAAATCAGGTTCATACCGGTCGAAAGCGGTGTTTTTCGATTTTATTGTACGGTTCCTAGACATAAAGAATCTGGTATGGTTGGATTCGTTGAAGTTTCTTAACAAAGTGAAGTGGATGCCGAGACAATGCTCGGCTTTTTTATTTATATTATTGTTTAGTTTTACATACAACTAAGTGAAATAACATGCAATATGTTGGAGAAGGGTGGTTGAATGAAGGTGTTTCATTATACGATTGAAGCACAAAAGGAAATGAATGAAACAATAAATATGTTGGAAGAAAGTTTAAAAAGAGAAGGGTTCGGAGTTTTGTGGGAATGAATTTAATGTAACGGAAAAGCTGCAGGAAAAAGGGTTTAACTTTCTCAAATACCATTTGTGATTTTGGAAATATGTAATCCGCAAGAAGCAGCGCGTGTGCTTTCTGAAAACTTATTAGCAGGTTATTTTCTGTCATGCAAAATCGTAGTGTATAAAGAGAATGAAACAACAAAAATAGGTATGCCAAAACCAACCACGTTGATCAGCATGATGAATCATGAAGAACTGAAAAACTTAGCGGGGGACATTGAAAAAAGGTTGATATCCTGTATCGATGAATGCAGATAAATAGCTGCTAAAAATAAACCGAAAATAACATTGTTTAAATCTTTTGATAAAAAGCCTTTTATTATGGAATTTGGGAAAAGCTTAAAAGTAATAACGAATGGGGATAAATATAAAAAGAAAAGATTCTTTCAGGGAGGATTACACATGATCGGTAAATTACTTAGGGGAGTCCTAGTAGCCGTGCTACCTGTCTTTATCATTACCGGATGTAACAATCAAAACAATGACCATAATCAGATGGATCATGATTCGAAAGAAATGGATCATGCAAATATGAATCATGAAGATATGGATATGTCCTCCAATGATAAAGACAAAGATAACAAAACAAATGAAATGGAGTTCGCGAAGCCACCAAGTTCTTTCAACCGTTTAGCGAACCAAAACATCATGATAACAGCGACGAAAAACGTTACCCGTATAAACACAGATGATCCCATCAAATTATCCGTCATGGTTTCACAAATGGTTTGGCCTGCCACTCATAAAGAAAACCAGCCCGGCGGAATTATTTTAGTGCCTGTTGAAAACTGGCAAATGGCATTGGCAAGTGTAGACTTAATTCATCATCCGAACAACGGTCCTGTTTTATTTACAAAAGATCAAAAAATACCGGATGCCGTTTTAAAGGAAATAAATCGTCTTCAACCTTTAGGTACAGCTAACGGTACGCAAATCATGGTGATGGGAAATCTCAAGAAAAGCGAACTAGATAAATTAAAGAATTTTAAGATGAAACAAATTAGTGAAATAGATCCAGCTGCGTTTGCGAAAGAAATTGACCAATTTTACAGCGACATTGCTGGTAAGACTCCGCAAAGTGTGATTATTGGTTCTTTGGAAGATAAGGCGAAATTGTACACTCTTACAGCTGCCAATTGGATTGCCCACATGGAAGAACCGTTACTGTATGTTACGGCAAATGACATTCCACAACCAACCAAAGAGGCGTTACAGCAAAGAAAAGGAAAAGCAAATATATATCTTTTAGGTCCCGAATCAGTAATCTCTAAAAAAGTGGAAAACGAATTAAAATCATTTGGCACCGTTGTCCGAATAGCGGGCGATACACCGGTGCAACAATCCGTTTCTTTTGCTACCTACAAAGATGAAAAAACAAAATTTGGATGGGGACTAAATAATCCGGGGCATGGTGTATCATTTATTTCAACGAAAACCCCTGAACTAGCGATTGCGGCTGCGCCATTTTCTCATCTAGGAAAACACGCACCTTTAATATGGCTAGAGAATGGAGCACTAACAAAGGACGTATATGAATTTTTAGCTCGTTTAAAACCAACTTTTACGGATGATCCAACAGTAGGACCGTATAACCACGCATTTTTATCTGGTACATTCCGTTCCATCTCTTATCAAACACAAGGAATCATCGATGAAAAGCTCGAAATTGTTCCCGCAACCGGAGAAGGACATGTAGGACATTAGAAGCACGTAAATCTATATACGCAAAACAGCTTGCAAGCCGAGCAAGCTGTTTTTTTATTTTTGAAACTCGTGGTATTAATATGACGATGCAAACATATGGCATTCAACCAACATCAAAGGTTTTTGAATTATTCGCATATCATCACATACAACTTTTACAAGCTAATTTGCAATGATTCACGTTGTTTAAGAAACATGTAAGCAACAAAGTATGATTATGATGACAGAGCCATTAGAATTCTAATCGATTTTTGAAAACATCAAATTTCCATATAATAAATCTACGACAAAATTTTGCGAATTTTTACCCACACTTTCTCCATACTTTCTCCATACTTTTCCTTTATTCTAAAACCGTAAAAGGATGAAGGTGTAGAAAATGAAAAAACTTATTTCAGGTTTGTTTGTACTTGTTTCAGCTTTTGTGTAAGCTACAGCTGTTTTTGCGGCAAATAAAAATGATAATAATGATTGGGAACAAATGTTACCAATGATGAAACAAATGCATCCATATTTCTCAGAGAAACAATTATTATGAAAAATGTATGAACAGTGTCAAAGTAATGGAGATAAAATGATGGAACATATGATGAATCATGACAGAATGAACCAATAAACGATGAAACAAGAAGGACATATAAGTAATCATATCATATTGTAGGTTGCCGGAAAAAGAATTTATTTTGAAATCTAAAGCAATGCTTGGGATTGATGGACTGGAAGTTTGACGCAGATTAAGAAAAGGTGGAAATATCTCTATTCTTAAAGATGATAAGGAGGGAAGCTTTATGTTGAATAGGAGAGATTTTCTTAGCAGATCGTTAAAAGGAGCAGCTGGATTATTTGCTGTTTCGGTATTGCCCATAGGGCTAGCTGCTTGTAGTAACGATAAGAAAAATATCGATACAAGATCCATGGCCAATCTGGGGCCTTTAAGCGAGTTAGAAAAGGGAGAATTTCCGAAAAAGGTGCCATATAAAGTAAAAATAAAAGATGCATGGACTGAGCAGGAAATCGAGGGATTTGTGTATATCAATAAAAATAAAGAAGATAACTCTTTGTTAATTATGTCCCCAGTTTGTACCCATCTAGGCTGTATAATAGGAGATGCTGAATTAGAAATGCAAAAAAAGGGTATCCGCTTTTCTTGCTCATGCCACGGAGGGCAATATGATGAATATGGTATCAATGTAGGGGGACCGCCACCAAGACCGTTAGATATATTTGACTCTTACATTCAGGATGGCAATGTTTATATTGCTGTGCTAAGTCCGATAAAAAGGGAAAATAAAAAAGACTAAAAACTGGTGATTTAATGGGATGATGCCACAATAAAAACGAAAATCGGAAGAAAATCCTTTTTTCATATTCAGTAAATAGAGAAGACAGCAGGCTTGAAAACTCAACCTGCTGTTTTTTTTCTATTTATGGCATGACGCTGATTTCACCTACTTGAACCGTTTTTATTACTTTGTTTTGTTCTTTGGCAATGACACTAACCGTGTTTTTAAACACATATTGGTGACGAAAACATATTTATGATCCGGACTTGTGACTACTCCGTGTGCCCCTTTGCCTGTTTCAATCGCGGCAACTACTTTTTTTGCTTTTATGTTTATTTTGCTTACGGAATGAGATAGTGCATCTTTTGTCTCTTGATTGGCTACATAGGCAAACGTATCGTCGGAATCCATGTACACTTGAGCCGGTCCTTGACCGACAGGAACTTTGTTCACTTTGCCGCTTGCTAAGTCAACAATGGTAAGCGAATTCTCTGCATTTAACGTTACGACTAACGTTTTACCGTCTGAAGTAATGCCTGTTGTAACAGGAGTAGATCCTACTTTCATTTTCTTTTCTTCTTTCATTGTTTCTAAATTAAGAACGCTTACACTGTCTTCTCCCATGTTGGCGATATACGCGTATTTACTATCCTTTGAGATACGGAACCCATGAGGTCCTTTTCTAGTTGGAATTGTTTGGGTTACCGAGTAACTCGCCATATCAATCACAGAAACGTTATTATCTTCATTATTGGCTACGAGAGCGTACTTTCCATTTTCAGTGAAAACGATATGAACTGGATGATTCTCGACTTTCACTTTCTTAATTAATTCGTCTGTTTCTGTATTATAAATACCGCCATTCCTTTCATCTCCATGGAGTGATCATTTCCGTGTTGCATTTCCGGAACTAAAGTAGCACCGAGAATTTTTCCGTCAGGAGAGACTTGGACATTGTGAACGGCACCGTCTACTTTGATTGTTGAGACAACTTTATTCGTTTTTAAATCAATTTTTGAAATACTTCCGCCTTCATTAGCAGTAAAATAATATTTTTTCGCTTCGTGTTCTTTACTTTGTTCTTTTGTAGTAGTTTCAGACTGCTTATTTTGTTCACTCTCCCCTGAAGTAGCATCATTTTTTTGAGACGTAACCCCGCAACCTGTTAGAGCAAATATAAATAATGATAATAAGGTTACCGTGATGATAACTTTACGCATGAAATATTTCTCCTTTTTACTGAATTTAATCTAAAAACATGATAGTAACAAAAATATTGACTTGCTGTGACGAATTTCACAATAAAAATGAAATGGTTCCTAACAGTTACAATTTATTGAAATCCATAAATTATGCAAATTTATCTTGTAAAATAAAAATTATTTTAATTTATTTATTCAATAAGAAGGTGGAACTATTGTGGGGACGAAATTCGAAAGAATGATTCAAGAGTATCGATTGGACATGGAATCAGTTTATCAAACTTGGTTTTATAGATAATGCCCAAAGGTTAAAAGCATTCCGTACTATCCGAAACGGTGTTATAGAGGTAATTGATATAGAAAACAATACATTCAGAAACGACTTTAAGGAATCTTTGTTTTTCATACATATTTTGTTATTATATGGAGGAGAATGAGCTGATAAGAAAGGGACAAAAGTGAGAAAAATTTCGTTTAAATTATGATATTTTTTGTATTTGTAAGTCAGGGTAAGCCAGATGCTTATCGACTGTGATGACACTAGGTTTACAAATATGAGAAACAGCCAAGGCTTTCTTGAAAAAGCGCTTGGCTGCTTGTTTATCTCTTACAATTGATAGATAGTATCAGTATGTCCAGTTGCAGAAATTTTTTGTACCAGAATCCTATTTATAACTTATGATTATCCTGCTTTTCTAGTTTGCTTTTTTCATCATATATTTTTGCTCTTGGTGTGAATCTTTTTGACGCTTCATTTTATAGATAAAATAAATACTTAAACCTATAATCATCCAAATGCTGAAATACAACCACGTTTCAAGCGCAAGACGAGTCATTAAGAAGATACAACACGCAATTGTCAATATTGGAAGATATGGAACAAGCGGGGCCTTAAACCCTCTTTGCAGATTTGGATGTGTTTTGCGCAGTACAATAACGGATAAGGCCACCATCACAAAGGTTAACAAAGCGCCAATATTGACTAAGTTGGACAATGCCCTCAAATCAATAAATCCAGCAATTGCCGCTCCAGTAAATCCTGCAATCCATGTCGAAAAAACAGGCGCTTGAGAGTGTGAATGGACTACTGAGAACGGTTTTGGCAGTAAACGATCGCGACTCATAGAGAACAGAACGCGCACTGTTGCGTAAAGATAAACAAATATAACTGTTGTAATGCCAGCAATTGCTCCAACTGATATAACCCCTGCAACCAAATTTTGTCCGACTGCATGAAGCGCAAATGCCATCGCGTCGGAAACATTTAATAAATGATATGGAACCATTCCTGTTAAGACTAAGCTAACAATAACGTATAAAAGAGTGCACACGAATAAAGAAACGATAATGCCAATTGGCAAATCACGCTGCGGTTTTTTCACTTCTTCTGCCGCAGTTGCAACTGCATCAAACCCTAAAAATGCAAAGAACACTGTAGCAGTTCCTGCGAGAACTCCTTTCCACCCAAATGGTATGAATGGATCCCAATTTTCCGGTCGAACATAGAATATTCCGACAATTATAAATAATAAAATGACGGATAGTTTGATGGCTACCATCGTATTATTCACTTTCTTACTTTCTTGCACACCTTTTGACAGCATCCATGTCATCAGTAAAATAATGCAGACAGCCGGCAAGTTCACCATTCCGCCTTGCTGGGGCACTGCACTTAGCATTTTCGGGATATGCAAATGAAATCCTTCTAACAATGAGCGAAAATAAGCAGACCATCCATTTGCCACTGCTGCAACGGACAAAACATAAATTAAAAGTTGCATCCATCCTATTAAATACGCAACTACTTCCCCAATTGTTACATACGCATACGTATAGACACCGCCGGAAACAGGAAGAGCCGATGCTACTTCTGCATAGCAAAACGCTACAAATCCACACACCAATGCCGCCAGCATGAACGAAAAGATAATCGAAGGACCTGCATCATTTGCTGCTGCGACACCTGTCAACACAAGAATCCCGATTCCAACAATCGCTCCGATACCAAGCAATATTAAATCATAGGCACCTAATGTTTTCTGCAATGTTTTCTTTTGACTTAACAAGTGAGTAATTGACTTTTTTTGAAGTAAATTCATGATGTCTCCTCTCTCTTATATAACTTAGTTCAAAATGCCAGACATTTTGGTATTATATCATGTTTCTACTTTTTTCGACATATTTTTTAATTTTGATTTCCTAGAATTTATACCAAAAAGAGTTGAATTAACAAAAATATCCATGATACCGAAAAATGTTACTATATTTTTAGGTCCATATAATCATAATCATGGATTCTTATCAGAAAGAGTAAACTCAATTTCTTATCAAACGCAAGGAATTATTGATGAAAAACTTGAAATTATTCTAGCGACAGGTAAAGGACACGGAGGGCATTAGGCGTCTTGAAAGTTATGTAAAAAAGCTGTCTACTATAAGTAAGTAATTCAGTTTTAAGGTAGAAAATTTATAAAAGGTGAACATGGTAATCATGGCTTTATGCATAAAATATTTTCCTTTCTATTGAATCTATGGCTATGATAGCAGTAAGAATACGGATTCGTTGTGATAAATTTCACAATAAAAGTGAAATCGTTCCTGACAGTTACAATCCATTGAAATCCATAAATTCTGCAAATTTAGTTTATAAAATAAAAATTACTTCTCCTTTATAAATCGTCCAAAGCCATAAACAAGGAGAACATACATACAGATATTTATTCCAGAGTTTTAAGTCTCAACGATTTAGTTTTAATACCAATATGTCATTCAGAGAAGTTTGACTTAATCGCTCCGAATAAACGAAAAAAAGATCAAAAAACAGCTTTTCTAAACTATATAGAAATTAATTGAATTGGGCTGAATAAGGAAGGGACCAAAAATGAGAAAAATTTCGTTTAAATTGGGACTATTATTTTTTGTATTCGTATTAGGAATAGAGACGGTTTTATTTGCGTCTTTATATGTTACTCTGGTTCATTCTAGAATTAATGAGGAATTTGAACAGCTGTTGGCAAGGGGGAATAATCATCGCGATGTGTTAGAAAAAAGTTATAACCCTTCTACGTTAGAGCATGTCACGATGATGGAATCTGAGGCGGAGACGGACGTCGTTATTACCAATGACAAGGGGAAGATACTGTATTTTTCAGATCATATTTTACCATTTGCTAAAAGAGTAATAAAAAAAGCAAATAAAAACATTCCCCATGATGGTATGATTGTACAAAAAAATTGGCAAAGAGAGTCGTATATTTCGACAGTAAGCCCGATTCGGATTGACGGCAAGATCAAAGGGTATGTCTATATGTTTCAAAATACGGATTCTATTCAAAACATGATTTATAAGTTAAAGCATCATTTCCTTATGGTTGGAATTCTTTCCGTATTTTTAACGATTATTACGATTGCTTTCTTGTCAAGAATCATTACCATTCCTCTCATTCGCATGAAACAAGCGACCGAAAAATTGAGCAAAGGTGATTTTTCTGTTCGTTTGCAAGTAAAAGGGGGGGACGAATTGACGGAATTAGGGAAAGCCATTCAAACATTGGCGAGGGATTTAGAATACTTAAAAAAAGAAAGAAATGAATTTCTCGCCAGTATTTCTCATGAACTTCGCACCCCGCTCACTTATGTAAAAGGGTATGCGGATATAGCTAGGAGACCAAACATGGAGGAAGAAGAGAGAAATCGATATTTGTCCATTATCTACGAAGAAGCAGAACATATGCAAAAATTGGTGAAGGATCTTTTTGAATTAGCGAAGATGGATCAACATTCCTTTCAAATCCATAAGGAACCTACAAACTTATGTTCTTTCTTAAAAAAATTGCATGACAAAATGCATCCTGCGTTTCAAGCTAAAAAAATGTCTCTTGTATATTACTGCGATGGAAACATTACCGTCCATATAGACCAAAAACGTTTTGAGCAAGTGATGATAAATCTGTTAGACAATGCTTTAAAATATTCAGATCAAGGCTCTACCGTCTCTATTGATGCAAGAGCGGAGAAAAACAACATTGTGATGATCGTTTCAGACGAAGGCAGAGGGATCCCTGAAGAGGATTTGCCGCATATTTTTGAGCGGTTTTACCGAGTGGATAAATCAAGATCAAGAAACAGCGGCGGAACAGGATTAGGACTAGCCATCGTCAAGGAAATTGTGGAAGCGCACGGAGGATCGATTTACGCCGCAAGTGAATATGGAAAAGGAACAAACATGATCATTACCTTGCCGGAGGGATGAGCATAGCATGTACACGATTTTACTGGTTGACGATGAAAAACGAATGTTAGATTTACTTGATCTTTATCTTTCGCCTAAAGGATATCATTGCGTAAAGTGTGAGTCCGGTTTAGCTGCGATACAGTACTTAGAAAATAACAAAGTGGATTTAGTTTTGCTGGATATTATGATGCCAGAGATGGATGGTTGGGAAACGTGCAAGCGAATTCGGGAATTTTCTAACGTCCCGATCATCATGGTAACGGCCCGAGATCAAACAACGGATATCGTCCAAGGACTGAAAATCGGAGCAGATGACTATATTACGAAGCCGTTTGACGAATCCGAACTGCTGGCGCGCATCGAGGCTGTACTACGCCGTTCAGTAGGAAAACATTCGAAAATGGAGTTTCAAGGTTTAGTGTGGGATGAAGACGAACATAAAGTCCACTATCAAAACAAACCGATTTTTCTAACGCCGAAAGAGTTTGCCATATTGGGTCTGTTTTTGAAGCACCCAAACAGAGTGTTTAGTAGAGAACAAATCATCGTGTCATTATGGGGCTATAACGCAAATACAGAAGAGCGTACAATAGACTCTCATGTAAAAAATATTAGAGAAAAGCTTAGACAAGTTGGTTTTCCGATCGATCAATTTCTGCAAACTGTTTGGGGGGTAGGATATAAATGGGAGGCATAAGGCAAGAAGAGGATGAAAGAGCAAATCATTGCACTACTCAACACCTATGAAAATGCTGCTTATCTCATCAGCATTGTGATAAATATTATAATTAGTATTTTAGGACTTGTACCAAGCGTTTTTCTCACGGCTGCCAATTTGGCTGTGTTCGGGTTTTGGAAAGGCACCTTTTTATCTTTTGCAGGGCAAGCATTCAAAGCCATTGTCTCATTGATGAATCTAGGATTTTATAAAGAATCTGATTTTCATTATATGACAGTTGGCTATAAAGGTCATACGATTTATGTGGTGAACCAAGAAGAAAATAAAACACTAGGACAAGGGGGATTTTACAGTAAAGATGATGGAAAAACGTGGTTACAAAGTCAATTAAACGGCCTGCCGCAAACTGCTGCAGGAACGATTGCTGCCCACCCAACGGACGCCTGTACTTATCAAACAATCATTAGATTCAAAACAGAAGGAAGGGATATTTTCGGGAGGATCCTCGGGATCTGTTGTTAGTGCTATTAAAAAACTAATACCTTCATTGACAAAAGAAACGAACATCGTTACCATCTTTCCAGACCGTGGTGATCGTTATTTAGATTTAGTTTACGATGATCAATGGTTAAACAAAGTAAAAAGAGAATCCTATTAGATATAGAGGGGGAAGCTAAAGGCATTCCCCTTATCTTCTTTAATTATAAATCTCTCTTAATATAATGATTGATATTTTTTGCAATTAAAATTGATTTAACCGCAAGCTTTATGTCTTTTTATGTAATAAATTGACGGTATTTTATGTATTTTTTTGTCGGCTTTTCACACATTCTGCACAATTTTGTAATTAAACTGTAAATCCATCGAAACATTAATGTTATTTTAACATGATAGAATTTGCTCAAAAATACGAAAAGAGTTATAGGGGGAAAACAGGATTGAAAAGGTTAGTAGCATCTTTTGCAATGGCAGGTGTTTTATTGAGTAGTCCAATCGTAAGTAGTGCGGCTCTTGGGGATCAAACATTAAAAATTGGAATGACACACCAAGATGTTAAAGAATTACAACAAATATTAAAAAATAAAGGTTACTTTACATATAAAACAACTACTACATATTTTGGTCCTATTACCAAAAGTGCTGTTATAAAGTTTCAGAAATCAAAGGGCTTAACTGCTGATGGAATTGTAGGTCCTAGTACATTCAAAGCATTAGGCATAAAAAACGCTAAGACTAAAACTACGCAAGTGGAAGGAGTTTCATCTTATAACCCAACAAGGCTGGTTCAAAATGCTAAAAAATATTTGAATGTCCCGTATGTATGGGGAGGAAGTACACCTAAAGGATTCGATTGTAGTGGCTTTTTGAATTATGTATTCAAGGAGAGTGTTGGAATTAGCTTACCAAGAACGGTTGCTGGCATCTATGCTAAAGGTGTGAAAGTTTCTTCTCCTCAAGTAGGAGATTTAGTGTTTTTTGAAACTTATAAGCCTGGAGCTTCTCATGCAGGAATTTATATTGGAAATAATGAGTTTATCCATAGTTCTTCTTCTAAAGGAGTTAGCATTAGTTCTATGAAGAATACATATTGGTCTAAGCGCTATCTAGGTGCAAAAAGAATAATTGTGAATTAAGGGAGCGAAGGAATTGCTCCCTTTTTGTTTGTGTGCCCGGCATGAGAGTAATCTATAGGGTGAAAGTCCCGAGCTGCTAAGACAGAAGTAGCAGTTAGCTTAACGCAAGGGTATCCGTGGTGACGCGGAATCTGAAGGAAGCGAGCGGCAAACTATTGAAATCCATAAATTCTGCAAATTTAATTTATAAAATAAAAATTACTTCTCTTTTATAAATCGTCCAAAGGCATAAACAAGGAGAAAAGAACGTACAATATAGACTCTTATGTAAAAAATATTAGGGAAAAGATGAGACAAATTTAGGTTTCCAATCGATCAATTTCTGCAAACCGTTTGGGGGTAGGATATAATATGGGAGGCATAAGGTGAGAAGAGGATGAAAGAGCAAATCATTACACTGCTCAGCACATATGAAAATGTTGCTTACCTCATTAGTATCGTTATAAATATTATGATCAGTGTTTTAGGATTTGTACCAAGCGTTTTTCTAACGGCTGCCAACTTGGCCGTATTCGGGTTTTGGAAAGGCACCTTTTTATCTTTTGCAGGGGAAGCAATCGGAGCCATTATCTCCTTTCTTTTATATCGTAAAGGATTCAGGAAGCTTTCTGAATCCAAGTTATTTGCTCACCCGAAAGTCAGACGTTTGCTTGAAGCAAAAGGTTTAGAAGCCTTTTTTCTTGTTCTGTCTTTGCGGCTTCTTCCTTTTGTTCCGTCAGGAGTAGTTACCTTTGTTGCAGCGATAGGAAAAACCTCCTTGCTTATCTTTATGATTGCTAGCTCAATAGGGAAAATACCGGCATTACTTTTAGAAGCCTATTCGGTTTATCAATTGATGAATTGGACATGGCAAGGGAAAGTAATATTAACATTTTTGTCTGTTTGTTTATTCCTTTTTACTTGGAAGAAAATCAATCGAAAAAAGGCTCAAATGAACAAAATTGAAAGGGATTTATGAAGAGCAACAAAATATCATATTCAAAGAAACAAACTCCATAAATTCTGCAAATTTTTCTGCTATAAAATTACTATGTTTACTCAATACACAAAAAGGAGTATCAGCAATGAAAAAAATGACGAAAGCTATGATGATTACATCGGCTATTCTTCTTCTAAGCGCTTGTTCATCATCCAATGAAAAAGAGCAGACCTTTATCAATAGCAGAGAACAAGCAAAATCCAACATATCTGTTACAAATAATCCTTTCTTTAAAGAAAAGAAAGAAGGAAAGTTCGAACATTTACATGGAATCGGTTATGCAGGCAACCAAAATGCGATTTACTTTGCTACACATGAAGGTTTACTTGTTTACCAAAATAATAAGTGGTATGAAACGACTTCGTATAAACATGATTATATGGGCTTTTCTGCCACAGACGATGGATTTTATTCATCGGGGCATCCAGAAGAAGGTTCATCTTTAGGAAATCCTCTTGGTCTTGTAAAAAGTTTGGATAATGGACAAACGTTGATGAATCTAGGATTTTATAAAGAATCTGATTTTCATTATATGACAGTTGGCTATAAAAGCCATACGATTTATGTCGTGAACCAAGAAGCAAATAAAACGCTCGGACAAGGGTTATTCTACAGTAAAGACGATGGCAAAACGTGGTTACAAAGTCAATTAAACGGCCTGCCGCAAACTGTTGCAGGAACGATTGCTGCCCACCCAACGGACGAAAATATGGTCGGAATTAGTACGCCTGAAGGAATTTTTGTCTCCAAAGATAATGGAAATACGTTTGAACGCTTTACTCGAAAGATCAATACGACGACTTTCGTCTTCCAAGAAAAATCCATTTTATTTGCTGCTGTAGAGAATAATAAGCCTATACTTATAAAACAATCGTTAGATTCAAAACAGGAGGAAGTTCTTTCTGTTCCTAAACTCGATGAAAAAGACCATATCATGTATATGGCCTCTAATCCGACAAATGAGAAGGAAATTGTGATCGCCACCATGAACGGGGATATTTTCATGACAAAAAATAACGGTGAAAGCTGGACAAGACTAGCATCGAAAGGGAAAATTTTTTAATAAAAGACATGCGAGGGCATGTCTTTTTGCTTACTTAAAAATATACCACTCCATAAATTCTGCAAAATTCATTGCTACAATATAGACATCAGATAGAGAAGAAGGTGAGAAGAAGGGTGTATTCGTTCTTGAGCCAAATAAGCAACCTTCTAAGCCAACCGTTTCTCAATATTGCAAATAGCACGACAGCTATTCCCATTTTGTCAGCTTTTGTTCTTGGCATTGTAGGAGCGATGGCTCCATGTCAACTCACTGGCAACTTGGGAGCGATCACGTTGTACAGTAATCAGTCCTTGCAAAAAGGGATTGCGTGGAAAGAGTTGCTCCTATTTATTTTGGGGAAAATCATTGCTTTTTCCGGTTTAGGTTTCATCGTTTGGCTGATGGGGAAAGAGATTCAAAGTACACTAACATTATATTTTCCGTGGTTGAGAAAGCTGATCGGTCCCATTCTCATTCTTGTAGGTTTATACTTGTTAGGGCTTTTTAAAATGTATTGGAACGTAACCTTGTTCAAAATCCCTGAGAGATTTTTAAAGAAAGGAAAAATAGGCTCCTTTTTAATGGGTTTCGGCTTTTCATTAGCTTTTTGTCCAACCATGTTTGTGCTATTTTTTGTTACTCTAATGCCTCTGGTATACTCAACGTCTTATGGAGTGTTATTACCGAGTATCTTTGCCATCGGAACCTCTGTGCCTGTTATTTTATTCATCCTCATCCTTTGGTACTTAGGATTTAGCGGCACTCTAATGAAAAAAGGAAAGCAAGCAGGAAGGTTCGTTCAGAAAGCAGCTGGAATCGTGATGATCTTACTTGGCATATTAGACACCATCACTTATTGGTTTTAAAATTAGGAAAAGGAGGAAAGTGAACGGTGATGTTTGGAGATTTGGCCATGATGATTGGGATGATGTTATTCTGGGTTGTATTAATCGCCATTGGTTTTTATCTCTTACATCGTTTTATCAATGACCGCAAAGAAGAGTTATCTCCGATGGAAATATTAAAAGTGCGATTAGCCAAAGGAGAGATCACTTTAGACGAATTTGAACAACTATCCAAAAAGCTATAGTAAAATCTAGCCTCTTTTATTGTATCAAGCATCAGAAATGTGATTTACAATTGTCTCCCCCTATTTCAATTTTATATAGATGAAGGAAGTTGTTGATAAGAGTATTGTCAACAACTTCTTTTGTTTTTTTTAGCTTTTCTGAACATAATAATCTCTTATATTTCATGTCTCCTTCGTTAGTTTTTTCTCCTGTTATAAACACTTCTGTAAAAGCGATATTGAACGAACTATGGAGACAAAAGAAGGTTATCTCCTAAATAAATTTTTTCATGGGTCATCATTTTTAAAAATCTTAGTTCTTTATTCTATTTACTAGATTTCATTCATAGATATTAATAATAGAATTTAGAAGGGAGAGTAAGAATGAGAAGACAGTCTTCGCCGAAAAATACAACTGCATTCTTTTACAGTTTTCTAATTACGTTAATAGTCAGTGTGTTTATTTTAAATATGATTATTGCTATTTTTTTAAGAAGTTTTTAGTTTCTGAGTATTTAAGGGACCTTTCATGGAAAGTGGAGTCCGTCTCATTTATGTACATATTGGAGATGAAAAATCATTATTTTAATCGGGGAATCAAAGGTGACATAAAAAAGTCTAATTTTTCAAAACTGCTGTTTGAAAATACCATTAATTTAAGCTTGAGTGATCCTCGCTCATTTTTTAGGAATGTTTTACCGGGGTTTTCAAGTTTCGATTCGAAAATAATTGTGGCAGGAGAAGGAACAGACTATACAAATTTAACAATCGAATCATCACCTCCGATTGAGGTTTTATTAAAAGAGAGAGAAATTAGTGAACAAAATCTGAAGAAATTAGAAGAAGAAATAAATCAAACAGAAAATATGGTAAAACCACCACCATTGAAAAATGACACTGGGAACCGGAATGTAATGTTTATTTATCATTCACATAGCCGTGAATCTTTTTTGCCCTATCTAAAGGGTACGGGTAACGAAAAAACATACCATCACTCAAAAATTAATATCACAATGGTAGGTAAACGATTAGTAGAAGCTCTTAGAAATAGGGGGATAGGTGGTATTATGTCAAGAAAATAGACACGTAAAATCGAGAAAAATTTTAAAACCCTACTACCGCACTTCGTTTAGTGGCCTCTTGAGAAGGAGAACGGTTTGGTAAACCCTTCCCCTTCTCAAGAGGAAAGATATGCCCCTTATATCGTGACTTGTGGAGAGAAGCGTTGCTGCTTTTTGCCTTGCTGATGCATCTTCTCATACTCCATCGGGGACATGTACTCATTAGCGGAATGAATTCGCTCGGCATTATAAAAACACTCCATGTATTCAAAAATCCGTTGTTTCGCTTCTTCCCTTGTCGTAAAGGTTTCGTGGAAAATGAGTTCCTTTTTAAGGATGCAGTGAAACGATTCGGCACATGCGTTGTCATAACAGTTTTCCTTTCGACTCATGCTCGTCTGGATTCCGTATTGCCTCAACATGGCTTGGTATTCATTCGATGCATACTGGCTCCCTTGGTCCGAATGGTGAATCAGACCAGGTTGAGGATTTCGCTGATGGATGGCCCGGTTGAATGCTTTGATCACTAACTCCTTTGTCATACGCTCGGAAAGATACCAACCTACAATTTTACGAGAAAACAAATCCATGATGGATGCTAAATACAACCAGCCTTCTTTCGTCCAAATATAAGTGATATCCGCCACCCATACTTGATTCGGCTCATCTGCTTCAAACTGCTGATTCAATAAGTTGGGATACACAGGCAAATGATGCTTTGAGTTCGTGGTTGCCTTATATTTTTTCTTTGTTTTTGAACGAATGTCCCCATCTTTCATGATTCTGGCGACCGTTTTTTGAGATACCTCAACCCCTTGCTTCTGAAGGATTTTTGTGATTTTTGGACTGCCATACGTTTCTCTTGACTCGATATGAATCTTTTTGATTTGCTTTTTCAACGCTTCTTGTCTTTTCTTTTGTTGGCTTTCCGGCCGTTTGGTCCATGCATAGTATCCACTTCTTGAAACACCTAGGACTTCGCACATCTTCGCCACACGAAACTCCTTTCTATGCGTATGAATGAATTCATAGATTACTTCTGGTTTTTGGCGAAGATGCTCATGGCCTTTTTTAAGATCGCGTTTTCCTCTTCAAGGTCACGGATGCGTTTTTGTAGTTCGCGCTTTTCTTGATCTTCTGGTTTAAGGTTTCCGCTTCCGACAAAACTATGTTCGGCATCTTTTTTATAATCTGCGACCCATTTATGAAGAGTTTTTGGCGAAATATCGAGTTGTCTTGCGGTTTGAGCGACCGCCTTTCCTTGCTCGACCACTAATTTTACTGCATGTATTTTGAATTCTTTATCAAAACGTCTAGCCATTATAGACACTCCCTATGATTGATAGATTTACTATACATTTCTCTATTCGTTGTGTCTATAATCTAGACTAACATCAAGGAGTAGAAGTAGATACAACGGACATTGTAGCCATGTTAAAGAAAAGAAATTTAGATTATTCTAGCTCTTACGAAATCTCCAGAGAAATTGTTGCATCTGCGAAAAGGTCTAATAGGGATCTTAGCTACTTTTTGGATATCCATCGTGATTCATAGCCAAGAAAAATAACAACAGTAACTATAAACGGAAAAACGTACGCTAGATTATTTTTTATTGTAGGTAAGGAAAATAAAAATTATGAGGAAAATTTAGCTTTTGCACAAAAGATTAACACTGAAATAGAAAAATCTTATCCGGGATTGTCAAGAGGAATTATTGAAAAGGATAGCCATTCAGGAAATGGAGTTTATAACCAAGATTTATCTCCTAATTCTGTCATTATCGAAATAGGGGGCATTGAAAATACGATGGATGAGTTATATAGAACGGCAGATGCATTGGGAGAAGTTTTAAGTCAATATTATTGGGATGCTACGAAGGTATCGAATACTCCTAAATAATATAAAAAATAAAGTGTCGAGGATTCGACACTTTCACTTTGATGACAAAGTTGACAAGCTTCAGTCTTTAGAACAACTAGCTAAGAAATTTTAATATGTTTCTCCATAAAAAATTCATATTTTTTATTTATAATAAATAAATCACATGAAATTGGGGAGAGATGCGTATTGCAATTTGGTAGTATTATAGTTCAAGGTGAAAATCTTTTACTAATAAGCGGCTTATTAATTAGCTATGTGATGTTTTATTATGGTATTAGGATATTAAAAATAGAACGAAACATCATGGATTTAATTTTTAATAGTTTTATTAATGGAGTACTAATTTGGAAATTTAGCTATGTCGTTTTACACCCTAATTCAGTTTTACAAAATCCTATGACTATAATTTATTTTAACGGGGGATATGTTGGAATTGGTATAGGGATTATTTTCATCACGATCTCTACTTGGTTATCTATCAAAAAACAGAATATTTCTTTGGTTTCTTACACACGTGCGGCCGTTCCTGCGTATTTGGGGTATTTTAGTACGTTTGTATGGATCCGCGTAATGGAAGATCCTCAGAATCATCTCATCATTTTGCAAGCAATAGTAGCTGTTTGTTTTTTTATAGCAGCCTCACGAATCAACACCCAAAAAACTTTGTTACAACTTCTCATATGGTTTCATTTAATTCAATTTGAAATAGCCCTATATAAAAACAATTTTGTATACGCTGAGATAATATCAAAAGAAGTATTGTTATATGTCTCTTTAATTATTATCTTTTTATGTATTTTATACTGGTCAGAGAGGCAAGGAAGAGAAGAGGCCACTAAGGACGAGGAAAAGGGATGGAGAAATACAACAAATAATATAATTTTAGGCGGTATATTTTTAAGTCTTGCCATAACCCCTATGCTTACCAATCAACATGAAACAGGGAGAATAGAATCCCCTAAAACAGTTATGTCTACCTCATTAGATTCTGGCAAAATCGGGACTAATAAAGGACAATTTGCTCCAGATTTTGAATTACTTTCAATTACAGGAAATAAAGTGAAGTTGTCTGATTTGCGTGGAAAGACGGTTATATTGAATTTTTGGGCTACTTGGTGTCCTCCTTGTAGAGCTGAAATTCCCGAAATGCAAAAGTTCTATGAAAACAATAAAAATAACAATGTAGAGATTTTGGCAGTCAATTTAACGAATAGCGAAAGCAGTCCTGATACAGTGAAGGATTTTGTGAGGGATAAAGGCATGACGTTTAACATTCTGCTTGATAAGCAAGGAAAGATTGGAAATCTATACGGTATAATAACAATTCCCACTTCGTATATCATTGATAAAAATGGAATTATCAGAGAGAAACATGTAGGTCCTATGTCTTATGAAACTATGGACAACTTCATCTCTAGTATTAAATAAAAACTAAAAATCTTTTTCTACACCTGATTATATCAGGTTAATGATATTGTCCCTTCTGAGTATACAGTAAAAGGAATATTCCTTACTGTTAACTCAGGAGGGGTGTTTTTGTTATGGGAAAAATTAATAGAAGTAAGAAAAGTGAGGGCAGTCCAGCCGGATTTAGATGTGCAATGGAGCTTTAAAACTATTATAAAAGAGTTTGAATTTTTTCATAAAAAAATCCCCCTAACAGTCGGCTAATCTAAGTAATAAATGAGGAAATCATACTTTCGAGTATCCAAGTTTACTTAGGGAATAAAAGGAGCTATTATCTGTAGTTGTTGTTCTGTGTTTCTAATAAATTATTTTTGTATCAGAACTGTAATAATTGGGTATTCCTATTTTCGGATGATAAACGCCTAAAAACCTGTGAATCCACCAAACAAACCTGTAAAAAAGGTAACGATTTTTGTCATCAAATCAAAAAACAGCAGAATCCCCGTGACAATCATAAGAAATCCTCCGACTTTTACGATGACAGAATTATACCTTTTTATCCAATTTAGCTTGCCGATAAAAAATGACATAATGAAAAAAGGAACGGCAAAACCTAATACATAGGCGAACATGTATAAAATTGCTGCACTTGGTTTGGTAGCTGCCAACGCTATAACTGATACAAGAATTGGGCCGGTACAAGGAGTCCAGCCTGCGGCAAATCCTATTCCAATTAAAATAGAACCAAAATAACCGGAGGGCTTGTTGCGAAAGAAGAACCGCTTATCCTTCATCATAAAGGAAGGTGAAAATACACCTAAAATTACTAGACCGAAAAAGATAATGAAAGTTCATGGTGTGGCAGAAGCATCGTTCTTTCCCTCCATTTCTCCTTCGTCCTGCCTTCATAATAAAACAGCTTGTCGACTTTGTTGACAAGATGAGCCGACTTAATAAACTGACGTTTTTTGTTATATCTAATTGTACTTTAATTATTTTCTCGTACAACGCTGCTTGTACGTATTCAACTAGTTCATATATTGATATACACTGAACGTTTTCTTGACACTTGAGGTAAACCGATTAAGTAAAATGAGTCATTTTTATTATTTTGTTACTTCTTCTACATAACTTCTGCAAATTTATTTATTAAAATACATTCATCGAATTATTAAGAACTATTGATTCAGGAGGATTGTATGAAAACTGTAAGAGTCAAAAGTCTAACAGAAGAAGTACAGGAATTAAATCAATCATTTAGCCGCTAAACTCAATATATTAGTAAATAATTTTGTCAATGGGGTTAGAATAGAATGAACAAGGAAAAGCAAGTTTTTCAAATCGTAAATCGTCTTAGAGCGAGAGGCATACCAGCAGAAATTACGAAATCAAGATTAGCTATATTAGCTTATATGTTAGAAAATTCAGAGAAAAAGAATGGAAAGGAGACTTTAGTAAGTAAATGGAAACCATTAAACCTCTAAATCCAATTGCACTGGAATTAGGTCCTTTAAGTATTCATTGGTACGGAATTATTATTGGTACAGGGCTCTTATTAGGATTGTATATTGCTACTAATGAAGCAGTAAAAAGGGGATTACAAAAAGAGGTATTTACCGACCTTGTATTATGGGCTGTCCCTATAGCTTTGATATGTGCCAGAATTTATTATGTCATCTTTAATTGGTCGTATTATTCGCAACACCCCAATGAGATTATAGCTATATGGAAAGGCGGAATCGCCATTCACGGGGCTTTAATAGGTGCTATTGTCACAACTGTCGTTTTTGCAAAGAAAAAGAATTTGAGTTTTTGGAAATTGGCAGATATCGCAGCACCAAGCATTATACTGGGGCAAGCAATTGGACGTTGGGGAAACTTTATGAATCAGGAAGCACATGGAGGACCCGTTTCAAGAGAGTTTTTAGAAAGCCTTCACCTACCCGATTTTATCATTAATCAAATGTACATTGAAGGAAGTTATTATCATCCAACATTTTTGTATGAGTCTCTATGGGACTTGATAGGGTTTCTGATTTTATTGATATTACAACGTTTAAACTTAAAACGTGGAGAAGTATTCTTGACTTATGTTATATGGTATTCGATTGGTAGATTCTTTATTGAAGGGATGAGAACAGATAGTTTAATGCTAACAGACAATTTAAAAATGGCTCAAGTTTTATCTGTTGTTTTAGTGATTACAAGCACAGTTCTTATATTATACAGACGAACTAGAAAAGGTTTGACGGCTAGGTATAAAGATTAGATTAAACTGTTTTTTAGGCTATCGAAAAAAGATCGATAGCCTCTTTTTAATCCTGTGTATCTAATTAATAAAAAACTTGTAGCCAAAAATCCTGTCTGTGATAAGCTAAACAAATACTTGCTCTTGCCGCTAACACACTATGTTTTAATTTATAATTTTTAGATTGATGGGTTTAGTGGCGGAGTATAACGAAATAGTGCCGAATAAGGTATCAAAACTTTTATGTTTATGAATTTTTTCGAACCCTGCCCCTTTCATATATCTTTCAATTTGCCCTTGTATATTTCCATTTGTACTCTCAAAGCCATCTAACAATTGAATTGGCAGAAAGGCTGCTCTCATAAAAAGGTTAGAGGGTGGCCCATAATCTGCTATATGAACTTCTCCACCGGGTTTTAAAACCCGAAATATCTCATGGAATGTAGCTTCCTTCTCTGTTGAATCAAGATGGTGGAAGAAAAGAGTTGAAAGTATGCGATCGAATGTATCGGAATCGAAGGGAAGAGCTGTAGAGAAACCTTGAATAAAGGTTATATTGTTTGTACTATCGTTTTTTTGTCTGGCTATTTCTATAATTGAAGGATCTGCATCAAGCCCGTAAAGAGTTGTTTGAGGATATAACTTGCTAATTTGCAAAAGAAGAGTTCCAGTTCCGCAGCCAATATCAAGAATCTCATGGTTAGGTCGAAGCAAAGCCTGCTCAATAAGAGCAGTTTTAAATGTGTTTTCTCTCGTAGTCCATTTTATGATGAAATCATAAAAGGAAGTCAGCCATTCAAAACGCAAAGCTCGTTTAAAAGATTTATCGTTATTCATTAAATTTCACCTCCCTCTATAAAATATTGATTTACTCGTTTTTTCTTTAAATTTCTTTGATTTTTATAAGCATCGACGTTTCGTAGACATCAGGAATAAGGATATAAATTCAATATTTATAAATTTTTGGATAGGTAGGGTGTAGGGGAACAAACTCCATCATCCTATTTTTTTGAAAATGGAGGACTTTTCCCTATGATCGCACCAATGGATCTCCACTCGTCTCATGGCGGTGTACCCTCCCATGTCTCACGGAGTCCTTTCGCTCCTACATTCCTTCGTTCAACCTATCCATGAGGTGGAGGTCGGTTTATGCTCACTTGCTGGGTCTATGCCCGTATGGTGTGATAACGACCGACTTCTCCGTGCTTCTGATGTCTACCTTCAATACGTGTTTTCAGGTTAAGCGACTTCCTGTAATGTCTTTAAGTGTGGAATATCTTGCATCATTTTCTCTTCACTGAACGGAATTTGACGTCGACCAATCGTGAACAAGATTCGAATAAGTTTACTGCATAATGCCACAAGAGACTGCTTACCGGTTAATGGGTTATCCGGCCGTGTGCGATAGTATTCATGTAAGGCTTTAAAGGCTCTGTTTTTCGCTGATAGGGGCATCACCACCCGGAATAAGAGGGCGCGCAGTCGTTTTCGGCCTCGTTTACTAATCGTCGTTTTTCCTCGATGTTTCCCTGATTCATTCTTTTTTAAGTTCAGCCCCGCCAGTTTGATGATTTGGCGTGGATGCTGATACTGGTGGAGGCTACCCACTTCCGCGAAAAAGCCCACAACCGTCATTTCTCCGATGCCTTTGATCTCGCTCATCTCTTTGGCGCCCGGAATCGTTTGAACCATTTCACTTAATTGCTTTTCCAGTTCGTCTAGACGATGGGTTAAATACTCGTATTTCTCGAGTAAATAACGTAATTCTTCCTTGGCCATTTGAGTGCCCGTTTGAAGCCCGATAGAGGATTGGGCTGCCTCTTTCAATTGTTCGATTCGCTTCCTTCCAACGGCTCGTTTGACGACTTTCTTGACTTCCAAAAGAAGCTGTTCGCATGGAATCTTTGCGATTTCTTTTGGAAGATATCCCAATTTTAAAAGTTGCAGCGCTGCTTTTCCGGTCCAATCTTTAAACACCGTAAGAAACTCCGGAAAATAGCGATCCAGCCAATTGTGTACTTGGGCTTGAACCGCATATAGATCCTGTGTCATCATATCATGAAGTTTCATGCCTTCACGTAATTCTGCGTAGATTCCCTTTGGAAGAATCGGGATGGAATATCGTCCATCCTTGACGAGTTGGGCTATGACTTTTGCGTCTTTCACGTCATTTTTCGTAGGAGAGTTGTCATCCAGCTCTTTACTTCGTTTCACATGCATCGGATTCACGGTAACACATCGGATGTCATAAGCTTGTAAGAAGTAAGCAAGATTTAGCCAATAGTGTCCCGTTGGCTCCATTCCTACGATGACATCTCTTTTTTCATGTTGATTCATCAAGGTGTGTACCCAATTTAAAAACGTTTGAAACCCTGTTCTTGAGTTTTCAAATACAACGGCCTTCGATAGATCGAATCCCCGGTGATCTTGAGCTCTTGCCACGTGTTTGTGTTTTGCGATATCAACGCCAATGATTAATGTTTGTTCAGTGATTTGTCTAATTTTCGAATTTCGGTTATAATTCATATTAGGTCCTCCTTGGTTTATTAGTTAGGGGTCAAGGCCTTGACACCCTGTATCATACCAAGGGGACTTTTTTTGTTTCAAATCTCATTTTTCCTCATTACAGGAATGCTCACTTATTTAAATAGATAAACGATAAGCACAATGATACTGATTACTCCAAAACAAGATATTATACGGAACAGAAACGTGATTTTCTTTTTCGTTCTTTCACAATCGGTTGTTTCATCATTCACCTAGATAACTAGATAAAATATGAACAATTGTTATTATAAGAACAAATTATGAAGAAATTATGGAAAATAAAAACAATTCAAGAGAAAGTAATGTTAATCAGTAGTGTGATATCAGTATCTTAATGTATCACAAAGGGAAAGAGAAAATTTAATTGGAATCCAAACAAAGTAAAAGGATAAACGTGGATTTATCTTTCCTTTTTAGGGTAGTACCAACAAAAAACATACGCTAAAGACATATATTGAAAACGAAAAGTCGTTTTTTCTACGCTAAGCAAGAAAGAATCAGCTTTTCAAGAAGGAATTTCAGTTGATTATTTCTGAAATAAACATCTTGGCGATTTAACAATATATCGAATGTCTTTTCACACATAGTTGGACAATCTTGGAGAGTTTTATGTGTGCTTGGCGACATCATCATTGTGAATCCATTATCATCTCTCCTCTAAATATCCTACGCTGATAAAGTATTCATTGTGCGAATATCCTGTCACCAAGGCATTAACCTAAAAATCAAGCATAAAAATACCAGTTCACGAAAGGTTGGTATTAAATAAATTTATTGTTTTATACAGAGAAAGCTGTCAAAATTCTTTTTTGGTCCAATACATTAGATCCAGCCCGTTCAAGATGATCAATCAATTCTTTCTAAGTAAAATTCTCTGGTGGATGGTCAAATTTGAAATATATCTTAAAAAATAAGGGGCGTCCTTATCTAAATCCTCCACCATATATCACCTGATTTTAAAACGCGGTGAATTTCTGAGTGGTGATTTTCATGCAAAGGTAAATTACTTGCTATTGGGGCTGGTCAAGCTAATTGCTGATTTATGTGGTCATAGATTGTAGAGTTTATTTGCGTACATATATTCAAAGGATAATTAAAGCGACATCAAATATTAATAAAATCTAAATCCTTGAAATACAACTGTAGAGCGCTAATAGCCATGAAAATGTTTAGCTGCATCAAATTTGACTTTTTTCATTTTTACACCACAATATGTAGTGAACACCATATGTGTGGTTAATGCGTAGAAAGGATGAGAAACAATGGAAAATCAATGAAGAGGGGATTGAATCGTTTCTTTGGAGCTTAAAGCAAAAATAATGAATTATATCTGGGCATCAGGGGAAAGTTACCATTAGGGAAGTCCCACAGCATATCAACAATGAAAAACCAATTTCTTTTAATGCTGTTATGACTGTGTTGATAAAGGATATTTACATAAAGAAACGAGAAGAGGAATTGCTTACTTTAAATACGTTCAAACCAAAGAGCATTTTTATCTGAGCAAACAAAATCCGTAGCTTATGGATTTTTTGAGGAGTTTGGAGGATTAGCTGTGGTTCAAATGGTTGATGCTATTCAGGATGTGGATCTATACTTGCTTAAACAGCGAAAAGAAAAATTAAGTGCAGTGAAAAGAAGGAATGAACATGACTTCAAGGATGAAATCTGATGTGTCCATTTTTGCAATATGTTTAGAAAGTCAAATCTTGTTTCACAAATTCTTAATCTAGAAAGGGTGAAGTATCAATATGAAAAAAATAATGCTAATAGCTCTGATCTCCGCTTTATTGATTGCAAGTGGATGCGGCAAATCCGACAATACAAATGAAAATCAACATATGAATCACAAAAATATGCAACAAGGTGAAAATCACGAAGGAATGAATAACGAAACGAACCAGTCCCCAGATGTCACTACACAGGTTGTTTGGAAGTTTTCAAAAGAAACTCCAAAAAGCAATGAAACGGTTGATTTAACAATTCAAATTAATGATAAAGAAGGGAAACCTATTGAAAAATTTGATATTCAGCACGAAAAGCTAATGCATCTAATTGTAGTAAGTAAAGATTTATCTTATTTTGATCATTTACACCCTGAATACAAAGGTGACGGACTGTTCACGACTGCCTTAAACTTTCCTGCTGGAGGAGAATATAAATTATATGCCGATTATGTTCCAAAAGGGGCATCAAAAGTTGTAAAAAATCACACTGTTACGGTTATGGGAGAAAAAGCACAAACAACTCCACTCAAACCAGATGAAAATTTAACTAAAGTTGTCGATGGCAAGGAAATTACATTATCTTTTGACGAACTCAAAGCCGGAAAAGATGTTACATTGAATTTTAACATTAAAGACCACAAGACAGGTCGACCGATTACTAATTTACAACCATACTTAGGTGCTATTGGACACGTTGTCATCATCAGTGAGGACACAGAGGAATACTTACACGTACATCCAATGGACGAAAAGGCAAAAGGACCAGACGCTAAATTTATGACCAAGTTCCCTAAGAGTGGAATCTATAAAATTTGGGGTCAGTTCCAACACGAAGGTAAGGTTATTACCGTTCCTTTCGTAGTCAAAGTTTCATAAAAACAAAAAATCCTCCCACGGCGGAGGATTTTTTGTTTTGTTAAGGCATGTTTTATTGGTTTGTATATAAAGTAAAGACAACTTAGTACAAGGGGGACGATGGATGAACTCAATTGTCTCAATCAGCCGTTTCTCATCAGCTTAGTATGTTACGAAATATGAGACTGGTTAAGTATCGCCGTGAAGGAAAAACACTGTTTTACTCCTGCGATGACGAACACGTTATTCATTATTAAAACAAGCCATTGACCATGCTGAACATCATTAAGGAGGCGTTTTATCATGCATCATCATCACCACCATCATTCTCACGACCACCATGGTCACCACCATCACCACGGACACCATCACGATCACGGAAGAGAAAGTAATAAAAAAGGGCTTACGATTGCACTTCTCATTACCGCTGGAATTATGTTATTAGAGTTTTTCGGAGGTTTAATCACAAACAGCCTAGCCCTCTTTCTGACTCTGGTCATATGCTTAGTGATGCCAGTTCACTTGTTCTTAGCTTAGTTATTATTTGGTTTGCCGCCAAACCAGCTTCGCCCAATAAAACGTATGGCTTTTATCGTTTTGAAATCTTAGCCGCTTTGTTTAATGGAGTTACCTTGTTTGTTATCGCTGGGTTTATCGTATGGGAAGCTATTCAGCGTTTTTACAACCCACCAACCGTAGCTAGCGGCTCTATGATGCTGATTGCTTCCATTGGTCTGTTTGCCAATCTTTTAAGTGCCTGGGCGTTAATGAAAAAAGGGGATGTGAAAAATAATGTCAATCTTCGTAGCGCCTATCTTCATGTGATCGGTGACGCTTTGGGTTCCGTAGGCGCTATCGTCGCTGGGCTTGTCATGTGGATCTTTGGTTGGTATGTAGCTGACCCCATTATTTCCGTTTTGGTTGCTTTATTAATTTTGAAAGGTGCCTGGGGAGTGATTAAACATACGGTTCACATTTTGATGGAAGGAACGCCAATTAACATTGACCAAAATGAAGTGAAAAAAGCCTTAGAAAGTATTGAAGGAGTGATTGACGTTCACGACCTCCATATTTGGACGATTACATCAGGGTTGGATTCATTAAGTTGCCATATTTTGATTGAAGATCATCAAGACAGCCAAAAGGTTTTACAAGATGCCATTCACATGATTGAGGAAAAATTTAAGATTCTGCATACAACCATTCAAATTGAAACCTCTCAAATTCATCACGGGGACATGAAAGTCTAACGAAAAATATGACCAATATAGAGCAAGGTCAGTACCTTGTTTAATATTTTAGCGAACTTAAACTAACAAACGATAAAAGTTTCCATTGACTAAAAAAGTTTCTGATGTACAATTTATTTAGGCAACATTTTCTTTGCTCTTACATATATCTAATTCTAAGTGTAGGAGCAATTTTTTACCCAAAAAGTTTCCTTAATGCAAAATATTTAGTGAAAACCAATCATGAGGTGATCATCATGGGTGAAAATATAAAAAAAATGCCGTTAACAGTGGAAGAAGGTTGGAGAAATAAACGGACGCAACCAACGTTACCCGAAGTATATAGAAGTTTACGTATACCAAAGACGGGTTCTTGGATGAAAAAGTTTCTAGCGTTTGCTGGACCAGGATACTTAGTTGCCGTGGGGTATATGGACCCGGGAAACTGGGCGACTGATATCGCGGGAGGTTCCCAGTTCGGATACACGTTACTTTCCGTTATTTTGCTTTCCAATTTAATGGCAATATTGCTTCAAGCATTGGCTGGCAAGTTGGGAATTGTAACGGGAAGGGATTTAGCACAAGCTTGTCGTGACCATTACAGCAAGCCTGTAGCAATGATCTTATGGGTTTTATGCGAGTTGGCAATCGCAGCTTGTGATCTGGCGGAAGTGATCGGTTCGGCAATTGCGTTGAATTTATTATTTGGCATTCCGTTAATATACGGCGTTATTATAACAGCTCTGGATGTACTGGTCGTATTACTCTTACAGAATAAAGGTTTTCGTTATATTGAAACGTTGGTGATTGTTTTAATTCTAACCATTGGTGCTTGCTTTGCGACTGAAATCTTTCTTTCTAAACCAGATGTAGGTGGCATATTGAAGGGATTTGTTCCAAGCAAAGAGATTATTAACAATCCATCCATGCTCTATATTGCAATCGGGATTTTAGGTGCAACCGTAATGCCTCATAATCTTTATCTGCATTCTTCCATTGTGCAGACACGTCAATACGAACAAACCAGCTCGGGTAAACGACAAGCGATCAAATATGCTACTTGGGATTCAACGATTGCCCTATTCTTCGCTTTATTTATTAATGCAGCGATCCTTATTGTTTCTTCTGCTACGTTCCATAAAGCAGGAATGAAAGATGTTGCGGAGATTGAAGATGCTTATCACTTGCTCTCTCCACTGCTTGGAACAACACTTGGAAGTATTTTATTTGGAGTTGCTTTGTTGGCTTCTGGTCAAAACTCCACATTAACGGGAACCTTAGCTGGTCAAATTGTGATGGAAGGTTTTCTAAATATTCGCCTTCCTGCTTGGTTAAGAAGACTGATAACTCGATTGATTGCCATTGTCCCAGCCGTTGTTGTAACTGCTCTTTATGGCGAAAGCGGAACGGCTCAATTACTTATTTTGAGCCAAGTGATTCTTTCTTTACAGCTCTCTTTTGCGGTAGTGCCTCTCGTTCAATTCACTAGCGATAAAAAGAAAATGGGTGAGTTCGCAAATCCATTATGGTTGAAAGTTCTTGCTTGGATGGTAGCGGTTGTGATTATCAGCTTAAACGCATATTTATTGTTCCAAACATTCTTTGGTTAAGGAATAATAAACCTCATTATCTTTTTGCGGATAATGAGGTTTATTGTTTTTATCTAATAGAATTTTTTGATGTAGCTAATTAAATGAATAACCTGGTAAATATTAGGTTGATTTTTTTAAATCCAATTCTTTTTTATTTTTCATTCAAATAAATATTTGAATAATAAAAGGAATGAGGTATAATATATTCAAACGGAAATTTGAATATGAAAGGGGGATAATTAATGAGTAAGAAAGATACATGTGAAATTTATTGTTATGACGAAGAAAAAGTCAATCGAATACAAGGGGAATTGCAAAAAGAAGATATATCCAGTGTTGTCCTGTTGTTTAAAGCACTGGCAGATGAAAATAGGGCAAAAATTGCCTATTCACTTTGCCAAGATGAAGAGTTATGTGTATGTGATATTGCCAATATCATTGGGGCTTCTGTTGCAACCACTTCCCATCATTTACGGACCCTTTATAAACAAGGGATTGTAAAGTATCGAAAAGAAGGAAAGCTAGCATTTTATTCGCTGGATGATGACCATATTAAGCAGTTAATCATGATTGCGTTAGTACATGAGAAAGAGGTGAAAGTCCGTGTCTGAACAACAAGCAAAATTATCTAAATCAGAAGCGAAAACCTACCGTGTTCAAGGATTTACTTGTGCAAACTGTGCGGCAAAGTTTGAAAATAATGTAAAATCATTGCCAGGTGTTCAAGATGCTAAAGTAAACTTTGGAGCATCTAAAATTACCGTTTGGGGTACAACAACCATCGAAGAATTAGAAAAAGCAGGAGCTTTTGAAAACTTAAAGGTTCGGGAAGATAAAGAAAAAGCAGTCAAGCGTGAACCTTTTTGGAAGCAAAAAGAGAACATTAAAGTGTATATTTCCGCCGTTTTGCTTGTGATCAGTTGGTTTTTAGGGAAGCAATACGGAGAAGAGCATATCTTTGCGACAATTGGATATGCTGCAGCAATTTTAATCGGTGGATATTCGTTATTTATAAAAGGTTTCAAAAACCTAGTTCGATTGAATTTTGATATGAATACGCTGATGACAGTGGCGATTTTAGGAGCTGCAGCGATTGGTGAATGGGGAGAAGGTGCAACGGTTGTTATTCTATTCGCCATTAGCGAAGCCTTAGAGCGTTATTCCATGGATAAAGCTCGTCAATCCATTGAATCGTTGATGGATATTGCTCCAAAAGAAGCATTAATTCGTCGCGGAAATGAAGAAATGATGGTCCCTGTTGACGATATTCAAGTCGGGGATATTATGATCGTAAAGCCTGGTCAGAAATTAGCGATGGATGGAATCGTCATCAAGGGTACATCTACGCTAAATCAGGCTGCCATTACGGGAGAAAGTGTTCCAGTAACCAAAACAGTCGGTGATGAAGTCTTTGCAGGAACATTGAATGAAGAAGGGTTATTGGAAGTAAAAGTTACAAAACGAGTGGAAGATACAACTCTTTCGAAAATCATCCATTTAGTGGAAGAAGCTCAAGCAGAACGAGCACCTTCTCAAGCGTTTGTAGATCGTTTTGCCAAATACTATACACCAGCCATTATCATTTTTGCTCTTTTACTAGCCGTTATTCCGCCATTATTTATGGGTGCTGATTGGAGCGAATGGATTTATCGAGGTCTAGCTGTATTAGTGGTTGGTTGTCCGTGTGCGTTGGTTATTTCCACGCCTGTTTCGATTGTAACTGCCATTGGAAATGCAGCGAAAAACGGTGTGTTAATTAAAGGTGGTATTTATTTAGAGGAAGCAGGAAACTTAAAAGTGATTGCTTTTGATAAAACAGGAACATTAACAAAAGGTGTTCCTTCCGTCACCGATGTGGTCACTTATAATGGCAATGAAAATGAACTAATGACCATTACAGCAGCCATTGAAAAAGGCTCACAACATCCACTTGCTTCCGCCATTATAAGAAAAGCAGAAGAAGATGGATTGAATTTTAATGATTTATCTGTTGAAGAATTCCAATCCATTACAGGTAAAGGGGTCAAAGCCAAAGTAAACAACGAAATGTATTATGTCGGAAGTCCAGGTCTTTTTGAAGAACTTCTTCCAAATGGCATCCAATCAGAAATAAAAGAACAAATTACAACCCTTCAAACACAAGGGAAAACGGTCATGGCGTTAGGAACGGAAAAAGAAATTCTGGCGTTAATTGCCGTGGCAGACGAAATAAGAGAATCATCCAAAGAGGTTATTCGAAAACTTCATCAAGTCGGTATTGAAAAAACGGTAATGTTGACAGGGGATAACCAAAGAACAGCCGAAGCCATCGGAAAACAAGTCGGCGTTTCCGATATTAAAGCCGATTTACTTCCAGAAGATAAACTGAATTTCATCAAAGAGCTTCGTGACAAGCATCAAAGCGTGGCGATGGTTGGAGATGGTGTGAACGATGCACCAGCTCTTGCAGCTTCAACCGTTGGTGTGGCAATGGGTGGTGCTGGAACCGATACAGCCCTAGAAACAGCCGATATTGTCTTAATGTCTGATGATTTAAGCAAATTGCCATATACGATTAAATTGAGCCGCAAAGCTTTAGCGATTATTAAGCAAAACATTACTTTCTCTTTAGGGATTAAGGCATTGTCATTACTGTTAATTGTGCCTGGTTGGTTAACGCTATGGTTAGCGATATTTGCCGATATGGGAGCAACATTAATCGTAACATTAAACAGCATGCGATTGCTAAATGTGAAAGAATAATGCAATAGTTGAAGAAGACACACAAAAAGACCGAATTTATTTCGGTCTTTTTGTGTGGTTTAAAAATCAACATTGAAATTTAACAAAGTCCTGATTAAAAACAGTCAAAACTAACAAAACAATGACCTAAATTTTAGAGATCTTAATTAATTAAATGGGATTTTAATAAAAATGCTTGGCGCTTAAAGCCAAGCATTTCTTATTTTCCTAAAATTACTTAGGTAATGTCATAGGTATAACATTACCAACATATTTTTATTTTAAATAATTTTGAGCGGGGGAGAAGGAGATGGAAGTATATAATGTTCACCAAGCACTAAAAATACTTCAGGAATATTACATTACTGACTCAATTCAAATGGTTACTCGTTGGATCAGAGAAGGAAAGATTAAAGCAGAACGTTCGGCAAATCGAAAGGAGGGTTGGCGAATTTATCACGATGATTTATTCGAGTTTATTGAAGAACAGAGACCAGGTTTGCCTGAAGTAATGGGAGTTTATGAATGGTATGTAGAAAACTCTTTTTCAATGTTGGCGAATGACCATCGTGAAAAGCATAATAAATTGGATTCTGAAGAAGTTAAAGGTGATAGCACTCACTCGGAAGAATTAATTAAACAGCTCATGGAGGAGAAGAAGCAATTAGAAAATCAACTCATTAACATGCAGGATGAGTTGAACTTGGTTTACGAGCAAATCACTGAATTAACGGTTAAAATTCAAAAGCTGGAAGAAGAAAATGCTTTTTTAATCGGTTTATATGAGCAAATAGATGAGATGTATCAAGAATTAGAAAAGAAAAATCAACAAGAAAGTAGTAATGAAACACTAAAAACAATGGAGTGCAAATTAAAGAAAGAGATGTCTGTTGAAGATTTTAAAACGATTGTTAGAGAAGTGATCAATGAATACAAAAGTGAAACAGTAAACTTAATACAGCAAGAAAATGAACTAACCAACGAAATATATCCGTTGTTTTTCAATGAAAATGAGGAGTTAAGAAATGAGATTATTGATGATGAAGAATATCGTTGTCCATTGACTAAGAAGAAGTATAAAAAAAGTTTAAGATCCATGCTCAAAAACGCTATCCGAACAAAATTAGAACAAGTCCTGAATTCAGTTGACGAAACAGTGTTAGCTAACGACTCGAGTCGTTAATCTTTTTTCTTTTTAAACAAATAAAGATTTGAAATGGAGTTAACAAACGAACTGAAACAAAATTTGTTTGCTTGCAATCTAGATCCGGAAGCAACAATCAAAGCCTATCGAGAAAAAGTTGTGGGTCCCTATCGCAAAAAGTTACCGGATTCTGTTGTTGCCTCAATGGAGGAACAATTGTCGGGGGCTTGTACAGTAGAAATTGCTGCTTTCGATGAATTTACCAACTTGTTAACCAACCTTGATACATCGAAACGAAAGAAACATTAAAACGTTTGTTTCCAAAAGCATAGCGACTAACGATCAATTAAGAAAAGGGGAAGAGAAATATGGTGATTACTGATCAAGCGAAACAAGCACTACAAGATATTTTAAAGAAACACGGTAAAGAAGGAGTTTGTCTTTATTCTGCAAACCACAGATCGGTTGGAGATTATTAATGGTATTCGGGTAGCGATGGATGAGAAAGTGGCTTCTATCATCGAGAGAGTTACACTTGATGTGGAAGAAACGGGAAAAGGCGTTCAATTCGTCTTATTAGGCTTAAATCAATGTTGTTAAAAAGTTGAATTGCTAATAGACCAAAGTAATGAGGACAAAAAAGTTGTTTAAACATAAATTAACGAAAGTAGATTTTAATAAGCTATAAAAACTTCGAAATTCATTTGACCCTGTACTATGGTACAGGGTTTATACTTTATCTAGGGGTGATAAGATGAAATATCGTATTGGTGAACTGGCTGACAAATGTAACGTTAATAAAGAAACCATTAGATATTACGAGAGAAAAGGCTTAATCAAAGAAACTTCACGAACAGATTCAGGGTATCGAATGTACTCGGAAGAGACTGTGAAGCGCATTGGTTTTATTAAACGTATGCAGGAACTAGGGTTTTCTCTAAGTGAAATTCATAAATTACTTGGTGTTGTTGATAAGGATGAGGTTCGATGTGCGGATATGTATAGCTTTGTTTCTCAAAAAATAGGTGAGGTTCAACAACGAATTAAAGATTTAAAGCGTATCGAAAATATGTTGAATAAATTAAAAGAAAGCTGTCCGAATGAAGAGCAACTACATGAATGTCCAATTATTGAATCTCTGATTGATGATTAAAGAAATGAGATATCAATGAAAAATAAGACATTTATAGTGATCGGAACACTTGTTACATTATTACGACTTGTAGTAACGAAAATAATGTAGAAACTACAGCGAATGGAAATAATACTAAAAGTGCTACCTTTACCATTACTGAAATGGATTGTTCAAGTTGTCCTGTGTTGTCAAAAGTGCTCTTGAACGTGTAGAAGGTGTAAAAACAGTGGAAGTAACCATTACAGAAGGTTCCCAAGGAACAGCTAAAGTTGTGTTTGATGCTTCAAAAACAGATGTAAAAACTTAAAAAAATACCGTCTTAGAATTAGGATATGGTGTTAAACAATAGGAGGTGTTTCATTTGTCAATTCGTAAATATCGTTTACAAGTGGAAGGTATGACATGTACTGGGTGTGAAAGGCGCGTTGAAACAGCTCTAAACAGCATAGGAGCTAAAAATGTAGATGTAAATTTTCGCCGTGGAGAAGCTGTTTTCGAATTGCCAGAACATATAGGTATCGAGAAAGCCAAAGAAGCTGTGAATAAGGTTAATTATAAGGCAGGTGAAGCTGAAGTTATTCATCAACAAAAAAGCTCCGTTGTTGGTGATGATGAAGGTGATTATGATTATGACTTTATTGTCATTGGTTCTGGGGGAGGAGCTTTTTCTGCTGCTATTAAAGCAGTGGAATATGGGGCAAAAGTGGCGATGATTGAGCGTGGTACCATCGGTGGGACTTGTGTAAACATTGGATGTGTTCCATCAAAAACACTGCTACGTTCTGGAGAAATCAATCATTTAGCAAAAAACAATCCATTCCTTGGTTTAAATACTTCAGCTGGTTCGGTAGATTTGAAAAAACTAATGGAACAAAAAGATGAACTGGTGAGAGAATTACGTCAGCAAAAGTATGTTGATTTAATTGATGAATATGGGTTTGAACTAATACAGGGAGAAGCAAAATTTGTCAATGAAAAAACAATAGAAGTAAACGGGAATAAAATAACAGCTAAACGCTTTTTAATCGCAACAGGAGCTTCCCCATTGATTCCTAATATTCCGGGATTAAAAGATGTTGACTACTTAACAAGCACTTCTTTGTTAGAGCTTAAAGAACTGCCAAAAAGTCTTGCTGTTATTGGTTCAGGATACATCGGATTGGAGTTAGGTCAGCTCTTTCACCATTTAGGAGTGGAAGTAACGTTAATGCAGCGTAGCCAAAGAATTCTTAAAGAATATGATCCTGAAATTTCAGAAGCTGTAGAAAAAGCATTAACAGAACAAGGCATTCATGTTATTACCGGTGCTACATTTGAGCGTGTAGAACAGAATGGAGATATGAAACAAATTCATGTTACTGTTCATGGTGAAAAGAAAATCATTGAAGCTGAGCAGCTACTTGTAGCTACGGGGCGCAAGCCAAATACGGAAGCACTAAATCTTCAAGCTGCAAACGTAGAAGTGGGTTCTCGCGGTGAAGTTAAAGTTGATGACTATTTACGAACCTCCAATCCTAGAATTTATGCTGCCGGAGATGTAACAATGGGACCGCAATTTGTTTATGTTGCTGCATACCAAGGTGGAATTGCTGCCGATAATGCAATCGGTGGCTTGGAGAGAAAAGTAAATCTTGATACTGTTCCGGCTGTTATATTTACTAGTCCATCGATTGCTACGGTAGGATTAACTGAGGAGCAAGCTAAAGAAAGAGGATACGAGGTGAGAACTTCTGTTTTACCACTTGATGCAGTTCCAAGAGCGCTTGTGAATCGCGAAACGACAGGTGTATTTAAACTTGTTGCTGATGCAAAAACATTAAAAGTGCTAGGTGTTCATATTGTTGCCGAAAATGCTGGTGATGTGATTTATGCAGCCACATTAGCTGTAAAATTTGGTCTAACGGTGGAAGATTTGCGGGAATGCCTTGCACCATATTTAACGATGGCAGAGGGATTGAAATTGGTTGCCTTAACATTTGATAAAGATGTTAAAAAATTATCTTGTTGTGCTAGTTAAAGCTCCTTTTCATAAACATATAGGATTTTTGATTATTCTAACTGTACTTGAGCAAATTTACAATGAAGCAGAAAAAGAGATACGAACCGATTCCTTGGTTAGAATAGAATGTACCATCAAATTCCCCAATCAAGGACAAGGAGGGAAGATGGAAAATTGGAAGGGAATTTTTTATGGGAACAGAAGCTCTCCAACTGATTGGAGAGACGTTTACTTGATAAACACTCCAAATTAAAACATTTTCATTAGCATCATTGTCGATTTCTATTAGAATCGAAACAGTATGATGGAAATCATATGAACAAAAGGAGTATATAAACATGGATTCAACTGTTTCAAAGAAAGTAACGATGATTTCATATATCATTAGCATTACATTCATTATCGCGATGATTACGGCTTCGGTGATGTTGAAAGATCACGAAATTATTTTGCCGGAAGTTGCGGCAATGGCGATTGCCATGTGGGTGTACCGAGAAGCAGGATGGATCAGGCAACCATCGAAAATTTTTCTTGCGCCGTCCATCACGGCAGTGATCGGTTTCGCAGTGAATCAACTACACATTTCTTATTTAGGAAAAGTAAGCCTTACCCTTATACTTTTAATGCTCTTTTTACGTATCATTCAATCAAATTTGGGACCGTCCATTGCAACGGGCTTACTGCCAGTGGTGACAAATGCAAATGAATGGTCATTTATTATATCCGTTTTTATTTTTACCTTTATATTGATGCTTGGAGTTCTCAAATTTGGATTGAATAAAGGACTTGAAAAGAAAGTGAAGATACAGTACAAGTACATGCTGGTATTCTTAGTGCTGATTTTCGTGTGGATGGGTTTATGCTGGCTCGCTGGCTACCCACTGGCAGTGATCCCGCCGATTCTCGTTGTTGTGTATGAGTCACTTCAGAAGCCGATGTACAACGGAAAAATGGCTTTTAAACAAGGGCTTGTATTGACCATATCTGCGACTGTCGGAACGCTGTTGTACTTTGCTATTGATTCGTGGATATTGGCCACCCTGTTAGATATGATTTTAATGCTTATTCTGTTACGTATTGTTGGCATCCGTGTCCCGGCTGTGTACGCCTTTCCACTGCTCCCGTTTGTCTTTCCTGATCATATCGTAGCCATGTTGCCGCTAGGTTCGTTGATTACATGTGTATTCTTGTTTACTTCGGTGTTAGCATATAAAAAGATGGAGATGAAGCGAAGTAGAAAGGTAATGCAAATGTAAAGGAGATAAAAGAATTCATGTACTCGAAGAGAGGACCTATTTTCTATTCTTCGTAGGCATCTCGTTTATCCGCATAAAAAGATTTGGTGACTAGGTTATAAAGTTAAACGTCATGTTTTAGGCTATCGGAACGGAAAACCACCGATAGCCTTTCTATTAGCGTTAAAACCTATTGAATTTATATAAATTTAATCAAAAATTATTCAATAAAAAATAATTGTAATTTATGTTGATAATTTGACTGTTATTTTGTACAGAACCCGTTACTTTAAAGAACGAGTTCCTTTTGTATCGATACAGATTTAAACAGAAAATAATTGAATAGATGTACGTTACTCTGATTCAAAATAGGAATAAAAAATTACACATAGAAAATCATACATTAAGTAAGATATCATTTGCATTTTATACCCAATACCGGTATAATGTATTAGAAGACAACTGTTATAAACAAATGAGGTGGTAGCAATGAATCAATATGAAGATGACAATATAAATGCCAAAATGGTTCCGCGAACCGAAGAAGAGATCGAAAGCATCGTCAAGCGCTTGAAGCGTATTGAAGGGCAAGTACGCGGGGTACAAAAGATGGTCGAGGACAATCGGTACTGTATTGATATTTTAGTGCAAATTTCCGCGATTCAAGCTGCGTTAAACAAAGTCGGGTTGAATTTGCTGGAACGCCATGCCAATCATTGCGTTTCCAAGGCGATCCGCGAAGGCAGCGGAGAAGAATCCATCCGGGAATTGATGGATGTGATTAAGCAATTCTCAAAGTAAAGGAGAGGAATGCTTTATGAGTGAGCAAAAGCTCGTTACACTTAGAGTGACCGGCATGACATGCGCCGCTTGCTCCAATCGTATAGAGAAAGCGTTGAACAAGATGGATGGAGTAGAAGCCAATGTCAATTTAGCCATGGAAAAAGCAACGATTAAATATGATCCATCGAAACAAAGTGTAGCCGATATCCAAACGAAAATTGAGAATTTGGGGTATGGTGTCGCGACAGAAAAAGTGACGCTAGATATTGAAGGGATGACATGCGCGGCATGTGCGACACGGATTGAAAAAGGGTTAAATCGTATGGAAGGTGTTACGAGCGCTACTGTAAACTTGGCGACAAACAGTGCCGTTGTAGAATACAATGAAGGCATTGCATCTGTAGAAGATATTTTAGAGAAAATCAAAAAGCTTGGGTACAAGGGGCAGATACGAAACGAAGAACAAGATCATGTGGGGCGGAGAGAAGAGCTGCTTAAACAAAAACAACGGCAGCTTGCCATTTCTATTATCTTATCACTGCCTTTGCTTTATACGATGATTGCTCATATGCCGTTTGATATAGGCTTACCGATGCCGCACATGTTGATGAATCCGTGGTTCCAGCTTCTTTTGGCGACACCCGTTCAGTTCTACATCGGCGGTCCCTTCTATGTAGGGGCGTACCGGGCATTACGAAACAAGAGTGCGAACATGGATGTACTAGTGGCGCTTGGAACATCGGCAGCTTACTTTTACAGCTTGTACGAAGCTTTCAAAACATTAGGAAATCCCGAATATATGCCAAGATTGTATTTTGAAACGAGTGCTGTGCTGATTACGCTTGTACTTGTCGGAAAATACTTTGAATCAGTAGCGAAAGGAAGAACAACAGAAGCCATCTCTAAACTGTTGAGCCTGCAGGCAAAAGAAGCTACTGTCATCCGCGATGGGGAAGAAATAAAAGTTCCGCTCGAGGAAGTAGTGATTGGTGATACCATTCTCGTCAAGCCAGGAGAAAAAATCCCGGTAGACGGAACGGTCATCGCCGGAGTATCCTCCGTGGATGAATCAATGATTACCGGTGAATCCATTCCGGTTGATAAGAAGGAAGGCGATTCTGTCATCGGAGCAACCATTAATAAAAATGGTGTACTCACCATTCGGGCAGAAAAGGTTGGGAAAGATACCGCACTTGCCAATATCATTAAAATCGTAGAAGAGGCACAAGGCTCTAAAGCGCCTATTCAGCGTATGGCTGATGTCATTTCAGGTATTTTCGTACCAATTGTTGTAGGAATTGCTGTCATTGCATTCATTACATGGTACTTCTTTGTGGCGCCAGGCGACTTACCGAAGGCGCTTGAGGTGGCCATCGCGGTTCTTGTCATTGCGTGTCCTTGTGCGCTTGGTCTTGCCACACCGACATCCATTATGGTCGGTACAGGCAAAGGTGCAGAAAAGGGGATCCTCTTTAAAGGAGGTGAGTACCTAGAGGGAACGCATAAAATCAATGCAGTATTACTGGATAAAACAGGAACAGTGACAAAAGGAAAACCAGAAGTAACCGATGTACTTAAGTTCCGTGAAGACATGCTCGATTATGCCGTTTCTGCCGAGAGTGCTTCGGAACATCCGTTGGCTCATGCCATTGTGGAATATGGGAAGAAACGATCGATTTTGGTTAAGCCACTGGAGCATTTCTCCGCCATTACCGGTCATGGAATTGAAGCTGTCATTGATGGCAAAAATGTCCTTGTTGGAACGCGAAAACTTATGAAGGAACGCTCTGTAGAGATTGCCATGCATGAAGATAAAATGATAGAACTTGAAAAACAAGGAAAAACTGCCATGCTAGTTGCCATTGATGGGCAGCTTGCCGGCATCATCGCTGTCGCGGATACGGTAAAAGAAAGCTCCAAAGAAGCGATTCAAACATTAAAACAAATGGGTATCGAAGTGTACATGGTAACGGGAGACAACAAACGTACAGCGGAAGCCATTGCAAAGCAAGTGGATGTGGATCGCGTCTATGCAGAAGTACTTCCTGAAGAAAAAGCGAATATCGTTGAAGAACTGCAAAAACAAGGAAAACGAGTGGCGATGGTCGGTGATGGAATTAATGACGCTCCAGCTCTTGCGAAAGCGGATATTGGCATGGCCATCGGCACAGGAGCGGATGTCGCCATCGAAACGGCCGATGTTACCTTGGTCGGCGGAGATTTAGCTCATATCCCGAGAGCGATTGAGTTAAGCCGTAAAACAATGAAAAACATTCGACAAAACCTGTTCTGGGCTTTGTTCTATAATACCATTGGCATTCCTGTAGCCGCTGCTGGATTATTGGAGCCTTGGATTGCCGGAGCGGCAATGGCATTCAGTTCTGTATCAGTTGTGACCAACGCGCTTCGTTTGAAACGCGTGAAAATATAAAAAATGAAAATAAATGAAGGAGGAATAAAAAATGGCGATTACATTACAAGTAGAAGGAATGACTTGCGGACACTGCAAAATGGCGGTGACAAACGCTCTTAAAAAGTTAGACGGGGTAAGAAATGTAGAAGTACATTTACAAGAAGGCACTGTGGATGTAGATTATGATGAAACAAAGGTAAGTGTAGAAAAACTCAAAGAAGCGATTGAAGAGCAAGGTTACGATGTGAAGTAACATACATGGATTTATACTCCCTGATATGATCCCCTCCAAGTAGAATTGGAGGGGGTCTTTTTTATAGTGTGGGAAGGGCAACTTAATTGCTTATACCAAATCTGCTATATGAACTTCTCCACCGGGCTTTAAAATTCGAAATTTCCTATGGAATGTAGATTTTTTCTTTGTGGAATCAAGATGGTAGTCGAAAGTACGTGTTCGAATGTTGCGAAATCGAAGAGAAGAGTTGTGAAGAATCCTTGAATAAAGATTTATGTTGTTTGTACTTTCGTTTTTTGTCTAACTATTTCTATATTTTAAGATTTTCAACAAGTTCATAAAGCGTTTGTTGAGGATACAATCGGTAGCAAAGAAATGTATACACACAAAAGAATATAATATCAGCATCTATCTCCATATTTTCTTCAAAATTTTTTAATAAGATTAATCATTGTAAAAATCAACGAAAAATAGTGATAGAAGGTGTACGACTTCTTTAATCAAATTATTAATATTTTGAGTCAGCCTTTTATGATACGGCTCATCGTTTCGAAGGAACACCAGTTTTATTTGCGTTTTTGTTGGGGATAGCCTTTTACATTACTTAGGAGATCATTTTTTGCGCTCATATGTTGGAACAATTGTTAATTTATATAGTTTTACCACCTTTACTGCTGTTAGGTTTGCCAAATCGAATGATGGTATCAATTCTTCATTTAGGATTAAGATACAAATGGATCAATTTTTTAAAATATCCGTTGATCCCGTTACTTTTATTTAATGTGTTGTTTTCGTTTTATCAAGTCCCATTCATATTTAATACAATCGTTTCACATAATATCTTGCATAACTTAACCCATATTATATTAACCATCTCCGCATTGTTCATGTGGATCCCTTTAATTCCGGTCACTAAGGAATTAGATTGTTTATCAAATATCCAAAAAATTTACTATATTTTACATCAGGAATGTTACTGACTACAGCTTGTGCCTTAATTATTTTTGCGAATGAACCGTTTTATACCGTCTATTACGACGCACCACAATTGTTTAAAACACTTTCACCGCTTGTGGATCAACAAGCAGGTGGAGTTATCATGAAAGTGGTTCAAGAAATCGTATATGGGACGATGATTGAATGTGTTTTCTTTAACTGAAAAAATGAGCATTCCTGTAATGAGGAAAAATGAGATTTGAAACAAAAAAAGTCCCCTTGGTATGATACAGGGTGTCAAGGCCTTGACCCCTAACTAATAAACCAAGGAGGACCTAATATGAATTATAACCGAAATTCGAAAATTAGACAAATCACTGAACAAACATTAATCATTGGCGTTGATATCGCAAAACACAAACACGTGGCAAGAGCTCAAGATCACCGGGGATTCGATCTATCGAAGGCCGTTGTATTTGAAAACTCAAGAACAGGGTTTCAAACGTTTTTAAATTGGGTACACACCTTGATGAATCAACATGAAAAAAGAGATGTCATCGTAGGAATGGAGCCAACGGGACACTATTGGCTAAATCTTGCTTACTTCTTACAAGCTTATGACATCCGATGTGTTACCGTGAATCCGATGCATGTGAAACGAAGTAAAGAGCTGGATGACAACTCTCCTACGAAAAATGACGTGAAAGACGCAAAAGTCATAGCCCAACTCGTCAAGGATGGACGATATTCCATCCCGATTCTTCCAAAGGGAATCTACGCAGAATTACGTGAAGGCATGAAACTTCATGATATGATGACACAGGATCTATATGCGGTTCAAGCCCAAGTACACAATTGGCTGGATCGCTATTTTCCGGAGTTTCTTACGGTGTTTAAAGATTGGACCGGAAAAGCAGCGCTGCAACTTTTAAAATTGGGATATCTTCCAAAAGAAATCGCAAAGATTCCATGCGAACAGCTTCTTTTGGAAGTCAAGAAAGTCGTCAAACGAGCCGTTGGAAGGAAGCGAATCGAACAATTGAAAGAGGCAGCCCAATCCTCTATCGGGCTTCAAACGGGCACTCAAATGGCCAAGGAAGAATTACGTTATTTACTCGAGAAATACGAGTATTTAACCCATCGTCTAGACGAACTGGAAAAGCAATTAAGTGAAATGGTTCAAACGATTCCGGGCGCCAAAGAGATGAGCGAGATCAAAGGCATCGGAGAAATGACGGTTGTGGGCTTTTTCGCGGAAGTGGGTAGCCTCCACCAGTATCAGCATCCACGCCAAATCATCAAACTGGCGGGGCTGAACTTAAAAAAGAATGAATCAGGGAAACATCGAGGAAAAACGACGATTAGTAAACGAGGCCGAAAACGACTGCGCGCCCTCTTATTCCGGGTGGTGATGCCCCTATCAGCGAAAAACAGAGCCTTTAAAGCCTTACATGAATACTATCGCACACGGCCGGATAACCCATTAACCGGTAAGCAGTCTCTTGTGGCATTATGCAGTAAACTTATTCGAATCTTGTTCACGATTGGTCGACGTCAAATTCCGTTCAGTGAAGAGAAAATGATGCAAGATATTCCACACTTAAAGACATTACAGGAAGTCGCTTAACCTGAAAACACGTATTGAAGGTAGACATCAGAAGCACGGAGAAGTCGGTCGTTATCACACCATACGGGCATAGACCCAGCAAGTGAGCATAAACCGACCTCCACCTCATGGATAGGTTGAACGAAGGAATGTAGGAGCGAAAGGACTCCGTGAGACATGGGAGGGTACACCGCCATGAGACGAGTGGAGATCCATTGGTGCGATCATAGGGAAAAGTCCTCCATTTTCAAAAAAATAGGATGATGGAGTTTGTTCCCCTACACCCTACCTATCCAAAAATTTATAAATATTGAATTTATATCCTTATTCCTGATGTCTACGAAACGTCGATGCTTATAAAAATCAAAGAAATTTAAAGAAAAAACGAGTAAATCAATATTTTATAGAGGGAGAGGTTAAAGGACAAACAATTGACCGGATCATTTATTAACAAATTATAAACAGGGATTGTGATATAAGGATGAAGAAAGAAAGAGTATTAATCGTTGATGATGAATGGAACATGAGGCATTTACTAAAAATCAATCTTTCTCCATATTTTCACTTAACTGAAGCGGCAAGTGGACAAGAAGCATTAACCTTATTGACAAAAGGAAGAATCGACGTAGTGATTTTAGACATCATGATGCCCGATATGGATGGATGGGAGGTATGCAAAAAGATAAGGGAAATGAGTCAAGTGCCCATCCTTATGCTTACGGCACGTGGTGATGTAAAAGATAAAGTACAAGGATTTGATGTTGGAGCCGATGATTATCTTGTAAAGCCTTTTGAACCCGAAGAATTAGTGGCAAGGGTTAAAGCACTAATAAGACGTTCAGCTGCTTCTTCCAATCCTATTCAAACGGAAGGAATCATTAAGATTGCAGATTTAAAAATCGATCAAAATGAAAGACAAGTTTTTGTAAACGATCGTCCATTAGAATTGACACCAAAAGAATTTGATATTCTCTTGCTATTAGTGTTAAACCCAAAAACGATATTTACAAGGGATATGTTACTAGATCGGGTATGGGGAGTTCATGACGTTTTAGATATTCGTACAGTTGATACCCATGTGAAAAATATAAGGGAAAAGTTTAGAAAAAACGGGCTTTCCTTTAATCCGATTAAAACGGTTTGGGGAATGGGCTATAAATTCCAAGCTCCTGAAGAAGACCAATGAAATGGAATAGTATCGTTGTAAAATTAGGGGCAAGTATTCTAGTCATTGTGTTAACCATTTTGCTTCCACTTGGTTTTATTATCAATGAAATATTTTCTGGCTTTTATTACAGTAAAATGAAAGATCAAATTTACGATTTATCCAATCGTTATGCGAATTCCATCACATCGTTAGAGGATAAAAATATCCTCCGTATGTTTGAATTACTTGCCGATATGATAGATCAGGAAATTGTAATCGTAGACGAACAAGGCATCGTCGTTGCAAACTCTGGGATCCCAAGCTTATCGAAAGGAGAAAGAATCGATGCAAATGACATTTCTCTTTTAAGGAGAAATTCCGTCATTGAAAAGGAATATTACGATGAAATCTTAGATAAACGTTTTCTAAGCGTTGGAAGACCTATTTTTGCACAAAATCGCTTTATCGGCGGAATTTTTGTATTGGCTTCCATCGATGAGATACATCAATCAATTCATCTAATAAGGAATTTAATTGTTTGGGCTGGCATTGGTGCCATTCTTTTAGCCCTTGGCTTTACCTTTATTGTATCACGCAAGTTAGCCAATCCACTTTTAGAAATGGAAAGAGCAACCCGCAAAATGGCTGAAGGTGATTTAAATACAAAAGTTTTGGTTGAAACAAAAGACGAAATTGGCTCCCTAGCCAAGGCGATTAATGATTTAGCCGTTGAATTATACAGGTACCGGTCAAACCAGCGGGAATTTTTTGCAAACATTTCCCATGAATTGCGGACTCCTCTTACGTATTTAGAAGGGTATGCGAGAGCATTAAAAAACCAACAGTATCAAACAGAGGATGAAAAAGAAATGTATATACAAATTATCGAGCAAGAAGCCAATAGAATGTCCAAGCTAGTCAATGACTTGTTTGAACTGGCAAAGATGGAGGAAGGAAAGTTACCATTACATTTGGAGGAAATTGATCTGATTGAAGTGATTGAAAATGCCGTATTAAAAACAAAAGTGAAAGCAAAGGAGAAAGGGTTACAGTTATATTTTCATAAAATTTATCAATTGCCGAGTATTTATGCGGATGGTTTAAGAATGGAGCAAATTGTCATTAATTTAATCGAAAACGCCATTCGTTATACAGAAAAAGGGTTTATAAAAATAGAATTGTCTTATGATCAAGACAAAGTAAAGATTTTGATTGAAGATACGGGGATAGGGATACCGAAAGAAGATCTTCCATTTTTATTTGAACGATTTTATCGTGTGGAAAAATCAAGATCAAGAGAATTCGGGGGTACCGGGCTTGGACTGGCAATCGTCAAACAACTTGTGAAACTGCAAAATGGGACTATACATGTAAGTAGTGAAGTGGGAAGAGGGACAAGCTTTGAACTTACATTCCCGATTTATAAGGGGGATGCCCAATGAAAAAATTTGAAATCATTGTGCCTGTTTTGTTGATCATGGCTGGATTGTTATGTTTGACGATGTCCGGTTCGTTCATGTTCCGGCCGGAATTAAGGGTATATATGAAAACGTTTGTTCAAATTTGTCTATGGATGGGAGTTCCCATTCTTCTTGCGGGAATTTTCTATCTTTTACTTTATAAGAAAAGGGGAGAATAGGATTGAAGTTAAAACTTTTTACTTTTTTGATCTCAGCATTATTTATGATTCCGGTTGGTGTATTCGCGCATGGTACTGAAGAAGAACACCAACGGGAGATGTTGACCGCTACTTTGTTAAATTATAGCTTTATTGTGTCGTCGATTTTGTTGGGGTTAGGAATCATTTTATTTTTCCTAATCAGAAATCAATTAAAAACTGTTAATGTGAAAAAACAAGAAGGACGCTTAAAACGGGACAAGCTGCAAAGATGGTTAAAATTAAGCCGATGGGTATCAGTTTTAGCTTTACTAGCCTTAGCTGTTTCTGGAGTATTTGCATTAACAAATGGGACAGGAGAAGAAGAGGACATTGATTTTATGCATATTCACGGGTTAGGTTTTACGAATGATGGGACTGAAATTTATGTACCGGCGCATGATGGATTGAAGGTCTATAAAAACGGTAAGTGGAAAATTCCAGAAGGAGAAAAACATGATTATATGGGATTCTCTATGGTTGATAACGGGTTTTACAGCAGTGGACATCCAGCTCCGGGTTCTTCTATGAAAAATCCATTCGGTGTAGTGAAAAGTACAGATATGGGGAAAAACCTACAAACGCTTGATTTATATGGGGAGGTTGACTTTCACGGAATGGGGGTTGGATATTATTCTCATGCCATTTATGTTTTAAACCCAGAACGGAATTCAAGAATGGATGACGCTGGATTGTACTACTCGTTAGACGAAACAAAAACGTGGACGAAAAGCGATATGAAAGGACTAGAAGGGCAACCATCAGCTATTGCTGTTCATCCAGAGAAAGAAAATATGGTTGTGATCAGTACAAATCGAGGGGTTTATTTATCTAAGGATTATGGTAATTCTTTTGATAACATTGCAAAAAATACTCCAGTCACATCCGTTTCCTTTACAAAAGAGGGAAAACTTCTTGCCGGAGTTATTACTGATAAGCCTTCTTTGATGGAAATTAATCTTGAATCCGGAGAGAAAAAAAACATCCCTATTCCAACTTTAAGTGAGGATAATGCTATTGGATACATTGCGGTAAATCCAAACAATGAAAAGCAAATCGTTTTCACAACGTTTGAAAAAGACATTTATTTAACGGATAATCATGGTGGAAATTGGATACAAATAGCAAAACAGGGAAAAGGGATGAATAGTCAAACAACTACTAATGAGGGGAAGTCATGATGATGAACATGGGTATGATGTTAAATATGTTATTTTGGATCATCATTATTGGATTTGCAATATATTGTATGATCTTGTTAATCATGAAACCATTTGAAAATAAATCAAATCATGCATTGAATATTCTCAAAGAGCGACTTGCTCGTGGAGAATTGATGCAAATGAATATGAAGAGAAAAAACGGCTATTGAAAGATTGATGAGTCGTCTTTATATTTTCTCCCAAAAGTTCCAAGTACATTTGTAAGATAGCATGAGACATGTTAGAGAATAGACAAATCTCCATATTTTCATCAAATTTATTGTCTATAATGGTTTTAAAACGAAGGGAGGGGATCATAAATGAAAAAGAAAATTGCATTTGTTTCTTCATTTGCGCTGGCAGCATTGTTAGTAGTCGGACAGTTTTCTTATGCGGAAAAGTCAGATAGTATGACGAACATGATGAATGGAAACGGTATGATGAAGATGATGGAAGCGATGAATTCTCCTCAAGGACAAAAAATGATGAAGGCATGCGGAGAATTCATGGAATCTTATAATAAAGCTGAATAAAACCATCGTGTAAAAATTGATAAAAGTTCTTCTTTTTTGAAGGGCTTTTTACCGAAGTTGCCCTGTTCTAATGGGCGGTAGGACAGCCTCAAGCATCTTCGAACGAGGAATTACCGACCGAAAGAACCTCATTCGTGGACGAACTTGTAATATAAAGGAAGGAGATCTCCTACTGAAAGAGGTTTCAATTTATATGAAAGGGGATCAGGAAATATGGAATGGTTGATATACTTATTATGTCCTTTAATGATGTTATTCTGTATGAAAGGGATGTTTACACGAGGGAAAAAGGACTGTCACACAACTCAATCAACAAATCAATTGAATGAACTGAAATCATTGAAGATGCAAGTGAAAAATTTACAAGAACAAAATATGAAATTAATGGAAGAAATCGAACTCCTTAAACAAACTGATGATTCCAATGTCATTATATTGTCTAAGACAAAACATACTACATAATGCGAAAAAGGCAACCAAATTTGGTTGCTTTTTTTTATTTTATAAAATACTAGTAAATTTATAATTTTTTGGTCTTCTTCATATTTTCTTCAAATTTTTCTTCTATAATTCCATAAGGCAATGGAAAAGTATTTATAGAAAGGTGAGGAAATTGCAATTGATAGAATGTGAATGTGGGCATAAAAACCCTATTGGAACGGAATTATGCGAATCGTGCGGCAAACCGTTTCATGAAGAAACAGAACAGAAACTTCTGGATATGCGATATGAAGGGGTTGCAAGGAGATCGAAAACATATCAAACAACAATAATTGATAAAATTTGGAACTTCTTCTCGTCTGTAAAAGTTGGAATTTGGATTATCGTGTTAACTCTTATTGCGTCAGCTATTGGTACAATATTGCCACAGGAAATGTATATTCCACCTAATGTATATCCAGCACAATATTATAAAGAACAGTATGGGGTAGTTGGATATATTTTCTACACATTAGGATTCCATAATCTGTATGGCTCTTGGTGGTATATGCTTTTGCTTGCATCAATGGGTTTATCCTTAATTATTGCAAGTTTAGATCGGGTTGTTCCCCTATATCGGGCTTTAAAAAAACAGAGTGTTACAAGGCATACAAGCTTTTTAAAACGTCAAAGAATCTTTGGAATATCACGAGTTCCAAATCCTCACGAAACGATAAAACAAGTTGAGCAGAAATTAAAAGAAAAACATTATCAGATACGTAAAGAAAACGGAAATATTCTCGCGGAAAAAGGACGTTTTTCCAGATGGGGACCGTATGTTAATCATCTTGGTCTGGTGATTGTATTAATTGGCGCGATGTTAAGATTTTTCCCAGGAATGTACGTGGATGAAGTTCTCTGGATTCGTGATGGAGAAACAGAAGCAATCCCTGGTACAGACAGAAAATACTATTTAAAAAGTGAAAGATTCATATTAGAGACTTATGATCAAGATGATAAAAAGTTTCAAGAAATAATAAAAAAAGTCGGTAATGGAATTCCAAAAAACTATCAGACTGATGCTATCCTTTATGAAAACAAAAATGTAGGAATTGCTGGTGCTGAACCTAAACTAGTTAAACTTAAACAACAATCGATTAAGGTCAATCATCCTTTAAAATTCGATGGATTTGCTCTTTATCAAACAAGTTACAAGTTGAATGAGTTTCATAAAATGTATTTTAAGTTGGAGGAAAAAGAGACCGGAAAAACCTTTGGAGAAATAGAAGTTGATTTATTGAATCCAAAATCTACTTACAATTTAGGAAATGGGTATAAAGTGGAAATTCTCGAATATTTTCCTGATTTTGAATTTGGCGATAAAGGTCCAACAACAAAATCCAAAATTCCAAATAACCCTGCATTTGTATTTAAAATGTACACCCCTAAAACAAAGGATGGAGAAATCAGTTTTGTTGCTATTCGACAAAATTTGGAGCCATTCGGTGAAAACAAATTTAAAATGACGTTTACAAAATTGGATGTACGTAATGTTACTGCTTTAACTGTAAGAAAAGACCGCACCTTAGGAGTCATAGCATTCGGCGGCTTAATTTTTATGATTGGTCTTGTTCAAGGTATGTATTGGAACCATCGAAGAATCTGGGTGCAAATCGTCGGAAATGAAATTTGGATGGCAGCACATACAAACAAAAACTGGTATGGACTTAAAAAAGAGATTGATTATGTAATTAAAGATACAGATTTAACCAAGCCTCAGGATCAAAAAGAGCATAAAGGAGAGGTAGCATGATTAATGTGAGCAGTAATCTTTTAGCTAGTTCATTTTTTGCTTATTTTATAGCAACCATTCTAGCATGGGGATCTTTCGCGTCAAAACAAAAGAAAGCTTCTTTGAAAATCAAAAAATGGGAACGTATTTCAATCATTGTTGCTGCTTTAGGTTTTTTATTGCAAATCGGTTATTTTATTACTCGCTGGATTGCCATTTCTCATGTACCAGTAAGCAATATGTTTGAGTTTACTACATTTTTAGGCATGATGATCGTTTTGGGGTATTTAATAATCTATTTAATTTATAAAACAAACATCATTGGACTATTTGCACTTCCTACTGCGATGACGGTTATTGCCTATGCCAGTGTATTTCCAAAAGAGGCATCGCCATTAGTGCCAGCTTTACAAAGTTATTGGCTGAAAATTCATGTGACAACAGCAGCATTAGGAGAAGGAATTTTGACCATTAGTTTTGTAGCAGGTTTTATTTACTTATTGCGAGTTGTTGACCAAACGAAGAGCAGCAAAAAAACCTTTTGGATTGAATTTGTGATTTATTCTATATTAAGTACATTAGCTTTCGCCATTGTTTCTTATATTTTTAATGCCATGAATTTTGAAACAACATTTTCATGGGTAAATGAAACACAACAAGAACAAGAGCTTGTTTATCATATGCCAGCCATAGTAGGGCCTCCTGACGGGGAAATCGTGAAGAGTTCTCATTCTTTTAAACCAATTGTAGAAGCTCCTTCATGGATGAATGGGGTCAATGCACCAAGAAAACTAAATTCATTGATTTGGTCATTATTAATGGGACTCGTGTTATATATAATGTTGCGACTTTTATTCCAAAAAAGAATTGGGGCAAAGATTCAACCATACTTAAAAAATATTCGTCCGGAATTAGTAGATGAAATCAGTTATCGTTCAGTAATTATTGGTTTTCCGGTATTTACATTAGGTGCGTTAATATTTGCAATGATATGGGCACAAGAAGCATGGACAAGGTTTTGGGGATGGGATCCAAAAGAAGTCTGGGCATTAATCACTTTTCTTTTCTATGCAGCATATCTCCATCTCCGATTATCAAAAGGTTGGGAAGGAGAAAAGTCTGCTTGGCTGTCTGTGATAGGTTTTGTCATCATAATGTTTAATTTAATTGTCGTAAATCTTGTCATTGCTGGATTGCATTCATATGCTTAAAAGAATTTGTAAAGGAGTGTTTTTCGTTTTGGCTAAAAAAAGAAGACTTATCGTGCGAATTGGGATTTTAATTGGATTTGTTGCTACGATCATTTATGTACTATATTCAAGTATTTTTAACAATGACAATGGAATGGTCTCTCGTGGCGACCAAGCCCCGGATTTTCAATTACAAACTCTTGATGGAAAAACGGTAAGATTAAGTGATTATCGAGGACAAGGTGTGTTTTTAAATTTTTGGGCCACCTATTGTCCGCCTTGTAAAGAAGAGATGCCTTATATGCAAAATCAGTATGAGAAATTTAAAGACAAAGGAGTTACGATTTTAGCAGTTGATGTAGGTGAACCAAAATTAACAGTAGAAAAGTTTGTAAAACGTTATGGTCTGACTTTTCCAATTTTGCTAGATGAGAAAGAAGAAGTCATTGATTTATATGGTGTGGGGCCAATCCCAGTTACATTTCTAATTGACAAAAATGGAAAAGTAGTTGATCGAATCACAGCCAGTCTAACTGAAGAAGATATAGAGAAATATATGACTCAAATTATGCCATGATAGGGAGGGAGCTCCCTTTTTGTTATTAAAGGAGCTGATATCATGACAGAGGTTAATGCGATTTTATCATTTGGTGCAGGAGTTTTATCGTTTATTTCACCATGTTGTCTTCCGCTTTATCCCGCATTTTTATCTTATATTACGGGTATTTCGGTTGAAGAAATAAAAGAAAATAATGGATTATTGCAGAAGAGGGCACTTTTACATACAGCTTTCTTCTTGCTTGGTTTTACAGTGATTTTTATCGTGATTGGTTTTTCTACGTCCGTTATAGGATCCTTCTTTTTAAAATACGATGATTTAATAAGGCAAATAGGTTCCATTTTAATCATTTTCTTCGGCCTGATGACCATCGGTGTATTTAAACCATCTGTTCTTATGAAAGATAGGAAGATGTTTTCGTTTCGGAATCGCCCAACAGGTTACTTTGGATCAAGTCTCATTGGAATTGGATTTGCTGCCGGTTGGACACCATGCACAGGCCCGATTTTGGCTTCCGTAATCGCTTTAGCTGTAACAAATCCCAATCAAGCACTGTTTTATATGATAATGTATTCACTTGGTTTTTCAATTCCTTTTTTTACTATGGCGTTTTTTATTGGAAAATTACATTGGATTAAAAAATATAACCGGACGATTTTAAAAGTCAGTGGTTACATTATGGTTTTTATGGGAATATTCTTGTTTTTTGATTGGATGACAAAGTTAACATCATTTCTTATCAACAGATTTTATGGGGGTTTCACCGGTTTTTAGTAATATTAAGTTTTCAGGAGGGGAAAAGCTAAAACACTTTTTTCTAATGATGGGTATGGTTGGTTATTTATTGTGAATAACATGTTGCTTACAAATTTAAAGACGTGTTTAATGCAAAATAAAACTTTAGGAAAATGCAAGATAAAAAATTAAGCACTAAATTGGAAACAAAACAGGTCAGTTTTCTCACAAAATATAATTCAGAGACACGGCTTTACATGGAGTGGCGTGCATGGTAGGCTGGTTGTCTCTGCGAACTCCTTTTGTGCTGCAGCCTTCGCAAAAGAATCCATGCACGCAGAGACTCCATGTCAAGCCTTATAGAGTAAGATAATTATATTGGTATATGGATTATATTTACTTTTATGGAACTATGGTGCTAAACTTTTTCATTGCATTTCGCTTAAATTTTTAGTTGCAGAAAACAAAGATGTGGACAATAGGCAACATAAAGTGAATATTATCAAAGGAAAAATTTGAAACACATTAATTTTGTGAGGAGTATTATATGGAATTATACAACCAATTTGTAGATGTATTCTTATTAAATATTCACGAGTTTTTTTGGAGTCATTATCATGTGTCAATAACGATTTAAAATTCCCCAATTTCAACGAAATGAAATTCCCCATTATGAACGTTTAATTAGGCAACTGGGCAGGATAAACTCCTGCTTTTTTCTTTTCTCGTAGACGATAAGAATCACCTTTGATATTAAAGGTAATGGCGTGATGTAATAGGCGATCTAAAATCGCTGTCGCTAGTACATCATCACCGAATACTTTCCCCCATTCGAGATAGGATTTATTCGATGTGAGGATCATAGAGCCTTGTTCATATCGTTTCGATACGACCTGAAAAAAGACATTCGCCGTTAGCTCATCAAAAGGAAAGTAACCGACCTCATCCATAATGAGTACATCTGGACGACTCCAACGATTCACTAATCGCTGGAGAGTCCCTTTTTCGTTTGCCTTTCGGCATTCAGCCACTACATCGTCTGCGGTTAAAAATAAAGCGGTATACCCTTGAGTGATAGCTTCCACCGCAAAGGAAATCGCTAAATGCGTTTTTCCAACACCCGGTGGGCCTAGTAAGATTCGATTTTCCCCGTTGGCAATAAACCGACAGGTCAGCGTTTCTTTGACTCTCTTTTCACTGATACTCGGTTGAAAGGAAAAATCAAAGTCATGAATCGTTTTGATAGAAGGTAATTTGGCTCGTTTCATTCGCTTTTCTAGTTGTTGAGACTCTTGATATTCAATTTCTTGTAAAACAATAGTGTTTAGAAACTCAGAATATGATACATTATCTCTAGAAGCGTCTTCTAATAAACTATCTAGTTGGTGGGCTGTGTGGTGCCAACCAAGCTTTTTTAAGCGTTCGATTAACAGCTCGTTCATCATACAGTCTCACCTTCTTCCAATGCTGCGTAAGCAGCGAGAGGGCGTTGTTCTACTTTAGGAGATGGGGCAGAAGAAGAAAGGTCGTTGGTCGCCAAACCTTGAACGCCTTTTCTTCTCTGTCCTTTTTCTTTTGTATGTAAGCCCTCATAATGTTCCATTTGAATATGAGCAGTTGCTTTTCCTGTCAAAATCGGATGTTTGGCAATACACTCCTGTTCATCATAAATCTCGATATGATGGTCGAGAGTTTCTTTCACTTTTACAACCTGTCCTGCATAGCGATACGGAACGGAATATTTTTTTCCTCTGTATGAAACAAAACAATCTCGACTTACCTCTCGTGTCTCCCAGCGACATGTCGGGAATAATGGTTTGACTCCCCATGCTTGAAGGAACTTCTGTTCCTGTTCCAAACGTTGAATTGGCGGTTCATTCGTCGTTTGATTCGGCTTTCGATTGGCCACTTGATCCAGCCATGTACGAACAGCTTCATTTAATGCATAGAGAGTAGGTTCGTGTTTTCGCTGAAAGAAATTATCTTTCAAATACTTTACCACTCTTTCTACTTTTCCCTTTGTTTGTGGACGTTTCGGCCGACATGCTTTTGGAACAATACCGTAATACGCTAGAAAATCCTCGAACGTCCGGTTAAATCGAATTTCGATGGGACTATGTTTCAGAACAACGGTTTTCATATTGTCATAAAGAATCTGTTCAGGAATGCCGTTAAAGTAAGCAAATGCGTTCATATGACATTTCATTAATGTTTCTACATTCATATTGGTCGTAAACTCCACATACTTCATTCGGGAATAACCAAGTACCATCACGAAAGCATAAATATCTTGATATTGACCATCCACCAAGTACTTTCCCACATAGGCCCAGTCCATTTGAGCTTGTTTGCCTGGTGGTGTTTCATACCGTAAGGTAGCTTGTTTCTTTGGCTGTTCTCGATACGGTCGAACAAAATCTCTTAATATCGTCATCTTGCCAGTGTATCCCATCGCTTGGATCTCCTCAAGGAGAACAACACAATTCGTCGTACCTTCTTGTATTCGTTGAAGAAGATAGCTTTTATAAGGATCTAGTTTGCTTTTTCTTTTTTTCTCACTGACTTTACGCTCTGGAAGCTTGTCCCCCTTTAGATACTTACGAATGGTTTTCCGATCAAAACCTGTTTCTTTGGCAATCGCTGTTTGAGTCCAGCCTTTCTGATATAACTCTCGAATCATAAAAAACTCCCCTACCTTCAGCATCGTTTCTCCACTCCATTTAAGATGTTGTTTCGAAACGATTATCTGTTATTTTTGGGGAATTTTAAACCGCTGTTATTGGGGATTTTATCACCGGTGATTACATCATGAAAGCCAAACGAGGATATTAAAAACAATATACTTAGGTCTATTGGCTTTATTTACACCAAGCCAAATTTATATAAACATTTTGTTTATTTGTTACCTTTTTAAACAATTTCATCAAAATTGGATAAGAGAACTATGTTATCTCGTTCTGGGGAAAACAATTGGGTTATTCGTGATGATATTTTGGGCGACAAAATTTGGAGATCTCTGGTTACTGTCATTTATCCAAATCATAGGTAAGGTTGTCAGTGCTATAGTCATGGTGTATATTTTATTTTTGTTATTTTCATTTAAATTTAAGATGATGAGTTTAAGTCTCGGATTTTTGACGTCATTCCTCTTCGATCCAATAATCTCTGCAGTGTCAAAATTCTTACCATTTTATTTTTATAAAAGTGTAAATAGCTTTTTAATGCCAATTTTATTCTCAGTAACAATAGTAACTCCAATTTTAATCATGAGTCTGCTAGTATACGGATTTGAAATAGACCAACAATTAAAAGACCAAAGATGTTTCAACTATGTAAGAAATTGGGTATCTATTGTTTTGGTTTTTCTAGTAAGTTTGAATTTATTCTTTATTTTTTTCGTGTAAAAACTATTGTTTGGAAGGAGGAAATTAAATGTCAAAAACGTAATATCATTTACAAGTTGAAGGTATGACATGTACTGGTTAAGAAGGAGGAGTTGAAACAGCACTTGGCTTACTGGCGAGGTAACTATTCTTAAGGAGACTCTATGTCAAGCCACTAAGTGACAAGCAAAAATAAACACTAAAGAAAAAGAAAAGGGAGTTATTTCCTTCTATAGGAAATAACTCCAGGGATTTTTTAAACATCCACTTTTTGGGGTTAGTTCACATTGTTATTCAGGTTTATTTGTTGTGTCATTAGAGTTTGGTATATAGTCAGATTTGTAATCTTTATATTTTACTTCTGTGACCATTCCGGCTGAAGCATGGTGCAAGTCATGGCAATGGAACATCCAATTTCCCGGATTATCTGCTTTAAATGCGACTACATATTCTTCACCCGGTTTTAAATTCAAGGTATCCTTAATCAATGGGGAGCCTGTAATTGGCTTACCATTTTTACTTAATACTTGGAAGAAATGTCCGTGTAAATGCATAGGATGTAAATCTTTCGGTGAATTGTTCACCAATTTTACTTTTACTAGATCTCCTTTCTTCACATTTACGGGTGCTGTTTCAGGATACGTTTTCCCATTAATCGTGTAGACCATGCCATCTTTGCCCATGGCTGTTCCTAAATCCATTGTGTACTCTACATCATATTTTTGGTCTAATGTAAATTGACCTAATTCATGTTTTCCGTATTTTGTAATATCAACGATACGGAGATCCTCTTTTGCGTTTGCTTTGTCCGTATTGTTTGTCTGGCCTTCGTATTGAATTTTCACTTTCATGCCATCGGTACCTTTCATGTTACCGTGACATTCTAATAACCATTCACCCGGATTATTGGCGATAAATTCAATATCATAACGTTCACCCGGAGCAATATTTAAAAGTTCGTCTTTGATTGGCTGCGGAGCTTTTAACGGCTGCCCGTCTGTTGTGACAATTTTAAACTCATGACCATGCAGGTGGAGTTTGTGGGACATGTATCCTGCGTTTATAAGGCGAAGCCGCACCTTTTCGCCTTTCTTCACTTTTAAAGGTTTGACAGCGGAACCGCTTTTCCCGTTAATCGTGAAAATATCATACATACTCATATCATGGCCCATGCTGCTCATATCCATATGTTGGTCATCAGAGCTATTTCCATGTCCCATATTACTATGATCCATACCACTCATATCCATATTTCCTTCATCTGGATTGCTCATCCATTCATCTAACACAAGTGTATAATCTCGATCTACTTTTTCCTCATTCTTAGGCTCTACAATTAATGTACCGTATAATCCCTTGTCCACTTGTTTCGCGCTTTCTTGATGGGAATGATAAAAATACGTTCCCGGTACAGTAGCTGTAAATTCATACGTAAAGGTTTCCCCCGGTTTAATTGCGTTCATCGTGACACCCGGAACTCCATCTTGACTATTCGGAACAGGGTAGCCGTGCCAATGAATGGTCGTCGGTTCCGGTAATTCATTTTTAAAATTGATTTTCACTCTGTCCCCTTGTTTAATACGGATTTGTGCACCGGGAACAGATCCATTGTACGTGTAGACCGGAAGTTTTACTTTATCATTTATTTGTAATAATGCTTCCTTAGCAGTAAGATTAATCTCTTTACCGGATAAAACTTCTGTGTTTGTTGCCAAAGGCAGTTTCTTACTGGAGTCCTGTGCGGTGTTTTCTTCCTTCATATTCATGTTTGACATATCGTGTCCTTGCATGGAACTGTGCGAAGTATTATTTGAGCAGGCTGTACCGATAGCAACGACTCCTGCTAAGATGGTTCCAAACAATAATTTCTTCATGCATACATCCCTCCGTAAACATGTAATCTGAATCACTACTGATATCATCATAAAGAATAAATGTGCAAAATTTATGGAGAAAAATTATATTTTTTTCACACGAAGTAGTTCGAAGATTAAATTATTGTTTGACATTAATAGGAGTCAAATTACATTTTGAAATAAAAAAGATAAGCCACTATCTATAACCGGTTAATTGCGGTTATAGGTAATAGCTTGTTTGCCCATTTGTATCCAAGCTTGAATAAATTCAGACTTAGGTGCTTTTTTATTTTTCGTACCTGTCAATGGGTCATTAAAATAAATATATTTCTCATCATATCCGGTGATTAACACGGAATGCTCCCGGTATGTTATTTTTATAGGGCCTTGCGGGGTCTGCCATTCAATAAATTCAGACGGAGGAAGTATACGAAAGGTTGTGTTGGTAATAACCCAAACTGGGGTACCTTCAGACAAATACTTATATATTTCTTCAAATGATTGTCCTGTTAAATCAACGATTTGGTTTGGTAAATAAATCTCGGCTAATTCTTTTATAGGTTTATGATAGACACCATATCCCGGTTTCTTTATTGTATACATGTCACCAACAAACCCTTCATTTGGATGTCCATAAAATACTTTTCCATTATGTATTCGATAAGGGGTTGGATTTTTCTTTATTTGCTTCGCTAGTGTCATCTTGTCTACATTGATTCCCGCGTGATTCAAAAGCATTGCCAGACTTGTTACCTCGCACCCCCTTGGTAGTTCTGGGAGTTGCGAGAAAAGGGGGGCATCAATGAGAGCTGATTTAACCGGGATTTGTTCTTTTGAATGTCTAGATGATGGATTTCTCGCTTCAACTTTATTTTTATATGATGTTTTCTGTACTAGATTGTTTATAGCGTCGACCATATTTTCAGAATTTACATAATGGAAAAATAGAGTTAAAAACAATAGGAAAAAAGCGATATAGGATCCTATTGCTAGTTTATATAACTTCTCATTGGTTGGCTTTCGTAAAAGAAAAATAGAAAGTGAAACAATCATAAAGGCTAAAAAAAGTATAATCCCTAACATGACAGTTGCAACTCCTTTGTTAAACTTGCTGTTTTTATATTATCAACTAAATTTGCAGAAACAATGGAGATGATTCTTATCATGTAATTATTGTAACAATCTCTAAAAAATCCATAATTTCTCCACATTTTATTGTTTTAATATGTTTGTGTTTGAGGAATGAGAATATCATTGAGTGAAAAGCTACTAATTTTTGTGTTGATATGTTTCTAGTATGAGAATATCGTAACAGGTTTCAGGAGGAATAATTTATGTTAAAAGTTCATTACAGGAACCTATAGATGGTATAAAAATAGAGTTTGTTAAATTTAAATAAGATCAAAATATTATATTTTGCTAACCCAAGTCTTGATACAATCTATAAAATTTAAATTTGATAAAGTGGGGGAATAGCAATATCATGTGCGGTTTTATTGGTTGTATTCATGATCATCCAAGAATCGTCGATGAAAAATGGAAAGAAACGTTTCAAGAAATGAATGATATCATTACTCATCGCGGTCCTGACGATGGTGGTTATTTTTTTGATGAATACGTGAATTTTGGATTTCGACGCTTGAGTATTATTGATCTTGAGACAGGGCACCAGCCATTGTCCTATGAAAATGAACGATATTGGATCATATTTAATGGGGAAATCTACAACTATGTGGAATTGAGAGAAGAATTGCTTGCAAAGGGATATAAATTTACTACTCATTCCGATACAGAAGTCATTATTGCTCTTTATAGTGCTGAAAAAGAAAAAGCTGTAGAAAAGCTTCGAGGTATGTTTGCTTTCGTCATCTGGGACAAACAAGAGAGAACGATTTTTGCGGCACGTGACCCGTTTGGCATAAAACCATTTTTCTACATGGAACAGGGCGACCGTACGTTTTTTGCTTCCGAGAAGAAAAGTATTTTGCTCGCTCTTAAAAATGATTTATTAGACTATGATTCACTGCAGCATTATTTAACATTCCAATATGTACCTGAACCGATGACGATGTCTGTTGGTATTAAAAAGTTAGAACCGGGTCATTATATTAAGAAAAAAATCGGTGAAAAATTAACCATTCATCGCTATTGGAAAGCCCAATTCCAACCTATCATCAAATCAGAAGATGAACTTGTCAAAGAAATTCGCAACGCGCTGTTCGATTCCGTGCAAGTGCATATGCGCAGCGATGTGCCGGTAGGTTCGTTTTTATCAGGAGGAATTGATTCATCCTTCATTGCAGCAATTGCTAAACAATTCAATCCTAATATCAAGACATTTTCTGTCGGCTTTGAGCGGGAAGGCTTCAGTGAAATTGATGTGGCAAAAGAAACAGCGGAAAAGCTGGGCGTTGAGAATATTAGCTATGTCATTTCACCAGAGGAATATATGGCGGAATTACCGAAAATTATGTGGCATATGGATGATCCACTTGCCGATCCTGCGGCAGTACCGCTTTATTTTGTTGCCCGGGAAGCAAGAAAGCATGTAACGGTCGTTCTTTCCGGTGAGGGAGCTGACGAGTTATTTGGCGGTTACAACATTTATCGTGAGCCACAGTCATTGGAACTTTTTGAGCGAATGCCAAGTACGGTTAAATCAGCTTTGAGAGTGATTGCAGGGCTACTCCCGGAAGGAATAAAAGGAAAAAGCTTTATTGAGCGCGGTACAACACCAATGGAAGAACGATATATCGGCAATGCGAAAATGTATAGCGAGACAGAAAAACAAGAACTGCTAAAAGGATATAAGAGGGGATTAGAATATACATATATTACAGCTCCTTTTTATAGAGAAACAACTCATTATCCTCCTGTAAACCGGATGCAATATATTGATATTCATACATGGCTGCGAGGCGATATTTTATTAAAAGCCGACAAAATGACGATGGCCCATTCATTAGAGTTGAGGGTTCCATTTTTAGATAAAAAGGTATTTGAAGTAGCCGCCAAAATTGCTCCGGAAATGAAAACGACAAACAAAACGACGAAATATATTCTACGAAAAGCAGCAAAAGGAATTGTTCCAGATCATGTTTTAAATCGCAAAAAATTAGGATTTCCGGTGCCAATTCGTCATTGGTTAAAAAATGAAATGCATGATTGGGCGAAAAACATTATAAAAGAAAGCGCAACCGATCATTTATTTAATAAAGATGTATTGTATCGTTTACTAGACGAACATTGCAAAAATAAAGCAGACCATAGCCGAAAAATCTGGACCGTCCTTGCTTTTATGATTTGGCATCAAGTATACATGGAAAAGAAATACGATTTTACAAATATATATAGAAAAGACAAGCTGTCGCTATTAATCTAATTTGACTGATTTTCGTTGCCTGTCTTCTATTTGCACCCAAGCTTCTAAAAATTCAGCTTTGGGTGCTTTTCTATTTGATGGATATGAGTTTACATTAAATGATGTGTTTAATTATTTTCTAGACCATCCAAAGCGGAAAGTAGAAAAGGTAGATGGTTTTGAAGTATTGATTATTTCAGGAGGAATTAAACCAGAAAGACTCGATTTAAACTTGATAGAAACAACGAATCCAGTTTATGATAAGTCGATAACGAAATATTTAACTGAGAGTTCAAAGAGCGCCTTTATTTTTCCTTTTGGAGGTAATACGTTAGTCCCCGATGAGATAGCGTATTATTAACAAAAAATTCGGGGAGAGAATGGTTTGACAGTATTACAGGAGTTAACCAAGATATATGCAGAGTATAAAAAACAAAATAAAAAATGATTTTTTATTACATAAAACATTATTACATGTTTAATATACATAAATTGGTGTATTAATAATTAATTGACAGTAAATGTAGTTACTACCTGACAATATTTATTTAAACACGGGGCTTTGGCTCCGTGTTTTTATATTTGCATATTCAATAATTATCAATAATTATAAATTGATTCCGTAACCACATCGCATGTTCAATAAAAAAGCAGGATTGAACCCCTTGAAATTTAAATGATGCTTAGTAAGAGAGCAAAATAACGTAAGATAAAAAAGGAGGAGTTCTCATGTCAGAAATACAGTCGTTAATTGCATGGGCAGAAAAGGCCTCAGATTTTTGTTTGTTGCTGTTTGTTTTTATAATCATCGTCGCATTCGCTGATTTAGCCATTCATCTTTGCTTTAAAAATTTTTCCCAAACGAAGGTTTACAGATACGTGAAATATGTTATTGGAATTGTAATTTTACTGTCGATTTTTGGGGCAGTCATTTATTCGTTTTTAATGATTTGAGCAGAGGGTGAACATGGATGAAGCAGAAGGAAAACGATAAAAGTGGGATTAAGTTTTTGATTAGTTTAATCACTTTGATCATTTTGTATTACATCCGCGATTTGCTGAAATGACATACGGATTAAGGTATAGGGAGGGGAACAGTAGGCTTTTTAAGCTTAACTGTTCTCTATTTTATTCATAACGGTATTATATAAGACTTTTGCAATAAATACAGGTGATTATAAACATAAAGGTAAGAGATGAAATAATGTAAGAAGGGAGGGAACGGACATGAAATACACAGTAGAAGAATTAATTGAAATCAATTTTCTGTATAAAGATTCTGTTTTGAAAAGTGCTGTTGAGATTGAGCCGTATAAACAGGTTTCTTTAGTACTTAAAACAGAAAACGGAACCGTTTTACACTGTGTCTTGCCTTATTTTGAATACATGCAGATTAACAAGAATTTTTACATAGAAGAAATTCCGATGTTGATTGACCTGTTTAAACAAGATGTCACTTATGAAATTGTGAAGACTCCAAAGTATAACTACTACAAATTAAGTTTTCCAGACATTAAACAGAACTATATATTGCAGGAAAAAGTGTTTCATTACATCATGAGTAATTATTTGATGGCAATTAGCCGTAACTAACAAATAATTTAATAAAGATATACTCACAAGTGGAATTTTTCCAGAATAGTCCTAACAAGGTATATAAACAGCGTTATACTTAAACATCATTTACACTTTTTGCTACTTTTTCATCTTCATCTTTTCGTGGGGAGAAGAGAGGTTTAATTATAGCCTCTTTTCTCATTCGAAAGGGATGCAGGAGATAAGAGAAAAAGCACGAAACTCAATAAAATATAGATGATTAGTTTAGGGGGGAGGAATGGGGCAATTTTCCTATTTTATTAATGGAATCGCTTGACTTCTTTATTTTGTTTATGTATCTGATAATGTAGAATTTTATATTTCAGTTTATAATATTTACTATACAGATAACGGTAATTTCGTTAGGGAGGGGAATATATTTGTTAATACAACCGAATTCTGTTGTATTTGATGGGGAAGAAAATAGTTATAAAGTATTAGAGCCTATTGGAAATGGGAGTTTTGGATATGTTTATAAAATCGAAAAAGAATCTGATAAAAGTATTTGGGCATTAAAAACTTTGCCGTCTAATTTCCCGAACAGCGAGCAACTTCTGAGTTTTCAAAATGAGAGCGTCATGGCTATGAAGGTTTCGCATGAAAATGCAGTGAATTATGTTTTTGTTCATGATGGAAGCAAATATTCTGAATTGCCTCCATACATTATAATGGAATATGCTAACGGAGGAACTCTTCAGCAGGTAATAAAGACTGCAATCCGAAAGAATGAATTTATTTCTAATAAGGATTTGCTTGACTATTTTCACCAGTTAATTAATGGCATGGAGCATATCAATAGTATTTTAATTCATAGAGATATTAAGCCGGATAATATCTTGCTGCATAACGGAATAGTAAAGATATCGGATTTCGGTTTATCCAAAATAGTTCATGATGGAACTAGGCAAATGACTTTTAAAGGGTTCGGCCATATTAGATATATGGCACCAGAAGGATGGAAACTGGAGAAGAACACTATACAAATGGATATTTACTCAATGGGTATTATATTTTATGAACTAGCCACCTTACAGCATCCTTTTAATCTGCCGCATCACGCAGATGTTCAGGATTGGAGAAACGCTCATTATTTTACTAATCCGCCATCGCCTAAATCAATAAATCCTGCTTTAACTACTACAATGACACAAGTAATTATGAAAATGATAGAAAAAAGTACTGCAAAGAGATATAAAAGTTGGCAGGAAATTAGAAATGACTTGCTTATTGATAATGAACCACCCACTGAAAACTCTAAAATCATTGAAAATATGATTAATATTCGTTTAAGTAAGGATATCTCAATTCGGGAAGAACAATTAAAGCAGGAGAAAGAGAGGCAAGAGAGAAAGAACTACTTAAAAATGATTAACTATCAATACGCCAATGATATTTACAATCCTATTAAAGAATTTATTGAAGAGTTTAACAGAAGATATACTGGCGGACAAATAACAATGACACCGCTGAACTCGATGGATTCAAGTGAGATATATACTAAGATCCACCTTGTCTCAGGCAAAACACTAACAATCCAATTAAAAGCATTATTTGACAATGATTTTATCCGAGAGGTGCCATCACAATTTGACAGGGGAATAACTCATAAAAAAGTTGTAAGACCTGTACTTAGAGATAATAAGAAAATACTGGCTTGGGGATATTTAAAAAGCCCGGATAATACAGGGTTTAATATTCTGCTTGTAGAGAATAAAGAAGATATATATGGCGAGTGGGTTATGCTAATCAATACAAATAGTGGTTTTGGCAGAGTGAGAAGACCAGAGCCGTTTCCATTTGAATTTAATGAACTTGAAAAAGAAATTCCATTAATATATGCACTGCATATTTATAACACAGAAGTTCTTCCCTTAAATATTGAGAAATTTCAAGAGTTTATCGTAATGTATAATTAACAGCCTAAACACTAAATAACTTTTGATAAACGGTAGTAGTTCATCATAATCAGTAATACATTAATTGCACGCGTTTTTTAATACGGGAAAAGAGACTAATCACAGACCACTGGAAATTATTCAGTGGTTATTTTTTACTAAAATATTTGGTACAATCGCCAAAAACAGTTTAGAAGTTGGAGTATATTTTTACAGAAGTAACTTTATATAGTAAAATATTGTAAGAAATTAGTGGACTATAATAAAAAACATTGTTGGAGGGAATTATGAGTCTATATCGGTACCAAATTGAAAGAGCAGTGTTTTTTAGAGTTCCCGGAATAAAGAAAATTAATTCAATCGAAAATGGTTTAGGAAGAATTACATTATTTATTGGAGATGAGAACGGTAATGCTACGAAGGAAATCATTGATTTAGCCAGACAAGTGGTAGAAAAAAACAGACCTTTAGGAATACAAGTAATCATTGAGCCTTTTTGTAATAGTCCTTTTCCAAATAAAGGTTTATATGAACTGCCTGAGCATATAAGAAGAGCGCACATATTTTCTGCTACTCATTCTGATATAGAATTTTTAGTAAAAAGTTGTATTCCTAACTGTGTTTATTTTGACTTAATAACTGTAAGTGGTGGAGTTATTCACGTATATATTGCTGATAAAAACTTTGAAGCAGACAAGGAGATGATTGAAAAAGCAAAATCTATATTAAAAGAGTTATTTCCTTCTGATATGTCTATATCGGTTTATAAATTTGAGGAAAAGATGTTAGACTCTATTGAAGAAAGAAGAAAAAATTTTTTTATTCAAACTAGTCGCTTTGATGTTTTGGATTATGAGGATGATCATATAAGAGATATTGCTAAGCGTGATGAAGAGCGTTTCGGTGATACGTTAGGTAAATTAATAAACGGTGAAATCAAATACACATCTATTATCGATAATAGGTTACCTAAAGGTGGAACAATTTATGTCGATCCCTTTATTACAGAACAACAACTTTCAATTCTTTTAACACTATATTCTAAAGTGTTTTATCCCATTTTACCGGATAAAAATAATTCTTATAAGGCATTAAATTCTTTACCTATAGATTTAGTTCTTGCATTGGCTAGAAAAGGTAAACTTATACCCATTTTCAAAAATCCTTTGCATAAATACAAGCCATCTACAGTTAGAAAATTTTTAGAGGATAAGGACATAAATGTTATATTACCTCGTCAATTAGATGGTTTGACTATCCTTACCTTAGCAAATCAATTCCCATTTTGGAAAACGTTTAGGGAGAACCCACAAGTTGCTGCAGAAGTGAGTTATAACGTATCTTTGATTAATAAAAAACTGTTAGAAAAAAATCCAACTCAAACTTTACTAGTAAACGCATTAACAGAAACAACTGATATCCACATACAAGTTGCTGAGGCTGGAGAAGCATGGTTTATGAATGAAGGACATATTGCTGCCGGAAGTATAACTGCTGGAGGAGCCGTACAATCATTAATTTCATATTTGAGAAATAAATTGTCTTCAGAAGTATCCGATACAATATTTATAGAATCGCATATGTACAGCACGCAATTGTCAATAGCAAGAGCGCTTGGAGCAGTATTTTATCCTAGCATTGTTCGTAATGAAAAAATTTTAAATTTAGTATCCCATTTACATGCTGGTTCAGATACAAATTTGTTGGTTCCTAAAATCGATGAAATGGGCGTTGTATTAAAGAATTTAAAAATAATATGTCCAGAAAATGTATCGATTCTTGATTATATAGATGTTTTGAATGATTCTGAGGTGAAGAAATTAAGGAACATTATCACAGAAATAGTCAACCAGTCTAGTGGTTCGTATGAGAAATTGCTTGAACAAGTAGAAGTTGTTAATAATGAAATTCGTAAATGGAATAAATCCTGTGGTCGTCTTATTCAAGAAAAAATTGATATACTAGGTTTAGGTTTAGAATTTGCTTTATTACCTACCGGATTAACTGTTCCGCCACTAACCACCTCTTTTGTAGGAATAATTTTAAAGGCGTTGCTTGGGGAAAGAATTGAGGATATCGAAGATCGGATTTATGCGAAAATAGGCGGTGTTTCTCCTGCTGCATTAAGAATTCAGAGGATTCGAAGCAATATTCAAAGGTTGGAGTAAAGAGTTGCTTTTACTGCAAACTTAAATTTTTTGATGATCCGGGTGAGACGGTGTTTAGCGAAAAAATTTACAAAGAAGTCGATAGTGCTATAAAAAGTTTTGGTTAGAAGATTATTAAAAAAGATTAATTATTTGCAGTATAGTTTGCTGAAAGAGGATTCATTGAAAAATGCTTTTTATTATCACTTGAGAAGACGATTGGGCGATCATTACTTATTGAATAATCATTTAAGGATATATACAGAATTTTATTATATGGGATTGCGTGCAGATTTGGTTGTTGTCAAACTGAATGAAAATCCGGGGGAAAATGGCCATTTGAAAAACGACGTAGACGAAATCATTGCAGTGGTTGAAATGAAATATAAATATGATTTATCAGACAAACCATTTCTAAGTGACATTGAAAAAGTGCGGAGGAGTATTGAAGAATATAAAATAAATGCTCTCTATTATTTAGCGTTTATCCATGAAGTTGAATATGAAATAAATTCAACATTTTCTTGGATAGACATAGAGAAAATCTCCATGGGCAAAAGGGCGAGTCGTTGAATTGAATGGCTATTTTGTTGCAGAAAAACAAGAGCCTGTTTGGGAAGTTGTTTCTTATAACGGACTAAACGAAGATAATATGTAAACAATAGTGCTAAAAATATAATTGAAACTGCATTAGCGTAAGTCAAAAGAGGAACAAAAAATTCCTTCTTTATTATTTTGGATCTTTACAAAATTATAGTTATATAGTAAGATTTTTATAAATAATTAATATTTGTAAAAAAACGAAAAAGGTCAGCAATAAGAAAACCAATCAAAACACTTTAATTCAAAGCACTAATCAACACCCTTTACTGGAAACATCGGTTAGAACACTTTATTTAAAACACTAATTAAAATACGTCTGACCTCCGAATGGAGGTAGATTGTATGTATAAAAACGAAGATGAATTACCAATTACTTTAACTGCAGAAGACATCAAGGAGATCCTGCAAATTGGTATAACAAATGCATATGAATTACTCAATAGTGGACAGTTTCATGTTGTTAAAATCGGAAGACAATTAAGAGTAAGCAAAACTGTGTTTCTTAAATGGTTAAATGGTACAAACGAGGCTGGATGATGTACAGCCTCGTTTTTTATTGCTTTTCGTATTAATTTGGAGGATTTGGTGTGGATTTTGGCGGAGGAATAGGTGAAAAAAGATAAAAAAGGATATAATTAAATAAGAATTTAATTTCTATGAGTATCAATAAAATATTGATTTAATAAGGTTTTTTAAGGTTAGATAAAACTAATTAAAATTATGTATAAATAATAAATTCCACCTTGACAGGGTAGAGGTCGCTGGTTCGAGCCCAGTCGGAATCATCTAATCGAGAAGCTTGAAGTCCTTGTGTACCAAGGGTTTCGGGCTTTTTCATTTTTATAGGAAAAATCTTGCTCATTTCGTTGGTCACAAGTTTGCTCACAGATTCAGTGGTCTAGCTATTAAATAGTTGGATTGCAAGACGGTTAGACGCATCTTTTTGCATGTTAGGTAAAACATGTGAATAGATATCCAACGTAATTTTCACATTACTGTGACCCAACCGCTCCGATATTAATTTAATGTTTTCACCTTGTTGTAGCATTAAACTTGCGTGTGTATGTCTTAAATCATGAAATCGAATTTTAGGTAGATTGGCTTTCGTAACCAAGTTATTGAATGTTCTTAGTAAGTTTCTCGGGTTGATTGGTTACCCTTAGAACTACAGACAACAAGGTCAAAGTCATTGTAGACAGTCCCACACTTGAGCTTAGTTGCGACAACTTTTTTCTGTGTTGTTTAAGAACTGCTATGGTGTAAGTATCTAAACCGATTGAGCGATTACCCGCTTTACTTTTAGCCCTATCTTTAAATTGTTTTGTGTTAATGTTTGCTTTACATAAAGACGTTCATTTTCAAAGTCGATATCTTTCCAACGAAGACCAAGTATTTCTCCTTGTCGCATTCCAGTCATGACTGCAAGAAAGAAAGCGGTATAGTAAGGACTGGATTTTGCAACTTTAAGAAATGAAGTTTTTAGCATGTACCTGAAGCCGTAGATTTATGTTCCTAGATTAATCTGGTTCAAGGATCACATTCTGAAGGGGATAAATGGTAATATATTTTAATTTGCTCCTATGCCTATGGTAGAAGATTAAAGGTTTTTAATATCTCATATATTGTTGCAGCAGTTGCAGCAATTTGAACAATGCCAACAGAGATTTTAATTGCTAATTGTCTTCCAGAACTACTTTCAATAATATTCTGCACAAGTTTAACAATGCCTACTCCTATACCGTAAAAACCAATGAAAAGAACAAACAACAAGACCCAGTTCAACCAAATTATTGGGAAGAAATAATGTAGAATTGCCCAAAAAATTATTAATCCTAAGCCAATACCAAGGTCATCGAAACCAAACTTTTTTTCATTGTTTAACTTGTTTAACTCTATCCCTAACCCTATAATACCAAAAGCCATCATTAAGGAACTCATGATCAAAGAGATGACCTCTGAACCAAGATAATCAGGTGAGAAATAAATAAAAATAGCTATAACTATTAAGGAAAAAGAAAAACCAATGCCGCTTGCTATAGAATCTAAACTTGTATTTTGCTGTGAGTCTCTACTCACTTTTATCCTCCTAAGTTGATTATTTTCTAGTATTTCAATACGAACCATGATGGAAGATGTTTCATTAAATTTTTGTTCTGTTAAAAATCTTAGTTGACCACCAAATAATGAAATGGATGTTCATAATAACTACCAACTATTTATCGAAACTAATAAAACCAGTCTTTTATTACTTTTTGTAACATGATTTTTAATTTAATACCTTGATGGTGTTGCAAAACTAGAGTCAAAACTCAAAATGGCGCATAAGGATGCATAATTGTATATGTAGTAAATGCCGATGAAACCCGTACAAACGTGGTTGCTCTAGTCCTTTATTCTTCAGCTGATTAAAGACTTGCTCAATCGCGTTGCGGGAACGAAACAACCACTTTCCGAATTCAGTTTTCAAAAACGAAGGAATCACCCGACCATACATACGCATCTTTTCGTTGATTACTATTTCGAGGGTTGATAGGCGACACAAAAAAATCCCGGTCTACTCAGCGGGCTGGCGGACTTTTTCACTGTCATAGGCTGCATCTTCAAGGGCAAACTCCACCTTCCTATCTCCGAAAAATGGAAATAATTCGAGCACAATAGTTGCATCATTGCGATTCGTCATCGTCAAGACATGGGATCAGACGATTCCTTCTGTGGTGGTACAAAGGTGTAATTTATATTTTTCAAACCAGTTATATCGTGTCGAAATTCCCCACCTCTCTTGAGAATCGTAAAGACTGCTTCGGAGTGCCGTATTATCAATAAGGACGACTTGGAGGATACCGGACTTCTAAATCTTTGAGAAGTTGGGCATGAAAAACGTAAAATCCTTGTTCTCGAAACTACTTTGTCGCAAAAGAAGGGAAAACGTAGACAAATGTAGGACTTCATTAAGCTCACAAGCCCGTTGAAAACAGCGAAAACGCTACAGAATGCGTACTAATTTTCACAAGGAATCAATAGAAAAATAGGTTTTCAAAAAGAAACATTTCAATCAAGATTTTTTCGACATCATCGGTCTTCCTGGTACATATGGTGTCTCCAGCAACGACAGAGAGTCGATCTATCGAAATAAGGATGCTAAAAGTGGATTCATTTCATAAGACCATGACTGTTCTTTGTTTAAATTGGAAATCATGATTGTGCCTACACCCCTTGGTAACTGGTTTTGGTCACTGTATATGATTTCTAAGGTGGTGGATTTTTTATGTGCATTTATACATTCATTGTACGCTTTGCAACACGTTTTTTTCTATTTGCTTAGATACATTGAAATTGATTGCCGGTTATTTTAAGTGTAAAGATCACATGTATTATATAGATGTATAAATTAGATATTTTCTTTTGTTCTGGAAATGTAGCAGCAAATAGTATTTTTTTGTTAAAATTTTAAAGAAGGTTGTAGTAACGATTATTTGGTGGTGAATGATTTGAAACACTTACAACAAAAAATCATTGAGTTTCGTGATGCCCGTAATTGGAAAAAATTTCATAACCCAAAAGATTTAGCGATTTCACTAAGTTTAGAGGCCGCGGAGTTATTAGAAAATTTTCAATGGAAAAGCAGTGAGGAGGCTGTGCACGTTAATTTGGAAAATATCAAAGATGAAATTGCGGACGTGATGATTTATGCACTCCAACTTGCCCATGAATTAGGGATTGATGTGGAAGAGGCAATTCTTCGTAAATTGGAGAAGAACGAACAAAAATATCCGGTAGAGAAGGTGTTTGGGTCAAGCAAGAAATATAATGAACTTGAATAGTAAAAGCAGTATTTAACAGATCGTATTCCAAAATCTCGATAATATAAAAGGTGAGAGAAACATGATCGTCTACGAAGCAACAAAGGAAGAGTTTTTAAAAGATGTGTTTGATGATCAATTAGTCCATCATATTTGCAATAATTTTGAAGAGAAAATTGGCCGTGTTAATAAGCAAGAAGTTCGTGCCTGGGATAATTCAATGCAATATTTGTACCGCGTGTTAAACGATGGGGAGATTCCAAATAATGCAGGTATAGCGATTGAGTTTAAAATCCCGCATACCTCTAAACGAGTCGATTTTCTGATTTCCGGAACTGATCAGAATAATAACCGATCTGTCATTATTATTGAATTAAAACAGTGGGAACAAGTGGAAAAAGTAGAAGAGAAAGAAGCCGTTGTAAAAACGGTTATTAATCGTCATATTATTGAGACACCCCATCCTTCGTATCAAGCATGGTCCTACGCCTCGTTAATTAAAGACTATAATGAAAATGCGCAAAATGACGATATTCAACTTTATCCATGTGCATATTTACATAATTATATAGAGGCAAGCGACAGAGATCCTTTAACGGATTCTGTATATCAATATTATATCGATCAAGCTCCTTTATTCTTAAAAGGGGACGCAGCTAAATTGCGTTCTTTTATTAAACGGTATATCAAATATGGTGATAATAAAGAGAATCTTTACAAAATCGAAAAGGGGCGCATTCGACCGTCAAAATCGCTACAGGACTCATTAAACAACATGTTAAAAGGCAACCGAGAGTTTATTATGATTGATGATCAAAAAGTGGTATATGAAACAGCGCTTCAACTGGCGAACGAAGCGGTTAGAACGAATCAAAAACAAGTGTTGATTGTGGAAGGTGGTCCTGGAACCGGCAAATCCGTGATAGCCATTAATTTACTTGTAGAGTTGACGAATCGAAATCTAGTTTGTCAGTATGTCACGAAAAATGCTGCACCAAGGAAAGTATATGCGCAAAAATTAAAACAAGATTTCCGAAAGGGACATATTGATAATTTGTTTACTGGCTCAGGCAGTTATGTTAATGCACCTTCGAATGAGTTCGATGCTCTGATCGTTGATGAAGCGCATCGCTTAAATGAAAAATCGGGAATGTTTCAAAATCTTGGTGAAAATCAAGTGAAAGAAATTATTAACGCATCGAAATTATCCATCTTCTTCATTGATGAACGACAGCGGGTGACATTGAAGGATATTGGCAGCATTCAAATGATTGAAGAATTTGCAAAAGGATATGGAGCGAAGGTTACGAAAGCAATTCTCGAATCCCAGTTTCGTTGCAACGGATCTGATGGATATTTAGCTTGGATCGACGATGTGTTACAAATTCGTGAAACAGCCAACGCCAACTATTTTGATAGTAACTATGACTTCCGGATCTATTCAGACCCAAACGAATTACGCAATGAAATAGAAAAATTAAATAAAGTAAACAATAAATCCCGTATCGTAGCAGGATATTGTTGGGATTGGATTAAAGACGGAAAAAATAATCCGAACGTCCATGATATCGTTATTTCCGAGCATCATTTCAGTATGAGCTGGAATCTTGGAAATTCCGAAACATGGGCTATTGATGAGAATTCTGTAAGTGAAGCAGGTTGTATTCATACGTGTCAAGGACTCGAATTTGATTATGTAGGGGTTATTATTGGGGATGATTTAATTTACAAGGATGGATATGTTCAAACAGACTATACGAAACGAGCTAAAACAGATCAATCGTTAAAAGGGTTGAAAAAAATAGTGAAGGAAAAACCAGAGGAAGCCTTGCAAATCGCAGATGAAATCATTCGAAATACGTATCGTACGTTGCTAACACGGGGACAAAAAGGTTGTTTTGTTTACTGTACAAATAAGGAGTTAGAGAAGTATTTACGAAAACGGCTAAAAGATATTGAGCACCATTACAACGAAAATGAATTTTCTAAACAGCTTTTCATGATAGCGGAGAAGGGGGAAGAATATTAAATTTAAAACGGTTCTCTAATACGAAAAATCTATAAAAGATACGAAAAAAGAATTTTGCGTTCAAATGGTTGAGGAGAATCATGATAAACGATGTGGGTCAGAGAAAAATGGTCAGGATGATTTTATATTTAAGCAAGCTTTATAATTTCAGTCAGGAATTAGGATAACGATTTAAATCTAGGGAAGCAAGCCAGGTGATTGCATGCAAAATAAAGGTTTTTTCGAGGAATTACAACTTGTAACTAAAGAATATCCTGATGCGAACTTCGTGCAGCGCTTAGCTCCTAAAGAATATATAGAAGTTCTTGTTCTTCATGCAGCTAAGCAGCTAGCTAATAAATTTAAGAGTCTAGTTGACGAAAACCGTTTTGATGAGATCGTCCAGCTCACGGAACACATTTCTAGATTAGTAGAGGGGGGCAATGGAGAAGAATTTTCTTTACCTTTATCAATGATTACGTATAACCACTCTCATAGAGAAGTGCCGGTTATGGAAGACTTTTTTCTGTCGAGATTAAATTTGCTACACAATGACAAGCACTCAATGAAAAATTTCTTTAAAACCCTTAAATATGAAATGTTGACAGCTGATTCTGTCGATTTTATGGTTAGTTTTATTCGGATGTCGGGGCTTCAATTGATTATTCGCCCACTGTTGGAGCTTCAACATAGGGGAATTCCGGTTCGTATTATTACTTCTACCTATTTAGGAATTACAGAGGCGAAGGCGCTTGAAAAGCTAATGCAGTTTTCAAATGTGCAGGTGAAAGTGATTGATACCCAGCATCAATCGTTCCATACAAAAGCATATATGTTCCGGCGAGACTCTGGTTTAAACACTGTCATTATTGGTTCGTCCAATCTCTCTCATTCAGCACTAATCAATGGCCATGAACTAAATGTGAAGATCCCGGATAATAGCTTCCTACCGATCTATGAACAAGCGAAGCAAATATTTGAAAACATATGGAATGACACAGAAGCCATCCCTCTTACTAATGAATTTATCGAAAGTTACAAAAAACGAAATGCAGGGAAAGAAAAAACGGAAAAGACTTTATTTGTCGCTGAGCAGCCCAAAAGTTATACTTTGAAGCCAACTATTGAACCGAATGACATGCAAAAGAAAGCGTTAAAAAATCTTGAACACACAAGAAAGTCTGGGAATGACAAAGGAGTAATTATCGCTGCAACAGGGACCGGAAAGACCTACTTGGCTGCTTTCGATGTGAAAAATTATAATCCCAAGAAACTTCTGTTTATTGCGCATCGAGAAGAGCTATTGGATAGCGCCATTGAAATTTTTAAAGACGTAGTGGGTATCGATGACATGTTCGGCAAAATTACTGGAACGGCTAAAGAATTTAGCAAGCCTTATTTATTCAGCACTGTTCAATCTCTTCATAAGAACGAAACGTTGCAGTGCTTTGAACAAGATGAATTCGAGTATATAATCATCGATGAATTTCATCATGCCGAGGCACCTACATATCAAAAAATAATTGCCTACTTCCAACCGAAGTTTTTGTTAGGCTTAACAGCGACTCCTGAGAGAATGGATGGCAGAGATGTTCTAGCGATTTGTGACCATAATGTCGTATACGAAATGCGTTTGAGAGAAGCATTGGAAGCGAACCTGCTTGCGCCGTTCCATTATTTTGGAGTTTCTGATCGTACAGTTGATTACAGCAAAATTCCATTAAAAAATGGAGTTTTCGATGATGACATCTTAGTGCGGGCTTTAAAAAATCATGAGCGAACAGATTTTATTATTGAAATGATTCGCACATACGGCTACGACGGCGATTCAATGATTGGACTTGGTTTTTGCGCGAATGTTGAGCACGCGAAGTATATGAGCGAGGAATTCAATAAGCGTGGATATTGCACTACATATCTGACTGGTGAGCATAATGCAGAACACCGTCAACGAGTCATTAAGCGGCTAGAAGATCCCGATGATCCGCTACAATTAATATTTACCGTCAATATCTTCAATGAAGGAATCGATATTCCAAAACTCAACCTTCTGCTTTTCCTACGACCAACGGAATCATCAACTGTGTTTATTCAACAGTTAGGACGAGGGTTAAGAAAAGTGGAAGGAAAAGAGTTTGTTACAATTTTAGATTTTATCGGAAACTATCAAAAGTCATTTATGGTTCCGCTCGCATTGGCAGGAAACATCAATCGTAAAGCATTTGACAAAGATTCTCTTCGCATTGCAGTCACCCATGAATTTGCCGATTTACCAGCCGGATCGTACGTTGATTTAGATCCAATTACGCAAAAAGAAATTTTAGACCGTATTGAATCTATTAAAATGAACTCGGCAGATATGTTGAAAATGCTGTATCAACAATTTAAAAACGAACTCGGTCGCTCACCGGAAATATTGGATTTTTTATACTCCGAACAATCACCAAGCTTGACATTTTTTATTTATAAATACCACTCATGGGTGAAAACGAAAGAGAAAATGAATGATCTCACCGATTTGGATAAGCAAATTTTAAATAACCCATTGATGTGTGAATGCGTAGAGAGATTAGAAAATCAATTGCCAATCAAGTGGCCTTACGATTTTATTATTTTGGAATTGGCTTTCTTACAAAAAATAGTTTCTTGCAAAGACGTGGCAAAGCAATTGAAAAAAAGATTCGCTGTAGACATTCAATTAGATAAACATGAAACGTTGATTATGCAATCAATGTACCGATTAGCAGCACCGTACAAAAAGCAAAAATGGTCATTCGGGCAAGTTGTTGACAATCATCAATTTGTACTAAATAGTGAAGTTCTTGTATTGACACAAAATGATAAGTTTTATCAGTATATAAAGGATCGGTTCGATTATGGATTAACTGAATTCAGGCGAACATACCGGCCAGAGAGATTTTTTGCCCAAGGGGAAAAGCTTGCGCTATATCAAAATTACACGAGAAATGATTTGATTTTCTTATTTGAAGCCGGTGTGAAGGAAGGAGCGTGGAGAGAGGGAGTAAGCAAAGTGGGAAATCATTACTTACTATTTGTTAATTTGAATAAATCGCAAAAAGTAGAGGAACACCTTCATTATAAAGATTACTTTATCGATCAAAAACATTTTCATTGGCAAAGCCAAAATCAAACATCCCATGATTCTTCTGTAGGGAAAAATTATATTCACCACAAAAATAGGGGAATTCATATTCATTTATTTGTCCGAAAGTTTGAAGAAATGCACGGAATGACGCTACCATTTACTTATCTCGGAGAAGTCGATTATGTATCCAGTTATGGAGATAAGCCGATGAGTATTATGTGGCGTTTGCATCATCCCGTGCCAGAAGATTTATACATTGATTTTATTCGCTAATAACGCGTCTACTGTCGGAATATCGGCGGGTGCCCATTCAAGCGATCTCAAATCTTGAGTTGGCACCCATTTTAATTCTGCATGCTCTTTCGCTTTTGGTTCTCCTTCAATAATTTTTGCTTTGTATGTAAGTAAATTCACAATAACATTCGGATACTCATGATGCACCTCCTCAATTTTTTCATATACTTTAATAGTGCATCCTAATTCTTCGCGAATTTCCCTTACTAACGTTTCTTCAGGCTTCTCTCCTTCTTCTATTTTCCCACCAGGAAATTCCCATAAATCAGGAAGTGCCATATGGGGAGAACGAAGGGCACACAAAATGCGATCTTGTTCATCGTAAATAACTGCACCGACGACACGAACTGTCTTTTTCATCACATTGCTCTCCTTTTGTTAACATTTTTACTTCATTTTATCATAAAAATTCTTTTTCGTAGGTGTTTCTTTATGCTTATGACATTGACTAGAGTAAAGTAGCTCCTCTATCTTCTTTCTGTTTAACGTGTCTATTTCGCTGACATAATACAATTAGGAGACTACGTACATTTAGTACATAGCCTTCTTTGATATTCATTATTTTTCTAAATGGAGATTTATACATATCTATTACCGCTTCCCCACTCCAACCCAATCCTCATTACGGCAATCGATTGCCCGCTGCGTGATAGATTTCATACCATTCCGCTCTTGTTAACTCTACTTTTTTGCTCGCTTGGCAAATCTCTTTTAAACGTTCCACATTAGTCGTTTCGACGATTGTCTGCATTTTGGAAGGGTGTCGCAAAATCCAAGCAACGGCAATGGTGGATTTGCTTACGCCTTTTTCTTCAGCGATGCGTGCTAGTACACGGTTTAATTCCGGGAATTGGTTGTTATCGATAAAAACTCCTTCAAAGAAGCCGTATTGGAATGGTGACCAAGCTTGAATGGTGATATGTTTGAACTGACAATATGCGAGGATGCTGCTGTCACGGTCGATGGATCCTTCAAATAATGTATTGGTTTGAATGCCGCTGTTTACCATGCCGGAATGCATAATACTGAATTGCAGTTGATTGACAAGAAGCGGCTGTTTCACGCATGATTTCAATAACTGTATTTGCAGGCTGTTGGAGTTGCTGACGCCAAAATGGTGAACTTTGCCGCTTGCTTGCAAAACATCAAACGCCTCGGCCACTTCTTTCGGTTCCATTAATGTATCCGGTCTATGCAGAATCAACAGATTTAAATAACCCGTCCGCAACCGTCGCAACATTCTATCGACTGATGTGAGAATATGCTCTTTCGAAAGGTCGTAATAGCCATCTCGAATCGAGCATTTGCTTTGAATTTGTATATTGTCACGAAGTCCAAGTCTTGAAGCTAACACTTGGCCAAAAAGTTCTTCGCAGTATCCTTTCCCATAAATATCCGCATGGTCAAAAAGGGTAATTCCTTCTTCCAACGCATGATCGATGTAGCTGGATAGCTCCTGCACATTCATGTTGCCAATTCTCATGCAGCCTAATACAATCTCATCCCGATTTTCCCGGATCAATCTGTTTCATCATCATATCCTCCTCTGTTTGAATATGTATGGACTTTGATATAATCACTTTAATCCTTAAAGGATACTTTAAGACAATATTTTTTGTGGGGGATTTTTATGCATTACACAATCAAAGAAGTTTCCGAGATCACAGGATTGCCATCATCGACACTACGATACTATGAGACTGAACAATGATTGCTGAAAATACAAAGGAATCCATCGGGTGCGCGAATGTATATGGAAGATGACCTCGAATGGATGGTCGTGATTACATGCTTAAAAGATACCGATATGTCGATTAAGGATATTAAAAAATTTGTCGCCCTTTGCGCATTGGGCGACTGTACGTTAGAAGAGAGAAGGCAAAATGGTTCTCGCTCGCAAGAAGAATGTGGAATTAAAAATCGCAAAACTGCAACAACATCTCGAACATATCCATTTCAAGGCCGATTACGATGAAGCTGCGTGCAAAGCTGGAACCGAAGCGGAACTGAAAAAAAGAAAATATCCGAGTCTGTTTAAATTGTAATGGTGCTTGAGTATTCGATATTAGAGTAAGGACTATGCGTCAATAGAACCGCTTATCGTCTGTGAAAATAATGATAGGATGTCAGATATTTAGAAAAATTGAAGACCGTTTAGAGGATTGATTACTACATCCCGAGTAGAAATGAGAGATGTATAGAAGTACAGATGGATGTTCCAACATAAGCAAGCCGCTTTCTATCGCTTGTCCACTTATTGTCGGCAACGTTATGGGTTCACATTGGCTCCTCCCAAGGAATGATCCTTCACTCGTTTCAGTTCATACAGCAAAGGGTAACAGTCTTTTGTGTAAAAAATAGGTACATATCACGAATCATCTTATGAAAAATGGTATAAAAATTATACTATTTTTACTTATGTTACCATTTATAAAGAGAATAAATGGAGGAGTGAACCAAAATGTCGAGCGTGTCGGACGAGGTGCATACAAGAAACTGGGGGATAGAGGTGCTTTCGGATGGACAAGTTGGCCGAACGAATCGGAACATTGTAACGATGAGGGAGCAGTGCGGGCGATGATCCGTCTGAAGCCTGAAGAGCTGGAAACAATCGCAAAGCACATTCCTGATGCGGAAGACGCGTGCGAAAGGGCGCGGACGACGCTGTCGCGGGAGCTTTCTTCTCTTGCCATGGACCTCCCTGGAGTCAGCACGCCGGCCATGGAAGCGCTGCGGGACGAACTCGTTCATTGGTTGCGGCGTTATGAAGACAAATTGAACGAAGCTGAAGAACTGTTGTATCGCACCGCCGCGGCGATGCGCCAAGCGGACCAAACGATTGCCGACAACATGAAGGAATTCAGCTTGGAGCTTCTTGACTGGTACGACTTACAGCGGTTGTGTGGAAAGTGTCGCCTCCGTTTCACGGCAGCCAGCGTATGCCGGAGTTGGATCCATTTTCGGGAAAACGATACAAGATGCTACAAAAGGGCACTCAAACGTAATGGATTTTTCGGTGAACCGGGTTACAGAAAAGACAATAGATGATACAGCTGAGAACATAGACAAAAAACAATATGTTTATAATATGGTTGAAAATTCAGGGCCGTTAGCGGAAGTCAATTCTTGGGCTGCATCCACCTTTAGAAGCGGAATGTATAATGTTATAAAGCTTGAAGAGGATATAATTTTATATCGTTCTGGCAAAGCAGGTGGAGGAAAAAATGCGTTAGGATAGTATTTTACGAGAAAGCCAAGCACAAAGATTGAGGGACGTATTGGACTATCTAGAATAGAAAGTCCAACATTGCACAGTTATAGTGTGAGAGATTTGTTCTTATATTTATTACTAATTTTGTTTACTATAGCATTAATCAATACTAGCCATCCAATGTGATGCACTAGAGTGCAGGGAGGGCAAAATGATGTATTTGGATAAAAGAAGTAAAGCGATTTTATCAGAGTTAATTTGGCGGGATAGCAGTATTACCGTTGAGGAGATCACTAAAAAATTCCGCATATCTCGTAGGACCGTTTACTACGACCTGGATAAAATTAATGATTGGCTGAAATCGAATGGCCTAGAAATTGTTCAATATTTTAGGGGAAAAGGCTATTATATCCCGGAAGGTGAACGGGAAAAAATTGCTAAAAAACTGGAGGTTGCTGACAAATGGGAATATGAATATTCTGCTAATGAACGCTTAGCTTGGTTAGCAATTTACTTATTAACAAGAGACAGACCTTTATTCCTTGAGGATTTATCAGAGTTAATAAGAGTAAGTAGAAATACTACGATTGATGACTTGAAGAAGCTAAAAAAAGAACTGGAGCTGTCTTCTCTTCAATTACTTTCAAAGCGTGGGGAAGGATATATAGTTCAAGGGAGTGAAGGCGATAAACGAAAAGCGATTGTTTACTACCTATCAAAACTTATACCGGAGCCGCTTGATTGGCATACATTTTTATCGAATACCCGGGCACTTTTTTCCGAAGAAAGACAAAAGCAAACGATTCTTTTCCAAGAACTCATACAGATTCAAACGATATTGAATGAATGTGAACAGGAGTTAAATATACAATTTGCAGATGATACATTAAATAGCTTAGTTTTAAGGTTTTGGTTATTCGGTAAAAGAATTGTTCAAGGGAAAGAAATATCGATGGATCCAATAGAAAAAGAGATTATTAATCAAACGAAAGAATTTCAAGCAGCGAAAATAGCTAGCAAAAAGTTAGAACAGATTTATCACGTTTTATTACCTGAAGATGAAGTTTACTACTTAGCAACCCACTTGTTAAGTGCAAAAGTGCAATATTCAGCTCAAGCAAATGAAGATGATGAAACAAGAACATTAAAGCTTGTTGCTGAGAAAATGGTTACTGATTTTCAAGCATTTGCCTGTGTATCGTTCTCAAATAAAAAAGAAGTTGAAGCCAATCTTGTGTTACATTTAAAACCTGCTTTCTATCGAATTAAATATGGATTAAAGGCTGAAAATCCATTAGCAGATCAAATTAAACGAAAATATAAAGATGTGTATTTAATTACAAAAAAAGTTATTCATCATTTTGAAACGCTTGTAGGTGAATCGGTTCATGATGATGAGATTGCTCTTATAGCAATCCACTTTGGAGGTTGGTTGAAAAAAGAAGGGCTACAACCGGAAAAAAGAAAAAAAGCAATCATAGTTTGTCCAAGCGGTATTGGAACTTCAACCATTTTAAAACATCAATTAGATGGACTATTTTCAACCGTTGATTTTATAGACATTATTTCTGCAAGAGAATATGAGAACAGGTCATATTCGAATGTAGACTTTATAGTATCAACAGTCCCGATTAAGGAGGCGAAACATCCGACTTTTATTGTAAATCCGATCTTAAATGATAAGGACAAAGAAAGATTAATTAAAAAGGTCCATGCATTAACGGGGACTGAACAAAGTGCTTTTCGAGTTTCCGTTGATTCTATAATGGGCATCATTAAACAATATTCTAGTATACAAGATGAAAAATCGTTAAAACTCGCATTAAAAGAATACTTACATCAACCAATCATGACTAAAGAAAAGGGGGAAGGTCCAAATTTATTAGATATTTTAAAGGGTCAATATGTAACATTTTTGAATGAAGTAAATGATTGGGAAGATGCTATAAGGAAGGCAGCTCATCCGCTATTGCAGGATAAAGTGATTCAACCATCTTATGTTCATGCAATGATCCAATATGTTAAAAAATTGGGCCCATATAATGTTGTTGTACCAAATGTCGCGCTCCCGCATGGGAAACCGGAGGATGGTGCACTAAAACTTGGAATGAGTCTACTAATATTACAAAAACCTGTATCGTTCTCAAGTAAAGAAAACCATCAAGTCCGTTTATTATTTGTTTTGTCTTCTATTGATAACCAACTCCATTTAAGAGCTCTATCGCAATTATCAGAATTGCTTTCTTCACGAAAAACAGTAGTGGAATTAATGGAATGTAAAACAAAAGAAAGTGTGCTTCAAATCTTATCGACATCATAAAAGTTGGGAACTAAAGGAGATTGGATATGAAATTTTTAGAGAGAGACATTGTAGCACTTAATGTAGAAGTATCTACTCCGGAAGAAGCAATAAAAAAAGCCGGGCATTTATTGAGTGACAAAGGATATATCACGCAATCTTATATCGATGCGATGATTCGCTCGTTTCAAAAAAATGGCCCGTACTTTGTGATAGCCCCTAATATTGCAATTCCGCACGCTCGTCCGGAAGATGGAGTAAAAGAAGCAAGTGTTTCTTTGATTCAACTAAAGGAGCCTGTTTCATTTGGAAGCACCGGAAATGATCCGGTGAAGCTAGTGTTTGCGTTAGGGGCTTCAAACAGCGATGAACATTTAAACGTTTTAAAAATGTTAATGAAGGTTCTAGGCAATGCAGACAATCTAGAAAAGTTAAAATATGCAAGAGATTACGAAGAAATAAAATCATTATTAAATTAATGGATCAAAAGGAGAGTTGGGCGACGATGAAAATTTTATGCGTTTGTGGTTTAGGTCAAGGAACAAGTTTAATATTGCGAATGAATGTCGAAACGGTATTAAGGGGAATGGGGATTACAGCTGATGTGGATAATACGGATGTATCCTCAGCTTCCAGTCTGAACCCGGACATCATTATTACTAGTAATGAACTAGCTCAATCATTAAAAGGAACATCCTCTAAGGTCATTATAGTAAATAACTATTTTGATATGGACGAAATTCGTTCAGCTTTAAAAGAAAATTTATAAAACCTATTTTAGGGGGGAGGAGTAAGCATGGAATTTTTGTATTGGTTAGCCGATAACTTTTTCGGGACACCGGCAATTTTATTAGGAATTATCGTTTTAATCGGTTTATTGCTTCAAAAGAAAACAGCCAGTCAAGTAATCAGCGGTACATTTAAAGCAATTATTGGATTTCTGATCATTAGTGCTGGATCAGGGATTATTGTCGGGGCACTGAACGTATTTGAACCAATGTGGAAAGAAGTGTTTAACTTAGAAGCTGAAGCATTATCAAACTTTATGGGGCAAGATGTTTTCAATGCGAAGTTTGGTAGCGCTGTAACATTGGCCATGACATTAGGATTTCTGATCAACGTACTTTTAGCTCGAATGACACCTTTTAAGTATATTTATTTAACGGGCCATATGATGTTCTGGACAACAACGATTTTTGCAGGAGTTGTTGTTCATACAGTGGGAGACAAATTGTCATTTTGGGGATTGGTCACATTTTTGTCAATTATAATGGGGCTTTATTGGACCCTCCAACCTACACTGACGCAGCCGTTCATGAGGAAAATAACGGGGAATGATAACATTGCTCTAGGACATACTTCTGCATCTGTATCACTTTTGGCAGCTATTGCAGGTAAATATTTAGGAAATAAGGAAAACGATTCAGAAAAAATAAAATTGCCTAAAGGCCTCGAGTTTTTAAGAGATTCAAACGTTATTACGGCGCTGACTATGGGAATTCTATTTCTTATTGGGGCCATTGTCGTTTCGTTAAAAACAACCCCCGGGGCCAAAGAATTAATAGGAAGTACAGGTGGACAAGACTTTATCGTATATTCAATTATTCAATCATTTACATTTGCGGGTGGTATTGCAGTTGTGTTGATGGGGGTAAGGATGTTCATTGGTGAAATTGTACCTGCTTTCAACGGTATTGCAACCAAATTAGTCCCAGGTGCAAAACCTGCATTAGACTGTCCGGTTGTGTTCCCGTTTGCTCCAAATGCTGTTATTTTAGGATTTGTTGGTGCGTTTGTCGGGGCATTATTATGGTTGGTTGTGTTAGGAAATACAGTTGCTTACATCTTTGTACCTACCATGATCGTTTTATTTTTCCATGGAGCTACAGCCGGAGTGTTTGGTAATGCGACAGGTGGTGTACGTGGTGCCTTAATCGGTGGATTTATTACGGCAACGGTAGTTGCTTGGGGACAATATTTCATGGTAAGAAACTTAATCGCAAGTACTGTTCCTGACACAGCAATGTGGGCTGCAGACTCTGACATGTTTATTTTAGGGCCGATTATTCGTCTTCTATCAGGTTTATTTTTCTAATGATTGAATAAGTTTTTGGAATATATTAGGTTAGGAGTCTTCCACATTGGGAAAGCTTGGCCTTAATTATATATTTCCCGCACAAGCGTAGACATTTCCAATTAGGATAAAAAATGAAAAAAGAGGTGTCTAGCATGTCTTTCATCCGAACATTTTTTGGTGATATAAAACCGGAACAGCTTGGATTTACCTATTCTCATGAACATATTGTTTGTCGTCCTCCGTATTGGGTTGAAAAAGGAGAGAATGACTTATTATTAGATAATAAAGAGGCTTCCCTAAAAGATGTGTTAGATTTTAAAAAACACGGTGGACAAACAATTGTAGATGCAACTGCAGTTGATTATGGTCGAGATGTAGAGGCAGTTGCAGAAATAGGGAAAGAAGCCGGAATTTTTATTATTGGAACAGCTGGGTTTAATAAAAGCTTTTTATGGGATGCGAAAATAGAAGAAAAAGTAAGAAAAGTAATAGGACCTTTTGATACTTATGCACAATGGATTGACCATTCATCGATTAATGAGTTAACAGAATTTGTTGTAAAAGAAATTGAAGAAGGATTGGAAGGAACTTCTTATAAAGGAGGACAAGTGAAGTTTGGAACAGGCTATAATCGCATTACTCCTTTAGAAGAAAAAACAATACGTGCTGTTGCGCGAGCTCATCATGAAACGAAAGCTCCTGTTCACTCACATACAGAAGTGGGCACGATGGCATTAGAGCAAATTGAAATATTAAAGAGTGAGCATTCCTGTAATGAGGAAAAATGAGATTTGAAACAAAAAAAGTCCCCTTGGTATGATACAGGGTGTCAAGGCCTTGACCCCTAACTAATAAACCAAGGAGGACCTAATATGAATTATAACCGAAATTCGAAAATTAGACAAATCACTGAACAAACATTAATCATTGGCGTTGATATCGCAAAACACAAACACGTGGCAAGAGCTCAAGATCACCGGGGATTCGATCTATCGAAGGCCGTTGTATTTGAAAACTCAAGAACAGGGTTTCAAACGTTTTTAAATTGGGTACACACCTTGATGAATCAACATGAAAAAAGAGATGTCATCGTAGGAATGGAGCCAACGGGACACTATTGGCTAAATCTTGCTTACTTCTTACAAGCTTATGACATCCGATGTGTTACCGTGAATCCGATGCATGTGAAACGAAGTAAAGAGCTGGATGACAACTCTCCTACGAAAAATGACGTGAAAGACGCAAAAGTCATAGCCCAACTCGTCAAGGATGGACGATATTCCATCCCGATTCTTCCAAAGGGAATCTACGCAGAATTACGTGAAGGCATGAAACTTCATGATATGATGACACAGGATCTATATGCGGTTCAAGCCCAAGTACACAATTGGCTGGATCGCTATTTTCCGGAGTTTCTTACGGTGTTTAAAGATTGGACCGGAAAAGCAGCGCTGCAACTTTTAAAATTGGGATATCTTCCAAAAGAAATCGCAAAGATTCCATGCGAACAGCTTCTTTTGGAAGTCAAGAAAGTCGTCAAACGAGCCGTTGGAAGGAAGCGAATCGAACAATTGAAAGAGGCAGCCCAATCCTCTATCGGGCTTCAAACGGGCACTCAAATGGCCAAGGAAGAATTACGTTATTTACTCGAGAAATACGAGTATTTAACCCATCGTCTAGACGAACTGGAAAAGCAATTAAGTGAAATGGTTCAAACGATTCCGGGCGCCAAAGAGATGAGCGAGATCAAAGGCATCGGAGAAATGACGGTTGTGGGCTTTTTCGCGGAAGTGGGTAGCCTCCACCAGTATCAGCATCCACGCCAAATCATCAAACTGGCGGGGCTGAACTTAAAAAAGAATGAATCAGGGAAACATCGAGGAAAAACGACGATTAGTAAACGAGGCCGAAAACGACTGCGCGCCCTCTTATTCCGGGTGGTGATGCCCCTATCAGCGAAAAACAGAGCCTTTAAAGCCTTACATGAATACTATCGCACACGGCCGGATAACCCATTAACCGGTAAGCAGTCTCTTGTGGCATTATGCAGTAAACTTATTCGAATCTTGTTCACGATTGGTCGACGTCAAATTCCGTTCAGTGAAGAGAAAATGATGCAAGATATTCCACACTTAAAGACATTACAGGAAGTCGCTTAACCTGAAAACACGTATTGAAGGTAGACATCAGAAGCACGGAGAAGTCGGTCGTTATCACACCATACGGGCATAGACCCAGCAAGTGAGCATAAACCGACCTCCACCTCATGGATAGGTTGAACGAAGGAATGTAGGAGCGAAAGGACTCCGTGAGACATGGGAGGGTACACCGCCATGAGACGAGTGGAGATCCATTGGTGCGATCATAGGGAAAAGTCCTCCATTTTCAAAAAAATAGGATGATGGAGTTTGTTCCCCTACACCCTACCTATCCAAAAATTTATAAATATTGAATTTATATCCTTATTCCTGATGTCTACGAAACGTCGATGCTTATAAAAATCAAAGAAATTTAAAGAAAAAACGAGTAAATCAATATTTTATAGAGGGAGGGTGTTGATTTATCATACGTCAGCTTTGGTCATATGGATCGAAATCCCGATCCGTATTATCATGAGCAAATCGCAAAGACAGGAGCTTTTCTTTGCTTTGATGGAATAGCAAAAATTAAGTATGCACCAGAAAGTACGAGGATTCATTGTATTTTAGAATTAGTTCGTAAAGGATATGAGGGACAAATTTTAGTTAGTGGAGATACAGCAAGAAAGACTTATTACAAACATTATGATGACGGATTAGGTTTAGAGTATATTATCGCTAAATGGGTGCCGAGATTTATTGATGAAGCGAACAAAGCCGGTTTTGACGGTGAAAAATTAGTTCATCGTTTCTTTGTGGAAAATCCGGCAAAATGTTTTGCATTTAAAAAATGAGTTAAATGCAGGTGAACTAGATGAAATTTGAATATGAAAACTCTTTTGAAGTGAAACATAAAATTCAGGAAAGGAAAATAGCCATATTGCCAATTGGAGCTATTGAGGCTCACGGTCCACACCTGCCTCTATCGACAGATAATATTTTAGCTGAACGGTTATCAGAAAAGCTTGCTGAAAAGGTTCATGCATTTGTTCTCCCTACTTTACCTTATGGACAAGTATGGAGTTTACGAGACTTTCCTGGGAGCATAAATATTTCAAATGAATCTTTAATTTCAGTCCTCGTTGATATAGGAACAAGTTTATATAAACAAGGTTTTCGAATTTGGGCGATCGTAAATGGTCATTTAGGGAATCAACCGGCTTTAAAAGATGCTGCACGAGTTCTTTATGATCGATTTCAGGATTTTAAAGTTTTTTATTTCTTTTATCCTGGGATGAATACAATTTTAAAAGATGTAAGAGAAACTAAATCCGTCCATTTCACTTATTTTCATGCTTGTGAAGTCGAAACATCAATCATGCTTTATTTAGCTGAAGAACACACGAATATGGATAAGGCCATCTGCGACATCCCAAATATACCGGAAAGTGCTGATTTCACACCAACTCCTTGGCAGAAATTTACCAATACTGCTGTTCTTGGAGATGCAACTCTTGCCACAAAAGAAAAGGGAGAGAAAATTGTTGAAGCTGCCATTGAAAAAATGGCAGCAATGTTAAGGAGTGCAAAAGATGAAATTGCTTAAAATGAAAAAATTTAGGGATCAATTATTAATCAATGTATTGGCAAGTGGTGAAGAAAATGCAAAAGCAATTTATGATGCTGGAGAAGGATATATCGTTCCAGGAATTGCAGCAGCAGACTATTCTACTATAGATGAGGGTGTGGCGAAATTACGCGAATTAAAAAAAGCTGTTCCTGTAGTTAGTATTGGTCTTGGAGGCGGTGGAAACTTCCAAGAGTGGAAACGTGTTGTCCAAATGGCAGTTGAGGCAAAATCCGAGCATATTAATCAACCGTATGAAACAGCTAGCTACGCCAAAGGATATTTAGAGGCGAATAATGTCAAACCAATGATTAATGCCTTAGTAGTGCCAACTGGTACAATCGGTAAAGTGAGATTGTCCACTGGAGCTACAGTTGATGTTGAATCGTGCTTAGATTTAGCAGCAGCTCTTAATATTGATTCAATCAAAGTGATGCCGGTAAAGGGGTTAACTCATTTGGAAGAACTTGTCTTTATTGCAAAAGAAGCAGTGAAAAGAGGTATTCGTGGGATTGAGCCGGCAGGTGGTATTAAAATTGAACACGTACCAATAATGTTTAAAGCCATCCAACAGACCCATATTGAATTATTTATGCCCCATATTTTTGGAGATTTATTAGTAGAACCTGGTAAAACGAATCATGAAAAAGTTAGGGATCTATTGACGTTGTTAAAAGGGGGAACATTATGATCGCTCAATATTTTCAGAAAATTGAACATTTGTTGCAAAAAATAAAAAATGAAGAGACAGATTCGATGAAAAAGGCAGCGGAAAAAGTGGCAGAAGCTATAAAACACGGAGGAATTGTTCAATTATTTGGGTGTGGACACTCCCATATTTTAACGGAAGAAGTGTTTTATCGAGCGGGCGGACTTGTACCGATTAAACCCATTTTTCATGAGCCTTTAATGCTTCATGAAGGAGCAGTTCTTTCATCGATGCTAGAACGTAAAAACAATTATGCACATACATTTATGAGCAGACAAGACATTCGATCAGGAGATGTATTTATTGTCCTTTCCACATCCGGAAGAAATGCCGTTCCAATTGACGTTGCACTCCATGCAAGAGAAAAGGGAGCCTTTGTGATTATTATAACTTCTATGGAGTACTCGAACAGTCAACCTTCAAGACATGAAAGTGGAAAGAGGTTATATGAAGTGGGAGACCTAGTGATTGATAATCATTCCGTAATCGGAGACGCTATATTAAAACATGAAAAGGTGGCTATACCGTTCTCGCCAACATCTACAGTTTCAGGAGCCGTTATTTTGAATGGCATTTTTGCTGAGGCAATTGTGATTATGGCGAAAGAAGGTTTCACTCCACCTGTTTTTCTAAGCGGAAATATAGAGGGGGCAGATGAACACAATCAGTTACTCATTAATAAATATAAAGAAAGAATTCCTCTATTGACAAAAGGATTAGGTTAAAGAATTTTCCGGCTTTTACTCCTAACTGTACAAATTGATATAAAATTTTATTAAGGTAAGGAGTCACATAATTTCCTGTAAAGTACTTAATCTATGTTTCATTAGAAAAGTTTGTATTTAGATCGGAGTATTTAGATAATATTTCATGAATTTTTTTATATTCTATAATCGTTCCGTTAACTTTTAATAACCGGCTGATTCAAAATGGTCTTTATAAACTTTTTGAATCAGTTTTTTGTTGAGTGTTTTTATTAAGAAAACTTATCAGTCATTCAGATTCTACCTTTTTACTTCCTCCATCCATTAGGATCCTTCACGAAGCTATGTCGATAAATAATTACGGAATTTTTAATTTCTCAGTTTCTATTTGTATAAAAATGATGTGAGTCTAAAAATTGGACACGGAGAACAGAGAGATGATAATCAACTTAATGACAATCGGTTCGAGGTGTCCAATCATGAAAAAGAGAACATTTGATCAAGAATACAAGATTCAAGCCGTTGATTTATGCTTGGAGGGGGACAAGTCCATCGCCCAAGTGGCAAAAGAGTTAGGATTGGCTTACAACTGTGACCGCTAAATAAAACTGAACAGAATTCGACTGATTAAATTGAACAGTTTAGAAGCGTGCACTTTACATGGAGTGGCGTACATGATAGCCTCGTTTCATGCGGCTGATTCTTGTTGTTGCTCGCTTTTTAGGAAATATCTTGTACGCAGAGGCTCCATGTCAAGTGATAGGGATTACGCTGGAATTTCCAGAAAAGTGTTCACTCTTATTTAGAGAAAACGGTTCAATTTTTCCCGTCGGTTACATGGGTATTCAAGATTTTCAAGATCTATTGGATTATGCCTTGTTTTGCTGTCGCTTGACCGGGTAGAGAAACTAGAGACGGTTACGCTTGAAGAATTGCAGCCGATCAAAGAGAAAATGCGAAAAATAAAAAAAGCCGGGTATCAAGAAGAAATCTTGCAGAAGCTTTATGAAGGAATTGGTTACCATATGTAGGAGAAGGTGAGGACAAGCCTTCATTTAGGAGATGGGGAAGTCGCTAGCAAGCCTGTCGTTTGTTTTCTAGAGAGAGGGGAGAAAAGAATGAAGGTATATAATGATCCGCTTGATATTTCCGTTCATCAGTGGCTTCAATTGTTGAAAGACCCGGAAGTTTTTCGCACAGAAGATATAGTGCTCATCTTGACGGTTTATAAACAAAAGGATTCAAAAGCGACAGGCAGACAAGTAGCAAAACTTTTAAACAGAGTAGACCATCGGGGATTTAATTCTCAATTGGGTCGTCTTGGAAGGAGGATACGCAAACGATTGCCAGGGATAACGTTTCCGCAAAGAGAAGATGGTACGATTCGATGGTGGCATATTCCCTTTTTAGGAGAAGAATATCGGAATCAATGCTTTTGGCAAGTGAGACCTGAATTAAAAGAAGCGGTCCGTCTTTATGAGTTTGAGGAAGAAACGGAGCAGAAGAAAATGTTTCTGATGCCAGAAGAACAGGAATTGGACCATGTGGAATTATATGAAGGCAGTAAAAAATTAGTAGCCGTCAATCGCTATGAACGGAATGCGAAAGCAAGACAGTTGTGTTTATCAAAGTATGGATACCGATGTTCGGTTTGTGACTTTGATTTTGAGGAGTTCTATGGAAGGATCGGTAAACACTTTATCGAAGTTCATCATCTCAAACCACTAAGTGAAATCAATGAAGAGTACAAAGTTAATCCTTTTGAAGATTTACGGCCGGTATGTCCGAATTGCCACGCCATGTTGCATAAAGCGAATGTTTCGATTGAAGAATTAAGACGCATGATTTCGACTCGTTCGTTAAGATAAATATGGTCTTTCTCTAAGTTGAAATATGATGATGTAAAACAATAGTTTCCCCCAACTAAAAAGACACGATGTATCTAGATACAATTAAAAACAGGATGTTGATGCATTCATACTATTTATTTTTTGTATTAAAAATGGACAAGCGTGAATATATGAAATTTAGGGAAGACAAAAGCTGGAGGGGATAGAAATGGATTTTGCTTTCTTCATTATTACTTATGTTTTATCTGTTTTCCATTTTGCATATGGATATAAAGAAGCTATAAAAATAAGTGCAGAAACCGGAAAAGTCAACGGTTGGTCTGTTATTTTTTCGTTTCCACTCGGATTGATATTTGCATTTTTTACAAACTTTTTTTATCACAAAATATATTGATCAATTCAACCAACAGATTGTTTCAGCGCCTGTCACCATTCGAATGGTGCTGTTTAACACTCTGCTTGTATTTAATCGTATCTACTAAATACAGTTGTTAGACAAATGCGAAATTTCCTGTTTGGTAACCGTGGAGAATACCTTTACCTTGCAGGAAATTTCGCTTTTTTTTTATCGAGAAGGTCAGCAGGAAAGAGGGAGATGAAGATTGAACAAGCTACTTTTCTCGCTTCTGCTGCTCTTTAAAGGCTTTAAAAACATCTCTTGTTTGCTTCATATATTTATAAATGCTGTAAGGCTTTTTTATGATTCGGACAGGAAGAGAAAGCAAAAATTTACTGAGGTCGCTTCGATATTCCTCTGTGATCTCTGCCGGTTTATGAACAATTTTTTCATATACCTCATGATAAAATTCATGTAATAAATCAATCTTTATTTCAACGGAGTGATGGCAGTGAACACATTCAATCTTTGAGATTTTATCGTTAATGTAAGTAATGACGTGGTCTTGCTCTTCGTTGCAATGAATGCAAAACAACACCGCTTCTATTTCTTTAATTTCCACGTTCTTCACCTCTTTTTATGAAGGATCAAATCCTTCTCTATATTAAGTATATTATTCAAGTCTGGCTTTTTTTCCTTCTGTAAAATGTTTCCGACAATCACAATTGATAAAAACCCCTCGAGGATTGAAATCATTATAACCAAATTTCAATAGGCATTTCAAAGTATAAAAAGTTTGAAAAATAATTTTAAGAATTTATTGACTTTTTGAACAACTAGGATATAATGATGATAACAATCTATTAACAAATGTTATATACTGTAACAAATGTTAAGGATGCGTGCACATACGTTAAAAAACGCTTTGAAGGAGCTGGAAACATGTCCGTTTATCAAGAATTGCTTGCACGGGAACGTGACGGTCAGCCGATTAAAGTAGGGGTGGTTGGCGCAGGTCAAATGGGATTTGGGCTGATTTCGCAAATCTCGCGCATACCTGGCATGGAGGTTAGAGGAATTTGCGATGTCAATATGGAGGCAGCAGAAAGAGCCAGCAGCTATTATCAATCGAAAGTAACGAAAAAACATCCTGTTCTTGTCAGCAGTGATTACCGCAAAGTCATTCAATCGGATGAAGTGGAAGTGATTGTCGATGCGACAGGGATTCCTGAAGTCGGCGCCAATATTTCGCTGGAAGCATTGAGATCGAGAAAACATTTAGTACTGCTTAACGTCGAAGTAGATATTACAATTGGTTCTATCATGCACAATTGGTTTACGTCAGCTGGGTTGGTTTATACAGGATCGGCGGGAGATGAGCCGGCAGCCACGCTTGAACTGTATGAGTTTGCGAAGACGATGGGCTTTGAAGTACTGATTGCTGGAAAAGGGAAAAACAACCCGTTTATTCCAAACGCCAATCCGGATACGTGCAAGGAAGAAGCTCTTCAAAAACGGATGAGCGCCCATATGCTTGCGGCGTTCCAGGACGGCACAAAAACGATGGCGGAAATGAATTTGTTAAGCAACGCTACAGGCCTTATTCCAGATAAAATTGGGATGCATGGCGTGGAGGCCCATTTGGAAACGGTTGCCGACAAGCTGAATTTACAAGAAAACGGCGGTGTTTTAAACCAATTCGGAGTCGTTGAATATGTAAAAGGGTTAGCACCGGGCGTATTTGTCATCGTGAAAAGCGAATTAGAACCTGTGGATGCCGAATTAAGGTATTTGAAAGTTGGCAAAGGTCCCCATTACGTTCTTTACCGGCCTTATCATCTCGCAAGTTTAGAAACTCCGATCACCATTGCCAAAGCCGTATTGCATCACGATACGTCGATTCATCCATTAGGCGCGCCCGTTTCAGAAACAGTCGCTGTCGCCAAGCGCGATATCCAGGCAGGGGAAGCCATTGATGGCATTGGCGGCTACTCGGTAAGAGGCGTGCTTGAAACTCATCAAGAGATGAAGAAAGATTCGCACATCCCCATCGGTTTAATCAGCGGAAAAATTATCGCCAAACGCCCTATTAGACAAGGCCAATTTTTAACATTGGATGATGTCGAGTTAGATCCATCCACCACTGTTTGGAAATTAAGAGCTCTACAAGATCGTTTGTTTTCAAACTAAAAATGCATGTGTCAAGCGCAAAGGAGGTGATTCTTTTTGAAGCTTGCCATCATTTTATCGATGATTTTGCTGATTCAATATGTGGCAACGATCATACAAGTCAGACATTATCAAAAATATGTCGGCAAAATTGTAAGCCGTTATAAAGGCAAAGAAGGCTATTTTTTGTACTCTGGCATGAACAGACGAAAATTGAGTCCCGGCGCTGTGGCTATGATTGTGGTGAACAACGATTATGTGATAGAAGATTGCTATATTCTCAAAGGGGTTTCCGTTTTTTCGAAGTTTAAAAAATATGAAAAATACATTGGGCATCATGTAGCGAAAATTTTGGATGATCATCATGAATGCGCAGAAAAGGCTGGAGGAAGGAAGAAGCAAGTTCCTTCATTTTTGGCGGCTTTGTCAATGGCAGCCGAAAACGCGATGGTTTCCATTTCTAAGAAAAAGCTTTCCATATAAAATGCCCGGAAAGGAGAAGTGAAAGATGGAATGGTTAAAATGGATTGGTGAACATTTTATCGGAATGTTTCAGGCCGGCGGAGAAACGTTTATGGGAATGTTTACAGGAATTATCCCGACTTTAATTGTTTTACTTACATTCACTTATGCCGTTATTAAATTTATTGGGGAAGAGCGGGTCAATCGAGCGATCCAATTTGCCTCAAAGTATATGCTGTTAAGATATACGGTCATGCCGATATTGTCCGTATTGCTATTAACAAACCCGATGTGTTATACGTTCGGACGATTTTTGCCAGAAAAACAAAAACCGGCGTTTTATGATTCTGCCGTATCATTCGTTCATCCGGTAACAGCGCTATTCCCATATGCGAACGCAGGCGAGCTATTTGTCTATTTAGGAATTGCCAATGGGATCAAAGAGGCCGGCTATTCGATGTCAGAACTTGCTGTCCGCTATTTTCTCGTAGGGATTGTTGTCATTTTATTGCGGGGAATCATTACCGAATATATTACCAAATTCTTGGCGCGCAGAATGGAAGCAAAATCTTAACATAGGGCAAAGATGAAAGCGAATTCAAATGTTTAAGAGGAGGAGAAATGATGTCAAAACAAGCTGTTTTTGTTGCCAAAGGTTCAGGCGGCTGGGGAAAAGGCTTGCGCATTGAGCCGCAAGGAAAAAAACAAAAAGTTGTATCGATTACGGGCGGCGGCATCCATCCTGTAGCAGCGAGAATAGCAGAGTTAACTGGCACGGAAGCGATAGACGGCTTTAAACATTCCGTTCCAGAAGATGAAATGATGTGCGTGGTGATTGATTGCGGCGGAACAGCGAGAATCGGCCTGTATCCAATGAAAAGAATCCCGACCGTTGATATTCTTCCGTCTTCTCCTTCTGGTCCGTTAGCGAAACACATTACAGAAGATATTTTTGTATCAGGCGTTACCGTGAAGGACATTTATCGAGCGGATGAAGCAGAAGAACAAGCGGTTCAGGCGGATGCTTTGGGAGCAGAAAACTTGGAAGAAAGACCGGCATTCGATGTGAAGGATAAGGAAGCCTTTCGCTCTCAATATGAACAAGTGAAAAAAGAATCCCGTGAGCATAATGAAAATCTATTTATGAGGTTTTCAAGGGGAATAGGAAAAGTAACCGGCACTTTTTATCAGGCGGGCCGCGATTCTGTTGATATGCTGATTAAAAATATTATTCCATTTATGGCTTTTGTCAGTATGTTAATCGGCATCATCAATTATACGGGAATCGGTGATGTGATTGCCAATACTCTTTCTCCTCTCGCCAGTTCTTTATGGGGATTGATCATCATTGTTATCGTATGTACCATTCCGATTCTGTCGCCGGTATTAGGTCCCGGAGCGGTGATTGCGCAAGTCGTTGGGGTGTTAATTGGAAGCCAAATTGCAGCAGGCCATATTCCGCCGCAGTTTGCTTTGCCGGCTCTATTCGCTATTAATGGCCAGGTGGGTGCGGATTTTGTCCCTGTCGGTCTGTCTCTTGGCGAAGCAAAGCCGGAAACGATTCAATACGGCGTGCCAGCGGTCTTGTACAGCCGCTTAATCACGGGAGTTCTTGCCGTTTTAATCGCATATGCCGCAAGCATTGGCATGTATTAATCATTCAAGGAGGATAAAAGATGTCAAAAACCATTATTCGTGAAATCGGTGCACTCGTCTCATCATTTAAAGAAGAAAACCTATTAATTCTCTTTGGACTTCACGCTCCTCCAGAGCTAAGAGAGATATCGGTTATTCACGAATTTGCCGGTGAAGTGCCAGATGAGCCTCTAATTGAAGGCGGGAAAATCATTTGGAACGATCAAGAATATTCCATCACGGCGGTCGGATCAGCAGCAAACAAAAATTTAAAAGAACTGGGCCATATTTCTATCTATTTCTCCGAGCCGAATGAACATGTGCTTCCTGGAGCGGTTTTTGTTGAGCCTTTCGCCTTCCCATCGCTCGAAGTCGGGAAAGAAATTCGCTTTGAGAAATAACCAATTCTTTCGTTGATTATAACAAAATACAGTCTAATTTTTGATAGAAAGAAGGGGGACTGTTGGAAGATAGAAGGCTGCTTGTGAAAATATCCCATATGTATTACTTGGAAGGAGCGACCCAATCAGAAATCGCCAAAGTGTTCGGTGTAAGTCGATCATTAATCTCAAAATATTTATCAAAGGCGAGAGAAGCAGGAATTGTGGAAATAAAAATTCATGACGGCTCACACCATCCTTTTATGAATATAGAAGCAAGGATTGAGAAAAAGTATGGGCTTCGGGAGGTCATTTGCGTTCCTAACCTGGGAAATGGCACAGATTTAGACAGTATTGGAACATATGCAAGCCGTTATTTATTAAGGATCTTGAAAAATGGGCAAATTGTCGGAGTTTCTTCTGGCACCACCTTGCTCTCCGTAGCAAAGCAGCTGTCAGCCAAGCTCCCTTATGCCTCTACCACCTTTGTTCCGATCGTAGGAGGCATGGGAGATGAACGGGTAGATATCCATGCCAATGTTCTTGTTTCTATGTTTGCCGAAAAATTAAAAGCCCATTATAAATTCCTTCATGCTCCGGTAATAGCCGACAGTAAAAAAGATAAGGAATTGTTTATGTCCCAATCATCGATACAAAGTGTTTTTGAACTTGCTGAAAAAGCGGATATCATCCTTGTGGGAATCGGCGGTTCACCTAAACACTCCACCATTACGAGATCAGAGATTGGCAAAAAGTATCGGCAATATTTTAATGAACTCGATGCGGTCGGTGATATTTGCTATAAATTTATCGATGAAAATGGAAATGCTCCTTCGAATAGCTGGAATGATAAAATTATTTCTTTCGACATTAAAAAATTAAAAAAAATCCCGTTTGTGATCGGAGTAGCAGCGGGGGTGGAAAAAGTCGAAGCCATTAAAGCCGTTTTAAATGGGAAATTAATCAATGTGCTGATCACAGATGAAAAAACAGCAGAAATGCTCGGGTCCTAAAACGTATCCTCTGTGTAAAACACGAGGGTGTCCAACACATCAGTTTTATATGCTTTTCATCTTTGCTCAGTAGCTGTGCTGTCGTAACTGCAAACATGACAGCCGCTTTTTTTTTTTGCACGAAATATGATAACAGATCTCCTGATTTTTTCAGCGCGAAAAAACAAGCTCAAATACGTTTTCTATTTTGAAATTTCTAGTAAAACTCACGTAGATATTCCTTGACTATTTTCAGAAAAAACTTTATATTTATTACAAAAGTAAATATAAAGAACAAATGTAAAGGGAGAGTGTAAAAATGAGCAATCATGCACTTCCAGCATTTATAACAGATGAAAAATTAGTTGAATTGTATAAACAAATGTGGCTCATTCGATATTTTGATGAGAAGGTGGACCAATTTTTTGCTAAGGGGATGATTCATGGAACGACACACCTTTGCGTCGGACAAGAAGCGACGGCAGCTGGATCCATTGCGGTTTTGCAAGAGAAAGATAAAATTACGAGCACGCATCGAGGCCACGGTCATTGCATTGCGAAAGGGGCATCCGTCGATAAAATGATGGCCGAACTGTTTGGCAAAGTGACCGGATACTGTAAAGGAAAAGGCGGCTCTATGCACATTGCCGACGTGGAAAAAGGAAACCTTGGCGCAAACGGAATTGTCGGCGGCGGCATCCCGTTGGCCGTCGGCGCGGCATTAACTTCCAGGATGAAAAACGAAGGCTATGTTGTCTTGTGCTTTTTCGGAGATGGTGCAGCCAATGAAGGAAGCTTCCATGAATCCCTAAACCTTGCTTCCATTTGGGATCTTCCCGTTGTGTTCATATGCGAGAACAATCAATATGGAATGAGCGGGTCTGTCAAAGATATGTTCAATATTGAACATATCGCCGATCGGGCACAGGCTTACGGCATTCCCGGCAAGGTCATCGACGGAAATGACATGCTGGAAGTGATGAATGCCGTTTATGAAGCGGTTGAATATGCCAGATCAGGAAAGGGGCCTGTACTGATTGAAGCCAAAACCTATCGATGGAAGGGCCACTCCAAAAGCGACGCCAAAAAATATCGCACTCGCGAAGAAGAACAAGAATGGAGAAAAAAAGATCCGATCAAAAGATTCAAAGAGTACTTGATGGAAAAAGGAGTATTAACAGAAGAAAAGGCCGAACAGCTGCGCGAAGAAGCGTTCCGGGAAATTGAAGACGCTGTCGCGTTTGCCGAAAAAAGTCCAGAACCGTCGCTCGATACATTGTTGGAAGACGTTTATGCGTAAAGGGGGAGAAAAGCGATGCGAGAGATCACGTATTTAGAAGCCGTTCGCGAAGCGATGAGTCAGGAAATGAGAAAAAATCAAGATGTTTATTTATTAGGAGAGGATATCGGGGTTTACGGCGGCGCATTTGGTGTTACGCGAGGAATGATTGAAGAATTTGGACCGGAACGTGTGAGAAATACGCCGATTTCGGAAGCAGCTATTGCCGGTGCGGCCGTCGGATCAGCGTTGACAGGGATGCGGCCGATTTTGGAGCTGCAATTTTCCGATTTTATCACGATCGCGATGGATCAGCTTGTGAACCAAGCGGCCAAACTCCGATACATGTACGGAGGAAAAGGGAAGGTTCCGATGGTGGTAAGAACTCCTGCTGGATCAGGTACAGGCGCAGCTGCCCAACATTCCCAAAGCCTAGAAGCATGGATGGCTCATATTCCCGGGCTAAAGGTCGTACAGCCGTCAACCGCTTATGATGCCAAAGGATTGTTGAAGGCGGCGATTGATGATGATAATCCCGTGATTTTCTACGAACATAAGCTCCTTTACAAAATGAAAAGCCACGTTCCAGAAGAACCATACTCCATTCCATTAGGAAAAGCAGACATGAAACGGGAAGGAAAGGACGTAACCATTGTTGCCACAGCGATGATGGTGCATAAGGCATTAGAAGCGGCAAAAGAGCTTGAAAAGGAAGGGATTGACGTCGAAATTGTCGATCCGAGAACACTTGTCCCGCTTGATGAAGAGACGATCGTCGAATCGGTGAAAAAGACAGGACGAGTGGTCGTTGTCCACGAAGCGGTCAAACGTGGAGGATATGGCGGTGAAATCGCAAGCATCATTGCAGAGAGCGAGGCTTTCGATTATCTCGACGCCCCTATTAAACGGCTTGGCGGGCTGCCTGTTCCGATTCCTTATAACCCGAATTTAGAAAAAGCGGCTGTCCCGCAAGTACCAGATATTATCAAAGCCGTAAAAGAAACGGTCCAATTTAAATAAAAAGGGGGGAAGAACCGATGGCCAAAGAAATTTTTATGCCGAAGCTGAGCAGTACGATGGAAGTCGGCACACTCCTTCAATGGTTGAAAGAAGAAGGTGAACCTGTTGATATCGGCGAACCGCTCTTTGAAATTATGACCGATAAAATCAATATCGAAGTGGAGGCCTATGACAGAGGAATCCTGTTGAAAAAATATTTCCAAGCCGATGATCAAGTCCCGGTCAATCAAGTGATTGGTTATATCGGCGAACGAGGGGAGGCTGTTCCTGAAGAGCCGCCGATTTTATCAGAAGGAGCAACCGAACCATCTGGTCAAAAGACGGAACCGTCTGCAATAAGCGAGGACGCTGTCGAAGGGAAAAGCAATGAGAATGGAAAGGTACGAGCCACACCTGCCGCCAGACGCTTAGCCAAAGAAGCGGGAGTCGATTTGCCAACGATTTCGGGAAGCGGTCCCAAAGGCCGCATCCACCTGAAAGATGTGCAGCAATATTTAGAAACGGAAAAGGAACAGCCAAAAGCATCGCCGCTGGCAAGAAAAATGGCCGAACGTGAGAATATCGATTGGAAGACGCTTCAAGGATCAGGAGCAGGCGGCAAGGTGATGAGCCGGGATGTGATCCATGCTATTCCAGCTCAAGCGTCAGGACAAAAGCAGGAGCAGCATGAAGTCCGGAAGAAGCTATCTGGATTGCGGAAAGTGGTGGCCGACCGCATGGTACAAAGCGCCTTTACCGCTCCCCACGTTACATTAACCAGCGATGTGGATATGACAAAAGCGATCGAAATGAGAATAGCCCTCCTTCCGACTGTCGAAACACAAACAGGATTTCGTTTAACGTATACGGACATTCTCATCAAAGCGGTTGGTACGGCTTTATCACGCTTCCCTGAAGTAAACGTCCATTTGGAGCATGATGAAATCATTTATAAAAAGAATGTCAATGTTGGAGTAGCCGTTGCGGTCAAAGACGGTTTAATAGTGCCGGTCATTAAACAAGTGGAACAGAAAGGGCTGGCGGCCATTTGCGCGGAAGCAAAAGATTTAAGCAAGCGCGCGAGGGAACAAAAACTCCGGCCCGATGAGCTGAAAGGCTCTACTTTTACGATTAGCAATTTAGGCATGTATCCGATTGATGCATTCACCCCGATTATTAATCAGCCGGAAATCGCGATTTTAGGCGTAGGCAGAACCCAAGAAAAACCTGTGGTTGTCAATGGGGAAATCGCCATCCGCCCAATCATGACCGTCAGCTTGTCTTTTGATCATCGTGTCATCGATGGCGCGCCCGCGGCGGAATTTTTAGCTGAAGTCAAACGCATTCTCGAAAACCCGTATGAAATGATTTTATAAGGAGGAGGTTCCATTTGGCACAATCGTATGATATCGCGGTCATCGGCGGCGGTCCGGGAGGCTATATGGCGGCTCGTCATGCTGCTCGTCTTGGAAAAAAAGTCATGCTAGTGGAAAAGGAGTTTTTAGGCGGCACCTGTTTAAATAGAGGCTGCATTCCTTCTAAAACATGGTTGAAAAACGCTGAAATTATAGAATCCATTGAGTTGTCCAAAGAATGGGGCATTCAAACGGGCAACCTCACGATTTCCTTAGACAAGATGAAAAAGCGGAAAGATGACGTCATCTCCCGTCTCCGCCAAGGGATTGCGCTTTTGTTAAGGCAAGGAAAAATTGACGTATATCAGGCAGAAGGCTTTTTAGAAGAAGGAAATACGGTTCAATTGATTGCAGATCAAAAAGAGGAACGTGTTCAAGCGGATAAAATCATTGTGGCGACTGGCTCATCTCCCTCCATTCCTCCGATCGCCGGGCTAAACGATGTTTCTTTTTATACAAGCGATACCATTTTTGAAATCGACAACATCCCAAGCTCCCTCACCATTATTGGCGGCGGCGTGATTGGCGTGGAGCTGGCGACGGTTTTTTCTCGTTTTAAAACACGAGTGACCATTATTGAAATGGCTGGACGGATGATCCCGACCGAAGATGCGGACGCCTCCAAAGCGCTTGCTCAATCGCTGCAAAAAAAAGGAGTACGAATGTTAACAAATGCGAAAGTGACACGTGTGCAAAAAAATGGAGACAAAATCATGACGGAATGTCTCAATGAAAAAGGCGAATCCGTGTTGGTCGAAGGAGAGGCGCTTTTAGTAAGCGTTGGCAGGAAGCCTAATTTATCTGCGGTTCAGGGGTTAAAACTGGAGCAAAACGGACCTTTTATTCAAGTAAATGAAAAAATGGAAACGAGCGCTTCCAACATTTATGCTGTCGGCGATGTCATAGGGGGATACCAGCTGGCGCATGCAGCCTATATGGAAGGGATCGTTGCTGCTTCGAACGCAGCAGGATACGAGCGGAAAATGGATGAAAAAGTGGTTCCTAGATGCATTTTTACGCTTCCGGAAGTGGCCAGCGTCGGATGGACGGAAGAAGAGGCGAAACGGAAAGGGCTTGCGGTGAAGACGGAAACATTCGATCTTGCCGGAAATGGGAAAGCGTTGATTTCCGGCGACACATCAGGATTTGTCAAAATCGTCTATGACATGAAATATGGAGAAATCATCGGCGTCACTATGGTCGGCCCTCACGTAACGGAAATGATTTCCGAAGCGTCTTCTTTCATATTTCTAGAAGGCACGGTCGAAGAAATGGCCCGTATGATTCACCCGCATCCAACGATTTCTGAATCGTTTTTTGACATCGCAAAAAACATTATAGATAAAAGTAAAAAATAATAGTGTGGTGTAAAAAGGGATTATTTACAATTGTTCTATGAATCGAACAAAATGTAAATAAGCTCTTATTTTTTTGCTTTTAAAAAAGTAAATGGAATATAAAAGCTTTTTATTCATCTGATGATATGTTTATTATAGAATTATGTAAGTAATCAGATAGATCAAATGACATCGCAAGTGTTGATAATCCATTATTTTATGAAAAATGTGGAATGATTGAGCTAGGAATCAAGCAATGTCAACGGGTTTTTTATGGGTCATCAACACACCTGAAATGGTATGAAAAAAGAAGAGGTGAGGAAATGTTAGAGTGGGAAGAAAGAAGGCAGCTTGTTAAAGTGGCTACATTGTATTATATGGAAGGGTGGACGCAAGAACAAATCGCGAAAAAAATAGGAGTGTCAAGACCGATTATTTCCAAAATGCTGCAGCGTGCGAAAGAAGTAGGAATCGTAGAAATATTTATTAAAGATGAAAGTGCCCATACCGTTGAATTGGAGCAAAAATTGGAGAAGCATTACGGATTGAAGGATGCGGTTGTCGTACCGACAGTAGGATTGACACCTGATATGGTGAAGCGGGCTGTAGCGCGTGCGGGCGCTTATTATCTCTCTAAAAATTTAAAGTCGGTGAAAAGGTTAGGGATTTCGTGGGGAACGACGCTTGCAGAACTAGTGAAAGAATTTCCGTATATTCGCAAAGAAGAGTTAAAAATTATTCCGCTTGAAGGAGGGATGGGAAGAAAATTCGTTGAAATTCATGCGAACCAGCTTGCCCACGAATTGGCTAAAAAAATGAGCTGTACCTGTCTTTATTTATATGCTCCAGCCATTGTTGAGACAGAAGAATTAAGGGAAAGATTGTTATCCATGCCAGATATCGAAGCTGTGCTTGAAGAAGGTCGGAATATCGATGTTGCCATCATTGGAATCGGCAATCCGCATAAATCCTCCACCTTGCGTAAGCTAGGTTACTTGAAGGATGATGATCTGCACTATTTGCGTAAGCTGGGTGTCGTGGGTGATATCGGATTTCGATTTTTTGATGAATCTGGTAATGTCATTATCAATTCATTCACCAATAAAGTGATTGGCGTTTCCTTAAGCGAATTAAAAAAGGTGAACCGAGTGATAGCGGTTGTTGAAGGAATTCATAAACTTGAAAGTATAAAAGGAGCACTGAACGGAGGCTTCATCAATGTTTTAATTATTGATGAGCAGACTGCTGCAGCGATTGTTGAAAATTGGTGAAAAATTTCATGGAAAACGATTTTTACTTGGGTCCATTCATTAATATACATTTACAAAAAAACCTTCATAAAGTAGAGATTTGACCAAACGATTGAGGAGGTTCATGTATCAGGCTTCAGCTTACTAATGATTCACCAAGTTTTTACAGATAGAAGGACCGAGACTCTATTACTCAACATGGATGATGAGGGATCACAACCGTATCATCGATGAAGGAATGGCTGGAACGCTAACGGGGGCTTCATCCGCTCAGTTTTTATCCGAAGCATTGGGCGACAATGAGCCAAAATCTGTGGGATGAAACCATTCTTCTGTAGGAAAAGGCAATAGGGGATGTTCCGTTGTCTCAATGGTCAAGCCTAAATAAAGACCTTCTTGAGCGCTGATACGCTTGATCTCATGATCGAAGGAGGCGGCTTCCATTGCTCGCATATGGTTCATTCGTTCGTCTGAGACATCTACCTGTTGGCTCATGGTTCATATGATGAAACAAGCCTTTCCATTAGTGTTTCGGCTTTACGACAAAGCTTTTAGGTGATTATGGTGTATTATGGAAAACGATCGTACGTAGCAGCTTGCTTAAAAAGAGTTGTCATCTCCATGTTCAAGAGCGATCGCCTATTTCTATTCAAAAGGCATCAAAAATTTGGCGATCAGACTGGCATTCTGTCGTGAGGAAAAGAGCTATTGCCCTTATGAAATTTATGATAGCGAAGCGAAACAAGCGAGTCCTATTGATATCAGCAAAAAGCTGTTCGATGTAACAGATGCAACCAACATACGAATCTATCGTTTTTTTTACATTTCAACCGTGAATTTGGTTTTATGTATTGACACGAGAAAGCGATTACAAATATAATTAAAACAAAATTAACTAAATAGAACAAATGTAAAAAGTCAGAATTATCATTTTTTGCGCGATTGTGTTTCAACCTAACTAGGGGGAAGGTTCATGAATTCGATTGAAAAAATCATTCACGAAAATTGTGTGTTGTTAAATGTCGAAGCGTATGATCAACATGACATTCTTTCTCAACTCTCGGATGCTTTATATAAACAAGGTTTTGTTAAGGATACCTTTAAGCATGCTGTTTTAGAAAGGGAAGCCGAATTTCCGACTGGATTGCCATTAGTTTCAATCGGTGTTGCCATTCCGCACACAGATGCTTACCATGTTGCTCGAACGGGCATAGGAGTTGCCATCTTAAAGAAACCTGTAGAGTTCTCTGTAATGGGAAGTCCTGATGATAAAGTACATGTATCTATTATTTTGATGCTTGCGATGAACGATGGCAAAAAACAAATCGAACTCCTGCAACGTTTAATGGAATTTTTTCAAAAAGAAGAAAAATTGCTTGTTTTAAAAGACATGAAAAACGAGAAAGAAATCGCTGCCTATTTAGAAACTGAAATATTTTGAAAATAGAAAATATTGATGATTAAGGGAGGAATAAAAATGAAAAAGGTGCTTGTCATTTGTGGAACTGGAGTTGCAACATCAACAATGGTGATCAATAAGCTAAAGGAATTTTTTGCAGAAAAACAAATCGATGTTCAGCTTTATCAATCAAAAGTTTCGGATATTTTATCAACCGGAAATGATTATGATGTCATCATATCGACAACCGTTGTTCCGCCAAGCATTAAAACAAAGGTTGTTAATGCCGTTCCTTTACTAACAGGAATAGGAAAGGAAAAGGTATTTAACGATATATTAGAAGCATTAAAATAATCAATGAGGGGATGGGAGTATATGGATTTCATCCAAAAGATTGTTGATTTAGGCCCTACAGTCGTATTGCCTGTCATCATTTTTTTATTCGGTCTTGTTTTAAAAATGAAACCGGGGCGTGCCTTTCGGGCAGGTTTAACCGTCGGAATTGGTTTTATCGGTGTGAATTTAATTATCGGCTTGCTCGTGGATAATTTAGGACCTGCCGCAAAAGATATGGTTGAAAGGCTAGGGATTGATTTAAGTATTATTGACGTGGGTTGGCCAGCTACTTCGGCCATTGCCTTCGGATCAACTGTAGGTGCCTTGGCAATCCCTATCGGATTAATTGTCAATTTCATTTTACTCATTGTAGGCTTGACAAAAACGCTGAATATTGATTTGTGGAATTTATGGCATATTGCCTTCACAGGTGCGCTCGTCAGCATTATGACCGACAGCTTTGCGATGGGAATTGTAACCGCCTCTGTACATGCCATTGTCCTCTTAGTCCTTGCTGATATGTCACAAAAACATGTAGAGAAATTTTATGGCTATCCAAACATTTCTTTTCCCCATGGAACGTCTACACCGTATATTTTGTTTGCTTGGCCTTTAGAAAAGCTCTTCAACATGATTCCCGGGTTTAAAAATTTAAAAGCTGATCCTGAATCGATTCAAAAAAGATTAGGAATTTTAGGTGAATCGACAGTATTAGGGCTGATATTAGGTCTTATTATCGGTATTTTAGCAGGATGGAATGCAAAAGAAGTGTTGAATTTAGGAGTATCGACTGCAGCTGTTATGCTTCTTTTACCGCGGATGGTCTCCATTTTAATGGAGGGACTTGCGCCCGTTTCAGAATCTGCCAGCGAATTTGTAAAATCAAAATTTCCTGGCCGCGAAGTATTCATAGGGATGGACAGTGCTTTGGCAGTAGGACATCCAGCAGCAATCGCCTCATCTTTGATCATGGTGCCGATTGTCTTATTACTAGCCATTATTGTACCTGGCAACAAAGTATTGCCATTCGGTGACTTGGCAACGATCCCATTCATTGTCAGTATGATGGTTCCGATTTTCCGGGGAAATGTTATTCGAACCGTGGTAGCAAGCACGATTGCATTAGGGTTTGGTTTATTGCTAGCAACCTATATTTCCCCTCTTTTCACACAAGCAGCCAAAAATGTAGGTTTTTCTTTCCCAGAAGGAACGAACTCCATATCCTCGCTTGTTGACGGGGCGGTTCCAACGACTGCGATCTTCTTATTCGGGGCAAAGTTAGGGTACATTGGCTTGATTATCATTGCATTAATTGCTCTAGCAACCGCTTATTACATCAATAAAAGGCCCAATAAAACAAACGAATCATAAATGGGGTTCATCCTTTGCTTCTTACAGCAAACGAAAACATGCAGCTTCAACTTCCAAACGATTCAGTTTCGAAGTTGAAGTTTTTTTGCGGAATGTCTTGGCGGTTTCTGTGTTGTTGCTTAATTAAAAAACAATCAGCATAGAACGTTTTGCAACAGCTTATCAAAAAGCAGTTACATATGATAACAAATGAATGGATAGCGAAGGAACCTATAAGCAGACGGACAATGGATTGAAAGACATATGTGCTGAACGGATGATGTGGGGTGGAAAAACTTTCTGTACCCCATTTCAAAAGTGACAGTGAGCAACATTCTTGGGGGGAAGTTATTTTTTTATGCCTTTTATCAGTAAACCCTCTGTAATCCACTCTCTCAATTTAATATTGGTTTCTTTTCAAATGATTGTAGCCTCATCTGCCGAGAACTCTCCCGCCTCTTAACGGGGTGAAGGTGAGGAAGCTGCAATAAATAGATGTTCTGCATGTAAGCGCTCATTTTCTCTTCTAGAGATCACCTTTTCTTCTTCATCAAAAAGGCTATTGATTCCGAATGTATGTTGATGGAGCAGTCGATCTCGTTTTTTATCGCGTTCTTCGGACATTTGTTGGTTCATGTGTTCCAAACGTTTTTTTATGAAAATGGAGAAGGCTTCCTGTCATGGTCTTCAAACCATTTGCTTAATCTGTACTTTTTTAGTACGATTGTATTAAAAAGGAGAAACAGATGAATTGGATCGCATGGTTCATTATTGCCTGTGAAATCGGATTTTGGGTATTCATTATTGCTGGCCTATTTGCAAGATATGTTTTTAAGCAACAAAAGCTAGGAATCTATCTATTAGCGATGTCACCTATCGTCGATCTCGTTTTACTTATCGCTACGAGTTTTGATTTATATCGTGGAGCAACAGCCACCATTGCCCACGGTTTGGCTGCCGTATACATTGGCGTTTCGATCGCTTTCGGGAAAAGCATGGTACGCTGGGCGGATGAGCGATTTCAATATTACGTGGCAAAAACAGGGCCAAAACCAGTGAAGCGTTACGGTCTCGACTATGCAAAGCATTATTTTAAAGGCTGGATTCGGCATGTTTTATCTTATATGATCGGTTGTGGTATGATAGGAATAATTGATTGGTTGATTGACGATATCGAACGAACGGCTGCCCTCGTTCAAATTGCAAAAGTTTGGACAATTGTGCTCATCGTCGATTTTCTCATCTCGATCTCCTATTTTATCTTTCCAAGAAAAAAGCCTGAAGAAGGATAAATCGTGAATAGCAAAGGATATGGTCCATATGCATTCTATGTTATCCAAAGCCATCCAAACGTATTTCGATACAAGCGAAATCGTTACATGGAAACAAGTTTATGGCGGCGATATCAATGAATCTTTTTACATTCGGACAGCTTCCGGCTCCTATTTCATAAAAATTCAAGCAGCGCCGCCTCCACGCTTTTTCCATTCTGAAAAAAGCGGATTAGATACGATTCGTTTAACGAAGACGATTTCTGTTCCAAACGTGTTTCATGTTTATGAAGATGGCGAAATTGGCTGTTTAATTTTAGAATGGATATCCGGGAAGAAAACTGAACAAGCCGCCGAAAAACTTGGAAATCTGCTCGCCCTCATGCACAACCATACAGGAGAAAAATTTGGTTTTGCGAACAATGGTTACATTGGAAAGCTGCCGCAACCGAATCAATGGTTGGATTCATGGATCGATTATTATCGAACATGCAGGCTGCAACCTCAAATTCGTCTTGCTGAAGAAAAGGGATTGTTACCCCTTTCCATTTTCAAAAAGTTAAATAAGCTGATGCAAGAGTTAGAGCAATGGATACCAGAAAAACCAAAAGCCTCTTTGCTTCATGGAGATTTATGGAGCGGAAATTGGATGGCGGGGGAAAATGGCGAACCGTATCTCATCGATCCTTCTGTTTTTTATGGACATGATGAATTTGAGCTCGCCTTTACCGAATTATTTGGCGGGTTTCCAGCCGGCTTTTATCATGCTTATCAAGAAGTAAATCCTTTATCCAAAGATTATGAAGATCGTAAAGAACTTTATCAATTATTTTATCTGCTTGTTCATCTCAATTTGTTTGGAAAAAGCTATGTAAATGCGGTAGAAAGAATCGTTAACCGTTATGTTTAACCGTGTTCACCTAACAACATTTCGTCAACGATTTCATTCTACCTTTCTTATTTATTGCTTAACCGTATGTTTATACCCATTCAGCAGCCTGCCGGACTTCTTGCCATGTAAGCTGATGGGCCGGTGTTCATCCAATGAATGGTTACCTTGGACTTTGCCTTCTAGTTCCTCCGTTTCTGACCGGAGGCAGAGCGGATTATTCACACCCGCGGCAATAAATACGGACGTACCGGTTAAATCAGGAAGTTTGTTTCCTCTTCTTGGCATCATTGGATGATGCAGCAAGACCCCTTTTAAAGTCCCTTTAAAATGAAACAATAAACTTCCTGCTATATTAGCTCCGTTGGAATATCCAAATGCCACGATATTTCCGCGGTTCAATTGATAGTTTGCCTCTGCTTCATCTAAAAAGTCGTTTCGTTCTTTCGTCCGCTTAATCAAATCGGCCTCATCAAAAACTCCTTCCGCCAAGCGCTTAAAAAATCGCGGCATTCCGTTTTCTAAAACATTTCCTCGAACACTGAGTATGTTCGCTTGTGGATCGATATGCTCAGCTAATGGCAGGAGAGCTTGTTCGTTAATTAAAATATCTCAAATTCAGAGTAATATTGACGGATTATTCCCTATTTGTCAAATTGTTTTGTAAGCTACATCTTAATCATTTGAAACCAGAGGCTCATTTCCTTTATAGTAAACATAGAAATCATCAATATATGGGAGGAATTCGATCGATGGAATATCGGATAGAAAGAGACACAATGGGTGAAGTGAAAGTTCCAGCGGATAAATGGTGGGGAGCCCAAACACAAAGAAGTAAGAATAATTTTAAAATTGGAACAGAAAAAATGCCAATCGAATTAATTCGCGCTTTCGCCGTGCTAAAGAGAAGTGCCGCCATCGTTAATGAAAAACTAGGAAAACTAAGCAAACCTAGAAAAGAGGCGATCGTTTTTGCTTGCGATGAAATTTTAGCTGGGAAATTAAATGACCATTTTCCGCTTGTCGTTTGGCAAACCGGTAGTGGAACGCAGTCGAATATGAACGTGAATGAAGTGGTAGCGAATCGCGGAAATGCCTGGTTAAAAGAACAAGGAATGGATGAAAAGATTCATCCGAATGACCATGTCAACATGAGCCAAAGCTCAAACGATACCTTTCCGACAGCCATGCATATTGCGAGTGTCCTTGCGATCAAAGACACTTTGCTTCCGGCATTAGAGCGCTTACATACAACGTTCGTTGCGAAAGAAAAAGAGTTTCAACATATTGTAAAAATCGGTCGTACTCATCTCCAAGATGCCACCCCGCTTACACTCGGGCAAGAAATTAGCGGCTGGGCATATATGCTGCAGCGTTCCAAAGAGATGATTATGGAATCTACTGAAAAGATGAAAGCCTTGGCGGTTGGGGGAACGGCTGTAGGAACAGGAATTAATGCTCATCCAAAGTTTGGCGAGATGGTTGCCGAAGAGATTTCGGCTTATACAAAAGAAACGTTCACTTCGTCAATCAATAAGTTCCATGCTTTAACAAGCCATGATGAAATCACCTATGCCCACGGTGCTTTAAAAGCTTTAGCTGCCGATTTAATGAAAATCGCAAATGACGTTCGTTGGTTGGCAAGCGGCCCTCGTTGCGGAATCGGGGAAATTACCATCCCTGAAAACGAACCGGGCAGCTCGATCATGCCTGGAAAAGTAAACCCTACACAAAGTGAAGCACTCACCATGGTAGCGGTTCAAGTGATGGGAAATGATGCGGCGATTGGTTTTGCCGCAAGTCAAGGGAATTTTGAATTAAATGTTTTTAAACCGGTCATTGCTTATAATTTCTTGCAATCCGTCCGTCTGTTAGCCGATGCGATGGATTCCTTTAATACGAATTGCGCCGTTGGCATTAAACCAAACGAAAAAGTGATACAAGAATACTTGAATCAGTCTTTAATGTTAGTAACAGCCTTGAATCCTCACATTGGCTATGAAAATGCGGCGAAAATTGCCAAACATGCTCATAAACATAACTTGTCCCTTAAACAAGCGGCCATTGAATTAGGAGTGCTAACGGAAGAACAATTCGATCAATATGTTCGTCCTGAAGAGATGATTCATCCAAAAGCGTGATCAAAAAGTAGCTTTCTAACGTCTTAAAAGTCCAAGCCTCACTTATTTTATCGCGTTCGCGCCAATTTAACTTATGAAAGCTCGCTCATGGTCTTTTTAGGCCATGAGCAAGCTAAAAAACTCAATCAACTTATTGCTTTTATTTTCCATAATAAAAGTCGCTCCATTTATCCATGCTTAGAATGGCGATCAGCTAATATAAAATGATCACCATATCCCCAAAAAACAAAACAGAATGATTCCAGCTTTTGTTGCAACGCTCGGATAGGGTTCAAAATTTTGCATAGTAAATCGCTGAAGTTATAAATGATGTTTTTTTAAACGGATACTCGATTGTGAAAGGATCTCTTTAAGTGGTGAATAAAGTTGAACAGCAATCCGGTATCCGATAAAAAAGCCGATTCCATTTAGCATGACATCATCAATATCTACTTTTCTTCCAGTCCCTTGAAAAATGTTTTCAATTAATTGAATCAATTCGATTAAAATAGGAATGGAAATGGAGGAAATAAATGCTGTTGTCACGCTTTTAAGCCGATCCCAGAGGACTGTCAAGTAAAAGGACAATGGGAAAAGCAGCAAAGTGTTTCCCATAATGTTTGTAACTAAAGACATATAATAGCCGTGTTTGATAGCGAATATGGCCATATCGATTAACGAAGCGAAGGGAATTATATTAATATTATGAGCGATCGGTTGACTTGTATCTATTGCTTTCGGATCAATATAAATAGGGAAAAAGAGTAAGAACATAACGTACAGACAGTAGTTCACAAAAATATATTTGCCAATATGCTAAAAAAATTAAACTCCTTTTTTCTTCTGACCATAAATGCCTGAACGACCACAAATTCACAGGTAACCAAAATAAGATCATCAACGGAAGTCTTGCTGAAATAGAAGCGATTGCGTCAATACCTTTTGTGATTTTTCCTGTTTCTACGTTTATACAATACATTTCTTTTTCAAGGTCAGTGATAGGTATATTTAGATTATTTTCTTCTCTAATACTCTTTAGTTCAATAAGGTTAAACCAATCCAGCTTATGAATATTTTCTTTAACTCTCATACAGATTGGACACCAGCTATCATACAATACTAAGATTTTACTCACCTTATGCTACTCCTTTTTGTAAAATTTTCAAATCTTATGTTTATAATAAGGGGTGATATCAAAATCATCAAATTAATTAATTTTGAAAGGATTTGAATATTCAAATACACTTATCACGCTTTACGTCTCGTTATTTTTAGCATTTGTTATACCTATAATATTGTTGATTCACGAGAACGCGATTGTCCAATTATATTGGGTAATAACATACACTGTAGGAATACTCCAACAAAAGCAAGCACCACAAAAAACGACCAAGAAAGGGGAATATTTCTTGTTAATAAATATCCTACAATGAAGGGACCGATCGCGTTACTGATTCCATAGAGAAGCTGATAGCTCGAAATGCTTTTCCCTCTTTTCTCAGCCGGACCAATTTCCCCCACAATTGTTGCAGACGCTGGATAAAAAAGTTGTTCTCCACAACTAAAGAGAAGAATTCCGACGAAAAGAAGTGGAACAAAAAAGTTCAAGTGTGCAGATACTAAAAATGTACTTCCTAAGAAAATGATATAAGATAAGCCTAAAACAACCGAACCGACGATTATTTTTTGCAAATCGTTCAAGCGATGTGTAAAAAACAACAGCGGAACCTGAAGGACAATAACGGAAAGGCTATTTACTGTAAATAACACACCAGAAATCCAGCTAAGGTCTGGACTTATCTCCTTTATAAAAGCAGGCATTGCGAAACCTAAAGCGACGTACATAAAGGTCATCGGAGCAACTGCTACCAAAAAACGCATTAAGTTTGAGTCGTATGAAAAACGAATAGCCCAAACTTTTTTGGAAATCGGTTCTTTTTTTATAATTGATTGGTTGCGCAATGGAATTTTTGCAATCAACACGGCTGCAATAAGAAAACTGAATGCATCTATGAATATTAACGTCCCATAAGCAAACGATGTATTAAATATTGCTATGATACCTGTACCTATGAGCATTCCTAAAGAATTCCCCAAATTCCGTAAACTTCGAGAACTTCCAAACCACATCGTTCGATCCTCGCTGGGGACAAGTTGTGAGATGATCGTTTGGTTCACAACTGGCCATGCCCGCTGTCCCCAGGTAACAATAGTCGCTGCGATTGTCAATCCCCAAATATTATGGAATATCAAATATCCAAGAGTTCCGATTCCTCGTAACCAAAAACTTGCAAGAGCAGCAGGCTTTGCACCTAATCGATCCACTATCATACCGCAGACAGGTATGGCAAGTAATCCAGCCAATGCACTAATCGATAGCATTTGACCTACTTGCTCCAACGAAAGACCACTCGTCTTTAGAAAAAAAAGAACTAAAAATGGCATAGTTAACCCCGATCCGAACGAATCTAGAAACAATGCCCCTAGAAAGGGCGCACTCCAAGGTTGTGAATGAACTACTTTCTTTATTTTCGAATATTGAGAAACTAGGAACTTCATGCCATCTCCACCTTACCCTAGTATCTTTTGCTCAGCTGTAGAAGAAAGAGCTTTTGGCAGGACAATTTTAAAATCTGCCGGTACGTTTTCACTTAGCTCAATGCCGGCGCGAGCATATGGACCTATTTCATCTTTTTGTCCAGCTCCTGTTACATACATGGCCACTTCATGTACTCCGTCAATACCGAGTTTTGATTCTACTAAACTTTCCTTAAAAGCTGCCGTCATGAAAACACCTAAATTATGTGCTGTTCCCGCTAACAAAAAGTTTTGCGCGTAGTGAGCGGTTTCATAATGCATAAGTCGATAAATGCGTGCGCCTTTGTATTTCCATTTAATTCGATCTATAACACTTGTATAAAAAACTGTAACTGCGGCATTCAGGAAATAATCTTGCCCATATAGGACATCGTATAGAAATGGCTTCACGTCTTCTTCTGTCTCAATAAGATGTAAAGCGTGGTGTTTTTGACAGTAATGGTACACACCGCTTCGTAAACCTTCACATGCATTCACAATCGGATATAACTCTATTGAATGTCGTCCACCCGGAGAGGGAGAGGGCTTTTTGACTACGATTCCATAGGAGTGTGTGTCATTTGTGAAAAGAATCCCTCAGTGTAAAATAGAACATCGGCTAAGTTTTGTAGTGAAATTGGTTCTTCAGAAAAACGTCGACAGGATCTACGTTTCATAAAAGAATTGACCAAAGTTTGATCTAAAAGTTTACTAGGAGTCGGTAGTTTGATGCTAGATGTTGCGCAGTTGCACTTGAAATATTGTGGTGCAGGAGATGATTTTTTTCTGAATTCTTCAACATTTTTCAATCTACCTTCTTCAGTGGTTTCAAATTTTGTATCTTTTGTTTGTAGATGAAGGAACCAAGATGATTCATCCCAATCTTGCCATTCCGCTACGATTTGCTCAATGGTCAAATTGTAATCTGTTTCCTTTTCGATGAGAATTCCATTTTTGACCAAGTGCTCGACAATACTTGTTACCATTGATTCTGAAAAAATCGGTTGTAAGCTTGTGTCTTCACTCGAAAACATGGAGATAATCTCGCATACCTTCCAATCAACTTTAAAAGTGCGTTTTACAGAAGGTAGATGCAAGTGCGGTTGTCCATCAGGATAAGTAATGACTAAATCAGGTGCTAAATAATAACGGTTCAATCGTGACATTTTCTCAAACCATTTCCCAACAGAATAAAAGTAAGAACCACCTGATTGAGTTTCAGATGGTTCCGCTCATGCCAATTCTTAGTCGGCCGGGTGCATAATAGGTATCAGTGCTTCCTGTTCTTCAAAAATAAATGTTTCTTCTTTTACTGTATTATTTTTTACTGAATTATCTTTTAATTCATCATCCAATTTTTCCACTTACTTACATTGCTTAAGTTTATATTAAATTTGATTGGCAATTTATTCAAGTTAGAAATTTGAAAATTATTATAAATATGATAATATTAAGTTAATGTTAGTAATAATTTTCCACTAAATTGCTGTGTAAATCTGCATTTGAAGCCGACACCATAGTCTATTTTGGCCGGTAGGAATTAATCTAGGAGGAATATCCATGATAACTTTGGTTCGAATGAACGAAGAACAATATAAAAGGTTCTTCGAAGAGACAGTCAGAGAGTATGCCGAAGAAAATGTAAAGGAAGGCAGATGGACACCATCAGAATCGATTGGACGAGCGATCAAAGAAACAAATGAACTATTATCTAAAGGGATTCATACGAATGGTCATTTTTTGTGTTCATTGCATCACGAAGTAGTAGGCGCAATAGGCACGATTTGGTATGAAGTCAAAGAAAATAATGGCGAGAAATCAGCTTTTATATACAGCATTAAGATATACGAAGAATTTCAAGGCAAAGGATATGGAAAGCAGTCACTTATTGCATTTGAAACTGACCTTGCCTCGATGAATGTAAGTTCAATCGGGTTACATGTTTTCGGGCACAACAAACGTGCATATCAGTTATATACCAAGATGGGGTATATTCCAACAAGCATTAAAATGAAAAAATATCTCAGAAGCAAATGAAAACTAACTCGTATCTCGATTTTACTAGACTTTAGCACTTGAGAAAGGCTTTCTTTTTATGGGTTCAGGAATTATTAATAATATGCTAAATTTGGTATAATTTAGTTATAATACTAGGTAACGTCAAGAATTTTGTGTAATGCAACATAGATAGGGTATCTCTGAAATGGATTTGGAATGGATAGGGGATTAGTTTCCTCTATAAAAATGACAGAATATTCAGTTTTTTGTGCAGAAAGGGAGAATCCCCTTATTTTATTGGTTTGGCATTTACGGTATTTGGTTAATTGTAACGTTCTTCAAACATTCGTTGAAGCGCCTCCTGTGCTTCAGCAAATCCTCGTCACTTTCGCCCTGCCCATTTCTCATTAAAATCTTGGATGGTCAAATACACGACTTTTTCAGCGGCTTCTAAGCTACTCAAACTGTTCATCGGCTTGAGACGTTTCCGAATCTCTTTGATCGTTCGTTCAATGGCATGGGTCGTGTAAATCACACTTCGAATACGGCTTGGATACTCCATAAATGTAAGGAGGACATCCCACTCATTATCCCAAGATTGAACTTCTCTCGGATACTTGCTGGACCATTTCGACTCAAACTGTTGAAACATCTGTAACGCCATCTCCTTATTCGTTGCGCAATAAATCAGCTTGAGACCCTCTGCCACTTCAAATTGGTCTTTTTTCCGAACACGATGTAAGGTATTACGTACTTTGTGAACGACACAACGCTGCACATCGGCTTTCGGATAAACCGTCTTAAAGGCTTCCTCTAAACCCGGTAGTCCATCGAATACGCCTAGAAGGACTTCCTTGACGCCTCTGTTGTATAGTTGTTGAAGAATCTCCTGCCATACATGGGCGCTTTCCTGTCCTCCCACAAAGAAATCAAGAATTTCACGAAACCCTTCTTCGTTTACACCTAACACGACATAAATGACCTCTTTTTCTACCGTATCTCGACTGTTTAGTGCAAAATAAAAGTAGCCGCTTAAAACAGTTACAGGTATTTTTTGATTCATTAGTCATTTTCCTCCCCGTTATTAAAAATTCTTTTTTAAATTCTCCGTCCTGATTTTGATAACACTCTTAAAAGATAAGAAAATAAAACGAAAATAGTAATCATTACGATTTAAATAATATTTAAACATACTTCGCTTGTAAATGCAAAGACAAACTGGGGAGTATATATATTGAAGTCTGGAATGGGAAAAGATGAATGCTGGACGGGGAAGGAAGCTTTTAGAAAGAACTTCATAAAAAGGGCTGTTTGGATGATTCGTCTATCATCGCTAAAAGAATCGCACAAGGAGGGGGGGACTATACAGACGAATCCTTATTGAACGTTTGTGAAAAAATATGAAATTAATACCGACAATGTTTTGATGTATTCCATTCTATAGAATTCACAAATTCCTTTTTGTGTGGTATAGTTTATAAAACGTAATGATTACTATTATCGAGAGGTGAAGAGGAAATGAACCCTTTTATTCTAATCATAGGGGCGGGACCTGCTGGGATTGGAATGGGGATATTATTCAAGCAATTAGGAATTAAGAATTTCGGGATTTTAGAGCGTGATCGCATTGGTTCGTCATTTATGCAATGGCCGAAAGAAATGCGCTTTATTACTCCGTCATTTACAGGACAAGGATTTGGCGCATTAGATTTAAATGCTGTTTCCCCGACAACATCGCCTGCATTCACACTGCGAAAAGAGCGGCTAAGCGGCGAAGATTATGCACTATATCTTGATTTATTGGCTGAACATTATGATTTGCCGATTCGAGAAGAAGTAAATGTGACTAGCGTTGAGAAAAGGGGAGACCGCTTTGTTTTAAAAACAAATGAAGGCGATTATGAAGCAGATGCTGTCATTTGGGCGACGGGGGAATTTCAGTTTCCAAATGTACGTCCATTCCCGGGGGCGGAACATGCGTTACATAACCGATATATTGATAGTTGGAGAAAGCTTGAAAAAGGTCACTATGTGGTCATTGGCGGTTATGAAAGCGGGATGGATGCAGCTGTGAATTTAGTGGCTTATGGCAATGAGGTGACTGTGATCTCAGCTCAAGAGCGAAATGGAAAAAAAGAAGCGGACCCGAGTTTGTCGCTGGCCCCATATACATGGGAGCGCTTGCGAATAGCCGAGCGCACCAAGCGGCTAACCGTTATCGAAAAGACAAAAGTGGAAAAGATTTATAAGGATAACAACGGTTATACGCTATTTCTTTCGAATGGCAAGCAAATGCTGACTCAACCCCAACCGATTCTAGCCACAGGATTTCGTTCAGGTGCGGAACAAATTCGTTCATTGTTTGAATGGGGGGAAAATGGAAAAGCGAAACTGACGGTTCATGATGAATCGACCATTACGCCGAATTTATTTTTAATTGGGCCAAGTGTTGCTCACGATCAGGCGATTTTCTGCTTTATTTATAAATTTCGGCAGCGTTTTGCTGTTGTGGCCAAACAATTGGTTGACCGTTTCAGACTGTCTCATGATGAAGAAATATTCACTCACTACGCCAACAATCAAATGTATTTAACGGACTTATCTTGTTGTGAGGTGAAATGCGAGTGCTAGCCGAACAAGCGAAACGAAAACGGCTTTTGCTCATCGGGCTTGAATCCGTTGGAAAGACAACGTTATTTTCAAGATGGACGCAGTTTGGCATTGGTGAAGAAACCAATGTGAAGGGAACGACGTATACGATTCGTTCCCATCCCCTTCGTTGCTTGGATGGATGGGAGATTGTCGATACACCGGGATTGCGCAGAGGAGATGAGCTTGGCAAGCGGCAACTGGAAAAAGAAGTGGAAAAAGCCCATCATGTGATGCTTATTATACGGGGCACCCATTTTCAAGAGGAATTAGAAGAACTATTGTCCATTGTTTCTATCGATCAAATGGACGTCTCCATTGCCGTTACATTTGTAGATAAAATGAATGAACAAGCGAAAGCAGTATTAGAAAACGCCCAAAAGCAATACAAATTCCCGATCTTTTTGACAAAAGGAAGGAAGGAGAATGATGGTACGCTTCCGCCGTTTATGCAAGGAAGAAAATGGACAGAAGAGGATATGAAGCTATTACAGGCGCTTCGTTTGCCTAAACAAGAGCCTGTTTCGCTTTTATTTGAACGCCCCGTCGTAGGGCCTCTCGCTTCAGTAGCGGCGATTTTGATGATGTTTCTCTTTCCGGTTTATATCGCCTATAAAATCGCAGAGTGGGGACAGCCGTATTTAGAAGCGGCGTTAGCTGGAGTTATTCAGGCTCTTGAAGGGAAAGGGAGACTGGTTGAAGCGTTACTTGTTGGAGATTATGGATTGCTTACGTTGGGAGCGTATTCCTTTTTATGGGCGTTTCCCGTTGTGTTTTTGTTAAGTGTTATGATGGCGATCACGGACGAAACAGGGATTAAAGATCGGATCATGGATGCCCTTGATCCATATTTGCGAAAAATCGGATTAAATGGCCAAGATCTTATACCAGTATTAACTGGATTTGGATGCAATGTGGTGGCCGTTCAACAGAGCAGATTATGCAGTGCGTGCACACGAAAATCGTGTGTTTCTCTTATTTCGTTTGGTTCGGCTTGCAGTTATCAAATTGGTGCAACGATTTCCATTTTTCATAGCGCACAAAAGCCGTCTTTATTTTTGCCGTATTTATTTACTGTTTTTCTTGTTGGAGCACTTCATACGAGAATATGGCATCGGCAGGCATTCGCGCATATAGGGATGATCCGCCCGCATCGGACATTTATTCAGCTGCCAACATGGTCAGGAGTATTATACCGGGTTCGTGCAACGGTCTCACAATTTCTAACACAGGCGATGCCAATCTTTTTTACGATTTGCCTAATTGCTGGATTGATGGACGTGTTCGGATGGATGAAAAAAGCGGTTGGAGTGTTTGCGCCGCTTGTTCAATGGCTGAATTTGCCGCATGAAGCCGCTGTTGGCCTTGTTTTTTCGATGATTCGTAAAGATGGCATTTTATTGTTTAATGAAGGGAACCAGCTGCTGTTAACGGAGATGTCGACATTTCAATTATTTCTTAGCGTTTATCTTGCTTCTACTTTAAGTGCGTGCGCGGTTACTTTATGGACGGTTGCAAAGGAATTAGGGGTGAAAGAGGCCCTGTTATTATCCGGGAAGCAGATGGTCACATCTCTTACGTCCGCCCTGCTGCTTTCGCTGTTGTTCCAATAAAATACTGGATGCCATTCGAAGAAGCAAATCATAAAAGATCTAAGGAAGTCCAAAGATTAATAAGCAAAAAGCGCAGGGAAGCTGGAGGCTTGGATATAAAAGTGGCAGAGCATTTCTCTATAATGAGAAATGCTTTTTTGTGTCTGTTTTGAACAAAGAAGTATATTTTTTTGCAGCAAAAAAATAATAATAAACGATAATAATTTATTGAAAAACGATAAAAAATCTATTAAAATTAAATCGACAATAAATAAGCGAGGTGCTTTTTATGAAACCAGAAACTCTCTTTTTAAAGATTGTTGTTATTCTTATAGGGATTCCAGTTCTTGCTTTGTGCATCTTTTTGGTACCTGTGCTAGGGAATGTTGCAGCAAAATTGCTTCCGGAATTTGCTTCTATTAAATATCTCGTTTTCATTGTTTTTTATGCATCCGCGGTACCGTTTTACTTTGCTTTGTATCAGGCTTTTAATCTTTTACGCTACATTGACAAAAATGAAGCTTTTTCCGAGTTATCTGTCATCGCTTTGAAAAAAATCAAATACTGTGCCATCACCATCAGCAGTTTGCATGTGCTCGTCTTACCGCTTTTCTATCTCTTTGCGGAGAAAGATGACGCTCCAGGTGTCATCTTGATCGGATTGGTGGTTCCTTTTGCATCAATGGTGATTGCCGTTTTTGCTGCCGTTCTGCAAAAACTTTTAAAAACGGCTATCGATATCAAATCAGAAAATGATTTAACGATCTGAGGTGGACAATATGCCAATTATAATCAATCTTGATGTTATGCTGGCGAAAAGAAAAATGAGCGTTACAGAACTTTCGGAGAAAGTTGGGATCACAATGGCGAATCTCTCCATATTGAAAAACGGAAAGGCGAAAGCGATTCGTTTCTCCACTTTAGAGGCGATTTGCAAGGCATTAGAATGTCAGCCAGGAGATATTTTAGAATACCGAAGTGATGAAGAGAGTCAAGATTAGGCTCATAGAACTATGTAACGTGAAGTGGAAAGGAAGAGGAGCATTTCGATGATTCAAATTCATCAAAAAGGAGTCGCTCATGAATTTAACCATTCAAAAGGATACCCAGAAAAAAATGATAAAGGCACAAATTATGAGAGCATGCAAACAACTCGTGCGTTTCGGTTGGGAGCAGGCCCTATCATGTTTGTTTCCCGTTGTGATTTTTGCCTCTTTGGCCTTTACAAAAATCGTGCCGCTTCCCTTTCTGCCGCGATATGACTGGCTGCTCATTATTTGCCTTCTGATGCAGTGGTGGATGGTGCGTTCTAGGCTTGAAACAATGGATGAACTAAAGGTGATCACATTGTTCCACCTTATCGGCCTTGCTCTTGAACTTTTCAAGGTGCATATGGGTTCATGGTCTTATCCAGGGGAAGGATATTCTAAATTTTTCGGAGTGCCTTTATATAGCGGATTTATGTACGCAAGTGTAGCGAGCTATCTTTGTCAGGCGTGGAGGAGGCTGAAGGTGGAGCTCGTTAAATGGCCGCCGTTTTTCGTCGTTGTGCCTCTTGCTGCCGCGATTTATTTGAATTTTTTCACTCATCATTATTGGATGGACGTTCGTTGGTGGCTGTCAGGACTTGTCATGATCGTTTTTTGGCCATCATGGGTCACGTACGAGGTTGGCGGCACTCGTTACCGCATGCCGATCGTCCTTTCCTTTGTGCTTATCGGATTTTTTATATGGATCGCTGAAAATATCGCAACGTTTTTTGGAGCTTGGCAATATCCAAATCAGGCCGAGGCATGGAGTCTTGTTCATCTTGGAAAGGTGAGTTCTTGGTTCTTACTAGTGATTGTGAGCTTTTTGATCGTAGCGACGTTAAAGCAAGTGAAGGAAAATCTTCCATCAGAATAGAGGCTTGTCCTCGCGAAACTTGAAATTATATGTGATCGAAACGAATCCTTTCCTTTTCCAACGATCAAAGTTCATTCTTATGACATTTAGAGGTAACTTGAGAGATTAGCATTTACGCTAAAATATGAATTTTAGCTGTCTCATACCGATTGCTTCTATTCACTAGTTTATTTGTGCAGAGTGGTGGAGAAATTTTTCTATTTAAACATGCCGTTGTGTCAAGTGGAACGATTGACGAGAAAATGATGAAGCTTCATCCAGAGAGCATAGAAAATCCAAAGAGACGAGAATGGCAGGATTAATTCGATAGATGATGCATAGCGGAAATCCTTACCGTAATTTTTCTAGTCAACTATTATGATACTAGGGTTTTTGCTTTTTTATATTGATGGAAATTAGATAAGCAATTCCAAGTTATGATGTTGACAATCTGTTTGTTTCATGTAGTGATTGCTGTTAATGGAATTTCTTCTGCTCATATTCTGTTAAGAGGAGGCAGACTTCTCGATAGAATGTATTAGACAATAGTAGGCGTTCCCCTTAAGACAGGGGAACGCCTACTAATGGACATGAACATGATGTCGACCTTTCGGCACCACCATTGGTGAGCCTGAAAGAGGGTCTTCGATTACTGTACAATCGAGGCCGAAGATTTCTTTGATCAATGTGCTCGTAAGCACTTTAGATGGCTCCCCTTCGGCCACAAGCCTGCCCTTGTGGAGCGCAAAAATATGATCGGCATAGCGTGCAGATAAATTGATGTCGTGAAGGACCATGACAATCGTTGTTCCATGTTTTCGGTTTAAGTCAGTAAGCAAGTCGAGAATTTCGATTTGATAGGTAATATCTAGGAATGTTGTTGGTTCGTCGAGAAGCAAAATGTCCGGTTGTTGTGCAAGAGCCATAGCAATCCAGACGCGCTGTCTTTGACCGCCTGAAAGTTCATCAATAGGATGATTGGCGAACTCGATAATATTCATAAATTCCATGGCTTCTGCAACAGCTTCATAATCTTTTTTAGTCCATCCGCTAAGCCAAGATTGATGTGGAAATCTTCCACGCCCCACCAGATCTGCAACCGTAATTCCCTCTGGGATGACAGGAGATTGCGGCAGCAATCCTAAAATTCGAGCCAATTGTTTTGGTGGAAATTGACTGATCGGTTTTCCGTCGAGGATGATCTGTCCAGATGTAGGCTTGATCAGTCTGGCCATCGTTTTTAGAAGAGTCGATTTCCCACAGCCATTTGCTCCGATCATCACACTTATTTTGCCACTAGGAACAACAAGACTAACATCTTGAATAACGGTTTTATGATCGTACCCTGCCACGACTTGCTCGACTTTGAAAAGATGCACTGGTTTCATTTATAAACTTCCCTTTCGATTCATTCGGATCAGCAAGAAAATCAAATATGGCGCTCCGACTATGCCAGTGATGACGCCGACAGGAAAACGGGTTTCAAAAGCAAACTGTCCAATCAGATCTCCTCCGAGAACAAGATTCACACCAACAAGCCCCGCAGGAAGGGCATTGGAAAAACCAGATCCAACCAATCTTTTGGCAATTGGTCCCGAAAGAAATGCGACAAAGGCGATGGGTCCGGTGACAGACGTAGCCACAGCAAGCATACAGACTGAACTTAGAATAAGTATGACTCTGACTGTATTCGTACGTACGCCGAGAGATGTCGCCGCTTGTTCGCCAAGCTCCAGCAAACTGAGCTGTTTTCCCAATACGATAATGATAGGAGTGCAGATCAAAACCGTTATCATCAGTGGCGGAAGCTCATGCATCTGGGAGCCATTGAGGCTCCCGCTCAGCCATCTGAGTGCTGCGGGAATGTCTTGTTGTGCGCCAATGAGAAGCAGATAGGATATGGCGGCGTCAAGCATCGCTTGTATGCCGATTCCAACCAAGATTAATCGCCCAATTGAAAAGGGCTTTCTGCTAGATAAGAGATAAATTATCATGACGGTGGCAAGACCAGCCATCACCGAAGCTAAAGAAACGACCGATTCACTAGTTTGAAGCACGATGATGCAGAAAACGGCCGCCGCGCTTGAGCCGGTAGTAATTCCAATGACATTCGGGTTGGCAAGAGGATTGCGCAACATTGTTTGGAAGATGCTGCCAGCAAGACCGAAAGCAAATCCGGCAAAAAGTCCTGCCAGCATTCTCGGTAAGCGGATCGTATTCACCGCAAATGACGCACCTGGAATCTGCTCGCCTGAAAGCGCCCGGATGACTTCTGTAACCGGATAAATCGTGTTCCCAAGCAACAGCATCGCGCAACAAAGTATACACGCCAATGACGCAAGCAATCCAGTAACAAGTATCCATCGGCGACGTCTTTGGCGTCTGCCCGCCATAATCAATTCAACAGATGATTTGATCATAATGAACTCACTTTCGATTTTATAGCTAATAGAATGAGTAACGGCGCTCCGATAAATGCAGTAACAACACCGACCTCAAGTTCACCAGGGCTGCCGATGAGCCTGCCACATACATCTGATATCGTCAAGATAATGGCGCCTGCCATAGCAGACATCGGTATGACAAAGCGCAAGTCAGGGCCAAGTAGAAGTCGCATAACATGAGTGGATAAGAGCCCGACGAAGGCGATAGGGCCGGCCAGCGCCGTAGTTGCCCCGCACAATATCACACTTGCGAGAGCGGCAACTAGTCTCAAGATTTCTGTTCGAACCCCCAGTCCGGTAGCAACGTCATCTCCAAGTACGAGAGCGTTAAGGGCCGGAGCCGTTATCATAGCGATCAATATCCCGACGATAAGAAAAGGGATAAAGATGGCGATAGCGCTCCAAGTCCCTGATCCAACACTTCCGACCTGCCAAAACCTAAATTGGTCCATGGCATAAGAGCGCGGAAGTATGATCATGACGACGAGGGAAGAGAGAGCCGCGCTTGTAGCGGCTCCCGCCAAGATCAACTTGAGGGGAGTAGCCCCTCCTTGTCCCATGGAACCAATGCCGAATACGAGACTTGCTGTTATCACCGCTCCAGCTAAAGCTAGCCAAATATATTGGTTGGCTGCATTGATATGCAAAAACGCGATCCCGCAAACAACAAACAAAGCGGCGCCCGTGTTCACACCCAAAATGCTCGGGTCCGCAATGGGATTTCGCGTGACAGATTGCATAAGCGCTCCGGAAACCCCAAGCGCTGCTCCGCAAAACAAACCGAAAATCGTTCGCGAAATTCGCTTGCGAACCACGTTGGCTCCATAAGAATCAACATCAGGGTGAAACAAACCGTCTACTAATTCTTGAAGGCTCACTAATCGGGAACCCAAGGCCAGGGAAGCAAGGATACACACGCCGAGCAAGAGAATACAAATCGCCAAAATCATTGTAAAGTTTTTCGGCGTATGTAAACGGATTCGTTTGTCATGAGTAGCAAAAAAACTATTCATTTACTTTGCTAGCGGCTCCTCCAATTAATTCTAAATAATCATCAATCGTATATTCTATGGAAAGCGGAGTCGGAGTGGCAGCTGCAACCAAAGGTGTGCTGCTGTCGATGAACGCGACAGAACCTCTCTGGATCGCTGGAATTTTGCCAAGCACAGGATCCGCTTTGAGGGCATTGTATAATTCTTCGTTGCCATATCCGACGATGATATCCACGTCGTTAAGAGCCTCGGCGTTCTCGGCACTTAAATCCAAGTAAAAACTTTTAGGATCTTTAATAAGTTTCTTTACACTTTCAGGGTATTCCAATCCAAACTCATGTAGAAAGGCCACGCGGGTGTCTACCGGCGTATAGATATGGAGTTTCGACAAATCATCAGCCGAAAAATTAGCCCATACAAATTTCTTGCCTTTAATTTGCGGATAGTTGCTTAATTTTTCTTGGATCAATTTTTCCATATCCTTGACCAGTTTCTCGCCTTCTGTTTTCATGCCCATTCCTGCTGCATTCATGAGAATTTGGTCACGCCATGGAGTGGCCCATGGTGCTTCCGGATAAGCAACGACCGGAGCAATCTGGCTGAGCATATCGTAGTCTTCCTTTGTTATACCGGAGTAAGCAGCCAGAATGACATCGGGTTTTGCGTCGGAAATCGCTTCAAAATCCAATCCGTCTGTATCGTGGAACACATTTGGTTTCGTTTCACCGAGTTCTTTGAGCTTTTTCGCAGTCCAAGGTAGAAGACCGCTATCATCTTGGACGCCAAAGTTTGCCGCCGAGAATCCTACAGGAATCACACCAAGAGCGAGTGGAATATCTTGATTCCCCCATTGGATCGTAACGACTCGTTTCGGTTTGCTTTTTATCACCGTTGTACCAAAAGCATGTTTGATCTCGATCGGATATTTTGTGTCGTCACCAGTGGCTGTTTTAGTATTTGTCGATTTCTCTTCATTTGATTTGGAGGTAGAAGGAGAACTGCTCGAACAACCAACTAATGCGATCATGAGCGCTGTCAAAATAACAAGTAGTTTAAATGAGAAGTTTTGTTTTGCAATCAATTTATAGCCCCCTTTTTATTTTTATAGATTTATGATAGGCAAATCCTATTAAATAGAAAGAAAAAACCTTGACAAATGATTTGTTTCCACACATTTGCTACTAGCAGGCGTTTTGCCTATCATTTTTCACAACGGCCAATCTGTGTCTACCTCCTATCTTGATCACAATCTATGAGATGGACAGCAAGAAAATAAATGCTTTTTGTCCACCAACATATGATAATGATTCCCAATCTCATTCTATGTTTTTAGAAATCAGTTGTCAATAATGAATGAGCGCCATCTTATATTTTTAACACTCCTCTGAAAAAAGCCCCCCTCTTAACGGAGGGGAGGAGGTTCATAGTGAAGAATTTTCCGTAGAAAAATCGTAATTGTAACAAACTTTGTAAAGCTCTTTTATTTCTTCTTTTGATGGCACTCTAGGGTTGTTTTGTGGACTTCCGCTGGCAAGCGCATCAGTCGCCATTTTTTCGATAGCGTTTTCAAAATCATGTTGATCAATGCCCCAATTTTTTAAATTAGGAATATTTAAATCTAGGCAAAGCTTTTTTACAGAACGAACGGCGATTTTTGCTGCTTCATCGTTGGAAAGGGTTTTTGCTGTTGGATCAAAATATGTTCCTAATACAGCTAAGCGATCGGTACAAGCTTCGTAACTAAACTCTAAAACGGCCGGTAGTAGCATCGCATTTGAAATTCCATGCGGGACATGGAACAGCGCACCAATTGGCCTTGACATACCGTGCACTAGACAAACAGAAGAATTGGTAAAGGCCATACCTGCCTGTAATGCTCCCAGCGCCATTCCTTCTCTTGCTTCAATATTGTTTCCGTCCTCATATGCCTCTTTTAAGTGTTTCACGATTAATTCCATTGCAGAAAGTGCTAGAACGTCTGTCATTGGATGAGAACGTTTAGAAATGTAAGCTTCAACAGCATGACTTAAAGCATCAATTCCAGTGGCGGCCGTGACAGCTTTAGGAGAAGATAAAGTGAAGAGTGGGTCGACAATGGCGACGTCAGGCATGAAGGCAGGTTGTTTGATCATCATTTTTACATCATTAGCAGTATTGGTTATGACTGTTACATCCGTAGCTTCCGATCCGGTTCCGGCTGTTGTTGGAATGGCAATGTGCGGGATGGATGGATTTCCTGCGACTTTTTTTCTTCCCATATAATCGCCAATATAACCACCATTTGTTGCAACCACAGCAACGGCTTTGGCTGTATCAATACAACTTCCTCCACCTAGCGAAATCACTAAATCGCACTTTTCTTCTTGAAGAAGATGTAATGCTTCTTCCACGTAACCATCATTTGGTTCTGAATCCACACCTGAATAGACAACGCTTACAATTTCTTCTTTTAAAAGCTCATGTTGAAGTTTTTCAATATTCCCTAAGCTCTCCATAATTTTGTCGCTTATTACTAAAGCTTTTCTGCCTCTTAATGCTGCTTCTTTGCCTACTGTTTGAAAGGCATTGCATCCATAGGATATGGTTTGGGGTGTTTGAAACAAGGCATAATCTCTCATTTGGTACACTCCTTTCTTTTTTCACCATATAAATACGCAAGACGTATGCCAATTATTAAATGCAATTACCATAAGATCCTTTAGTGCCCGATATGATATATAGACAGACAAGTGTTTCAGATCATAACGATCTATATAAATACAGATGAATGTTCCAAAAAAAGCCCACTGCTTTCCTCATTTTTTAGCCGAAAGTTCAGGGTGGATGGAGAAGTGTTAATGACGTGTCTCGGTTATTCCAAAATGTTCCAAGTGCCGAACAACGAGCTGCTTCTAAACAAGTTCATTTGTTTAGAAGTCGGCTGGTTCGGTCGCCCGGCTGTCAAAGCGTTGATCTATTTTGCTAGAGTAAAAAGTTTATGGAGTGGAATCTTGAAAGAAGCAGGAGAATGGTAATATTTGTGCAAATAGAATTAAGGTGTTTATTTAAAAATGATTTAAAACTTTAATTTTCCCTTTGTTTGAAAAACGAGGATAATAACAATAAACCAATGCCAATCATTAAATACCATCCCTTGACGTCATATGAAATCATAAGGATTAGTTCCTAAATATTTGCTGGACCTGAATTAGGACTGTTGTTAAACGGATATTTCAATATAAAAGGTAATATACCTAAAAGCGTTAAAATAACTCCTAAAATCATGAACAAAACAGAGAAAACTTTCATAAACAATCCTCTTTTCATTTGTGTTATTTTATCGTAATTCAGAGAATGAAAATCATTTTATGGCGTATTTTACTTGCTGAGCCTCTCCCACCTGCATTTCGTTAAGAGGCGGGAGATTTCTTGAAAAAATAACAAACTTTGCGACAACCGTCTTGATTTATAAGCAACAATGCCAGTAAAGTCTGGACCTTCTGACCCGCTTTATATTAAGAAAAATAATAAGGGTGGGAAAAATTTCTGTTTCATATCGTTTCTCTCTCATTCGTCATATAAGAATTTTTGCAACAGAACTTATACATGCAGAAGCCCCTTGCCAAACACGTTATCATCTTCCCGTGATTGCTTTTTTGTGTCCAAACATTTCACATCAACTATCGTTGTTGCTGTTATAAGAAATAAGCCTTCAGAAGTAGGGAGAATGAAAAACGCGGCCCATATTGTATTGCCATTATTTTTCCCCCGTTATAATGATGAATAGTGCGAAGATAGAGAAGGTTTTTGATCGGTGTAAAAAACGCGTAACATACAAGCGATAAAGAGGGGGACGGAATATTGAAGAAAATAGGACCTAATGGCATGAAATGGCTGAAAATCATCCATGTTTTTTTAGTGGTTTTGTTTTTTGGCGGCATTTTGAGCTCGGTAGCATTGAATTTCTGGATTGATTTTACAAAATATGATGAAGCCTACCACGGTTATAAAAACATGGTGACGATAAGTGATCATGTAGTCAGATGGGGAGCGGTTGGAACTTTGTTTAGTAGGCTTTATTTACGGATTTTTCACCCATTGGGGATTTTTTAAGCATCGCTGGGTCGGCGTCAAATTTGGTCTTTATATGATCCAAACCGTTGTTGGCATTTTTGTCGTCGACCGTTTGATGATTGCCAATATGGAATTATTGGAAACGCAAAAGGAACTAGCTTTAAGCAATCCGGCTTTTCTTCAAAATCATGAAATAAGGCAATACGCGGTATATTTTCAAGTGGCCGTCACCGTTTTTATTTTTATTATTTCATATTTAAAACCTTGGAGAAAGAAAAAACTTCAACCGAAATAAACAAATTAGTAACTGTGAGTGTGCCAACATAAAAAGCGCGGTTCAATGGTCATTCATTCGGCACTTTTTTGTTAATGATTATTTTGCGCCTTAGAAATTGAAAAATCAAACAGAAATCCTTAGAGCGAATCATTAGAGAAAAAGATCAATGAGCGATAAACAAAGGGTCATATATGCTGAAAAAATGGACGATACTAACAAACGGTGATGCTTGTGTATAAAAAAGAAGAGCTTGTCCGTTTTGTCGAAGAAGCGAAGCCGTACGCCCGCGATGGAAAGGTGGCCGATTATATCCCCGCGCTGGGAAAAGCGAATCCGAATGAATTGTCGATCGCCATCTATATGCCGGATGGTCAGGTGATCGATGCTGGCGATGTAACAGTCAAAGTGACATTGCAAAGCATTTCGAAAATTATTGCGCTTGCGCTTGTCTTGATTGACTGCGGCGAAGAGAAAGTATTCCGCAAAGTCGGCATGGAGCCGACGGGAGACCCGTTTCACTCAATCGCCAAGCTTGAAGACATGCAGCCAGCCAAACCGCTTAATCCGATGATTAACGCTGGAGCGCTGGCGGTGACGCATATGATCCGCGGCGGTTCGGTCGAGGAACGGCTTGTCCGGCTGTTGGCATTCGTCCGCCGCCTCGCCGGCAATGAAAGCATTTCCTACTCGAAAGAAGTGGCTCAATCTGAGTTTGCGACCGCCTTTTTAAATCGTTCGCTTTGCTATTTCCTGAAGCAGCATGGTATTATCGATGAAGATGTTGAAGAACTAATGGATTTGTATACGAAGCAGTGTGCCATTGAGATGACGTGCATCGATTTGGCGCATATCGGCCTTGTATTGGCGCTTGATGGGCGAGACCCGCAATCGGGTGAACCGCTCATGCCGCCTGATGTCGCCCGTATCTGCAAAACGTTTATGGTGACGTGCGGTATGTACAACGCTTCAGGGGAGTTTGCGATTAAAATTGGCATTCCCGCGAAAAGCGGTGTTTCAGGCGGTATTCTCGCGGCTGTTCCTAAACGGTGTGGAATCGGCATTTTCGGTCCAGCGCTCGACGATAAGGGAAATAGCTTAACGGGAATGAAATTGCTTGAGCTGCTGTCAAAAACATATTCACTAAGTATTTTCTAGGAGGAGACAAACATGAAAACATTTATGGTGCAGTTTCACCGCGAAGATGATATGGAAACGATGAAAGTCGGCAAATTGAACGAAGGCGAGTTCAATGAGGTAACTGAAGGCGGGACGCGCCATTTGTTCGACTTGGATACGAACATCGGCTACTTTGTCTTTTTTGATGCCGAAGACACAAAAGGAAATGTATCCTATTTGATGCTTCAATATGAAGAAGACCAAGAAGAAGCGAGCGCATGCTATAGCTTTGAGATGAAAGATTTTTATGAATTTATGGCCCTATACTTAAATGATCTTGAATTCGCCGATGAGGAAGAGATGGCCGGAGAAGGCGATAAAGAGGAAGCATACGGTCCGATTCACCATTTGGTCCATTTGCTCTACCATATTGTGGAGGAAGGAAAGACGGTGGAAGTGTAAGGGATGAAAGAAGCTGTTTTCAAAGGCCAGTAACATGATTTTTGAAAACAGCTTTCTTCGCTTAGCCCGGATGGAAGAGAAATCTTCTATGCGGGCTTTTTGGCGCTTAGAGGCCGTGTATCTAAGCATTGAGAGCATTCGTTAGTAGCGCTTTTACTGTAGGAACATCAGCAGGTGCCCATTCAAGGGATGTTAGATCTTGAAGCGGCACCCATTTTAATTCTGCATGCTCTTTCGCCTTTGGCTCCCCTTCCGCAATTTTTGCTTTATACGTAAGCAAATGGACGATCACATCTGGATATTCATAATGCACTTCTTCCATTTTTTCATCTACTTTAATTGTGCAGCCTAATTCTTCGAAAATTTCTCTTGATAATGTTTCTTCTGGCTTCTCTCCTTCTTCCATCTTGCCGCCAGGGAATTCCCATACATTCGGTAATGTCATTTGAGGAGAACGAAGAGCACACAAAATACGATTTTGCTCATCTTCAATAACGGCGCCGATGACAAGAACGGTCTTTTTCATGATGTTATTCTCCTTTTTGTTCGCATTTTTACTTTATTTTATCACAAAATATTCGATGCAAAGCTTAGTTGTTTTTTTGATTTCTGGAAAAACGCTGAAGAATCTTTGAGTGATAAATTTTGGTATGATATAAGAGCGGGACAATCTATTTGTCTGGATACTAGTCCAATGTGTGTCGCATAGATTCGTTTTCATGCAAAGAAATTATGGTGTTTTGGTAAAAAAACTAAAACCAATTGACATTGCTTGTGTCTAGCTCAATCATTCCATATTTTTAGTAAAATAATGGATTATCCACACTTTTGATCTTATCCTAATGTTTAGTTGGTCTTGTTTCAGATGAACACTGATTTACAAGGAGACTTGTATATGAGGAAATTTGTCATTTTTGCGTATTTTATTTGTTGCTGTTTTATTTTCGGATGTGAAAAATCGAAAGAAATAAACCACGCAAGATATCCAACTTTTGTCGCACTTGCCGATGGAGATAGTAAGTTGATTTTTCTTGATAAGAAGATGAATATAGTGAAAGAAATTAATAATAAAAACAAATTTCAAAGTTTTTCTATAGACGGAAATCGTGTTTATGCTTTAGAGGATGGTACGTATACGGGAACTAAACCCTCGATGCTCATCATGAATCTTTCGAATGGTTATATTGAAAGAAAAATAAAACTGCCACATATACCAGCGGCCTTTGTGGTCGTGAAGCAAAAAGCTTATATTGCTTCATCTGAAATATTTAGAGAGGGAATGCCTTTTTTTATTGTTAATTTGTCTAATGGGAAAATAGAAAAATTGATGTTTACCAAAGGAATGGTTAATACAATTAAACATTATAAAGATGAAATTTTCATTTCTATAAATTCTGGGGGGAGCATGAGCCAGCACAGTAATGTATATAGAATACAAACTAATGATGCATCCCTTTCATTTCATCCTGTTATTCAAGATCATCTTGAATTACCTCCAAGTGATTTTGTAATTGAAGATAACAAAATGTACTGTGTTTTTACAGGTTTTTCTTACGGACCACGGCCTGAGTGGGTGAAAGATCCTGAAAAATATACAAATAGGTTTATGGTTATCGATTTGAATAATGGGAAAATCATTTATGAGAAGAAATTGTCTAAGCCTTTCCCGCAAAAAATAATTAGCGTGGGGAATAAATTCTATATTAATAATTATACGGATATGGACATGAAAGGAAAATTTTTAACAATAATTAATAAAAAAGATTTTGGTGAATCATTTTTACCTATAAAGAATCCAGCCTATTTTGACTACAACAAACAATTAAAAGGATTTTTAGTGTCTAATCCTCAAAACGGAACATTACAATTTATGAAAAATGGTAAAATAGTTAAGAAACTTAAAGTTGGTGAAAATAGTAGCATAGTTAAGTCTGTGCAAAAATAAAACTTTGGCTATCTGTTTGAATGAAGCTAAAATCAGCCAGTATAAAAAAAGAACTTTTTTCCTCGAACAAAAGCTGTTCCCATAAAAAGTTGATGACTCTTTATTTGGAGTTCAGGGGTTATCTAATAGGGAAAAGGTCAACTTCAGTCATTTGAAGAATTGAACGAACGATGCCCGTAAAAACACGGCTGAAAGGCAAGTGCACACACTTGCCTTTTCGTCATGTGAATGCGTGATGAAGGTCATGAACACCCCCGCTTTGGTTCTGTGAAGCGGGGGTGTTCGTCCTCTATTAAACAAAAAAGCCATCACTTTTCAGCGCATATTACAACTGCTGCCTCCAAGTTACTCAAAGACTGGTGCCATATATTCATACTCAAAGGTTTGGAGGAATTGGCGAGCTGCTTTTGACAGACGGCGGTTTTTAAGCCAAATCACGGCAGATTCTGATTCAATCTTGCAATCTTCAATTTCACTAATTTTTAAATCGGTTAAAGGGAAGGAGCATAATGTCGACTTCGGAAGCAGCGCCACTCCTACTCCTGCTCTTGCAAGAGAGAGGAGCATGGCGGCATCAGGGCCTTGACAAACAACATTCGGTTCAAATCCATGCTTTCGACATGTATCGATCACGAGCTCATAAAGGCCGACACCGCTAACTCGGTGTAATAGGATTAATGGAATATGCTTGAGTTCCTGGATTCGCATCTTTGGGCTGACAGGCCAGTGTTTCGATGAGATCACGACAAAATGATCCGCGGGCAACATAAGCAGCGAAAAGTCATGCAGGTCTAAAGGGAGGCGGACGATGGCAAGTTCGATTTCGCGGTTTCGTAAATTCTGCGCCAGACGGAATGAATCTCCCTCATATAACCGAAAACGAACCTTTGGATATTGTTCACGAAACTGCCGAATGCGTTCCGGTATGTAAGCAAAGCATGTTTTGACGGATCCGATCGATAAGATTCCCTTAATGCCTTGCCCCACTTCTTTTACTTCTGTAATGGTATCATCAAGTTGATGCAGCAGCTCTTTTGCTCGTCTATACAAAATTTCCCCGGCTTCTGTCAGCTCCATATTTTTTCCGTTCCTTTCCATCAAAAGAACGCCTAGCTCATCTTCGAGAGATTTCAATTGGTAGCTTAGCGGAGGCTGGGCCATATGGAGCTTTTTGGCTGCTCGAGTAATCTGTCCTTCCTCCGCAATGGTTGAAAAATAACGAAGCTGCTTAATATCCATTACAGTCTCCATCCTTTCCATTAAGTATATTTTTTTTGTATAGAGCATTAATTTTTTTAGTATTTTTCATATAGATTAACACATGATACATTTGATTTGTAAGATATTTCAGATAAAATGAAATTTTCTAACTAAAAGAAACGAGGGAGAGCGAGAAGATGGGAAATTTGGAAGCGGTTAAGAAAAAATTGCGAGGTTCCATTGCTCCGATTATAACCCCGTTTAACGAGGATGGTTCGATTGATTTTGAAACGCTGGAGCAATTGATCAACTGGCATATTGAGAGCGGTAGCCATGCGATTTCTGTAACGGGAACAACGGGGGAGCCGAGTTCATTGACGCTTGAAGAGCGCGTACAAGTGATGAAAGCAGCGGTTAAAGCGGTGAACGGTCGCGTTCCTTTCGTACCGGGTACAGGTTCGACTAATCATGCTGAAACGCTTTATTTAACAAAGATAGCGCAAGAAATTGGCGCCGATGCGGCATTAGTAATTGTTCCATATTATAATAAACCATCTCAGCATGCCCTTTATAAACACTTTAAAGCGGTAGCTGATTCTGTGGATATTCCGATTATTGTCTACAATATTCCAGGAAGAACAGCGGTCAATCTTGAAGTGAAAACACTTGCGAAATTGCGGGAAGATTGTCCAAACATTATCGGGGTGAAGGAGTCTAACAAGGATTTTGAACATGTAAACCGAGTGTTGCTGGAATGCGGAAGAGATTTTCTCCTTTATTCAGGCATTGAACTGTTATGCTATCCAATGTTGGCGATTGGCGGGGCGGGATATATAAGCGCCACAGCTAATGTCGAGCCGAAGAAGGTAGCCGAAATGTACAATGCTTGGAATGCAGGCAACGTCCAACGCGCATTGGAGCTTCATTATGAGTTAATGCCATTAAATGATGTGCTCTTTAAAGACACGAATCCCGCTCCTGTAAAGGCGGCATTAGGCATGATGGGGAAAATTAAACCGGTTCTTCGTCTGCCAATGGACTTACCGACACAGGCTTTGCAAGATGAAATCCGCGAAGTTCTCAAGAGATACGTAGATTTGCCGGAGGAAGTTTCATCGAACTCATGAGACGGTCCTTTTCCATAACATCATAAAAAATAGGGTAAAGGGATGTGAAAAAAGATGGAGAATCAAGGAATAGCCGTTCAAAAATCGGCTCATAAGCAAGTAGACGATGTCCAGCACTATATAAACGGGAAATTTGTAGAGGGCCGGTCAGGAACCAGCTTTGATAACATCAATCCTTTTACAAATGAAGTGATCAACCGTGTAGCAGAAGGCCGCCAGGAGGATGTAAATGAAGCGGTGATGGCAGCGAAAAGAGCGTTTGAGCATGGCCCGTGGGGAACGATGAAAGTGGAAGCGCGAATGAAGTATATAAATCGTATCGCTGATCTGATTGATGAAGAAATTGAGGAAATTGCCTTTTTAGAAGCGCTGGATACGGGACTTCCGATAAGTCAAACGAAAAAGATGACAGCACGGGCTGCGGAAAACTTCCGCTTTTATGCAAGAATGGTTCAAGCCAAATTGCACGGCGAGTCCTACCTGGTTGATAAAGAATTCATCAACTATACCATTTACAAGCCGCTTGGCGTGATTGGACTGATTACACCGTGGAATGCTCCTTTCATGCTGGAAACGTGGAAAGTCGCACCGGCATTAGCAACAGGCAATACAGTCGTATTGAAGCCCGCAGAGCTTTCACCGTTAACAGCTAATAAACTGGCCGAAGTGATTCATAAAGCCGGTCTTCCAGAGGGGGTATTTAATGTCGTCCATGGTTTTGGAGAAACGGCAGGAGCCGCTCTTGTTGCGCATCCAGATGTGAAAGCGATTTCTTTTACAGGTGAAACTACAACAGGCTCGATCATTATGAAAAATTCAGCGGATACATTAAAAAAAGTATCGATGGAGCTTGGTGGAAAATCGCCATTCATTGTATTTGAAGATGCTGATTTAGAGAGGGCGCTTGATGCCGCCGTATGGGGAATTTTCTCGTTCAACGGTGAACGCTGTACCGCAAACTCTCGCGTTTTTCTTCATAAAAACATTAAGCCTCAATTTGTAGAAGCATTAAAAGAGCGTGTAGCCAACATCAAAATAGGAGATCCTTTAGATCCTGCTACACAGCTGGGACCTTTAATTGAAAAAGCCCATTTTAATAAAGTGCAGAGCTACATCGAACTGGCAAAAGAAGAAGGATGTGAGGTGGTACAAGGGAGCGTGCCTGAGGAATTAAGGGAAGGGAACTTTGTCCCGCCAACCTTATTATTAAATGCCAAAAATGAAATGAGAGTATGCCAAGAAGAAATATTTGGCCCTGTGATGGCCGTTATTGAATTTGAGACAGAGGAAGAAGTGATTGCAATGGCCAACGATGTAAGATATGGACTTGCAGGCTACGTCTGGACAAACGATATTAAAAAAGCGCATCGTGTGGCACATGCGGTCGATGCCGGAATGCTATGGATTAATGCTCAAAATGTAAGAGATCTTCGCATTCCGTTTGGCGGTACGAAAGATAGCGGAATTGGCCGAGAAGGCGGACATTATGCCATTTTCGAATTTTACACGGAGCCGAAAGTGATTCATGTAGCAATTGGGAATCACCATATACCTCAATTTGGAAAAAAGAAATAGAGAATCAAAGAAGCAGATAGAATAACAATGGATCGGTGATGAAGGGAATTTCCAAAGGAGAGAGTGAGATGCCAGCTAAAACAGGAAAACAATATATTGAGAGAGTAAATGAGGCGCAGGCAGTTGTCTGGATTAATGGCGAACAAGTAAGAGGAAAGATTTCTGAGCATCCTGCTTTTAAAGGAGTCATGAAAACGCAAGCAGAGATGTATGATATGCAACATGATCCCGCCAAGCGAGATTATATGACATATGTATCGCCAACAACAGGAGAACGTGTAGGGACTTCATTTATCCAGCCAAGAACAAAAGAAGATCTTGTGATGCGCCGCAAGATGATGCAAGAATGGGCCAAATATAATGGAGGAATGATGGGACGTTCTCCAGACTATCTTAACGTTGGCATCATGGCTTACGGCGCAGCTGCCAAAATGTTTGGGAAACAAGATCCGTTTTACGCTAAAAATATGGAAGAATATTACGAGTATTGCAGAGAAAATGATATTTCTCTCACTCATACGCTCATTCAGCCTCAAGTCAATCGGGCGGTCAATGCCGCACAGCTGCCAGATCCTTATATTGCCGCTCGGATTGTGAAGAAAACATCGGAAGGAGTGGTGATTCGCGGAGCGCGTTTGCTTGCAACGCAAGGGGGAATTACAGATGAAATTATGGTATTTCCTTCGACTCTATTAAAACAATCCGAAGAAGAAAACCCATATGCTTATGCATTTGCAATTCCCAATAACACCCCCGGGTTAAAATTTATTTGCCGTGAATCATTCGATTACGGAAAATCCCACTTTGACCACCCGCTGGGATCACGCTTTGAAGAAATGGATACGGTTGTTGTTTTTGATGATGTGGTGGTGCCGTGGAACCGCGTATTTGCACTTGGTGATGTAAGCGTTTGCAACCAGGCGTACAACGAAAGCAATGCCGTTGTTCATATGACGCATCAAGTAGTCGCTAAAAACATTGTGAAAACGGAATTTGTGTTAGGAATTTTACAGCTAATGGTGGAAACGATCAACATCGGACAGTTCCAGCATGTCCAAGAAAAAATGTCCGAGGTGATTATCGCGTTAGAAACGATGAAAGCCTACATGACAGCAGCGGAAGCGAACGCAAAAATAGATAAATGGGGGATTATGACGCCTGATTTTACGCCACTAAATATTGCTCGCAATTATTATCCAAAGATTTACCCTCGATTTAGTGAAATTATGCAGCTATTAGGTGCTAGCGGTTTAATGGCTATTCCGTCAGAAGCAGATTTTAAGTCAGACATTCGCCCAGATTTAGATAAGTATTTGCAAGCGGCTAATGGAGAAGCTTACCATCGTGTGAAATTGTACCGTCTTGCTTGGGATGTTTGTATGAGTGCATTCGGCACAAGACAAACCTTATATGAGCGCTTTTTCTTTGGCGATCCTGTCAGAATGGCGAGTGCTTTATATAACGGCTATGATAAGCAAGAATATGTAGATCGTGTGAAAGAGTTTCTCGACCGTTCAGAACAGATGATTCAAAATAATTAAATTCTTTGCGATAGAGGGTTGTGAGATGGTTTTTCAGTTCATCATCTATTGACGAGTTGCCGCAACTAGATCATGAAAGCTAGCAAGAAATCACGGGAAGCCTATATAGATACGACTAAGGAAAAGTACAGCCCATTCAAGAAGAATTTCTATAAGTCTCGACGGTTGGCAAAAGTGGCTGGGTACGTCAAAGTATGGCCGAGTCCCAAACAACCAATCGCTTACAGGTGTCAATAGGCGAGGGTGGTCGGTTGTCCGACCGTCGAAAAGTGTAGTGAAGGTATTACCACATTCAATAAGTGGGGGAGTTGGTAGGATGGAATTTAATATTATCCGCATTGCGAGAGTAGTGATTAACGTCACGGATTTAGATCGTTCGAGAGATTTTTATGTAAACGCTTTAGGTTTTGTTGAAACAGAGTGTGACGGAGAACATATTTATTTAAGAGGATTAGAAGAGCATACGCATCATAGCTTAGTGTTAAAAAAATCAGATCAACTTGGTGTTCATGCCCTTGGATATAAAGTGGCGTCAGAAGCCGATTTAGATAAATTAGCCGCGTTATTTCAAGCAAAAGGCTTGAAAACGAAATGGTTGGAAGAAGGAACGCAATATGCGATCGGCAGAGCATTGCATGTCCATGATGTATCCGGGATGCCATTGGAGTTTTTCTGCAAAATGGATCGGGTGGAGCGGATGCTTCAACGTTATGATCAGTATAAAGGGGCGAGAATCCAGCGCATTGACCATGTAAACTGCATGGTTCCTGATGTAGAAAAAGCCTATGACTTTTTTATGAAAGAATTAGGATTTGCTTGCTCTGAGTACACCGTGACAGAGAAAGAGCGGATTTGGGCAGCATGGCTCCACCGAAAACAAGGGGTACACGATCAAGCTTTTATGAACGGAGAAGGTCCGCGCCTTCATCATATCGGCTTTTGGCTGCCAGATCCATTAGCATTAATCCATTGTTGCGATATACTGGCTTCTATCGGCTATGCAGAAAGTATTGAGAGAGGACCAGGGCGCCACGGACTTTCCAATGCCTTTTTCCTTTATTTAAGAGATCCGGATGGTTATCGAATTGAGCTTTACAACGGGGACTACTTGACAAGTGATCCCGATTTTATTCCGATTCGTTGGGAGTTAGATGACCCGAGACGTCAAACATTTTGGGGGCATAAAGCTCCAGAAAGCTGGTTTAACGAAACGTTTCCGTTTTTAGACATTGATACAGGAGAACCGATTCCTGTCTCCAAAGCGACTTTAGAAAAAATTAAACCAGAATTTATCCTATAGCTGCTTGTCCATGGGATCAAACAGAACGAAGGGGGGATGAGCAGTGGATGATCGGACATTTAGAAATGCAATGGGAAAATTCGCGACAGGAGTAACGGTAATCACAACGGCAGTAGATAGGGACGTTCATGGAATGACAGCCAATGCATTTATGTCGGTTTCTCTTAACCCTCGATTAGTGCTCATTTCGATTGGGGAAAAAGCGAAAATGCTAGAAAAATTGAATCAGTCAGACGCATTCGCTGTCAATATCTTGTCTGAAGATCAGAAGGAATTATCCATGCAGTTTGCAGGACAAATACAGAAAAAGCGCGAGGTAACATTTGAGTGGCTACATGGTATTCCTATTTTAAATGGTGCTTTGGCCAATATTGTCTGCCATGTTTATAGCAAGCAGCTGGCGGGAGACCACACGTTATTTATCGGGGAAGTCATCGATGTGGTTGTGGGGGAAGGGACGCCGCTAACCTTTTTTGCCGGAAAGTATGGAAAAATTGCAAATATATAAAATCGCATGTAGCAGGAGGATGGCTTTTACTCGAACAACCAACCGCTTCTTTAGACGAATGGTGAGATCTGGAAGCGGTATTGTTCGAGAACGCTGAAAAACGACAGGGCGTTAAAAAAATTAAGGTTGATCTGGAGAACAGGGAGGTGTAGCGATGGAAACCGTTTATATCCGGCATCCGATTTCCGCATCCGTCACAGCTCAAATGAGGCCTTGTGTTTTGGCGCTTGGCTTTTTCGACGGCGTTCATCTTGGACATAAAGAAGTTCTAGAGGCTGCCAAAGCAGCGGCGAAGCAAAAGCAGCTCTCCTTTGGCGTTATGACCTTTTATCCTCATCCTAAAGATATTATCCAAGCAAATGAAGAGCCGAGAAAGTATTTAACTCCTTTGCCGATAAAGGAAGAACGGTTTCGAGAGATGGGGGTGGAAAAATTATTCGTGGTCCATTTTACTCCTGAATTTGCGCGTCTCCGGCCGAAAGATTTCGTCGTCCAATATATCGTAGGCCTTCGTTGTAAGCATGTCGTAGCCGGATTTGATTATCATTACGGATATAAAGGCAAAGGAACGATGGCCACTTTGAAAAATGAAGGGGACGGAAAGTTTCAAGTAACAGTGATCCATCCGATCAAACGCGAGCAGGAAAAAATCAGTTCTACTGCTATCCGCAATCTGCTGTCTGTTGGGAACGTAGCCTTGATTCCTAGTTATCTTGGTGACTTCTACGAAATAAGAGGGAAAGTCAAAAAAGCGTCGATCTATTATAAAAATAATCAATTTCTTCATATTCTAGTAGATGAAGAATATATGCTGCCAACGCCCGGTATATATAAAGTTTATGTGGAAATAGATGGGCAACGATATAAGGGGATTTGCCAGCAAATTTCTAGCAATGGTAATCAATCATTCCTTTTAGTTCAGCTGACAAATTGCCTCATCAACACGTATGAGAAACGGGTTAAGGTAAAATGGCTTCAATTCTCTTTGCGCAAAGCAAAAGAGGATCACGACATCTATCAATATATGGAGGGAGAGCGAAGAATTATTTAGTCCTGTCTTGATGAAGATTGGATTGAAAAAGGTCTTAACCAATCAGTTCCGTCCTCTGAAAATAATGGAACAAGTCCATCATTTGCAATAGGGGACGCAGGAATGGATACGAAAAATAGCTTGTTTCAGAAAATGGTATATAAGCAAAATCACGAAACCTCTCGCATGCCATATAGCAGAGTAAAGGAAAGCTGTTTGGAAAAGAGTTCATCTGCGTTTGAAGAGATGGCAGAACGGAAACGAGTCGGACGTAAAAAATGAACGACAAAAAAGTGGAGGATTGGTGATATGATGGGACAAAATGAACGGGTCGTTGTTAACCATCAACAGCTCCATTATAAGGAGCTTGCTGCATCGGAGAAATTCAAACAGCTTTTAGCTGTAAAGAAGCGCTTTACCATTTATGTAACCCTATTTTTTCTTATCTTCTCTCTTTTGCTCCCCATTTTGGCATTCTACACTAACATCTTAAAAAAGCCTGCCATAGGCGCTATTTCATGGGCTTGGATATTCGTTTTTGCTCAATTTGTGATGACATGGATCATCTGCCACTTGTATGTAAAAAAAGCGGCTGAATTTGATGACATGGCGGACCAAGTGCTGCTGCATCATCAAGAAGAGGGGGAAAGATGAACATGGATGTAAAAGTTGTGACCCTTTTTACTCTCATCGTTGCCGTCACGCTTCTCATTACTTACTATGCTTCCCAAAAAACAAATAGTGCAAGTTCTTTTTATACGGCAGGCGGGGGGTTAACAGGCTGGCAAAATGGTTTTGCTATTGCAGGGGATTTTATGTCGGCCTCTTCATTTTTAGGGTTGATTGGCGCCATTTCCCTCGTCGGCTATGATGGGATCTTTTTAATGTATGGAGCGCTTGTTTCTTATTTAGTGGTTCTGCTTTTAGTAGCTGAACCTCTGCGAAATCTTGGGAAATATACATTGGCAGATATGATTGTAGAGCGTTTTCAAGCGAGAAAAGTTCGCGGGGTCACAGCCTTTAATGCGCTAACGATTTCTATCTTTTATATGCTGGCCCAACTGGTGGCAGCGGGTGATCTTTTTAAGCTTTTATTGAATATTCGTTATGAAATATCCGTTGTGTTAGTAGGTCTTGTCATGCTAATTTACGTGATTTTTGGAGGAATGACGGCCACAAGCTGGGTGCAGATTACGAAAGCTTTCCTGTTGTTAGGCAGCACATTTGTCATTTTTGTGATGGTGATGGCGAAATTTGATTTTAACTTTTTGCGAGTATTTGAGGAGATGCAGACAGCCACGCCTCTTAAGGAAGCCTATTTAGCTCCGGGGGCGAAATATGCGAACGGTCTTGATGCTTTTTCGTTAACGCTTGGCCTAATATTGGGCACGGCTGGGCTTCCGCACGTTCTTAGTCGCTTTTTAACCGTTCCAAATGCGAAGGTAGCAAGAAAATCTGTCGTTTATTCCATTTGGATTATCGGTTTGTTTTATGTGATGGTGATCTTTTTAGGATTTGCGGCCGCTAAATTTGTAGGGGCGCAAGACATTGTGGCTGCTAATCCAGCCGGGAATATGGCCGCGCCGTTGCTCGCTAAAATATTAGGGGGAGATCTGCTATTTGCTGTGGTCTCAGCGGTAGCATTCGCCACGATTTTAGCGGTTGTGGCAGGAATTGTGATAACAGGCGCTACAGCATTTTCACATGACTTTTATAACGAAATTGTCAAAGGAGGGAAGGCGACAGAGAAAGAACAAATTCGCATGGCAAGGTTCGCATCGATCGGAATTACAGTCCTTTCTATTATCTTAGCTTTATTCGTCCAAAAAATGAATGTGGCGTTTTTAGCTTCTTTAGCATTAACAGTAGCAGCCAGCTCGAATTTGCCTGTTATTTTGTATACCGTTTATTGGAGGCGTTTTAACATAACAGGCGCGATTACAGGGATGCTCGTAGGATTGATTGGAACGATTCTCCTTGTTGCATTAAGTCCCAATGTGTGGAGTCCTGAACAAGGGAAGGCTCTTTTCGTTGGCGAACCGATTTTCCCATTAGCGTCACCAGGAATTGTATCGATTCCTCTTGGCTTTTTAGGAGCCTATCTTGGCACAGTCTTTTCAGCGAGAAAAGAGCAGAACGGCAATTTCGAGGAAATATTAGTTAAATCAAATACAGGGAGCGACATAAAAGGAGTTAGTCATCATGGAGTGTAAGGAGAGACCATTTGTACAATCAGTAAGAGGTATCTTTAACCTGCGTAAAGATGAATACAAGGTTTTATCACTATTGAAACGATGGTCATGATGACATTTTCTATAAGGCTCCCTTGTTGGTGAATGGATGCATTTCCGGCCTTATCCTAAAAACGAGGAGACGATTGCGGCGGTCGGACGACCGAGCAACCCTGTTCATTGACAAATGAAACAGCCGGTTGTTCGGTTTAAGCGCGACGAAAAAATAGGATTCTGTTTTTGCGTTGGCTATGTAAGCTCAACTTTCTTATAGAAAAATAAAACAAGGAGCGAGGGATATGAGTAAAGTCAAAGTCAGGGTGAAATTCCGCGGCATCCTGCAAGAGAGGGAAGCGGTCGCTAACTTGGACGAGAATAGGATTGAATTGCAAGGAAGGCATTATCGGGTAGATCAGCTGATGTGGGATGCTCCTATATCAGGTGCTGTATACGGAACGCTGTTCAATTATAAAGGAGCGCTTGCCGCTTTGGGAGAGACTGTATATGAAGCTCCTTATCATGGAGAACCAAAAGCTCCTGTTTTATATATTAAACCGAGAAATACAGTCATTGGTTATGGAATGCCCATTCCATTGCCGGCTGATGCCAGAGAGCTTGAAATCGGCGCGGCGCTCGGAGTTGTGATGGGCCGTACGGCAACTCGTGTGAACGAGGAACAAGCGCTTGAATTTGTAGCGGGTTATACGATCGTGAATGATGTGAGCATTCCGCATCAAAGTTTTTATCGTCCGGCCATCAAGCAAAAGGCTCGTGACGGTTTTTGCCCAGTCGGCCCTTGGATCGTTGAACAGGATGAAGTACCCGATCCGGATGCATTGGGAGTGCGTGTATGGATTAATGGGGAGTTGCGACAGGAAAATACGACAGCCAATCTCATTCGATCTGTGAGCAGGCTTATTGCTGATGTTACGGATTTTATGACCTTATATGCTGGTGACACGCTGTTAGTAGGAGTGCCGGAAGGAGCGCCGGTCGCAAAGGCAGGAGATCATGTTCGCATTGGAATTGACGGGATTGGCAGTTTGGAGAATACGATTATTCATGAGGATGAATTAGCAGGGGGGCAACTATTATGAAGCGAGCACGAATCGCGTATGCCGGAGCCATTCATCATGCCGTTGAAGAGAATGGCTGTATGAAGCTGGAAGATGGCCGTATCGTTGCTGAACATGAAGTGGTTTGGCTGCCGCCTGTGCAGCCTCGTACAGTGTTTGCCCTTGGGCTTAATTATGCCGATCATGCGAAGGAGCTGTCATTTCAAGCGCCGACAGAACCGCTTGTTTTTTTGAAAGGCCCCAATACGTTTGTTGGTCATCGTGCACAGACGCGGCGTCCCAAGGATGTTGTCAACATGCACTATGAATGTGAACTGGCGGTCGTGATTGGCCGTCCAGCTCGTAGAGTGAAACGAGAAGAAGCATATGACTATATAGCGGGTTATACCATTGCCAACGACTATGCGATTCGCGATTACTTAGAGAATTATTATCGCCCTAATTTAAGGGTGAAAAGCCGGGATACATGCACGCCGATTGGACCATGGCTGGTAGATGCTAAAGACATAGCCGATCCGATGAATTTAACGTTAAAAACATATGTCAATGGCAAGCTGACACAACATGGGACGACAAGGGATATGATTTTTGACATCCCTGCTCTTATTGAGTATTTAAGCAGTTTTATGACATTGAACAAGGATGATGTGATTTTAACCGGAACTCCTGAAGGGCTAGCCAATACAGCTGTAGGTGACGAAGTGGTCGCTGAGATCGAAGGAATTGGCCGACTTATGAACACCATTATAGCTGACGAATAAAGCGGCTGCTGATGTTGCTTATCGTTCTCGTGGTAATCATTTTTATAAAGAGCAAAGGAACGATGAAGTTTTGGCTGGGGTTCAGATGTTCGGAGTGCTCGAAAGACCGATTCGTTGATCCTAAAAAGCTGCTAGTCATTCAGCTTTTGGAGCGTGCTTGCACGTATGACAGGTTTTCGATCTTGGCTATCCAAAAAAGGCTTTGCCTCATTTTCAAGTGATAGAAAGAGAGGAGAAATCATGCCACATCTGATTATTGAATATACAGACAATCTGAAGGAGACGATTCATATTTCTGATTTATTGGAAAAAGTGAATCAAGTTCTGATCTCTAAAAGCGATATTTTCCCGATTGGAGGTATTCGTTCGCGGGCCGTTGAGCTTCATCATTACCGGATTGCGGATGGAGCTGAGGACGATGCGTTTGTTCATGTGACTTTAAAAATTGGCGCCGGGCGGTCTGAGAAGGAAAAAAAAGAAACCTGTGATCAGCTTTTTGAGGTAATAAAGGATCATTTTGCGGCCGAATTCGCCAAACGTTACTTAGCATTGTCTCTGGAATTAGTGGAATTCAGCGAAACGGGCACCTATAAGCATAACAATATTCATAAACGTTTTAGAACGTAGTGTGGGAGATTTGTTCATTAAGCGAGAGCGGATGCAAAGCATCCGTATTTTTTTATGCAGTGTGGTTCAAATAATAAATGAGCAGAAAATGTGGTTTTAACATATCCGAAAAGTTCTGTTACGTTTGTTTTTTGGATATTGAGAAATGCAATAGCCTGATGGGTTTTTTATAGAAAATAATTCATTTCATTTTCATTGTATAAGCGACAATGCCAACACCGAATTGCATGAACCGTTGCACCTGCACTTCGCTGAGAGGCGAGAGACTTTTCGGAGGGGCTATGTTAGCGCGGAAAAACGAATCAGCAACGGTTTTGTTACCTATGTATATTTATGCGTTTTTTGATTTTTTCATTCAGATATATGTGCCCATCTTATTGAACAAATGGATGAGGATGTCATAAATGATTTCATTAATGACTGTAATATTATAGAAAATATTTTAAATTTATAAATAATAATGCTATACTATAATTAATCATGATATCTCATTCAGAAAAGGTGGATCAGCTAGGCTAGGTTATCGTCTAGTTTGTTGGAGCGCCTAAGGGGAGCGCTTACAGGTTTTCTTTAAATCTTAGGGTATAAGGATGGTAAAGATGAGCAACAATCGGATGAGAACAGATGTGATTTTAATTGGTGCTGGAATTATGAGTGCGACGTTGGGAACGTTGTTAAAGGAATTAGCACCAGACTGGGAAATTACAGTATTTGAGAGGCTCGCAGATGCAGGGGATGAGAGCTCTAATGAATGGAATAATGCCGGAACGGGACATGCCGCACTGTGCGAGCTTAATTATACGGTCGAAAAACCGGATGGATCGATCGATATTAGCAAAGCGATCAAAATTAACGAACAGTTTAATGTTTCGTTGCAGTTTTGGTCTTATCTTGTCAAAAGCAAGCTGATTGATCATCCGCAGGATTTTATTATGCCATTGCCTCATATGAGTTTAGTGCAAGGGGAAAAAAATGTCGCGTTTTTGAAAAAACGTTTTGAAGCGCTGGCTAGCAACCCTTTGTTTGAGGGAATGGAATTTTCTGATGATCCGAAAAAATTGCAGGAATGGGTTCCGCTCATTATGAAGGATCGGACGCTCAATGAACCTATAGCGGCCACAAGAATCGAATCAGGGACCGATGTCAACTTTGGTGCGTTAACACGCATGCTGTTTGACCACTTGAAACGCAAACATGTGGATATAAGATACAAACATCATGTTGATGATATGAAACGAACTAGCGACGGCTCATGGGAATTGAAAGTCCGAAACCTCGATAGCGGTACGGTCGAGCGACATGTCGCAAAATTTGTCTTTATTGGAGCTGGAGGAGGCAGCTTGCATTTGCTGCAAAAATCCGGTATTCCTGAAGGAAAGGGAATTGGCGGATTTCCGGTAAGCGGAATATTTATGGTGTGCAATAATCCTGATGTTGTAGAGCAACATCATGCCAAGGTTTACGGTAAAGCGAAGGTGGGAGCGCCTCCGATGTCGGTTCCGCATCTTGATACGCGGTTTATTGACAATAAAAAATCGCTGCTATTCGGGCCGTTTGCCGGCTTCTCGCCAAAGTTTTTGAAAAACGGCTCCATGCTTGATTTAATTACTTCTGTAAAGCCGCATAATCTCTTAACGATGCTGGCGGCTGGTGTTAAGAACATGTCGCTGACGAATTACTTGATTCAGCAAGTGATGCTATCGAAAGAGCAGCGCATGGAAGAGCTGCGGGAATTTGTTCCGAGTGCCAGAAGCGAGGATTGGGATTTAATTGTAGCGGGTCAACGTGTGCAAGTGATCAAAGATACGGAGGCTGGCGGAAAAGGAACGCTTCAGTTTGGAACGGAAGTGGTAAGTGCTGCTGATGGTTCGATCGCAGCGTTGCTTGGCGCATCCCCGGGAGCTTCTACCGCTGTACACGTCATGCTCGAAGTGATCACAAGATGCTTCCCTGAACGCATGACAGAGTGGGAGCCGAAAATTAAAGAAATGATTCCTTCCTACGGTGTGTCACTTATGAAAAACCCAGGCCTTCTGCGCGAAATTCATGCTTCAGCTGCAAGAACGCTTGGTTTAAGCGAGGGCATGCCGCTTCCCATGGCCTAAAGTGAACGATAAGAATAAGAAACGGTTTTAAGAATATCGTTTGTTATGATGATTGATTCGTATATAGGGCTGGTTGAACATCGCTAGGGCCCATGTTTGGATCAGCCCTTTTTGTCGCTGCTGATATAGACGGAATGCAGCACATGAGACGGTCGGATGCTCGAACCATATCGCTTTTAACAGCTCATTGAATGGGTTGGAAATGATATGGTTCGGGCTTTTTCTATGTAAAGTTGAAATGAAGCGGTCTATTTTATTCCTAAATTTAAAAAAAGAATGGCACAACGCATATAGCCTATGAATATTTTCGGATGATAGATGGCGGCGTGATGAGGTGTTGGCTGAGGCGGCTCCATGCCAAAGTGGATGGCTTATTTTTAGGGGAAGTGGCTGGTTCATAATTGATCCATGTGCGTTATGATGGAACTATAAAAAGCATGAAACGGAGATGATGTAAAATGTCATGGACTGTATTGCTTTGTATCGTCATGGGAAGTTTATTAAAAATAGTGATCACTTCTCTTCCCTCTGGGGTTGTTGAGTGGATGACCGATAAATTTCAAATTCATTCAAAACTCAATCAGGAGAATAGCATTGTGACGATGGCTAATCAGAGACTGGAGGGGGAAGAAAAGGCAAAAATAATCCGTTACTTTAATGACGCCTCGTTTAAAGAACGGCATTATATATGGCCGGGCACGGAACAGAGCTATTTGCATCCGACAGATAGCGGAACGTTGATTATCGTTGATACGAAAAGTTCTAAAAAAGATGTAAGACTATTCATTTATTGCTACAACGACCGCGTGGAGGTTATCAAACAGTATAAGAAAAAAATGCTGGCGTATCGTCTTTTTCCGGGAAATTTAGTTCGTTATGCACAGCGGCTCGCAACGGATATTTTTGGATCTGAAAATCCTCATGTTTGTGCTAGTGGCGAATGAAAAAGAAGACAGATGCTCGTGGCTAACGAATTTGGTCAGCTTCATAAACGAAATGGAAAGCAGGGAAAAAGGCGGCTGTTCATTCGTTGTCAGATTAAATGGATTCACTTATTCTTGTATTGTCACCAAACTGTAAAGATGGAAAAAGGAAAGCAAGTGGTTTGTCCGCATGACAAAGGCCGGAGCAACAACGCTTTCGGCGCCGTTGTTGCTGACTTTGTGAAGTGTTGAACTCGATATCTACAAAATGGTAACGTCAAGTTAGAATGGGGCGTAAGTGTCACGGTAACACCGTATGAATAAATATTCGTTTCATTTTGATGAACTTAGGAAGGAGAAAATCGATGAAATTTGCCATTATGCTTGTTTTGCTGATAGGAGTGGTCTCCCTTATAGGAACCATATTAGTGGCAAGAACGGTGGAGACGAACTATGGGAAATCGATTAAGCGGAATATCGGGAATTTGACGATTATCTATGTGATCCTAATTTTGGGACTTCTTATCGGGCTGGTCTGGTATGCATTTGTTGCTTTATAGCTTGACTAGCGGCCTAGCTGTCGTTAGACGGTGGAAATTTTTTATCATCGGATTGGAGCAAGCGAGGGATCTCTTCAACATGGCTGGAATCATCAACTTCATGAAAGTAGCCAGCCAATAAAAAAACGGTAAGGATGGGTTAAGATGGATTGGAAACCGAATCGTGCGGATAAGAAACCGATTTATAAGCAGATTGCCGATTATATTGAACAAGGAATTTCATCGGGAATATTCCCGCCGGACCGTTTGCTGCCTTCCGAACGTGCTCTTGCAAACGAATTGCAGGTGAATCGAAGCACTGTTTCTGCAGCTTATGAATGGCTGGAGTCTCTCGGAATAGTCGAGCGTAAAAAGGGAAGCGGCACACGAGTGAGTACGGATATATGGGGAATATCGCATAAACGCATCCCCAATTGGGGACGGTATGTCGAGGATGGCTCTTTTTTGCCTAATCTTCCGCTAGTGCAGCGAATTCGCACGGAAACACAAAAAAATGATTTAATTAATTTAGCAAGCGGCGAATTGACGCCAAGCTTGTTCCCAGCTGAACAATTTAAGAAAATTTTTGCTGAACAGCTGTTTACTGGACATCTCGGCTATGACCATCCCCAAGGAAATGAAGTGTTGCGGGAAACTATTGCTTCTCATATGAGAGAGTACAAAAATATTGAGACGAGCTCTTCTTCTATTCTCATTACATCGGGAGCGCAACAAGCTCTTTATTTGATTGTTCAATGTTTATTAAAGCCAGGAGATGCGGTTGCCATTGAGGATCCGTCCTACTGTTTTTCTCTCCCTGTTTTTCAGTCTGCCGGGCTAAGAACGTATTTTTTGCCTGTAGACAAGCACGGCATGAATCCTGACGATCTTCTGTCCTTGCACAAGAAGCATCGAATTCGCATGGTTTTTTTAAACCCTGAACACCATAACCCTACAGGAACGGTCCTTTCTTTAGAGCGCCGAAAAAAAGTGCTGGAGCTATCGGCTGAATTCGGTATCCCCATCATTGAAGACGATCCTTATAGTTTAACGACCTTTGATGGAAGAATCCATCCCCCTTTAAAATCGATGGATGATGCGGGGAATATCTTGTATATTAGTTCTCTATCCAAAATTGCCGCATCGGGATTGCGAATTGGATGGGTGATTGGCCCGCCGAAGGTGATTCAGCGACTAGCCGATGCGAAACAGCAAGTGGATTTTGGACATAGCATTTTTCCGCAGTGGATCGCCAATGAATTTTTAGCGTCCTCACATTTTCATACACATATAGCGATGCTGCAAAAGAAATTAGAACAACAAAGAGATGTGCTGATTTCCAGCCTTGCCGACCAATTGGGCAGCCAAGTGGATTTTTTTATCCCAAAAGGAGGAATCCATCTATGGTGCAAACTAAATCGCCCGATGAATGAGCATCATTTACTTGAGGAAGCAATGAAAAGAGGAGTGGCGTTCGTTCCGGGAAGCATTTTAGGTTCAAAAAAAGGATATGTACGCTTTACGTTTGGACGAGAAGAGTCACGCCTCATCCGGGAGGGAGTTTCCCGATTTGCAGAGGCGTTTAAAAGCATTCAGTCGGTTCTAAAGTAATCGAATCATTTCTGCCTTTGGGATGCAGGCCCCACTATTTTCAAAGTAGTGAATCGGGTTTTTGTTGAAGGAAGATAGAATGAGAAAATGGGGGCGCCCCAGCTTTTGGGAAGAACCTTGATCAATGGATTGAGCGACCAAGATCGAGTAAAGACATATTAAGATAACTGAAAGTTTCATGATTTTGTGAAAAAGCTTAAGAAGTTCATTGTGCAGAAGCGTCTCATGATAGCGGTTGGACAACATGATAAGATGAGCGTTAAACCTGTTTCTTTTTTTGGTTTGCCCCAAAAGCGAACGCTAGACCAATGCTTTTGGGGCTTCTTGCTTCTACTTACTTTTTCCATTTTACGCTCTCTTGTTTCTCCTCATTTACTAGGAGCTGGAAAACATCCGGCCTTGAATAATGGCCTACTACATCAAAGTCAAATTGACTGTAAGCAATATCTCGCAAATCAAGATCTGCGATAAGCATCTCTTCTTTGCCAAAAACAGGTCCCTTTATATATTCACCTAAAGGTCCAACGATCGCACTGCCTCCTAAACACATTTCCTCTGGAGAAGAGGATAAATCATCGTAGCAAGTTAGATCAGTAGGATACATGTCCTTGGTCACATATTGGTTGCAAGATAAAACGAAACATCTGCCTTCTGCGGCGATATGCCGAATCGTAGATTGCCATAGCTCTCTGGAGTCTGCTGTCGGAGCGATATAAATTTGAATTCCTTTCGCATACATCGCTACTCGGGCCAGCGGCATGTAATTTTCCCAGCAAATTAACGCCCCTATTTTGCCATAAGGTGTATCAAAAACGGGAAGAGTGCTTCCGTCTCCTTCTCCCCAAATGAATCGTTCTGAACCAGTGGGTTTGAGCTTGCGGTGCTTTCCCAGCAATTTTCCGTCTGGTCCAAAGAATAATACGGAGCAATATAAAGTGCCCTTGCTAGATTCATTGTCTCTCTCAATGACGCCAATAACGAGATACACCCCGGCTTTGCGTGCTGCTTCTCCTAATTTCTCAGTAGTTTCGCTAGAAACAGGAACGGAGTTTTCCCAATAACGAAGCCAATCCTTCCGCCCTTCTGGTGAACGGCTCCCGACAGTTGTCCCGAAGCTGAGTCCCCTTGGATAGGCTGGAATAAACGCTTCAGGGAATACAACGATGTTCGCTCCTTTTTCCCCTGCTTGCTGTATGAACGAAATGGCTTTTTCGGTGCTCGCTTTTCGATCCATAATGACAGAAGCTGTTTGCACAACCGCTACTCGCACATGATGTTGCTGAACCATGAGAAATCCTCCTCTTTTCAGTAGAATAAGTCTATCATTGTTATGATAATGGAAAATCTATGCTTTGTGCCCAGCCAATAGAATCTATAATGTCCCATCCATTTTCCCTTAACACAATTGGGCGAGGATGGTTCTATCGATCAACGCAGCTTTTTGGCGCTGCCGTTTCTGTCTTAGGTTGGAGTGTATGTTGTTTTTCGGTCATCGGACGACTAACGGTCACTATATATAAATCAAATGAAAATAAAGGACAAAAGCAAGAATTTGACTATAATTTTGGAATTTATGTAAAATAATTTCTTTATGTGGTATAATGCATACAGATTAGTAAAATACGTGGTCTATACTGGTTATGATCTTATACGAAAGGAGAGGAAAAGAGCATGTGGTGGTTGATTGGGATCGGAGGGCTTTTGCTTTTTGGTTGATTGGGCGTATAAAAGAAAAGGCATCCATGATTTGAACCCTGAAGAAAATACCAAGCACGTTTCATGGTCAGAACAGGCCTATATGGAAGCCCATATGCAGAATATGAGAAATGATCATCATGATAACGGCCCGATTTAGGGTTCCACGATAAGAAAACAGTGAAGATGTATCGATTCTATTTTGCCTCTTGACAAAAGCTACTCTGTATCTACTCCCCAGTCATTTTACTCAGCATGAATCGTCATAATCAATGTCAAAACGAAACGGAGAGGAAGATCCACTTGCCGATTGGAAGCATTAATCACCTAACGTTCTCTGTATCCGATTTAGAAAAATCCGTTCGCTTTTACCAGCAAGTATTCGGTGCAAAGCTATTGATCAAAGGACGAAATTTAGCCTATTTTGATCTAAATGGAATGTGGCTTGCTCTGAATGTCCAAAAAGATATTCCGCGAAACGAAATCCGGCACTCATATACTCATATCGCTTTTTCCGTCAAAGAAGAAGACTTCGATGATCTTGTTCAAAGGCTGAAAGAGCTAGATGTGGCCATAATTCCAAGCAGAGAAAGAGATGAAAGAGACAAGCGCTCTGTTTATTTTACGGATCCTGACGGGCACAAGTTCGAATTTCACACCGGCAGTTTGAATGATCGGTTGGCTTATTACAAAAGCGAGAAACATCATATGCAGTTTTTTACTTAATATCATCATGCGATGAAGAGGAGAGTAAATAAATTCATTCTTTTCAGAGAGCTCCGGTAGCTGGGAAGGAGTAAGAATGGTTTATTGAAGCAAGCCTTGGAGCATCGCACGGGAACCGAAAAAAAGGGGATCGTGTGACAGGTGGCGCCTGTTATAGAGCTAAGGTATTCGTGTACCTACTGAGTTTAATATGGTGACATATTAATAAAATGGGGTGGCATCGCGAATGAAAATTCGTCCCCAAGACCTAGTGTCTTGGGGCGAATTTTTTATTTAGCTTATTGGATAAAAGGAGGAGCTTGGAAGTGAGAGGTAAAAATCCATTCGAGGCTTGGCAATATCACCTTTTACTTTTGCTTCGAATCGGAATTTCCAATGTGGGCGATTGGATTTATTTAATTTCCTTGAATTTATTGGTTCTCAATATGACTGATTCCCCTTTTGCGGTATCTATCCTGTATATGCTCAAGCCTTTAGCGGCCTTACTTACGAACGCTTGGTCCGGGAGTGTGATAGATCGATTCAATAAACGGAATCTTATGATCATGCTAGATGTGATAAGGGCTGTACTAATTGCCATCCTGCCTTTTTGTTCTTCGATTGGGGCTATTTATTTTATTGTTTTTTTCATCTGTATAGCAAGTGCGGTATTTGGACCGGTATCGATGACTTATATCACCCAGCTAACTCCTCCGGAGCAAAGGCAGCGCTTTAATTCATTGCGAAGTTTAATGGACTCCGGCGGTTTTCTGATCGGGCCAGCGGTTGCAGGTGCTCTATTTTTAGTCGGAACGCCTGTATTGGCCCTTTATATTAATTCATTGGCTCTACTCTTCTCAGGGGCGATCACCTTGTTGCTTCCGAATGTTGAAACACAGCTGGTAAGTCATCCAGCCGATCACAAAGGCTCTTTCCAGCTGCTGAAAAACGATTGGAAGCTGGTGATGAATTTTAGTTATCGTTACGTTTATATCACGCTTATTTATTTTTTATTTAGCTGCATGATGGTAATCGCGACAGCCGTTGATTCATTGGAAGCTGCCTTTGCGAAAGAAGTGCTTGCTTTATCAGAAAGTGAGTATGGCTTTTTAGTGAGTGTAGCTGGAGGAGGTGTTGCGTTGGGAGCGATTGTGAATGCCATATTTTCGCGAAAATTAGCGACGTCTTGGTTAATCGGCTTTGGTGCCTTCCATGTAGCGATTGGCTATATGATCTATGCTTGTTCAAGCTCTTTTTCTATCGCTGCTTTGGGGTTCTTTATTCTTTCCGTCTCTTTATCCTTTGCCAATACCGGATTTTATACCTTTTATCAAAATAACATACCTGTTTCCGTAATGGGAAGAGTGGGAAGCATATATGGATTCATTGAAGCGATATTCCTCGTCATCACAACTGCTGTTTTTGGAATGATGGCGCAGCTTGCCTCTATTCAGTCTGTCGTCATGATCGGCGCATTCTTGATGCTACTCGTTACTTCGATTTTATGTGCACTCGCCTTATTGCCAGCAAAGAAAAAATATTACTCATCTATTATCACAGAGACAATAGAAGATTCACAAGCATGAGGAGATCTTTGGCTGACAATATAGGCTTATATAGAACGATTCCTTATAATTAAGAAGGAAGGGCTATCAAGTTGTAGCACGTCATTTTAGAGAAAATGAGCAATGCCTATTGTACGTGGAAACTTACAAGAAAAATGAAAATACGGGTCTTTACCAAATAGACAAGTGGCGAAAATGTTTTCAAACTCCTCTTATGGTTCTATAAAGCGGCGTGTTCGATCGTATGCTGTCGTCACCCGATCATCATCTGTTCATTTGAAGGACAAATATTCTGTATTTATCAATAGGGTAAATATAGTTTGGCAAATTTTAATTGTTTTTTTCATCATCGTTTGGTAATTTGTTCTTAATAGATGAAGTATGAATAAATGCTGTCAATATTGGATGGTTGTTGGCATGGAGAGCTAATTCGAAGGTTTTAGTTAAAAACTTACATAGTGAGGTCGTGTTCCATGATGGAAAGTAGCAGAAGGGATCGAAAAATAAAAAAACGAAAAAGAAAAAAGTGGTTCGTGATTCTGCTTATTTTGATCGTGCTCATTTTGACGGCATTGTTATATGCGGTCGTCGAATACCGTAAAGGCTTGAAAAACTCGCAAAATGACTCTTTTTTGCCGCATGAAAAGGTAGAATTTCAAGGCGTAAAGGATAAGGAGCGTATGAACGTTTTACTGCTTGGCGTTGATGCGAGAGGAAACGAGAAAGCGCGAGCGGATACGATTATGATTGCTCAGTATAATCGAAAGACCAAGCAAGCGAAAATCGCCTCCATTATGCGGGATTCCTATGTGGATATACCGGGGTATGGGAAAAATAAAATCAATGCCGCCTATGCTTATGGAGGTCCTGAATTATTACGGAAGACGATTAAAGAAAATTTTGATGTAGATATTGCCTATTTTGCTTTAGTAGATTTTAAAGGATTCACTAAAGCAATTGATGTAGCTTTTCCTGAAGGAATTGAAATCAATGTTGAAAAAGAGATGTCGAAAGGAATAGGCGTCACGCTGCATCCAGGTGTTCAAAGACTTCATGGAAACGAATTGCTTGGGTATGTGAGATTCAGAAAAGATGCTGAAAGCGACTTTGGCAGAGTGCGGAGACAGCAAGAGGTAGTGAAGCGTGTGATGGACGAATTTATCAGTGTGCGGGGGATCGCGAAGCTGCCGAGTGTAGTCGGTACCATCCGGCCATATATATTAACGAACGTAGGGTATAAAGAAGTACTGCCCCTATTAGCTACATTTCCCGGAAGCGACCAGAAGGATATTAGCTTCTTTCGAATTCCTATTGATGGATCATTTCGAGATGCCACCTATCCTCAAGCAGGGGCCGTGCTAGAAATGGATCTTGCGAAAAATAGGCAAGCGTTAAAGGAATTCCTAAAGTAAGCATGCTCGATTGTATGGTTCATAAGCTGCTAAAGACGGAATAAGGCACCCGTTTGCCAGCAAAAATTATAAATACAGCGCAGAACATGTTTGGCCGCTAGTTTGATATAGACTTCCATGACGAAAAACGCATAGGGGGAGCAAAGCATTTTCAAAATAGATTGTACAAATAATTTCTGGAACGTCGGCGATCAGAGGCAAGTCTATGGAGATGGACTTGCCTTTTTGTTCAATTTACCGGGATTTTTCTGGCGCAGATCAGTCGGAAACATTCCGTATTTAACATCATCCATCGAGAAGTCTCCCACCTCGTAACGGAGTGTAGGTGGGAAGGTTCATTGATGATGGGGTTGAGTGCTGTCCATTTCTCTTTTGACACGAATAAAGGCAATCATTTGGTTAAGGTCATCCGCTGTTAAAGGCTTTCCATCAATGGTAAAGCAAATATGGGCCAACATGGCTGTTTCCGTTAACTCGATGGTATGGAAATCGGGCTTTTCAGGGCTATCCGCGGCTCCAAGCAAATAGTCGGTAGATGTTTCAAATAATTGAGCCAATTCTTTAACTGCTTCTAATGAAGGCTGGCGGTAGCCGGATTCATAGCCAGCATAGGTACTTTTAGCGATATTTAATTGATCGGCAATATATTGCAAAGGCCATTTTTTCTTTTTTCTTAATTCTGATAGCCGTTTTGATATCATCGTCCTGCTCCCTCCCTCTTTTTCTCCCACTATAAAAAGTTCGCGAAACGAATAAAAACTCTTGTTATTTTCATAGGAAATGAATATAATGGAATCGTATATTCGCGATTCGCGAACAACTTAATTATAATGTACACTAAATGACCCATAAAACACAACAGGTTATTCAATAGAAAATCACCTTTTCGTTCGATTATCGCTTTTCACAGAGGTGTCAATGATGAAAAAGATTCTTTTAATCGCGACAGGCGGCACAATTGCCTCCGTAAAAGGAGAAGAAGGACTCTCACCGGCATTAACAGCTGAAGAACTTACAGGGTATGTGCCAAAACATAGCCCTAATTATCGCTTGGACAGCCAAATACTGATGAACATCGACAGCACAAATATGCAGCCAGAGTATTGGGTAAAAATCGCCGAAGCCATTTATGAAAACTATCATCGCTATGACGGGTTTGTTATTACGCATGGAACAGATACGATGGCTTATACAGCTTCGGCTTTATCTTATATGCTGCAAAATTTGGACAAACCTGTTGTTCTTACTGGCTCCCAAGTTCCGATTAGCTTTGAGCGAACGGATGCGAAAAAAAATTTATCCGATGCCGTTCGGTTTGCTTGTGAAGAAGTTGGCGGCGTATTTATCGTGTTTGATGGAAGAGTGATTCTTGGCACAAGAGCGGTCAAAATGCGAACAAAAAGCTACGATGCTTTTGAAAGTATTAATCATCCGTATATCGCTTATATCCATCATGATCAAGTCGATTATCAATATGAGCTTCGCTCGGAAGCAGCTGGGGAACTAATATTTGAGCCGTCGCTTTGTCCGGATGTGTTTCTCTTAAAGCTACATCCTGGTACGAAGCCAGAAATCTTTGATTATATTAAACCGCTGTATCGAGGAGTGATTATCGAAAGCTTTGGAAATGGTGGGGTGCCGTTTCAGGAAAGGAACTTGCTTCCCAAAATTAAGGAGCTCATTGATGACGGCATGGCCGTTGTCATTACCACGCAATGTTTAGAAGAGGGAGAAGATTTGACGTTGTATGAGGTGGGACGCAAAGTGGCGCAAAACACCGTTATTCTATCTGGAGATATGAATACAGAGGCTATTGTGCCAAAGCTAATGTGGGTATTAGGGAAAACCAATCATCTGCTTGAAATCAAAAAAATAATGGAAACACCGATTGCGGGAGATATTACGCCAAAATTTGATGAAAGCTGGGATTTATAAAATGATTAAAACAAAAGCAGTGCGAATGGAAAAAGACTTTCTTGGGGAAAAGGAAATTCCAGAGCATGCATACTATGGCATTCAAACGATGCGCGCGGTAGAAAATTTTCCGATTACCGGATATCGAATTCATCCGTCCTTAATTGAAGCAATAGCGATCGTGAAAATGGCGGCGGCACAAGCGAATATGGAAATCGGACAGCTCAGTCCACGGATAGGCCAAGCGATTGCCGAAGCCGCGCAAGAAATTATCGCTGGAAAGTGGCATGACCAATTTATCGTGGATCCGATTCAAGGCGGGGCCGGAACATCGATTAATATGAACGCGAATGAAGTCATCGCCAATCGGGCGCTTGAATTGCTCGGCGAACGGAAAGGAAACTATCAAGTCATCAGCCCGAATAATCATGTCAATATGTCCCAGTCGACGAACGATGCTTTTCCGACCGCCATTCATATTGCCGTGTTAAAGATGCTGGAAAAGCTGCTGACGACGATGGAGAACATGCACGCTGTATTTGTTGAGAAGGCGCGGCAGTTTGATCGTGTGATTAAAATGGGGCGGACGCATTTGCAAGACGCTGTTCCCATTCGCCTTGGCCAAGAATTTGAAGCCTATAGCCGTGTGTTGGAGCGGGATATAAAAAGAATACAGCAATCGCGTCAGCATTTATATGAAATCAATATGGGGGCAACGGCAGTAGGAACCGGATTAAATGCTAATCCGCGTTACATTGATCGCGTGATTAGGCATTTAGCAACGATTAGCGAGCTTCCGCTAGTACGTGTTGAGCATCTCGTTGATGGAACGCAAAATACAGATGCTTATACCGAGGTGTCATCGGCGCTAAAAGTGTGCATGATTAATATGTCAAAAATTGCGAATGATCTGCGTCTCATGGCATCTGGTCCAAGAACGGGCTTTAATGAAATTACATTGCCGGCCCGCCAGCCTGGTTCCTCCATCATGCCTGGCAAAGTCAATCCGGTCATGGCAGAAGTGATCAATCAAGTGGCATTTCAAGTGATTGGGAACGATCACACCATTTGCTTGGCATCTGAAGCGGGACAGCTAGAATTAAATGTGATGGAGCCCGTACTCGTTTTTAATTTGCTGCAATCCATTCATATTATGGATAATACATTTCGTGTATTTACTGACTATTGTTTAGCAGGAATTGAAGCAAATGAAGCGAATTTAAAAACGAAAGTAGAAAAAAGTGTGGGAATCATTACGGCTATAAACCCTTATGTTGGGTATGAAACAGCCTCGCACATTGCGCGTGAAGCTTATCTTACAGGCAAATCTGTCCGTGAGCTATGCTTATCTTATCATTTATTAACGGAACAGCAGTTAAACGAAATACTGGATCCTTATGCGATGACTCGTCCTGGAATTGCAGGGCAAAAAAATGATTAAAAAATAAAACAGAAAGGCAGATACATATGGCAATACCAAGTGGTGCAAGCATGCATATTACAATCCGTATTCAGTTTGCAAAAAATTTGGTCTCTTTTGGTGACATTGCGACAGCAATAGGACAAGCGGGTGGAGACATTGTTGGAATCGATGTCATTTCCTCGACGAAAACGCATACGGTGCGCGATATTACGGTCAGTGTGTTTGATACTAAGCACGCCGACTTAGTGACAGACACATTGAGAAAAACGCATGGGGTCAAACTCATCAATGTATCGGATCGCACGTTCCTGATGCATATTGGCGGGAAAATTGAAACGAAATCCAAAATTCCGATTAAAACTCGCGATGATCTATCGCGTGTTTATACGCCAGGAGTGGCTCGCGTGTGCAGTGCGATTGCCGATGATCCAAGCAAAGCCTACTCGCTAACCATTAAGCGCAATACAGTGGCGGTTGTCTCTGATGGGACAGCTGTGCTGGGACTCGGGGATATCGGACCGTATGCAGCGATGCCTGTCATGGAAGGAAAAGCGATGCTGTTTAAGCAGTTAGCTGATGTCGATGCTTTTCCGATTTGCTTAGATACAAAGGATACTGAAGAGATTATTCAAATTGTTAAAGCCATTGCCCCGGCATTTGGCGGCATTAATCTTGAAGATATTTCTGCTCCTCGTTGCTTTGAAATTGAAGAACGATTAAAGCAAGAGCTGGATATTCCAGTATTTCATGATGACCAGCATGGAACGGCCGTGGTATTGCTTGCCGGTCTTTTAAATGCGCTGAAAATTGTAGATAAAAAGCTGGAAAATATTAAAGTGGTCTTAACCGGAATTGGCGCGGCCGGCATCGCCTGCACGAAAATTTTACTAGCGGCCGGCGTCAAAAATATTATCGGTGTTGATCGTCATGGTGCTATTCACCGCGGGGTGGAATATGACAACCCTTATTGGAATGAATATGCACAGCTAACGAATCCGGAAAATGTCAGCGGCACGCTTTCAGATGTGATTGAGGGGGCGGATGTGTTTATCGGGGTATCTGCTCCGGGAATTTTACAAATCGAAGATGTGCAAAAAATGGCGCAAGATCCGATTGTGTTTGCGATGGCTAATCCTATTCCGGAAATTGATCCGGAGCTGGCAGAGCCGTATGTACGGGTTATGGCTACAGGCAGATCCGATTATCCGAATCAAATCAACAACGTGCTTTGCTTCCCGGGGATTTTCCGAGGCGCTCTTGATTGCCGAGCGATTGAAATTAACGAAGAGATGAAGCTGGCGGCAGCTGAAGCCATTGCCTCTGTTGTGACAGAAGAAGAGCTAAATGAAACGTATATCATTCCAAGTGTATTTAACAGCAAAGTGGCTGAGAAAGTGAGAGAGGCGGTTATTAAAGCTGCTTATCGTACAGGAGTGGCCCGCAAAGAGGATATCATGTTTAAGGCTGAATAAAAACAACGTCGAAGTCCCGTTTACTAGGGCTTCGACGTTTTTAGTTTCCCAAATCAACAACGTTATTTTAATTTTTCATTTAAAACACTTTCTTCTAAAACGGAAAATTTATCTCCGTATACTTTGACAATATGCTTTTCTCCCCATCCGCATAAAGAATCTAAAATTTCTTTTAAGCTCCACCCGTATTCACTTAGTTCGTATTCCACTTTCGGGGGGACTTGATTATAAACAATGCGATTGATAATCCCATCTTCTTCTAACTCTCTCAATTGCTGCGTTAGCATTTTTTGCGTGATTCCTGGCATCAAACGTTTCAATTCACAGGTGCGTTTTTTGCCGTGTGTCAGGTGGCAAAGAATAACGCATTTCCATTTTCCACCTATTACTTCTAGTGTCGCTTCGACGGGAATATTATATTTCTTTTTTTGCATGTTTTTCCTCCTCTTCAATAGTTATTAAAAAGTATCTATAGCACTTTAAAGTATCTATAGTACTTTAAAGTACGTACTTTTTTTTATAGCTTATATGCTCCATAATAACATTTGCCAGCTGGCTTTTGCTATATTTTTTACAACCAAGCAATGGGGAGGAAAGGCGATGAACGAAAGTAAACGAAATACATTAGCATTGATCGCATTAGCTGTAAGTGCCTTTGCGATCGGGACGACAGAATTTATCAGTGTAGGGTTACTGCCGCTCATTTCGCGCGACTTGCACGTTTCCGTTTCAGTCGCCGGGCTGACGGTTTCCTTGTACGCTTTAGGGGTTACTTTCGGCGCTCCTATTCTTACATCTTTAACGTCCAGTATGTCACGCAAAGCTTTGTTGCTTTCGATTATGGTTGTCTTTATCATCGGTAACAGCATTGCGGCTCGTGCCGATAGTATAACGGTTTTACTTATAGCTCGTGTGCTTTCTGCGTTTTCACATGGCGTATTTATGTCGATCGGGTCAACCATCGCCGCAAGTTTAGTAGCGGAACACCGACGGGCTAGCGCGATTTCCATTATGTTTTCCGGTCTGACGGTCGCTACGATCACAGGAGTGCCGTTCGGTACATTTATTGGACAGCAATTTGGCTGGAGGTTTGCCTTTCTTTTTATTGTTGCTGTAGGGGTTATTGCGTTCATTGCCAACAGCATTCTCGTTCCAGCGAATTTGCGAAAAGGTGCCCGCACTACGTTTCGTGATCAGTTTCGGTTAATCACTAATGGACGTTTGTTGCTGCTGTTCATTATTACAGCTTTAGGATACGGAGGCACTTTTGTTGCTTTTACGTACTTATCTCCGCTTTTGCAGAACGTCACGGGATTTAGTGAAAAAACGGTTACGGTGATTTTGCTTGTTTATGGGGTAGCGATTGCGATCGGTAATGTAGCGGGAGGAAAGCTATCTAATCAAAATCCGATTAGCGCTTTATTTTATATGTTCATTGTGCAAGCTATTGTGCTTTTTATTTTAACCTTTACAGCTCCATTTAAGGTGGTTGGGCTTATGACGATCATCTTAATGGGACTGCTTGGTTTTATGAGCGTGTCAGGATTGCAAGTATATGTAGTGATGCTTGCTGAGCGTTTTGTGCCGAGCGCAGTCGATGTTGCTTCAGCGATTAACATTGCCGCATTTAACGCGGGAATTGCGATTGGTTCCTACCTAGGCGGCATTGTCACCGAATCAATGGGGCTGATTCATACCGCTTGGGTCGGTGGATTGATGGTGCTAGGAGCGGTCCTTTTAACAAGCTGGAGCTTGGCACTTGAGAAGAAAGATCAAAAGATGCACAGAGCGGAAAACGAGATGATGGATCATCGCGAATGCCTTATGCGATAAGTAGTGTGATGCAAGACCAATCAAAAGAAATAAAGGAGATGAGTTGAATGACGGCCAAACACTTAGCCGACACAACGATTTTAGCGAATGGGGTCCAAATGCCATGGCTTGGGCTTGGAGTATTTAAGGTGGAAGATGGGCCGGAGCTTGTTCAGGCTGTTAAAGCAGCCATTCGCCACGGCTATCGCAGTATTGATACCGCGGCGATTTATGAAAATGAACAAGGAGTAGGCCAGGGGATTCGCGAAGCATTGCAAGAGACCGGAGTTTCACGTGAAGAATTATTTGTGACGTCAAAAGTGTGGAACACGGATTTAGGATATGACGCAACGCTAGCAGCGTACGAAGCGAGCCTGAATAAATTAGGTTTAGAGTATCTCGATTTATACTTGATTCATTGGCCTGTAGCAGAAAAATATAAAGAAGCATGGAAAGCATTAGAGACGCTTTACAAGGCGGGGAAAGTACGGGCTATCGGTGTGAGCAATTTTCATATTCATCATCTTGAGGAGCTGATGAAGGAAGCAGAAATCAAGCCGATGGTGAACCAAGTAGAGTATCATCCGCGTCTAACACAACAAAAGCTTCAGGCTTTTTGCGAAGAGCACAGCATTCAATTAGAAGCGTGGTCGCCATTAATGCAAGGACAATTGCTTAATCATCCTGTTTTACAAGAGATCGCGAAGCATCATAATAAGACGGTTGCGCAAATTATTTTGCGCTGGGATTTGCAAAAAGGAGTGGTAACCATTCCAAAAACAACTAAAGAGCAGCGGATGATGGAAAATGCCTCCATATTTGATTTTGCTCTGACAAAAGAAGAGGTGGAACAAATCGATCGCTTAAATCAAAATCGCCGCGTAGGTCCAGATCCGGATAACTTTGATTTTTAACACATCCACCAAGAAGCTCCCCCTCTAAACGGGGGGAGGTTCATACAATCGATATCGACCCATTGAGAAGATATGTCATGATGTTTGGAGGAGCCAAGGAGGGGCGAGAACAATGAACGAGAAAGGAAGCATTGTTTTTATCGGCGACAGTATAACAGAAGCGGGCAGAAGGAAAGATCCCGAGCAAATGGGTTACGGGTATGTCCGACTGATTCGCGATTATTTGCTGACAGATGACCCGCAGCAGCCGTTAGCCGTTGTCAATCGGGGAGTGAGCGGCAACCGCATTCCTGATCTATTGGCGCGTTGGGAGAGAGATGTCATTGCATTGCAACCATCTTTTGTTTCGATTTCCATCGGTATCAACGATGTGTGGCGCCAGCTCGATCATCCCGAGAAGGAACAGGTGTATCCTAAGCAATTTGAGGAAATCTATATGGAGTTAGCTTGGCAAACGAAAGCCAAAACCTATGCGCATCTGATCTTGATGGAACCGACGATTATTGGCGAGGCGATTCATTCAGAAGGCAATCGAAAGCTGAAGCCTTATGTGAACATTGTGCGTAAAGTAGCGCATACGTTTCATGGAACGCTTGTGCCTACTCATCAAGCATTTCTTGCTTATTTGCAAGCACGTCCATCATCTCGCTATCGGCTGACGACAGATGGAGTTCATATGAATTCGCTTGGCAATATGTTGATGGCGCGAACATGGCTTACGGCGTTTGATCGCGATCGGCGACAGAAATAGCTCACGAAATGTGTTTCGCGCTCCACATTGGCATTTGCTTTAACATTCCCAGCAAAACAAGCGAATGTAAGCATTTTTATTCTATTTTCCCGTATCGTGGCAAAAAGTGCGCCGGATAGGCCGGATTGTTCAGTTGGTTTAAAGGCTGTAAAGTGCCATGTCGTTTATTTGACGAGTGAATGTTTAAAAGCATAGATAACCGCTTGTGTCCGATCTTGTACTCCCAGTTTGGCGAGAATGCTGCTGACGTGGACTTTGACGGTTTTCAATGAAATAAATAGCTCTTCGGCGATTTCTTGGTTAGACTTGCCTTGGGCGATCAATAAAAGGATCTCCATTTCGCGGTTCGTCAGCTCTTCGTGAGGCAGCAGCGTTTCTTTTTGCCGCATTTTCTTCATCATTTTTCCGGCTACCTCCGGCTCCAATACCGACTGGCCGTGGAAAGTAGAGCGGATGGCATTGGCAATTTCGCTCGCTTTCGAGGTTTTCAGCATATAGCTTGCCGCTCCCGCTTCTAGCGCCGGATAGACCTTATCGTCATCTAGAAAGCTAGTGACGATAATAATTTTTGCCTCCGGCCATGCGGACATGATTTCTTTTGTCGCTTCAATCCCATCCATTGGCTGCATCACCAAGTCCATTAAAACGACATCCGGGCGAAGCTGAAGCGCTAGTTCCACTCCTTTTTTTCCGTTTTCTGCTTCGCCGACTACCGTCATGTCAGGTTGAGATGATAAATAAGCAGAAACTCCGATTCGCACCATTTCATGGTCGTCAATCAATAACACTCTAATCATGGCGTTGATCCTCCTGTGCCACTATCGGTACTTTTACTTCAAGTCTTGTCCCTTTATTTTTTAAGCTGATAATTTTGAGCGTTCCGCCGATTTCAGCCGCTCGTTCATACATGTTTTGCAAGCCGTATGAACCGCTTTTAGAATGATTTGCATGGACATCAAATCCAATTCCGTCATCAACCACACGCAAAATAGCAAAATGATCCCGCTGAATTAACAGCACCTCCAGAGTCGAAGCTTTCGCGTGGCGAAGCGTATTGGAAACAGATTCCTGCAAAATACGAAATAAATGGTCTTCTACTCCTTTATCTAAAGGTGCATCTTCTATTTTCCATTTGATCTGCATCGGCGTTTTTTGCGATAATTCCAGCAAAAGCTCCTCCATTCCTTCTTGCAGTGATTTGCCCTTAAGTTGGACAGGACGCAAATGAAGCAGCAGCGCTCTCATTTCCAATTGCGATTGGTGAATCATTTGCTCGATCAGTTTCAGCTGCTTGGTTTCATGGTTATCGGACCGCTCTTTTTCTTCCATAATCGCCGACATCATCATCGAAGCGGCAAAGAGCTGCTGGCTGACGGAATCGTGCAGCTCGCGCGCAAGCCGATTTCTTTCTTGGGAAATAATATCTTGAATAAGCCGCTCTTGCTGTTCAGCTTTTGCTGTCGCCATTTTTTGTGAGCGTTTGGTTTGTTCGATCCATTGATGATGAATTTTTTGGAGGCGTTCCCAAATTTCCTGAAAATCTTCCGTTGGCTGCTTGACTTCCAATTGCATCAATGAGCCTTGTTCGATTTGTTGAAGGGCGTTGGCGATCGTTTGCAGCTGCTGTCGCCACCATAGGTTAGAAACAATTCCGAAGGCAGCTCCGATCAAAATGACAACAGTAGGTGCAAAAACGATAAATGGCAAATTCATGATTTTGGTTTTCCATAATATGGACCAGTCTCCTAATGGAAACAACGTGAAACAAGAGAAAAGCAGAAGAAACAAAACAACAAGCGCCACTAAAATAAAAAGTGCAAACTGCCGCAGCATCATGTTCATATCCGCTTCACCTCTAAATTTCCGACCATCATCGAGGTGATGATTTTAAGCTTTTGCTCTGCTGTCTCATAAGCTGTTGTTTGCCAGACCAATGTTTGGTTAAACATTTGCTCCTTTTCCTTATCTAAAATGAGAGTGGAACCAACAACCGCGGAGTGGACGATGCTGATTTCGAGTTCATAAGGCACAAAAATTTGGACATTTCCGATCCAATGGCGTATGGAAATCACTGCTTCGCCTTTTGGAAGCACCGCATAGCTTAAATCAATCACGGTATCTCCTAGTCCTACTTGGATATTCACATCGTTCCATTCATATGCTTGCTCAGGTGTCTTTTGACGGCCAAATAACAAATTTTGCAATAAAGGCTTTCGCTCAAGAATTTCCGTTTGGACTGTTCGATCGGCCGGCTGTATTTTAGGCTGCAGCAAAGCCGGCTGGCGTTTCGATTGGAAAAACTGAATTAGAACATAGAGTAAAATGGCCAATAGAAAAAATCGAGCAGTCATCATTGTAAACACATTAAAAACAAGATGGATGATACCAAGACAAAATAAAATTTTTCCAATCATGCTGTGCCACTTTTTTCTTCCTATATATATAAATGCTCCTGATACAAGAAGAGAAAAAATAAGCCCTTGATGAAAAAAAGAAATTTCAATGGCTAAAAGGAGCACACCAATTAAGATGGTCCAGCTTATATAATCGGTTTTTTTACGATGGTTAAGCATAGGCTCCCCACCTTTATCTCAAGAAATAGTAAAGAATGGATACGCAAATAGACGGTTTTGTTTCTGGAAAGAGATTGCTCGTCTATGCCGGTACTAGGCAGAAAAGCGGCCGCATGCTCCTTCGCTTCCATGTAAAGATGTAAAGGGAACAATGGAAAAAAGCGAAAAGGCGCAGCTGCCTACGCCCTTTAGCATACCACTTTTTTTCCGGACTGTCCTTTATTTTTTGCAAGGAGTCCCGCTGCCATTCCATTAGTGGTTGTTTTCCGTTTCAAGCTGTTTTTCCAATTGTGCGATTCGCGCATCAATCGTATTTCGGTAATAGGATGAATGGACTTGCTGCTCCAAGCGCTCTAAGTATGATTCAATGTCCGAAAACACGGGGACGGACTTGCTCGAATAGCGATTTGCATCTAGAACTTGATTGATGCGATAGTGGGCATGCGCGAGGTTTTCCCGGCCCATTAATTCCATCCGTCTAATATGCATATCCTTTAGTTTATGCTTCATTTCTTCATATTTTTTTTCAAGCTCCATTAAATGTTGCTGCACGTTTTCATAGGAATGCTTTAACTGCGCAGCTCGCTCTTCATATTGTGTATGCTCTTGAGCGGCAAATTCAAATAATTCTGTTTCCCCGGCTTTAGAAGCGATTTCCGCTTGCTTTTGGCGCTTATCCGCCAACTGCTTGGCATGATGGTACTCACGCAAAAATTCTTCTTTTAATAAGTACTGACGTTCAATGAACTGACGAACCTTTTCTGTTTCTTGTTCGCATTGGCGCAAATATTGATTTAACATCGCAATCGGATTTTTCTTTTCTTTTTCATCAAGCAGCTCATGGAGATCAGCAGCAATCACATTTTTTATGCGAGAAAATAAACTCATATTTCTTCACTCCCTTGATTAATAATTTTTTTGCAGTTCATTCCATTGTTTTTCAAAATTCGCAAATGGATCTTCTGTTTCTTTCGGTGTATGCGAAGACTTGTTCCAGTTTTTATAAACAACATACAGAACATATGCTGCGACAATGGCAGCGATGGCTGGGGCATTCGCCACACTGATGGATAAGGCGATCAGGCCAAGCAGCGCCCAGCCAATCTTTGAACCTGCCGATTTTGCTTTTAAAAATTGTTTGAACGTGTAATAAAGAATGACAAGACTGAGCGCGAAGCCGACGAGCGGTCCTACGTTGGCGAACAGGACAATGGCCGCAATTCCTCCAGCTAGCAGCAGCCCGATTTTTCTCAACATGGTTCATCTCCTCCTTTCTTGTCTTTATCTTAGCTTTCTTTTTCTTTTTCCATCATGCTCCAGAGTTATATTTTTGGCTAAGACCTGAGATGTATTTTGATATACGGTCGCTGTTGTTGAATGAAAGAAAGCAAATTTATGAGCATGCAGAAAAAATTCAGAATAAATTAAAAACCTTTTAAAGGAAAAGTATATTATAATCATCTATAGGGGGATTTTTTGGAATCCGGGGGGATTTTATAACATGCAAAGAATACGAACGACAGATAAAGAGAGAATGAAGCAGTTATACTATACAGGAGTGACGGAGGAAAAGCTGCAATATGTATATGAATATCGAAATATCCTATTTGATCTCGTCGAACCGGTGGTGAATGAGCTGTACGATGAAATCAAAAAGCTAGAAGTTTTGCGCGAGCTGATTCAGCAGCATTCGACGTTTGAGAGATTAAAAGAAACACAAAGGCGATATTTGCGCGAATGCTTTGAGGCGACCATTGATGATGGCTATATTCAGAAGCGCTACACGATCGGACAAGTCCATTCGCGAATCGGGCTTAGTTTATCTTGGTATTTAGCTACATATACTCGCTATGCTGATATTTTATACAAATATATTTCACAGGTGCTTCCAGAACAAGCGACAACCATTTTGCTGACGATCCAGGCGATTTTTTCATTCGATATGCAGCTGACGCTTGAAGCATACAAGGCTTCGGAAGTGGACAAAGCTGCTCATCCGCTGCGCTGGGAGCTGGAGCGGCTACGGCAAATGAACGGGTTTACCAAAACAGACTTGAAGCATTTGGAGCAGTTTAGCGGCTATATTTCTTTTTGCATTGACAGCATTATCGACCAGTTTGATCATGCCTTTACCTATCGCTTAGGGAGCGAGCCTTATTACAGCTTTATCGCGAAAGATAAGTATTTAGTGTATATTCGCAATTTTTTGCTGCAATTTTTTCAAGAAAAGGTGTATGAAGACCTTGAATCGTATTTTCTAATTATTCGGGATTGGAGCCGCCTGATCATTGAACGGGGATATCCGGAAAGCTTGTTCCATATTGCGGCTGAATCGGTATGCGAAGCGCTGAAAAAAGTATTTCTGACAAAGGAGTATTTGCATGATCGGCATATTGTCCAATATATTCATTCCTTTGAACGATTTTCCAAGTTTACATTGGCGATTATGAGTGAAATTATTCGTCCCTATTTATTTTTGCGCGATTTTGATTTTCTTGATATTTATGCTTATGAGATTAGCACGATTGATTTTGGAAGGCTGACATGGATTGATGATAAAATGCGGCGCCTCTTGCGCACGCTTGGAATTCATGAAGAAAATCCGATTGGCCGAAGATGCTACGAGCTGCTGCACAATCGAACCGTTCCTTGCTCAGGCTGCCCTATTCTGGAGCAGACAGATGAGCCGCTGCTTGTGACACTTCGCAACGACCAAGGGACTAGTTATTATAAAATCCGCTCTTTGCCGCAAACCAAAATTTTTGAGCTTTCGCGTGCGCTTTTGGTGATTCAGGATGTGACAAAAGAATCGAAAGTCATGTTTGACACGCTGGAGCGGCTGCTGCAATTGGCGGAGTATCGCGATGACGATACGAAGAACCATGTTCATCGGATTGGCAGGCTGTCAGGCATGCTCGCTCGTTTAGCTGGCTGCGATGAACAATTTGTTTCCCAGATCGAAATTGCTGCGAAATTTCATGATATTGGCAAGGTGGGCATCCCCGACTATATTTTAAATAAACCCGGCAAGTTGACGAAGGAAGAATGGGAATCAATGAAAACGCATGTTTTAATTGGACATCAGATTTTGGCCAATTTGGACTTGCCGGTGATTCAAATGGCGGCCAACATCGCCCGTACGCATCATGAATGGTGGAATGGCGAAGGATACCCAAACGGTTTAAAGGAAGAAGACATTCCGCTGGAAGGGCGAATTGTGGCCATTGTGGATGTGTTTGATGCTTTGTTATCGAAACGAATTTATAAGGATGCGTTTCCGCCTGAAAAAGTGAAGGAAATTTTATTGGATGGCCGCGGAAAGCAGTTTGATCCGAAGCTGATCGATTTATTTTTGGCGATGTGGAATGAATTTTTAATCGCGAGAGAACGCTTGCAATAAAGCGAACAGCATGCATGTTGTTCGCTTTATTGCTTTTTGAGCAAAGCTATGCCGCAGGTGTTTGCCTTATTTTCATCATAGGGTGAAGCTGTTGGACGATCGGCGGAAGGCGCATTTGTGGACGTGTTTTTTCATCAAAGTCCTTTACCAATACGATGTTTTCCGTCTTTCATATGGAAAAAATTTATTGTGCCTTCCTCTACTATTCAACAATATTCGACATTTGTTATGATAAAGGTGATTTTCATCATAGATTAGCTTAAAGGGGATGACACAATGCCGCAAATCAAACGAAGCTTGGCGACTCGACTTTCATTATGGATGGCTGGCACGTTTGTCGCACTTACATTAGTGAATGCTTTCGTATTTTCGTATATTGTCCAGCAGGCGTCGAAACGCACAGTAGGGAGCTATGCTGCTGAACAAGCAAAAAATATTGCCGGCATGCTGGATACAGAGAAATATGCGTCATTTTTGCAGCAGCCAGCCGAGAATGATACATATTGGCAGTTAAGAGAGCAATTGAATGATATTCGGGAAAAAATCGGCGCATTGTACGTATATACGTTGCGCGTCGATGGACAAAAACTCTCCATCATGATTGACGGTCAACCGCCAGGCTCCGAGGTGGCATCGGCCATAGGCGATTCTACTTCTTCCACAACGTTAAAAGACATTGATGGAGCGTTAAATGGAAAAACAGATTATACGGATATCGTCCATGATCAACAGTATGGGGATTATTTATCAGCATTTGCGCCGATTATGCATAACGGCAAGATGATTGGAGTGCTTGGTGTTGATTTGCCTGCAAACTATGTGGAGCAAACCATGTCTGCGGTGAAGGAACAAATCCGCGGGCCGTTTCTTCTCGGGTCTGCTATGGTGGCGATTCTGATTAGCGCAGGAATCTTCCTATATTTGCGCCGCCGCTTCCGGCCGCTCACTCTATTAACAGCTGCATCGGAGCAGATGGCAGCAGGAAAACTGGGAGAAGCGCACCAGAAGATCCTCCAGCTTAGGGACAAAGGAAACGATGAATTGTTTGCTTTAATTCGCTCATTTAAAACGATGGTGGACCAAATGTCTCTTCTGATTGACAAAATCAAGCATAGCAATGATTGGATGGTGCAAGCGTCCAGCGAACTGCAATCGCATGCTGCTTTTACGGAAGAGCAAAATGAAAAAATGGTCAAAACAGCCGGCATTGTTCATTCTTATTCACAGCAGCAGCTTGAAAGCATGAGGGAATCCAATGCGGCGATTCAAGAAATGGCGACTGGCATCCAGCGCGTCGCTCACTCTTCCTCTTTGCTTGCTGAATCGGCTGAAGAAATGAATCGCGATGTTCAAACAGGGGATCGTCATGTTGATCAAGCGATGCAGCAAATGGAAAGCATGTATGCCAAAATCAAGGAAACCGCGAACTGCATTCAACAATTATCGGAAGGAACAGATGAAATCAGCCATATTCTTGATGTGATTCGCGGTATTTCCGAGCAAACGAATCTTTTAGCGTTGAATGCGAGCATTGAGGCGGCCCGTGCTGGAGAAAGCGGCCGCGGATTTGCGGTGGTGGCCAATGAAGTTCGAAAGCTGGCTGAGCATTCAAAAAGCTCCGTTGATACAATCGGAAAGATGATGGACCGCTTCCGCATAACCACCGAACAAGCCGTTCAGCAGATGGAGCAAGGGGAACAGGAAGCAAACGCAGGCCGCGGCCAAGTGGCGGAAATTCGTTCGATTTTTGCCAACATCGTAACAAACGTGCAGAAAAACACAGATGAAGTTCAAGAATTATCCGCCATTGCTCAGCAGATGTCGGCAGGAACAGAAGAAATTGCCGCCGCCGTAGAGCACACGTTGTCAGCCGCAAGGGAAGTCAGCGGCTCGATCAGCACCATGGTCCAATCGGTCGAGCATCAAGGGCAGCTTGCTAAGCAACTTAGCGAGATGGCGCGCCGCATTCATGGGGTATCGGATGAGCTGCATGAACAGATCCGCCAATTCCGAGGATAAATTTAGCGAAACCCTCGCCCTTTCCTTGGAATCACGCACTTGCGCCCAACAAAATGGCCATTAGCCCCCGACTCAAGCCTAAAGCTTGGGTTGGGGGCTTTTATTAGTTTTGTTGAACAGCTGCCTCTAGCCAATCGCGGTACGTTGTATGGGGATAGAACAGGGTTTTGTTTTTTATTGTCTTTGAGTTGATACGATATTTTAAGAAAATGTAGTGGAGATCTTTAGTATGTAGATCCATATATAGGGCTATTTTCTTAAAATAAACGAAAATAGATTTAATTTCCCCTATTCTCCTTTTCTGTACAAGTGATTAAAATGATATTGTCCCAAATTTAGATGAAAAAGGAGGGGATTCGGCTGATTGTTTGATCATTGATTTTTTTCTTTATTTTTTTCAGTTTAGCAACGAATGAGGTGACAACAGATGAGGAAAAGGAAGTCTAAGTGGTATTCATTTATTTCTTATTTGCTTGCTTTTACAATGATGTTTTCAACGCTTGCTCCTTTTGTTCAAGCGGAGGAGAATGCGCCTCCAGCAGTGAACGCTTCTCCGACAGAAGCTCCAGAGAATGGTGAAGCGCCAATTTCCAATAATGAAGGGTCTTCGTCGTCTCCTTCCGCAAACGTCGAACAGGGGGATTCCATCCCTGCTTCTGATGCTGCTAATGAAACGTCAGAAGCAGGGTCTCCAAGCTTTTCGAATGATAACCAAAATATCGTCTCTGCCAATGATCCTTATCCGAAAGAAAAGGAAATCCCAGCTCTCCGGACGGAAACAGCGAAGGTCTATGAAAATTCGGATGGAACGTATACCGCAGAAGTATTTGCAGAGCCGATTCACTTTAAGAAAAACGGCCAATGGGTAGATATTGATAACACACTGGTTGAAAACTCACAGCAGGAATTCGAAAACAAAGCGAATCAATTTAAGGTGAAATTTTCTAAAAAACCGAAACAAAATCGCCGAGCAAGATTGTTTACGTATGAAATCGCTGGCCATCAAGTGGCGGTAGAGCTATCGGATGATGACGCTTCAGCAACAAAAGTATTCAGGGGAATCAAGGATGTAGCGGGAACACTCCAAAAGGATCGCATCCAATATAAGCAGATCTATCCTGGAGTGACTTTTGATTATACTTTAGACGGAACAAAGGTTAAGGAAAATATTATTCTCGATTCCTATCAAGGCAATAACCGTTTTACATTTCATATTAAAGCTCAAGGGCTAAAGGCTGAGAAGCAAGCGTCTGGTATCATCGAATTCACAGACGCCAAAACAGGAGAATTTTTATTTTATATCCAGCGCCCATACATGTACGATTCATCAAAAGAAGGAAACGTGTCAGAACAAGTCACCCAAGAGGTGACACCTGTCGACGATGGATTTATTCTCACTGTCACAGCAGATGAAGCGTATTTAAAAGATCCGAATCGCGTATATCCCGTCGTCATTGACCCTTGGATCGACGTGTTCCAAGCGCAGGATACGTACATTGCGAGCGGATCTTCCACTGGCTATCATAACACTGATAAATTATTGGTCGGATATGACCAAACAATAGGGAAGACGCGTTCTTTATTAAAATGGACCCTTCCTGTTATCCCAAATGGAGAGGTCGCAGGAGCTTCCGTTGGTCTTTATCAATACACTTCAAATGCAAATGTTCCGATTTATCTTCATCGAGTGACAAGCTCTTATAATACGACGACGGTCACCTGGGCTTCCCAACCAAGCTTCTTGGCGACAGCTGAAGACTCCCAAAGTTCGACAAGTACAGGATATGTGTACTTTAATGTATCGAACTTAGTGAAGAGTTGGTATGATGGCACGCAATCCAATAACGGGATACTCGTCAAGTATGCGGATAGTCAAGAAGGAACTGCTAAAACCAAATATTTCCGTGCAACAGAGTGGGTAAATCCGGATGGTTCGCCATTTGGTAAACCGAAGCTTGTGGTCAGCTTTCGTCCTAAAGAACTGCTTGGGATCACCGATTATTGGACGTACACACCTGATTTATTCCAAGGAGAAGGAACCGCCGTTGTGAATGTGATCAACGGAAATATGGTATATGAGATTAACCTTCTATCATTACCGGGAAAGACGGATGCATTTCATTTAAATTTAGTGTATAACAGCCGTTCTAACTATTCCGGATCTTATGGAAAAGGTTGGATGTTTAGCGCCCAACAAAGCCTTTATATTAATCCAGATAAATCTATTATTGAATATCGGGATGATAAAGGAACTCGCTATCACTTTGCGAAGCAGCAACATGATACGTCTGATACGTATTCAGCACCAGAAGGGACGTATTTAGAGTTAACAAGCGATGCCAATGGATACTACATCAAGCGTCCAGATGAAACGACCTTGTACTTTGATCAGTCAGGAAGAAACACGAAAATTGTGGATGAAAAAGGAAATGCGATTATTTATGAATTTGATGGAAGTTCCAATCGTGTCATAAAAATAAAAGAACAGTATAAAAACGAACCGCCAACACGAGAAGTTTCATTGAGCTATAACGCTAACGGATTGCTGGAAAAAGTGGTTGATTTTCGTGGTACGCAGATGGTGCTTACCTATGAAACAGTTAACGGTACCAATCGCTTAACCAATATTATTTACGGCTATAATCGAACAGAAAAGAAAACCATTGCTTTTGATTACAATGCCAATCATCAGCTTATTGGCATTACAGACGCGAACGGAAACCGAGGCGAAATTCAATACGACTCATCCAATCGGGTAACGAAGCTTATTGACCCTCGCTCTACTACTATTTACTCAGAACTATCGTACCCGAGTGCCACGGAAACTATTTTTACCGATGCGCGAGGCAATAAAACGTATTATAAAAATAATTCTGATCAAAATAAAGCGACCGTCAATGTGACACAAATTACCGAAGACTATCAAGGAACTGCTCCGGCAACGACCATCTATGAATGGGAAAAGAACCGAATAGTAAAAGTGATGGAGCCTAATAAAAATACAGGTGATCCAGATCCTTCCGTAACGCATCAGGCTCAATATGATGAGAAAGGAAATCTTAAAGAAGCTTCATCGCCAAACAATTTGCAAGTAACAAATGATTATGATGACAAAGCAAATCTGATCAAGGAGCAATTTAGCAACGGCTCTTATGGTCAATATGTGTATGATGAGCAAAGCAATTTAATTTTTTCTACTAATAACTATGTATTGACTGACTACAATACGTATGATCGGTTCGGAAATGTGCTTAGTACGGCATCGCCGACACGAGTCACTCATAATCGTTTGCCAAACTCGAGTTTTGAGTACGTTGACACCAGCGGTTACCCATTAAATTGGAGAAGGTATACGGCTGGGCAGTACGCTCGAAGCAGCGATCATGCCGCTGGCAAGTATTCGGCTAAAATCACGCTGACTGGCAGCGAAAGCGGCGGCTACTATTCGCAGATCATCCCCGTTCAAGCAGATGAAGGAGATAAAAATTACACGATCGCAGGATATGTCAAAACGCAAAGTGTAACTGGAACCGGCGCCCAATTCCGAATTTATCCGCTCGATGCCAGCCAGCAAAATATCAAGGATAGCTCAGGACAATCCATTGTGTTTCTTTCTTCAGCATTAACGGGAACGAATGATTGGACGCGTCTGTCTGATTACGTTCAGCTCCCCGCAAATACAGCGTATGTTCGTGTCGATTTGCTGTTTAAAGGGGCTGGCACCGTCTATTTTGATGCCGTACAGTTTTTATATGGCGCGATTCTTGATGATTATTACAGCAATGAAAACGCCGGCTTTGAATGGGGAACAGGCACTGTAGCCGATACATGGGAGCTAAACAGCCTTGGAGCGAATGATGGAAGAACGACAGAAAGGGTTCGGCGCGGCAGCTATTCTCTGAAAATCAATGGTGCAGCGAATACGTCTCGATATGTGGGACAATATGTAGAGGTTTCAGGAACAAAAGGAACGCCGATCACCATTTCTGGTTGGGCCTACACAACTGGGGCCAATGCTTCCGGTGGGTTTTTTGGATTGCGGCTTCGTTTTGTAAAGCTTGATGGCACTTCCACCGCTGTGGATATTCCATTTGATTCATCCGAACGTCTCAGCAACCAATGGCAATTTGTAAAGAAGACCGTGCGCGCGGATGTCGATTTTACGCAAATGAAAGTTTATGCTATGTATGAAAATCAGACAGGAACGGTTTATTTTGATAATATGAAGGTGGAAGAACGTGCTGCAACGGCGTCCCAAACCTATACGAGCGACGGCAGCTTGGTCCAAACGGAAACAGATGAATTAGGCCGTACAACATCATACAATTATGATGCCAACGGAAATCAGACGGCATCGATTCTTCCAAGCGGAAAAAAGACCAACTACCAATACGATTATTTAGATCGTCTCAAAAGCGTTACATTGGTCGCAAGTTCTGATACGGACCCGAACAACATTACCACATCCTATGAGTATGATGCACAAGGAAATGTGAAAAAACGAATCGACCCGCGCGGGTATGTGACATCGTTTGAATATAATGCGATTAATCAGATAAATGTAGAAACCGATCCGTTAGGCAAGTTTATCCGTTATGATTATGATGAGGCAGGGAATGTCAAGCTTATTGAAAAAGGAAAAGGTGCGACGGCACTTTCTTCAATTGGCTTGATCTATGACCGAAAAAACCAGCTGCAGGAAAAATGGATCAATGGGCAAAAGGCGTATACGTACAGCTATGACCGTACAGGAAACGTCAAAGCGATTACGCTCGCAGACGGAAAAACCTATTCCTTTAGTTATGACGAAAACAGTCGGTTACAAACGGCACAAGAACCAGGCGGATATACAGTGGAGAATGTGTATGACAATACGGCCGGCAGTTTGACGAATGGGATGCGGACGTCCTACAAGGAAACGGTTGGGGGAGCGACATACACGACTTCGTTTGGATATGATATTTTACGGCGGCTGACATCTTTGACCGCGTCAACAGGTCAAAAAACGGAATTCTACTATAATGAAAGCGGACAGCCTGCTCGAATCAAATGGGCGAATACGACCGTGCATCAATCGTATGATGATTCGGGAAATTTACAAACCCAGCAGATCATCGGCAATGACTTGCTTAAACTGGTGTACGGATACGACGCCGATGACAACATTGTTAGCTACTTCGACGGCACCCATACACATACGTACACGTACGATTTCGCCAACCGTTTGAAGTCATGGACGTATCAAGGCAATACGGTTCAATACGACTATGACGCGTCCGGGAACTTGAAAAATCCGCACGGCAAGACGTTGACGTTTAATGCGGCCAACGAAATCGAAGGGTTCACATATGATGACGCCGGCAATCTTCTCGAGGACGACCGCTACCAATACACATGGGACGGAGAAGGACGCCTGCTTTCAGTCAAAGACGTAAACGGCAACACGGTCGTCAGCTTCACGTATCGCCCAGATGGACTGAGAGAAACGAAAACGGTCAATGGCGTGACGTACCATTATCACTATGACGGCTCGGACTTAATCCGCATTACGAACGACAACGGCCAAACCGTATGGGCGTTCACATGGGCGAATGGCAAGCCAAACACGGTCACAAACCAAAACGGTAACACGTTCTACTATGTGACGAACTACCGCGGCGATGTCGTCAGCATTGTCGATGAAAATGGAACGACGGTCGCGAATTATAGCTATGATCCATGGGGAAAAGTACTTTCGGTTTCGGAAAATGCGGCCGTGGCTGGACAACCGCTAGGGTATGCAGGATACTATTATGATAGAGAAACGAAGCTGTACTACCTACAGGCAAGGTATTACGATCCGGAGACGGCGAGGTTTATTTCGAGGGATGCGTATCCTGGAGATAAAGATAATCCATTAACACAAAATGGATACACGTATACGAATGATAATCCTGTGATGTATGTTGATCCAGATGGAAACAATCCTGTTCTTATAGCAGCTGCCGTACAAATTATTAGACAGGTCGCTACAAGAATTGGACCTAGAGTTGCTTTGGCGGCTTATACAGTTTTAAAGCCATGGCTAAAAAAAGTAAGAGGTGAGGCTAAGAAATATAGTATTAGAGTTAGTGGTCCAAACTCAAAAAGTTTTAAATTTCAGATTGCTATTATAAAAAAAGGTGTTAGCAAGCCGGTTTTTAGATTAGAATATCACTATGAACGCGGAAAGTGGGAGCTACATTATCATGTGGGTGATAAACGCGTAGTTTTATGGACCAAGGACTAGAAATTTATCTGATATTTTTATAATGGTTTTTATAGAAAGGGGGGGTTTTATGGAGAACTCTTGGGAAGGGTTACTCGATTTATTTGAACTTTCACGAGATATAAGGGATCAAGCACGTTTAATCATATGGAAAGAGTTTCCGTGTGAATCTCCCGAAGAAAGTAAATTAGTTGAATTGTTGGAGTCGATCAAAAAACTTTTTAAAACAGACGATGATGTAAAGCTTGTGTGGTTCGAACAAGTTCCGAGTAACCCTGGCATTTTTTATTTAAATGAACAACGAGTAAATAGGGCAAATGCAATTGTTATTAAAGATTTTTGGGATACTTTAGCGGGTCTCTATCTTCTCTTTTTGCCAAAGGAATTTGAGGGAAGGAAATTGGGCATTGGGTGTGATGATAAGCTTATAGGTGATATTCTAAGTAAATATAGAAAATTATTATTGAAAACACCTGATGGTCAAGAATTGTTGTATATATATCTAGAAAACCATTAATAGACGGTGCAATTGATATAATATATAAATGCAACTAAAAGGGTTAACATATCGCTCTCCAAAAAGCTTTTCGCTGACTATTCAACTGTTTGGGATAAGCATTTGGCTAGGTCTGCGCCACTTCAAGTGGTGACGCAGACCTAACTATCAATCGCTCCACAAATCCCTTTTGGAAGCAGGGGACGCCCTTTCGTAGATCAATGAAAGGTCAATTATTTTCAGAAAGAGACACAAACGTTAACATCCCGAACTGTATTTATATAATGGAGGCAGAAGAAATGTTTATCGAAAAACAAGAGCCTCTAGTAATTGGTGATCGTCATTTCATCTATGGATATGAAGGGGAGAAGCTATCTTTATTCCTAAACAAATTTCAAGATTTACATGATTTCCTCAAGGATAAAAATAGATATATGATTGATTTTGTGGAACACGGTTCGGAACTTTTTAATCACCTAATAAATTAAGAAGAAAATAGTTTATGTATTCACTAACATTAAAGACTATCTAGAATCAGATTATGAGGGGAAAATTGCAAAATTGCTAACTTTAAAGAAATTTAAAGAAAATGGGTGGGAAGAACTTGATCACCCCCAGAAACACCTTCTCTTAAGAAAAATAGACAAAACGATAGATATTAATGAGTTCAAGAAAATTTTTTTGGTCTCCCTACCAATGACTTGCTTTTCATTTTTTGCACACAAAACTTTTCTACAAGGGAGTTATTTCAGAAAATAAAGCTTAAACAAGTTGGGGAACTATATAGAAATATTGAATTAATCAAGCTAGTTTCCCGAGATATATCCATTGGATATGATAGATTCATGATAATCAATGAAAATAGTGATGATGAACACAATGTGTTGATTCTCTATACAGAGGAAAAGTTATAACGTATACCTATGAGTTCAAAAAATTTTAACAACACGGAACAATAAACCAATAAAGATTTGCCTCAAGAGTTTTGATAAATCTTGAGGTTTTTTATTTAGGCTAGGTTGAGGAATATAGTTATGATGGCCCGGACTTAATCCGTATCACGAACGACAACGGCCAAACCGTATGGGCGTTCACATGGGCGAATGGCAAGCCAAATACGGTGACGAATGCGAATGGCGATACATTCTACTACGTCACGAACTACTGCGGCGATGTCGTGCGGATGGTCGATGGAAATGGTGCGACGGTCGCGAATTACAGCTACGATCCGTGGGGCAAAGTGTTGTCAGTTTCGGAAAATGCGGCCGTGGCTGGACAACCGCTAGGATATGCAGGATACTATTATGATAGGGAAACGAAGCTGTACTACCTACAGGCAAGGTATTACGATCCAGAGACGGCGAGGTTTCTTTCGAGAGATCCGTATCCGGGGGATTTGGATAATCCTATCACTCAAAATGGATATACTTATGCGAATAATAACCCGGTGATATATGTTGATCCAGATGGTAACAATCCGGTTTTTGCTGCTTTAGTTGGTACTATACTAAGGTTTGCAACCCCTTTAATTAGGAAATATGGTGCTAAAGCTATTCAATATGTAGGGACAAAGATAAGAAATTTTGCTTTGAAACTATTTAAAAACTTAACAGATCGCTATAGAATTACTTCAAGTTCGAGTGCTGTTGTTGTCATTTTAGATAAAAAGAACGGGAATAAGCGAGTCTTCAGCCTTGATTATCACGATAAGATTCCTCTTAGGAAGATAGGACAGAAAGGAAAAGTGAAAAATATAAAAGTATGGCATTACCATATGAATGATCCTAAAGTGCATTACGTATTTAGATGGTCTATTCCGAGTGGATATACTTTGTATGAAGAAAATTATTCCTATAGGCTAGTGTGGTGATAAACTATGGTTGCAATTAGCATTGAAGTGATGAAACCTGAACCGAATATTCATTATGAGCTCGTAAATGAGGTGGGCAATGAGCGAGTTTATCGAGTTTCTCTCTACAATGAAGATGACAGCAGCATTGAAAATATTAGGGATCTATTAATCAATTTTTTAACATTAAAAAATGAATTTCCGACATATATTTATTTTGAAGCATTTGATGACTTTGATGAAGATCTTAAATTCCATGGGGTAGATTTTCAAATTTTGAAATTGGGTCAGATAGAAAATAAGAAAAAGAACTTCTCTCCTATTTTTAAAGTAAAAGCTCAAAATATAGAAGAACTTCGGACAGTAGTAGATCAAACATATAATTTCGCGATTGCAACGCTTCCTTATTACATCACATTTACCAGTAACTTAAACTTTGATCTGCGTAAGTGGACTTTTCCCGAACAAGTAGCTATACCGAAGTTTGATTTTACAAGTCCCACCTCCTATATTTGGATAGGGTATGATGGTTTGTTCTTTGAATTAATTACAAATGAGGCAAGATATTTGGATAGTAGTGGATTTATAAAAGAGTTACCCAGATATGTTGAAGTGGTTGAAGTCATTGAGTCATATAGTTGAGGAAATGGAGTTAACCTTTTAGAGGATGGATTGTCTAAAAGATTAATTCAACATGCAATTTAGGCTTAGTCCCCATTGAGAGGGACTAAGTTTTTTGGTTTTAGTTATCAGCTTATTAGTCTTTTTCAAGAATTTAGCCACTCACTAAGTATATTTTGCAATAAACACCTCTTGCAGTAACTGCAACATTGGCTGCAATGGCAGCATATGCTGGTGCAGAAGCGATTAAGAATTTTATCATTTGGGCCTATGAAACAGGAAAACAGTAGAGGCCAACGAAAAAAGTGCCCAAGACTTTATCTAAAGAACGATGGCAGCATATTAAAGAAAGACATTTTCCAAATTACCCTATGAAAGAGGGTAAAGGAAACCTTTTTCCAACCAATGTTTGGAGTGAGGGGGTTATTAAAAATAAGATATTAGAGATTGCTAATGCAAGTTATTTGCCAGAGTTTCATGATGCAACGTATAAAAATCGAGCTTATCGGTTTGCACCTGTATTCTATAAAGGATATGCATGTGTTATTAAGGTTGTATATTATAAACAGGCAGGAAAGATAATTACTGCTTTCCTATAGGGAATTTTGGAAAAAAAAGGTGTAATTAAACTGTACTAGTTGCATAGAGGATTGTTGATTGAGTAAGGAAAACCTTTAGTCAGTTAAAATGTATAATATTTAGCATAAATTTTTATGTTTGCCATCAAATTATTGAGTAAAGCGTGGGAATAAAAGGGGAGCCGTTATAAAAAAGAGTTGGTTACACGCGTGAACTACTCACCACTTAGCTAAAGCTTGAAGTGGGAGCTTCTCAGTTCCACGACGAAAGCCGCCTTTCGTCTCCCTGAGCGTGACTTCGGGTCGTTCCAACCCTAGATGTCCGACAATTCGGAGTTCTTTTGTACCTTGGATATTTTACGCATGGAAGGATCCGCTTGGTTTTCGCATTTTATTTTCTCCATGCAACCTCCTATATCCAGTTATGAAAGAACGACATAGGTTTATTTTACCACAGGGTCAGACAATTGAACAGGCAAAAGCCTGTCCTTGTCCGAAGTCGATTCATCTCCCACTTTCATCAAGCTTCGCAAGATTTAGAAGTGGGAGACTTCTCGACTGAAGAATGTTAAAAAATAATCAAGTTAGTCATGGTGAATTTAAACGGATTGAGAAAGAATTTATTGAGTATATAGAAAAATGAGGGTTTGTCTTTAAAAGAAAAACTATGTATAAAGGTAAGCTATTTGAATACAAATTTGTTCAAGGAATTTATCTAATCCTTAACACGGATAAGGAGTATGATGAAGAGTGTAATTGGACACCATGGGGGGAATGGCAAGTTTGTGACAAAAATGGAGGGATTCTTTATTATCTCTCTGATGATGTCACGTCTAATATTACGACCGTTGATGGTGAAGCAACAGCTTGCTTTGGCTTTTGGATGGAAGAAGTAGAAGACATTCCTTCTTTTATTACTAAATATTTAAAGTATAAAACACACAAAGAATAGTGTAAGCAGGATTAGAATTAGGCTAAACATATTTATTTTCAACTAGTAAATTGCCTTAGCTCTGAATTTACCCGGTCTAAGGCTTTTTATATGTCTGTAGATGCACTTACTTACATGTTTGATTATGAAACATTGAAAAGAAAGTTTGGGAATATGGGCATTTACATGGACGAAATCGAATACGGTGACAAATGCGAATGGCGATACATTCTACTACGTCACGAACTATCACGGCGATGTCGTGCGGATGGTCGATGAAAATGGAGCGACGGTCGCGAATTACAGCTATGACCCGTGGGGCAAAGTGTTGTCAGTTTCGGAAAATGCGGCCGTGGCTGGACAACCGCTAGGATATGCAGGATATTATTATGATTGGGAAACGAAGCTGTACTACTTGCAAGCGCGGTATTACGATCCGGAGACGGCGAGGTTTATCTCAAGAGATCGAGATCCGGGAGACAAAGACGATCCGATCACTCAAAATGCGTATACGTATGCGAATGACAATCCGGTGATGCTGGTGGATCCGGATGGAAATCGTGGATTAACCACATTGTATCGGACTGTTGCAGGTGCTCTCACATATGTTATGGTCAGCGGGGCAGTAGCAAAGAGTTTAGTTAAAAAAGCGGTAGGGAAAGTAGCAAAGAAGGTTTTACGTAAGGGTACTGGAAACCTCAATAGTCTACTAAAAAAGAAATCATTAGGTAGAGGTTCAACAGGAAGAACAACCCCTAACAGCCTTGAAGAACAGTTAGCCATGAAGGAAGTATTATCAAATCCACTTGCTGGAGCTAGGGAGGTAGTTCCAAGAAGTAAAATGAATGATAAAAGATGGCTGGGTTCAGAAGGATGGGTAAAAATGCAAAGAATTATTAAGACTTCCAAAGGAAATATCAATATTCACTTTAATTACAATATCAAAACGGGAAAATTTGATGACTTTAAATTTAAGTGATAGGAGTGAATAATGTTTGAAGGTTAGATGTATTACAGATGATGGCTATTTATTTAGTCCAAGAAAGGTAAGAGAAGGTTATAATCAAAAAACCACCTATAACGGAATAGAAGTTAATAGAGATTATAATGTCTATGGAATATTATTTTATGAAGATGGGTTAAGATATCTTTTATTTGACGATTACGAAACTCCTTATTGGTATCCGGCAGAATTATTTGAAGTTATTGAAAATAAAATACCTGAAACATGGTATTACAAGTTTTATGGATATGACGAGGAAGGGATTTCTGCAATCTGGGGGTATGATGAATTAGTGCATTCTGAGAAGCATTTTGATGGATTAAGTGAGCAAGAGCCAGAAGAGATAGAATTATTTCTAAAGATAAAAAAAGAAATGTATAATTAGATTGAATTTTTTGGTGGTTATCGCGATGATAACCACCATATTTGTTTTGAAGATATGATGGCGACAACGACTAAACGGTATGGGCGAACAGGAAACCAAATACGGTGACGGACCAAAACGACGATCCGTTCTATTATGTCACCAACTATCGCGGCGATGTCGTCCGCATTGTTGATGAGAACGGAGCGACGGTCGCGAATTACAGCTATGACCCGTGGGGCAAAGTGTTGTCAGTTTCGGAAAATGCGGCCGTGGCTGGACAACCGATAGGGTATGCAGGATATTATTATGATAGGGAAACGAAGCTGTACTACCTACAGGCAAGGTATTACGATCCAGAGACGGCGAGGTTTCTTTCGAGAGATCCAGATCCGGGAGATTTAGATAATCCACTTTCACAAAATGCGTATATTTACACAGAAAATAATCCAGTTATGTACACTGATCCCAATGGTTATAGTAATAAATGGTATGATTTGGGGCAAGGCTGGAAGGCAAGAATTGATAGTGCGAAAGGCAGTACTCAAAAACATGTACACCTTTATGGACCAAAAGGCCAGCATTATTCTCAAAATGCAGACGGCTCTATTCACGATAAGCATAAAAATAGTAGTGGTGAGCCACCTAAATGGGTTAAAAAGGTGTTAAAGCAAAAAACAAAATGGGACTGGGATGCAAACGCTAAAAAATATGAAAAAAAACAAAAAGAAAAAAAAGCAAAGGATGCTGCCAAAAAAGCAGCAAAAGTTGGTGCAGCAGCTGGTGCAGGGTATATTGTATATAGAGGAGTAAGGATGGCGCCTTCTCTATTGCCACCATTATGGCCGACTTTGCCAGCCAACTTGGTTATACCATAAAAATTACATCAGCAAGGAGGAATATGTGGTGAAATATTACACTTTTGAGCTCTGGGGCGATCAATCCCCGGAGGCAGAGAAGCAATGGCTAAGGAACGATAAAGCCTATTATGAGAGGGTAAAATTTTTAAAAAAAAGAATATCTGATGAAGCGTATAAAATTCTCGTTGAAAAAGGATTTCATGACTATACTCTTAACGAATTGAAAGTGATTCAAGAAGGATATGATTTCAGAAAATGGAAAATAAAAGTTGAAATGGTCGTTACCAATGAAATAGAGATATGGAAAATAAAAGTTGAAAATGTAAAAAAAATATTTATTAATCATAATGGTACATCTGATGATACAGGATTTGATGATTGGGGATATGAGGAACTTCTTGATGTAGATGAAAGTACTTTGTCTTTTGAAATATTATTTGCCTCAGGTTCAACCATATTGTTGCATTTTCCTAATAATAATATTTTTGTAAAACAAATAAAGTAGTGCTATCTAGTCGAATTAGTTTTAGTGGATCTAGTCATTAACTAATCGCTAGGCAACTTGCTAGATTAAAAGATAGCTGCTTTGCAATCATATGAAATTGCCTTAAGAGAGCACATTTGCTCCTTCTTAAGGCTTTTTTATAAATTTAAAGAAGAAATTGGATATATACACAATGTAGCGAGCCAGATTGAAACGTATAATTGTAAATTAGCACATTATTTTAAGCTGATTTTTTCAAATAATCGTGACGCAGGAAGATTAACGAGTTAGCATGTTGTCGGTATAGAAGATGCGTTGGATCTTCGCTATATATACGATGTGGATGGAAATATCGTAACGTGCTTTGATGGTGCGGATTCATATACGTACGATTTCGCCAACCGTTTGAAGTCATGGACGTATCAAGGCAACACGGTTCAATACGACTATGACGCGTCCGGGAACTTGAAAAATCCGCACGGCAAGACGCTGACGTTTAATGCGGCCAATGAAATCGAAGGGTTCACATATGATGACACCGGGAACCTCCTTAAGGACGACCGTTACCAATACACATGGGACGGAGAAGGACGCCTGCTTTCAGTCAAAGACGTAAACGGCAACGAGGTCGCCAGCTTCACGTATCGCCCAGATGGACTGAGAGAAACGAAAACGGTCAATGGTGTCACGTACCATTATCACTATGACGGCACGAACTTAATCCGCATTACGAACGACAACCGCCAAACCGTATGGGCGTTCACATGGGCGAGTGGCAAGCCAAACACGGTCACAAACCAAAACGGTAACACGTTCTACTATGTGACGAACTACCGCGGCGATGTCGTGCGGATGGTCGATGAAAATGGAGCGACGGTCGCGAATTACAGCTATGATCCATGGGGAAAAGTGCTTTCGGTTTCGGAAAATGCGGCCGTGGCTGGACAACCGCTAGGGTATGCAGGATACTATTATGATAGAGAAACGAAGCTGTACTACCTACAGGCAAGGTATTACGATCCAGAGACGGCGAGGTTTATCTCAAGAGATCGAGATCCGGGAGACAAAGACAATCCGGTCACTCAAAATGCGTATACGTATGCGGATGACAATCCGGTGATGCTGGTGGATCCGGATGGGAAGTTTGCTATTTCTATTGATAGAATAAAATATGCATTAAAGTACGGCTTAAAAGGTTGGCTTGCTTCATATTTTGATTGGGCGACTGCGGATAAAATTGTGGCTGGGAGTGTAGCAATTGCTGATAAAATTTATAAAATTGCAACAGAGATAGCAAAAGGGTATAAAGCAGGAAAAGCTATAAATACTGTGTTTAGAGAGGCCCTTAATAAAATACTAATTGGAAGAGGGTATAAAAATCAAATTCTTAACATAGTGAAGAAGCAAGCAAGAAAAATAGGGACAAAAGTTGTTTTACGGAGAATCACTACACTTAGTTTTTGGTGGACCGATCTTGCGTTATTTACTGGTTATACTATTGTAAGTTACAATAAATATCGTAAATAATCAATATTGGATCATTTTGAGGTTGAGGGTTATTATCATTATGAGAAGACTCGTTAAATTGCTCATATGTTACTTCGTAGTTTTATGTATTTTCTTTTGGTTATTTTACAACATGGCTCTAACTTCCCAAAAATTTTATGATATTAGTGTTATAGGAAAAATCACATTATTTTTTAAGATTATAATATTCTTATTAATACTCCGTATCATAGATTTTATAGGAAAAAAAAATTATACAGTTTCTAATATACAAAAAAATATTGTATTTATTGTTGCTTGCCTATTATCCGCTTTAGTAATGGGGTACATTACATTGGAATAACCTTATTAGCCTTCTCAATAATTTGGTGCTCGAAAAGTTTTTTATTTTTATACATCGAGATAACCGAATGAAAGGGAGGGCTTTTTTATACAGGAAACGAAGAAACTATTTGATTATCAGTGGCTATGGATAATGCCGTGTATGAAAATATATTTTTGTTAAGGTGTCCCAATAAATATAATGTTTACCGTAAAATGGATGTTAATAAAAATCCTATGTATGAACAGTTAGAAGAGATAAAAATTCGATAACTAACTCTATGCATTTGCGAGCTACTGTGGTGATGTAGTTCGAATTTTTGATGAAGATGGCCTGACTGTCGCAATTATCCCTATGATCCCTAGGGTAAAGCTTTGTCTGTTTCCGAAGACACAGCTGTTGCTGGACAGCTGCTAGGGTATGCAGGATATTATTATGATAGGGAAACGAAGCTGTACTACTTGCAAGCGCGGTATTACGATCCGGAGACGGCGAGGTTTCTTTCGAGAGATCCGTATCCGGGGGATTTGGATAATCCTATCACTCAAAATGGACATACTTATGCGAATAATAACCCGGTGATATATGTTGATCCAGATGGCGAATTACCTTGGGTAGTCAAAGAGATTGCAAAGTTTGCTATAAAGCAGGCTGTTAGAAATCCTAAAAACCTAAGGATAGTTGTAGAAAAAATAAGAAGCTTTACAAGGCAAAAATATATAAAAAAAGCTCTAGACCAGTTAGGCTTAGAAGTACAATCTAATTTAAAAGGAGGATATATTCTTAAAATAATGGCAAATAGGAAGCGTATACTCTCTATTGACTACCATGGTTTAAATATCTTTAAAGGTACTGGAAGTATAAAGGTAAGCACACTAGACATATCCCTATACTGCATATGCATTTAGGAGGAAGCGAGACTCATTATATATTTAAATCGTTTGTACCTGACGAACTAAAGATTAAGCCTTTTGCTAAAAATAATCCTAGATATATATTCATTTCAGAATTTATTTTTTAAGGGGAGATTTTTATTGAAACATATTAAAACATTTTTATTAACACAATTAGATGAGAATCCTTATGTAGAATTTTCAACAGGTATAAATGTTAATAAACTTCCATTTATTGTAGAGGAAATTACCTTTGATGATACGATTTCTTTTGACGATGTCAGTTCTGTTATTCAGGGAAAAAAACTAATAATCCCCTATTTTTCGTTATCATCTTTAAATAAAGAGTTAAAAAAATACAAATGTATTATAAAAAAAAATATGAAAATAGCTGTGATTGAAGATTTTGAGTTCAACTTAGATATATTCTATTTGTTGAATGAAATAGAGTATACTAATGTTTATTTTATTGCTGATTTTTTTGATGAAATGGAGATATTATTACCAAAGGACAGAATGGAGGGAATAACATTTAATTTCAACAAATTGAATCAACTAATTTTTATTCAATTTGAATCAAAAAAGATGATAACATTTAAATATTAATTCGTATCGAAAAAGATGTTCTATAGTTATTTATCAATAGTTAGAGGGATGGAAAAACTAATGGGTGACAGACATTCGTTTGTCACCCATTTCACATTGCAGAAAATCTAGTTCGATACAAAGAGCATTCCTGTTAGAAAGGCTTTTAGGAGCTTGAAAGAAAAAGCATCTTGGTATGATGCAGCGGTTGCCAATTGTCAAGTTGACACTGTTATCAATCAAACCAAAGAGAACTAATCGTACGAAAAATTGAACAACCGCCAAACCGTATGGGCGTTTACGTGGGCGAACAGGAAACCAAATACGGTGACGAACCAAAACGGCGATCCGTTCTACTACGTCACCAACTACCGCGGCGACGTCGTCGGCATTGTCGACGAAAACGGCACGACGGTTGCGAATTACAGCTAGGATCCATGGGGCAAAGTGTTGTCGGTTTCGGAAAATGCGGCAGTGACTGGACAGCCAATAGGATATGCAAGAGGGCATCAAACGGGAGGGATTCCGACAAATGTTGTTGAAGATGTAATGAAGAACGGCACTTCAAGAACAGTCATTAGAAACGGTGCAATTAGAATTATTTACAAACATAATGGTGTTAGAGTTGCCGCTGAAGAACGAGGGAAAATCGTGATAGCTCCCATGCGATACTATTAGCAAAAGAGTAGGGTTCAGCGAATATTAGGAGGCAATGAAATGAGAAGGGATTATTATGAAAGAATTGAAAGAGCCGTCAAGTATATTCATGATCATTATGACGAGCCTATTCATCTTGATACATTAGCCAACGTTTCCCATTTTTCGAAATATCATTTTAATCGTATCTTCACTTCGATTGTTGGAATGACACCGATGTCTTATGTGAAAAAAATTCGTCTGCAAAAGTCGGTGTATTACTTAACTGAAACGACTAAATCTATCTTGGAAATCTCCAATCTCTGTGGTTTTGGCTCCGTTTCAAATTTTAATGCTGCTTTTAAACAACATTTTCACATGGTTCCCAGTGACGTAAGAAAAAAACATCAAAATCGCAATATTTCATTAGATATAAGCAAGAATCAAGAAGAATGGTCTGCTCCGATCCGTTATACTTACGCTAACCATCATTTATTAAGGAGAATATGGAGCATGAATATAACGATTAAAGAGCTTCCTGACTATGAAGTGGCTTTTGTTAGGCATGTGGGTAGTTATTTAGAAACGTATTATGCATGGAATCAATTAAACGAATGGGCAAACCGAAACGGATTGTATCCGCCAGAGCACGATTTTATTGGCATCTCATTGGATGATCCACTTGTTGTAGAAGAATTTGCTTGCCGCTATGATGCGTGTGTGACGCTGCCGACCGGTTTCAAGGGAGATGAAGATCCCGATATTCAATATAAAACAATACCTGGCGGATTATATGCCTTATATCAGTTTTACGATACGATTGATAAATTAGCGATTGCGTATCAAAGTTTATTTGGACAGTGGTTGCCAAATAGTGAGTATGATGCGGATGATAGGCCGTGCCTGGAATTTTGTATGAATAATCCAGAAACAGATCCGGAAGGAAAGTGTAAAGTTCATTTATATGTCCCTATAAAAGAAAGGGGATCATCTAGCGGGGGCTAGGAATAGGACGAATGATCTGGCGACGATGGTCGATCGTAATGAAGAAGTCCTTGTCATTTTGATGTTGTTCATCCTTTTTTTGGAAATTAAAAAATGGTTGTCATTTCCATAAAATAATGGTAGCATAGGAATAACTGAATAAGTCTTATCAAGAGTGAACGAGAGATCGGGCTCAATGACTTCACAGCAACCTGCGCTTGACGCAAGGTGCTCCTACCCGCAAAGCGCTTCGCTTTGAATGATAAGGACGGCTTCAAGCTCTTTTCGCGTCATTCATGGCGGAAAGAGCTTTTTATTTTGGCAGAGCCGTTTGTGACCATCCTTATTGAGAAAGGGGCGAGACTGATGAGCGAAACGATCCGCAGGTACATGGCGTGCCATATGAAAGCTGCTTCATTCGCTTTACATGTTGCCAGCGGTGTAAAACGTCAGCTTCGTCAATGGGATTCTACAGCGATTTTTTACATTGATCACCATACGAACTTTTTTCTATTGTATGGGCAAGCATTTGGAAAACCGTTTCAACTGTTACTTACGTTGGCGGAAGTGGAAGTGTTCAAAGCAGAAGAGCCCTATGCGCTCGATCGTTACATTTGGCGGGAGCTAAGAGAGCAAGGGCTGCCGGTCGGGCAGATTGATTAAAAACGTTAGAAAAGAAAAAGGAGAGGGAGCTATGGAAGTCGAAATAGATGAGCATGCTGGTATTCGAGGAAAAGACATGGAAACGAATGTCAGCGGAATGAGATTGACTCAGCGAAATGGGCGGTTCTTGTCTCCTAAATGGCATGTCGCTATGCTCATTGATCCCTTCGAAACCTTACCTTAGCGAGAGGGAATGAAACAAGAAAAAAGGACGGTTGCCATCGCTTAGAGTACCGTTCATGAGGAAAAACGGTAGGGCCTTTATTTTTTCTTCGGCACGAGCAGCAAATGGCCGGAATTCTCAAATTGGTAAAGTAAAAAGAGAAAAACAAGCGTCCCGATGTAAAGCGGGACCTTGTTTGGGATTTTCATGTTACGATCTTTGATTAGAGGGAACGATCGATATGATCTATTATTTTGTTGTTAATAAAATCTCGGGAAACGGAAAAGGGCTGAAAGTTTGGAAAAAGGTTGAAAAGCTGCTTCAAGAGAAGCAGGTAAATTATCAAGTTCGTTTTACAGAACGTCCAAAACATGCGGTAGAAATAGTGAAGGAGTTTTCTTCTGAAGCATGCAATGCGGTTGTCGCCGTTGGCGGCGATGGCACAATCCATGATGTGGCAAACGGGCTCATTCATTCGAATATACCTTTAGGGATTATTCCGGCAGGGTCAGGAAATGATTTAGCAAGGGCTCTTGATATACCGATGGACTATAAAAGGGCGTTGGAACGTATTTTAAAAGGAAAGAAAAGAAAAATGGACGTTGGAAAAATTGGCGAAGAATACTGCATGACTGTGACGGGAATCGGATTTGACGGCAAAGTGGCGGAGATCAACAATGCCGCTAAATATAAAGATTTATTAAATCTCGTTAGGTTAGGCGATCTTTCCTATGGATTGAGCGTTTTGCATGCTTTATTCCAATATCGTCCCGTCCGCATTCAATTAAAAATTGACGGGGAGGTTCAATTTTTTTCAAATGTATGGTTCATTGCCATTGCTAATACTCCGAATTACGGCGGAGGGATTAAAATATGTCCGGATGCTTGTTACTATGACGGACTTTTTGACATTTGTATCGTACATAGCGTCACAAAATGGGAGCTGTTACGCACGTTTCCAAAAGCGTATAAAGGAAAGCATGTTTCACATCCAAGTGTCACCATGATCAAAGGAAAACAGGTAGAAATTATCGCTGAACCGCCGATAATTGTCCAAAGCGATGGCGAGATTCTCACGAAAACTCCAGTGAATGTAACGATTCAGAAGGAGGCGTTGCTAATTATGTGACCCTCCCGCAGGTAAAAAAGCTGTTCAAGCCATTTATTTTCATCTAAGGAACGCTTTGTGGGCAAATGAATAGGTTCACTGGCGTTTCTTGTTCGAGAGAAGAAGCAGGAAGATCATTCTGTTTTTAGTAGCATAATAGATCATCAGCACTAATGATATATTTATACTATTTTATAAATTCTAAAAATTAATTGAAAAATAGTGGAAAAAGTGATTAAATAAATGGTAAGTAGTATACATTTCAATGATCATGCTTAAAGGATTCGTTGCACGAAATTATAGAAACGATGTTTCTTATTACAAAACAATAAGGGGTGTGAGGATTGCTCGCCACAGAATTTTTATCAGAATTAAAGGCGATTTTGCGCGACAGCCACGTTCAAGTAGAAGAAGATGTGGGACATCCGCTGGGAAATAGCGGTCGGATCACCGTTTGTCCGCAGTCGGAAGAGGAGATTTCCAATGTTTTAATGTATGCAGACAACCATGGAAAAAAAGTAACGATTGCCGGCGGCGGAACGAAGAGAGGATTTGGCGGGGGAACGGAAGTCGCCGATCTTTTGCTTTTACTGGCGGAATATAAAGGAGTTGTCGAGCATAACGTTGGTGACATGACATTAACGGTTAAAGCCGGGACACCATTTCAATCTTTGCAGGAATATTTAGCCGAATATAACCAAACGATCGCGTTAGATCCGATATGGCCAGAATATGCCACGATTGGTGGAGTGATTGCAGCGAACGACAGCGGTCCGAAACGATTTCGTTATGGTTCTGCTCGCGACAGCGTCATTGGAATGAGAATTGTTTACCCGAATGGAACGATTATCCGCTCGGGCGGCAAAGTGGTTAAAAATGTGGCTGGCTATGATATGAATAAGCTGTTTATCGGTTCTATGGGGACGCTCGGAGTGATATCGGAAGTAACGTTGAAGCTTCGCCCGCTTCCGAAATATGAAAGCCTTATTCTATTATCCTTTCAAGAAGGAAAGATGGAAGAAATACGCGCTTTTGCTGTGGAATTGCTAGATTCGCTGATGGAACCGACATCCCTGGAATTGTTAAGCCCTTCTTTATCGGAGCGGTTAACAGGAAATCATGCTTATACAGTAGCGATCAGCTTTGAAGATGTCGAAAGCGCTGTCCATTACCAGGAGAATTTTGTCAAGCGCATTCAGCCAGCCAAAACAAACATAACGATTTTACCATTAAAAGAAGCGCGAGCATTTTGGAGACAATTTTACACCATCGCTCCGAATGGGAGGGAAAGCGGAAGCAGCAACGAAATAGAGGCTGCTTTGAAAATCGGCGTTGTCAATCTCGATGCTCTTCAAGTCATAAAAGCAAGCCATATTTTACAAGACGCTATGAATATAGCTGTTGAGGCGCATGGCGGTCTTGGGCATGGACTATGTCAAATATATATCAAAGGGACGGGCGAAGAGATTGTTGCTGCCATTGAGCGGCTTCGTCAGTTTGTGATCCCGCTTGGCGGATACGTGATTGTGAAACATTTGCCGTTGGCGCTTCGGCAAAAAGTAGAGGTTTGGGGTGAAAAACCGTCTTATTTCTTCCTATTAGAAGGTATTAAAACAAAAATAGATCCCCATTCTACTCTTAATCATGGACGATTTGTAGGAGGGATATAATGTGAGTGTAAGAGAGAACGATGTAAAACAAGCACCGGCATGTACAGCGGCGAGCTTGGGGAATTATCTTTGGAATGACCCTCCTGATGAAAGCAAATGGGCCGATTGTGTTCATTGCGGCATGTGCTTGGAATCCTGTCCAACTTATGAACAAACGGGGCAAGAACAGCATTCTCCGCGCGGACGCGTCCATCTGATTAAATCGGTTGCCGAAGGAAAGCTGGAAGTGAATGAAGCGTTTGCCGATCCGGTTTTTGCTTGTCTTGATTGCCGCGCGTGTACGACCGCTTGTCCTGCTGATGTTGATGTCGGAGGGCTGATCGAAGAGGCGCGCGGGCAAATTCGTCAAGCGATGCCATTGACCGGATGGAAAGGAGCGGTAAGCAAATTTTTTCTTGAGGGAGTATTTCCGCATGCGAATCGCTTGCATTTATTAGGGAGGTTGTTGAAGTTTTACCAAAAGAGCGGGTTGCAAAAGATGGCGCGTAAGACGCGGCTGATTCATATGATGCCGGAGCATTTAGCGGAAATGGAAGCGATTTTACCAGAAGCCAAGCAGCCGGTTCGCCAAAAATACAAACAGGCGGGCATGATTCAAGCAAAAGGGGAAACGAAGCGGACGGTTGCCCTTTTAACTGGATGCGTCATGGATGTGATGTTCAGTGATATAAATGAAGCGACGATTCGTGTATTAACCCGTAATGGAAATAATGTGACAATCCCACAAAATCAAACGTGTTGTGGAGCGCTGCATGTTCACGCCGGCGACCGTGAAACAGGAAGAAAGCTGGCGAAGCGGAATATCGAAGCGTTTAAAGATGCTGATACAGTCATTGTGAATGCGGCAGGCTGCGGCTGCATGTTGAAAGAATATCCAGAATTATTCCGTGAAGATCAGGAGTGGCGCGAAAAAGCAGAACGGTTTGCTGCGAAGGTACAAGATATTTCTAAATATCTTTATGATACAGGGTATGAAAAGCCAAAAGCAGAAATCAAAACAAGGATTACGTATCATGATGCATGCCATTTAGCGCATGGCCAAGGGATCCGCCGGGAGCCGCGCGACATTCTTCTTAGCATTCCCGGGGTGGAAATGGTGCATATGCCGAATGCCGACCGTTGCTGTGGAAGTGCCGGCATTTACAATATCACTCATCCGGAAATGGCAGGAGCTGTCCTAAAAAGTAAAATGGAGCATGTTCCTGAAGAGGTCGAAATGATTTCGATGGGGAATCCCGGCTGTATGCTGCAAATGGCGATGGGAGTGCTGAAATACGGAAGAAACCAAAAAATTGTGCATACCGTTCAGCTGCTTGATTGGGCATACCAAAAAGAGGATCAACAAAAGGTGGGAGAATCATGGCGATAAAAGGTGGGCAAATAAAGGATACACATATCGAAAATCTTGCGAAAATCGTTGGTACTTCAGCGATTCTCTATAAAAAAGAAGATTTGCTTGCATATGACTGTGATGGTTTTACGATTCATCGCCATTTACCGAAGGCAGTCGTGTTTCCCAATAGCGCAGAGGAAGTCGCGCAGATTGTGAAATATTGCCATGAGCATGATTTGCCCTTTCTTGCCCGCGGTGCAGGAACGGGATTAAGCGGTGGAGCGATTCCGTTAAATGGCGAGGTGATCATTAGCTTAACCAAAATGAAGCGGCTCGTATCGGTCGACCTCGAAAATCGACGTGCGGTGGTCGAGCCGGGCTTTATAAATCTGAAGCTGACCCATTCGATTGCTGATAAAGGCTATTATTATGCTCCTGATCCATCAAGCCAATATTGTTGTACGATCGGTGGGAACGTTGCTGAAAATGCCGGGGGAGCCCACTGCTTAAAATATGGCGTGACGACAAACCATATTTTGGGGCTGGAAGTTGTTTTGCCAAATGGGGAAATGATTGAAATAAGCACAAACGGAGTTCTTGATCCGCCTGGATATGATTTGCTTGGAATATTGACAGGATCGGAAGGCACGTTAGGAATTGTAACGAAAATCACCGTTCGCATTTTAAAAAATCCTGAAGCGAAACAAACGGTGCTGGCGTATTTTGATAAAGTTTCCGATGCCAGCCAAGCCGTGTCTGATATCATTTCCGCCGGAATTGTTCCCGCTGCCCTTGAAATGATGGATAAAACAGCGATTGAGGGGGTGGAAGCAGCGGCGTTTCCAGTAGGGCATCCGAAAGATATTGAAGCGCTTTTGCTTATTGAAGTAGATGGTATTTCTGCTGGCATCGATGAACAGATTCAAGAAATATTAAAGGTATGCCGAAGCCGAAATGTTCGTGAAGTGAAAGTAGCCCAAGATGAGAAGGAACGGGAAAGATGGTGGGCGAATCGAAAAACGGGATTTGGGGCGATGGGAGCGATTTCTCCGGACTACTTAGTGCAAGACGGGGTGATTCCGCGGAGCAAGCTGCCGGAAGTGCTAGAACGAATCAGACAAATAAGCGAAAAATATGGATTGCGAATCGCGAATATTTTCCATGCTGGGGACGGAAATCTTCATCCGCTTGTCCTTTTTGATTCGAGGAAACCAGGGGAAACAGAAATGGCATTGGCGGCTGGAAGCGAATGTCTGCAAGCTTGTGCCGATGCTGGCGGATCGATCACCGGCGAGCATGGAGTGGGCATTGAAAAACGAGAAGAAATGCGTTTCATTTTCAGCGACGAAGAAATTGCCGCACAAACCAATATTCGTGACGTATTCAATCCGAAAAACTTATTAAATGCTGGAAAGTTATTTCCGACACCAGGGCGTTGTGTCGAAGTGAAAAGAAATGAGAAAATGAAATAATTTTTTGAAAATTATTGAAGCACCTGCAACTTTATGCTATTATTTTTTTAATAAATTAAGAAACGATGTTTCGTAATAACAAACAGAAACTCTCTGTATGAGGAAGGAAGTACTTTTAAAAAATCGATGAGGATGAAATGGGGGAAGTGGTTGTATGCAAGACTATGTAAAAGTAGGAAATCTTCAAGTTGCCCGCCTTTTCTATGAGTTTATCAACCAAGAGGTTTTGCCCGAAAGCGGAGTTGAAAACGAACAGTTTTGGGCGGATTTAGAAAGGTTAGTAAACGATTTGACGCCGAAAAATAAAGAGTTGCTTGCCCGGCGTGATGAAATTCAAGAAAAACTTCATGAATGGCATCGCCAGCATAGAGAAAATTTTGATTTTCATCAATATAAATCATTTTTAGAGGAAATTGGCTATTTAGAACCAGAAGTAGAAGATTTTCAAATCACAACTGAAGGAGTAGATGATGAAATCGCTCTACAGGCTGGACCACAGCTAGTTGTCCCTGTCAGCAACGCCCGTTATGCGCTGAACGCAGCGAACGCGCGCTGGGGGAGTCTCTATGACGCTCTTTACGGAACGGATGTAATCAGTGAAGAGGACGGCGCGGAACGTGGCGCTCATTACAATCCTGTCCGCGGCGAGAAAGTGATTGCCTATGCTAAGCAATTCCTCGATGAAGCGGCGCCGTTAAACGGTTACTCCCATAAAGATGCCGTCAAGTACGCGGTCCTTGATGGAAAATTATCTGTTTTCACCAAGGATGGCAAGACGACAAACCTTCAAGATGAGGAAAAATGGGTCGGCTATCAAGGAGATCCGGAAGAGCCATCGGCTATCTTGCTGAAAAATAACGGCTTGCATATTGAAATCCAAATCGATCGCCATCATCCTGTCGGCAAAACCGATGCGGCGGGTGTGAAAGATATTTTATTGGAAGCAGCGTTGACGACGATTATGGACGGAGAAGATTCTGTTGCCGCCGTCGATGCGGAGGACAAAGTCCTTGTATACCGCAATTTATTAGGTTTAATGAAAGGAGATTTGACAGCCACATTTGCAAAAGGCAATCAAACGATAACGCGCACGCTCCATCCTGACCGGATTTACACAAAGCCAAATGGAGAAGAATTGGTATTGCGGGGACGTTCGCTCATGTTCATTCGCAATGTTGGCCATCTGATGACGAATAATACCGTATTAGATCCGAATGGCCAGGAAATTTATGAAGGGATTTTGGATGCGGTTGTGACTAGTTTAATTGCGAAACATTCTCTGTTAGGCAATGGCCGCTATAAAAATTCCGCAAAGGGTTCGATCTACATTGTGAAGCCGAAAATGCACGGTTCAGAAGAAGTGGCTTTTGCGAATGAATTATTTGACCGTGTGGAAGATATGCTGGGCCTCGAGCGAAATACCATCAAAATTGGTGTCATGGACGAGGAACGCCGCACAACGCTGAACTTGAAAAACTGCATTTATCAAGTAAGAGACCGCATCGTGTTTATTAATACTGGTTTCTTAGATCGTACGGGGGATGAAATCCATACTTCAATGGAAGCGGGGCCGATGATTCGCAAAAACGATATGAAAACATCAGCATGGCTGCAAGCTTATGAGAAATCAAATGTAAGCATTGGGCTTGCTGCTGGTTTGCAAGGTCGGGCGCAAATCGGTAAAGGAATGTGGGCCATGCCGGATATGATGGCGGAAATGCTGAAGCAAAAAGGCAGTCAGCTTCAGGCAGGCGCCAATACAGCGTGGGTACCTTCTCCAACGGCAGCGGTCTTGCATGCTCTACACTATCACCAAATCAATGTAACCAAGGCACAAAATGAATTAAGCAAAGAGTTGAAAGATTTCCGTGACGATATTTTACAAATTCCAGTGGCCGTCGATCCTAACTGGGCTCCGGAAGAAATTCAACAAGAACTAGATAATAACACTCAAGGTATTCTTGGATATGTTGTCCGCTGGGTCGAACAAGGAATTGGCTGCTCGAAAGTTCCTGATATTCATAACATCGGGCTGATGGAAGACCGGGCGACCTTAAGAATTTCAAGTCAGCATATCGCCAACTGGCTTCATCACGGAATTTGCACGAAAGAACAAGTGCTCGAGACATTAAAACGTATGGCGAAGGTCGTCGATGAGCAAAACGCTGGAGATCCTGCTTATCGGCCAATGGCGGAAGACTATGATCATTCTGTCGCCTTCCAAGCGGCCTGCGACCTTATTTTCAAAGGCTATGAGCAGCCGAACGGTTACACGGAACCAATTTTGCATCGCCGCCGCTTAGAAGCCAAGGCGAAGTTTGCGGTAAAACAGTAGGAGATCATACAAGGAACAATGAGGGCATTCTATTTATTTAGGATGCCCTTTCATCTACGTGATACAGTGAACAAGGGTGGGGAAGTTGTCCTGATTTAAACGTTGCAGAAGCCGCCGCCAATGGATGGCCAATCGGGAGTTGTTTGTCACTATATAATGTGCTATCAGCGGCAGCAGGAAAATGGCTCATTGCTGAATCATGGCTGAATGATTTTCAGAATCGTTCAAGAGTCAGGCATTCTTTTCATAAAAACAGGTTGGAAAAAGGTGTGATTTAGCTCTTTTATCACACAGTTGATTGGCGAAAAGGCAAGTCACAGGACTCTTTCAAGAGCGGATGACAGATTGGACGAGAGGAGAAAAGGGATGAAATTTGCTAGATTTATAGCGAACGGAGAAAGGTACACAGGTATCGTAACAGATGGTAGGATCAGAGAAATTCAAGGGGATATGTTTGGAAAATGGGAGTATACAGAAAAAACCTTTTCCGGGCATGAGGTCAAGCTTCTTGCTCCGTTAGAGCCGAATCAAATCATCGGAATCGGTGCCAATTACGTCTCGCAAAAACAAGAGATTCCGGATGTGCTGCCGGAAATTCCGGTGTTTTTCTTTAAGCCCACTTCATCGGTGATCGGGCCTGAAGAAGAAATTATCATTCCAAAAGGAATCGACCACGTGAAGTTTGAATCAGAATTGGCGGTGGTGATTGGAAAAGAAGCGAAACATATTCCAGAATCAGATGTATTGAATTATGTGTTCGGCTATACCGTTGGGAACGATGTAACGGCACCGCAATTTTTTCATCAAGACGGCCATTGGACGCTCGGCAAAGCATTTGATACGTTTACCCCATTAGGTCCAGTCATTGAAACGGAGCTCAATCCTTTCAAGGTGAGTGTAAAGGCAAGATTGAACGGTGTTGAAAAACAAAATAGTCCGACGGAACTTATGGTAATTTCAATCTGTAAAATGATTTCCTATCTATCGAATATTATGACGCTGAAGCCAGGAGATGTGATTTTAACGGGAAGTCCAGTAGGGGCCGAATTTGTTAAGCCAGGGGATCTGATTGAATGTGAGATTGCAGAGATTGGAACGCTTCGCAATCCATTTGTTGCGGCACAAGAAAGTGTTCAAGCCGGTCAGTAACCGCTTAAATGCCCGGAAATCAATGGTATAATGAATTATTATGTGTTGTGACAGAGGTGAGAGAGCATGGAAAGAGAAAATATGGTCAAGTCTGTGAGCCGGGCATTAGACATTATCGATATTGTCTGTTCGGAAAAGGATGGCTTAGGCGTTACAGAAATTGCTAAACAGATGGATATTAACAAAAGCTCTGTATATCGAATCTTATCCACACTGGTTCAATATGGATATATAGAGCAAGATGAAGAAACAAGCCGTTACAAACTTGGCTATAAATTTTTAGAGCTGAGCTCGAAGTTGCTTGAATCAATCGATTTACGAAAAGAGGCCAAGCCATATTTGCAGGAATTAGAAAAGGAAACAAATGAGGTCATTCATCTTGTCGTATATGACCAAGGAGAAGTCATTTACATCGAAAAGTTAGAAGGAACGGAAACGCTGCGCATGCATTCAAAAGTCGGCAGAAGAGCCCCAATGCATTGCACGGCAGTGGGGAAAGCGATCTTAGCCCATTTGCCAACAAATGTTGTCCTTGATATTTTAGAGCGCAAAGGATTGCCAAGACATACGGATCAAACGATAACCGATCAAAATGCCTTTTTGCAAGAACTCGCTCAAGTCAAACAAAAGGGCTATGCTCTCGACTTAGAGGAAAACGAATACGGGATTCGCTGTATTGCCGTACCGATTTTTGAGTATGGGGGAAAGGTCGTTGCCGCTGTCAGCCTTTCTGGTCCGACGATACGAATGACCGATGAGCGGATCAAACAGCTGCAAGGAAGAATGCAGCAAATTGGCAAACAAATTTCCGCAAGGTTGGGATATGTATAGAAACAGTGCTCGGTATCTTACTGGAAGATATCGGGCTTTTTTGTTGCACGTGAATAAAAGCGCGAATCTATGTTGAAAGAGAAAAAACGTCTCGGTTGTTCGGAGAGAGGAGGCTAGCTTGTTTTATAAGGAGCATGTTCATGTCCAAGTCCATGTGCTGATAATGAATGGATTATCCATCCGATTTGAACAAGTGAGTTGGATCGGAATTTAATAACATATTTTATAGAAAAAGATAACAAAATGATCGGCGGGCAGTTTCATAGCCCGCCGACACCTTTTTGAACTAAGAGGCATGATGCTCTTATTTCTCGCCATCCATTCAATTCGATAGGCATTTCCGCGCGAAGAGGGATCATATTTGAGATAAGCGAAGAATCGTAGAGTTTTAACAAAATAAGAATGAGCAAACCAAACCGTTTTTTCTTGAAATATCACTAAACAAAGTGAAATAGTGGGATTTTTAGTGAATAGAATCACAAGGTTTTAGTTAACAATCGTTAAAATTTTTATATAAATGAAGGTCTAATCGATTTTTTATTTTTTAGATTCATACGATTCACTTTATTCACCGGGAACGTTTATTTTTTTTCTTTCAGGGGTATGACTCCATTTGAAAAATTGATTTAAAAACTGGTAAATCTTTTTGCTTTCTTTTGCCAACAGTGGTCCAGCGATCGCCAAAATTAGAACATAAAGGGCGGTAAAAGGAGTCAACACGGGGTTTAGACCTGCCGAAATTCCTAAGTTCGCAACAATGATGGAAAACTCTCCGCGGGCGATAATCGTTAAGCCAATATTAGTGGAGGCTTTATGAGACAGCCCGGCTCTTCTTCCTGCGATCATTCCAGCTACAAAGTTTCCGGCAATCGTAAGGAAAGCAGCGCCTAATGCTAACCAGATCGCATTTGTTAGTGTAGATGGATCAATGCTTAATCCAAAGCTGAAAAAGAAAATGGCTCCAAAGAAATCTCGAAACGGAACAACCATGTGTTCAATCCGATCGCGATGATCTGTTTCGGAAAAAACCAGCCCTAGCAGTAAAGCACCAATTGCTTCAGCAACATGAAGCGTTTCAGAAAAGCCGGCAATGAAAAATAAGGTGGCAAATATAACAATGATGAAAATCTCGTCAGATTTAATGTTTAACCATTTGTTTAAAAGAGGAGCACCTTTTCGGGCAATGAGAAAAAACAACAGCATGTAACCGACAGAGATAAGGACTGAGGTAACGATTCCAAAGACAGAAGTGGAACCAGCCAATAAAACTCCTGACATAGTCGTTAAAAATAAAGCAAGGAAGATATCGTCAAACAAGATAATTCCTAAGATTAACTCTGTTTCTGGATTGGCTGTCCTCTTTAAATCCACCAGAACTTTTGCAACGATGGCGCTGGAAGAGACACTGACAAGTCCAGCGATAATCAGTGTTTCCATCCACGGCATCCCGGCGATCCATCCATAAAGAATCCCTAAAATAAAATTGATGCTTACATAGAGGCTCCCGCCTACTACAATGTTGCGGCCAGACTTTATTAGTTTGCCAACCGAGAATTCCAATCCTAAGTAAAAAAGCAAAAACAAAACGCCGATTCTTCCTAAAAATTGAATAATCTCCTGACTTTCAATAAAGGTGAGATCGATGATCCCGATTGTTGGGGCATGCGGGCCAACTAGCATGCCTAAAACGATCAGGAAAGGGATAATTGAAAAATTAAGTTTATGGGCAATAAGCGAGGCAATGGAAACAAGAACAAGCGCTGTACCGACTTGGAGTACTAGATGATCCATCTATATCGGTCACTCCTTTCCTCTATTGGTTAATAAGTTATTAATGAGTTCTTTTAATTGGCTCCGTTCTCCGGAAACGACTAAAGTATCACCGGCCTCAATGACGGTATCAGGACCAGGATTGATCGTTTTTTTCGTCTTCTTTTTCTTAATGGCGATAACAGTTACGCCAAAATTGTTTCTGATATCTACTTCCCCGATCGTTTTATTAATAACGGGTGCGCCAGGTTCTACTTGATACCATTCGATAATTAAGTCATCAAAGGCAAAATCGACACTTTCTAATGCTTTCGGTTTATAGGCCATGCCGCCTAAAATGCCAGCGATTTGTCTAGCTTCAACGTCATCGAATGTAGCTGTACTAAGAACTTCTTCATGATTATCAGAGTCAAAATGGTAGATTTCTCTTCGTCCATCATCGTGAATAACGATCACAAGCTTATCTTGATTTTTTGTAATAATCTCAAACTTATACCCAATGCCGGGAAGCTCGCTTTCTCTAATACGCATCAAATAACACTCCTTTTTATTAAATGATTTCTTAAATGGAATAAGGGAAAATTAGTTCCAAATGATTTTAGATGATTTCCATCTTGGTCTTAAGGTTTTCAAACATGTCCAAAATCAACGGCATGATAAGGAGAAAACTATTCAATCCTCAGCTGACAGGAGAGAAAAACCTAAAGGATTGGAAGATAGGGGATGTACTAATTTCTCATGAGAATTAGACATCTTTGCAGCATCATTCCAGTATTCTTGGCCTAGGTGATGAAAATGGATGGAAAGAGAGCTCGCTTTATCGGGTCCATTTCATCCCTAGGGATAGGAGCAGAAAATATGATCAGGCGTGTTGATAATCCAATAAAACCTTATTGGTACCGTTTGATTTCTCGCTTTTCTGCCATAGCCAGCAAGCGATGGTGTTGACAGTTATGCCCTTTTCAAACAACAAATGCTTTGTGGACAAATAGATGGGCCCGCTGACATTCTCATTCAAGGAAAGAGATAGAAAAACGGGTGTTAAGTCAGTTTAAGTTAAGCAACGAATAATCAACACTTGTGACATATTATCGTGGCATCCCTATGATCAGGCAGCTGTTTTTAACTTGTTGAAGAGTAGCCCTTGGCTCAATCATCGGGAGAAGATGTGTATAAGTGTGTCATGCTTAAGAATCCGCTAAACTATGGAGATGATGTATCTCAGTTTTCTATATTGACTATAATGAATATCTCAAGAGAGAGTTTATGTGATTCAACCAATGATTGAGGCGATCATACATCATATATGGATGTGATTTTTAGCACAGGCTACTTGGCTGTGAAAAGAGAGAGCTTTTTAAAATCATTGCTCTAAAAGAGAAAGGAATGGATTTTGATAAAGAGGATGGGAAATAAGATGGCTATGGATCTTGATTTTTTGTCATGGTTTGTCATAGAAACAGCATCTTAAAAACTTTGTGTACCCATCATTTACAAAAGCAACAACGCCACCAAGAATCAGGGAAGCATTGGCTTGCTCCGAATGTTTCATTGATTTTTCAAGATAAAGTCAGCTTATTTGGAAGCTTCGTCATCATATACTAATGTTCCCCTTAATCCATATGTCCACCCACATTATATACTATATCATGCGTGACATGCAAATACATTGCAGTATCTAAATGGGGATTATAGGAATATAATCCATAGTGCTCATGAGGCATTATACTTAATGAGATAGATGTAAACTTGACAGCTGCCTATTTGCGAGGCTATGGAGTTGAACGGTCTTTTTGCCAAAAAAGGTAAGTGTTTGCCATTGATCGAATACCGAAATCATCAATCGCATTTATAAATGAAGAAGGATTCGTGTATTGATAGCAGAGCAATACATTAAATTAACTCATGTTATATTTAGAAAAGCTTTGAAATCTTTTGTTTGGCTTAGAAATTCAAATACAAATGGTTCATGCCTATATATCGTACCATTCGCACTACTATAATATTTAAAAAGGGAACGGATTATGGTTTGAATGTCTGATGGTGTGAGATTAATAAATAGCGAGCGGGCAGTTGTCGAAAGCGTGTTTTTTCGATAATATCTCAATAGAGTTTAGAGGATAAAGGAGTTGTTTTATGGAGCGATCAAATGAAGTAGCCGAAGTTTGCTTGTTGGCGGGAAAAATTATGCTTCAAAGCGGGGCGGAAACCTATCGGGTGGAGGATACGATGATGAGAATGGCCGCTTCGTTTGGCATGACGCATTCTCATAGCTATGTGACGCCGACGGGAATTATTTTTTCGATGGATGGAGCGGGACCGACAAAGCTGATTCGCATTGTGGAGCGATCCACCGATCTGCAGAAGGTGGCAATGGTTAATGATATTTCCCGGCAAATAAGCAGCGGCCAGCTTTCGCTCGAAGCAGCCTATGAAAGGTTAAAAAAATTAGAACGACAGCATCTTGCCTACCCTTTTTGGGCACAAGTAGCGGCAGCTGCGGTGGCGAGCGGCTGTTTTGTCATTATGTTTCAAGGAAAATGGCACGATTTTTTGCCGGCGTTGGTCTCAGGGGGGATTGGCTTCTGCGGATTGGATTATGTTCATCGACTTGTAAAAATTCGTTTTTTTGCTGAGTTTTTTGCATCGTTTCTGGCCGGGATTGTTGCCGTATCGCTTGTCTCTCTTGGCTTGGGAACAAGTCTTGATAAAATTATTATCGGCTCGGTGATGCCGCTAGTGCCGGGAGTGCTGATTACCAATGCGGTGCGTGATTTAATGGCCGGACATTTAGTGGCGGGGTTATCAAAAGGAGCGGAAGCCTTTTTAACCGCATTTGCCATCGGCACCGGCATTGCTGTGATTTTGACGATGTATTAGGAGAGAAAAGCATGATGATTGAACAGCTTGTTACAAGTTTAATTGCATCCGCCGCATTTGGTTTGATGTTTAATGTTCCGAAAAAACTGCTGGGACATTGCGGTTTTGTCGGGATGATTGGCTGGTTTATTTATATTTCGTTTGTTGAATATAAGACGGATCCGGTATTTGCCACATTCGTTTCTGCGTTTTTCATTGCCGTGGTGAGCCAACTGTTTGCTAGAATGTACAAAACGCCCATTACCGTGTTTAGTATTTCTGGCATTATTCCGCTTGTCCCAGGAGGCATGGCGTATGAAGCGATGCGGTATGTGGTGATGAACGACTATAGCATGGCGATCCAACTCGCTGCCAAGGCATTTATGATTTCGGGAGCCATTGCGATGGGGATTGTTTTTTCAGAAGTGGCGAATCAATTAATGAAAAAACGAACTTCAAGATAGAAGTTCGTTTTTTTTATGAATTTTATTGAAACATTTTTTTGAATATTATAAGATGTTTGCAATAGCTGAACCAATGCAGTGGGGAGAGGAAAAATGAAAAACGCAATCGAGAGTATACAGCAGGAAATATTTGAGGTGTTTCATCATCTTCATCGACATCCAGAAATTAGTTGGGAAGAAGTAAAAACGACGGAATTTTTGCGGCAGCAGCTACTGCAAGAAGGATATCGCGTTCAGACATTTTCCGATTGCACGGGAGTGGTCGGAGAAATAGGAACCGGTTCATTGACAGTAGCCTTGCGAGCAGATATGGACGCGCTTTGGCAAGAAATTGACGGAGTGTGGCAGGCGAATCATGCTTGCGGGCATGACGCTCATATGACGATGGTGCTTGGAGTGGCGAAGCTGTTTAACCGCATCGGCTATCGTCCTCCAGGAAAATTGAAGCTTCTTTTTCAGCCGGCGGAGGAAAAGGGGAAAGGTGCTTTGAAAATGCTGGAGAAAGGAGTAGTCGATGAGGTTGAGTTTTTATACGGCGTTCACTTGCGCCCCATTCAAGAGCTGAAAAGCGGCTATGCTTCTCCGGCCATTTTGCATGGAGCTGCGCAAATGATAGAAGGAGAGATTAGAGGAGTCGCTGCCCATGCTGCAAGGCCTCATTTAGGTGTCAATGTGATCGAGGTAGGAAGCGCGCTCGTGCAAGAATTAAGCCATATTCACATGGACCCGCAAGTACCCGCGTCAATAAAAATGACGCGCTTTCATGCCGGAGAAAAAAGTGCCAATGTCATTCCTGATTACGCAGCATTTACCCTTGATTTACGGGCGCAGACGAATGAGGCGATGGAGCGGCTGCTCGAACGGCTTCACCATGTGGCAAATGGAATCTCCCTTATCTATGGAGCGGATATTCACTTGGATCAAGGGGTTCGCATTGTGGCTGCCCAAGTTCATCAAGAAGCGCAATCGATCATGGAACGCGCCATTATCCAAACGATCGGAAGGGAGAAATGCGCTCCTCCTGTGGTGACATCTGGTGGAGAGGACTTCCATTTTTATTCCGTGCTGAAGCCAACATTGAAAACAACCATGCTCGGTCTTGGCTGCGATCTGACGCCAGGTCTGCATCATCCAGCGATGACGTTTCGCCGCGAAGATTTGCTAATTGGCATCGAGATATTAGCAAGAGCGATTATCGAAACATTCCAACAAGCAACACAGGGGGAGAAAGACGTTGAACATTTCGTTAAGAAAAATTAGCACGATTGAAGAGCTGAAAAAAATGGCGCAGCTGGAGCAGCATGTTTGGAAAGCAACCCCTACCCCGCTTCACCAAACATTGACCGTAGCTAAAAACGGCGGCATTATTATTGGAGCGTATGTGGAGGAGAAACTTGTCGGATTTGTGTATAGCTTTCCTGGATATCAAGGAGAAGAAATCTATTTATGCTCCCATATGCTGGGTATTGATGAATCATTTCGCAATCATGGAATCGGCTATATGCTCAAGATGAAGCAGGCGGAAGAAGCGAAAAGGCTTGGATACCGGACGATTCGATGGACTTATGATCCGCTTGAGAGCCGCAACGGCTATTTAAATATTGCTAAGCTTGGCGCTGTTTGTTCCGATTATATTGAAAACTGCTATGGAGAAATGGACGATGCTCTCAATCGCAATCTTCCGTCTGACCGTTTTTGGGTTGAGTGGAAAATTTTAAGTTCGCATTTAACCGAGAGGCATCATATGTTTTCGCAAATCTGCGGTTCTGAAGGAGCGGCAGCACTTCATTGGCGCGAGAGAAAGGACGGGATGCCGGAAGCTGTTTTTCCAGTGGACATTCGAGAACGCCTTGAGCAGCCATCCGTGCTTTTTGTTCCTATCCCGCTTTATTTCCAGAGGCTGAAAGAGAAAGATGATGAATTGGCCTTGGATTGGCGTTATAAAACACGAGAGGTATTTGTTCCCTTATTTCATCAAGGATGGGCAGTGGCGCATATTTTACGTCGTGAAGGCGAGCCTGTTCAGTATTACGTATTAGTGAAGCGCCAAAAGTTAGCTTTAGATGAGAGGAGAAGCGACGAATGAAAATCAAACAAGTTATTTTGCGGCATATGGAAATGGAATTGAAATCACCGTTTGTTACAAGTTTCGGTGCTTTTACAAAGAAGGAGTTTATTTTAGTGGAAGCGATTGATGAAGATGGCGTATCGGGATGGGGAGAGTCAGTGGCATTTCATTCTCCATGGTATAATGAAGAAACGGTGAAAACGAATTGGCATATGCTGGAGGATTTTTTGTTGCCTCTTGTGCTGCAAAAGCCGATGGAACATCCGAATGAGTTGCGCCAGCGCTTTGCGGCGATTCGAAAAAATCATATGGCGAAGTCAGCGATTGAAGGAGCAGTATGGGATCTTTATGCAAGAAAAAGCGAACTCTCATTAAGTGAAGCGCTTGGGGGAAAAAAGAAGGAAATTGAAGTAGGCATCAGCATTGGGATTCAAAAAAGCGTGGATGATTTGTTGCGCATTATTGAGCGCTATTCTGGCGAAGGATATCGGCGCATCAAAATGAAAATTAAACCGGGCTGGGATGTTGAGGTCGTCCGTGAAGTTCGCCGCCGTTTTCCTGATTTGCCGCTTATGGCTGATGCGAATTCCGCTTATTCATTAGAGGATGCTGAACGTTTGCAGGCGCTTGACGAGTTTCAGCTGATGATGATTGAGCAGCCGCTCGCCGCTGATGACATTGTTGATCACGCAACGCTGCAAGCCAAATTGCATACACCCATTTGCCTTGATGAAAGCATTCATTCGTGGGAGGATGCAAAAAAAGCGATTCAGCTTGGAAGCTGCAAAATCATTAATATTAAAATTGGCCGTGTAGGCGGGTTGACAGAAGCGAAGCTTATTCATGATCTATGTCAACAGCATGGCATTCCCGTTTGGTGCGGAGGAATGCTTGAATCGGGAGTGGGCAGAGCCCACAACATCGCGCTGACAACACTTGAAAACTTTGTGATGCCTGGCGATACAGCGGCCTCTTCTTATTATTGGGAAAGGGACATTATTGACCCGGAGGTGACCGTACATAACGGGGTGATTCATGTGCCTCAAAGGGCAGGAATCGGGTATGAAGTGAATCGCCAGCAAGTGGACCGTTACACGGTATTTAAAAAAATATATGACGCTTAATTGATTCCAGGAGCCGGTCCTTATCAGGGACCGGCTTTTTATTGTTTGCTCTTTTGCTTTTGCCGTTGGAGGCGAAGGCGGTGTGGACAGAGGCAAATTCAGCTCAAGGACAGCTCGCAACAGGCAACGGTTTCTTTTTTTATGATTTATTAAATAGCACCGACACAAGACAGCCCACGGACCGTCATCAGTATGTATCCACCGGACAAAATGCCACGTTGTCACTCGATGTGGGAAGCCTTTCCGGGATTACAAATTTCCATACCACCATTTTGCATTCTTTTACGATTATGAATAAAACAAAAAGCCAAGCGGATGTTTCGCTCGCCATTGAAAATGTATCACCGCCATTTTTATCGCTTGTTGGTACGAATTATATTGTCAGTGTTCCTCATCATCTCACTATTCAGCCAAATGAGACGGCTTCCATTCCATTGCAAATCACCTTTTTGCCGCTTCTGACGATATCAGGGACGTATCAAGGCATGGTTATGATCACGGATAATATCAATGGTTATCATTTTCGAATTCCGCTTATTTTACGGATTCGTTTGTTATAAGAACAGGCTGAGCTCGCGAAATATGTCCCGAGTTCAGCCTGTTTCACTGTCTGATCAGGTTAGCTCTTTTATCCCTGTATTCGCTTTCACGAGAATTTCATTAAATTTCTTCTCATCTGCTTTCTTCGATGATAAGAGCGTTCCGACAAAAGCGGCGATAAATCCTAACGGAATGGAGACGATTCCTGGATTTGCAAGTTTAAAGAGCGGTTCGCCGACAAGAATAGCGGCTCCTGGCTCCGGTGACCAAACGTTCGGACTCATGATGACAAGCAGAAGTGAGCTAATTAGTCCAACGAGCATACCCGTTATGGCACCTGTTGTATTAAAGCGTTTCCAAAAAATCGTGAGCAAAATAATGGGCAAATTAGCGCTGGCAGCGACAGCAAAGGCTAATGAAACAAGAAATGCCACATTCATCTTTTGAGCAAATAATGCTAAAAGAATGGACAGAACAGAAACCCCGATTGATGCCCAGCGGGCTGCCACCATTTGTTCTTTTTCTGTTGCTTGGGCATGCCGGATGATATGGCTGTAAAAATCGTGCGCAAATGCGGAGGCGGCCGATAGCACAAGCCCTGCGACAACGGCTAAGATGGTAGCAAATGCAACGGCTGAAACGAGAGCGAATAAGAAATCTCCGCCAAGCGCTTCTGCTAGCAAAGGAGCGGCCATGTTTCCTGCCGCGTTTGCAGCCACAATTTTGTCATAGCCGACAAATGCAGCTGCTCCAAACCCTAAGAAAATGGTCATCACATAAAATAGGCCAATGATCCATGTCGCGTACACAACTGATTTTCGAGCGGTTGGAGCATCTTTTACTGTAAAGAAGCGAATTAAGATGTGCGGAAGTCCAGCTGTACCTAAGATGAGAGCTAAATTTAGAGAGAGTGTATCAAGCGGGTCTTTAAATTTGTTTCCAGGATTTAAAAATGCTTCACCAAGTGGAGTGGCTGTTTTCACTTCATTGAACATTTTCACAACGCTAAAGTCGAACTTGGCGAATACGATAATGGAAATAATAAACGTTCCAGCCATAAGCAGTACAGCCTTGACAATTTGCACCCAGCTTGTAGCTGTCATTCCCCCGAATACCACATAGACGGTCATGAGCACACCGACAATGAGAACGGAATACACATAATCAATTCCCAATAAAAGCTTAATGAGCGCCCCTGCCCCAACAAGCTGGGCAATCATATAGAAGATGGAAATGGTAATCGTATTAAGAGCCGCTACTCCGCGGACTTTTTTTTCGTCAAATCGGGCGGCAATCATATCAGCCATCGTATATTTCCCCAAGTTGCGAAGAGGTTCGGCTACAATATAAAGAACAACAAGATACGCCACGAGAAAGCCAATGCTGTAAAAAAATCCATCAAATCCGGTCAATGCAATCATTCCGGCAATTCCTAAAAATGAGGCGGCTGACATGTAATCCCCGGCGATCGCCCAGCCGTTTTGCCAGCCGGTAAGGGTGCTGTCCGCCGTGTAAAAATCGCTTGTTGTTTTGGTTCGTTTGGAAGCAAAATAGGTAATGATAAGAGTTAAGCCGACAATAACAAGAAAAAGGAAAAAAGCTAAGCCGTTCATGATTTGTGGCTCCTTTCTTTGACCTCATTTTTAATCTTTTCTACCATTTCGTCAAATTTGGCTGCCCGTTTGGAATAGAGCGTGCATAGAGCCCACGTCATAATAAATTGAGCAAAAGCAAAGAGCCAAGCCCAGCTGATAGAACCGATGGCGGGGGTATTAAGCACTTTAGAGTATGATGTTAAAATCGGCAAAGAAAAGTAAAAAATCATAAAGAATAAAGAAAACGGTAAAATAAATCTTTTTTTGGCCTGCATAAGCTGCTGAAATGAAGCAGATTGGACAATTTGACTGTAATCTGTAAACGTGTGGTCTTGCTGTGAAACGGTTTTTTGCATTTCCATGTTTTGCCCCTCCTCATAATCTTTTTTTATTTTAGATGAGAAAAATGTATAAACTTCCCTCCTTTCCCTATGTGTTCACATTTTTTTCACAAATTTATTATATATTTATCAGAAAAGTTTGTAAATTGGGAATTGAAAAAAATTCATTATTTTGGAAGATTATTTATTAGAAAAATGAGGAACGCTATTGAACAATAACAATAATATTGTAAAAGAATGCTTAGTGATAGGAATAAGTTGAAAAATTCTAAATTTTTTGTCTATATATAAAAAATAATCTCACTCTTTTTTCATTTTTCAACTTTACAAAAAATATTGAATAGTATACAATGTTTCACGTGTACTTCTGCAAAATTCTACAGAAAACGACAAGGAGAGACAAACAATGAGTTTATTCAGAAAGAAATCGATTGATGTCCTTCTGAAAGAAGCAGGAGGGAAAGGGGCGTCCCTAAAAAAATCTTTAAGCGCCTTTGACTTAACGATGCTTGGAGTCGGAGCCATCATCGGTACAGGGATTTTCGTATTGACTGGGGTTGCAGCTGCTGAACACGCGGGTCCGGCACTTGTCATTTCCTTTATTCTTTCGGGTCTTGCTTGCGTATTTGCAGCTCTTTGTTATGCAGAGTTCGCCTCAACGGTTCCTGTATCGGGAAGTGCGTACACTTACAGTTATGCGGCCTTTGGTGAGTTGATTGCTTGGATTTTAGGTTGGGATCTCATTTTGGAATATGGGGTCGCTTCTTCAGCAGTAGCAGCTGGCTGGTCCGGTTATTTCCAAGGATTGCTTGCAGGTTTTGGCATTGAACTTCCGAAAGCGCTAACAAGCGCATACGATCCAGCAAAAGGGACCTTTATTGATTTGCCTGCGATTGTAATTGTTCTTTTAATTGTATTATTGCTTACACGCGGTGTGAAAGAGTCTGCGCGCTTTAATGCTGTCATGGTTGTCATTAAAGTTGCCGTTGTTCTTTTGTTCCTTGCTGTGGGTGCATGGTATGTTAAGCCGGATAACTGGACTCCATTTATGCCATATGGCTTTTCAGGCGTAGCGACGGGTGCGGCAACTGTATTCTTTGCTTACATTGGTTTTGATGCGGTTTCAACAGCAGCGGAGGAAGTAAGAAATCCGCAGCGCGATATGCCGATCGGAATTATTGCTTCATTGCTAATATGTACAGCTTTATACATCGTGGTGTCACTCGTATTGACAGGTATTGTCCCTTATGACCAATTGAATGTCAAAAACCCAGTTGCTTTTGCGTTAAATTATATTCATCAAGATTGGGTAGCCGGCTTCATCTCACTTGGAGCGATTACTGGTATTACTACGGTATTGCTCGTTATGATGTATGGACAAACACGCTTATTCTATGCAATCAGCCGTGACGGTTTGTTACCAAAAGTATTTTCACGTGTTAGTCAACGAAAACAAGTACCATATGTGAATACATGGTTGACAGGTCTAATGGTTGCTTTCTTTGCAGGAGTAGTGCCTTTAAATAAATTAGCAGAGCTAACCAATATTGGAACGCTTTTTGCTTTCATTACCGTTTCAGTCGGAGTGCTCGTGTTGCGTAGAACACAGCCTGATTTAAAACGTGCGTTTAAAACGCCATTAGTTCCTTGGATTCCGTTGTTGGCTGTTGCTTTCTGCGGATATTTAGTGCTTCAGCTTCCAGCCACTACATGGATTGGTTTTGGATTATGGTTACTCATCGGTCTTGTCATTTATTTTGCATATGGCCGCAGACATAGTACATTGAACGGACCGGCTGAGGCAAATGAAAAAGTAAGCTAATGTTATGATGTTGGAAAGACCTTTGCTAAAGAATGCAAAGGTCTTTTTTGAGCAAAGGTGCATTCCTTTTCTGTTTTTTGCTATAATGGACATACTATGAATGAAGCGGGGTGAAAACAGATGCTTAGTGAAGAGCTTTTGCAAGGGTTAAATGAGCAGATGAACTTTGAGTTCTTTTCTGCACATGCTTACATGGCGATGGCAGCATACTGTTCGTCAGAAAGCTTGGATGGATTTGCTCACTTCTTTCTTGTTCAAGCCGAGGAAGAGCGGTTCCATGCCATGAAATTTTACAACTTTATTAATGCGTTAGGCTTACGTGCAACGATAACAGGATTCGATTCGCCAAATAATGAGTTTGCCTCTGTGTTGGATTGCTTTGAAAAGGCGCTTGCTCATGAAAAAGAAGTGACGAAACGAATTTACCGCTTGTCGGATATCGCGTGGGATGAACGGGAGCATGCGACCATTAACTTTTTAAAATGGTTTATTGATGAGCAAGTGGAAGAAGAATCGATGTTTGATACGATGATTCAAAAACTTGTTCGCATTCAAAACGACGACAATGCCATGTTTATGCTCGATAGTGAGTTAGCGAAGCGGACATTTACCCCAGAACAACAGTAAATCAAAAGAGGCGATAGACAAAGTCAAAATGGACTTTGTCTATCGCCATTTTAAGCACCTATTTTTTTGATTTTTTCATTTCAAAATGAAAACGTTTGGTTGTCAAGGACTGCAGCCAAGCGAAGATACGAATCGGAGCGAAAGCCATTCGTGGGCGAGGTCGGTGACGGGAAGTGTGTAGGAACAGACTGAGAGGCTATTCAAAAGGAATAGCCTCTTCATTTATAATCAGCCATTTTTATTTAGTTGGTTGGAAAGATCCAGCAAGTTGGCTTTGAGCCTGTGCTATTAAACGTTTTGTAATTTCTCCGCCGACAGAACCGTTTGCGCGAGATGCTGTGTCTGAGCCAAGCTGTACGCCAAATTCCTGAGCGATTTCATATTTTATCTGATCAAGTGCTTGTTCAATTCCAGGTACGAGTAGTTTGTTGCTGTTTCGAGCCATCTTTTTCTCCTCCTAATGTGATAAATGGTCTTGCAATGTTAGTATGTGGCGTGAGAAATAATTTATAATGGCAATTACAGAGGCAGCGGCAATTTTTTGGCAATGAGCCATTGTTCAATGACTCGGTTGATGCTTTGTATGTTCGTTTGAGCATTACGCCAATGGTGATACAAAGATGATGAGTCAAGGAGAGGAAGCAAAATTCAGATATTTTGTTTGCTTCGTTTATTTTTTTATTGCAATCTGTTAGAAGTTAAGATAAAATGCAATCAGAAAGCAATCCGAAACGTTTTGGAGGAAGAATGGTGACGACGATTAAAGATATTGCCAAAGCGGCCGGGGTTTCGATTACGACTGTCTCAAGAGCCCTGAACGGCTACTCTGACGTAAATGAAAAGACACGACAAAAAATTATTGAAATTGCTAAACAGCTCAACTACAGTCCGAATACGCTTGCCCGGGGTCTCGTGATGAATAAATCCAAAACGATTGGTTTGCTCGTTTCAGGATTGACGCGCGAAAGCGCAAAGGACAACTTTACATTTGAAATTTTATCAGGTGTCAATCAATACGTAAGCGAAGTAGATTATGATATGGTTTTATTCAGCACGACATCGACGAAGCAGCGCGAAAAAACGTATACGCAGCTTTGCCGCGAGCGGCGCGTAGACGGAGCGATTTTGCAAGGAATCCGCATTGATGATCCGTATTTGCAGGAAGTCGTAGAGAGCGACATTCCTTGCGTGCTTATTGATATTCCGATCGAATCGGAGACGGTTGGATATGTGACAACCGATAATGTTCTTGGGGCAAAAAAAGCCGTTCGCCATTTGCTTGCGCTCGGTCATCGCGACATTGCGATGATTAATGGCTATGAATACGCATTTGTTAGCGAACAAAGGCTGAGAGGATTTCGTGAAGCGTTGCTGGAAGCAGAAGTGCCTTTTCGCGAGCAGCTAGTGGCGGATGGAGCCTTCAAGGAAGAAAAAGCGGAGCAGGAAGCGTTGCGGTTATTGACTTGCTATCCGGAAATTACAGCGTTTTTTTGTGCAAGTGACTTAATGGCGCTGGGAGCCATGAAGGCGATTAAAAAACTTGGAAAGCGCATTCCTGAAGATGTAGCGGTAGTAGGATATGATGATATTATTTTGGCGTCCTATACGACCCCGCCGTTATCGACGGTGGCTCAAAATCAATTTGCGATGGGATATGAAGCAGCTAAGCTGTTGATTGAGATGCTGGAGGGAAAAGCAACCTCCCATATTAAAGTGTTAGAGACAGAATTAAAAGTACGCGAATCGACTTTTAAAAACCACGAGTAGAAGTGGTTTTTAAAAGGTGAAAATTGAAAACGTTTTGGAATAGGTTGCTTTTTTTTAGTTGATGATCCGAAACGTTTTGGAAACGAAAACCAAAACGTTTCGGATTTGGCGTATGGATCTCCAAAACGCTTTCAAGCAAGAGGAGGCATCAGTGAATGGAATATCGAGTGATTAAAGAGAATGAGCTATTTCTGTTAACGGATCAAAAAGGGAATATCCCAGAAAATCATCCGTACGGTCTAGGATTGTACATAAAAGATACGCGTTTTTTGAGCAAATGGGATTTGCGAATCAATGGCGAAGAGCCTGTGCTGCTTTCGTCCGATGCAGCGGAAAACTATGCAGCGACGATTCTGCTCACAAATCCGCATATGGAGAAAGGTGGAGAATTGATTTTATGGCGCGAGTCGATCGAAATAGAAAGGAAACGATTTATTTATGAAAATGTTCTTTATGAAGTCGTGAAATTAAAAAATTACTATCCAAAGCCAGTGACCTTCGATTTGAACATCCAGGTTGATGTTGATTTTGCTGACATGTTTCTAGTGCGCGGATTCCAAACAGGAAAAGTGGGGACACGTACAGGCCAAACAGTCGGAGAACGCTCGCTTATGTTCCACTATGAGGGGGAAGACGAGCTTACACGAACCACCAAAATTAGTTGGGATCGTCAAGAAAAGGCCGCTTTTGAGCATGGAGACATCGCATTTCGTTTTTCTCTCCAGCCTGCGGCTGAAGAAACCGTAACATTTATTGTGCAGCCGCAAATCGGTCAAGAAGCGGCCAACGAGGTCCTTCATCCAGATGAGGCGCTGCGGCGCTTAAAGTGGTCTTATCAACAATGGCAGGAAAAAATTACAGAAATAGAGACCGATTACGAACCGCTGCAACGTCTTGTTCATCGTGGTATTAACGATGTGCGGGTGTTGTTGACCGATTTAGGATACGGACCGTTTCCGGTGGCAGGATTGCCTTGGTTCGGGGTTCCTTTTGGACGCGATAGTTTAATTGCGGCGCTACAGTTGCTTGCTTTTAATCCGGAAATTGCCAAAGGCACTCTTTTGACTATGGCTCGTTATCAAGGAACAAAGCTTGATCCATGGCGTGATGAACAACCGGGAAAAATTATGCATGAGATTCGGTTTGGCGAGTTGGCCAACACCAATCAAATTCCGTTTACGCCGTATTATGGAACGATTGATGCCACCCCGTTATTTCTTGTGTTATTAACAGAATATGTGAAATGGACGGGAGATTTGGCCATTGTTGACCAATTAAAAGAAAATGTTGATGCTGCCCTCGCTTGGATCGATCAATACGGCGATCGCGATGGCGACTTGTTTGTTGAATATCATCAAGAATCAAGCAAAGGAATTGCCAACCAGGGATGGAAAGACTCCGGTGACTCTATTGTGCATCGCAACGGCGAATACGCAAAATCTCCTATTGCTCTCGCAGAAGTACAAGGATATGTTTATCAAGCGAAAAAAGGGCTTGCTGATATTTTTGAAAAATTGAATGAGGGAGAACGTGCCGAAAAACTTCGCCAACAGGCGAAGGCATTAAAAGACAAATTTGACGAGCAGTTTTGGATGGAGGATGTCGAGTTTTATGCTATGGCGTTAGATGAGCAGAAACAGCAGGTTGGCACCATTACTTCGAATCCGGGACACGTTTTGTTTGCCGATATGCTTAATCAAGATCGGGCAGACGCCGTTGTCCGCATGCTCCTGTCTCCGAAAATGTTTTCTGGTTACGGAATTCGCACAATGGCGAAAGGAGAAACGGGATATAATCCGATGAGCTACCATGATGGAAGCATCTGGCCTCATGATAACAGTATCATTTTACTCGGATTGAGCAAATTGGGGCGGCGAGACGCAGCAGCATTGATTATGAGCGGGCTGATCGAGGCGGCTAAACATTTTGAATATGATCGTTTGCCGGAATTGTTTTGCGGTTATGACAAATCATTTGGCAAGCCTGTGAAATACCCCGTGGCTTGTTCGCCGCAAGCTTGGGCGGCAGGAACTCCGCTTGTCTTTATTCAAGCATTGCTTGGCTTGTTTCCAAATAGCTTAACAAAAGAAATTCGACTATCACCAACTTTGCTGGATTCGATGAATTTTTTAAAAATAAGCAATATGGCGATTGGCGATGGACAGCTGTCCATAACGGTGGTGCGGGAGCAAGGAAAAATGAACGTTTACGTTCATGAAAATACAACCGGCTACGATCTTGTTTTTGTTTCTACATAAGGAAGAGTCTTCTCTTCCTTGTAGATATGATCATTTTATTTAAGAAAGGGGTTTTTAAACATGAAGGGGAAAAAATTAGCCACCATTGCGATGACTTCATTATTAGTTGGAAGCGCTTTATCAGGGTGCAGCAGCGGCAATGAAAAGGCTGGAAGCGGCAAAGAAAGCACAAACAACAATGGGAAAGTGGAAGTAACGCTTGCTGGATGGGGAGGAAATCCAGCAGAGCAAAAGCTGCTTCAGCAGACGCTAGATGAATTTGAAAAAACCCATCCAAATATTAAGGTGAAATATGAAGTGATTTCAGATCAATATATGGATGTGATTAAAACACGTCTTGTGGGTGGAGAAGGGCCGGATGTTTTTTATCTTGATGCTTTTGAAGCCCCTGCTTTAATTGAAACGGGAGTGCTAGAGCCACTTGATTCTTATGTAACCAATGATTTTGATATAAACGATTTTGAAAAGCCGTTGCTTGATGCGTTCAAAGGAAAGGATGGAAAAATTTATGGGTTTCCAAAAGGATATTCAACACTCGCCTTATTTTATAACAAAAAAATGCTAGATGAAGCTGGTGTGGAAGTACCACAAACATGGGATGAATTAAGGGAAGCTGCGAAAAAATTAACAAAGGGGAAGGACGTATATGGATTTGGAGTGATGCCGGAATTAGCTCGCCTTTACTACCTCGCAGAATCAAAAGGCGGAAAGGTAGTCACTGATAATAAAGCAAGCTTTGCCGATTCAAAAGTAGTGGAAGCGCTTCAACCAATTGTGGATATGCATCTTAAAGACCGATCGACAGCAGAGCCTAAAGAAGTGGGAGCGAGTTCAGGCAGTGAAATGTTTGGACAAGGAAAAGCAGCAATGGTGATTGAAGGAAACTGGGCTATCCCATTTTTAGATGAAACCTTCCCGAACTTAGAGTACGGAACAGCTGAAGTGCCAACATTGGATGGAAAGAAAGCGACGATGGCATATACAGTGGCCTATGTTATGAACAAAGACGCGAAGAATAAAGAAGCAGCATGGGAATTACTTTCCTTTTTAACCGGAAAAGAAGGAATGAAAATATGGACAAGTAAAGGATTAGAGCTTCCATCACGCAAATCTGTCGCTGCTGAGCTTGGATTTGACAAAGATCCATTGCGCGCGCCAATAGTGGCAGGAGCTTCTTATGCAACCGTGTGGCAAAACGGGACGAACCTGCCAATTATTATGAACAACTTTAATAACCAATTTGTCAGTGCATTTTTAGGCGACCGCTCTTTGAAAGAGGCTTTAAAAGAAGCTCAAGAAACCGCTAATAAAGAAATTAAAGGAAACGAATAAAGGAGGTAGCTGATAGAAGAGCTTTCTTCTATCAGCTACCTGCGTTATATAAGATCGTGATAAAAAGAATAGCGTTTAGGGGAAAAGTCAACGGAATTTCCTTCATTTAAGGAGAGGAATGAATATGAGAAAAAAAGCGTGGCGAGAAGCGGGCGCCGCCTATGCCCTGCTTTCACCAACACTGTTTGTACTGCTGTTATTTATTATCGGCCCGATTTTGTTTATCGTTTTTCTCTCATTCCATAAAGTGCAGTTGCTTGGTGCCACTTCCTTTGAATTTGTCGGGATTGACAACTTTAAAAGAATGGGTGGGGATTTGCGTGCGAAAATTGCCCTATGGAATACCGTTAAGTACGTCATCATTGTAGTGCCTTGTCAAACCGTGCTTGCTCTTATATTAGCAGCTACGTTAAACGCAGGGTTAAAAGGACAAAAGTGGTTTCGCATTATTTATTTTTTGCCGACACTAACTTCTTCGGCGGTCTTAACGCTCATTTTTATGTGGATGTATAATCAAAACGGCTTAATTAATCATGTGTTGGCAGCGATCGGGCTTCCAACCTACAATTGGCTTGGAGATCCGAAAGTGGCACTGAGCGCCATTATGGCGATGAATATTTGGTCGACCGCTCCGTATTTTATGGTCATTTATTTGGCAGCGCTGCAAGATATTCCTGATTCGCTTTATGAAGCAGCTGAGTTGGATGGAGCTAACGCTTTGCAAAAATTTTGGTATGTGACGGTGCCCTATTTGCGTCCGGTGACCTCGTTTGTCGTTATTATGGGACTTATTGGCACGTTTCAATTGTTCGATCAATCCTATATTTTTTCAGCGGGTTCAGGAGGTCCAGATAATTCGACACTCACCATTGTGCTTCTCATTTATCAATATGCGTTTAAAACATTAGGGACGATGGGATATGCTGCAGCGCTCGCCTTTATTTTAGCGCTCATTATTTTGATGGCGACATGGTTGCAGCGAAAATTTTCAAAAGAGGAGTCTCTTTACTAAAGGAGATGGGTGCGATGAAGAAAAAAATCGGGATAGCCAAAGGATTGTTATACATTATTCTTGTGCTTTATGCTGTAGCGACGATGCTTCCGTTTTTATGGGCGCTTTCTTCTTCGTTTAAAACGCTTGAGGAAATTGTAAGTGGAACGGTTTCTTTTATTCCTAAACAGTTTACGCTTGAGAATTATCGGCAAATTTTTGTTGAACAGGAAATGTTTCCGCGATGGCTGCTTAACAGCGTGATTGTTGCGGCAGCCGTTACCGTTTTGAATTTGTTGTTTAATTCAATGGCGGGCTATGCGCTCGCGCGGTTGCGATTTCCGGGCAAAAAGCCTCTTTTTGTGATTATTTTAGCCGTATTAATGATTCCTGCACAGGTGACGCTGATTCCCAATTACCTTATCTTAAAGTGGTTTGGATGGCTCAACTCGTATCAAGGGATGATCGTCCCGACGATGATGAATGCTACCTTTATTTTTATGATGCGCCAGTTTTTTATTAATTTTCCAAAGGAATTGGAAGAAGCGGCGGCATTGGACGGCCTTAGCCGGATTGGAACCTTTTTTCGGATCGTGCTTCCGTTAGCGAGGCCCGCTTTAGCGGCACAAGCCATTTTTGTGTTTATGGGGTCATGGAATGATTTTATGCGTCCGCTTATTATTCTTTCTGATCCAGCAATGTTTACCTTGCCGCTTGGCTTAAACAGCTTTAAAGGACAGTATATTAGCTATTGGAATTATATTATGTCAGCATCCATGGTGTTCACCTTGCCCGTGCTTCTCATTTATATCTTTTTTAATCGTTATTTCATCAAAGGAATATCATTTACAGGTGGAAAATAGCGCACACATTGATTTTCCATTATTTTACTTAAAAAACAGAATGATATCGCTAAACTTCAACAGAAAAGCGAGGAATATTGGATAATTAACCCGCCTGAGCGCATAGATTGAAATGCTGATCTTAAGAAAGAAGAAATGTCATCGATGACGTGTATAGAAAGCTTCACAGATGTTCCATTCTATACATGTATCGAAAAATCTTCTTTAATAAGATCAGCTTTTTTGTTTTGAAAAAATTTACAGAATGTCATGATAATTGAAGGAGATGCTAAACGTGTATGAATCCATTTAGCGCATAAAGGGGGAATAAAGGACGTACGAATGATGAAAGCTTTGAGAAAATCAACTTCTTCCTTTACTATAGCTTCACCATAGATGCCGTTTAGCATTGGTATGTATCTGTTGTTTTTCCGGCTATTGAATGATGAACTAACGAATCGCTGTACAGATCTATGAGTGGGGGCAGCCTTGTTTGGCTTTTTGTCATGCCTAGAACGGGGAAGGATCAACAGGATCGCCTTAGGGGCGTCTATATCCATCATTAAGCTGGTACATTTCCTAAAAGGCAGGCTATAGAAAGAAATACTTCTCATTGTTATTGTCCGCTGTTTTTATAACAGAACTACGAGGTTTTGCCACACAATAAGGCCATTCACCATGAGAAAAGAAGTGGATAATCTTTGCTCCATCATGCTGAAAAGAGGTGGAGAGGATGACGGGAGTGCCTAAGTTTATATACAGCATTTCCAATCATCGAACTCGAACGAATAAAAATGCAAAAAACGCGTTCATATGAGCTAATCATTTATATATTAATGTAAGGTAGGAATGTTATATGGAATGGATAGAGCAGTTGTCTCAACAAGATAAAAATGTGAAAAGAGAAGGAGAAGAGTCAAAAGGAAAAAAACTGGCTATTATATCCTTGTCATCGATTCCCTTAGTCATGACATTAGGGAATTCGATGTTAATTCCTGTTTTGCCGACTATGGAGCGAGAATTGGCGATTTCATCCTTTCAATCAAGCATGATTATTACCGTGTACTCCATCGTGGCTATTATTTTAATACCGATTGCTGGATATTTAAGCGATCGTATTGGACGGAAGAAAGTCATCATTCCAAGTTTAATTTTAGCGGCGATTGGTGGCCTTGTTTCCGGATGGGCCGCCTGGAAAATGGATCATTCGTATATGTTTATTTTAATCGGTCGAATGCTTCAAGGTGCAGGGGCAGCTGGAGCAGCTCCGATCGTTTTGCCCCTTGTTGGCGATCTGTATAAAAATGAAAGCGAAATGAGCAGCTGTTTAGGGACGATTGAGACAGCGAATACATTTGGGAAAGTATTGAGCCCGATATTAGGTGCTTTTCTTGCTGGGTTTAGTTGGTTTTTCCCTTTTTTTTCATTTCCGATTTTTTGTGCGATTTCTATTGCGCTTATGCTATTTTTTATTAAAACTCCGCGCAAGTCTCAAGAACCTATGCCGTTCAAACAATTTTTACATGAGATGAAAGGAATTTTTCAGAGGGAAGGTCGTTGGCTTTATGCCATTTTTATGATCGGCGGAATTTTAATGTTTGCTTTATTTGGCGTCTTATTCTTTTTATCGAGTATGCTTGAGAGCCGTCATCATATGGACGGGGTAAAAAAAGGATTTGCGCTTGCTTTGCCGCTTGGGGCGCTTTGCATCGCTTCATTTCTTACCGGAAAGAAAATTGAAAAGAACAAATTATTGATGAAGTGGCTTACCTTTGCTGGGGTATCGCTCCTAGCCATCGCTACATTTTTATTAAGTTTTTTTGAAAATATTTGGCTTCAATTAACCATTTTCTTTTTAAGCGGCATTGGGATTGGTGTTGCCTTACCTTGTCTAGATGCGCTCATTACCGAAGGAATTGAGAAAAAAGAACGAGGAACCATCACTTCGATTTATAGCTCGATGCGCTTTATCGGCGTGGCTTCAGGCCCGCCAGTCGTTGCCCTATTAATGAAGAAATCAACGGATATGATGTTTTACGTATTAGCTGGTTTATGCGTGCTGGCCAGTGTGGTGATTGTGGCAGGAATAAAACCATCAAAGAAAGGAGAAAACGCATGATGCAAGCGGTTACTTATCAAGGCATTAAAAACGTACAAGTGAAAAATGTACCTGATCCGTCTATTGTCAAGGATGATGATATGATCGTACGAATTACAAGCACGGCTATTTGCGGCTCTGATCTGCATCTTATCCATGGAATGATTCCGAATATGCCGCATGATTTTGTCATCGGTCATGAACCGATGGGCATTGTAGAGGAAGTCGGTCCAGGAGTAACGAAGGTAAAAAAAGGGGATCGAGTCATTGTGCCATTTACGATTGCCTGCGGCCAATGCTGGTATTGCCGTCATGGATTAGAAAGCCAATGCGATACATCGAATCAACATGGAGATGCTGGCGCTTATTTTGGCTATTCTGAAACGTTCGGCGGTTACGCAGGGGGACAAGCGGAATATTTGCGCGTTCCATTCGCTAATTTTACCTCTTTTGTTGTCCCGCAAGATTGTGAACTTGAGGATGAAAAGCTGTTATTTTTATCCGATATTATTCCTACAGCCTTTTGGGGTGTTGATGAAGCCGGAGTAAAGGACGGGGATACGGTAGTTGTTCTCGGCTGCGGCCCTGTCGGACTGTTGACGCAAAAATTTGCTTGGCTAAAAGGAGCCAAACGAGTGATTGCGGTTGATTACATCGGCTATCGCTTGGAGCATGCACGAAATGTGAATCGGGTGGAGACCATTAATTTTACTGAATATGAAAATGTGGGAGAATATATAAGAGAAATCACAGGCGGCGGAGCGGATATCGTGATTGACTGTGTCGGTTTAGATGGCAAAAAGACGGTGCTTGAGATGGTTGAATCTGCATTAAAGCTGCAAGGGGGAGCGATGGGAGCCATTGTCATTGCTACACAAGCGGTTCGCAAAGGCGGCACCATTCAGCTAGTAGGGGTCTATGGCTCGCGCTATAATCAGTTTCCGCTTGGGGATTTATTTGCCCGCAATGTTACTTTAAAGATGGGACAAGCACCTGTGATTCACTATCTTCCGACTTTATATCAGTGGATTGTGGAAGAAAAATTCGACCCTACCGACATTATTACCCACCGTTTGCCTTTAAAGGATGCGGCGCACGCGTATGAAATTTTTGATGAAAAGAAGGATGGCTGCATTAAAGTCGTACTCAAACCATGATGACTAAAATAAAAAAGGATCTCCAAGCAATAGAGGAGATCCTTTTTACATGATCCACCGACAAGTCTCCGACCTCTTAACGGAGTGGAGGTGGGTGTTGGCAAGCACTTTTCTTGGTTCGCATTCGGCTTCGTTCCTTGCCTCATGAGGGAAAATGGCAATGAATTCACGATCTTTAAAATGAGAGTAGACAAAGTCTATTTTAACTTTGTCTACCACTTAGAAAGATCTCCAATCAATGATAAGGAGCTCCTGCTTAATTAAAGAAAAGGTCAATCTTGTCCATAGCTTGTGTCAATGCTTGGATGCATGAACGGAACGGATTGCGGCCGCTTTTTTGCTTCCAGTAGCTCGCGGTTTTCCGGTGTATTCCAACCGATATCATTGGTTGGATGCACCCATTCCTCTCCGGACATGACGCTTGGATCCACTTCATCGCTCCATTGATTCAACGGAGAATGAGGGGAATTGTATTTGCTGTCGCCGATAATGACTCCATATTGATTCACAAATGGCGGTTTCATTTGAATGCCTGTTCCTTTAAAAGAAGGGGCATGAATTTGATGAGGAAGCGTTTCATCTAAAATGGGTGATTCTAATTTGCTGTCTTTGTCCATATTTTTCACCTCTATTATAGTTTGAACCCGTCGCAAAATATTATGAATAAAACAAACAGCTTTTACGAAAAGTAAAGAAAAAAAGGGATGTGTCATGAACAATACTGCCTTTCCTGTAGCCCATTTGCGGGACGATTCATTGAAGAAATTACAGCAGCTTGAAAAATCGCTGCGGGAGGAAACAGGAGAAGAGATTGTCCTTATTGCATACAAGCATAAGAAAAAATAATGGAGGCCTAAGGATGAAACGAAAAGTCAAGGAAAATGCAGCCAAAAACAATAACAAAACCCCAACGGAAAGCTTGCCCGAATCGGAAGCTATTGCGTAATACGCAAGCGATGAACCGATGATTCGCGGGGCTAACCGCAATTCGAAAAAAGGAATGCAAGGCGAATGAACAAGAAAAACCAAGAACATAGCCGTATGGACAATCGCAATCAAGAGGAGTTTGCCTTTGAAACAGGAGATTTCAATGCACAGCAAATACTGGCGCTAATGGAAGAAATGAAGAAGTCAAAAAAGAAAAAGTAGGGAAAGTTCCCTACTTTTTTAATGTCGATGAAAATAATGACAATGGAGCGGAGAAAATCATCGTTTGCAGCTTAATTGGATCAAAATAAGCAATCATCACGGTCGGAGTGTAATGGATTTCTTTTGTTTCCAAGTAATGTCCAATATCGATTGAAACCAATTCCATAATCGTATGCTTAAATAAATCTTTTTCGTCTAAATGGAGAGACATAAAAGCTTCTCCTAAAATGGACGGCTGTTCAAGAAGAGAGCGATAAAGAGCAGCGCGCCGTTCTTTGTCTGTTTTTTCCTCCCACCAAGGCTTCCGCGGCTTATGCTTCTGGTTGCGCAAATAATCATACTTCATCAATGCTTCAACCACCGAAAGATCTTCACAGGCTTTTTCCTGCAAAAATTGATGAAGACGACGGAATAAATCTTCGAGCTGATGGCCGATGCGTCCCCAGCCTTGTTCATCCCAATAGGTCCCAAACTCTTGAAAGAAATCAAAAGGTGTAGAAAACGTATGGGTGACTAAGTATTCGATTGTTTCATCCATCCGATGGGCATTCCAATATTTTTCTAATACATCTTCTACTTGCTTGATGCGGATGATTTCAGCAAATGACAAAACATGATTTTGTAATACTTCATATGGTGCGTGATCCATAAATACATATCCGTATTCAGCAGCGCGCAGGCGCAATCCGGTGCCGCGCAGCATTTTTAAAAATCCTAACTGCAGCTCTTCTGGACGAAGCGCGAACACATCATTAAATGTATTTCGGAAGGAGGTGTAATCTTCCTCAGGCAATCCAGCGATTAAATCGAGATGCTGGGCAATTTTTCCTCCCTCTTTTACCATCGTTACTGTGCGAGTGAGCTTGGCGAAATTTTGTTTTCTCATCACGAGCTTATTTACTTCGTCATTGGTTGACTGAACGCCGATTTCAAATCGAAAAAGACCCGGCGGCGCATGTTGATTTAAAAACTCAATGACTTCTGGACGCATAATGTCAGCTGTAATTTCAAATTGAAACACGGTTCCGGGAACATGCTCCTCAATAAGAAATTGAAACATGTCCATCGCATAGCTGCGGCTTATATTAAAGGTCCGATCGACAAATTTAATCGTGCGCGCCCCATGCTTCATTAAATAGCGAATATCTTCTTTCACTTTTTCCTTGTCAAAATAGCGAACACCTACTTCAATGGACGATAAACAAAACTGACAGCTGAATGGACAGCCCCTGCTTGTCTCAATATAAGTAATGCGCTTGGATAAATGCGGAATGTCCTCCGGAAAACGGAAAGGAGAAGGCATTTCCGCTAAACGGATTTTGTTTCGTTGAGGATTGATGACGATTCGTCCTTCTTGACGAAAGGCGAGTCCGTGTACCTGATTAAAATCGCGCTCTCCATTCATTTGCGCCAGAAATTGTTTAAACGTTTCTTCCCCTTCCCCGATGACGATAAAATCAAATTCGGGAACGGTTTCGAGCCACTCGCGGACATCATACGATACTTCAGGTCCGCCGACGACAATCGTAATGGTAGGATCAATTTTTTTCAGCATTTTCACGACTTTAATGGTTTCTTCAATATTCCAAATATAACAGCTAAAACCGATAATATCCGGTTTTTTTCGATAAAGATCTGTCACAATATTCATCGCCGGATCTTTAATGGTATATTCCGCAAGCTGGATGGTAAACTCTGGTTCAGCATATGCTTTTAAGTAGCGAATCGCTAAATTTGTATGGATATACTTAGCATTTAATGTCGCACAGATGATATTCATAGGCAAAAACTCCTTTATTCACAACATTCTAAGCAATGCTTACAGCTTAGCCTATCGCGACTGTTCATTAATCAATAAGAATTTCAATAGATCAGCGTTTAAGTCTCAAAACAACACTCTAATATACCACAGTTTTGTCAAAAGATAAATGAAAAAAACAAAAGCAGCATATATTGGTGATAAAAGAAAAAAGCAAATATCAGCGCAACTTGACAGTTAAAAACAAAATATCCCTTTTATTGAATATTAATAGGAATTTTTTCGAAAACAATGGAAGGAGTACCCTTTTTTATAGCGAATATAATTGAATATTATGCCGTTATGGGAGAAGGAGAGGTGCTAATGGTGAATAACAGCCTTTCTCATCGGGAAGAAGAAGATTTAATGATTAACGTCAGGTCGTTAGAAGAAGAAAATAGACGCCTGAGAGAACAGCTATGCGGGTATTCCATTATTTTTGAAAGATCACTAGATGCGATCGTGATTTTTAATAAAAACGGTGAGTTTGTAGAGGTGAATGAGGCAGCGTGTCAGCTGTTTGAAATGGACAAGGGAGAACTGGTGGGGAAATCGTTTACCTTGTTTCTTGATTTGGTTCCCCCAGACATTTTAGCATTTCAGCAATCCATGTTACATAAGTTTGGCTCCTTTAGCGATGAATTGCTGATTAAGCTAGCGAACGGGAAGATCAAACACATTGAATTTTCGATGAAAAAAGATGCATTCAACCACTTTGATTTAGCCATTATGCGTGATATTTCGGCGCGAAAAGCGCTGGAACGAGAACGAATCATCAACGAGTTTTTATTTAAGGATGTATTTAATCGCGCAGTAGACAGCATTATCATTTTCGATGAATTCGGGCGGTTTATTGATGTAAACCCCGCTTTTTGCATGAGCTTAAATTTAGAAAAAGCCAAGCTGCTGAATTTGTCCTTCCAGCAATTCGTTGCACCAGAATGCAAAGACGATTTTGTTCAGCTTTTAGTTGAACTAAAAGAAAAAGGAACGGCGAAGGGAGAACTGTCGTTTATCCGGTTTGACGGAACGGTCAAAATGTTTGAATTAACCATGACATCAAATGTATATAGCGGATTTTATATGGCGATTATGCGCGATGTCACGGAAAAGAAAAATATGGAGATTAAGCTCCAAAAAAGCGAAGAGCGATTCCGTGCGATGTTTGAACAAGCGCATGAGGCGATTTTAATTTGGAACGACTATGGACACATTGTCAATGCCAATCCTGCTGCAAGCCGAACGTTCGAGCTGCCGCTCAATTTGCTCATAAGAAGAAATTTGCTTGATTTTATTGACTATCGCGACGAAAAGGCACACCATGTGTTTGAGCTTTTCCGGAAAACGGGCGAAATTCGCGATGAACTAACCTTTCATATGCCGAATGGAGAGGATAAGCAGCTTGAGTTTACGATGAAGCAGGGAGTTATTGACGGCTTCCATTTGGCTATTTTCCGCAACGTCACCGAAAGACGCAAAATGGAAAAAGAACTGCAAGAGAGCGAACAAAAATTTCGCAGCATTTTTGATCACTCGATGAATGGCATTCTGCTTTGGGGAGAGGGGTATCGTATTTTGGATGCGAACCCAATCGCTTGCGAAATTTTTCAAGCAACAAAGCAGCAATTAATTCATGAGCCGTTTGTCCACTGGGTCCCGGAAAAAGAGCAGAAGGTGTTTTATAAATTGATTAAGCAGTGCGAGCAATTTGGCAAAGCTTATGCAGAAATGACTCTGTTAACAAATAAGGGAGAGCAACGAACAGTTGAAATTTCATTAAAAAGGGAAATTATTCCTAATGTTGGTATGATGATGCTGCGGGATGTGACTGAGAGAAAAGAACTGGAGTGGCAGCTTCGTAAATCAGATACGCTTAATGTGGTGGGTGAGCTGGCAGCAGGAATTGCTCATGAGATTCGTAATCCAATGACAGCATTAAAAGGATTTATTCAGTTGTTGCAAGGCAGCATTAGCGAAGATTACTCCATGTACTTTGATGTGATTATGTCTGAGTTAAAGAGAATTGAGTCCATTATTACCGAGTTTCTTGTGCTCGCAAAACCGCAAGCCATTCAATACCAGCAAAATGATGTTTGCAAAATTATGAAAGATACAATTGATTTAATTAGCGCTCAGGCGATGATGCATAATGTGCAAATTATCCCTGACTTTGCCGAAGATTTGCCGTATATTTACTGCGAACCGAATCAGCTTAAGCAAGTATTTATCAATATCTTAAAAAATGCCATTGAAGTGATGCCAAAAGGCGGAGAAATACAGGTGCGCATTCAAAGAGTGGATCGCCAATCGATTCGCGTTTCCGTCAAGGATCAAGGATGCGGTATTCCTCAGGACAAAATAAAAAAGCTAGGTGAACCGTTTTATACGACTAAGGAACGTGGGACTGGACTTGGGCTGATGGTTAGCTATAAAATTATTGAGGAGCATCAAGGAAAAATTGATGTGGAAAGCGAAGTGGGGACAGGCACGACTTTCCATATTACGTTGCCGATTGAAAGAACAGAAAAAGAGGGAGATCATGAAGTTAGAATACAATGTTTATAGCTCCAAAGAGCTAGGAGATTTGTATATTGTCTCAGACGGGGAAGCCATTGTGAAAATCGAGCTATTTGCTGACGACTGGGAAGAATTGAGCAGCAACCACGAAATGGTGAAAAGCGATTCTGAGTTGCTGCAAACGGCACTTGAACAAATGGATGAATATTTCCGAGGAAAGCGGAAAAGATTTCAGCTTCCATTGAAATGGAAGGGTACACCGTTTCAAGAAAAGGTATGGCAAGCGCTTTGCGAGATTCCATATGGCGAAACGGTAAGCTATAGCGAGATTGCTGAGAAAATTGGAAATCCGAAAGCGGTAAGGGCGGTCGGCCAGGCGAACCGTTCTAATGAGCTTGCCATTGTAGTTCCGTGTCACCGCGTCATTGGCAAGAATCGCTCATTAACCGGCTATGCGGGAAGTCGAACAGATATAAAAGAAAAGCTGTTAAACTTAGAGCAAAGCTATGCTAGAGAATAAAAAAACTAGAAGCAAAAATCGCTTCTAGTTTTTTTTATTCATGATGGAGAGTGACAATCATATTTAATGTTCCTTTTTCTACAATATTGACAGGAACAACAATCGCTTTTTGAAACCCTTTTACATTCGCTTCTCCTACAAGCAAAGTGGGAGGAGTGATGTCCATCATCATTTGCTGGCTCGATGCATGTGTCGCCAATTGGCCAGCGATCATGTTTCCTAACTCGCATGTAAATGATTCGAGCATTTCTCCCTCTAGCATCATTCCATACATGAGTTGACTGATTTGCGCAAAAAGATCATTCGTTCCTGCGATGACTAACTGCCCATGAATTTGTCCAGTCATTCCAATCAGCACGGATAAAGATGAGCGGATTGAACTAGCATGGTACAAAGCCGGTTTTTCAATCTCAACCCCCGTTGGAATTACCGTTTTGATCGAATGAATGGCACTGTTTAATAAATGAGTAAGAGTTGTTGCTGTCGTCATCCGCTTGTTCCCCCGTTCATAAGACAAATGCGCTAGTAATTTTATCATATCACAAATTTTCATATAAGCCGATGGGGAAACATTCCTATTTCTTTTGGAGATGTGAGAGCGCTAATGCCCCTACTAAAATCGCTCCCTTAATAATATCTTGGGCATAGTATGGGACATTCATCATGGTTAAACCGTTTAAAAGTACACCAATTAAAATGGATCCGAATAAAGTGCCGATAACGTTTGGTTTCCCTGCGCCGAATACGGAAAAGCCGATATAGGCAGCGGCCACTCCGTCCATTAAAAAGGAGGCTCCGGCAGAAACTTGTCCGGTTCCGATTCGCGAGGCAAGGACGATACCGCCAAGTGCTGCGAAAAAACCGCTAATGACATATGCATATGTTCGATAGCGGTGGACTGGAATTCCCGAAAGTCGGGCAGCTTCCCGATTTTCTCCTGTCATGTAGAATAAACGGCCAGGCTTTGTATAGGTCAGAAAAACATGGGAAGCGGCCACAATGAATAACATGAGTAATACAGAGAATGGAATGCCGCCTATTTCTCCTTGACCGATAAATAAAAAGGAGGGAATAAACTTTCCCGGTGCCGTTCCTCCGTCTGGAAGGGGCATGTCATTGTAGATGGAAAACCCTTTTGTATAAGTCAGATGCACCCCATTGATGGCATACATGGTTGCCAGTGTTGCCAGAAGATCAGGGAGCTTTAGTTTGACAATGAGCAACGAATTTAATAGGCCCACTGCTATTCCTAATAAAAGCGGAACGAGAAGAGTGACCAAAATTTCTTGTCGATATAAAACGAGAGAAGCTGCACTCGCGATTGTGGCGAGACTGACCGTTGAACCGACGGATAAATCAAAGCCATCGACAATAAGAGAAAATGTAATGCCAATGGCTACGAGTGTTACAATCGAAATGGACCGCAAAATATCACTAAAATTTTCATACGTCAAAAAACGATCAAGCGTCATGCTGAAATAAGCAATGACAACTAGAATGGCAAGCAATGTTCCGTGTTTATATAGAAAATTAAGAGGAGATCGCTTTACGGTTGAAAGCGTTGTTGTTTGTACTTGTGCCATTTTCTTCGCCACCTCCGCTGCTGTAATAGATTAGTTGTTCATATGTTGCTTCTTCTGCCGTAAAACGCTGTACAAGCTGTCCATCAACCATGACATAGATTGTATCAGCGATATCGAGCAGCTCTTGAAATTCGTTTGTTAAATATAGAACGGCTTTCCCTTGCTCGGCCAGGGAGCGAATAATCGCAAACACCTCTGCTTTTGCGCTCACATCAATGCCTTTTGTTGGTTCATCAAAAATAAAAACCTCGCCGCCTGTTTGCAGCCATTTGCCAATGACAATTTTTTGCTGATTGCCGCCGCTTAGTTGCTTGACGATGGCTTGCTGGGAGGAAGGCTGGATATGGAGTGTATCGATGAGCTGCTGAGCCCTTTCTTTCTCCTGTTTTCTAGAAATCCATTGCCATTTTGCTAGTGATGATAGTAAACGGACGGTTAAATTGGTGCGAGTCGTTTCGCTCATAAAGAGTCCTTGCTTTCGCCGTTCTTCAGGAATAAAGCACATGCCGGCAGCAATCGCTTCTTTTGGTGAAGAAAACGTATGACGCTTTCCATGAATCAACCATTCCCCGGTTGTTTTCGTATGGGCAAACAGGCTTTCGGCTAGCTCTGTTTTTCCTGCCCCCACCAATCCGGCAATTCCGACAATTTCCCCTTTGCGAATTTGCAGGTCAATCCTCGTGTTTGTTTTCGGAATTTGCAATTGCTTGACTTCAAAAAGGATGTCCTCGCCGTATGTGCGTCGCTCTCTTTCTTTTCGTTGCTGAGTCCGTCCAACCATATGATAAATCATCTCTTCGATTGACAGCTGGGCAGCATCACCTTGATGGACGACGGAACCATCGCGCAGGATGGTTACCTGATCGCAAATTTCCTTCACCTCTTTGAGCTTATGAGAAATATAGATAAAGGAAACGCCTTGATTTTTTAATTGTTTCATAATCGAAAAAAGGCGTTTTGTTTCTACTTCGCTTAAGGCGGCTGTCGGTTCATCCAGAATAATGTAACGGGCGGAAGAGAAAAGCACTTTCGCTAGTACAATAAGCTGTTTTTCATGCAGCGTACACTCGTGAATCCGTTTATCAAGCGGAAGCGATAGCCCGATTTGCTGCAATACTTGGGCTGCCCGCTGCTTTTGCTTTTTCCATGAAAGGAATGGATGGTGGGCGGCATGGACCAAATCATCAGCCACAATATTTTCATAGACTGTTAAAAAGGGGAATAGCGCTGTGTCGACTTCTTGAACCACTAAGCCAATGCCGGCCTTCTTGGCGGCCGCCGGATTTGGAAAGTTGACGTCTGTGCCGTCGATCGTGATGGTTCCCTCATTGGGTTGAAGATCTCCAGCTAAAATTTTCATTAATGTACTTTTTCCGGCTCCATTCATTCCTAAAAGGGCGTGAATTTCCCCTTTTTTCACATGGAAATTCACGCCATTTAATACGGTCACGCGATCGAACGATTTATAAATATTGTTCATGACAAGCCCGCTCATTTTGTTTTCCCCTGTTCTTCTAATGTTTTCATCCATGGAGAGAGGGCGACGTTGGATTGACCCCAGACCGTAATGTATTGATGCAAATCTCCCATTGTTACTTGCTGATTAGGCAAGTCTGTCTTTTTCACCAGATGTGGCTCGAGAGAATAAATGCTTGGCGTTTTCTCACCTGCAATTTTTTGATAAGCAAACCGTACTTGGACTCGGCCGACTTCGGCAGGGTCAGTCGCGGTTGTTGCTACCCATGGACTGTCTGGCTGCTGAATCATTTGCAAATCTTCATCGCTTAAATCAATGCCGTATACTTTGATTTCGGTACGGCCCGCCTGTTGAATGGCTCGTGTGGCTCCTTTCGCAAATTCGTCCCATGTAGCGAATACAGCATCGATATCGCCTTTGTTCGGGTATTTTTTCAAAATCGCTTCCATTTGCGTTTGTGTGTCTAATGCTGTATTAGAGCTGGCATTGCCGAATTTGGCAATTTCTTTAATGTTTGGATACCGTTTTTTAAATGCGTCATAAATGACATAACGCCGTTCCATTGGTGTAAAACCACCGACCCAGATGGTAACCATTTTTCCTTCGCCATTTAAATCTTCTGCTAATGTTTTTAATGTTTTCCAAGCAAGGCTATAGTCATCTTGGTCAATGACGGTTACGCCGGGAATATTTAAGTCGTTGTCAAAAGCGACGACAGGAATGCCTTTGGCCACCGCTTTTTCAACAGGCCCTTTTAATGCGTCGGCTCGTCCGTGGTCCAAAAGGATGGCATCGACATTTTGCGTGATTGCAGTTTCTACGTATGAAGCCATTTTCGTTAAATCGTTATCAGCATTGTAAACTTGTACTTCTCCACCAAATTTCTGCACTTGATCTTTTACGCCAGCAATATATTGAGAGGAGAAGGTACCGATCGAAAATTGCATAATGGCCGCAATTTTAATGGGCTTTTTTAATTGACTTGGAATAGCTGCCTGCTCAGCGGAAGCGGATTCATTGGCTGTATTGTTTGTCGCCTGCTTTTCCGTGTTTTCCTGTTTGGCCGCTGGTTTAGAGCTTACAGCATCTTGTTCATTGGTGCAGCCTCCGAGCATGATGCCGAATAATAATAGGATTGCCAACCAAAATGTTTGTCGTTTTTTCATCGCTTGATTTCCTCCTTAAACAAAGCCGTCAGCACGCTTTCATAATGGCCGCTTATGATTCCTTTTTCAGTAATAATAGCTGTAATCAGCTCGTGAGGCGTCACATCAAAAGCAGGATTGTATACTTTTACTCCAGGAGGAGCGATTCGTGTTCCTGCCAGCTCGGTTATTTCTTCAGCCGGACGCTCTTCAATCGGAATATCTGCCCCTGTCTTAGTCGATAAATCAATAGTGGACAGGGGAGCCGCTACATAGAAAGGAATGTTGAATGCTTTAGCGAGCAATGCCAAGCCAAATGTACCGATTTTATTGGCGGTATCTCCGTTTGCGGCAATGCGGTCAGCACCGACGATGACAGCTGTAATATCTTTTGTCTTTATAGTTTGTGCTGCCATATTATCAGTGATCAGCGTTACATCAACGCCTGCTTGCATGAGCTCCCATGTCGTCAGCCGCGCGCCTTGCAAAATGGGTCTTGTTTCGCAAGCATAGACATGCAGACGAATTCCTTGTTCTTTCGCCAAATAAAAGGGAGCAAGCGCGGTACCATACCGAGAAGTAGCGATTGATCCAGCATTGCAGATGGTTAAAATGCGATCTCCCTCTTGAAAAAGAGAAAGGGCATGTTCACCGATGGAGCGACATGTGTTCTCATCTTCACTTTGAATACGGACTGCCTCATGAACCAATGCTTTTTTGGCATCGGCGACAGACGAAACGTTTGCAATGCTGGCCATCAAGCGGTCGAGCGCCCAAAATAAATTGACGGCTGTCGGTCTGGCACTTGCCAAATAATCACGATCCTTTTTCAGAAGGTTGCGAAAATCTTCGAGAGAATTCGTTTGATAGCTTTGTGCCGCTAATGCAAGGCCGTATGCAGCTGTGATGCCAATCGCTGGTGCACCGCGAACCTTCAATGTGGCAATTGCCTCCCACACGGATTGGATATCTTTTAATTCTAAATATTCAGTCTTATTTGGTAGCTTTTGCTGATTTAAAATGGTCAAATGTGTGTGATTCCATTCAACAGAACGCGGAATGGAGAGCAATGAATCCATATTCTTCTTCCTTTCGTTTAATGAGTGGCAGCAAATGTTTGAAAGAACAAAGAACGTATTTGTTGCACTTCATGGATCGTCTGGCGATGTAAAATCAGTTGTCGCCCGAGCTGAAGGGCAAGCTGTTTGGCATGGATGCGCGTAGGTTGATCTTCGATTCCGTCAAGATCGGCGACATGGGCTAAGCCGATCGTGCGCCGGATGACTTCGCAACCAGCAAAGCCGACCGCATCGATGAGCGTTTGCTGCAGCACGTCTTGCAACAATCCTTCGGTTTTTGCATACGGTTCTACATTGTGCTGTTCCCAAAGGGCAGCAAACGTGTGCGTAAATACATTCCATGTTTTTTCGATGTGAGCCAATAGCGGCTCATGTTCAGAACGGGACAACGCATTTAGGAGTAAATTGGCAAAAAATTGGCCGATATCAAACCCGAATGGGCCGTAAAACGCAAACTCAGGATCAATGACTTTTGTTTCTGTGTCGCTTGCAAAAATGCTTCCAGTATGTAAATCCCCATGAATGAGCGCATCGGCTTCCGTTAAAAATTTCCGCTTGAGTTTTGCTACTTCAAGATGAAGCGCACCGTCATTCCAAAGAGCCTCTACGTCACGGCGCAACTCCTCTTCAAAATTATTCGTTTCATGGTCGAAAAACGGATCAGTAAAGACGAGATCTTCGGTAATTTTACATAACTCTGGATTGATGAAATTTTGCTGCAGCTGTTTTTTCTGCTGCTGGTTCATGCCAAAGTCCGATGTGTAAAATAACGTTTTAGCGATAAACTCGCCAATGTGCTGGGAAAGAAGCGGATATGTTTTTCCAGCAATGAATCCTTTTCGTGCAATTTGCAGATGCGATAAATCCTCCATCACGGTAATCGCTAATGACTCATCTGAGTAGTATACCTTTGGCACGTATTGCGGAACGTAGTCGGCAAACGTGCGCAACGCATGGCTTTCAATGACAGCCCGCTTAAGCGTAAGCGGCCAGCTTTCACCGACCACTTTTGCATATGGTAGCGCTTGTTTAATAATGACTCCTTTCTTTGTTTGGGGATCGAATACATGGAACACAAGATTTAAGTTACCATCGCCAATTTCTTGGCAAATGAATGGTGTTCCTTCCGGAAATAAGCCTAATCGAGCAGCAAGTGCAACCGCTCCCGATTCCGTTAAAGGCTCATAGACGGATTGTTTAGAATGTGTCATCATTTGTACCCTCCTTATCATTCACTCAATCAATGAAACAATGAAAAAAACCTCTTTCGCTTTTCGAAAGAGGTTTGAAGTCGGCTTCTCCCCTCTTATCTCTCAGCGTGTTGCTGCAAGAATTAGCACCGTGCTTAACGTTGGTTAAGTCGGTTGCCGGGCTTCATCGGGCTCGTCCCTCCACCTGCTCTTGATAAGAGTTTGTTCGGTTTTATTCGAATATTTTTAACAATGCAAAACTTTTTTCAATTCGCTTGATTCGAATCATACATTCGATTTGCCAGTTTTGTCAACTGTTTTTTTGAAAATTTTTTTCGGCCGAAATATAGTGCTCCGGTCGGCGGTCTTGGAAAATAGGAATTTGCTTTCGAACTTCTTTCACTTTTGACAGCTGGATTTCGGCCATAAGAGAGCATGGATTTTCATCGGCTTCGGCGAGGATGACTCCCCATGGATCAATGACAAGTGAATGGCCAGCAAATTGATTGTTCGGATCTTTTCCAGCACGATTGCAGGCGATTACATAGCATTGATTTTCAATCGCGCGCGCTTGCAAAAGGGTGCGCCAATGTTCAAGGCGGGGCTGTGGCCATTCGGCGACCACAAACAATAACTCTGCGCCTTGGGTTGTATGGGCGCGAATCCATTCAGGGAAACGAATGTCATAGCAAATGACTCCCGCGCACAACGTTTGCTCCAAGGTAAATAAGCCGCTCGATTCACCGGATTGTAAATACAAATGCTCATCCATGAGCTGAAAGAGATGGAGTTTGCTATATTCTCCTACAATGTTGCCGTCTCGATTGACGATGTACATGGTATTGGTGATGCCGGCAGCGGTTTTTTTGGCAATGGAGCCAGCAACAATACAGACGTTGTGCAGGCGGGCGAGCTTGCTAATAAACGATTTTGTATCAGCGCCATTCTCATCAGCAATGTCGTCAAGGCGTGCGAGATCGTATCCGGTTGTCCATAGTTCAGGAAGGACGATGACGTCAACAGAACTTTGACAAACTTTTTCGATCTCTTGTTGAACGCGGCGTTTATTTTCCGCAGGATTTCCGAAAGCAATATCGAGCTGAAGACAAGCAATTTTCAATGTCATAATCGTTCACCTCAAAAAAATGTCTTTACAATTTAATTTTTACGATATATGATGTTTGACTAGAATTTCAAGAATTTTTTGAGTAGGTGAAGCAATTGAAATCATTTGTCCAATCCGAGTTGTTGCAAAGCCTTCCGAAGCAGTTTTTTGCTTCGCTTGTCGACAAAGTAGGAAAAGTGGTGGCTCAAGGACATGATGTGATTAATCTTGGCCAAGGCAATCCTGATCAACCGACGCCTCCGCATATCGTAGAAGCGCTGCAAAAAGCGGCGGCTAATCCAAAATACCATAAGTATTCTCCGTTTCGTGGCTATTCGTTTTTAAAAGAGGCGGTCGCTGCTTTCTATCAGCGCGAATATGGCGTTACGGTTGATCCTGAGCGAGAGGTAGCTGTCTTATTCGGCGGAAAGGCAGGGCTTGTGGAAATCCCGCAGTGCTTATTAAATCCGGGCGATGTTGTGCTTGTTCCGGATCCGGGATACCCTGATTATTGGTCGGGAGTGGCATTAGCGCGTGCGAAAATGGAAATGATGCCGCTTTATAGCGAAAACGGCTTTTTGCCTGATTATCGTCAATTGGATGAAAAGGTGGTGGAGAAAGCCAAGCTGATGTTTTTAAATTATCCAAATAACCCGACGGGGGCTGTAGCGACAGACTCGTTTTTTGCAGAGACCGTTTCATTTGCACAAAAGCATGGAATTTGCGTTGTCCATGACTTTGCTTATGGTGCGATTGGATTTGACGGGCAAAAACCGATCAGCTTTTTGCAGACGGAAGGAGCCAAGGATGTCGGTATTGAAATTTATACATTTTCCAAAACGTATAATATGGCTGGCTGGCGCATAGGTTTGGCGATTGGCAATGAAAGTGTGATTGCTGCGATCAATCTTTTGCAAGACCACTTATATGTCAGCTTGTTTGGTGCGATTCAGGAAGCGGCAGCGGTTGCGCTGCTTGAGTCACAGCAATGCGTGACGGAGTTGGTAGCGTTGTATGAATCACGGCGCAATGCGTTCATTGGAGCTTTACAGGAAATTGGTTGGAACGTAAGTGCTCCAGCCGGCTCCTTTTTTGCTTGGCTGCCGGTACCAAAGGGCTGGACTTCGGAACGCTTTGCTGATTTATTGCTTGAGCAGGCGCATGTTGTGGTGGCGCCTGGGATTGGATTTGGCGAGCACGGGGAAGGATATGTGCGCGTCGGGCTGTTGACAAGCGAAGAACGTTTGACAGAAGCGGCACGGCGCATCGCTAAGCTCGATCTTTTTCAGCAAGCGGTAAAAAAATAATTGACAATCTGCATGATCCCTGTCATAATTCGAATTAAATTTGCAAAACGAAAATTTCAAAAAAATGAATAGAAGCTGTCATTCTTATCAAGAGCAGGTGGAGGGACGAGCCCAATGAAGCCCGGCAACCGACTTAACCAACGTTAAGCACGGTGCTAATTCTTGCAGCATTATGCTGAGAGATAAGAAGAGTTGAAACCAAAGCCTCTTCTTATGGAAGAGGTTTTTTATTGGAATTGGAGGGATGAGAATGAGCCAAGTCATCGCCACGTATCTGCTTTATGATGAGGCTGATTTGGAGAAGAAGGCAGAGAAAATCGCGCTTGGCTTAACGATCGGTTCATGGACCGAATTGCCGTTTTTGGAAAAAGAACAACTGCGTAAACATAAAGGAACGGTTGTGCATGTGCAACCGTTTGAAGAAAGCGAACGTGCCAATCAATATTTCGGAAAACGTTTGAAGCGGGGAATGGTCAAGATCGCTTACCCAAGTGCCAACTTCAGCGCCGATTTGCCCGCTGTTTTGACGACGGTGTTTGGGAAATTGTCATTAGATGGCGCGATTAAGCTGATCGATTTAGAGTTTTCTGATGATCTAAAGAAAGCATTTCCCGGTCCTCGCTTCGGCATTAAGGGAATTCGCGCAAAGCTGGATGTTTATGGCCGCCCGCTGTTAATGAGCATTTTTAAAGGTGTGATCGGGCGCGATTTGTCCTATTTATCCAAGCAGCTGAGACAGCAGGCGCTTGGAGGAGTAGATCTTGTCAAGGATGATGAAATTTTATTTGAAAATGAACAGGCACCATTCGAAAAGCGAATTGCGGAAGGAAAAAAAGTCTTGCAACACGTATATGAAGAGACAGGGCATAGAACGCTTTATGCGGTGAATCTTTCGGGAAAAACGTTTGAGTTAAAAGAGAAAGCGAAGCGAGCGGCGGAGCTTGGCGCCGATTTGCTGCTGTTCAACGTGTTCGCGTACGGGCTGGATGTATTGCAAGGATTGCGGGAGGATGAGGAGATTTCCATTCCGATTATGGCGCATCCGGCGTTTAGCGGGGCGTTGACCCCGTCGGAATTTTACGGTGTAAGCCATCCTTTGTTGCTTGGCAAGCTCGTTCGCATGGCAGGGGCCGATTTTTCCTTGTTCCCGTCTCCATATGGAAACGTCGCTTTGGCCAAGGAAGAAGCAAATGGCATTGCCTATGAATTAACGAAGGAAGATGTATTTTTACAGACGCTTCCTGTTCCGTCTGCCGGCATTCATCCAGGGCTGGTTCCGCTTCTTATCCGCGATTTTGGCATCGACAGCGTCATTAATGCAGGAGGCGGGGTGCATGGACACCCAGAGGGAGCGGCAGGAGGCGGGAAGGCATTTAGCGCCGCAATCGCGGCAGTATTAGCCGGAAAGCCTTTAAGTGAGGCGGCAAAGGAAAACCATTCATTGCAAAAAGCAATGGCTTTATGGGGCACTCAAGAGGTGAAAGTATGACGAAACCGATTATTTTTTGTGATTTCGATGGCACGATTACGAATAATGACAACATTATAGCGATTATGAAGCAATTTGCTCCGCCGCAATGGGAAAGCATCAAAGAGGATGTGCTCGCGCAACGCTGCTCTGTTCAAGATGGCGTCGGAGCGATGTTTTCGCTTCTTCCTTCCCGGCTAAAAGAAGAGATTACGAATTTTATTTTAGGGACTGCCCAAATTCGCGATGGTTTTCGTGAATTTGTCTCCTTTACAAAGGAGCGAGGCATTCCGCTCTATGTCGTTAGCGGCGGAATCGATTTTTTCGTTTATCCGCTTTTAGAAGGACTTATTGGAAAAGACGCGATTTTTTGCAATGGTTCGGATTTTAGCGGGGAAACGATTCGCATTACATGGCCGTATGCGTGTGATGACCATTGCCGTAATGGTTGCGGCTGCTGCAAGCCGTCGTTGCTAAGAAAGCTAGCAACACCAGATGCAACGAAGATCGTCATCGGTGATTCCGTTACGGATTTAGCGGTCGCCCAGCTTGCCGATCACGTGATTGCCCGTGATTTTCTGTTGCAAAAATGTGCGGAGCTGGACCTTGCTCATACGCCGTTTACGACGTTCTATGATGTCATGGAATCTTTGAAAAGGATGGAGGTGAGCGCATGAGTGATTTATTGAAGAAATGGGCAGAGCTTGCTGATGTCAAAGCAGAACTGGCTTCCCGCGATTGGTTTTTGGGAACAAGCGGGAATCTATCGATCAAGGTGGCTGATCAGCCGCTGACCTTTTTCGTTACAGCCAGCGGAAAAGATAAACGAAAGCAAACAAATGATGATTTTCTTCTTGTCGACGCTTTGGGCAATCCGGCTGAGCCGACCCATTTAAAGCCATCGGCTGAGACCTTGCTGCATGTGGAAATTTATAATAAAACGAACGCTAGCTGCGTGCTTCATGTTCATACGATTGATAATAATGTCGTCTCTGAACTGTATGGGGATGATGGGGAAGTCATTTTTACCGGCCAAGAAATGATTAAAGCGTTTGGTCTTTGGGAGGAAGATGCGGTTTTCCGCATTCCGATTATTCGGAATCATGCGCACATTCCGACGCTTGCCTCTGAGTTTTCGCAGCACGTCTCGGCAGATAGCGGAGCGGTGCTGATTCGCAACCACGGTATTACCGTATGGGGAAGGAGCTCTTTTGAAGCGAAAAAGTTTTTAGAAGCGTGCGAGTTTTTGTTTAGCTATCATGTTAAGCTGCTTATGCTAAAAGGTCACAAAGTATTCACTTCATAGATTTTAAAATGACAATGGAGGGATGAAAAATGGCAGTTATTAAAATTAAAAACACGGGTGAATGGATCAAAGGTCATGAGAATGTAGGGAGCTTTTTAGAAAAGCAAGGCGTTCTGTATGAACATTGGGAGGTTAGCAAGCTGCCAAGTCACTTAAAAGAAACGTTTGTTTTGAGTGACGAGGAAAAAGAGGAAATTTTAGCGATTTTTAAAGATGATATTGAGAATTTAGCAGCAAGAAGAGGCTATAAAGCGTGGGATGTTGTCGCTTTATCAGATGCTACTCCGAATTTAGAGGAATTATTGAAGAAATTTGAACAAGTGCATATCCATACGGAGGATGAAGTACGCGCCATCGTCGCGGGCCACGGCATTTTCATTATTAAAGGCGACGAACAAACAGGATATTTTGAAGTGCAGCTGGAAGCTGGCGATGTTATTTCCGTTCCAGAAGGAAATCCGCATTTCTTCACATTAATGGAAGACCGCCAAGTGGTAGCTGTTCGTTTGTTTATTGATCCATCTGGCTGGGTTGCCCATCCTTATGAGGAAAAAGAAGAAGCTGTTCAATAACCAAAAAGCGCAGGAATCTTAAGCGATTCTTGCGCTTTTTGATGGATGGAATCGAATCGATTCGCCGAGAGGTTTTCCAGCACTGAAACGAATGGCAGAAGAACGTGCAGAATGGACGGCGTAGATCGGGGCGTTTCATTGACAAAGAGAGGATTTTTCGCTACAATGGCTTCGAATTCGACCGATAAAGGATTTGATGACAAGTGGCGGATAGAGAGGAAATTTTGCAATCATTAAAGCTATTTATTGTGCTGTCAAGAGCGTACCGTGCTGTTAATGATCAAGTAAATAAATCCATTCAGTCGTTCGGCGTGAACCCTACGGAGTTTGCTGTGTTGGAATTGCTATATCATAAGGGGGATCAGCCATTGCAGCAAATTGGCGGGAAAATTTTACTGGCAAGCGGCAGCATCACATATGTTGTCGATAAATTAGAGCAAAAAGGGCTGATTATGCGCAAAGCATGTGAAAAGGATCGCCGTGTAACCTATGCTTCGATTACGGATAAAGGAAAAGCTTTTATTGAAAAGGTATTTCCGGAGCATGAACAAACGATCCATGAAACACTTTCCGGATTAACGACTGAAGAGAAAGAACAGGTTATTGAATTATTGAAAAAAATGGGATACGGTGCGAAACAGCAATAAGTACAGATGGTGAAAGCGCCAGCGGATCAAAGATTCGCTGGCGCTTTTTTATAATGGGTGGCGGGCGCGCGTTCTTTTTTGATAAAGAGAGAGGAGGGACTATAGATAAAAGAAAAGAGAGGGAGAAACCCCTCTTTTTTGGATCAAGCTGACAGTCTTTTTTTCGCGTTTTCTTCTTTATCTACTGCTTTTTTCACAAGCGGATAAAAAATGATGCCGCTTGCGAGCAACGCAACGCCAAGCATAAAGGTTTTGATGTCAGATGTTCCCGCGATAATGACCCAGATGGAATAAATAGTGGCCAGTGCTGCAATGACTCCATCTGTGATTCGCTGTTTTGTATTGGTTTCATATGTCTCTCCTGTCCATGTGAGTTTGAGCTGAAAGACAGAAGCGATAAAGTAAGGAACGAGATAAGCGAGTGTCGCAATATAAATGACAAAATCAAATGCGGCTGACATCGAATGAGAGATCGTTGAGAAAATGAAAAGTTGCGCTAATCCATTTGACAAAATTAAAGCGAATTTCGGCATTCCTTTTTTGTTTTCTTTTAAGAAGGCAGGGATAAATAATCCTTGCTTCGCGGCTTGATACGGAACTTCCGCGCTTAATAACACCCAGCCGAGCGTCGAGCCAAGAAGGCTGATGAGGCCAAGTCCAGCTAAGATGTATGCGCCGCTGGGGCCTAAAATGGTTTGAATCGCATCCACTAAAGGCTTCTCTGAATGAATCAACTGTTTTTGCGGCAGCAAGCCCATTACAAGCACACTTATGCCAATGTAAATGATGAGAGCAATCAGCAAACCAAGAATGGTCGCCCGTTTGACATCTGCTTGCTTGCGTGCACGTGAAGCGAACACAATCGCAGATTCCACTCCGACAAATGCCCATAACGTCGCAACGGCCGCGCCGGTCACTTGTCCGAACAGGCTAACGGCATGGCCTGCTTCATCGTAACGCGGAGCGACGACAGAGCCGATGTTGCTTTTATCAAATGCAAATAAGCTAATGGCAATAAATAAAAAGAAGCCGAGTACCTTTGCCGAAGTGGCTATGAAATTTAGTTTTCCGGCTCCCTCGATGCCGCGCAAAATAATAAAGTGCATTCCCCATAATAGAGCGGTACAAACCATAAAGGTAAGGAGGTTGCCGAGTTTGATCGGTGTAGCGCCTACCATAAATACGGTTTGTTTGCTTGTTAAAATCGGAAAGAATGTGGATAAATAACTCGTAAATGTCGTAATAATGGCCACGTTTCCAGCAAAATTTCCAATCCAATAGCCCCAGGAAGACATAAATCCCGATAAAACCGAGGCGTTTGATCTCTTTGGAAACAATTCCTTCGCGTAAATTTGCGGCCCGCCATTTAACTCAGGCTTGCGAATCGCTAAATTGCCAAAGACAAGAGCGGTCATTAGCACTCCACCACCTGTTAATAGCCAAGCTAAAATGACCCCTAAAGGGCTCGCGGCTTCTGAAAGTGAACGAGGAAGCATAAAAATTCCTGATCCAACCATATTCCCAACGACAAGCGCCGTTAATACCCAGAGACCTAGTTTATTTTGCTGCAAGATAACCCCTACTCCTTTCTGATTTGTCCATTTATCAAAAAAAATACACCCTTAAGTTTTCAACGGGTGCATGTGACATCCGCATCTAACTTAATGTAGATAGCGCTCCATCGCTTCCATTAAGCGATGGCAGTCCTGACTCTATTCGAATGCAGGCCCAGCTTGCGGCGCCAGAGTACGCTGCAAACTTCGGCAATGAATCCTTTCATTTGAAGTCATCGGTTCCTCTGTCCCTCATTCAAACTACTTTTATCCATTGCAACCTCTATCTCATCTAAGTTGACGAGAAGAAAAAATATTCAATTACCTTGATAATCATACACGATTCGACAATATTCGTCAATATGCTTTTATCTGAAGCATGAACAGGAATTTTTAGCAAACAAGTGGAATATAACTAAGGTTAGAAATTTTTGAGGAAAAGGAAGGGATGGATTTGAAGTTTTCCGAGTTTCTATATAAGCGCCCTGACATGGAAAAACTAAAGACAGAATTTCAAGCGGCATTGCGGGCGTTTCAACAGGCGCAGCATGCGGAAGAGCAGGATGAAGCGATGAAGCAAATTAATAAACTGCGCAACGAATTTAGCACGATGGCGCAAATTTGCTATATTCGCCATACGGTTGATACAAATGATGACTTTTATAAGCAGGAGCAAGATTTTTTCGATGAGGTGGATCCGATTGTCAAAGGCCTTGTCAACGAATATTATGAGGCGCTCGTCGCCTCCCGATTTCGTTCGGAGCTCGAAAAACGCTGGGGAAAACAGTTATTTGCACTTGCGGAAACAGAGCTTAAAACGTTTTCTCCTGAGATTGTCGCGGATTTACAGTTAGAAAATAAGCTAGCAAGCGAGTATACAAAACTGGTAGCCTCCGCAAAAATTTTATTTGAAGGACAAGAATACACGTTGGCACAGCTGCAGCCGTTTGTGGAGTCGCCTGATCGGCAAATGCGGAAGCGGGCAAATGAAGCGCGGTTTGCCTTTTTTGAAACGCATGAGGAACAATTTGACGATATTTACGATCAGCTTGTCAAAGTGCGTACAAGCATTGCAAAAAAACTAGGGTTTAACAACTTTATTGAACTTGGATATGCAAGGTTGGGACGGACCGATTATGATGCTGAAATGGTTGCGCGATTCCGTGAGCAGGTGAAAGCTTATATTGTGCCGTTAGCAGAAAAGCTGTATGAACGCCAGAGGAAAAGAATTGGCGTCGAGAAGCTGAAATATTACGATGAAGCATTTTCATTCCCGACGGGCAATCCGACGCCAAAAGGGGATGCAAAGTGGATTATCGAAAACGGCCGAAAAATGTATGAAGAGCTGTCACCAGAAACAGGCGAGTTTTTCCGGTTTATGATTGAAAATGAATGGATGGATCTTTTGGCCAAAAAAGGGAAAGCAAGCGGTGGTTACTGCACATATATAGAAGAATATAAAGCGCCCTTTATTTTTGCGAATTTTACTGGCACGTCCGGCGATATTGATGTTCTCACCCATGAAGCGGGCCACGCTTTTCAAGTGTATGAAAGCCGCCATTACGAAATTCCAGAGTATAATTGGCCGACGTTAGAGGCGTGTGAAATCCATTCCATGAGCATGGAGTTTTTCACATGGCCATGGATGGAGCTGTTCTTTAAAGAAGATACGAAAAAATATCAATTTCATCATTTAAGCTCGGCTGTGCTGTTTCTGCCATACGGGGTGGCGGTTGATGAATTCCAGCACTTCGTTTATGAAAATCCGGAGGCAACACCAGCGGAACGGAAGAGAAAATGGCGGGAAATCGAACGAAAATACATGCCAACAAGGGATTACGATGGCCATGATTATTTGGAGCGCGGCGGTTTTTGGCAACGTCAAAGCCATATTTATACAACGGCTTTTTATTATATTGACTATACGCTTGCGCAAATGTGCGCATTTCAGTTTTGGAAGCGTTCAAGAGAAAATTATCAGGAAGCGTGGCGCAATTATTTGACGCTTTGCCGCGAGGGAGGAAGCAAGTCATTTACTGAACTTATACAAGTGGCTCATTTAAAATCGCCATTTGCAGATGGCTGCGTCCAATCCGTGATTGGAGAAATTGAGCAGTGGCTGGACAGCGTCAACGATCAACAACTATAAAAATGACCGATTTGCTTGATTGGAAGGCTGGCTAGCTTTTTTTGGCCAGCTTTTTTCTATAGAGGATAGGAATCGACCGTTGTAGGTTTTCTTCCTTTTTTTGTCGAGTTTATGTAGAAATGCAAAGGGAATAGGATATGAAGAAAAGGAGAGAAAGATGAGGAACATTCGCAAAGCCACGAACGTTTAGGCGGAACGATGGTCGGAGAAGAGACGATCAACATTGGTAGCAAAGTTCTTAAAGAAATCTGTTGCGGATGGAGGGACTGGAATCGTTATTGTAGCGGAGAAAGGGGCTGTTTTCGGCCATGAGGTTCAACGGTCGAGAATAAAGTCTCTAAAAATTTTTATTTGATGAGTGAGTACTCACTTTATTTTTATTCGAGAGCAAGTTATAATGAAGTGAGTAATCACTCATTTTTGGTGAGATGGAGGAATAAAGATGGTAGCGAAACCGTGCATTTGTGTTGAGCATGTGTCGAGAGTATTTGGAAAAAAGAAAGTTCTTGATGGCATTGCCCTTGCTGTGGAGAGGGGAGAAATTTTTGGAATGCTAGGTCCATCAGGAGCGGGGAAAACGACTTTAGTGAAATTAATCGCGGGAATTGATCAAGCAACGGAAGGCACGATTCATGTGTTTGATGTCAAAATGCCTCATTTACAAGCGATGAAGCGCATCGGATTTATGGCGCAATCAGATGCATTATACGAAGAATTGACAGCGCTTGAAAACCTGCAATTTTTTTCCGCTATTTATGGATTGAGGGGAAAAAGGCAAAAGGAGCGCATTGAAGAAGTGGCGGAGCTTGTCCATTTAACAGAGCATTTGAAAAAAACGGTGCACCATTATTCAGGAGGAATGAAACGACGGTTGTCTTTGGCTGCTTCTTTGTTGCACGAACCAGAAGTGTTAATTTTAGATGAGCCGACAGTAGGAATCGATCCTGTGCTTCGCCAATCGATTTGGGCAGAACTTGAGCGCATTCGCCAGCAAGGAACAACGATTGTGGTAACGACTCACGTCATGGATGAAGCGGAGAAATGTCAAAGGCTGGCGATGATTCGTGACGGGCGCTTGATTGCTGTAGGAAGTCCGAATGAATTAAAAGAAAAGACCCATTCCGAGACGATTGAACAGGCATTTTTATATTTTGGAGGTGCGCATCAATGAGAGTACGCGCGATTGTGATTCGAATTATCCGTCAATTTTTTCGTGATAAGCGGACGCTTGGACTCATGATTTTAGCGCCGATGTTTGTCCTATTTTTAATGAATTTAGTCTTTAATGGTGAAGAATATAAACCAACGATTGCAGTGGATCAAGCCGTCCCTGTGGCGCTTGCTGAAAAGCTGCAAAAAAATGATGCTCATATCAAGTGGATGGACAAACAGACAGCGAAAGCTCAGTTAAACAAGCAACAAATTGACGCTTTTATTGAAATGAAAGAAGGAATGCCGCAAATGACATTGGAGGGAAGCGATCCGACGGCTAACAAAGCTGTGCTGATGTCTGTGCAAAAAACGCTTCAACAGCTAACTCCGCAGACAAAAACGATGAAGCTTGACACCATCTATTTGCACGGATCAGAAGAGATGGCGTTATTTGATAACTTTGGCCCTGTGCTGATTGGCTTTTTTATTTTCTTTTTTGTCTTTTTAATCGCTGGCGTTTCTTTTTTACGAGAACGGACGAGAGGAACATTAGAGCGTCTGTTGGCAACGCCGTTAAAACGATGGGAGATTGTGGTTGGTTATGTGATCGGTTTTGGCATTTTCACCACATTTCAAGCCAGCTTGATTTCGTGGTTTGCGATTCATGTGCTTGATATGATGATGGAAGGGTCGTTTTTGTATGTGCTGCTGATTACTTTTTTGCTATCGATGACGGCGCTAACGCTTGGGACATTATTATCAGCGTTTGCGAACAATGAGCTTCAAATGATTCAATTTATTCCGCTTATCGTTGTGCCGCAAATTTTCTTCTCTGGATTGTTTAATTTGGAAACAATGGCACAGTGGCTCCGCTCATTCAGTGTGATCATGCCATTGACATACGGAGCGGACGCATTAAGGGAGATTATGATTCGCGGCAATGGTTGGAACGAGATTGCCATAGACGTATATGTTTTGCTTGGATTTTCTTTGTTATTTATGATATTAAATGTAATAGCGTTAAAGAAATATCGAAAATTGTAAGGAGCAAATGAACATGAATGATGAGCAATGGCTGCAGGAGCTCTTGAAAATAAATGATGAGGAAGTAAAGCTAAGTGATAAGCAAGCAAAAATTTTAGAAGCGGCGATTGAAATGTTTGCAGAAAAAGGGTATGCTGCAACGTCAACAAGCGAAATCGCCAAGCGAGCGGGCGTTGCGGAAGGAACGATTTTCCGCCATTATAAAACGAAAAAAGAACTGCTGATGGCGATTGTGACGCCAACCATTATGAAAATTGCGGCCCCGTTTTTAGCGAAAGAATTTGTTAAAGAAGTATTTGAAAGCCAATATTCAAGCTATGAAGACTTTATTAGAGCGCTGATGAACAACCGTTATGAATTCGTGAAAAAATATTTGCCGATGATTCGGATTTTTTGGCAGGAAACTGCATTTCATTCAGATATTAAAGAGCAAATTCAAACGGTATTTATGGAGAATATCTATGGGAAATTTAAGCGAGTTATTGATCATTTTCAGCAGAAGGGAGAGCTTGCTGATTTGCCGGCGAATACGATTATTCGGATGACGATTACAACGATCGTCGGCTTTTTGCTCACTCGCTTCATCCTGCTACCGAACCTCCAATGGGATGATGAGCAGGAAATGGAGCGCACCATCCAAATGCTTATGCATGGATTAAAGAAGGAAGGCTGATGGTGTTGGCATCAGTCTCTTCTTTATCTTAATAAAACACTGTATAAAGATATATTGCTATAAAGAATGAACTCCCTTCTTCTGCAGATGTGCGCCGTTTTTATTCGCTTCGTTTCTACATGGCTGTTGATAAAAAGCGGACGATTAATTTCAAATTTTTCTACTACATCGAATACTTGTTCAGGGATGTGCTATAAAAAGCTTAAGCTGGGTTTGCAGCTCAGATCATCAACGCGCATGACTTGGCGTAATAAAGGAAAGGGGAATATGTTGGGGGCATCAATAGCAGGGAAACTAGTATTGTAACCCGACGATCATCCACAATTTAAGAAGGAGAACGAGGAGAGGTTTTAAGATAAAAGATTGCTTATCATTTTTTACCTCGTGTTTATCCTTTCATTGACAAGACCGAGATGGTAGAAAAGGAAAGTTCAGCTGTTTTAGAGAGGGAAAAGCGGGGAATTCGCTTATTCTGTAGTGATGTATTTTTCTATTATAACATTTGAATTTCATCCACCCTTTTGGAACCATAAATTCCAAGAAGGGTGGATTTTTATTAATAAATGGTTAATTTTGTGAATGTCCTACACAAATGTTTTAATTGAAGTTCTTCTTTTGTGTTACCTCAATATTACTAGGATAATTCTTTTATCACCTCTCTCTTTCCACTGATATTCATTATTGTTTTTTAAAAATCACGTTTATTAAACGTATTATATAAAAACGTTATATTAATAATCTATTGTATTGAAGGATGCTAGCTAAAAAACATAGAAATGAAGTCTTAGACCGTCATTATTTGTCGATTATTTTTCACCATTCGAAAATTTTTTGTTTTATCATTTTTATAAAAACAAACAACTTTAACAACGTAAAAATAGTATAATTATTTTAATGTAATTTTCTAAAAATTCTTGACATTAATGATTGAAAACGCTAACATTTTCTAAAAAATAGATGACGATAAAAAAACGTAATATAAAAAAATGTAATAAATGTAAAAGGGGGAATTTGATATGGAGAATTTTTTACAGTTTTTCATAACAGGGGCAACCATAGGAAGTATTTATGCAATTGTGGCTCTTGGTTTTGTGACGATCTACAGCGTTACAAAAGTGATTAATCTTGCCCAGGGTGAGTTTGTTATGCTTGGTGGAATGATCATGTTTACCCTTGTCAGCCGTGGTTTGCCATATTGGGTTGCGTTCTTTTTTACCATTGCCATAGTGATGGTGATAGGCTGGGGGATGGAAGTGACGATTCTCAGTAAAGCGAAAGGAGCAGATCCTTTAAGCTTAATCATTTTAACGATTGGTATTTCAATTTTTATCCGAGGAATGGCTGGGATAATATGGGGGAAAAATCCGGTTCGGATTGAACCTTTTACTGCAAATGAATCGATTAATGTAGGAGGAGCTGCGATCACCCCGCAAAGTATTTGGATCATCATAATCATGCTAGCTGTTGTCCTTGCACTGTATTTATTAATGAATAAAACCCTTGTCGGAAAAGCGTTTCAAGCCTGTTCAGTCAATCCTATAGCAGCTAGACTAATGGGAATCAACCCACGAAAAATGTCTTCCTTTTCGTTTGTGTTAAGTGCAATATTAGGAGCGCTGGCTGGACTGGCAGTTGCGCCGATTATGTTCCCCGCTTACGATATGGGAATTATGTTAGGCATAAAAGGCTTTTCGGCTATTATTTTAGGCGGGCTTGGCAGTGCTCCTGGAGCGGTACTCGGCGGATTAGTGATCGGGTTTTTAGAATCATTCAGTTCTGGATATATCAGCTCCGGTTTAAAAGATGCGATTGTTTTTACTTGCATTCTAGTCATTTTATTAATTCGACCAAGCGGTATTTTAGGAGAAAAAAGTGTTGGAAAAGGGGGATTATGATCGCATGAAGGAACAAACAAGCTCACGGTTATCGTTATCTAGGTTTCGAAAAAAGGGAAATTTGAAAGGGGTTCAACAAACAAACTGGATCCGTTTTTGCGGATTTTTAGCATTGGTGCTCCTATTTCCGATATTGGTCAATGAATCTTTTTATTTAACAAAAGCAACATTTGCCGGGATCTATTCCATTATTGCCATTGGGTTAGCTTTATTGATGGGATATGCAGGCCAAATATCGTTAGGGCAAGCTGCTTTTTATGGTGTAGGCTCTTATGCAACCGCCATACTAACAACAACTTACGGGTGGTCTCCATGGCTTAGCCTGCTCATCTCTATTCTTCTGCCAGCCCTGTTAGCTTTTATAATGGGTTACACTATGTCAAGGTTAAGCGGATATTACTTAGCCATGGCAACATTAGCGTTTGGCATCATTGTGCACGTACTTCTTTTAGAATGGCGGGAAGTAACAAAAGGAGCTTCTGGCTTTTACGGCATCCCATCCATGAGTTTATTTGGTTATACATTAAGTCAAGGCGTATCCTATTATTATTTCGTTTGGGGAATTGTATCACTTGTTGTGATGCTGTCCTTAAATATCGTCCATTCACATGTTGGACGAGTGCTCCGTTCCATTCATGACAGCGAAATTGCATCAAGTTCAGTGGGGGTAGAAACAGGAAAGTATAAAATGCAAATTTTTATATTGAGCGCTATGCTAGCGGGATTGGCTGGATGGCTATTCGCTCATATGAGCTACAGTATTTCACCAAGCTCATTTTCACTAGACGCTTCGATCATTTTTTTGACAATGGTTGTTCTTGGAGGTAGCGGGAGTATATGGGGAGCGGTCGGTGGCGCCATTTTTATTACTTTTATTAGTGTTGTCGTTCATAATCTTGGAGAGCAATTTACTTTTATTACAAGTGATTTTGAACAAGTGATTTATGGATTGATTTTAGTATGTGTAATCATTTTTATCCCGCATGGTTTATCAGCATTATTGTACCGCCGTTCTAAAGGTTCTTACTAAAGGGGGAGGCAGAGATGTTGTTAGAAGTGCGAAATGTGACAAAAAAATTTGGAGGGGTAGTGGCTAATAAAGATGTTAGCTTTTCTATCGAGCAAGGACAAATTGTAGGGCTCATTGGTCCAAATGGCGCAGGGAAAAGTACGATGTTTAATATGGTTTCTGCGGTATTCCCTCCAACAATAGGAGAAATTGTTTTTGAAGGGAAAAATATCGAGAAGCTTCCTAATTACGAGGTAAGCCGTTTAGGGATTGCCCGTACATTTCAAAATATTAAAATTTTCAAAAACATGACAGTTATTGAGAATGTGATGGTTGGGCTCCACATTCATACAAGAAGCAGCATGCTTTCTGCCGCTTTCTTTTCTCCGAGAACGAGAAAAGAAGAACAAATTTTATACGAAACAGCTATGGAATATTTGAAATTTGTAGGGCTCGAAGGACTATATGATCAAATGTCGAGCAGCCTTCCACTAGGGGCTCTTCGACTTTTAGAGCTTGCTAGGGCATTGGCAACAAAACCAAAGCTGTTATTGCTTGATGAAATTGCGGCAGGATTAAATCATAAAGAGACAAAGGAGATGGCAAGATTAATCCAACAAATCAAAGAGAAGGGTATAACCGTTTTTGTCGTTGAGCACGACATGGATCTAGTGATGAGGATATGCGATAAAATTATCGTTCTTGATCAAGGAAGCAAAATTGCTGAAGGGACACCAAAGGAAATTCAAAATAATGAGGATGTTATCAGTGCCTACTTGGGAGCTGATATAGAGGAAAAAGCAGGGGAGGGAGCGTGATGGAACAACAGTCGGTTATTGATATTCAAAAGGTATCAGTGAATTATGGCCCCATTAGAGCATTAGACGAAGTATCTTTGACAGTGAATGAAGGAGAGATTGTGGCTTTAATCGGTGCTAACGGAGCGGGCAAGACAACATTGCTACAAACGATTTCAGGGTTGCTGACACCAGCTGGCGGAAAAATTTATTTTTACGGTGAAGACATCACCTCACTAACTGCCGAAAAGATTGTCAGAAAGCATTTGATTCATGTTCCTGAGCACCGGCAAATTTTTACTACTCTGTCTGTATTGGATAATTTGCATTTAGGTGCCTTTCATCATTATCGAAAATCAGGACGAAAAGAAATGGAGGAAAACTTAGAAAAAGTTTTTGCGTTGTTCCCTATTTTAAAAGAGAGACAATTACAATTAGCTGGTACGTTATCAGGGGGACAACAACAAATGTTAGCGATTGCTAGAGGCTTTATGTCTAAGCCGCGACTGCTTCTGTTAGATGAGCCAACTTTAGGATTAGCGCCAATTGTCGCAGCAGAGGTTCTTCGGCTGATTAGAGAACTGAAAAAGGAGTTTGGAACCACTGTATTGCTGATTGAACAAAACGTTGTTGCATCATTAAAAATAGCCGATCGCGGATACGTTATTTCGCATGGCAAAATTGTAAAATCAGGAATATCACAAGAATTGTTAAACGATAAGGAAGTTAAAGAAGCTTATTTAGGCCAAGCGATCTCATAAAAAATTGATAGGGGGAGAGAGAATGATGAAAAAAAGGTTTTTGCTCATATTCGTTTTGTCTGTGTTTCTTTTTATTGCTGCATGTAGCAGCAAAGAGGAGAATAGCGGTCAAGGAAATAAAAAAGCTTCTGAATATGTGATAGGGGCCATTTATTCTAAAACAGGACCCAATAGCCCTCTTGGCGAGCCGGAATGGAATGCAACACAATTAATCGTTGATAAAATCAATGCTGAAGGTGGAATTAACGGGGTGCCTATCCGCTTAATTTTAGCAGATGATGAATCAAATCAGGAAAAAGCGACTCAAGAGATGAATCGTCTTGTTCATGATGAACAGGCGCTAGTGGTTTTAGGATCGTCTGGAAGTGGCGAAAGCTTGGCGATGAAAGGAATTGCTATGCAGAATCAAGTTCCCATGATTTCAGCAGGAGCAAGTGTTCATATTATCGACCCTGTACAGGAATCTAAATGGGTCTTTAAAACACCGCATTCCGATGTTCATGCTGTTCAAAGAATTTATGAGTACCTTAACAAACAAGGCATTAACCGAATTGGTACGCTAACAGATTCAAATTCATTTGGAACTAGCGGATTAGAGCAATTGGAAAAATTGGCTTCAAAATACGATATTGAAATTACAGAAAAAGAAAGCTATAACACTCAAGATCCAGATATGAGTGCACAGCTGACGCGTATTAAAAGTTCAGGAGCGCAGGCGGTTGTAGTTTGGGGAACAAACCCAGGTCCTGCGGTGATTGCTAGTAATATGAAGAAGTTGAATATGGCAATACCGATGATCGGAAGCCATGGTATAGCAAATCAAAATTTCATTAATTTAGCGAAGGATGCAGCGGAAGGCGTTGTTATTCCCACAGGAAAGCTATTGTTTCCTGAGCAAATTCCTAAAGATGATGCTCAGTACGAAGTGATCACATCTTTCCACAAAGCATATGTTGAAAAATATGGGAATGAACCAACCAACTTTGGAGCATATGGGCATGATAATATAATGCTTGTCATTGAGGCATTGCGTTCCGGTGCCAATGATCGCGAGTCTATTCGTGATTTCTTAGAAAACAAAGTGAAGAATTGGGTTGGGGCAACAGGCATGTTTACTTTTTCTCCAGATGATCACAATGGCTTAACTTCCGATAGCATGGTTATGGCTGTTGTCAAAGATGGAAAATGGACGCTGCTTGAGAATTAAGAAAGCGAATAATTTTATTATTGTGATGTAAAACATGGAGTTAGATGATATATAGTAAGGACCAATAAGTGCTATGCTTGAATCCGTGTTTAATGGGGATGAAAGAGGAGACAAGGAGCGTATGCGTAACTATATTTCTGATATTCAGGAATTTAATTGAAATTATAAATGAAATGTGAAGATTTACTGAATGGTCTTTGAAAAGTTGCTAAATGAGAGAAAGCTGTGGATCTGCCTTTAGCTATGGATTCACGTGATAAAAGCTCGAACGACACCGCTTTCAGACTAATAAATGGGTCTGGAAGCGGTTCGTTGTTAGGATACAAAAACGACACGAGCTTCATATTGAAGATATAAAGGTTAAAAGGGTAAGTTTCATCTATTATAATTAGCGGGGTGAATAAAAAATGATGGAAGAACTTATAAAGAAGATGAAGGAAGACCCTTTCGCTCGATATTTAGGTGTTTCTATTGATGAAGTTAGACAAGGATATGCGCAAGTTTCAATGGAAATTAAAGACCATTTGTTGAATTTTAATGGAAGCACAAATGGTGGTGCGATTTTTTCTTTAGCGGATATAGCCTTTGCCTGCGCCAGCAATTCCCATAATCAAATCGCTGTTGGAATTACGATGACCATGCATTACATTAAAGCGAGCGTCGTGGGCGAAAAGCTGATAGCCGTTGCACAGGAAGAAACGGACCCACATCGTCTCGGATTATACCGGATTGTTGTTTTGAATGATAATGAGGAGATTATTGCTCTCGCCGAAGGGATGGTTTATAGGAAGAAAGGAACAGTTGTTTCTGTTCCTACACAATAAAATGAAAGAGAAATCCTGGATTCCACAGAGAAATAAAAAATAGAGACTAGTCTCAAAAAGGATGTTTGAATGCCCTTTTGAGACAGCCTCTTCTTTAATTTATTGATCGGGCGACGATGTGCTCGTTTTCAACTGTAATTTGAATTTTTTTCACTTTATCCTGATCAAGAAGTAAGTCAGCCACTTGATCTTCGATATGCTCTTGAATGGCCCGGCGTAACGGACGAGCTCCGAATGAAGGATGGTAGCCGATTTCAGCAAGCTTTTCCTTCGCTTCCTGCGATACTTCAAGCTGAATGCCCTCATCTTTTAAGGTTGTTTGCAGCTCAGCAAGCATTAACTCAACAATTTGTAGCATGTGCTCTTTTTGCAGCGCTTTAAATTCAATAATGGCATCCAAGCGATTTAAAAACTCCGGTTTGAAGTACGCGCTTAGAGAGTCGAGAATGCTTGTTTGGCCAACGCGATTTTCTTTTTCAAAGCCGACTGTAATTTTTTTATCGGTAACACCGGCGTTGCTTGTCATAATAATAACGGTATCCTTAAAGCTAACTGTGCGGCCTTGGCTATCTGTTAAACGCCCGTCCTCTAAGATTTGCAAAAAGATGTGTTGCACATCAGGATGGGCTTTTTCAATTTCATCAAGCAAGATCATGCTATAAGGATTGCGGCGCACCTTTTCTGTTAGCTGTCCCGCTTCTTCGTGTCCAACGTAGCCAGGAGGTGAACCGATTAATTTCGATACAGAATGCTTTTCCATATATTCGCTCATATCTAAACGAATCATGGCGTCTTTTGAACCAAATAGCTCCTCTGCCAGCGTCTTTGTCAGCTCTGTTTTACCGACTCCTGTTGGGCCGACGAAGAGGAAGGAGCCAATTGGCCGGTTTTTCGCTTTTAGTCCAGCCCGGCTGCGGCGGATCGCTTTAGCCACTTTTTTCACCGCTTCTTCTTGTCCAATGATCTTTTTCGCTAAGTTTTCTTCCAACTGCTTCATTTTTGTTTTTTCGTCAGCTTGGAGCTTGCCGACAGGGATGCCCGTTTTTTCTTCGATTAATTGCTGAATATCAGCAACATCAACAATCGGTGTTTCATCAGCTTGCTGGTTTTGCAGCTGCTTTTCTAATCGGAGCTCTTCAGCCCGCAATTGAGCGGCGCGTTCATAATTTTCTTCCGCCGCTGCTTTTTCTTTTTCCTTCGCTAAAAAGGCCAATCGTTGTTGAATATTTTTTTCATCTGTTGCAGCAATGCGTAAATTGGCTTTTGAGCCAGCCTCATCTAATAAATCAATGGCTTTATCCGGCAAAAAGCGGTCTTGAATGTAGCGGTGCGATAAAGCTGCACACGCTTGAATCGCTTCATCCGTATATTTTACGCGATGGAATTGTTCATATTTTTCTTGAATTCCTTTTAAAATATGGATGGCTTCGTCCACTGTTGGCTCATGAACAATAACAGGCTGGAAGCGACGTTCAAGAGCAGCATCTTTTTCAATTTGTCGATATTCTTTTAATGTCGTTGCTCCAACGATCTGAAGTTCGCCGCGGGCAAGAGCTGGCTTCAGAATATTGCCTGCATCCATGGAGCCTTCAGCAGAGCCGGCTCCGACTAGCAAATGAATCTCATCGATAAAAAGAATAATATTTTTTCGCCGTTGCAGTTCGGCAATGAGCTGCTTCATTCGCTCCTCAAATTGTCCGCGAATGCCAGTATTGGCTACGAGAGAAGCGACATCAAGCAAATATACTTCTTTGTTTAACAGTTTTTCTGGAACGCGTCCTTCCGCAATTTTTAAGGCTAATCCTTCGACGATCGCTGTTTTTCCGACACCCGGCTCTCCAATCAGCACAGGATTGTTTTTATTGCGCCGGTTTAAAATTTCAATGACTCGTTCAATTTCTTGGTCGCGGCCAATGACTGGATCGATCAATCCCGCCTTTGCTAGCTGGGTTAAATTGCGACCAAATTGATCTAAAAAGCCGCCGCCTCTGTGCGATGGCGTCATTGGTATTGGATTTGCCGAAGAAGAGAATGCTGAATCGGCCGCCAGGTTTCCTGAAAAGAACGAATCTAGCGGAATGGATGGAAATGTTCCGAATTCAAAATTCATTGGAATGGTCAATTCTTGTTTTTGTTTTGTATAGCACTCATGACAAAGCTGCAGCTGCTTTTTTTCATGATTAATTTGCATCTGAACGAATACGGTTGCTTTGTGTTGATGACATAATTGGCAAAGCATGAGGCATAACCTCCTTTTTTGACTTTGACTATATTTGACTTTAACTTTATTATAATTTGACCTTTTTTGACTTTCAAGAGGTTTTTATAAATTTTTTGTGCGATTGGTGAAATGTTTTTGAAAAAAATGTGAACAATGATTTGTAGCTAGAAAGAGGTGTGATATAGTGGACAATGAGAGAAGAAAGAGGGGGAACGTGAAGATGAAAGTTTATATTCGCTTGATGCTTGCCATGATGGTGGTGTTATTGATTTCGGCATGTGGCCAAACGAAAGATCAATCGGCTGATGAACCTGCCATTTTAAATGTAAAAATAGATGTGAAGTCGCCAATTGAGCTTCAGAAAAAAACAGAAATCGCTTGTATTGTTACATATGGAAAGGAAAAAGTGAACGACGCGGATGAGGTGAAGTTCGAAATTTGGAAGCAGGGAAACGACCAGCATGAAATGATTTCAGCCAAGAGCAAAGGAAACGGAAAATACGCTATTGAAAAAACATTTACCGAGGCAGGAACATATTCCATTGTGGCCCATGTTACAGCTCGCAATATGCATAATATGCCCAAAACAGATGTGATTGTAGGTGACAATGCTGGTTCCGCATCGGAGCATGAAGAAAGCGGTTCTGACCATTCGCACCATGACGATGCTGCTGGTGTGGCTGTAACGTTGCATCCACAGATGTTTACAGTCAACAAGGAGGAACCAATTGTTGCCGATATTGTGTATAATGACCAGCCACTTACGGCGGCAAAAGTTCGTTTTGAAATCTGGAAGGACCAGATGAAGCATGAGTTTATCGATGCGAATGAACAAGGCAGTGGAAAATACCAGGCGAAAACAGTATTTAAAGAAAAGGGAACGTTTTCAGTTAAAGTGCATGTCGAAACGAACGAATTGCATGAACATCAAGTAAAGCAAGTGATGGTTCAATAGAAAGGAAGCCCCAAAGGCTTCCTTTTTTCTATTTTCTTTTCGTCTTTCTTTGTCCTTTTTTTCATATATATAACCAAGCATATTAGCGAACTGATCAAACCAAATCGACGGCTCATTCCACACTGTTCTGCCATTGCTTATAAGCAGCCTGCAATCGAAATGGAGATAGCGTTTAGGGCGATGGCTAACGGCTGGATTGCTGGGCTCGAAGCTTTGATTGAGGAGAGGGGAGAAAAGCTCGGTGCTCAGCCTCGTGAGCTTGTATTTTCAATAAATAATGGATTACCACGATAAGCTAGGGAAGAGAGACAGGGGGAAGAAAATGATTAAAAGATGGCTGGCAGCTTGGCAGATTGCCGCTGTATACGTAGGAACTGTCGTTGGAGCAGGATTTGCGACAGGAAAAGAGATTATTGCTTTTTTTACACAATACGGAAAAATTGGAACGATGGGAGTTTTGGTTAGCGGTTGGCTGTTTGCATGGCTAGGAATGCGGATGATGATGATGGCGAGAGCGCTGCGTGCTTCCTCGTACAAGCAATTGAATGATTATTTGTTTGGCAAAACGGCCAGCACATTCGTTACGTTCATTATGACGATCATGATTGTTGGCGTGACTTCTGTGATGCTATCAGGAGCAGGAGCGTTATTTGAGGAGCAGCTCGGATTGCCGAAGCCTCTAGGGATGCTGGCAACGATCGTTCTTGTGTTTGCCGTGATGCTTTATGATGCGAAAGGCTTATTTGCCGTGAATGTGTTCGTTGTTCCGATGATGATCCTATTTAGCTTTGTGCTTTTAGGGAAATTACTGCTTGGGGGAGAATGGTGCGGTCCTTCTAGCTCCTCTCCTTCCTCTTGGAGTGCTTTTTTCTCGCCTCTTTCCTATGCGGCCTTTAATTTAGCGATGGCGCAGCCGGTTCTTGTTCCGCTCGCCTCTGAAGCAGAGGACGATCGAGTGGTCAAGTGGGGAGCGCTGCTTGGCGGGATATTGCTAACGAGCATTTTATTGAGCAGCCACTTTGTTTTGCTGTCTTTTCCGCATGTATTGCGTTATGAAATTCCTATGGCTGAAATTGTTCGCACGTTTTTTATGTATTTTTATTGGTTGTATTTATTCGTTATTTATGGCGAGATTTTTACGTCCATCATTGGGGGAGTATTTGGGCTGCAGCGACAGTTTCAGGCATTCTCCTCGACGTTGTTTTTGGCGATTTTGTTTTTGATTTTGTATACGATCAGTTCATTTCGCTACGGATCTTTGCTCTCATTCTTATATCCTTTGTTTGGATATATCAGTCTTTTGTTTCTTGTTTTGCTTTTGTTTCGCAAAATTCCTCAGACGCAAAAATAGGATGCGGCAAAAATCTGCTTTTCAAAAAAATGAAAGGCTTGGCGGTGCAGCCAAGCCTTTTGGTTTTAAAAAAAGATAGGGCATTTGTGCGATTCGCTCAGCTCAGATAATGGGCGTTTTTAGCCGTGAAGCGTTCGACAAACGGTTAGTATAAACTAGGCATGCTGGAAGCGGGTGACGATTTGTTGCAGCTGTTGAACAGAGGTGGATAAAACAGCGGCATCCTTGGCCAGTTCATGAATGGCAATGGTTTGCTGTTCCAATCCTGAAGTTGTTTCATGAACCATATTGGTAAAATCTTTAGCAATGCTATGCACTTCTTCGATCGTTTGTTTTAATTCATCACCATGGTTCGTAATCTGCTCCACATGATTTCGGCTACGCAGCAGCAGGTCATTCATTTGTGAAAAAACTTGCAAAAATGATTTCATCGCTTCATTTGTTTTTAAAAAGGAATGCATAGTGGTGGCAGCGGTTTGCCCGTTTTGCTGAACCGCTTCCACTGCACGATCTAGCAAATGCCTCATATCTTGCAACGAAGATAAAATTTGTGCGGAAAAGGTGTTAGTGTTTTCCGCCAGCTTTCTGACTTCTTGAGCGACAATGGCAAATCCTTTTCCAGCTTCTCCAGCTCTTGATGCTTCAATCGAAGCATTTAGCGCAAGCAAATTTGTTTGCTTGGCAATCGCTGTAATGGCCGAAACAATTCCCACGGCTTGATTGGCTTCTTGAGAAGCGGAGTAGATGAGCGAAGCCGTCTCTTGCATATCATGCTGCATCCCATCCATTTGCTCTTTTGTCAATTCAAGCAAGCGGCTTCCTTCGCGCATCGATTCCGTTACTTCTCTCGCATGGTTAACAACGCTTTCAAACTCTTTTTGCATATCCCATACTTCTTCAAGCATTTTAGTGACAAATTGATTGGCATGTCCTACTGATGCGGTTTGCTGCTTTGCCCCTTCGCGGAATGTTTCCATCGCAGCGGCAATTTCGTCAAACGACTCTGAAAGGCGTCTCGTTTCATTTGTTTGCTGCTCGCCTACTTTGCTTACGGTTTGGGTAGCTTTGGCTAATTCTGCTAAAATCGTGCGCATACCTAGAATCATTTTGTTAAGCTCATACCCAATTTGATGAAATATCGTTCGTTTTTGAACTGTCTGTACTTGCACGTCAAGATTTCCTGACGAAACGGTGCGAGTGACATAGTACCAGTGGCGGCATTCTTTGATGATCGCTCGATAAAGGAAGGTATGGAGAATAAGGCTGATTACGATCGTTAAGCTACAAATGAATAATGGCGATAAAGAGAGCAGTTGAGCGATAAAAAAGCTGATGGTGGCCGGAATGGCCGATAGACATGCTAATTGAATTTGCAAAGTAGGCTGATAAGATAATCTGCCCATTCGCAAATTTAATCGCTTGCCTGTGCTGTCTATGTATAGAGGGCAACTTGCATCGATGAGCAGCTCACCGGTATCACGCTTGTACGCTTGCAGAAGCGGTTCGGTTGTTTGAGCAGCTTTTTGGCCAACTTCATCAGAAAACGTTCGGCCTTCGCGCAGCCGATTCGTGTGGACAATGGCATAGCCTGTTTCATCAACGATAACAAAATATTCATCATGCTGCAGCTGTTCATCAAGAAATGAGCGAATGCGATCAATTTGCTGTTCAAAAGGCTTGGTTTTGTCTATTTTTTGCTGAATTTGTTCAGCCACTTGAACAACTTTTTTCAGTGCATCTTGTGCCTCTTTCTTTTTGAGTAGTCGATTCATTATGTCCCCCTCCGTTCTTATTTCTTTCAATATATACTGAAAATTTAGATTTATCAACCTAGGAAAAAGGATGTCTATGCATAAAACAACAAAATCAAGGGAGACTAGCAAATAAATGCTTGTTTGATTAATGAAGGCTTGAGGGGATGACCATGTCTATTTTTTCATTTATGTTTAAAAACGATAAGCAGCAACAAGTAAAAACGCTGCCGCAATTATTGCAAATTTTTAAGCAATCGAGCGACTTTGCTACGGTTGAATTCCAGACAAACGGATATCATTTTTGCATTTCTTATTTTGATTCATTGATTGATCCGAAGCTCTTGCAACAGCAGGTGATTTGCCGGTTGCAGCGGGATTTATCGTCTTATGCTTCTCTTGCTCTCGAAGACTTGCAGCAAATTATCCCTGTACAGCGAATCGAGGTGACGGCAGATGTTGAGATGATTGAAGCAAAGCTGCTAAAGGGATTTGCGATGATTCAGCTGAAAGGAGTCGCGGACCACTGCGCCCTTGTTAATTTGGCCAGCGAAAATCTAGGATTACGGCCAAATAATGATTCGGAAAATGAGTTTAGCGTGGTCGGTCCAAAAGTAGGATTTGTCGAGAATATTGGAACTAATTTACATTTATTGCGCCGCCAAATTGTGACTCCTCATCTTGTCTTTCGGGAATTAACGATCGGTTCGATGTCACAAACGAAAGTCGTTATTGCTTATATTGATGGAATTGTTAATGAACAAACATTACAGACTGTTGTGCAGAGAGTAAGTGAAATCGAGTTTGATATTATGTTTGACACATCGCTATTTGAACAAATATTATCAGACAATTCTTCATCTCCTTTTCCTTCATTTGTATCAAGTGAACGGGTGGACAAAATCGTATATGCGTTAATTGAAGGAAGGGTTGCGATTTTTTCCGATGGCTCTCCATATGTCATCACAGGGCCTTCGACGTTATTTGATTTTTTTACCTCTCCGGAAGATTATTATTTGCCGTGGCTTCTTGGTTCATTTTTTCGCTTGATTCGAATGATCGGAGTCATGTTTTCGATTTTGGCATCCCCCATTTATGTAGCGGTTTTAACCTATCATTATGAAATGCTTCCGAAGGATCTGCTGGGTCCGATTATTTTTTCTCGTTCCAACGTTCCTTTTCCGCCGATATTAGAAGTGTTGTTTCTGGAAATTACGATTGAGCTTTTGCGTGAAGCTGGGGCGCGCCTGCCTACAAAAGTAGCCCAGACCCTGGGGATTGTCGGCGGTATTGTCATTGGGCAGGCGTCCGTGGAAGCGGCGCTTACAAGTAATATTTTGTTGATTATCGTCGCATTAGGCGCCCTTGCTTCGTTCACGACGCCAATTTATAAAATGTCGAATACGATTCGGTTTATTCGGTTTCCGATTATTTTATTTGCTGCCTGCTGGGGAGGAATCGGCATTGTTTTCGCCGCCTGTTTGCTTCTGATTCATTTAGGTAAGCTACAGTCGTTCGGAAGTCCTTATCTCGTTCCTCTATATCCGTTTCGGGTTAAAGATTTTGCAGACAGCTTTATTCGTTCTCCTTATCATTTGACCGTAAAACGTCCAAGTTATTTACGGCCTTTGACATTATGGAGATATGATCCAAAAAAAGCGAAGAAGAAAAAAGATATTGATGAGTAGAAGAGGAGATGCTGATGAAACGAGCTCTCTATTTCATGTTGGTCGCTCTCTTAGTGCTTTCTGGATGTAAAAGCTCCCGCATCGTTGACCAAATTCAAATTATTCATGCGATGGGGTATGATGTGAAAAATGGCAAATACACAGGGACAGCCATCTATCCGACATTTAAGCAAGGACCGATGACGAAGCCGGACATTTTAACGACGGAATCATCGACGACGTATGATTTAATTCCGCGGCTTTCGTCGAAATCAGCCTTGCCGATTGAAGAAGGGCAAATACGGCTTGTGCTTTTTGGACAACAGTTTGCTAAGCAAGGCATTGCCGAAATCGTTCATAGCTTAGCAAGGAACAACAAGGTGGGGAGTCATTTGCAGCTGGCGGTCGCCAAAGGCGATGCGGAAGAACTGCTGCGCATCACCGCTGAAACGACATTGAGCGATACGCTCTATTTATCCAATCTCATTGAACAAAATATTCGTGAAATGAATTTGCCGAAGACGAATTTGCACATTTTTTTATACAATTACTTCGGCAAAGGACGCGATCCATTTTTGCCCTATTTAGAAAAAAAGGGAGATACCGTAAAGCTGGAGGGGCTGGCTTTATTCAAATATGGCCATTATGTTGGGAGAATTGATTTACGGAAATCGTTTCTTGTTAAGCTGTTATTGGATGAAACCAAAAATGGTGTTTATCAGCTGCCAATTTCACAAAATGAAAAAAAGGGGCGAGTTTTATTAGAAAATTTGTTTGCCCATAGTCATTATTCACTGAAAAAAGGCAGCTCTCCAGTGATCGATATTCATCTTCGCATTCGTGCCTCTATTCGCGATTATCCAATGTGGCTTGACCTTTCTGGACAGCGTTCCTTCCAGAAGGTGAGCGAGCAGATGGAAAAGAAGCTTAACCAAGATATTAAGAATTTGCTTTCATTCTTCCAAAAGAAAGGTGTCGATCCGCTCGGAATTGGTGATTTTGTGCGGAGCAAGACGAGACATTGGGATGAAGAAGCCTTTTATAAGCAATATCGACACTTGCAAATTCGCCCGCATGTAAAAGTTGACATTGTTCAAACAGGTATTGGTGAGTGATTGCATTGGAAAGGGGGAGTGTCATGCAGCAGACAGAGCATGAACGCTTTCATATTTCTCCGTTTTTTGTATTTTTTACGATTCATTGCGCGCAAATAGGAGTAGGAATTTTGAGCCTTCCCAATCTTCTCAATGAAGAGACGGGACATGATGGATGGATGAGCGTCATCATCGCTGGAACGATCATTCATATTTTGATATGGATGATTTATAAAATTTTTAAATCGGCCGGGGAGAATAAAGATGTCATTCAAGTGAATGTACAATACTTTGGCAAATGGATCGGAAATATGGTAAATGTAGTCCTGCTCGCTTACTTTTTTTCGTTCGCTTTAATTGTGATGCGGATCTATACGGAAATTATTCAGGTGTGGGTATTTCCGTTGATGGGAGCATGGCAGTTCTGTCTCATCATTTTAGTGCTAACGTATTATACGGTTTCCGGTGGATTCAGAGTTGTAGTCGGCTTATGCTTTTGGGGAGTTATGATCCCTCTTCTTATCATTGTTCCTATGCTAGTATTTCCGCTTGAATATGCTCATTATCGCAATTTTTTGCCGATCTTTGACCATTCTGTGCTTGAGGTGATCAAGGGGGCCAAAGCGTCGACGCTTGATTATCTCGGCTTTGAAATGATCCTGATGTATTATTCGTTTGTAAAAAATGCTCCTCAATCACATAAATGGGCGCAATGGGGCAACGCATTCACCACCTTTCTTTATTTAATAGTGGTTTGTATTGCTATCGTTTTTTATAATGAAGAGCAAATTCGGCATATTATATGGCCAACATTGACACTAGCAAAAATCCCGGAAATTCCATTTATTGAACGGATGGAGTATATTGTCATTTCAACTTATGTCATGGTTATTTTTCCGATTATTTGCTTAGCTGTTTGGTCGGTCACACGCGGATTAAAACAAATTATTTCGTTAAAGCAACGCATCTCATTGCCGATTATTTTACTTTTGCTATTTATTTCCTCGTTTTTTTTCACTAAGCGGGCTCAGATCGATCAATTTAGTAATTTAGTCTCAACCGTTGGTTTTTATGTGCTGGTGGCCTATATTCCGTTTTTATGGATCTATGTGTCAATAGCCAAGTTGTTTAAATCTAAAACTAGTGCAAAATAAAGAAATGTGATATAGTATGGAAGGAAAAAATGATGGATAGAAGAAATCCGCCCGAATGTCGGATCGGTGCGGGAGAGGTTCTAGAACAACCCTCTATAAAAAACTAGGGAAGGCTATATCCTTAGGGGGGGTATGGCTTTTTTGTTTTAGAATGCTCTTTCTTCTTGAAATAAAGAAAGGAGAGCGAAACGAAATGAAGAAGGAAAAAGCTGTCGTTGTATTCAGCGGGGGGCAAGACAGTACAACTTGCCTGTTTTGGGCCTTACGGCAGTTTGCTGAAGTAGAGGCGGTTACCTTTGATTATCATCAGCGGCATCGCCTGGAAATTGAAGTCGCTTCTGACATTGCACGGGAGCTTGGTATCCAGCATACGGTGCTTAATATGTCTTTGTTGAACCAATTGGCGCCGAACGCGCTGACGCGAAGTGATATGGCGATTGAACATCAAGAAGGAGAGCTTCCCTCTACTTTTGTTGATGGCCGGAATTTATTATTTTTGTCGTTCGCGGCCGTACTCGCCAAACAAAAAGGCGCGCGTCACTTAGTAACAGGTGTGTGTGAAACGGATTTTAGCGGATATCCAGATTGCCGAGATGTTTTTATCAAATCACTTAACGTGACATTAAATTTGGCGATGGATTACCAATTTGTTATTCATACGCCGCTTATGTGGCTTAATAAAGCAGAAACATGGCAGCTTGCTGATGAATTAGGAGCGTTGGAATTCGTACAAACGAAAACACTCACATGCTATAACGGGATCATGGCTGATGGATGCGGAGAATGCCCGGCTTGTGTGTTGCGCAAGCGAGGATTGGAGCAATATTTGCAAGCAAAAGCCGGGGTGGAGCAGCGATGATGCATCAGCTTTATCCGCAAGTATTTCATGATTATTGTTATGAACTGAATAAGGATATGCATATCGCTGCTGCTCATTTTATTCCGCATCAGCTGGCGGGAAAATGTGCCCATATTCATGGCCACACGTACGTCGTCAACATTACGGTAGCTGGGGATGAACTTGATGAGACGGGCTTTTTAGTGAATTTTCAAAAATTGAAACAGCTCATTCACGGCAAGCTCGATCATACGCTTTTAAATGATCATCAAGATTGGTTCGATTCTAAAAATAGTGAACATTTCCCGACGACAGAGGTTGTCGCACGAAAAATATACGAAGTGGTACAAGATTATTTGGATGCATTGCCTCACAAGCCAAAATGTTTGCAAGTATTTGTGCGTGAGACTCCGACAAGCTATGTTGTGTACCGCTCGAAAGCGGGTGACCGATAATGGGAAAGACGATTCCCGTACTTGAAATTTTTGGGCCAACGATTCAAGGAGAAGGAATGGTCATTGGCCAAAAGACAATGTTTGTCCGAACCGCTGGCTGCGATTATTCATGCCGCTGGTGTGACTCCGCTTTTACATGGGACGGAACAGCAAAGGAAGAAATTCAACAAATGACAGCTGAAGAAATTTGGCAAAGGCTTGCCGAAATAGGGCGTGACTGTTTTAGCCATGTGACGATTTCTGGAGGGAATCCCGCTTTACTTAAATCGCTTGGCGAGCTCGTTCGGCTATTAAAAGCAAAAGGGATCCGTGTAGCATTGGAAACACAAGGAAGCCGTTGGCAAGATTGGTTTTATGAAATCGATGATTTAACGATATCGCCAAAACCGCCAAGCTCAGGAATGAAAACCCATTTTGCGATATTGGATGAAATAATGGATAAGCTAACGGCCAACGGGCGTACCGTTCATATGAGTTTAAAAGTAGTCGTTTTTGATGAACGGGATTTTGCTTATGCGAAACATGTGCACCAGCGTTATCGCCACATTCCTTTTTATTTGCAAGTGGGCAACGACGATGTAGCAGGAATGGACGAGGCGATGCTGCGCACAAAATTGCTCAATCAGCTGCGATGGCTAGTAGAAAGAGTTGCGTATGATCCAGAAATGAACGATGTCCGCGTGCTGCCGCAGCTGCATACGCTTCTTTGGGGCAATAAGCGAGGAGTTTAATGAACAAACGAAAGGAGCATGGATGATGTCAGGAAGAAAAGAAGAAGAATTACAAGGTGTCACTCTCCTTGGCAATCAAGGAACCAAATATTTATTTGAATATAGTCCAGAAATATTAGAAGTATTTGATAACAAACATCCAGACCGCGACTATTTTGTGAAGTTTAATTGCCCAGAATTTACAAGCTTGTGTCAATGAGGGCACACTTCAGTGGTGACACTGTCGATTAAACCTTGTGAATTCAGGGGAAGAGAATAGGGGAAAACGATTTTGCAGGCAATATCATCAGCCGATAAAAGACTTTTATAGTTGATGAAAAAACGTCACTTGTATGTGAAGTTTCTCCCTGTTTCTCCAATCCTGAGCCAAGCCCTAAAAAGCAAACCATGCTTACTCGTGGGGTCAGATCCCATCGGTTGATTGGTTGTCCCTGTGCTGTATCCATGATAAGCAAACGGACATGCAGGAAAGCAAGCTAGTGACTTGCCCCAGTCACGCCAAAGCGTGACCGACGCACCATCTATCCACAACGGGGACAATGCTGAAGCAGCCAGATAGTTAGTTGTGCGCTATGCTCAACAAGCACCACGGGTTAAACCATATTCTTTTTAGGGAAGGTGCAGAGACTATCGAAATCACTTCATCATGAAGCGACTGAAGAGTAGTGATGAAGGAAGAGAGTAGAGTACATCGTGAGTTTGACGATCACGGTGGAAGCGCAAGGGTTCTTATCGGATATCGCAGTCGGATAAGAATAAGATATAGTCCACCTACTTTTTTAAGTAGCTGCCGAAAACTGGGCAACCAGACTTCGCCACTATCTACATTAGTTATATCCCTGATAAAAAATGTGTGGAAAGTAAGTCGTTGAAGCTTTATTTATTTAGTTTCCGCAACCATGGGGATTTCCATGAGGATTGTGTGAACATTATTATGAATGATTTAATCGAAGCTATGGATCCACGTTATATTGAAGTATGGGGAAAATTTACGCCGCGCGGCGGCATTTCGATTGACCCGTACTGCAATTGGGGACGTCCCGGAACAAAATATGAAAAAATGGCCGAGTATCGCTTAATGAATCATGATTTGTATCCAGAGAAAATAGACAATCGCTAAGCTAAAGCCTCCTCGCCTCCAAACGAGGAGGTTTTATTTTGCGCAGCGAAATGCCTAAGAGCGTACGGCCAGCATCCAGTTGGCATACTATTTGCTTGTCAACTATGCTAGAAACGAGAGAGCCCCAGTCCTGTTCATTCGTTTTCATTGGATAATCAACATGTCAAATATGGGCCTGATCCTCGTTTGGATAGCTGGCGATCGTGGCGCCCGAATATTCATTGCCCAACTTAAACCGTTTTTGCTTTTCATTATGTCGATTGTTCCATTCCAATCGCTATAGACCAAATTATAGGTTGGTTTTAAAAAAAGTAGTAGTTTTTTTTCGGAAACTTATATATAATGACAATTGATTTTTTTATTTGGGGGGTTTAGTCTTGGGAGACAGGACGGCTCTATTAATCGGAGCGAGCGGGTTAATCGGAAGCGAGCTTTTAATGCTGCTTCTCCAATCCGATGATTATCAGCATGTGACGATTCTAGTGCGTCGAGAATTACCGATTGAGCATCACAAGCTGGAACAAGTGGTCATTGATTTTAAAAGCTTGGAGAAGTACGAACGCTATTTTTGTGTGGATGATGTGTTTAGTTGTCTCGGAACAACGATGAAAAAAGCCAAAACGAAGCAGAATTTTATTCAAGTGGATTATGAATATACGCTGCGGGCTGCGGCGTTAGCGGAAAAATGCCACGTCAAGAGCTTTCTGACTATTTCATCTGTCGGCGCTGATCCGCAATCTCCGTTTTTTTATAATCGTGTTAAAGGGGAAACGGAAGAAGCTTTGCAACGGCTCGCGATTCAATCATTGCACATTTTTCGCCCGTCTTTGCTGCTTGGCGATCGTCAGGAATTTCGGTTGTCAGAAAAGGCAGCGGAGTGGCTTTTAAGCCACATGCCATTTCTGTTTATTGGAAAATGGCGCAAATACAAGCCCGTTGAGGCCAAGAAAATGGCTTTGGCAATGTTCCAGGCAGCAAGATCTTGCCCGAAAGGAACGCATATTTATGAATCGGATCAAGTCGCCCATATTTCGTAAAAAACCGGCCATCTGCGGCCGGCTTTTTTATTCGATGATTTTATAGTTTTTATGGTTTACAACCGTCCGTTCTTGTAAGTCTAATTCTTTATAGTTTTCCATGTATGTTAAATCAACGATGACAGAGTTTTCATTCACCTTTTCGACAATACCGCGCAAGCCGTTTTTAAACTCGATAATATTGCCTATCTCTGCTTTTTGCACCATATACATTCTCCTTTTTCATGTATTTGTTATAGTTTGCCTCATTTTCTTTTATAAGTAAAGACCCTTTGTTCCTAATTTTGAAAAAAGATGGCCTTAAGCCATCTTACTTGGCAAATACGTGATTGCCGATAACAACGGTTACTTGCTTCGAGCGCAGCCAACTGCTTTTCGCCGTTTTTGGATTATAGAAAAATAAGGAGCCAGATCCTAAACCGCGAAAAGCTAGGGCTTCTTCAACGGCAAGGTAGGATTCGCGATCTGCTGGTTCACGAATCGTTCCGTTTTGTACAGGAGTAAATGCATAATAGCCGCCTGAACGCTCATAAATGACATCCTTAATGGTATTCGGGAAATCAGGATGGTCTACTCGATTTAATACGACTGTGGCTACCGCTACTTTTCCTGCGAATGGTTCGCCTTTTGCTTCAGCATGGACAAGGCGCGCTAATAAATCTTTGTCACTGGCTGAAATGGTTGGAGGAATGAGCAGCCTTTCTCCTGGGAACAGCCAGTCGTTTTCTTTTTTATTTATATTTTTTAACTGGACAAGTGAAACACTATGTTGCTTTGAGATTTTCCAAAGAGTATCCCCGGTTTGAACGGTATAAACGGTTTGAGCCTGAGCATCTTTCGCAAACAACAATGCAGAAAAGCATGCAGCTGCTAAAGTGAAATGTTTAAGCTTTTTCATAAAATTACCTCCTTGTTGTTCGCTCGCTACTAGACTAACAAGGATTTTTATTTTGGTCATTATCTAAATGTTGGAAACATCTGTTTTTCGTTGATATAACAGCTTAAATAGCAACTTTGGAAATATTTTCACGGTCAAGTTCAGTTGATCTGTTCTCTCTGCATAGAAATGAGTGCGTCATTCCGCCTTTTCAATTTAGTGGTGTAATCTCGTGTAGCGATATAAAGAGGATGGAATGTGTCAACATGTTCCTTTTTTAGTGGGCGGGTATGACGATCGGACGACCGATCAATTCGTTTGTCTAAAAGGGGCGGTTGTGCGGTTCTCAGTCACGCTTTAGCCTGAGACAAGTTACCGACTTGCCTTCCGTCTGTGAGTTTTGACAAATACCGTTTGTTCATCATCTGCCATCATATGAATTTGGAGAAATGCCTTATTTTCTGATCAACGCCAAGCTAAATGTTTGATTTCTTACATTGATGCGGGTATTTTCTATAGGGTTTGTTTCCTTTTTTCCGAATTTATCGGTTCGACGAAAGGGACGAAGCTTTGTATTGTTATAGTACCGCGGAATTTACGAAAGCGCGCTTTTGGGAAAGGGTTTTGTAGAAGAGGATGTCGTCCTTTGCAAAATTAGAAAAAACATATCGTCCAATGATTATTAGTATGATAAAAAAACTGCATGTCACAAAAGAATGGGATGAATATTACCAAATTGGCTTAATTGCGTTATGGGAAGCTTCGTGCCAATTTGAGAAGGAAAAGGGCAGCTTTTCGTCCTTTGTGTACAAAAAAGTATATTGGGCCATGGTTTCCCATTTGCGTCGACAGTGTCATCGAAAAAAAAGGGAATGCACCTTGACGGATGGGTTGATCCATATACTGTTTGACGATCGAACAATTTATAAGGAGGGAATAGTGGAGCAGGCGCTCAAATCATTGACAGAACGGCAAAAAAAATGGCTGATTGGTTACATTATCGAAGGGAAATCATTAAAAGCAATTGCTGAAGAGGAAGGAGTGGCAGTTGGAACGGTGAAGCAATGGCGGGTTGAGGCGCTTAAAAAATTGCGCAAGCAACGATGGGAATAGTCAGTCGCCCCCCGGTATCCATAGACGGAGGGCGATTAACTGCGCGGATGTTCTAAGTAATGGTAGATAACGTCTCCACCATGCTGGGCAATGCCGCGGAAATGCTTAAAATCGCTGCGATTGACAAGGATTTTGCGAAATAGCAAAAAGTCCTCTTTTTTGACAAGCAGCTCGGAAATGTTTCGATCTCGCAAATCATCCAGCAATTTTGCTGCAAGCTTTTCGTCCATATCTCCACCTCCGAAGGATATTGTAACGCAGCTGGAGAGGTTTTGGTAGGATAAATACCCATTTTCCTTTCGGGCAAACACCCTTTACTTGTTCATTCATACAATATGATGGGTATGTATCATCGAACGTACCCATACTAAACAAATAAAAGGAAGGAAGAGAGAAATGAGTAATTGGAACCCATATGAGAATTATTCTGGTTTTTATGATAATGATTATGATGTCGAGGATGCATTTCGTCATGATAATAATGCGCCAGCTTTTCCGATGATGCCAACCAATAATGCGCCGGCTTTTCCGACGATGCCTCCAACACAAGTAATGCCTGTATCCCAAATGCCGATGCCAGTTGAACATGCATACATTCCTTCATGCGGTTGTCAACCAATGCCGACATGGTGCGGAACAGATCAATGGATGGGAGGATCTTATCCATTTGTTAATCCTGGGCATGTCGAAGTGGGATCAATCGTATCTCCGAATGCGGCGCCAATGCCTAATATGCAGCCAATGCCAGGCATGCAAAGTGCGCCGATGATGGGAATGCCGTATCCGATGGGGGGAACGACCGGACCAATGGGTGGCTTTCCTTCAAGTTCAGGCTGCTGCGGAGCACCATACTATCCATATCGATAAAGCAAAAAAAGACCGCTGCACAATTGTGGCGGTCTTTTAACTATTTATCGTGTGTTCATGGATTCGATGATTCCGCTGATTAAGCTAATATCGTTTGTTACTAAATAAGCAGGAAGCAAGGCGAGAATAAATAGCACCGTAATATAAGACATAAGTGCATTTTTGATAATTTTACTAATTGCCATTCAGATCACTTCCTTATTGCTTTTTTCTATTTTCACATTTTTAATAGTATTAGTCAACTATTTCTGAAAATTCTATATATTTCGTGTTCGGCAATTTTATATTTGAACGTTTGGAAACATTTTGATAAAATAAAAATATCATCAACAGCTGTTGAAGAGGTGGCAGCGTGAAAATAAGAAAGGCCAATATACTAAATGAACGGGAAACGGCCAATGTTTACATTTATGAAAATAAAAAAGAAGAGCACATTGTTGTTGCGATTCCTCATATGGAATGGTCGTTTTTGATTCGCTATGAAGAGGAAACAGAATTGTTGCGAAGTAAACTGCTTTCATCGCTTTCGAAGAAAGTGGAGGGAGCACAAGCAGAACTATTAGTGGACAAGCTTTTATATTGGGTCCGTGAAATGTAAATAATACAGTTGTACCGCAGAACCAGACAGGGCGGTGGAGCTTCATAGCTTCGCCGCTTTTACGTTATGATTATAGGTTAGGGGTTCGATGCAAAAGTGTTTATAAAGCAAAAAGCCGTGGTTATTTATTTAATATTTAGTATCGTTTGGATTATTGTAACGGACTTGTTCATGCAGCTTCTTCGTTTCGATCACTCCATGCAAATGATCGTGAATATTGGAAAAGGCGGGCTTTTCGTCGTTTTATCTGCCGTATTTCTTCATCAAATGATTAAAAAGGCCGAACAATTGAAGAAAACAGTAGAAGAAGAGCAGCAATTGTCGACATTGATTAATTCGATGCCTGACTTTGTTTGCTTTAAAGACAGTAAGGGCCGCTGGCTGCGTGTGAATGATTTTGGAAGGAAATTATATAATTTAGAAAATGTGGATTATATAGGAAAAACAGATCTTGATCTTGGCGAAATGGTGCCATTTTTTAAAGAAACGTTTCGATATTGTGCGCAGACGGATGAAGAAACATGGAAAAAGGGAATGATGACGAGGACGGAAGAGTCGTTCATGACCACAAATGGGGAATTTAAGACTTTTGATGTCATTAAAGTGCCGCTCTTTCACGAAAATGGAGAACGGAAAGGGTTACTGACGATCGGGCGTGATATTACGCAGCAAAAATTAGCAGAAACGTTATTGCTGAAAAAAGAAAAGCTATCGGTTGTTGGCGAATTGGCGGCGGGAATCGCCCATGAAATTCGCAATCCGCTCACTTCTATCAAAGGATTTATGCAGATGATGAAAGAGGCGAAGAAAACGAATGAATGGTATATAGAAATTGTACTTAATGAACTTGAGAGAATCGATCAAATTGTAAGCGAGTTGCTTGTGCTTGCAAAGCCGCAAAGCCACTGCTATAAGCCCTTTTTGCTGAGCGACGCGACCGGTTACGTTATTCATTTAATTAGCCATGAAGCGGTGTTAAACAATGTGGATATTTCCATCGAAAATACAGCGCCGCATGCACAAGTTCACGGTGATAAAAACCAAATGATTCAAGTTTTAATTAATATTGTGAAAAATGCAATTGAAGCAATGCCTCAAGGAGGAAGGCTGCGTTTGCATATACAGGAAGAAGGCGAGAATGTACACGTCACCATTGCTGATACGGGTGTGGGCATTGCGAAAGATCGTCTGAAAAAAATCGGCGAACCATTTTTTACATTAAAGGAAAAAGGAATGGGACTTGGCTTGACAACAAGCATGAAAATCGTTCAGGAGCACAAAGGAACGCTGCGAATCGAGAGCGAACTTGGAAAAGGAACGACGGTCCATTTGCTGTTGCCCTTATACCAAGAGAAAAAAGAGGCTGATCGTTAACGATCAGCCTCTTAGATTGTGGGTAGATGCTCCCATTCTTCGTTACGGACGGCCATTTTTTGATCTTTAAACAATATTTATCAAATGAAAGGTTCTAACCCAGCTGCTGTTTTATTTTTCAATCCAAGTTGTTGTTACATCAACTGGAAGACGAGTGGAGCGGTGAGCTGGGGCTGTGCTTTTTCCAATCGTAACCAGCATTACTGGAATATAGCGCTCGGAAACTTGAAATTCCTTCATGAATTTTTCAGCATCGAAGCCGCCAATTGGACAAGTGCTCTATCCTTTTGCAGTCGCAACAAGCATAAGCTGCATAGCCGCAAGCGAAGCATTTGTGAAAGCAGCATCCCGTGCATATTGTTTATTTTCATAAGCACCAGCAATCTGTTTTGCTAGCGTTTCTTTGATTTCCTTCGTCATATGTCCAGCTTCGACTAATGGATCGTATACGCTGTCAGTATTGCGATTGGCTTCAAGATCCCCAAGTACAGCAATAACGGCAGAAGCATCAACAATTTGCTGCTGATTATAAGCGATAGGCAGAAGGCGTTTCTGAGCCTCTTCACCATGAAAGACTAAGAAATGCCATTGTTGTAAATTCCACGCGGATGGTGCTTTACCTGTTAGTTCAAGAATTTCTTTTAGTTCCTCTTTGCTGATAGGGAAGCTTGGATCATATTTGCGGACGGATTGACGCTCATTTATTACGGTCAAAAAATCTTTCGTTGTTGATGTTTGCGTTGCCATTGGTATACCCTCCTACATCTGATTGTTAAAAAAAGAAATTAACTAACTTTTGGTAAGTAATATAAACAATCCTATCATAAAATTACTATTTGTATTTGTCAAATATTTTAATATCATCCCTGATAAGTCTTCCCTTTCTTAACGAAGTGGGAGAGGCTTATTCGAATATATGCCCCCACTAAAATGCATATAATTTTCGCTTTTTACATAAATCCAACTTGATTTTTCAACATGATCCAAAGCGTCCCCATACTAATAAGCGGAATGTCAATCTATCTAATGGATTTTTACGTAGTAAGAACACAAGTATGGATGAGCCATTATTTTACTAAAAATATGGAATGATTGAGCTAGGAATCAAACAATGTCAATTGGTTTTTATTGGAGCATCCACACGACTGTGGTAAGAATTTAGTTGAACTCATGTAGAAGTTTGAATTTATAGCTGCTCGGAAAGAAGCGCCTCTTTTTTTAGATGGCCGAAAACAAAAAATGCATGTTCCACCTATCCTTTTTTCTCGTTGATGCGATAGTAGAGATGAAAGGAGGTGAACGGGGGATGGCACAATCCATCATTCAGCAGTCGCAGCTGCGTTTAGTATTTGAAGCGGGTGTTGATGAAGCAGGCAAACCTATTTATAGACGGAGACAATTAAACAATATAAAAGTAACAGCATCTCCAGAGCAGCTTCTTGCTGTTTCTCAAGCACTTGCTTCTTTGCAAAGCGATCCGCTTGTTCAGGTCGAGCGCAGCGATCTGCATTTGATTACAAATGAAGGAGGGATGAGAGATGGAAAAGTCGTTGGAGCTACAATTTATTAACCAGCAAGGGAATGTGTTCCGGATTGTGATTGACCGTCCTATTGAGCCGGTCAATGCGCAGCACATATCTTCTGTTATGGATACGATTATCGCGGCCAATATTTTCACTTCAAGCGGAGGGGACCTTGTGGGAAAAAAGGGTGCGAGATTGCTGCAGCGCAATGAAGAGGAGATAGCGTTACCATAATCGGATAGGCAAGTCCGCCCAATGTTGATCAACGCTTTCATACCGTATCACTTGCCTCTCTACCCAATATTCTCAAGATCATTTGAGGAGAAAAACATGCGAAATGGCCGGTCGGCTTATAAAGCGACCGGCCTATTATTTAAACATGATTCTATATCAAATGGAGAGATTCATGTGGATGCGTATATGTCCCTTATTTCCGACGTTGGCTTTCCTGTCGTTGTCACTCTTTATCTGCTTCATCGAATCGAGGCTAAATTGGATGGTGTTATTGAATCCATTCAACGTTTATCTGAACAGCTAGCTGGCTTTCGTGCTGAATAATGTAAAATAAAAACCTGATCCTCGCATAGGGGGATCAGGTTTTTATTTTGGCTCATATTAAAACAGGCGATTTTTTGCCGAAATATAATAATGAGAGGGGATTGCAGCGTGAGATTAACATAAAGGAATGGAGAAGATGAAACATAATCAATTTGTTGAAAAGCTATTAGCGGATGAACAGTTATGGTTTACTGTAATGGATCAGCTGTTTGATATTGTCTTTCTGATGAAAGTAGAAGAAGGTCCTCGATTTCGCTATGTTCATGTAAGTCCTAAAGCGCTTCATTTAGCCAGTTTGGCCGAAGAAGATATGGGAAAATGCATCGACGATATTTATCCAAAGTCGGTCGCTGATCATCTAAATTCTCGATATCGTAAAGTAGTTGAAACAAAGGGTGTTGTGACTTACCGCGATCGGATGAATGTCACGAATGAGAAACGCACGGCCGAATCAACACTGATTCCAATTGTTGATGAAACGGGTGCGGTGTCCTATATACTTTCATTGACGCGGGATGTCACAGAGCTGATGCGTAAAGAGGAGCAATATGACGAAATTTATCAGCTTTTTCATTCATTGTTTACACATTCTCACGATGCATTTATTATGTTCGATTTAAGCGGGCGCATTTTACGCGTCAATCGTGAATTGGAGCAATTAGTAGGCTGGAAGCAGGATGAGCTTCTGGAAAAAGATATTGCACAGTTTTTACCAGAATACCGATTGGAACTAGAAAAAAGCTTACGACAGCTTCAAGCAGGGAAAAGTTTAACTTCTCTTCCATTATCGCTTGCGAATAAAAACGGAAAGAAAGTATATGTATCAGTAAATGTTACGCCGCTTTTTGGCAAAAACGGCGACGTGATAGCTGGTTTATCCATTATTAAGAACGTGACGGACTTAGTCGAAGTTCAGAAGCAGCTAAGGCGAAGCGAGGAGCTATATCGTAAAGTGGTAGAATTCCTGCCTGATACGGTCATGATTCAAGTCAACGGGATTATCACTTATATGAATCCCGCTGGATTAAAAATGGTAAACGCCAAACAGGTCAGCGAGGTAAAAGGAAAAAAAATAAACGATTTTCTTAAAAAGGCAGATAGCGATAGAGACGAATGGATCATGACCTCCTTGAATGGAGAAGAAAAAGTCGTGAAAGTGAACGAAATGACGATTCCATATTATCGGAAGAAGGCGCGATTTCTTGTGATCCACGACTTATCAGAGCAAAAAAGCAAAGAAAAAGAACTTGCATTTATGGTGCAATATGATTCACTTACAGGATTAGCCAATCGGAATTATTTAAGTGAAAAGCTAAAGGAGTTTATGCTCGCTTATAAAAATGTGGCGGTTTTATTGATTGATATTCACCGCTTTAAATTCATTAACGATTTTCTTGGATATTTAAACGGGGATGAATTGTTGCGGAAGGTTGCCAATCGCTTGAAGGAATTTGAATCTGAACGGACGTTTTTAGCAAGAATTAGTGAAGACGAGTTCGTGGTTGCCTTTGTTTATGATCAAAAGGATGAATTGAGACAGCTGCTTAGCAAGCTTGACGCCTGCTTACAGGAGCCATATTTTATTGCCGGGGAAAAGCTGAATATTACGACGAATATCGGTGTAAGCTACGCAGCTGATGCCGAGCGATCGGTTGAAACGCTCCTTAGCAATGCTCATAAAGCTGTTTATTATGCGAAAATGAATGGGACGAATCGCATTGTTGAGTATGATCCTCATATGCGCGATATTTTTGCCAAAAAGGTGCGCCTTGAGAATGATTTGCAGCAGGCGATCGAAAATGGGGAATTTTCTTTGTATTATCAACCGAAAGTGAATGTTGTAAGCGGCACTCTTAGTGTCGAATCGTTGATTCGTTGGAAGCACCCGCAACTCGGAATGGTCAGTCCGGCGGAGTTTATTCCGATTGCGGAGGAAACAAACAGAATTGATGAAATTGGGAAATGGGTGCTGCGCCAGGCGTGCCGCGATTTAAAGCGGTTGGAGAAAGCGGGATTTCCCCATCTAAAAATGGCCGTCAATTTATCAGCCCGACAGTTCCAAAATAAAGACTTGGAAGAAGTAGTATGCAGGATTTTGGCAGAGGAGAACATGAATCCGACTTCATTTATATTTGAAATTACGGAAACTGCTATTATGAAAGAGCCTTCGGAAGTAATCGCGATTTTGCAGAAGTTTAAACAGCTTGGTATCACGATTGCGATTGATGATTTTGGAGTGAGCTACTCTTCATTAAATTATTTGAACCGGTTTCCGATTGATGCTGTAAAAATCGATCGTTCCTTTATCCGGAGTATTAGCGAAGGGCGAAAAAGCGAGGAAATTGTAGAGGCCATTATTTTACTTGCACACAAATTAAATTTATTTGTCACGGCGGAAGGGGTCGAAACAGCAGAGCAAGTTCGTTTTCTGCTTGAAAAAGGCTGTGAGGAAATACAGGGATATTATTTCAGTGCTCCGGTTCCATTCGAACAACTGTTGGATACACTGGGGAAGGTACAAGAATTAATGAAGCCATGGCGCGGATGATGCTTATGATGCCGGTTTTTTCCTAATATTTTAGCCTGTATCTGTTGTCATGAAGGAGTTTCTGTTGTTACTAATAGACAAGCCATTTGATTGATAGTGAGATTGCTTAATGGCCGTTCTTGTCGTTTTCGACGATGGTCAAGCAGCCGATAACGAACCGCTTTCCAGCCCTGTTTATGGGCTGGAAGCGGCGTCGTTTGGACCGCTGTTACATAGATTTGTTATTTTTTTAAATAATAAAAAATATGCTGTTTCTTTTTCTAACCGGCTTAACCGTTATTCATTTCATTTTCCTCTCCACAAATCATTTCTAGTTTTCTCCCTGATTAAACTTCATGGTTTTTTAAATCCAGGCTTAATAAAAAGGTCCTTGTTATAGATGAGGTGACATCATTCTTGTCGTATTGGGTTATCGTGTACACAGAGCTGCCCATGATTGGACTGTAAGAGAGTATAAGTAGCGATGTGATGAAAAACGGAAAAGCGCATCAATCATTTCGATATGCGTTCAGGCGGTTGATAAGCACTGCGTTTTTCCGTTATTGGCTTCACCCGTCCGTTTATGAACGACTTGGTTCAATTTTTGTCTTCGTTTAGTTGTGTTTTCCTCGTTTGCTAAATGTTTTTATGATAGGGTGAGCCGGGAAAAATCAAAAGGAATGGACATGTTGTTTAGTGAAGCTGAAACCTTTGACGCACACTAATCGTATATAGTCCTGTTTGAACGTTTGAATAAGGGGAGTGAAAAATGTTTATTTTACAGTTGGCAGCTATTTTGTTTGCATCAAAGATAGCGGGGGATATTAGCGCACGACTTGGCCAACCAGCAGTGCTGGGAAAATTGCTGATCGGTATAATTCTTGGACCAACGGTATTAGGATTAATCAATGACACAGAAATTTTAAAAGAAGTCAGCCAAATTGGTGTTATATTGTTAATGTTTATTGCGGGGCTTGAGACCGATGTAGACCAGCTTAAACGAACGGGAAAAGCGGCTACCTATGTTGGGGTACTTGGAATCGTGGTACCGCTATTGCTGGGATATATGGCAGGAATTGCTCTTGAGCTCTCAACAATACAAGCGGTCTTTCTAGGGCTATTGTTGTCAGCTACAAGCGTCAGTATTTCCGTGCAGGCGTTAAAAGAGATGAACCAATTAAAATCAAAAGAGGGGACGGCCATTTTAGGAGCGGCTGTCATTGATGATATTCTTGTCATTATCGCATTAGCGTTTTTGATGAGTCTAGCTGGGGGAGACGTCCAGCTTGGTGCTGTGATCGTTAAGAAAGTGGTCTTCTTTGCGGTTGCCATTTTACTGGCATGGAAAGTTGTTCCGGTTGTATTGCGATTTTTTGCACCGCTTCGTGTTGATGAAGCTCTTATTTCCGCGGGATTAATCATTTGCTTTTCGTTCGCATATTTGGCAGAAGCGACAGGAGTTGCTGCGATTATCGGGGCTTATATAGCTGGACTAGGGATCAGTTTTACCGATTATAAAGAAGAAATTTTTCATAAGGTAGAAACCATTAGCTACTCGATTTTCGTGCCAGTCTTTTTTACTTCGATTGGTGTTGCTGTAGAGTTTTCCAATGTTGGCCAGCATCTTTGGTTGATTATCGGCTTAAGCGTACTAGCTATTTTGACAAAATTAGTTGGTGCTGCATTTGGAGCGAAATTAGCTGGATTTGAATGGAGAAGCTCATTGGCGGTTGGAGCCGGAATGGTTTCGCGTGGCGAAGTAGCACTGATTATTGCTGGTATCGGTTTGGAATCTAATTTATTAACGGCTGATTTATTTGCTGTTCTGATTGTTGTCGTCCTTATAACGACATTAGTGACTCCTCCGCTATTAAAAATGATTTTTAAGCGCGGCTCGATTTCTCAACCAGTCTGACGTGCAGCCCTCACAATCGATGAAGGAAATGAAAATGATTGTAGACAAAGTCAATATTGACTTTGTCTACAACCTGAGACTGGTTATTGAAACGGGCTTTTTGTTTTTTGACTAGCAGATATATTTTCCAACCTAAACCAATCGTTTTTTCGTCGATGACTTCCATGCCTTGCTTATGCTGGCTTATGGATAGGCATCATGACAAGATTGGATTGATCGTCGACTCAAATGCAAATCTCTATTTTTTGCCAAATAGTCACTAAGCGCCGAACAATCAGCCACTTCCCAGACAAATGAAACTGTCTGGAAGTGGTGTTGTTTGGTCGTCTAATTGTTGAAACTCCCACTTGGGAACAAAGGTGGAAGCATGAAGCGGTGCCTATATCGCTCGTCTTACGGTAAAAAATATGATGTTAAAATGGCATTCAGTTCATCAGCATGCCGTGTTGGAATTTGATGTCTAGCTTTATCAATATAGATGGCGCGAGCATGAGGGACGTATGCTTTAAAAATGGTTTCATAAGCATGGAGATAATAATCGCGATTGCCGTATATGATCAACAGAGGAACCGTTAGTTTTTCTAAATGCTCTGTGTTACGATCATGCAGCATCGTTTTATACATACCGAATAAATCCTTTTGATTGGCGAGCCGCGCATATCGTTCGATTGCTTTTTTTTCGTCTTGGCTTTTTCCGTGAGCGGTTCCTAATACTTTAGCAAGTAACGAAATGGCTCCGATTTTCGCTGTGCAAATGCCTAATAAAAATTCGAAATATAGCCATAATGTGCGTACTTCGGGGAACCCGCCGATTAATACGATCGCTTCCGTTTGTTCTGGATAGCGAAGCGCAAAAGCTTGCGCAACAGAGCCTCCACTTGAGTAACTGCAAATAATCGCTCGTTCAATTTGGAGAGAGCGAAGCAATTGATGAAGATCTTCCGTAAGCAAAGAAATCGTTATTGGTTTGTTTGAAGCGCTGCTTTTTCCGTTTCCTCTCATATCATAGGTGACAACGCGAAAGTTGGCTGTCAACGCTTGTTGCTTAGCAAAAACGTTGCTTCCCATTCCTGGCGGGTGAATAAACACCAGGGCTTTCCCTTCTCCTGCATCCGTATAATATAGGCGAATATCATTATCTATCGTCATGTATGGCATGTATAAGGTCCTCCATTCATTGAAAGGTTTGTGCTTTATCCTATTTTTATCGTCGCTGTTGAAAAAGCTTTGCTAAGCCTTATATTTTCCATTTTCCCATGACATAATGGATACGCGTGGCGCCAGATCCAATCGGTTTCACTGATCGTTCTCGCGCGGTAATCCATATGATGAATGAACCGTATTGATTCAAACCTCACGGTCAGGAGGCAAACCATCGACTTGTCTCGGCCAGCCTAAGCGAGCACGCGGCGATCAATAAGCCATTTGAATTTATCTGGAAGCGGTGTGGTTCAGTTGCCTGATCGCCGAAAGCGGCTCATCCCCTGTACATATAGGAGAGGAAATATTGAGCGCTCAAGCGATCATGCGCAACTAGCACCATGGGTAATGGATGACATGTTCATTTCAATAGTATGGATCGAAGGGAAAGAAATATCAGCCTTCACTTTCAGGGAATCGATTATTTATACAGATAAGGAGATCCGTAATCCTCTGTCACATTTAAATCGGGATATTCTGATGTAAAATGAACAAGAATAGGACTAAAATCTAAAGATGGATACGCTTGAAACAGCTGTTGGTCTCCATGACGAATGGCTTCAAGCGCAAGCGGCAAATTTTTTTGGAAAACTTGTTTTCTTTGCTCATTCGTTTCTTTTCCGCTATTTTTGTTTCCTACGTATACATAGAGGAATAAAATGAGTGTTTGCTTCACTCGTTTCCACTCAGCTAATACTTCATCGCGCGTCGGATGAAGATGTTCGAAAGCAAATGATGACCCAATGTACAAATAAAGATCATCAGTGTCGTCAGAATGGATTAACGTGTATTTTCTTGTATTAGGTGGAATGTGCAGACGTGCGTTGTTTTCCCATTGCACGTGAAGTTTTTTAGGATTTATCTGATTCATCATTCTGTCTCCTTTTTGTCTATAAATGAGGCTTAGCTTTTTAACGATTGTTTTTCGACGATTGGGGGTGACTTGAAAGACCGGTCCATTGCTCTTTCTGAAGCTGGCTGTTGCTCGATCTCTACTTATTAAATGGGATTTGTATAGTTTGGTTATATTGTATGTTTTGACAGCAAAAAAGCTCGCTTCGAAAAAAGTCGATTATTGACGAATGGTAAATCGTTGCGTAAGATGATAGTATTGTAAACGTCTAAATCAAAGGAGCTGGGCTTTTGTGGGAAAGTCCTTTCGGATTGAAAAAGTATTGAATAATAACGTATTGGTTGCTTCGCACGAAGAGTATGATGAAGTGGTTTTGTTAGGAAAAGGGATCGGCTTCGGCAAGAAAAAGGGAGATTTCATTGAGCAAAACGCGGTCGAAAAATGGTTTATCTTGAAAAATGAACGTGAGCAGGAGCAATATAAAAAGTTGCTTCCCAGCCTTGACGAAGAATTCATCGGTGTCATGAATGAAGTGATGCAGCACATCAAAAATCGGGTCAATGCGCCATTGAATGAGCATATCCACGTTGCTCTGACCGATCATATTTCTTTTGCGATTAAGCGCATTCAGCAAGGACTTGATCTGAAAAATCCATTTTTGATTGAAACAAAAAGCTTATATCCTTTAGAGTATGAAATTGCCGGAGAAGTCGTTGACATGTTAACAGAAAAGCTGCACGTGCAATTTCCTGAAGGAGAGAAGGGATTTATTGCTTTACATATCCATAGTGGGATTTCGCATCAAAGTCTTTCGGAAGTAAATAAGCACTCACAATTAATTGCTCAACTGATTTCCATTGTAGAAGAACAGCTTCATATTGCCATCGACCGTGAAAGTATTTATTATTTGCGATTTATTCAGCATTTACGGTATGCGATCGAACGAATTAAAAAAGGTGAGCGTGTCGAAGAACCAAAAAAGTTGTCGAAAATCTTGAAAGAAGAATATCCGATATGTTATAATGCTGCATGGAAGCTAGTAAAAATCATGCAGCAAACGTTGCAGATGCCTGTGGACGATGCAGAAGCAGTCTATTTAACGATGCATTTGCAAAGGCTTGCAAAAAAAAGTAAATAATTGTCTACATCTTTACGTGTTACTGATTCGATCAGGCATGAGTAAAGAAGACAAAATGGAACAAGCAATTATGGATGGTTGTTTTTCTATCCTGTTGCTATTCATGTTCAATTTTGTTTTTCTTTGCTCATGCCTTTTGTTTTTTCATCCTTTGCAAGTGCTTACAAATATCAGGCATTTGGTGAGATGACTATAAAGAGAAAAAATGTTTGCTGCCAATTTAGAATGAGAAGGGGGATTACATTATGAAAAAAGCGTTTGGAACGCTGCAAAAAGTCGGAAAAGCGTTAATGCTTCCCGTAGCGATTTTGCCGGCTGCAGGTATTTTGCTTGCTTTTGGTAACGCTTTACAGAATACGGCGCTAACAGACAAAATTCCTGCACTTAAGGCAGACTGGGTCGTTCTTGTGGCCAAAGTCATGGAGCAATCAGGAGGTGCGGTGTTTGACAACCTTTCTTTGCTCTTTGCAGTTGGGGTAGCGATCGGGTTAGCCGGAGGCGAAGGTGTTGCGGGCCTTGCTGCGATTGTCGGCTACTTAATTATGAACAAAACGATGAGCGTCATATTGGGCGTCACGGCTGATAAAATCGGCACAGATCCGTCGTTTGCGAATATTTTAGGGATTCCAACATTGCAAACAGGGGTATTTGGCGGTATTATCGTCGGTATTTTAGCAGCGTATATGTACAATAAGTTTTTCAATATCGAGCTGCCGCAATATTTAGGATTTTTTGCCGGCAAGCGATTTGTACCCATTATCACAGCAGCGTCTGCTGTTCTTTTGGGAATTGTGATGACATGGGTATGGCCACCTATCCAGCATGGCTTGAATTCATTCTCACATAATATGATTGATGCGAATAAAACGCTGGCAGCCTTTATTTTTGGCGTGATTGAACGCGCGCTTATTCCATTTGGCTTGCATCATATTTTCTATTCGCCATTCTGGTATGAATTTGGTGAGTATGTCAACAAGGCTGGAGAAGTTGTTCATGGTGACCAAAAAATCTTCTTTGCTCAACTAAAAGATGGAGTCGATTTAACGGCCGGAACATTTATGACAGGGAAATTCCCATTTATGATGTTTGGTCTTCCTGCCGCTGCACTGGCTATTTATCATGAGGCCCGCCCTGAAAACAAAAAGGTCGTTGCCGGAATTATGGCATCTGCAGCACTTACATCGTTTTTAACAGGAATTACCGAACCAATTGAGTTTTCGTTCTTGTTTGTCGCACCGGCACTATTTGCGATCCATACCATTTTTGCCGGATTATCGTTTATGATTATGCATATATTGCATGTGAAAATCGGAATGACGTTCTCCGGTGGTGTCATTGACTATTTGCTATTTGGAGTGCTGCCAAACCGAACAGCCTGGTGGCTTGTGATTCCAGTAGGTCTTGTATTTGCCGTTATTTACTATTTCGGCTTCCGTTTTGCGATTCGCAAATGGAATTTAGCGACTCCGGGACGTGAAAAAGTGACGGAAGAAAAAGCGGGCGAAGCAGCAAGCGCAGGAGATTTGCCGTACGAGATTTTAGCAGCGCTTGGCGGCAAAGAAAATATCGAACATTTAGATGCATGCATCACTCGTTTACGTGTATCAGTTCATGATATTCAACATGTCGATAAAGAACGGTTAAAAACGTTAGGTGCAGCTGGTGTACTTGAAGTAGGAAATAATGTACAAGCGATTTTTGGACCGAAATCCGACATCTTAAAAGGGCAAATTAAGGATATTATGGAAGGGCGCACGCCGGTTCGTGTGAAAGAAGAGCCAAAAACAGCAAGTGCTCAAGTCGCAGCGAGTGCGAGTACAGACGAAATTATCGCTCCGCTAACAGGTGAAGTACTTCCGTTGTCAGAGGTGCCAGACCAAGTGTTTTCACAAAAAATGATGGGGGATGGTTTTGCCATCATGCCAACAGATGGAACGGTAGTTTCTCCTGTTGATGGAAAAATTATCAATGTGTTCCCGACGAAGCATGCGATTGGGATTGAATCGAAGAACGGCAGAGAAATTTTAATTCACTTTGGTATTGATACCGTAAAATTGAACGGACAAGGCTTTGAAGCACTTGTTTCGCAAGGAGACGAAGTGAAAAAAGGACAGCCGATTTTAAAAGTAGATTTGCAATATGTAGAAAATAATGCTCCTTCCATCATTACACCGATTATTTTTACAAACTTAAAAGCGAACGAGCAGATTCGCTTAGAGACAGAAACGACAGTAACAAAAGGTGAGCACAAAGTAGCTGTCATCGAATAACCAAAAGGGGATACAACGATCGACAAATTTCTTTTCTGTTGAATAAGAGCAGATATGTTTGTTATGATGACAAAAAAATATATTGTTAAAGGAGAATGGTTTAAATGGCTGAAAAAGTATTTAAAGTAACTGCTGAATCTGGTATTCATGCTCGTCCTGCTACTTTACTTGTTCAAGCAGCGAGCAAATTTAACAGCGACATTAACTTAGAGTACAACGGGAAAACAGTGAATTTGAAATCCATTATGGGTGTTATGTCGCTAGGTGTTCCACAAGGTGCTCAAATTAAAATTACAGCTGAGGGTTCAGATGCAGCAGAAGCGTTAGCAGCATTAACAGATACATTGGCAAAAGAGGGTCTTGCACAATAATGTCTAAGAATATTACAGGGATTGCTGCATCAAGCGGTATTGCCATTGCTAAGGCATACCGCTTAGAAACCCCTAATTTTACTGTTGAAAAATATGACATTACGGACCCACAGGCTGAAATTGAACGTTTTGAAGCAGCTATTGTCAAAGCCAAAGGCGAACTTGAGCAAATTCAGGCCCATGCATTACGCGAATTAGGGGACGACAAAGCTGCCATTTTTTCTGCGCATCTTCTTGTGTTAAGTGATCCGGAACTATTAAATCCGGTAAAGGATAAAATTAAAGCGGAAAAAGTCAATGCAGAGTACGCATGGAATGAAACAACGTCCATGTTTGTTGCGATGTTTGAATCGATGGATAATGAGTACATGAAAGAGCGGGCAGCTGATATTCGCGATGTCGCGAAGCGAGTGCTTGCTCATTTGCTCGGGATTGCGATTTCCAATCCGAGCCTGATTTCCGAAGAAGTGATCATCATTGCCGAAGATTTGACACCTTCTGATACAGCACAGCTCAATCGCCAATATGTAAAAGGATTTGCTACTGATATCGGCGGCCGAACCTCTCACTCGGCGATTATGGCTCGTTCTCTTGAAATTCCAGCAGTGGTGGGAACGAAATGTGCCACAGCGGAAATCCAAAATGGCGATGTGGTCATTATTGATGGACTGGATGGACAAGTTGTTGTGAATCCATCGAGTGATGTGCTCGCTCATTATGAAGAAAAGCGGGAGCGCTTTGAGAAGCAAAAAGCGGGGTGGGCGAAGCTTGTTCACGAGTCGACGGTGACAAGCGATGGCCATCATGTTGAATTAGCTGCAAATATTGGTACGCCAGAAGATGTTAAAGGTGTGCTAGCCAACGGTGCAGAAGGAATTGGCTTATATCGTACAGAGTTTTTATATATGGGCCGCTCTGAGCTGCCGACAGAAGAGGAGCAGTTCGAAGCATATAAAGTAGTACTGGAACAAATGCAAGGCAAACCGGTCGTTGTTCGTACGCTTGATATTGGCGGCGACAAAGAATTGCCGTATTTAGATCTTCCAAAAGAAATGAATCCGTTTCTAGGGTTCCGAGCGATCCGTCTGTGCCTTGAAATGCAGGACATGTTCCGAACTCAGCTTCGTGCGCTGCTGCGCGCAAGTGTGTATGGAAACTTAAAAATTATGTTTCCGATGATTGCAACACTGGAAGAGTTCCGGCAAGCAAAGGCCATCCTTTTAGAAGAAAAAGAGAAGCTTCAACATGAAGGAATTCCAGTAGCTGAAGAGATTGAGATTGGAATGATGGTGGAGATTCCTGCGGCCGCGGTGCTTGCCGATCAATTTGCCAAGGAAGTCGATTTCTTTAGTATTGGAACAAATGATTTAATTCAGTATACGATGGCGGCTGATCGTATGAACGAACGGGTTTCTTACCTTTATCAGCCGTATAATCCAGCTATTTTGCGCCTTGTTCATCATGTGATCGAAGCCGCTCATAAAGAAGGAAAATGGGCAGGAATGTGCGGAGAAATGGCAGGAGATGAATTGGCGATTCCAATTTTGCTCGGCTTAGGACTGGACGAATTTAGCATGAGCGCAACTTCGGTTTTACGTGCTCGTTCACAAATGAAAAAGCTCTCAAAAACAGAAGCAGCTAGCTTTAAAGAAGCCATTCTATCCATGAGCACAGCAGAAGAAGTGGTGGCATTTGTGAAACAAACTTTCCATATGGAGTAGAAAATATAAGCGGTGGTAGCTACCACCGCTTATGATTTAAAAAGAAGGTTCCATTCCATTCATACAGTATGATTGCTGCTTTTGCGCCTTCTCCATCATTTTCAACCACTGATCGAACAGCATGGCCGAAGTGAAGCAAAAAGCTTTGATTTTGCTGGCTACATGATCTTTTTTTGTCCATATTGAGTCGCTGAAAGGCGCTGGACATAATGGTCATCGTCTCATATTTCCCCCTGCTAAACGGAATCGGACAACAGGCGCGTAGATAACGCGCATCGCAGTATTATGAAAATACATACGGGCGTCATTTATTCTATCGCACGTCTATGTTTTATTTAGGGTTGTGATGATCCCATAAAAATTCATTGACATGGCTTGGATTCCTCGCTTTTCTGCCGTAGTCGGCAAGCGAAAAGCTTGTGTCTAGCTATATGATTCCATATTTTTAGTAAAATCATGGATCGTCAACAATTGGAATTTTTACCATGATAAATGCGATAGCAAAAAAGTTTTTCATTCATTTTGCTATGATTGAGAATATGCTACTATAGACGGCTATAGACCATGGTTTTATAATGGAAATGGCAACTCGACAAAATAGGATGAATTTTGACAAAGGGGAGAAAAAGCGAAGTGTTCAAAACATTAAGAACAAAACTGATTGTCTTAATAGCTTTACTAATGGTCGTTTCTTTAGCCGTTACACAAATTGTCGGGGTCGTAGAAACAAAGCAGATGATTCGCAAGGATGTCAGCAGCCGCGGGCATGCGCTTGTTGAGCAGCTGATTGACGATATTCAATCAAGCTTTACAAGTGAAGTGAATAGTATGAAGCAATTTAGCGAATCGCCGGCGATAGTCCAAATGGCGAAAGACAACCAAGAATCGCCGACAGTTGAAAAGGAATTTCAAACGTTTTTAAAGATTCATAGCAATACACAGCTTGTTTATATTGGAACTGAAGGGAAAAAGATGTATACGACGCCGAAAGTGGACCTTCCGGCTGGCTTTGATCCGACTTCCCGTCCGTGGTATAAAAAAGCAATCGAGCATCCTGATGAGGTTGCCTGGACGGATCCATATGTAGATACGGTTACAGGAAAGTATGTGGTGACTCTTGCCAAGGCGGTGAAAGACGGTGCACAAGTAGTTGGTGTCATCGGGATGGACTTGTCACTTGATGCCGTTACAAAAATTGTGAATAAAATGGATGTAGGATACAAAGGCTATCCGTTTTTATTTGATCAAACAGGTATTGCTATCGTCCATCCTCAATACAAAGGAAAGAATATGGCAAACGACGCCACTGTGAAATACATGCTTGACCGTGATAGCGGCGTGTATGAGTATACGAGAGACGGCGAAAAGAGAATGCTTTATTTTACAACTATTCCTGAGCTGGGCTGGAAAGTTGGAGCGGTATATAAAGAAAAAGATTTATTTGCGGTCAGTAATTCAATTGCAGCACAAATGCTCATGATTACGATTATCGCAGTACTTATCGGAATGATTGTCATTTATTTGATGGCTCGCTCCATTGTCAAACCAATCGTCTACTTGCAAGAGCAAGTAGAGAGGGTAGCAGAGGGAGATTTAACGGTTCAAGTGAAAGTAAAAGCAAAAGATGAAATCGGGCAGCTGGCTTCTCATTTTAACCATATGGTTCATGAAATGCGGGCACTCATTCATCAAGTGAATCAGTCAGTTGCTGAGCTCGCTCAATCTGCCGATCATTTAAGCGCTGTTTCCGAAGAAACGATGACTTCAAGCGAGCAAGTAGCGACAGCGATTAATGATATTGCAAAAGGAACATCTGAACAGGCGAGTGACCTAGATACGATCAACGAACGAACAACCATGCTGTCAAGTCAAATTGAAGCAGTCGCTCAATCCGCTTCAGAAATGCAAACTTTATCAAATGATACAAAAGAAGCAAGTTATTATGGATTAGAAAAATTAAATGAGCTGCAATTAAAATCAGATGAAGCAAAAAATGAATTGCAGTCTGTAGAAAAAGTAATGGATGATCTCGTTGAAAAAATGAAAAGAATTGATGAAGTCATTCAAACGATTACAGCGATTTCCGCACAAACGAATTTGCTTGCGTTAAATGCGAGCATTGAAGCAGCACGAGCAGGCGAACATGGTAAAGGATTTGCGGTTGTGGCTGAGGAGGTTCGCAAATTGGCGGAACAATCTTCTCAAGCGACCGAGTTGATCCGTCAGACAATCGCGACGATTCAGCAACAAGCGGATTTAGCAATGCAAGCCGTTGGGCGTTCAAAAGATATGAACGAAGAGCAACAGCAAGCCGTTCATACGACAGGCGAATCCTTTATGAAAATTTCCGTCATGATGGAAGAACTGACAAACTCCATCTCTCATATTAGTGATGAAGTGAAGCATATGAACGAAAGTAAGGATCAAGTGGTTGAAGCGATGCAAAATATTTCCGCTATTGCTCAACAGGCGGCAGCTTCTGCGGAGGAAGTGGCAGCATCAGCCGATGATCAGCTGCAGGCGCTCAGCACGGTCACAGAGTCCGCTGAAAAATTAAGTGAGATGGGACAGCAGCTCAAGAAATTAGTCGAAAAATTCGATGCATAACCATAAAAGCGCATGGATTTCCCGTGCGCTTTTATGATGAGAAGGAGGAAAACTCAGCGGCTTTGCCGAATGGTATAGTAATAATAAAGAAAAGGAGTGAAGAAGGTGGAGCTTCAGTTAGAGGGAAAAACAGCGCTTGTTGTAGCGTCTAGTCAAGGGCTTGGTAAAGCGATTGCCCAGCGGCTGGTGCTGGAAGGTGCCAATGTGATGATTACGAGCCGCAATGAAGAAAAGCTGAAGGAGGTGGCTCAAGAGCTAAGTGAGTTACATAAAGGAAGGGTTGCTTACATTCGAGCGGATGTAACGAAAAAAGAAGAAATTCAGCGGCTTGTTGTCCAAACGGTAGAAACATATGGAGCTCTTGAACTGCTTGTCAACAATGCGGGAGGACCTCCGACGGGAACTTTTGAAACGATTACGGATGAGGATTGGTATCAAGCATTTGAATTAAATTTACTAAGCTATATTCGCCTCATTCGTGAAGCACTGCCTTATTTAAAGAAAAATGGCGGAAAAATTGTCAATATTGCTTCTTCTTCCATCAAAGAGCCCATTCCTGGCTTATTGCTATCAAATACATTCCGCACTGGAATTGTCGGTTTGACCAAAACGTTGGCTTCTGAATTTGCTCCATATAACATTTTAATCAATACCGTAGCGCCGGGAAGAATTGCAACGGAACGGGTGGCTTTTTTAGATCAGATGAACGCAGAAAAATTTGGAATCACAAAGGAAGAAATGGAAATGCGGATGAAAAGTGCCATTCCGCTTGGCCGCTATGGAACGCCGGAGGAGTTTGCCAATGTGGTGACCTTCCTTCTTTCAGCAGCCAATTCCTATATGACAGGCCAATCGTTTCTCGTCGATGGGGGGATGGTCAAAGCGATTTAACCAAAGGTGCTACTTTCTCATTTGGGTGAATATAAATAAAAGGACTTACCCCAGCGGAGAAAGGAAGAGGCATCGTGAAAAATAAGGTAGTTGCAGGTCTTTTAGCCATTTTGTTAGGTGGTCTCGGCATTCATAAATTTTATTTAGGAAAGCTTGGCCAAGGCATTCTTTATTTATTATTTTCGTGGACAGGAATTCCAAGCATCATCGGCTTTATTGAGGGAATCGTTTATCTCGTTAAATCCGATGAAGAGTTCAATCGAAAATATAATGTCGTGTTAGAAGATTAGCGCCTTGGCCGCAAGCCAAGGTGTTTTATATGTGGAGGAATGAGTATGAAAACAATCGGCTTTATTGGTCTTGGTGTAATGGGACAAAGTATGGCGCGCAATTTGCTGCAAGCAGGATATGATTTGCTTGTGCACACGCGCACGAAGGAGAAAGCAGAGGAGCTATTAAGAGCAGGGGCGGTCTGGAAGGAAACGGTTCGCGAGCTTGCCCGCGAGGCGGATGTTGTTATTACGATGGTGGGCTATCCACAGGATGTAGAAGCCGTATATTTTGGCGAAAACGGATTAATTGAAAATGTGAAGGAAAACACGTACTTAATTGATATGACAACATCTCCTCCGTCGTTGGCCGAGAAAATTTATGATGAGGCGAAGAAGAGAAAGGTATTTGCGCTAGATGCTCCTGTTTCTGGTGGAGACGTTGGTGCCAGAGAAGGACGGCTTGCCATTATGGTTGGGGGCGATGAAGCGGCATTTCATGAGTGCAAGCCAATTTTTGAAGTGCTAGGAACAAACATTGTTTTTCAAGGAAAAGCGGGAGCGGGCCAGCATGCGAAAATGTGTAACCAAATTGCGATTGCTACCAATATGATCGGTGTTTGTGAGGCGCTCATTTATGCGAAACGTTCAGGTCTTGATCCTTATAAAGTGTTGGAAAGCATTTCACAAGGAGCTGCCGGCAGCTGGTCACTGAGCCAATTAGCCCCAAGAATGTTGGCGGGGGATTTTGCGCCAGGATTTTATGTAAAGCATTTTATTAAGGATATGAAAATTGCGCTGGAAGAGGCAGAAAAAATGAATTTGCAGCTGCCCGGACTGAGCTTAGCTAAAAAAATGTATGAAGAACTGGCGGCAAGCGGTGAGGAGAACAGCGGAACGCATGCGTTATACAAGCACTATGATCATTCATAAACGCCCTCTAGCACTAAGAAAATGGCACCTTCTCTATTGTGCCAACTAAGAAGAGGGAACTTATAGACGTTTTCAAATTTTCGACTGTCAGAGGCCAGTCGATGGCATGACCAGCTGCCTCCTTGATAAAAAGGTGAGAAGCTACCCAAGCTCTCACCTTTTATGTTTTTGAACGTACTGTTCGATGCGATTCAGCCCCTCTGCTAGCGTTTCTAATGAATAGGCATACGAAAGCCGAACATATCCTTCTCCATATGCTGAAAAGGCGCTTCCAGGAACGACGGCTACGCCAGCTTTATCCACTAAATCAAGCGCAAATTCAAAAGAGGAAGTATGAAATGGTTCAATAGATGGAAATAAGTAAAAAGCCCCTGTTGGCTTTTCCACTTGAAAGCCCATCTCAACAAGCCGGCTGTAGGCATATTCCATTCGCTGTTCGTATAGCTTCCGCATGTCGTTGGCGTCTTCTTTTCCCGCTGTCAAGGCGGCTAAAGCGGCTTTTTGCGAAATGGAAGAAGCGCATGAGACGCTATATTGGTGCACTTTAATCAGATGTTTTGTTAAAAACTCTGGGGCGAAGACAAACCCCACTCGCCATCCCGTCATTGAATGTGACTTGCTTAATCCGTTAATCACAATCGTTTGATTGCGCAGCCATTTGGCAATTGAAGCATGTTTGCCGCTATAAACAAGCTCGCTATAAATTTCATCCGATAAGATCCAAATTGGGCGATCCTTCAACAGTTCAGCCAGTTCTAGCAAATCCTGCTGCGCTAACGTTACACCAGTTGGGTTGGAGGGATACGGCAAAACGATACAGCGCGTTCGTTCATTTATGTACGGTTTAATCAAGTCGGCGGAAAGCCTAAATTGGTTATGGCGGGTGTCGACATATACAGGTTTGGCTCCGCACATGCGAATAATCGGCTCATAACCGGGATACACAGGGCCTGGTAAAATCACCTCGACTCCTTCCTCCAAAATGGTGCGAAAAGCGATGTCAATGGCCTGACTTGCACCAATCGTCACAATCACTTCGTTTTCATTATAGTGCAAGCCATATTTTTCGTTGACAAAACGGCAAGCCGCTTGACGCACTTCAAGCAAGCCTGCATTGTGGGTATAGACTGTGAAGTTATCAGAAATGGCTTGTTTCCCAGCTTCTTTCACATGTTCAGGAGTCGGAAAATCCGGCTGGCCAATTGTTAATGAAATGAGGTTTGGACGATCGGCAACCATATTAAAAAATTTGCGGATTCCTGAGATTTCAATATTTTTAATACGCGGATGAATGAGATGCTCCATAGTATTCCTTCCTTCCATACTCCATTTGTTTTATTTTATCACGGAAGTACAATAAAAGGTGAGCCTTCTTCTGCGTATAAAGACGAAGAAGTGGCTCACCTAATCAAACGATTCATGATTATAGTGCTGTGAGGCTTCGCATTCCATCATTTCGAAAAATCTCCCTGCCTATTCTCTGTGTTTTTTTAGCAATTCGTTATATTGGGTGGATAATTCTAAAAACAGCGCTTGATCTTTGGTAGCTAGCGCTTCATCAATCTTTTCCATTAATTTATTTTTTTGATAAAGGAAAATAGCTTGTTCCAGAATCATTTCAGCAAGCGGTCCGTAGCTGTTTTTTTCTTCCGGTTGCCCAAACATCATAATCCCTTCGTGAGGAAATTGTTTTTCGTACATGGAAACTCCCCCTTATTCGGGAACAAGATGTTCCCTTTTTTATATTATCGTCTTTTTTTATAAAAAAGTAAAGAAAATTTTGATAAATTCGAAGGTAGTAATTTTTACAAACAAGCGACTATTTTTCGGGTATTATATAGATAAATACAGCTTGAGAATGGAATAAAATTATTTTTGAAAAGCTGATGGCTGGGGAGAGATAAACTTTTTCGAGCGGAGTGAACCAATTGAACAACCACAATCGTCCTATATCAATGCTCCATCTATAAATTCGTGGTATGATATGGATACAGCTTGATGTGCTAATATTTCCCATTCTGATGAGCAGGTATGACGGTTGTTCGGTTCTTGGCAGCTGGGGCGTGACGGAGACAAGTCCGCGGCTTGTCTCCGACCGTCGAAAACATGCCATTTGGCTTTTGCATGAGCCATCTGCTCGATCTTCTCGTTGGATCTTGATCCTTCACAGATAGATCCAGTGCCAAAATCATTGATCGCCTATATAGCATGCTAGTCGTTAGCAAGAGGATTGCCGGCTATGGCAGAAAAGCCAAGAATTAAGATATGTCTTTAGCGAACGATGCGTTTGCTGCCTGTGAAAAAATGAAGCTAGAGGCGAAGGTTTTTTGTTCGTTCATCTACATGCCTATGTTTTGATACATTGACGTCGAAGGAAGGGGGAGAGTGATGATCCGAACTTGTGCGATTACTAAAGACTTTGAAGTAGTCTATGATGTACCACTGCCATTTTTAAAAAAACCTTCCGTTTCATGGTATTGGGTCGATTTCCACGAACCGACAGATGAAGAGGCAAAATTGTTGGCCGATTTTTTTCATTTTCATCCATTAGCGATTGAGGACTGTTTGGAATTTATTCAACGACCGAAGCTGGATTTTTATGATCAGTATTTGTTTATGGTTGTGCACTCTATTAATCAAGAAACATTGGAAGCGGAAGAAGTGGATTTATTTATCGGACAAAACTTTCTCGTTTCGTTTCATAAACAATCCGTATGGGGAATAAATCAAGTATGGGAAAGGCTGCAAACAGAAGAGCATTTTCAAGCAGGACCATTTCACGTGATGTATCATGTTTTAGATAAGCTTGTAGACGATTATTTTCCGCCGATGTATCGAATGGAAGATATGTTAAATGATCTTGATGAAAATACAAACGATCATACCATTCAGGAAATCCTCGAAAAAGTATTTGATATTCGCGGTGATTTATCCAAACTAAGAAGAACCATTGTCCCGATGCGTGATTTGCTTTATCGGATTATTAACTCTGATCGGCTACAGCGAATGAAGGAACAGCATATTTATTTTCATGATATTTATGATCATTTATTAAAATTGGTGGAAATGATTGAGGCGAATCGCGATATTACTTCTGATATTCGCGATAGTTATTTGTCATTGAACTCCAATCGGATGAATACAATTATGATGACATTAACGGTGATTACGACGATTTTTATGCCGTTGACGTTCATTGCCGGTGTGTATGGGATGAATTTTGACAATATGCCTGAATTGCATTGGAAATACGGGTATTTTGCTGTGCTAGGAATAATGGCACTCATTGCGGTAGCCATGTTTTTCTTGTTTAAGAAAAAAGGATGGTTTCGTTTTCATAAAGGAAATCGGTAAAACGGGAGAGACAACGAATGAAGCGAATTGCAGTCATTGGACAATCAGGGGATATTCCTGACAGCGTACGAAAAATTGCGGAGCAGGTAGGCGAAGAAATTGCGAAAAGAAAGGCGGTCCTATTAACCGGCGGAGGAAGCGGAGTCATGGAAGCAGCTTCTAAAGGAGCAAAGCAGGCAGGGGGATTAGTGATTGGCATTTTAGCCGGAGATCGCACAGATGTCGCTAATGATTATTTAGATGTACCGATTACAACAGGGCTTCATTTTGATTTTCGCAGCATGGTGCTCGTTCATTCATCGGATGCCCTTATTATGATCCGCGGCGGCAATGGGACGCTTGGGGAGCTGTCAGCGGCATATATGAATCAAAAACCGGTGGTTATTATTGAAACGACAGGTGGATGGGCGACAAAAATAAAAGAGGTGGCCTATGAAGGAGGGTATTTGGATGAGCGGCGCACGGTGGAGATTGCGTTTTGCAGTTCAGCAGAAGCTGCAGTGGATCTGGCTTTTAACCGCATTTCCGAGCCGCTTGATAGCGAAAGAAATACAGGGAGAATTGGCGATTAAAAAGAGAGGGTGTCCAACGAATAGTTTGGGCACCCTCTTTTTATTTCCGTTGGAAGAGGAGTAGCTCCTATGACTAATGAAAACAAAATGATAGCACGTGGCATCATGTTTGTTTATCCACCCACCATATTCTATATACATTAATCGAAGTCTTTGTACTTGCAACAAAAAAAGGACTATATAATCGGACAGCATCATACGATAAAGTGATGGGATCTTTGACAAAGAGGAGGGGATAGGATGGACCGTCTTGATCCGTATGGCATGTTTTCTGCCTATGTACCGGGATTTACTGAAATGTTAATCGATTATCATGACAGGGAAAATAGTGAAAGAAACCAAGAAATGGAGAATATATGGCGCATGATTCGTCCGAAGCTGCAGTCGCTATATGCGAAGCTGCAACAATATTATGTTCCGCGCAATATATCACGCTATATGTTTCGTGTCATTGTCCAAACAGCGTTAGATCATAAGGACCATGTGGAAGGAACAATGGATCAAAAGATTGAGCAGCTGTTTCAGCTAACTAGAAGAAACTCCCCTTGGTTGTTTACTGTGTTGCAGGCGTATCGCGTTCCGGAAAATGAAATCGAGCAAATCGTAAGATCCATCATTCGTTTGGTGCTAGAGAATATCGGATATAGGCCGGAACAGGATTGGAGCGCGTGGGAAAGTTTAGGAGGAACATTAACATCAGGACCGGCTGTGGCGTCTTGGGGACGAGATCGGCTGGATGTATTTGCAAGAGGTGAAAGGCATCAATTGCTCCATAAATGGTGGGACGGTGTGCGTTGGAGCGATTGGGAAAATCTCTCCGGTACATTAACTTCCTCTCCAGCTGCTGTCTCATGGGGGGAAAATCGCATTGATGTATTTGGTCGCGGGCCAGAACGGCAGCTTTTGCATAAATGGTGGGACGGTGTACGCTGGAGTGAATGGGAAGACTTAGGAGGAGTGTTAAGCTCAACTCCTGCGGTGGCATCATGGGAAGCCAATCGGCTGGATGTGTTTGTGCGCGGCGAGGATCGTCATCTGTATCATAAATGGTGGGACGGTGTGCGTTGGAGTGAATGGGAAAACTTGGGCGGCATTATTACATCCGCTCCCGGAGCTGTTTCATGGGGAAAGCAAAGAATTGATGTATTTGCGAGAGGAGCAGAGCGGCAACTTTTGCATAAATGGTGGGACGGCGTGCGCTGGAGTCATTGGGAAGATCTGAAAGGTATTCTTACTTCGAGCCCAGCAGCGGCATCTAGAGGAAAAAACCGCTTAGATATTTTTGCGCGCGGTGGGAATCATGAACTTCTTTATAAATATTGGGATGGCGCGCATTGGAGCGAGTTTCTTCATCTTGATGGAAGGCGTATTACATCTGAACCCGCTGCTATTTCATGGGGAGGAAATCGTCTCGATGTTTTTGCGCGTGGAGAGCGTAACGAATTGCTTCACCGTTGGAAAAGATGACGAAAAAACACGCTGGCTATGATTACCTAGCCAAGCGTGTTTTTATTTTTGTAAAACTCATTCAAGAAATGAAAAGAGTATGATACAATGATGGGCGATGTATCGATGAACGGGGGAAATCAAGAATGATTTTCATGATTAAGCCTCTCATTGTCAATATTACGATTTTGCTCTCATTAACATTTAATGCGAATTTATTTTTCCCTTTTCGGGACCGTCTGACTTTAACGATGCGGCAGCAAGCCATTTATGGGCTATTTGCTGCGTTTGCTGCCATGCTGTGTATGTTTTATCCAATTGAGACCCTAGGGGAGACACATTTTGATTTTCGGATGATCGTCATTTTAATTGTGACGCTATATATTGGCTGGCCGGCCGGAGGCATATGCACATTGATTGTGGTGATTACGCGTCTGATTATTGGCGGCTCTTTTGCCGGAATCGGAGTGCTTGTTTCCGTTCTTTCGTTTATCACTGCTTGGTTATTTCGGCCTTTTTATTGGAAAGCAAAAAATAAATTATGGCATGCATTAATGATTGTGATGCTGTATTTTCTTTTGTATTTTACGATCATTGTTCAAACGGTTTCATTTTTGAATTGGGAATTTTATAGTACGTATTTTGCCATGTTTTTGGCGACTTACCTGTTGATTATTGTTTTAATTGAACGCTTAATTGTGTATAATCGCCAATTTGATGAGATGGTATATATGGATAAGCTGACGATGGTCAGTGAAATGGCGGCATCCTTTGCTCATGAAATTCGCAATCCGATTACGACGGTCCGCGGGTTTGTGCAATTGCTGCAAAAGGATGCTGGAAATTCACAATTAGAGCAATTTGCTCCCCTTATTCTAGAGGAGCTAGATCGGGCAAATAAAATCATTACGGATTATTTAAAATTGGCAAAGCCGGCTGATTTTCGCTTGCAGCCGATTGATTTAAGTGAAGTGCTGCGTGACTGTGTGGACTTGCTTCGCCCGTTAGGAGCGTTTGCCAATGTGTCTATCGAATGGGAGAATATTGAAAAATGTTACGTCTGGGGAGACGAGCAATATTTAAAGCAATCATTTTTAAATATTATCAAAAATGCGATTGAAGCAATTGATAATGGCAGCGGAAGTGTCTTTATTACGACACAATCTCTTATGCAGCAAAAGACTGTCAAAGTAGTGATTGAAGATAACGGAAAAGGAATGACAGAGGAGGAGTTAAAAAAGATTGGTCTTCCCTATTACACAACGAAGTCAAAAGGAACGGGGTTAGGGAGCATGATTTCCAATCGCTTAATCCGTGAAATGGGAGGAACCGTTCATTATATGAGCCATCCCGGAAAAGGAACGCGCGTAGAGATTACATTGCCTTTAATGAAATAAGACAAACCGTCTCAGTCATATGATAATATAAAGCAGCTATACGGAGCTCATGATGTTTTTCGACGGTCAGGTAGCTACACGATGAATGGCTTCATAGATTCATGAATGGGTCTGACAGCGGGAGTATTTGGACCTTCGCTATACGAGTGCGTGACCAATGCCAGTCTGCAAATATACCTTTGAGCGTCGATTTTCCAGATCTTCGTTCCATCGTTGCATTTTTCGTATAGAAAAAAGTGCAGAGAGAAAGGAATGAGAGAAATTATGGCGAGAACGGTTTGGGGAGTTGATTCCGCGGCAACAGTGACAGATCAATCGTTTTATTGCGTGAAAAATGAGCTTGGCTATCCAAAATTTTGGGGGCGTTACTTAGTAGAGGTGCCGAATGTCTCTGATGGATTAACAGCTCAAGAAATAGCTCGGCTACATAGCTATGGTATAAAAATATTGCCGATCTACAACGCTTTTCGCCAAGCAACAGGATATGCCAACGGACAAGTCGTTGCACGCAATGCAGTATTTCATGCGCGTCGGCTTGGGATTCCAAAAAATAAAATGTTGTTTGCCAATATTGAAGATTTTTTTGCTGTTGATGAGGCATGGATTCGCGCTTGGGTGGAAACGCTTCAGCCTACTGGCTATCGTCCTGGATTTTATGCAGATCCATCCAAAGGGGATTTCTCTGCAGCTTATTGCGAAGCAGTACAAAAAAATAACCAAGTGGCTGTTCAATCCGTTATTTGGAGTTCAGCACCGAGACCCGGAACGACATCCGAGCAAAAAGCTCCGAAATATTCTCCGGCTTCGCCAAATTGTAAAGCGAATGTATGGGCCTGGCAATACGGACGGGATGCCGAAGCATGTCCTGTCGACACCAACCTAGCTGACCGCCGATTGCTTGATTTTTTATATTAGAAAAGCTGCCGATAAGAAGGCAGCTTTATTTTTTAGAGAGGAATTTATAAAGAAAAAGGTTTCTTATTTGCTTAGGAAAAAATATAATAAAATTAGGACATTATACGAGGAAGGACGTTATCGAAGATGAATGAAAAACGGGAGATTTTGTTAGAAAGCGGAACCAATGAATTGGAGATTGTCGAATTTTTAATCGGTACAAACCAATTTGCTATTAATGTGATGAAGGTAAGAGAAATTTTAAATCCTGTCCCCATTACAAAAGTTCCCCATTCTCATCCTAATATAGAAGGAATTATCGAATTGCGGGGAGAGGTGCTTCCCGTTATTGATATGGCCAAGGCACTCGGCTTTCCTCCATCGGAAACGCCTCAGCAAGATAAATTTATTGTTGCTGAGTTTAATCAGCAAAAAGTGGTATTCCATGTACATAATGTTACTCGGATTCATCGAATTTCTTGGAGGCAAATCGAAAAGCCTTCCCAAATGTATCAAGGACTTGATGGTCAGGTAATCGGGGTTGTTAAGCTTGAAGGCAAAATGATTTTATTGCTTGATTTTGAGAAAATGGTGGTGGATATTAACCCGGAAACAGGGATTAACGTACAGCAAGTGAAAAAACTTGGAAAACGGGAACGCTCGAATAAAAAAATCGTGGTTGCCGAGGATTCCCCGCTTTTGCGTAAACTGTTGCATGACACGCTTGCTGAAGCAGGTTATGTGCTTGTTGAATTTTTCGAGGATGGAGAAGCAGCCCTTCATTATTTACAAGCAATTGTGAAAGAAGGGAAAGACATTGAGCAGGAAGTGCAGCTTGTGATTACTGATATTGAAATGCCGCAAATGGATGGACATCATTTGACGAAAAGAATCCGCGAGGATGAAAAACTCAGCAAGCTTCCTGTTATCATTTTCTCGTCGCTTATTACCGATGATTTGCGTCATAAGGGCGAAAAAGTTGGAGCGACGGCGCAAGTCAGCAAACCAGAAGTGGGCGAGCTTGTGAAAGTAATCGATAAATATATTTTATAATTCGTGGTGACAGATAAAACCGATTCATTTGCTGTCCTTGTCCTGGATAGAATGGCGGTTTTGAGCCTCCTGTTACCGTTGGACAGTCTCTGCAAAAGGCTGTCCATTTTTTTATGTAAATGCTATTTTTAAATATGAAAAGCCTTAATGGTTCACGATGATCGGAAACAAGGGGCTTCTCGTCTAAAAGCAGGATGAATTTCATATAAAGATACAAACGAGATAAGATTCCTCTTTTGCAAGGAACAACTGACCGATCGATAAAGTGCTGAGGCCTTCATTAGAATAAGGGATAAAAGCAGGGGATTGATGAAAAATAAAAAAGAAAGGGACAAAAAAGATGGCTGTAAGAGAAACGGTTGAATGATAAAGTGTATTTGCTTGTTCACGAACCGAAATGACAGAAAAGAATAAGAATAGAAAAATGAGCGCCGGTTGCCGAAGGCGAGTAAACCCGACAACCGGCGCGAGCAAAAGCGCGTCTCGTTTTGCTTATTCTGAAATGACCAGATTTCAAAGAGAGAGGCTCCATTCCATCCTTAACGTTCACCGAGCCGTTTAAATACCGGCTTTTGGTATGTTCTTGGCGAAGGTTTGTTAGCTGGTGTTTCACTGATGCCGGCATATGACTGTAACAATGATTTGGCTTGCGACAGCGGCATTTTTGCGACAGGATTGCGATAAACGCCATTTAAGGCCCCTAAGTGCGGAAGAGTTGCGAAGTCTTCTTTTGTCGGAGGAATATGAAAATAATAGTTGCCGACAGCGACAAGAACGTCAGATTGCTGTTGGCTGTTGCGCGGATTCGGCGAGAAATGAAGACCCACCTTTTTGGCTTTGCCCTCACTAATCAGCTTCTCAATCGTCTTTTTCTTTAACAGATATAAAAAAGATGGATTTAATGCTGTTTTCGCATGGCGATTAACAGTGAAAATCGCTTTCGCTAAGTTATCTATCGTTGGTTCTAAACTCTCCATGATTCGTCTCCTTTTCAATAGGCTTGTCTAGTACTTTTATTATACAGCATGAACATTTGTTTGCAACATATGATATGATTAATGAAAAATAAACGTAAGGATGAACAAGCATGAAAGAAAAGTACGGAATCATTGATATCGGATCAAATACGATTCGTTTAGTGATTTATGAACGGCAAAAAAGCGGTCGGTTGCGTGAAGTTGAAAATGTAAAAGTGGTGGCAAGACTTCGCAGCCATTTAACAGAAGACCAGATGTTGGCGGAATCGGGCGTGTCGCTTTTATTAAATACACTGCAAAGCTTTCAGGAAATTACCCGCTATCATCGTTTAGAACGCGTCAAATGTGTGGCTACCGCTACGATTCGCCAGGCGAAAAACCAAAAAGAAATCGCTGAATGGATAGAAGCAAATACGGATTTTTGTATTCGGGTACTTACTGAAGAGGAGGAAGCCTATTACGGGTTTCTTGCCGTCGTTAATTCTACGCCCATTTCTGAAGCGATAACAATAGATATTGGCGGCGGTAGCACAGAAATCACTTATTATAAAGACAGGCAACTATATGAATTACACAGCTTTCCGTTCGGAGTTTTGTCATTAAAGCAAAAGTTTGTGGCGGGTAACGTTCCAACAGATGAGGAGTTAGAGCTTCTTGCCGAATATGTAGAAGAGCAATTTCACTCTTTGCCATGGCTGCTGCAAAGAAATGTTCCTATTGTTGCTATGGGGGGAAGTGCTCGAAATGTGGTACAAGTTCATCAACTTATGTGCCGATATCCGCTTGCTGGTGTTCATCAATACGAAATGAAACGAAAGCACCTGCTAGACGTTCGAAAGCTACTAACCTCACTTCCATTTGAAGACATTCAAAAATTGGAAGGTTTATCCAAGGATCGTGCGGATTTAATGATTCCTGCATTGGAGGTTTTTCGTGTACTGTATGATGTCGTAGAAGCTTCTTCGTTTGTGTTGAGCAGAAAAGGCTTGCGCGATGGCATTTTTTATGAAGAATTCACTCAACCGTTTGGGACTAGAGTATTTCCCAACGTTCTCCAAGAAAGCTTTTTCGAATTGGCACAGGATTATGATATTCGCTTAGACGATGTGGAATATGTGTCCCATCTTCTTTCGCAAATGGTGGAACAAATTCGTTTGCTTCAATTATACCCGTTGACAGATGAAGATGTGCGGGATATGAAATGGGCTGCACGGGTGTTTTATTTAGGGCAGTATATTGATGAAGAATCAAGCAGTCAGCATACATTTTATTTATTGGCCAATCGAACCATTGATGGATTGATGCATAAGGACCGCGTAAAGCTTGCCCTTATGGCTTCTTACAAAAATAAACCGTTATTTAAACAGTATATTGCTCCGTTTAGCAGTTGGTTTACGAAAGAAGAACAAAAGCGCATTCGCTTTCTTGGGGCTCTTTTAAAATTTGCTTATAGCCTAAACGATACGAAGCGAAAGATTGTTCAGCAAATTAGATGGTCTGAGCAGAGCGACACCATTATCATGAACATCATTTGTAGCGGAGATTTTCGAGCAGAGGAGTACCAGGCGGAAAAAAATAAAAAACATATCGAAAAAATACTCAAACGCCCGATTGAATTGCATTTTCAGCAAAATGAATAAGGAAGGGAAGCACGATGGAGCTAAATAATCCAAATTATTATAATAATCGCGAATTAAGCTGGCTTGCTTTCAATAAACGTGTGTTGCAAGAAGCATTTGATGAGAGAAATCCATTGCTTGAACGATTAAAATTTTTAGCGATTTTCAGTTCGAATTTAGATGAATTTTTTATGGTGCGTGTAGCCGGCTTAAAAGATCAAGTAAAGGCGGGATTTAATAAACCTGAAAACAAAGCGGGGCTGACGCCGAAGCAGCAGCTAAACAAAATTTCCGAAAAAGTATATGAGCTAGTAGCTGCTCAATATCGGTTTTATAATGAACAGCTTTTGCCCATGTTAAAAGCAGAGAAGATTTACTTGGCAGCTATAGATGAATGGACGGAAAAGCAGAGGGAGTTTTTGCAGGCGTATTTTACTGAACGGATTTTCCCTGTTTTAACTCCAATGGCCGTGGACGCGTACCGTCCGTTTCCGATGCTGCTGAACAAAAGCTTAAATTTAGCAGTTGTGCTTGATGCTGAAGAAGAGGAGGAAAGACGAAAATTAACGATTGTTCAGGTCCCCTCTGTGTTAAATCGCTTCATCCGTCTCCCATCGGAATCTGACCGCTTTGTATATGTGTTGCTCGAGGATGTCATTACGGCTCATATTCAAACGTTATTTACTGGATATGATGTGATTTCAGTGACTCCATTTCGCATTACGCGCAATGCCGATTTGACGATCCATGAAGAAGGTGCGCGCGATTTATTAAAAGAAATTGAAAAAGAGCTAAAAAAACGAAAATGGGGAGCTGCTGTTCGTCTGGAAATAAGAAAGGACGGGTTTGATCCATTTATTTTAAATTATTTATTAGAGGAATTAGAAATTGGTCATGATGACCTATATGAAATCGACGGACCGCTTGATTTGACCTTCTTTTACCGCTTTTATCAAGAACTATCTTTATATAAAGAGCATTTGGTATATGAGGCGCTTATTCCGCAGCCCCCAAGAGATTTGGATTCTGGGGAGGACATTTTTGAAAAAGCGGCGGAACAGGATATTTTGCTTCACCATCCTTATGAATCATTTGAACCCGTCATCGATTTTGTATCGGAAGCGGCAGATGATCCGCAGGTGCTCGCCATCAAGCAAACATTGTATCGCGTCAGCGGTGATTCTCCCATTATCGAAGCCTTGAAGCGGGCAGCGGAAAATGGCAAGCAAGTAACGGTTCTTGTTGAGTTAAAAGCTCGTTTTGATGAAGAGAATAATGTGCAATGGGCCAAAGAACTGGAGAAATCAGGATGTCATGTCATTTATGGCATTACGCATTTAAAAACACATAGTAAGATCACCCTGATTGTCAGGCAGCGAAATGGGAAAATCGAGCGCTTTATTCATTTAGGTACAGGAAATTATAATGATGCGACAGCTAAACTGTATACCGATTTAGGTCTCATAACATCCAACCGTGAATTTGGCGAGGATGCTACGAATTTTTTCAACTATTTAAGCGGATATATGGAAAAACCTCATTTTCACTATCTATCCGTTGCTCCATTCGATATTCGCCGCCAATTTATTCACCTCATTGATGAGGAGATTCGCCTGCATCGTCAACACGGAAATGGACGTATTATTGCAAAGATGAATGCGCTGACAGATAAAGAGCTGATTATGAAGCTGTACGAAGCTTCACAAGCAGGGGTGAATATTGATTTAATTGTTCGCGGAATTTGCTGCCTTCGCCCGGGCATCCCGGGAGTTAGTGATCGCGTTCGTGTCCGCAGTATTGTTGGTCGGTTTCTTGAACATAGCCGAATTTACTATTTCCAGCATAATGGAGCGGAGAAAGTGTTTCTATCATCAGCTGATATGATGACGCGTAACATGGATAAACGAGTGGAAATTTTATTTCCGATTTTAGCCGATCATTTAAAATCAAGAATTGTGGACATTTTGTCTATCTTGCTTGCGGATAATGTGAAAGCTAGGGAGCAGGATAGGTATGGTGAGTATCATTATGTGAAAAAAGCGAAGGGGGAACGGGAAATTGATAGTCAATTGTGGCTATTTAATTTAGCCTATCGCGTCAAAGAAGATGAAGAATAGAAAGAGGAAGGTGGATAAACCCGTGATACTAGTTGAGGATGATGAAGCAACGATGGTCCATACTGCTTGAATTCTCAACCTTAAATCAGTGCATCAACCATCCGACGCCGACGATGGTTGATGCTTTAATGTAAAGATTGTTAATTCAGGAGGAGTTAAAAAGCGCAATGGCATTCGAGTTGTGCCTAGGCCTCGATTGACATAAAGCCTCATTTTCCCCACCTCATAAAATCCTTCATAATACTGAATGGCCAGTGGAGGTGTGATCAGAGGACCGATGAAAGGAAGCTGGATCTGGCCGCCGTGACTATGCCCTGATAACTGCAGATGGACAGGGTAATGCGCTGCTTGAACGGCTCCATCTGGTTCATGCAATAATAAAATGGTATAGGTAGATGGAGGAATTTGTTGAAAGGTTTGTTCAAAATGCGGGCGGCCAAGCATTAAATCGTCCATGCCCGCAATCGCGATTTTGCTTTTATCGACGAGCTGGATGATCGCATGTTCGTTCACAAGCATACGAAATCCGGCCCGATTCATAATATTTCGGTATAAATCCGTTCCATAACCTCCATGATCGTGGTTTCCGTAAATGGAGAACTTCCCAAACGGAGCACGAATTCTGGAAAGGATAGGAATAATTTGATGAGCATGAGGATATTGATTAGGAGCATCGATCAAATCCCCAGTAAAAACAACCAGATCTGGCTTGATATCGTTTATTTGGCTAACAAGCTGGTTCAGCCGCTCGAGTGAATAATAATCTCCGAGATGTGTGTCGCTAAATTGTACAATCGTCATACCATCGAAGCTCTTGGGGATTAATGGATGAGTAATTGAATGTTTACTGATGGTCAGCCGGCTTGGTTCGATAAAACGAGCGTAGTAATACCCGAAGGAAGCGATAAACATGCCTCCGAGCAGGGAGCCAATACTTTTTTTGAGAAATGTTCTTCTGTTCATTTGTGGCGTGGTTTTCATGAATTATCTACGTCCTTTCCTCATTATTTATATTATAAATAGAGAATCAAAAACAGAAAAGTAATAGATCAAGCTCAGCTTTTCATTGGTTGTCTCTTGCAGGTAAAAAATATCGGCTTTTAGTAGTGGAAACGGCCGACTTGTCTTTCGGACGCGGACCGTTTCCCAATCGTTTGTTTTATTTTCAAGCGATATGGATATAGATCAATAAAAATGTTAGAAAATTATGTATATTTATAGTAAAATAAAAATGAATGAATAATCAGTCAGTAATTTAAGGGGGAGAAAATGTGCAGGGAAAAGTGATTATTGTAACAGGCGCGTCCAGCGGAATGGGAAAATATATGGCCAAGCGGTTTGTGGAAGAGGGAGCTCGTGTTGTGATCACAGGAAGGAGATTGGAGGCGTTAGAAGAGGTAAAAAAGGAAATAGAGACCGCGGAAGGAATGGTGTTGCCGATTCAAATGGATGTGCGTGAACCTGAACTCGTCGCCGAAATGGTTCAGCGCACGGATGCGGAATTTGGGCAAATTGACGCATTAATTAATAATGCAGCAGGAAATTTTATTTGTCCAGCTGAAAAGCTATCAATTAATGGATGGAATAGCGTGATCAACATTGTGCTGAACGGAACATTTTATTGCAGTCGAGAAATAGGGAATTATTGGATCAATAAAAAAGCAAAAGGCACCATTATTAACATGGTTGCTACATATGCGTGGAATGCCGGTGCTGGCGTTATCCATTCGGCGTGCGCGAAAGCTGGCGTGTTAGCGATGACGCGCACACTTGCTGTAGAATGGGGCAGAAAATATGGGATTCGTGTGAATGCAATCGCTCCTGGTCCGATTGAACGAACAGGAGGAGCGGAAAAGCTTTGGGAATCCGAGGAAGCAGCGAAGCGAACATTGGCAAGTGTGCCGCTTGGCCGGCTTGGAACACCTGAAGAAATTGCTGGACTTGCTGCTTTTTTGCTTTCAGATGAAGCCGCTTACATCAATGGGGAATGCATTACAATAGATGGGGGGCAATGGCTAAACCAATATCCGTTTTAATTGATAAAAGAAGGCGGTTTCAATTATAGGAAACCGCTCTTTTTTTTAAGGCTATCCATGAACGAATAAACTGCTGCTTGTTGACTTGATGTGCTTTTTTTCCCCAGAGAGGATCGTTGATATAAACAAAATCTGAATCAAAACCGACAAGAACAACCACATGCAAATCGAGCGGTGTACGAATCGTTTGCCCACCGTGCTTCCAGCTTTCCCAACGATCTGGAAGGCGATAATCTCCTGTTGTCCAAACAACAACGGGATGGCCATTGGAAACGTACCTAAGCAGCTCAGTGAAAGGTTGTCCAGTTAAATTAACGGCACGTTCTGGCAGATATTTTTCCATCAGCTCTACAATCGGTTCATCAAACACGGCATAACCGCTCGATTTTCCAGTCATATCTCCAACAAATCCGTCTGCCGGATTTCCCCATGAAATGATGTTTCCATGTCGATCCCTTATTTTCGGATCTAAATCCTTTTTTATTTGTTTGGCTAAGGTCAGTTTATCTACTTGGACTCCTGCATATTGCAGCACCATGGCTAAGCTTGTTACCTCACATCCATATTTCAACTCAGGAACTTGCTTAATTAACGGTACATGAAGAATCACTTTTTCGGGATTTTGTACCGCTTTCGGCTCATAACGGAAATGAGGGTTTTCTGCCTCTTTTGCCAAATGGGACGGAGGTGCTGCTTTTTTCTCTTCATTTGAGCAGCCAAGCAGCATAAAAAACGCTATTTCCATATAAAGATAGTTCATGTTCATCACCTAATCCAATCGAAATTCACTTTGAAGCAGTATATGATCTGAAACAGATATGAAGCTGAAACGAATGATAAACCTTATCATGCGAGCCTATATATTGGTATTGAACACATCCATTCGTTTGTTGTCTTTATGCTGTGTAATATGAATGAACAATATGTGTGAAAACTTATGGTTGGAAGGTAAGTCATCGACCTCCTTCGATCAAGCTAAACCGTGCCGTCGAAATCGGCTCATTCCTTTTTGGCATGGGAGACACATGTTGAGACATCAAGTTGTATTGATATAGTTACAAACAAACTTTTCTGCCTCTTCCCTTAAACAGGAGCGCCAGCGAGCAAAGGGATTGGCCCGCAAAAGCGTTCACTGTTCGAAGAGCGCATGCCTTAAAGCATGTTCGGACGGCATCCATTGATTATAGTATGGCAACGATTTTTTTCTTTATGAGGTAGGGGAATCGTGTGGTATAATATGCAAAATGACGAGTGCAAAAAGAGGTGAGCAGCATGGATGCGTTAGATATTGTAACTAATTTGCAACGCGTCATCCCGTATTACCAAGCGATCTTTAGCGCTGATGAACATCGCGTCATCGGCTATGAAGTATTAGGCAGATATCGCTCTGAGGATGGAATTGTAAGCTTAGGCCCTTTTTTTCATGACGAAGCCATTCCGGAGGAATTTCGCTTAGAAGTCGATGAAGTCGTAACAAGAAAGGCGCTTGACCATTTTTTATTGAATGATGACCATTCGCTGCTTATTTTTCTTAATCAAGATGCTAATTTATTGATGATGGATCGGGCAGAGTCATTTTTATCTTTATTGTTTCAATATAAAGAGAAGGGCTTGTCCTTAGATCGTATTGTGCTGGAAATTAACGAGCCGTTTTTTAAAGGAGACTTTAATCAGCTTAGTCATTTATTAACCTATATTCGTACATACGGGATTCGCGTGGCTCTCGATCATATTGGGGAACACAGCAGCAATCTTGAGCGCATTAGCCTATTGGCGCCAGATATATTAAAAATGGATTTGCATGAACTGCGAAAAACCTCGAGCAGCTACTCCTATCAGGATGTGCTTTATTCGATTTCTTTGCTTGCCCGCAAAATGGGGGCTACTCTTTTGTATGAGGATATTGAAACCTCTTTTCAGCTGCAATATGCTTGGCAAAATGGCGGCCGTTATTATCAAGGGTATTATTTGGCTGAACCGCAGTCTGCGTTGCTACCGGCTGATTTTCTAAAAGACCGTTTGCGTCAAGAGTGCCACGGATTTATTCAGCTGGAAAAGAAAAAACTGCAAATACTATACAATATTTCCGAACAGTTTCAACAGAGAATCACAGCACTGCTTGCTAAGTATAAAAAAACAGCAAGTTTTGATGAACTCATTTCGTGTCTAGCTGCTGAGCTGAGCGATGTATGCTTTCGCATCTATGTGTGCGACGAGGATGGATTTCAAAAATCAGCAAATATTTTCAAAAAGAATCGTGTTTGGGAACTGCAGCCGGAGTACTATATGAAGAATTGGAGTTGGCGTCCATATTTTTTAGAAAATATTGTGCGTATGCGTTCACGTAAAAGGGGCATTTTATCAGACTTGTACGGAGATATCGAAACAGGAGAGACGATTCGTACGTACTCCTATCCGATTGATGAGTGCCACTACTTGTTCATTGATTTATCTTATAGCTATTTATTTGAGCACGATGCTCATTATTAGTATTGAATAAAATATAGGGGAAATGGGGGAAAGTAAGCACGAGGTGAAAATACGATGGCGCAAACTTCATTTATATTATCAATAATCGTATTACTTATCGCGATTATTGGATTTCTCTATACGTATTCACTTGGACGGCGCCAAAAAGTGCAGGAACAATACGATGCGCCGGTGAATGAAAAAATACAAGAGCATCCGTATATTCGCAATCCTGTCCTGCTGGCATATGTGCTTGCTGGCTTGTTGGCTTTAGGCATGATTATTTATCTTGCTTTAAACAGAGGATAAACAAGCGGGGCGATCCATTAGAAGGGTTGCCCTTTTTGACGAGGGAGATTGACGAAAGAGGATACTTTACACGTTTTTTCTGATATAATCAATGGGGGAACCATGGGCATATGTTTATTTTTTTGAGAGCATCAGGCCTATACTATACATAAAGTGCCCTTTTCGTATAAAGGAGGAAGAGCTTATGTCTCAACTGCTAGGGATTATTCAACGGCTTATGCAGCTTCGTGACCAAGAGCCGAGTGGCAACGAGGCGCCGCAGCGAAATTTTGAAGTGAATGGAGAAAAAAAATGCAGTGTCACCTACCTAGCGAAAAACGATACATTTATGCTAGAGGTATATGAGAAAGGGAAGAAGCCAAATACTTACCAATTTGACAATATTGATATGATTGCGATCGAAATTTTTGAGTTATTAGATGAAAAAAAGTGAGGCGAAATCATGAAAAAAAAGCCGGCTGTTATTTGCCCTGTATGCCGAAGCCAAGCTTATTTAGAAGAGGTATTAACGGCACAATCCAATCAAAATGTGATTTATACATGTCCTTCTTGTCAGTTTATGCTGCGCAACATTTATACAAGTAAAGGATAAAAGGTCTTCGAATAGCGAAGGCTTTTTATTTTTTTTTGGACTTTTTCATCGTATTTGTGAATATATACTAATGGATGTTGGCAAGGAGGATGAATCATGAGAAACGAATGGCTGGAAAGATTATCTTTAGATGAGCAGATGTTGCTGCTGGATGTGCTTTTTACTCAGCAGTATGCACTTGAAATTATTAGCTGCGAGCTCTCTGATATCGAAAGGGGCTACAAATATGTAGATGAAGCGCGTCATCAAAAATTAGTACAGCTGTATCATCGAATTCATGAAGAACTATCGCTTTAAAAGCGATAGTTATTTTTTTATCCAACACCGCTGAGTATGTTAAACTGAAAAGGGAAGAAGTATATGCGAAAGGCGGAAATAGGCATGATCAGTTTTGATAGCAAAGAATTTACCGGCAAAACGATTGCACAATTTTTAATTCCTTCAGAAAAAGTGGCCCATGTTCAAGTTGGAAATTACTTGGATCACGCTTTGTTAGTTTTAACAAAAACTAGATACTCCGCAATTCCTGTACTTGATATATCTTATAAGCTGCATGGACTTATCAGTACAACGATGATTATGGATGCTATTTTGGGACTAGAGCGAATTGAGTTTGAACGATTGGAGCGAATGAAAGTTGAGGAAGTGATGAATAAAGAGATTCCACGTTTATCTTTAAACGACAATGTGATTAAGGGAATCGGGCTGATTGTCAATCATCCTTTCGTTTGTGTTGAAAACGAGCAAGGCTATTTTGAAGGGATTTTTACAAGACGCGAAGTATTAAAACGGTTGAACAAGCAGCTGAGGCGCTTCAATCATTATAATGGATGAGGCTTCAGCGTGCTTTACCCGATCATTTTAAAAACAAGCTGAATAATCAGCAGGAATGTGACGATATTTAAAATGAGTGACAAGTGTTCTTGTTTTAGCTTTTGGGCAAGTCTGACAGACACTTGTGCACCAATGACGGACCCTAGCGCTAAAAAAGGGGCGATATGCCAGTTCACATGGCCGGCGTACAAATACGTGGCAAAGGCGCCAAAGCAGCTGATAAACGTTTGGAATCGCGTAAAGGCGATCGCCGATAAATAGTCAAGTCCTGTTGACAAATAAGTGTACATTAATAACGTGGCTTGACCTGGACCGAACATTCCGTCGTAGACGCTAATTCCATAAAGCGGCGCATATAATTTTTTCGAAAAAACGGCTGACCGCTGCTGCGTCATCTTTTTTCGAAAAAACTGCAGGCTGAGAGCAAACGTCAACAACGCAATGGCGATAGCCGTCATGGTTTTTTCAGGCAGGGATGAAGCAAGCAATCCGCCTGTAATCCCCCCTCCTAAGCTGATCGGAACGATAAAAGCGGTTTGCTTCCAGCCGATTTTTCCTTCGCGAAGAAGTACAAGAAAGCTTGAAAATGAACTGATCATATTGGAAAATTTAGCGGCGGCGATCGCTTGATGAACAGGCACGCCTGTTAAAAGCAGGACAGGCATGCCAATTAAGCCACCACCGCCGGCCAGAGTTCCGACAAACGATGTTAATGCCCCGATGACCATAAATAAGGCATAGTCCATATGCAACCGTCCTCTCCTTGGTTTAGCATTTTCTACTATCATCATATACAATTTAATGGTATAAGGAAATTTCATAAAAATAAACAAGAATGATAAGCAAAACTTATCAGAAAGAGGCAATGGGTGCATGACTGAATATGAATGGCTTGTGATTTTAGCTGAGGAGCTGAACATGCGCAAAGCAGCGGCAAGATTATATGTAAGCCCATCAGCTCTTTCTCAACGTTTGCAGACGCTTGAAAATGACTGGAATACCAAAATTTTCGTTCGAACACCTCGCGGGCTGATTTTGACACCGTCTGGAGAGAGAATTGTCCAGCTGGCCAAAGAAATCGTGCAAGCGACTGGGCAAGTAAAAGAGGAAGTCGAGCAAATGGATGGACGGGCGAGCGGGACGTTAAGGCTAGCAGTCGTTTCTATTGCTGCCCAGCACTGGCTTCCATCCATCTTAAAACGGTTTACCGAGCGATATCCGAACGTCAAAATTGCGTTAGTTACAGGATGGACAAGCAATATTATGGAGTGGATGTATCAAAACGATTTTCATATCGGGATCGTGCGCGGTGTTCCCCATTGGAACGGCATCAAGCATTTTTTGTTTGCTGATCGGCTGTATTTAATCGATCAAAAAATTAACGGTCTCGAGCAGCTGCCCAAAACCGATCGACCGTTTATTCAGTTTAAAAGCGATTCCACCTATTTTCTCCATATTCAACAATGGTGGCATGAACAATTTGAAACACTGCCTGAACGGACAATGGTTGTTGATCAAATTGAGACGTGCAAACAGTTGGCTTATCATGGGATCGGCTATGCGATTTTGCCGGAAATAGCGCTTCATGATTTAGACGATTCTATGAACAAAATTCCGCTAAAGGATCGAACGGGGCGATTGATGGAGAGAGATACGTGGCTTATCGGTGCAGATACCGCGTGGCAGCTTCCGCAAGTACAAGCGTTTTATCAAGTGGTCCGAGAGCTGATGGACTGAATTGGTGCTTGTCAGCGCAGGCTTTGTTTTGCTAAAGTAAAGGAATAAGAGAATAAAAGGAGGATGCTGACATGAAAATGATGGATGCAAATGAAATTATTGCGTTTATTCAAAATAGTAAAAAAGCGACGCCAGTCAAAGTATACATAAAAGGAAATCTTGAAGGATTAGATTTTGGAACCGGCTCAAAAGCGTTTATAACGGGAAATGCTGGAGTCGTGTTTGGTGAATGGCAGGAAATTCAAGCGGTGATGGAAGCGAATAAAGACCGCATTGAAGATTATGTTGTGGAAAATGACCGCCGCAACTCTGCTATTCCATTGCTTGATTTAAAAGGAATTAAAGCTCGCATTGAACCGGGTGCGATTATTCGCGATCAGGTTGAGATCGGCGATAATGCGGTCATTATGATGGGGGCTGTTATTAACATTGGCGCAGTTGTTGGCGAAGGAACGATGATTGATATGAATGCAGTGCTTGGTGGTCGGGCAACGGTAGGTAAGAATTGCCATGTTGGTGCTGGAGCGGTATTGGCAGGAGTGATTGAACCGCCTTCAGCGAAGCCGGTCATTGTAGAGGATGACGTAGTGATTGGCGCGAATGCCGTTATTTTAGAAGGAGTAACGGTTGGAAAAGGCGCAGTTGTTGCAGCCGGCGCGGTGGTAATCGATGATGTGCCTCCTTATTCTGTTGTGGCAGGGGTACCAGCTCGTGTGATTAAACAAATTGATGAAAAAACAAAAGCCAAAACAGAAATTAAGCAAGAATTGCGCCAACTATAAAAGTGGTGTTGTTCCGTTTTCAACATTAAAAAGAAGGCTATCTATCAATATACCCGTTAAGGCGAAACAGCCAAGCGAAGCGTGGAGATGCTCCACGCTTTTTTACGAGGAGGAGAAAAGCATGGTAAGCCCATTTGTATCGATTCGCCGTGATTTGCATAAAATTCCTGAATTGGGGTTTCAAGAGTTTAAAACTCAGCAATATTTATTAAATTATATTGCGTCATTGCCGCAGGAAAGGTTGGAAATTCAAACATGGAAAACAGGTATTTTTGTAAAAATCAATGGCCTTCAGCCGACAAAAACGATTGCCTACCGCGCGGATATTGACGGACTTCCCATTCATGAAGAAACAGAACTTCCTTATCGTTCTCAACATGAAGGAAAAATGCACGCTTGCGGACATGATTTTCATATGAGTATTGCTTTGGGTGTATTAACCCATTTTGTGCATCATCCCATTCGTGATGATTTATTATTTATTTTTCAGCCAGCCGAAGAAGGTCCAGGCGGTGCGTTGCCGATGCTTCAAAGCGAGCCCATGCAGCAGTGGCGGCCAAATATGATTATCGCACTGCATATAGCACCGGAATATCCTGTTGGTACGATTGCTATAAAAGAAGGATTGCTATTTGCCAATACATCAGAACTGTTCATTGATTTAAAAGGAAAAGGTGGACATGCGGCATTTCCTCATCTAGCAAATGATATGGTCGTCGCCGCCTGCGCTCTTGTTACACAACTTCAATCAATTGTAGCGCGCAACGTTGACCCACTTGACAGCGCTGTTATCACCATCGGGAAAATTTCGGGAGGAACGGTGCAAAACGTAATTGCTGAGAATGCGCGTTTAGAAGGAACGATTCGCACACTATCAGCAGAATCTATGAAAAAAGTGAAAGAGAGAATTGAATCTCTTGTTAAAGGAATGGAAATCGCCTATCAATGTGAAGCATCGATTGATTATGGCTCCATGTACTACCAAGTATATAATAACGAAAAACTGACGAAAGAGTTCATGACATTTGTGCAGCAGCATTCTGATATTCGCATGATAGAATGTCGAGAGGCCATGACAGGAGAAGACTTTGGCTATATGCTTGCCGAAATTCCAGGGTTTATGTTTTGGCTTGGTGTAGAATCAGAATACGGGTTGCATCATGCAAGGTTAAATCCGAACGAACTTGCGATTGATCAAGCCATTTCCTTGCTGGCATCTTATATTGGATGGAAAGGAAATAATTAGAATGGCATATTTTCCTCTCCGATAAGGCACATTATGTGAATGAGGAGGTGGATGAATGATGGCAAAGATTGGGGTAGAACCATCGTTAACAAATGTTCAACAAGCATTAAAAGAAAGAGGTCATGAAGTGATTGCACTTCAACAGGAAAGTGATGCAAAAGGATGCGATTGCTGCGTTGTGACTGGCCAGGATTCAAATGTGATGGGCATCCAAAATGCTGTATCCTCAGCTTCTGTTATTGAAGCGAGCGGTTTGACCGCAGACGAGGTTTGCCAAAAAGTCGAGGAGAAGTTACGCTAATCAAGCGTCTCGTAAATCAACAGCTTTTGAAAAAAGACTAGGCGCCTTCCTAGTCTTTTTCTGCTCTCAATCGTTTGCATGCAAGTGACATATAGATACCACTTGATGTGTCAGCATTTGTTTCCGAGTGACCTAGTGATCATTGATTCTGGCGCTTGGCCATGTTTTGGCGTGGTCGGGACAAATCGTTGACTTGTTCTCCAAACGACGAACAGCGGGGCTTTGGAATGGGCTATAAGCCTAATCTTCTAATGGGATCTATGTATAAAGTCCACGATGCAAGCATGTCAATCGATTAGAAAACGATGATATGGATATAGAAAAAATAGTGAGCGAATTATAATCACTAGAATAATGGCGATCAGTTTGATCAGCGCGCTATCTGTGTTTTGGCTCATAACATTTTCATGGAATCGTGAGTGTTTGGTCTGTTGTGAATGAATAGGGATGTTAAGAAGTCGCTCAACAGCTTTTCCGAATCGATTATTATATAATCTTTCATAACCATATAGCTTTTTGTATAATTTTTCCGCATATATGGTATACCATTGAGGAAATATATAATATTTTCTCAATCTAAAATGATGGAGGGATACATATGGCAGAGCGTATGGTAGGTAAGCAGGCTCCGCGTTTTGAAATGAAAGCTGTTTTACCTAACGGAGATTTTGGCATGGTCAGCTTAGAAGAAAATATCAAAAATAATAAATGGACGGTTCTTTTCTTCTATCCATTAGATTTCACGTTCGTGTGTTCAACAGAAATCACCGCTATTTCTGAACGCTATGAAGAATTTGAAGATTTAGATGCAGTTGTCATTGGTGCTTCTACAGACTCTGTATATTCTCATAAAGCATGGATAAATATGTCGCGCACAGAAAATGGCCTTGGAAAGATTAAGTATTCATTAGCAGCGGATACAAATCATCAAGTATCCCGTGACTATGGCGTACTTATTGAGGAGGAAGGAGTCGCGCTTTGCGGTTTATTCGTTATTGATCCAGAGGGAGAGCTAAAATACGCAGTCGCACATCATAACGATATCGGTCGTAATGTGGATGAAGTATTGCGCGTTCTGCAAGCGCTGCAAACAGGCCAGCTTTGCCCGGCAAACCCGAGGCAAAAAACGCTGGAGGTATAATCGAAGAAGGTCTAACAACATCATGTTAGACCTTCGTTTACGAGGAGGGATATGATGAAATTACGTGAGACAATGCCTACATTGAACGGAGCAACAGCTTATGTAAATGGCACTGTTACAAACGAGGATTTGATCGGAAAAAAACCGACGCTTATTCATTTCTGGTCCGTAAGCTGCCATGTTTGCAAGGAAGCGATGCCGCAAGTCAATGAATTTCGCAATCGCTATAAGGATGTATTAAATGTGGTGGCTGTACATATGCACGCTCGGAAAGAGATTTAGATATTGATCTAGTCAGAAGAACATGGCATGACACAGCCGATTTTAGTAGACAATGAACACCATATTACGGATGCATTTGAAAACCAATACGTTCCTGCTTACTATGTATTCGATGCAGAAGGAAAACTGCGCCATTTTCAAGCGGGTGGAAGCGGAATGAAGATGCTGGAAAAACGCGTCAATCGAGTGCTGGAGGAAAAGCAAAAAGCAGAATAAAGCTCCAAAAGGAACGATACCGCTCGTTCCTTTTTGATTTGCATTTTTTGTCATAACGTATTACATTAACAAGAGAAGATCATGTTGCGATGTGAAATTGGAGGAATACATGTGAAAAAAAAGCAGTTTGCTGTAATTGGATTAGGTCGATTTGGCGGCAGTATTTGCCGTACATTAAGTGAACAAGGGATGGAAGTGCTTGCGATTGATATTGATGAGGATCGCGTCAATGAATATGCCTCCATTGCTTCACATGCTGTGGTAGGAGATTCAACTGATGAGGCCGTGCTGAAAAGCTTAGGCATTCGCAATTTTGACCATGTGATTGTTGCGATCGGCGACAATATCCAGGCGAGTATTTTAACGACGTTAATTTTAAAAGAGCTTGGGGTGCAAAATATTACCGTAAAAGCTACCAACGACTATCATGAAAAAGTATTGAAAAAAATCGGAGCCGACCAAATTGTTCATCCAGAGCGCGATATGGGAGAAAGAATTGCACACAGCATTATTTCGAATAATGTTCTTGATTATTTAGAGCTTTCTGATGTTCATAGCATTGTTGAAATTGCAGCAAGCCATCGCCTTGAGGGCCATTCATTACTGGAGTTGGATATTCGGGCGCGTTATGGGATCAATATTGTTGCGATTAAGCGAGGCAATGAAGTTATTGTTTCTCCGTTGGCCTCTGAAATGATTCGAAAAGGGGACATATTGGTTGTCATCGGCGCCGACGAAGATATTGACCGCTTTGAAGCAAAAGTGGTGAGCGGCTAAAAGCATAGGAGGAAACGAACCGCTGCTGTTTTGTATCAATACGTGGCATAAGACAATGATTTTCCTCGTTTTTCAGCCGCCCTTCATGTCTTGCTTATGGCGCTTTTTTAGATGTTAAGAGAGGCTGAAACGTATAGTCCATCCAAAAGCAGAAGGTTGTCTTTTCGCCGAGTGGTTGTTTCAAACCGGGAATATGGAAAGCAAAAAGCAGGGAGACTCTCCCTGCTTTTTGCTGTTTCTGATTAGATCTCCATAATAATTGGCAAAATCATCGGCTTGCGCTTCGTTTTTTCATACAAAAACGGCGCAAGAGTATCTGTGATTTCATTTTTGATTTCTGACCATTGATTGGTTTTCCGTTCAAGCACTTTTTCAAGATGTTTTGTAATTAATGCTTGAGCATCGCTAATTAAATCGCCAGATTCCCGCATATAAACAAAACCGCGTGAAATGATATCGGGACCAGCCGCGATTTTGAATTCTTTCATATTGATGCTGACAACGACAATCACAAGGCCTTCCTCAGAAAGAATACGACGGTCGCGAAGCACGATATTGCCGATGTCTCCAATGCCGCTGCCATCAATATAAACAGATCCGGACGGAACTTTACCGACGATCCCTGCTTCCTCTGCACTTAGACCAAGCACTTCGCCGTTGTCCATAATAAAGCAGTTCTCTTCAGGAACCCCGCAGTCAACAGCAAGCTTCGCATGCATTTTTTGCATTCGGTATTCTCCGTGAATCGGCATAAAATATTTTGGCTTCATTAAACGAATCATTAACTTTTGCTCTTCCTGCCCACCGTGACCGGATGTATGGATATCATTTAACGGTCCATGAATCACTTCGGCACCGGCTCGATACAGCATGTTAATCGTACGGTTCACGCTGACCGTGTTTCCAGGGATTGGGGAGGATGAAAAGACAACTGTATCCCCAGGAATAATTTGAATTTGCCGATGCGTGCCGTTGGCGATGCGAGATAATGCTGCCATTGGTTCTCCTTGGCTTCCTGTACATAAAATCGTGACGCGATGGGCTGGGAGGCGATTGATTTGTCCGGCATCAATAAATGTATCCTTTGGACATTTGATGTAGCCAAGTCCTTGTCCAATCTCAATGGCTGCCTCCATGCTGCGGCCGAATACAGCGATTTTTCGATTATTAAGTACTGCAGCTTCAGTTACTTGCTGCAAACGATGGATGTTAGAAGCGAATGTGGCAAAAATAATCCGGCCTTGAACTTTGCGGAAAATATCATGGATGCTTTCACCGACGCGGCGTTCTGACATTGTAAAATGTGGAATTTCGCTATTGGTGCTGTCGGATAGCAAGCATAGAACACCTTCTTTTCCGATTTCAGCCATTTTTGTTAAATTGGCTGGTTCACCTACTGGGGTGAAATCGAACTTGAAATCACCTGTATGCACGATTTGCCCCGCTGGAGTTTTTACGACAATCCCATAGCTATCCGGAATGCTGTGAGTGGTCCGGAAAAACGTAACGGCTGTCTTTTGGAAACGGATCACATCATCCTCTTTAATTTCAATGAGCTTTGTTTGGCTTAATAATCCGTGCTCTTCTAGTTTATTGCGAATGAGTCCTAAAGCAAGCTTTCCACCGTATATTGGAACGTTCACTTGACGAAGCAAATAGGGGATACCGCCAATATGGTCTTCATGACCATGAGTGATAAATAATCCTTTAATCTTTTCTGCATTTTTGACTAAATAACTGTAATCAGGAATAACATAATCAATACCGAGCAGTTCATCTTCCGGGAACTTAATTCCCGCGTCAATGATAATAATTTCGTCTTGGAATTGTACGCCATATGTATTTTTTCCGATCTCGCCTAATCCGCCGAGCGCAAATACACCAACTTGGTTTTCTTTTAAAAACTTCATCATCTAAATCTCCAGTACATTAAAATTTGGGCTTTGTTTTTCATATTCTAAATGAGCGCCCTCAAGAGGCTGAATATATTCAATGTTGATTGCGCGATTTTTAAGTTTTTGGCGTACTTCCCGTTCTGATTCCGCTTCGATATACAGCGTGTTTGTTTTTTCTCTTACAGGCACTTCGTCAAGATTTTCTTGATAAAACACTTTAAAAATCATTGTAAAACCTCTCCTTACTAACCGATAATTTCCCTAACTTTTTTATTATATATAAAATATAGTTGATTTTCATGCTTTTTATTTTGGACACGGCACATGTTCCAAGCAGCGCTGCCTTTTACTTCTATCATCTTTGACGAAACTCCGAGCTTTCATTCATGTCTTTCATTTTAAAAGAAGCCCTTCTTTGTTCTTAAGAAGGGCTGTCCGGTTAAGCGATTGATTTTTTACGGAGCAAATCTTTCCATTGTTGGAGCAATTTTTTCTTGAGCTTCTTCAACATCTCTCATCACTCCCTACTTTTTATTGTACTCATTTCTTGTCGAAAGTAAATGTCCACTTTTTTTATTTAGTATATGAAGATTAAGAAGGGTTTTTCATGGTGAAAGCTGGAAGATTTTTTGTTTGACATTCCTGCTTTTTTTCATTAACGTAATGATGAAGAAATGCAATGATTTTTTATAAAGGTGAGAAAACGATGAAGAAAATTGTATTTTTTGATATTGATGGCACACTGCTTGATGAAAACAAAGAATTGCCGGCTTCTACTGTGCAAGCTATTCAGAAGCTTAAAACATCGGGAGTGTATGTAGCGATTGCGACAGGAAGAGCTCCTTTTATGTTTGAAAATTTGCGGAAGAAATTAGGAATCGATTCCTTTGTCAGCTTTAATGGTCAATATGTCGTTTTTGAAGACGAGGTCATTTATAAAAATCCTTTGCATCGTTCTAAGTTGCATGAATTGAAAGAGCGTGCTCATGAGAATGGGCATCCGCTTGTGTTTATGGATGCCGAAAGGATGAGGGCGAGCGTTGAAGAACATCCATATATTCATGTAAGTATGGAAAGCCTAAAATTTTCTCATCCTCCATTTGATCCGCTTTACTATGAGCAGCGCGATATTTATCAAGCGCTTTTGTTTTGCAAACCAGAGGAAGAGCATGTCTATATCACATCGTATCCTGAGTTTCATTTTGTGCGTTGGCATAACGTATCTACAGATGTATTGCCGTTTGGTGGTTCGAAAGCGGAAGGAATTCGCAGGCTGATCGAACGAGTCGGCATTGACAAAGAGGATGTTTATGCATTTGGCGATGGGCTAAATGATATCGAAATGCTTCAGTTTGTCGGTACAGGTGTGGCTATGGGAAATGCCAATGAGAAAGTGAAAGAAGTGGCTAATTTTGTAACAAAGCGAGTGGATGAAGAAGGGATTTTATACGGACTGAAGCAGCTCGAGCTGATTAAGTAAAAAGAAGGGCGGTCCGCCCTTCTTTTTACGCTTTATCGTTCAATCGGAATCGCATTTTCTGGCGCTTTGAAAGGGTTTTCTTGATCGATGTGATCATAAAACATGATACCGTTTAAGTGGTCAATTTCGTGCTGGAAGACAATTGCCGGATATCCTTTTAAGCGCAAAGTGATATTTTCGCCTTCAAGGGTTGTACCGGTAACCGTAATTCGGGCATAACGCGGTACATATCCGGGAACGTTGCGGTCAACAGACAAGCATCCTTCTCCGCTTGTTAAATAGCAGAGCTGAACGGAATGGCTTATGATTTTTGGATTAAACAGACCATAGCTATATAGCGTTCCTTTTTCATCATGGGCATGAACAGCAATCATTCGTTTTAAGACGTTAATTTGTGGGGCTGCTAATCCAACGCCGGGACGCAGTCCATATTTTGCCGCCGTCTCTGGATCTTGGCTCATTTTTAAGTATTCCAGCATGCTTCGCAAAAGGTCCTGCTCTTCCTTAGAAGCAGGCAAAGCAACTGGTTCAGCAACGGCCCGTAAAGCCGGATGGCCTTCGCGAACAATATCTTTCATGGTAATCATCGCTTATCACTCCTTGTATAATGAAATCATATCAAGCGTGTTGATGATTGAATAAAAACAAATGAACAGTACTGAATTCCTCGCTTTTCTGCTTCAGTAGAAAAGCGGATGGTGAGCCATATCATCTGTTTTAAAGTAAAATAATGGACCATCAACACTAGTGAAATAATATCTGTGCAACTGTAAAGATCAAAAAATGATCTGTGAACAATCGACGATTGGAGGCGAGCTTCGGACCTGTTTTCGCCACATATTCGCGTGACAAAGACGCGGAACACGCCGCTTTCAGACCCATTCACGGGGGTATGAAGCGACCCCCACCGTCGAAAACAATACCATATTATATAGAAGAATTAAATGTTTTTCATCTATAATAGTCTATCAAACAAATTTGTGGATCGTAAATAAACATATGATAAAATGGGTCAGGAAAGAAGGGAATGAAAGATGAAGCAAGCTAAACTATTTTTTCTGATTCTTTGTCTGATGGTTTTCGTGCAAGGGTGCAAGGTGTTGGGACCTGAAAAAGAAGTGATGGATGCGTTGGAGAAAATGGCTAAATACGAGGACAAAATGAACAAAGAGCATGAACAGCTTGTTCGTCTCGAGCAGGAGCAGACAAAGCTGTACAACGAGATCATGGATCTTGGAATGAAACGATTTTCTGAAGTGTCCAAATTATCGCGAAAGGCTCAAGTGCTTATTGAAAAAAGAAACAAGCAAATAGAGGAAGAATATAAAAACATTGAAAAGGCTGAGGAACAATTAACCATCGTTAAGGAAAGCCTTTCGCATGTACAAGATGAAACAATGAAAAAACAGGCGAGTTCCTTGATAAAAATTATTGGTAAGCGGTACGATGCGTACAAGTCAGTATATGATCACTATCATAAAGCGTTAGCGCTAGAAAAGGAATTTTATCGTCTTCTTGAAGATGAGCATATAACGTTAGAAAAGCTGCAACACCAAACGGACCAAATTAATCGTGCATATAAAGAACTGCTTTCAGCCAATGACCAATTTAATGATTATACGGAACAGTATAATCAAGAAAAGAAGCGATTATATCGTGAATGGAAATAGCTGTCGAAAAGGCAGCTTTTTTTAATGCCTTAATATACTATAACAGAATATAACACAACGTCATTTATATATTATAACAGATTATTTCGGTTTACAATATATGTATGGGAGCGATTCGAGAAATCAAAGTAATTGACGGATGGATTAAGAAGGTGTAAACTTAAAGTTGCAAATAATCATTGTACTAATTTTATTTGTGAAAACATTGATACAGTTTTTTGATTCTCGTAATCCTGCCACATCATGTGCAGACGGCCGGCAAATATTGTCTGTTTATAGCGGAATTTGGGTAAATTAATGCTGTATGAAAGTGCTTGCAGATGCTTGGTATGGTTGATTTTACTTTATATACAAGAAAGGTAGAGGTGAATGGAATGGGTGCGAAAACATCCGTATTCAATTTGAAGAAGCAGCTCGAAAAAGTGGCTGAGCAATTTCCGACTTTCCAAATCTTAAACGAAGAAGGCGAAGTTGTAAACGAAGCAGCGATGCCGAATTTAAGCGATGAGCAACTAAAAGAATTAATGCGGCGAATGGTTTATACACGCGTGCTTGATCAACGTTCGATCTCGTTAAACCGCCAAGGACGCTTAGGATTTTATGCGCCAACGGCCGGTCAAGAAGCAAGCCAGCTTGCAAGCCAATTTGCGCTTGAAAAAGAAGATTTCATTTTGCCTGGTTATCGTGATGTACCGCAAATGATTTGGCATGGACTTCCGCTTTATCAAGCCTTTTTATTCTCGCGTGGCCATTTTCATGGCAATCAGATTCCTGAAGGCGTTAACGTATTGCCGCCACAAATTATTATCGGAGCGCAAATCATTCAAACAGCCGGCGTTGCTTTAGGAATGAAAAAGCGCGGCAAAAAAGCGGTAGCCATTACATACACAGGCGATGGCGGAGCTTCCCAAGGCGATTTTTATGAAGGAATGAACTTTGCCGGAGCGTTTAAAGCCCCTGCTATTTTTGTTGTGCAAAACAACCGTTTTGCGATTTCGACCCCAGTAGAAAAGCAATCAGCAGCAAAAACGATCGCTCAAAAAGCCGCAGCAGCGGGTATTCCTGGCATTCAAGTGGATGGCATGGATCCATTAGCTGTTTACGTAGCTGTGCGTGAAGCTCGTGAGCGCGCGGTTAATGGAGAAGGTCCAACGCTGATCGAAACATTGTGCTTCCGTTACGGTCCACATACAATGGCTGGGGACGATCCAACTCGTTACCGCACAAAAGAACTTGAAAACGAGTGGGAGAAAAAAGATCCGATCGTTCGCTTCCGCAAGTTTTTGGAGAAAAAAGGTCTTTGGAGCGAAGCTGAAGAAAACAGCGTAATTGAGCAAGCGAAAGAAGATATTAAAGAAGCGATCAAAAAAGCAGACGAAACAGCGAAACAAAAAGTAACGGATTTAATGAGCATCATGTATGAAGAGATGCCGTTTCATTTAAAAGAACAATATGAAATTTATAAAGAGAAGGAGTCGAAATAGGCCATGGCGCAAATGACAATGATTCAAGCAATCACGGATGCATTGCGCATCGAATTAAAAAACGATCCGAACGTGTTGGTGTTTGGGGAAGACGTTGGAGTAAACGGCGGCGTATTCCGCGCGACAGAAGGCTTGCAAGCGGAATTTGGGGAAGAACGTGTATTTGATACACCGCTTGCTGAATCTGGAATTGGCGGTCTTGCGATCGGTCTTGCGCTCGAAGGATTTCGTCCGGTTCCTGAAATTCAGTTTTTTGGCTTCGTATATGAGGTCATGGATTCCATTTCCGGACAAATGGCTCGTATGCGCTATCGTTCAGGTGGACGCTACCATGCTCCAATTACGATTCGTTCTCCATTCGGCGGCGGCGTTCATACACCTGAATTGCATGCGGACAGCTTAGAAGGATTAGTAGCACAGCAGCCTGGATTAAAAGTGGTTATTCCTTCTACTCCATATGATGCAAAAGGATTGTTGATTTCTGCCATTCGTGATAACGATCCAGTTATTTTCTTGGAGCACATGAAATTATATCGCTCATTCCGTCAAGAAGTTCCAGAAGGAGAATACACCATCCCGATTGGCAAAGCGGATATTAAGCGAGAAGGAAAAGATGTATCCATTATTGCTTACGGCGCAATGGTTCATGAATCATTAAAAGCAGCAACAGAACTTGAAAAAGAAGGGATTTCTGCAGAAGTGATCGATTTGCGCACCGTTCAGCCATTAGATATTGAAACGATTATCGGATCTGTAGAAAAAACAGGCAGAGCTGTTGTTGTTCAAGAAGCACAAAAACAAGCGGGAATTGCTGCGAATGTGGTAGCAGAAATTAATGAACGCGCGATTTTAAGCTTAGAGGCTCCGGTATTGCGCGTAGCAGCTCCAGATACGGTTTATCCATTCTCTCAAGCAGAGCCTGTTTGGTTGCCAAACTTCAAAGATGTGATCGAAACGGTGAAAAAAGTCATGAATTTCTAAGCGAAAGAGGAGGAAAATTCCTCCTCTAGCACATTGGAAACAATTAGGAGGTCGACAAACAGTGGCATTTGAATTTAAATTACCAGATATCGGCGAGGGCATTCATGAAGGCGAGATTGTCAAATGGTTTGTGAAGCCTGGGGATGAAGTCAACGAAGACGATGTGCTTTGTGAAGTGCAAAACGATAAAGCGGTTGTAGAAATCCCTTCTCCTGTCAAAGGAAAAGTGCTCGAAATTTTAGTAGACGAAGGAACGGTTGCAACGGTTGGTCAAACATTAATTAAATTTGACGCACCGGGGTACGAAAACTTAAAATTTAAGGGACAGGATCATGACGAACCAAAAGCAGCAGAAGAGCCAAAGCAGGAAGCTGCTCCAGCGCAGGAAGCCTCTTCAGCGGCGGCTGAAGCGGACCCGAATCGCCGCGTCATTGCGATGCCATCTGTACGGAAATACGCTCGGGAAAAAGGAATTGACATCCGTCTTGTGCAAGGGACAGGAAAAAATGGTCGTATTTTGAAAAGCGATATTGATGCATTTTTAGCGGGAGGTGCCGCAACGCCGAAAGCAGAAGCTTCTTCAACAGCTCCAGCAGAGCAATCAGAAGAAAAAGCGGCGTCAAAAGCAGCACCACAACCAGCTGTGCTTGAGGGAGAGTTCCCTGAAACACGCGAGAAAATGAGCGGTATCCGTCGCGCAATTGCTAAAGCGATGGTTAACTCTAAGCATACGGCTCCACATGTCACATTGATGGACGAAGTAGATGTGACAAAATTGGTGGCACACCGCAAGAAATTCAAAGATCTTGCAGCACAGAAAGGAATCAAACTCACATTCCTTCCTTATGTTGTAAAAGCATTAACATCGGCATTGCGTGAATTTCCAACGCTGAATACGTCGATTGATGATGCGACAGAAGAAATTGTCCACAAGCATTATTACAATATTGGCATAGCGGCTGACACAGATAAAGGCCTTCTTGTTCCTGTTGTGAAGCATGCGGATCGTAAATCAATGTTTGCAATTGCCAAAGAAATTAACGAGCTTGCAACAAAAGCGCGCGAAGGTAAGCTTCTTCCAGCTGAAATGAAAGGCGCGTCCTGCACGATTACGAATATTGGTTCTGCTGGGGGACAATGGTTCACACCGGTTATTAATCATCCGGAAGTAGCGATTTTGGGTATTGGCCGTATTTCTGAAAAACCTATCGTTCGCGATGGAGAAATTGTCATTGCTCCGGTATTAGCCTTGTCATTAAGCTTTGACCATCGCATGATTGACGGAGCAACAGCACAAAATGCATTGAACCATATTAAACGTCTGTTAAATGATCCAGAATTATTATTAATGGAGGCGTAAAACAATGGTAGTCGGTGATTTTGCAATCGAAACAGAAACTCTTGTCGTTGGCGCAGGGCCTGGTGGATATGTTGCTGCCATTCGCGCAGCTCAATTGGGCCAAAAGGTAACAATTGTTGAAAAGGCGAACCTGGGCGGTGTTTGCTTAAATGTAGGATGCATCCCATCCAAGGCTTTAATTTCAGCTGCTCATCGCTACGAAGCGGCGAAGCATTCAGAGGACATGGGAATTAAAGCGGAGAATGTCACAGTTGACTTCACAAAAGTGCAAGAATGGAAAGCTAGCGTTGTAAAAAAATTAACTGGCGGCGTTGAAGGGCTTCTAAAAGGAAATAAGGTTGAGATTGTCCGCGGCGAGGCTTATTTTGTTGATGCTAACACGGTGCGTGTGATGACAGAAAACAGCGCACAAACATATAAATTCAAAAACGCGATTATTGCGACAGGCTCTCGTCCAATTGAGCTTCCAGCATTCAAATTTTCGAAGCGCGTCCTTGATTCAACAGGGGCATTAAATCTCCCTGAAATTCCAAAATCCATGGTTGTCATCGGCGGTGGATATATCGGAACAGAATTAGGCACAGCGTATGCGAACTTTGGCACACAAGTGACGATTCTTGAAGGTGCAGATGAAATTTTATCCGGTTTTGAAAAATCAATGAGCGCCATTGTTAAACGCCGCTTGAAGAAAAAAGGTGTAGAAATCTTTACGAATGCGTTGGCAAAAGGTGTTGAGGAACGGGAAGACGGTGTAACGGTTACATTTGAAAGCAAAGGTGAAACGAAAACAATCGATGCGGACTATGTGCTTGTAACCGTTGGAAGACGTCCGAATACGGATGAACTTGGCCTAGAACAAGTAGGCATCAAAATGACAGAGCGCGGGCTCATTGAGGTTGACAAACAATGCCGCACAAGCGTTCCAAATATTTATGCGATTGGCGATATCGTTCAAGGCCCGCCGCTTGCTCATAAAGCGTCCTATGAAGGGAAAATTGCGGCAGAGGCGATTGCGGGACATCCATCTGAAATCGATTATTTAGCGATTCCTGCTGTTGTCTTCTCAGATCCTGAGTGCGCTTCTGTCGGATATTTTGAACAGCAAGCGAAGAATGAAGGAATTGAAGTTCTAACCGCTAAATTCCCATTTGCAGCAAACGGACGAGCGCTCGCATTAAACGATACGGATGGCTTTATGAAGCTTGTCGTGCGTAAAGAAGACGGTGTTGTAATCGGTGCGCAAATTGTTGGACCAAATGCCTCTGATATGATTGCTGAGCTTGGTCTTGCTATTGAAGCGGGAATGACGGCGGAAGATGTGGCCATGACGATTCATGCCCATCCAACATTAGGCGAGATTGCGATGGAAACAGCTGAAGCTGTTCTTGGCAGTCCGATTCATATTATTAAGTAAAAGCATCAAAGGATATCCCAGCAGAAGGGATGTCCTTTTTTTATCTATTGACTGCGACTAATTTTTCTTTTTGCTTCATATCGTTATGGTATAAAGAAAAAAGGGGATCGTCCAATGAAAGAATATGTTGTTTTTTTGTCGCAGATGATGATTTGGAGCAGCTTTTCACTCATTGAATGGTTGTCTGGCCGCGATCGCCCGCTGTTCCGGGGTTTGTTGCTTTGCATATTTTGGTATTTTGCTTTTTTGCTGGCGAGAAAAATGGGATTGCGCACAAAGAAAGCCATATGGATTACCTTGCTGACGGCGATTATTTATTTTAGTTGTCAGCGGCTTGTCTGGGAAGCATGATCGTTTGTAAATATAAATGGTTGTTCTGACAGAAGCCCATTGATTTCCTTGTTCTTTTAGCCGACTTACAGGCTTTCTTAATCAGATCATAGATACGACAGAAGATGGACATACAGCTGATTCGAAAGCAGAATTCCCCTTTTGGACCGTTGGAGGAAAGGAGAGGCTGAAGCTCTGTTTCATCAATAAAGAAAACGATCGCTATTTGGCTATCGTTTCATTGATAAGCGCTTTTATATTTTGCGTCACTGGCTGCGCTTGTCCGCCCGTGAACAACTTGTTGATCAAGCAATGACAAGCCAGTCTGAAGTGGAATGAATGGGGGGATCAAAATGATAGGAGACAAACATAAAAGTGTGGATGAAAATACTAAATTATCTAGCTAAACGCAGGCTTTTCTGCCTTTGTCTTCAAACAGCGAACGCAAGTGAACGAGCCAGCTGGTATTCTGATTTGAGAAAACATGCGTAGTGGGCAAGCACATCGCTTGCCCACTACGGCACTAAGAATCAAGGGATGTCAATTAGATAATCAACATCCCTTGTACATAAAATTAAAATGGGATTTTCTCTATCATTTTATCGTTTATAAAAATACATGATGCGTCCATTAAATAAATGGAGTTCTCCTTCAAGCTTTTTGGCTAAAAATTTGCAAAATTCATTGGCCTTTCCTTTGTCTCCGTGAGTGGCTCCGTTAGGGAGGGTAATTTGAATAAAGGAACTTGCTTCTGTTTCATTTGGCTGCGTTTGACCGACACCGATGAAAATGGCTTGGTAGCGTCCATTTTTTCCTTTTAAATAAAGCCAAGAGCCGTTTTCGTTGTTCACTTCCACGATTTCATACGGAAAAGCAGCTTCTTTATATTCCCAACCTAATTGTTCTCCTGTCTTTTTTGTCATCTCTTGATATGAATCGAGCAGCTTTTTTACTTCTTCGAGCGTTACCGTCTTTTGCCGTGAAGCAGGAACGAGCTTTATGTATGCATGGGTTGACATAAATAATCACCTCTCTAATCGCATTTTAGCATTAGTAGAAAAAATTTTCTATTGATTTTTTAAATATACTGAATTATAATAAAATTCAGTATATTTAAAAGGAGGGGAGTTTATGGATTTAGTAGATAAGTTGTATGACGAACACGAACAAGTGAAGGTCCAATTTGTGGGATTTGCCACGAAGGACACACGCTATGATTTCGGAATCGTGTATACAAACTTGTTTTTTGGTAAACCGCTTGTCATTTGTATGCAAACTGGACGCTCCGCTCTCCTCGATCCAAGAGATGTAGAAAATCATGAATACTTACAGAATATTTTTCGTATTGATACAGCAAGTCAGACTGCCGATTTGGCTGATTTCTTTTCTGATCTTATTCCACCAGCACCGCTGCATCCCGAGTATGATTACTAAAACAGGAGAGAAAAAAAGCAGGCATCAATGCCTGCTTTTTTTGTATCTTTTTTTAAAAATGTGACATACAAAATAACCATTGACACCTTTAATGTGATATATTATTATTAAATCAGTCAGTCATTAAGTCATCATAAAGGAGTTGTATGGATGGGTACAATCGTTTGTCAAACGTGCAATTCGACAATTGGACATTTTGAAGATGAAAAAGTAACAACACTTTATGGAAAATGTGCAGAATGCACACATGACAAAATAGATGACAACCAATAAGTCACGGTCAAAAGATGGGGGAAGGGTTTCAAAATAAAGAAAACGCATGCGAACGGGAGAAGCATGCGTTTTTTTTGTTATAAAAAACACAGGCTGATCCATCGACTTGTGTTCTCAGGTTGTTGGCAAGTGCTTTCATTCTGCATCGATTGCCTGTCAGTTGTTTCAGACCGTTTGATATCGAAAAATATTGAAACGGCTGGATCTAAAAAAATAGTAGACAAAGTAAATCTCTACTTTGTCTACCAGATGGTACTTTTTATAGGGATTGAACCTCTTTAATCACGCGCAATGTCTGCAGTGTATCATCTTCAGGCCCTTGCACCGGTAATCCTACTTCTAAATTCTTTTTAATGTAGGCTAAATTTTCTTCTGTAATAATTTCTCCAGGAATAAAAATGGGAATGCCTGGAGGATAAACCATCACAAATTCAGCGATAATTCTTCCAGCTGATTTTTCGAACGGTACGACTTCTGTGTCTGAATAAAACGCGTCGCGCGGCGTGAAAGCGAGAGAAGGAATATCCGGCAGCAATACTTTCGGTTTGATTCCTTTATCTGCTTGATGGCGAAACTCCTCTGATAAATGACGAAGAGCCGTTATCAAAATGTCTGCTTCCTTCTCCGTGTCTCCAGGTGTGATAATACATAGAATATTGTATAAATCAGATAACTCTACTTCGATATTATACATTTGGCGCAGCCAGTTTTCGACGTCATAACCGGTTAGCCCAAGCTCTTTAACAGAAATAATTAATTTGGTTGGATCATAATCGTATGTTGCGGTTGTGCCTAAAATTTCTTTTCCTACACAGTACAAATGAGGAATTTGATTAATTTGCTCCCGGATCATTTCAGCCAGCTGAATGGCTTTTTCAGCAAGCTCTCGTCCCTCTGTGGCTAAGCGTTTGCGTGCGACATCTAAAGAAGCGAGCAGCAAATAGGACGTAGAGGTCGTCGTGAGCATACTTAAAATCGCTTGAACACGTTTAGCGGATACAAGCCCTTCGCGGACATTTAAAATAGAGCTTTGCGTCATCGAGCCGCCGAGCTTGTGGACACTTGTTGCTGCCATATCCGCTCCCGCTTGCATGGCCGACATCGGCAATCTTTCATGAAAATGAATATGCACGCCATGCGCCTCATCAACAAGAACGGGAACATGATAAGCGTGGGCGATGTCCACAATTTTTTTCAGATCGCCAGCAATGCCAAAATAAGTAGGGTTTATCACGAGTACTCCTTTTGCATCAGGATGCTGCCTTAAGGCACTTTCTACCGATTCTGGTGTAACTCCATGCGAAATGCCAAGCTCTTTATCAACCTCAGGATGAATGAAAATCGGAGTTGCTCCAGAAAAAACGATCGCGGACATCACCGATTTATGCACATTGCGAGGAACAATGATTTTATCACCAGGACCTGCTACGGACATCACCATTGTCATAATTGCCCCGCTTGTTCCTTGTACAGAAAAAAACGTATAATCAGCACCAAAGGCCTCAGCTGCTAATTCTTGGGCGTGTTTAATGATGCCTTTTGGCTGGTGCAAATCATCTAACGGTCCAATATTAATTAAGTCAATTGCTAATGCGTTTTCGCCGATAAAATGGCGAAATTGAGGATCCATTCCTGCTCCTTTTTTATGGCCGGGAATGTGAAATTGGATCGGATTTTTTTTCATATGTTCTAGCAGTCCGGTAAATAACGGCGTTTCATACTGTGACAATTCTTCCTCACACCTCTTTTTGCATAAAAATAAAACAAATGCATTATAGCACTTATTTATTTGTTTGCAAAGAATCATTTTTGACAAATCAGCCACCTTTTTTCTATAGGATTTTTGTCGCTTGCATCATGGCGTTTTTTCTCATGTATATAAGTAAAGGGTGATATGCATGCAGTCTAAAAATCTCTAGAGAGTCAACGGTCAGTCACGCCTTGGCATGATCGATTCAGCATGTGATTGATAAATAACAAACAGATAAACAGGAAAATCGCCAGCTTATCAAGAAAGATAGTATACTTAATATGAAAAATGCTTTTTGCATTTATAGGCTTTAGCGATCAGGACAGGCTGGTGATGGCTTGCGTTCATGCTAAAAGGAGGGCCGCAAATGCCTTTTTGTCGCTAGGACTATGATGAAAAAGGAGAAGAACTGGCTGCAATGAATGAACAGCCTTATCAAATGAGGAGGGAACAAGATGGGTTGGAAAACAAGAGTGACAGAACTGCTAGGGATTCAGTATCCAATTATACAAGGAGGATTGGCGTATTTGGCTTATGCTGACCTAGCGGCTGCCGTTTCTAATGCTGGAGGCTTAGGGCAGATTACGGCGATGTCTCTGCCGTCTCCGGATGCTTTGCGCGCTGAGATCAAAAAAGTCAAAGAAAAAACCGATCGGCCATTTGGAGTGAATTTTGCGATTGGACAGCATGGACGGCCATTTTCGCACATGCTGGAGGCGGCCATTGAGGAGCAGGTACCGGTTATATCGGTTACAGGCGGAAACCCTGCTCCATTTTTCGAACAGCTAAAGGGAGTGAATGTGAAAAAGCTAGTGCTTGTTGCGGCTGTGCGGCAGGCGGTCAAAGCGGAAGAATTGGGCGCTGATGCAGTGATGGTGGTTGGGCAAGAAGGAGGCGGCCATTTAGGAAAATATGATATAGGAACCTTTGTATTGATTCCAAAAGTCGTCGATTCTGTATCGATTCCAGTGATTGCCTCAGGAGGAATTGGAGATGGCCGAGGGCTCATGGCTGCGTTAGCTCTTGGTGCAGAAGGGATTGAGATGGGCACGCGCTTCATTGCGACACAAGAATGTATCCACGCCCATCCATTGTATAAAGAAATGCTTGTTAAGGGATCAGAAAGTGATACAGTTGTTATTAAACGCAGCTTAGGCGCTCCTGGACGGGCCATTGCCAATGAGTGGACGGAAAAAATTTTACAGATTGAGCAGCAAGGCGGAACATATGAGCAATTAAAAACATACATAAGCGGAGAAGCCAATCGCCGATTTATTTATGACGGAAAAACGAGTGAGGGGTTTGCGTGGGCAGGACAAGTAATGGGGCTGATTCATGATGTTCCGAATGTGGCAGAGCTGTTGGAGCGGATGATTCGGGAAGCGGAACAAATTCGCAACAAATGGACAAACTAACAGCGGAGGTGAAAAAGATCGTGGATTACTCATACCCATTTTCTTATGATTGGACAACGCAAGAGGTTATTGATGTGATTAAATTTTTTGAAGCGATTGAAACCGCATACGAACGGGGAATAGAGCGGGAACAATTCATGAGCCTGTACCGTCGATTTAAAGAAATTGTCCCGAGCAAAAGCGAGGAAAAAAAGCTTTGTGATGAGTTTGAAAAGGCGAGCGGGTATTCGTCTTATCAAGTGGTTAAAAAAGCAAAGGAAGCCAAAAATGGCGACTGGATTCAAGGAAATGAAAAATAATTAGACGAATACACAAATTTGTTGCATAGCCCCCTTTCTTGACATAAATATATATAAACAACAACTATCAGAAAATTTCGTTATTTGGGTCGAGAATGGGCAAAAGAAAGGGGGACTGGTGTGAATGAAAAAAACAGTCAATTCATTAAAACGGTCGGATGGCGAAAGACGAATGGCGGTATTGCGCCTTGAACTTGATTATGAATTAGCGACTCTTTATGAGGCGATGGTGGAAAATGATGAAGAAAAAAAACAGGAATGCAAAAGAAAATTAGAGAGGCTGCGCCAAGAGTTTATGCGTCTTCAATTATAAAAAGACAATCATATGGCGAACCACGCACGATGCGGTTCGTTTTTTCTTGCTGAATATACCAAATTGCACTATTCTAATTTATATTCATACATACAAGCTTATGACTATTTTTTTGTTTAGGAGGAGTAAAATGAGCACAAATTGGGAGCATATCGACAAGTGCGCCAAGGAATGGATAAAAGAAGCAGGTGAACGCATTCATCAAGCCTTTCGGAAAACGCTAACGATTGAAACGAAATCAAGCCGCAGCGACTTAGTTACGAATGTGGACAAAGAAGTTGAGCAATTTTTTATTGAACGAATCAGACAAACCTTTCCTTCCCATCGCGTCTTGGGAGAAGAGGGATTTGGCGATTGTATATCCGCGCTTGATGGCATAGTTTGGATTATTGACCCGATCGATGGAACGATGAACTTTATTCATCAACGCCGCAATTTTGCGATTTCCATTGGCATTTTTGCAGATGGTATAGGGATGCTTGGATATGTGTATGATGTTGTGCATGATGAGCTATATTATGCTCAAAAAGGCAAGGGCGCTTTTTTAAACGATCAGCCGCTGCCAGTGTTGCAACCTGTATCCATTCCAGAAGCGATTATTTGTTTAAATGCATCTTGGATTATTGAAAATAAACAAGTCGATCCGAAACAATTGGCCCGGCTTGTACAAGAAGTCAGAGGAACGCGCTCATATGGTTCCGCTGCGTTAGAAATGGCATATATTGCTGCGGGGCGTCTTGATGCCTATTTGACAATGAGGCTATCGCCATGGGATTTTGCCGGCGGTCTTGTCATTGTTAAAGAGGTGGGCGGGCTTGTGACGAATATAGATGGTGAACCGCTGGATCTTCTCGGTCCGAGTTCTGTATTTGTATCGAAGCCAGGGCTCCATCGTGAGATTTTGCAGCAATACATCCGGAAATGAAACCGGGACAAGCTGTTGTTTGTCCCGGTTTATAATGTTCCCTTTTGCCGCTTTCGTTTTTTCACAGCAATTCCAGTCCCCATGATGATGATAAAGATAAGGAATGAAATAATGATACCGATCACGCTTTGTTCAGCGATAAAAATGCCAATAGCCATAATGGAGGAAGCTGCTAAGATTGCAAACAGCAAAAAGATCGGCTGAAATGATTTCATGAAAATCTCCCTTCTTCATTATCTTTTCTCTTCTTTATTTAGTCTACACGAAAATATTCCGCTTTTCTATGATCTTTATGATATAATAAACGAGCAATTTACACATAGGAGTGAAAAAGGTGAAACGGCGAGAAGATTTGCGAAATATTGCTATTATTGCCCATGTTGACCACGGCAAAACGACGTTGGTGGATCAGCTATTGCGCCAGTCAGGAACCTTCCGTGCCAATGAACAGGTGCAGGAACGGGCATTGGATCGTAATGATTTAGAAAGAGAACGCGGGATTACTATTTTGGCTAAAAATACAGCGATTCATTATAAAGATACACGTATTAATATTTTGGACACCCCGGGACATGCGGATTTTGGCGGAGAAGTCGAACGGATTATGCGCATGGTTGACGGTGTTCTGCTTGTTGTCGATGCATATGAAGGCTGCATGCCACAGACTCGCTTTGTGTTGAAAAAGGCGCTCGAACAGCAGCTGACACCGATTGTTGTTGTCAATAAAATCGACCGTGAATTTGCTCGGCCGGAAGAAGTGGTTGATGAAGTCATTGATTTATTCATTGAACTTGGCGCATCGGAGGAACAGCTGGACTTTCCGGTTGTGTACGCCTCTGCTTTAAATGGAACTGCCAGCCTTGATCCGGACAAGCAGGAAGCGGATATGTCGGTATTGTTTGAAACCATTATTGAACACATACCAGCTCCTATCGATAATCGGAACGAGCCTTTGCAGTTCCAAGTAGCGTTGCTTGATTACAATGATTATGTAGGAAGAATCGGAATTGGCCGAGTGTTTCGCGGTTCAATTAAAATGGGGCAGCAAGTGGCCTTAATGAAGCTCGATGGTACGGTGAAGACGTTTCGGGTGACGAAGCTATTCGGTTTTATTGGATTAAAACGAATAGAAATCACCGAAGCAGAAGCAGGAGATATTATTGCTGTATCAGGGATGGAGGATATTAATGTAGGAGAGACGGTCTGCCCTGTCGAGCATCAGGAGGCGTTGCCGGCACTGCATATTGATGAGCCGACATTACAAATGACTTTTTTAGTCAATAATAGTCCATTTGCCGGAAGAGAAGGAAAGCACGTCACGGCCCGAAAAATTGAAGAGCGCCTTCGAATGCAATTGGAAACAGACGTTAGTCTGAGAGTAGAAAATACAGATTCTCCTGACGCTTGGATTGTCTCAGGAAGAGGAGAGCTTCACCTATCCATTTTAATTGAAAATATGAGGCGGGAAGGCTTTGAATTGCAAGTATCGAAGCCAGAGGTTATTATGAAGGAAATGGATGGAACGCTGTCTGAGCCAATAGAGCGGGTACAAATTGATATCCCTGAGGAATATACAGGAGCGATTATAGAATCGCTTGGTATGCGTAAAGGGGAGATGGCGGATATGATTCATAACGAAAATGGACAGGTCCGTTTGATTTTTATGGTTCCGGCTCGCGGTTTAATCGGCTATCGAACCGAATTTATGTCCTTAACTCGAGGATACGGAATTTTAAATCACTCATTTGATCATTATGCTCCTGTACAAAAAGGATTGGTCGGCGGACGGAGACAAGGTGTCCTGATTTCAATGGAGACAGGTAAAGCGACATCGTACGGCATTATGCAGGTCGAGGATCGGGGAACGATCTTTGTCGAGCCGGGAACAGAAGTGTATGAAGGCATGATTGTTGGCGAGCATACGCGCGAGAATGATTTAGTCGTCAATATCTGCAAAGTAAAGCACGCAACCAACATTCGTTCATCTACGAAAGAGCAGACGGTGACCATGAAAAAACCGCGTCTGATGACGCTTGAAGAAGCACTCGAATACTTAAATGATGATGAATATTGTGAAATAACGCCAAAATCCATTCGTTTACGGAAGAAAATTTTAGATAAAAACGAACGGGAGAAGCTGGCCAAGAAAAAGAAAGCAGCCGAGCAAGCAAGATAAAAAGGGGGGGAGAAGGATGAATGTGATGGAGCGGCTTTCCTTTTTTGCTTCATTATATCAGGTGCATGACAATCCCGAACGGGGAATGTGGCTTCTTTATATCACGGTTTTTATTTTATCGGCTATTGTTTATCGTCTTGGTTTTGCTAAACAGCTTCCTTTGTTAAAAAACATCATTATTTATGTTCTGCTTGCGCTCGGCTGTACGATTTTAACATTTTTCGCTGTCTTTTTGCCGATTGCTGAAGGACTGGTGATAGCGGCCATTGTATTGATTATTTATAAGATTCGCTTGCGTCAGTCGCAGCAGCAAAAAATGAATGCCGGTGAGTAGGAGCGGTAAAATCATGAAATCATTACAAGATGCCCTGTACAATTGGTTGACGATTCAAGTGGTGGCGGATGCCCGGCCTGAAGATCATGCTGCACAAGACACGGCACAACTTTTTAAAAATATATTAAAGATTGACTTTCAAATCGAAAAGGTAGCTTTTGTAAAAGAAGAAGAAATGTACATTGTGAGTTACCAAAAAGGTGGAAAAGAGCAAGCCACACGGTTTCCGGTCGAATTCATTGAAGGGATGCTTAAGCAAATTCAAAGCGAGCCCGAAAAATATACGAACTATCCTAAGGATAGATGAGAACTGACGCTTTATATGATCCGAATAGAGGAAGCGGATCGTCCGTCATTTGTTTGCCATAGAAATACAGATCGGTTTTCGCCGTAAGCCATGCTTCCCGCATTTTTAGCCTGCTTCAACGTATGCGCATATTGGATATAGCCCATTCAAAAGTAGAATCCGCATTTCTTGACGGTCGAGGGCGAGGCGATCATGAACTTTTGTTTTAGCGAAATAACAAAAAAGCACCGGCATCCGGTGCTTTTTACCATTCATCATGTGATTCTGATGAACGATAGATGCGGAATTTTCCTGTGGCAAGCCGCGCTTTTGTTTTTTCCGCAATCCGTTCGTGGCATTGTTCGCACATATATGTATGAATTGGACGGTTGCGCAGCCGTTTGGCAAGCAGGGATTCATCATCAATGGTATCCATTTGCTCACAGAGAACACATTTAACTCTCATCATCCACCTCGTTAGTTCAAGTCAGTCTTTTATTTGCATATCATCGGTAGGGAACGCAGTTGCGCAACAGAGAGGCTTTAATCCAAGCCATATTCCGATGCTTATCTTCGCGCTTTTATTTTCATTATATCATTTCTCTTTTCCTTTTTGGAGAAAATGGGTATGATTAAAACATAATGAACATTTGGGAGGAATTTTTCATGGCAAATGCAGTAGAGAAAAAGCTAATTGAACCGCTGTTTCAAGCACTGCAAAAGGAACGATTTGTCACGCTTGCGACAATCGATCACGAAACAGGAGGCCCGAATGTGAGTTCAATTTCTTGGATTTTCGCGCCGGACGAAGAGCGCCTTTATTTTGCTGTTGATAATCGTTCACGGATTGTGAAAAATATCCAGAAAAATCCTCTTGTTGTTGTAAATGTTATCGCGAATGAATCGACTTATGCCATCAGCGGCCGAGCGAGCATTAAAGCCGAGAAAATGGAAGGAGTGCCTCTGAAGCTTGCGTTAGTGGAGTTGGATATTGTGGAAGTGCGCGATGTTATGTTTTATGGCTCAAAAATCTCGGTGGAGCCGAAGTATGAAAAAACCTATGATGCGCAGGCGGCTGCCAAGTTGGATAATCAAGTGATGACAGCGCTACGGAATGCATAAAAAAGAGCTTAGCCAATTTCGGCTAGGCTCTATTTGTTTAAGTAATGGTTCGATTGCTTATCCTGACGCTGATTGAGCTGTTTTTCCTCCTGCTTGTTTAACTCGGAGTCATTTGTATTAGTCGGTGAAGGATTTTTCGTTTGCAATAAATCGCTTGGAATTTCTGGCATTACCCGACCTACAATAGCAGCAATTTCGTTCATAAAAGCTTGTACAGGCCGGCCATCGTCGACTTGGCGGACGATATTTTTTAATCGTGCATATAAATCGGGATCAGCAATAATAATCGAATTGGCTCCGTAAGGATCTTTTTGCAAAGCTTCAGCCACCGAATACTTAATTGTACCGACGCGTGAAGTATCCATATTGTCATTAATGTCGATCCCTACAATCGCATATTTTCCGACGATAAGAGCTGTTGCATCATTCACATTCGGAACGCGGTCTGCTAAATCGGCTAAATGATGGGCAATTTGCTGACCGGATTTATTTTCAATCTTTTCATTCGTTGTATTTTTCACATGAACAAAGGAGCGATTTGGTATTTCTTGTTTGTCATTACTCATGCTGCATCCCATCAGAACAAAAAAAGGAAGGATAACGCTGAAAAAAGAGCGAGCATTCATCATTTAAGCACCTCTAATGTTTTTAACTTTATTTTGTGAATCACCTTCTATCTTTATACATTGGCTCATACTATATAACATCAATCCCGTCCAAAAAAATTTAACCAATATCATGAAATGGGGGCGTGGAAATTTGGGGAATAAAATATATGTACTTGATACTAACGTACTTTTGCAAGATCCTTACTCCATTTTTTCATTTGAAGACAATGAAGTGGTCATTCCTGCTGTTGTGTTAGAAGAAGTGGATTCAAAAAAGCGATATATGGATGAGGTTGGGAGAAATGCGCGGCAAGTATCGAAACTGATTGACCGCTTGCGAGAAAATGGAAAGCTGCATGAAAAAATTTTACTTGATAATGGAGGAGTGCTGCGTATTGAATTGAATCATCGCTCCTTTCATCAATTGCAAGAAATCTTCGTTGAAAAAACGAATGATAATCGTATTTTAGCGGTTGCGAAAAATTTATCTCTTGAAGAGCAAACAAAAGAAAATGGGCGTTTAGTGATTTTAGTAAGTAAAGATGCGCTTGTTCGCGTGAAAGCGGATGCCATTGGATTGCAGGCAGAGGATTTTTTAAGCGATCGTGTGGTTGATATCGATCACATTTATACAGGCTTTCTTGAACTGTATATCAGCATGGACCATTTAAAACGATTTTATGAAAAGGGCGAAATTGTTCTTTCGGAAATCGCCAACCATCCATTTTATCCAAACCAGTTTATTATTATTAAAGATGCGCTTGGCAGCTCAGCATCGGCTATTGGCATTGTTGATCACTCCGGAAAAAAAGTGAAGAAGCTGCTTTTCCATTATGATCATGTGTGGGGGATTCGTCCGCGCAATGTTCAGCAAACGATGGCATTTGAACTGCTCATGCGCAAGGATGTTTCGCTTGTCACTCTTATTGGCAAGGCTGGAACAGGAAAAACGCTCCTTGCATTAGCAGCCGGATTGATGCAGACAGAAGATTTGGGAACATATAAGAAACTGCTTGTAGCAAGACCAATTGTTCCGGTTGGCAAGGATATCGGATTTTTGCCGGGAGAAAAGCAAGAAAAATTGAGGCCGTGGATGCAGCCGATTTTTGATAACCTTGAATATTTATTTAACACAAAAAAGCCTGGAGAGCTTGATGCGATTTTAGCCGGCATGAGCTCCATTGAAGTGGAAGCACTCACGTATATACGCGGCCGCAGTTTGCCTGAACAGTTTATTATTATTGATGAAGCGCAAAATCTAACAAAGCACGAGGTGAAAACAATCCTTACGCGCGTTGGTGAAAAAAGCAAAATTATTTTAATGGGCGATCCAGAGCAAATTGACCATCCATATTTAGATGAATACAACAATGGGTTAACATATGTCGTGGAAAAATTTAAAGAGCAAAAGATTGCTGGTCATGTTCGCTTAATCAAAGGGGAACGTTCTGGATTAGCGCAGCTGGCCGCTGATTTACTATGATATAAATACTTCATAAAATCACAAGTGCTGCTTATTCATTGTTTGACTAAAAACTACTGATTGTCCTAGTTCAATCCCCAGCTTTTTCTGCCTCTTCTCCCGAACAGGAACGCCAGCAGGCAACGGAAAGGCCCGCAAAGCGTTCGTTGTTCATAAAGGGCTTGCCGGCTTCGGCAGAAAAGCTAGGAAGCAGCGAGTGATATCCCTTCGTTTTTACTGGGGCATCAACACAAATCTAAAATCCATTCACTTATGTCCTTATGCTGGATAAAGGATGGTAGACAAATTCAAAATGGACTTTGTCTACCATCGCAGCTGTCCGTCAGCAACGGACAGCTGCGATGGCCGGTATCACTGAATGATCAACTCACGTACATGAGTGATGGGGGTGTTCTGGTTTGAGCCGTCTCCGAAATATACGTGGACAGGCCCATCTTCTTTTAAAGGCTTTCCATCTTTCGAAAAGCCGAGAACAAGTTGGTAAGCTTGTTGAAGCGGAATCGTGAATTCACCGTTGTCGGTGACAATCATTAGCTCTGTTGCATCATCTAGCACTTCGGCATTGCTTAAAAATGGAGCGAGCGGCATTCCGAATGTTCCAGTAATGATCTTTTCTTTGACAAATTTCTTTTCTGTTTTTAGGGTTGGCGGAAAATATGCGCCTTCTTGAATTTCTCGGTCCCAGTATGCCGATATTTTTTGAATTTCATCCTCTTTTTCGGCTTTTTCTGTCTGTCCTGAAAAGTAAGTATGCAAGTCCACTTTGCGGTCATCAAAAATCCATACACCGGGATCCAAGGTTATGGAAAACTTAACCTTACCTTTAATTGGAATAATACGATCCATAGCTGCTCTCTCCTCTTTCATCTTGTACTGTTTTTAGTATAATGATAAATGAATATTTTGTCATGTCCGATCATTTGTGACAAGTCTTTCATCTTGCAAAATTTTTCGATTCACGTTAAGATTTATAGAAGGATTAGGGGAGAACGGAGGGATCGATGTGACGGACGATACGATTAATTATCGTGAAAAAGCGTACGCGCTTCTTAAAACAGACGCGGATAAGATTGTTAAGCTCATTCAAGTGCAAATGGATAACTTGACAATGCCCCAGTGCCCTCTTTACGAAGAAGTACTTGACACGCAAATGTTTGGTTTATCGCGTGAAATTGATTTTGCGATTCGGTTGGGGCTGGTCGATGCAAAGGATGGAAAAGCGATTCTTGATACATTGGAACGGGAGCTTTCAATGCTTCATGAAGCTTCTACAAAAAAACGCGTACGATAATGATAAACATGAACTCAAACGGTTGAATTTGCGGCAATCGTTTGAGTTTTTGCGTTTTTGGAAGGAAAACGCAATCTTATTACGAATGTTTCTTAGTATAGTATAACATTTGGTAGGGAAGAGGAAAGATGAATAAACAACTCTTTAAGAATATTGTTAAATCATATGATTATCCGCTGATCATTGCTGTTTGGATGCTGGCGATATTTGGATTGGTTATGGTATACAGCTCAAGTATGGTCGCAGCGGTTACACGTTATGGAGTGGCAAGCGATTACTTTTTTCAAAAGCAAAAAATGTGGTTGGCTGCCTCAGGAATTTGTTTTTTAATCACGATGCTTGTTCCTTATAAGGTATGGATGGGGAAAAAAGTCATTCAAGGGATTTTTTTTGCTTCTCCGATCCTTTTAATTGCTGTGGCATTTCTCGGCCATACGGCCAATAATGCCACAAGCTGGTTTAAACTCGGATTCTTTAGCATTCAGCCTGCTGAGCTTGTCAAGTTAAGCTTGCTTATTTATTTGGCAGCAGTATTTGCCAATAAGCAAAAAAAGCTGGCGGAACCGGTTAAAGGACAGTTATTTCCAATTTATTATACACTATGGATCTGCTTTCTTATTGCCATTCAGCCCGATTTTGGAACAGCCATGATTGTGTTGCTGATTGCTTCTTGTGTGATTTTATCGTCGGGCTTAAGCTTTCGTTTGCTGTGGAAGCAGCTGCTGTTTTTTATGATGGTGGCAGCGGTGATCGCTCCTGTTTCGCTTCCGTTTATTTGGGATGAAATTTTTTCTCCAGAACGGTTGTCGCGGCTTTATAGCTTTGTTAATCCATTTAAGTATGCAGACGATGAGGGATTTCAATTGGTGAATTCATATTTGGCGATTGGCCTTGGCGGATTAAAAGGGCTGGGATTAGGGCAAAGTATTCAGAAGTATGGGTATTTGCCTGAGTCACATACCGATTTTATTATCGCAGTGATCGCGGAGGAATTAGGTTTATTTGGGGTGGCTTTTGTTCTGCTGCTGCTAGCTTTTATTGTTCTAAAGGGATTCATGATTGCCAGAAAATGCAATGATGCGTTTGGCAGCTTGCTTGCTATTGGTATTTCTTCGATGATTGGAATTCAAACGTTCATCAATGTTGGAGGTGTAACAGGTTTGATTCCGATCACAGGTGTCCCTTTGCCTTTAGTAAGCTACGGAGGGTCTGCGCTCATTCTTTTTATGACATCGCTTGGGATTATGGTCAATATTTCGATGTTTGTTAAATATGAAGCGAAGTATAAACATAAAGGACAACACGTTGATCATGCAAAAAAACCGTTAAAAAGAGGTCTGACTTTTTAGAAAGCATATTTACAAATTTGCAAAACCGTTATAGTTTTATTAGAAAGGAGGAGAGGAACAAAAAAATGAGTACACGTCGAATTCAGAAAGTATTAGTAGCAAACCGCGGCGAAATCGCGATTCGTGTTTTTCGCGCCTGCAATGAGCTAGGCATTCGAACCGTTGCGATTTACTCAAAAGAGGATGCCGGCTCTTATCACCGCTATAAAGCAGATGAGGCCTATTTAGTTGGAGAAGGCAAAAAGCCGATCGAAGCCTATTTGGATATCGAAGGAATTATTGAAATTGCGAAGGCACATGATGTCGATGCGATTCATCCGGGATACGGATTCCTTTCGGAAAACATTCAGTTTGCCAAACGATGCAAAGAGGAAGGAATCGTTTTTATTGGACCGAATGAAGAACATTTAGATATGTTCGGTGATAAAGTAAAAGCCCGCCGTCAAGCAGAATTAGCCGGTATTCCGGTCATTCCTGGAAGCGATGGTCCCGTACATAGCTTGGAAGAAGTGGTTCGCTTTGGCGAGCAGCATGGCTACCCAATCATTATTAAAGCTGCTTTGGGCGGAGGCGGCCGCGGCATGCGGATTGTGCGTTCAAAAGCAGAGGTGAAAGAAGCTTATGAACGTGCAAAATCAGAAGCAAAAGCAGCATTTGGTAGCGATGAGGTATATGTTGAGAAGCTAATTGAAAATCCGAAGCATATCGAAGTCCAAATTTTAGGGGACTACGATGGAAATATTGTGCATCTGTATGACAGGGATTGTTCGGTACAGCGCCGTCATCAAAAGGTTGTTGAAATCGCTCCGAGCGTCTCGTTATCGGCCGAGCTTCGCCAACGTATTTGTGAAGCGGCGGTCAAACTAATGAAAAATGTTGCGTATGTCAATGCGGGAACAGTCGAATTTCTTGTTGCAGGAGACCAATTTTATTTTATCGAAGTAAATCCGCGTGTTCAGGTAGAGCACACGATTACGGAGATGATTACGGGAGTCGATATTGTCCAGTCGCAAATTTTAATTGCGGAAGGCCATTCATTGCACAGTGAACAAATCGGTATCCCTCAGCAAGAGGATATTCAAATTAACGGCTATGCCATTCAATCACGGGTGACGACGGAGGATCCACTAAACAACTTCATGCCTGATACGGGAAAAATTATGGCCTACCGTTCAGGCGGTGGCTTTGGCGTGCGGTTGGATGCCGGAAACGGATTCCAAGGCGCAGTCATTACGCCGTATTATGACTCTTTGCTTGTGAAATTATCAACATGGGCGCTGACTTTCGAGCAAGCAGCCAGAAAGATGTTGCGCAACTTGCGCGAATTCCGCATTCGCGGAATAAAAACCAATATCCCTTTCTTGGAAAACGTTGTACAACATCCAAAGTTTTTATCTGGAGAGTACGATACATCGTTTATTGATACGACGCCAGAGCTCTTTGTCTTCCCGAAAAGAAAAGACAGGGGAACCAAAATGCTCACCTATATCGGAAATGTAACGGTGAATGGTTTTCCTGGAATTGGAAAGAAAAAGAAACCGGTTTTTGAAAAGCCACGAATTCCAAAAATTGATCCGTTACAGCCGCTTGCTCATGGCACAAAGCAAATTTTAGATGAGAGAGGCGCAGAGGGACTTGTCAGTTGGATTAAAGAGCAAAATCAAGTGCTGCTCACAGATACGACATTCCGTGACGCTCATCAATCGTTGCTTGCTACACGCGTGCGGACTACGGATTTACTCCATATTGCTGAACCGACTGCGCATCTATTGCCTCATTTATTTTCGCTTGAAATGTGGGGAGGAGCAACGTTTGATGTTGCCTACCGCTTCTTAAAAGAGGATCCTTGGGATCGCCTATTAAAGCTGCGCGAGCGAATTCCGAACATATTGTTTCAAATGCTGTTGCGCTCAGCGAATGCAGTTGGCTATAAAAACTATCCGGATAATGTCATTCGCGAGTTTGTTGAAAAATCAGCACAAGCAGGAATTGATGTTTTTCGCATTTTCGACAGCTTAAACTGGGTCAAAGGAATGACTGTGGCGATTGATGCCGTTAGACAAACAGGGAAAATCGCTGAGGCTGCCATTTGTTATACCGGAGATATTTTTGATCCGAATCGACCAAAATATAGTCTTGGGTATTATAAAGAGCTAGCAAAAGAACTTGAACAGGCAGGAGCTCATATTTTGGCGATTAAAGATATGGCGGGGCTTTTAAAACCGCAAGCTGCTTATGCCCTCATTTCCGCTTTAAAAGAAACGGTTCATATTCCGATCCATCTTCATACACATGATACGAGCGGCAATGGCATTTATATGTATGCGAGAGCCATCGAGGCAGGAGTTGATATCGTCGATGTAGCCGTTAGCTCAATGGCAGGATTAACATCGCAGCCGAGCGCGAATACGCTATATTATGCGCTGGAAGGAACAGAGCGCGCTCCAGAGGTTAACATTGAAGGCTTGGAGCACTTATCCCGCTACTGGGAGGATGTGCGCAGCTTTTATCAAGAGTTTGAAAGCGGCATGAACGCTCCGCATACAGAAGTATACAGACATGAAATGCCTGGCGGTCAATATAGCAATCTGCAGCAGCAAGCGAAAGCGGTGGGACTTGGCGATCGTTGGGATGAAGTAAAAGAGATGTACCGTCGTGTAAATGACCTGTTTGGCGATATCGTGAAAGTGACTCCTTCTTCTAAAGTGGTAGGAGATATGGCGCTTTATATGGTGCAAAACCACTTGACGGAAAAAGATATTTACGAGCGCGGGGAAATGCTCGATTTTCCTGATTCTGTCGTTGAGTTATTTGAAGGATATTTGGGACAAATGCCAGGTGGCTTTCCAAAAGAGCTACAACGCATTATTTTAAAAGGGCGCGAACCGATTACTGTCAGACCGGGCGAATTGCTTGAACCAGTGGATTTTGAAAAAATGAAGCAAGAGCTATTCCATATGTTAGGAAGACAAGTAACTGATTTTGATGCGATTGCTTATGCACTTTATCCAAAAGTATTCGTAGAGTATACACAGACGGTTGATAAATTTGGCGATATTTCCGTTCTTGATACGCCAACCTTCCTTTACGGAATGAGACTTGGCGAAGAAATTGAAGTGGAAATTGAAAAAGGAAAAACGCTCATTGTGAAGCTTGTATCGATCGGACAGCCGCAGGCGGATGGCACACGCATCGTTTATTTCGAATTAAACGGTCAGCCGCGCGAGGTTGTCATACGCGATGAGAGTATCAAAGCTGCCGTTGCGGAACGGATTAAAGCAGATAAAGGCAATCCAAACCATATTGCAGCGACAATGCCTGGTACGGTTGTAAAAGTGCTTGTGGAGCAAGGCGAAAAGGTAAATAAAGGCGATCATTTAATGATAACAGAGGCAATGAAAATGGAAACAACTGTACAAGCACCATTCTCAGGAACAGTGAAAGATATTTATGTAAAAAATGGAGATGCGATTCAGGCAGGAGATTTATTAATTGAATTAACTAAATAAAAAAACCAGGCGCTAGGAGGTTCTAGCGCCTGGTTTTTTTATGCCAATGACAGATTGCTTATGCAAGGATAGCTGTTGCTCGTTTCGGTTGCTTCTTGTTGCCAGAAGCAATAAGTAGCTAAGGACACCGAACAAGCAGGAAATAAAAAATGCGTGAGCGAGCGCAATGTATAAATTTAATTGTGTAAAAATAACCAGGGCACCGGTGATCATTTGCAGCAGGACAAGAACGAAAGATGCGATCCATCCCCAGTAAACCACACGCTGATGTTTGTGGTATCTAATCGCGCGAATCGTAGCGAACAAAATCCAAATAATAATCAAACCAGCGGCAAAACGGTGTCCCATTTGAATCCATTCGTGAAGCTGGACAGGAAACGGACGCGTTTTGGCGCAAAGCGGCCAGCTTGGGCAAGCTAAACTTGCTTGTTTATGCCGTACGAGCGCTCCTGTATAAACCACAATATAGCAGTAAACGATAATGCCGTAAATATGAACCTTCATTTTACGGTCAATAATCAAGGAATCGGCGTCAAATTTCTTATCGACCTCAAAAATAAGCAGTGTAAGTAGAAAAACAGAGGCGAACGAAATAAGCGAGATGCCGAAATGAAGGGCAAGGACAGCAGCGGATTGTCCCCATACGACCGCCGCCGCGCCGATGAGTCCTTGAAGAACAAGAAAGATAAAAGAAACGCTCGCTAAAAATTTTGTTTCGCGAATGTGGCCGATTGTTCGCCAAGTCCAAACTGAGAGAACGAGCACCATGACCCCGGCAAGACCAGACACTAGTCGGTGACTGAGCTCAATGACTAGCTCCGGAGTAATCGTCGATGGAATGAGTTGGCCGTTGCAGAGGGGCCAAGAACGCCCGCAGCCCATTCCGGATTCTGTTTTTGTAACTAATGCCCCCCCGATTAATACAAATAGCATGGCAATCGTTGTTGCCGTAGCAAACCATTTTAAAGTGCGTTGCAAAATTCTTCACCCACTTGTATTAGAAAATATTGATTTTGTCAATAATCTAGTAAAGCATATGCTTATCTACACAAAGCAGATAAGTAAGAGCAATCTCGACAGGCAACACTATTGTACACCATAGCCGCATCGAAACACAAATGAATGCTTATTGAACAGCGAATGCAAAAAATATTGAATGTTCATCGTGAGTCTGTTAGAAATAATAATGGATGGATGTAAAAAGTGACATGACATTCAAAAATTTGACACAAATTATTCAAAAAAAATTCACAATTCGCTAAAAAAATGTGATTTAATATATAAAGAAATGATTAACAGTGAAAAATGTGTTAAAATACGTTAAGATATTGCATAATGCTTGAAAACGTATTCATGTTGCCTGCGCTTCTAAAGTTGGAACGGGGAACGTAAGGAGGAATTAATAATGGCAAATGAAGCGGCCACTCAAGTTCGTGAAGAGGTAGAGGAGATAAAGGTCACTACTGTTTGGAAGGATTTCCTTTCGGTCATCAAAATTGGCATCGTGAATTCCAATTTAATTACAGCATTTACTGGACTGTGGTTAGCGTTTTATTTTACAGGAGAAGGTTTTTTAGAAAATCTTCAAACGGTCTTTTTTACTTTATTTGGTTCAGCTCTTGTCATTGCAGGAGCTTGCAGTTTAAATAACTTTATTGATCGCGATATCGATCATTTGATGGAGCGGACAAAGACAAGACCGACTGTCAAAGGCACAATGGATCCCAAACGGGTTTTATGGCTAGGCGTTTTGTTGACATCTGTGGGAACGCTTAGTTTGCTAATGACGACATTGGCAGCGGCCGTAATTGGTTTAATTGGTGTAGCTACTTATGTATTTCTATATACAATGTGGTCAAAAAGGAACAACACCTTAAATACAGTGATTGGAAGCTTTTCTGGCGCTGTGCCGCCTTTAATTGGCTGGACAGCTGTCGATCCGCACTTTCATGTTGTTCCCTTTGTGCTATTCTTATTGATGTTTTTATGGCAACCGCCACATTTTTTAGCTTTAGCGATGAAGCGCTGCGAGGAATATCGCGCAGCAGGCATTCCCATGTTACCTGTTGTTCATGGCTTTGCGATGACCAAGCGCCAAATTGTGATTTGGGTTGCTTGCTTGCTGCCGCTTCCATTTTATTTGTTTTCATTAGGAATTCCATTTCTTATCATTGCTACATTGCTAAATGTAGGATGGCTAGCGTTAGGACTTTATGGATTTAAAATGAAAGATGATTTGAAATGGGCAAAATGGATGTTTGTTTATTCTTTGAACTATTTAACTATCTTATTTGTAGCGATGGTTATTTGCGCAATCGACTAACACAAGTTTATAATTCTTTCTACTTTTATTTAGAGAAAGAATTCATATACTTTATCTAATATTGAAAGAGGGGTTTGATTAGGCTATGAAGAAATGGCTACTCAATTGGCGCTTATTTTCTCTTTTTAGTGTAATGGCGCTTCTGTTAGCCGGCTGCGGCAAGCCGTTTTTATCAGCGCTTCAGCCAGCCGGCGAAGTAGCAGACATGCAGTATTCGCTCATGCTGCTTAGCACAGCCATTATGGTGCTTGTTATTGTTGTTGTAACGATTATCTTCATCTACGTTGTGATTCGCTTCAGACGACGTAAAGGTGAAGAGAATAAGATTCCTAAGCAAGTAGAAGGAAGTCATAAGCTTGAAATTATTTGGACTGTTATTCCGATTCTCTTGTTAATTATTTTGGCGGTACCGACAGTTTCGGCGACATTTAAGCTTTCTGATGTAAAGCCGATGAACAAAGAAAAACGCGATAAGGATACTGTCGTCGTCAATGTGCGCGCCAATCTTTATTGGTGGGAATTCGAATACCCTGATTATGGGATTATTACAAGCCAAGATTTAGTCGTTCCGACTGATGAACGTGTATATTTTAATCTCAAGGCTTCGGATGTGAAGCACTCGTTCTGGATTCCTGCCGTGGGCGGAAAATTGGATACAAACGTGGAGAACAACAACCAATTTTGGTTGGAGTTTGATCAGAAAGCTGCAGACAAGGCTAAAGGAGTTTTCTATGGAAAGTGTGCCGAGCTTTGCGGTCCATCACATGCTTTAATGGATTTTAAGGTGAAACCACTTCCGCGAAAAGAGTTTGACCAATGGGTAGAAAAAATGAAAAATGCTAAACCAGTTGCAACAGACACAGTCGCAAAAGAAGGCGAAGAAATCTTTAATAAGAGCTGTATTGCCTGCCATGCTGTTACTCCTGCTGACAAGCGCCCGGAACAGGCACGTACAGCGCCAAACTTAGCTGATTTCGGCGATCGTGAACGCATTGCTGGCATTTTAGAGCATAATGAAGAGAACTTGAAAAAATGGTTAAAAGACCCGGAAAGTGTGAAGCCTGGCAACAAAATGACGGGTACATATGGAAAATTAACAGACGCACAGATTGAAGCTCTGACCAAATATTTAATGGGCTTAAAAGTGGAGTAACATAAAGGGGATCAATATCGATAAGGGAGGTTAAATCGTGAGTACAGTAGCTCGCAAAAAGAGCCTAATATGGGACTACCTTACAACAGTCGACCATAAGAAAATCGCCATCCTTTATTTAATTGCCGGTGGTTTTTTCTTTCTCGTAGGTGGTCTTGAAGCATTATTTATTCGGATTCAGCTTGCTAAGCCGAACAACGACTTTTTAGTTGGCGGTTTATATAATGAAGTGTTAACGATGCATGGTACAACGATGATTTTCTTGGCAGCCATGCCGCTTGTGTTCGCTATGATGAATGCGGTGGTGCCGATTCAAATCGGCGCTCGTGACGTAGCGTTTCCGTTTTTAAATGCGTTAGGCTTTTGGTTGTTCTTTTTTGGAGGCGTGTTCCTCAACTGTTCGTGGTTTTTAGGCGGAGCGCCTGATGCCGGATGGACTTCATATGCATCTTTATCACTTGAATCGCCAGGGCACGGTATTGATTTTTATGTGCTTGGATTACAGATTTCTGGTCTTGGAACTTTGATAGGCGGTATTAACTTCCTTGTTACCATTATTAATATGAGAGCGCCTGGAATGACATATATGCGTATGCCGATGTTTACGTGGGCGACATTTGTAACATCTGCACTCATCTTATTTGCGTTTCCTCCACTAACAGTTGGTCTTATTTTAATGATGATGGATCGCTTGTTTGGAGGTAATTTCTTCAATGCGGCAGCTGGAGGAAATACGATTATTTGGGAGCATTTATTCTGGATTTTCGGCCATCCAGAGGTATATATTCTCGTGCTTCCAGCGTTCGGTATTTTCTCGGAAATTTTTGCGACATTTTCGCGCAAACGTCTATTCGGATATTCTTCGATGGTATTTGCAACGGTACTCATCGGGTTTTTAGGATTCATGGTATGGGCACACCATATGTTTACAACCGGTTTAGGACCAATTGCTAACGCTATTTTTGCTGTGGCAACGATGGCCATTGCTGTTCCAACAGGTATTAAAATTTTTAACTGGCTATTTACGATGTGGGGCGGAAGCGTCCAGTTTACGACACCAATGATGTATGCGGTGGCCTTCATCCCGTCTTTCGTCATGGGAGGAGTAACAGGGGTTATGAACGCGGCAGCTGCGGCAGACTATCAATATCACGATAGCTATTTCGTCGTTGCTCACTTCCACTATGTCATCGTCGGCGGGGTTGTCTTTGCCTTGTTGGCTGGTGCTCATTATTGGTGGCCAAAAATGTTTGGAAAAATGTTAAATGAAACGCTTGGAAAGATTACATTCTGGTTATTCTTTATCGGTTTCCATTTAACATTCTTTATCCAGCATTTCTTAGGACTGATGGGGATGCCTCGACGTATCTTTACATATTTACCGGGGCAGGGCTTAGAAACAGGCAACTTTATTAGTACTGTTGGGGCCTTTTTCATGGCTGTAGCAACGATCGTTCTTTTGATCAATGTGGTGATTACATCTGTGAAAGGGGAAAAAGTGTCTGCAGATCCATGGGGAGATGGACGTACTCTTGAATGGGCTGTTGCTTCTCCACCTCCTGAGTATAACTTTGCTCAAACGCCGCTTGTGCGTGGTTTAGATGCGTTATGGATTGAAAAAATGGAAGGTAAGAAAGGGTTAACGCCAGCAGAGCCTTTAGGGGATATTCATATGCCGAATTCTTCAATTTTGCCGTTTGTGATCTCGCTTGGCTTATTTATTGCGGCATTTGGCTTTATGTATCATGCGAAGTATTCATGGGGCTTGTTTGTTGGAATAGGCGGCTTGCTCATTACATTTATTGCTATGTTCTTGCGTTCGATTATTGATGATCATGGCTTCCACATTCATAAGGAAGAGGTTCTTGAAACGGAAAAGGGGGTTAAGGCATAATGCATGTTGAAGAAAAATTGACTGCGGAAACATTTCCTGCATCGCCTGAAAAAGCCACCCTTGAAGGGAAAAATAAATTTTTAGGTTTTTGGCTATTCTTAGGAGGGGAGACGGTTCTCTTCGCCTCCCTCTTTGCCACTTATTTGGCGCTAAGAGATAAAACAGCTGGCGGTCCATCTGCCGATGAATTGTTTAAAATGCCGCTTGTGTTTGTTGCGACGATGCTTTTATTAACAAGTAGCTTGACGAGCGTGTACGCGATCTACCATATGAAAAATTTCGATTTTAAAAAGATGCAGCTTTGGTTTGGAATTACATTGCTCTTAGGTGCTGGTTTCTTAGGGCTTGAAATTTACGAATTTAATGAATATGTTCATGAAGGACATGTGTTTACGAAAAGCGCTTTTGCTTCTGCGTTCTATACGCTAGTCGGTACGCACGGTGCCCACGTTGCATTCGGATTGTTGTGGATTTTGACATTAATGATCCGTAATGCGAAAAGAGGCTTAAACTTGTACAACGCGCCAAAATTTTATGTAGCGAGTTTATATTGGCACTTTATTGACGTTGTCTGGGTGTTTATTTTTACCGTTGTATATTTAATGGGAATGGTGGGGTGATCTTATGGTAAATCCTACAAATACAGGCAATCCAAAGGTAGACTTAGCGTATCGTCGCAAAAAAAATGCTGCTGAAATGAAGCATCAGGTGATCGCGTTTGTTTTAATGATTGCCTTGACCCTTGTGGCGTTTTTTGCTGTTAGTTATGATGAATTTTCACACTGGTTTTCTGTTCCGTTTATTTTGCTCCTTGCCGCTGTACAAGTAGCGTTTCAATTATACTATTTCATGCATATGAGTCATAAAGGTCATGAGATTCCAGCCATGTTTCTTTATGGTGGTGTATTGGTAGCTTTTGTTACAATCTGGGCTTTTATGACAATTGTTTGGTGGTAATAGAAAAAGGAAATCAGCTCAAGCTGATTTCCTTTTTCGTGTCATATCATAGCGGAAAGTTCATAGACAAACGGCAATTGTGTAGTATAATAGTGTAAGGAGGGGACAGCATGCTATCATCATTGCAAATGTTTGGGTTTATGGCTTTGTGGAGCCCGTTTTTTCTCATCGCGCTATTGTTGATCAGTTTATTTTATCTGTTGGCAGTTGGACCGTGGCGAAAAAAATGGACGACAGAGGGTCCCATATCGGCAAAGCAAAAAACGTATTTTTTAATCGGAATGGCTCTCCTTTATATAATAAAAGGGTCTCCTATTGATCTACTTGGTCATTTGATGTTTAGTGTTCATATGACGCAAATGGCGTTTTTATATTTAATTATTCCACCATGCTTTATTTTAGGTGTTCCTAATTGGATATATGAAAAATTGTTCAACATTGCCATCATCAAAAAGCTGTTTTCCTTTTTTACAAAACCGCTTATTTCTTTGGTATTGTTTAATGGCTTATTTTCTTTTTATCATGTGCCATTGATTTTCGATGTAGTTAAAACGAATGTGCTGTATCATTCAGCTGTGACTACTCTCATTTTTATAGCGGCGTTTTTTATGTGGTGGCCGATGCTGAACAAGTTGACCGACTGGCAAACTCTTTCAGGAGTTAAAAAGGTTGGGTATATTTTTGCTAATGGTGTGCTGCTGACACCTGCATGTGCTCTGATTATTTTTGCGGCTGAACCGCTTTATCGAACATTTTCCGATCCACAGGCATGGCTCAACGCTTTGCAGCTGTGTGTGCCTAAAGCAACGTTGGCATCTTTGCATTTAACGGGACCAGAGATGTTTCTATCAATGTCTCTTCTTCATGACCAACAGCTAGGCGGTGTTTTAATGAAAATCATTCAGGAAATTGTGTATGGAGTTATGCTGTTTTTTGTGTTTATTGAATGGTACCAAAAAGAACGCGAGAAGGAATCGATAGAAACAGTTGTACCACCACACCCTTCCGAATCATAATTCAAGACGAAGCGAGGAGAGGATATGACACATTCATTGCCGGTTTTGCCTACTATCAGTACAAGCTTCATTGTTATTAGTGCTGCGCTGGTAGCGTATGGATGGTATCTCATTCGAAAAAAAAGAATCGAAGCGCATAAGAAAACCATGCTTTGGGCAGCGGTTTTCGCACTTTCCTTTTTTTTAGTTTATTTGTCGAGAACTGTATTTATCGGGAACACAAGCTTTGGTGGTCCTGCTTCAGTAAAAGTTTATTATACCATTTTTCTCTTCTTTCATATCGTACTAGCGACTGTCGGTGCTGTTTTTGGCATTGTCACACTTTTAACGGGCTGGAAAAACAATTTGATTAAACATAAAAAGTTAGGACCGATTACAAGTGTTATTTGGTTTTTTACGGCAGTGACAGGAGTTGTCGTTTACTGCCTTCTCTATGTCTTCTATCATGGTGGGGAAACCACCTCCATGATTAAAGCGATTTTAGGATATTAGCGCTCCCTATGGCAATTTGCCAGGGGGTTTTCTTTTATGAAGAAACAAGAGAGGGTAGGCAGCATATCAATATCATATAGCACTAGTGTTGAAGATCCGTTATTTTACTTAAGCATGAAGCCGATTTGTTAGCCAACTTCGGGGATTGGCTAATTAGCACTCCTGATCATTATAGAAGCATGGCGTCAGGTAGAATCGATTCACTTTAGTGTTCTCATGCTGTATAAAGACAACGGAAAAGATGAAACGAACGGTATCTGCAAAATTTACGGTCGGAATGGAAGGATAATTGTGTAGCAAAGGATGAAACGACAACGTGTTCAGGCTCATGGCTGGTTTTGTGAATCAGCGCGATTCGCTCACCTGACTATTGAGCCCCGTCTCCATGCAAATGGAGGCATGTCAAGTTATGTCTATATCGTTGCGCGTAACATTCCTCTAGCATCATGGTTATAATATATAAATAAAACTTGAGAGGGCATGAATCAGATCCGGAAAGTGAGAAGGTGGCAGCTGTTTTTGGCGCTCGAAGACAAGTTGTGCGACGCGAAGGAATTGATCAAAGCCTAATCAGTTGAAAGCCATGCGGGGCTTTTATTCATACAAATGTTGAGGTGTTCAGCGATGGTATATCGGTCGCATGTTTGGATGTTAGAAAAGGTATGAATTTCTTCATATAGGTTCGGGTGATGAAAAATGAAAGGGGCCATTCGCTTGCGTCGACCGAATGCAGCTTATTCGACATTGATGACCGTTGCGATGATGTGTTTGCACGAACGGCAAGAAATCGTCATAGATGAAACAACGGTTGATATTTTGCTAAATGAAGGTTTTGCCTGTACGATTATAATCACTGCTGTGATGCGGACCAGTTCGTCCATTATTTCTATGTGTGAGGAAATGCAGGAGCGAATTGCTCGTGAAATCGAAACAATGACTCCGTTCAAGGTCAAGCATGTCCATATTTTTGTAAAACGTCTAATAGATCATCAAGAAAAAAATGCATGAGATCGTGATCTCATGCATTGATTTTTGTTAATTCACTTTTAAGTTTTTCTAAAAGGGTTTGACATTGATTAATCAACGAAGTTGGAAAATTTTCTCCTTCCCCATACTCAACGCCGTGCGGATAATAGTGCTTGCCAAGAATCGGAGTGATTAATTTGATGAGCGCATAACGCGAATCAACTTCTCCTTCAACTGCATAGCCTTGTACTCGAAGATAGTATACATCGTTTTTAATTTCGAATTTGCGATCGTATGTAACACGTTCATAATCCCATTGTCCTGCACGTACAAATCCTAGATTTTCCATCAATTCATCTAAATCAGATAATTCAGCTGTTTGGTTTTCAATTCCTGTATTTTCAAACTTCATTCTATATTCCCTCCTATGCACCAATTCCCGGTAAAGGAAAAATCCTTCTCCATTTATAATAGTATGAAAGCGTTCAACTTTCAATCAATAGTTTATTTTTGACGAAACAGTGTGAAAAATTTTATGATATTCGTCGTTTTTTATTTTTTTTGGTGAAACTAAAAGACAAAGGAGGGAGATAAGCATGGAAAAATCGGGCTATCTTTACTGATGAGTATGTTGATTTTTACTATCAGTATACCACTTAGCGCTCATGGGCAAGGAACGACGACCTATGTGGTCCAACCGGAGGATAGTTTGTGGAAAATAGCCGTTCGTTACAAAGTTGGATTGTCAGAGAAGTTGAAGTTGGCTGTCAATCCGCCATTTTCTCACCCGACGCTTATGGATCCCAGAGATATTTGCGTTTTAGATTGTGCCAAACAAACGGAAAGTGAAGTGATCCGTTTAACAAACGAGCAGAGGGCAAAATACTGTTTGCGTCCACTGCAGGCTGATTGGGAATTGGCTCGTGTCGCACGATATAAATCGGTGGACATGAGAGATAAAAATTATTTTTCACATGTGTGTAAATCATCATTTACGATGATCCATCATTTTGGAATTAGCGATCGATCAGCAGGAGAAAATGCTGCAGTGGTGATACTCGACTTGGTAAGAGGTCAGCGCTTAGATAGATAGTCTTAGGACTAATCTTTCCGACAAGGAGTATACACCGATTGGAGTGGGGGATGCAAAGGGCGGCCCGTATGGCTATTATTGAATGCAAATGTTTATTGCAAAATAGAGAATGGGAGGAGACGAAAACCATGAAAACGGTACGTGAAGTGATGACAACACAGGTGGATTATTGCACGCCTCTTGATAACGTGTTTGAAGCAGCGGTAAAAATGCGGGATCTGAATGTTGGAGCGATACCGATAGTAGAAAACGGTGAGATTGTTGGAATGGTGACCGACCGTGACCTGGTTGTTCGCGGGATCGCAGAAAAACGGCCAGGATCTAGCCAAATCACCGAAGTGATGACACGAAATGTCATGGCAATATCGCCGGACCTATCTGTTCAAGAGGCAGCACAGCAAATGGCTAAGCAGCAAATTCGTCGCTTGCCGGTTGTTGAACATAATAAGCTGATCGGCATTATCTCTCTTGGAGACTTGGCGACAAACGAAGCTTCGGATGAAAGTGCTGGTCAGGCATTGACCTCTATTTCAGAGCAACATATTGTCGATTAAAAACGAAATCCCTTTTTCATAAGGGGTTTCGTTTTTTTTGGAGACAAAACAGGATATAATGTCAATAAGAGATTGTATGAAGGTGGGCTGCCTAGTGAAATGGTTTTTTCTGTTTTTTATCTTATTAATTAGCTTTTTGTATTTTTTCCCTACCCATATCCCTCCGTTAAATTCTTCATCATCACAAAAAGAAAGTCAGCAGCTTGAAAAGCAACCGGTCATCATGACAGGAGCATTGTCTTTGATTGGCAAGACAGAAGAGCAAATAAAAAAGCAGTTTGGACAACCAACGCGAGTGGACGCCTCAGCTTATGACTACAAATGGTGGATTTACAACCAGCAAGCGAGTACGTATTTACAAATTGGCGTGCTGAATGGCCGCGTTGTCACTGTCTTTATATGCGGTGATCAGGTAGATGTCTCTCCTTTTCGAATTGGTCAGCCTGTGCAGCAGTTATTTAAGCGGATTCCCGTATCTTCAACGCTGGAAGTATCCCTCCGTACGGGAACATACCGTTTTGAACTATCGGAACAAGATATGACGATCCAGCCCATCGTTCGTTTAAATGATGTCTATGTGCAATTTTATCTTGATCATTTTAATGAAACGATTTCAGGCATTCGAATTATGGATGGGGAAACACTGGTAAAACTGCGACCGTATGAACTAGTGTACCGAGGAGAGCTGCCGACAGCACGCCCTTTATCTTTAGTGGAGCAAAAGCAAGTAGAGACGGCGAATGCAAGGCAAATTTTTGAGATTACCAATGTAATTAGGAGCCGCTATAAGGTTGCACCATTGCGTTGGGACGATAAAGCAGCGGAGGCTGCTTATGCGCATAGCCAGGATATGAACGAAAACCATTATTTTTCTCATCAGTCTCCGACTTATGGTGATCTAAAAAAACGCTTGTTAGCGGCTCATATCCCGTTTCAAATCGCCGGTGAGAATATTGCGGCTCAATATATAGATGGAATTGCGGCTGTTAAAGGATGGCTCAACAGCAAAAGCCATCGAGACACGCTGCTTAGCCCGCAATTTACTCATCTTGGTGTTGGAGTGTCAGGACAATATTATACCCAAGATTTTCTGAAACCATGGGAAGTCTCGACGAATTAGGCAATGACTTTATAATGCAAGTGATGGCTGTTCACTTTTTTTCTTTGTCACCCTAATTTTTATAAGGGAAGCGACGGTCGGAGTCCAGTCATCGACTTGTCCCGGATGATTGATGAGCGAACAACTAGCCGCTTCCTGACCAATAAATTGGTCAGGAAGCGGCGTTATTCGGTTGCCCGATCGGCAAAATCAAATCACGGCTCGCTCATTTGAGGACAAATGTTGGCGAATTAAAGTTGTATTTTAATAAAGGCCAGTTTCTTTTTCAACCTTCGCAAACCATTTTCAGGGATTCTTTTCCGTTCATTAGAAACGTTTTTCATTCTGTCGATTTTTCAATCTAAATTTATAGAAAGCTCCAATAGGAAAAGGCTAAGTACCTTTCCGCTTGAACCAAAACAATTCAAAAAAGAAAAAGCATGGCGTAGCCCGCATGTTGAACATACTCCACCGAGAAGCTCTCCTTTTAACGGGGGATAGGTGTGAGAGATCCATCTGTTCCATTAGATAAAAATGGGCGCACGCCATATTCGCTTAGTCGAATAGTATATGTTAGGTAAGTAAAGGGGAGGTAGAAGGGATATGGAAAAGAATCTACATCCTTCTGTGGAACAGTTTAAACAGTTTGTAAAAAAGCATCCTAAAATCATTCAAGAAGTAAGAAACGGAAAAAAAACGTGGAAGCAGTTTTATGAAGATTGGTATTTGTTTGGCGAAGAAGATGAGATCTGGAATGAATACAAAGCGGAGCAAGTAAAGCAAGCAGCGGAAGACGGGGAGCATCATCCATTTATCAATAAACTTTTAGCTACGTTAAAAAATATGGATCCGAATGAGGTGCAGAAGCATATTTCAAGTGCTCAACAAGCCATTTCTGCTATTCAAAGTATGATCGGACAGTTACAAGGAATAAGACAGCCGTCGTCAACGGTTTCGCGCGAGCATCATCCGTTTTCATTCCGCAAAGATTAGAGGTTGCGATTGATGAGAAAAGAACTTGTTCAATACATTCATTCTAAAAAAATGCTTCAGGCATTTATTCGCGAGCAACCGCGATGGTACCGAACATTATCGCGTGATCCAAACCAAGTGGCAGCATTCGAAGCAGCAGCGAAAGAATATTATGAACAAACATTGCCGCAAAAAGTGGAGAAAATAGCTAATTCGCTGGAAATGGCGGCACTTATGTTCAATATGTTCCAAGGGATGCAAGAGTAATTTAAAAAAAAATGCAAAGACTACTCCTAAAGGAGTGATGTCTTTGCAACTAAAACAACTAGCGATGGTTTTGGCGATAGGGGCTTTGACCGCATGCGTTCATCATAAGCCGCAGCCTGAAACGATGCAGCAGGTCTCGGCTGCTGTTTCCATGCAAGCCCCAGCAGCTCAGACGATGCATGTTAAGCATGAAATGCGAGGAAAAGATGTATTGGTTGAATGCGTTGTCGATCATTTTTCCTTTACTAAAGGTGACAAAGCTCATGGCAATGGACACATTAATGTATATTTAAATGGACAGAAAATAAATGAAGTATTTACAGCTGCTTTTGTTTTAAGAGGGCTGCCATCAGGAAAGCATCAGATCCGTCTTGAGCTTGTTCGTGATGATGAAAGTAAATATGGTGTATCAAGCGAATTTGAAGTGAATATTCCATAATGGAAGGTCTGGCGGGTAAGTCAGACTATTTTTTTGTTCTGCGCTTTGCTTTTCTTCTAGACTGTTCTCATGATATGATGATAACATGGAGGTGCTTATACAAAGTGGTGATTGCAACGCTCGAACGGCTCGAGATTTTAAATAAAGCCGAATCGTTAGGAAAAATGATTGTTCAGTCGGCGGCGGCGGAATATTACCGCAGCTGTTGGCAGCGCTTAAAAAATGACCGTGTGGCCCAGCAGCTGATTAAGCAGTTTGTAGCCATCAAAGAGCGTTATGAAGAAGTACAGCGTTTTGGAAAGTACCATCCAGATTACCAAACAGTGATGAAGGAAATACGCGAAATTAAGCGAAAATTAGACTTTCATGATAGCATTGCCGCATTCAAAAAAGCGGAAAATGAGCTGCAAGAATTGTTAGATGAAGTGAGTGTACTTATTGGAAGAGCTGTATCGGAACAAGTGAAAGTACCGACAGGGAATCCGTATTTTACTGCTTTATCCGGCTGTTCAGGCGGATGTGGCACAGGAGGAAGCTGCGGCTGCCGATCGTAATCTGTCAAAGGGGAATTAAGAGTATGTTTCGGAAACGTCAAGGAATCATTGTTTGGCTATACTCATTGAAGCATAGTAAGCATTTACGCAAATTTGGCAACATTCATTATGTATCGAAGCGCTTGAAATATGCAGTGCTGTACTGCAATATGGAAGAGGCGGATGTTCTTATGAAGAAGATCGCTTCTTTGCCATTTGTAAAAAAAGTGGAACCTTCCTATCGTCCGTTTTTGAAGATGGAGTTTGAGTCAAAAGGAGACGGTGAGAAGGAAAAAGAACAAAGCTACAAGCTGGGCTATACGGTCGAATAACGGCTGACTTTGTACTTGAAGTCAGCCGCTTTTTATTGATTGACGTTGTAATTACTGCAGAGGCGGAATGAAACGATTCATTCGCATAATGCCAATCAAATGCTGATAATAGAGCTCTACCTCCGCGAAAAAAGTGGATGGTTTTACTTCAAGATGGATAATCTCAAGGTTGAGCTCTTTTGCTAACTCGGCAAACAGATCGTATCGCTTATTTGGTTTGACTGACGGATTTGGAATGCCTTCGCGGCAAATGTACAAAGGCTGAAAATCGCCTGGATCTGTTGGATGAAGCACAACGACTAAGGATGTAACCGGCTGTCCATGCTTAACGGTGTGAAAGGCAAAAAGCCCCGATAGGCGGTGCTGGTTGACTTTGGCTAATTCAATGAGCTCATAAATATCTGAATACCCTTCTCCAAGTTCAATAAATCGCTGAATCATGTAGGATTCCCCCTTCCCTGTTTTTCTCCAATTTATTACTTTACCATTGTTTCCAAAAAAGATAAACAAATTTCGACATTTTTATACAAATTCTAGCGTTTTTTTGATATCTTTAATGTGTAGTAAATATTGTAAGAAACTAACTGAATGAGGGATCGCAGCATGGTACGAACGGCCATTTTAATGATGATGATCTTTTTAGGGATAAGCGGCGGAACTATTTATATACAATGGCGAGATTATGAAAAAAGTAATCAGGTCAACGATCACGCACCGCTGGTTCATTCCATTGATATTCGACATGAGAAGGGGAATCTAGAAATTACGCAAACGGTTGATGGGCTAAAGAATCAATCGTATGAAATCGTTGTACCAAAGGAAGCGCAGCAATTTCGATATCGATTCGGAGATAAAGAAAACAGGCAGAACAGCTTGAGTGCTGGAGCATCGTCTATTGAAGGAAAAGAACATGAACGGCTGATTATGCAATACATGATTCCGCTGCCGATATCGAAAACGATTTGGCTTGAACATTGGTCTGTTATGTTTGTGACAAAGCAAACACAGAAATTTCATGTGCAGTTTGTCGATTATGCGACGAAAGATGGAATGTGGATAGCCGGGGCTCCGCTCGAAGCGAAGATCAAGAAGCAAGCGTTCACCCTTTACTCTTGGTCGCAAGCGAATTTGCTGTCATTTCCGCTTTATTTTTATCCTTCTGAGCTGCCAAGGCAAGTAGATGGTGACATTGAAGTATATGGAAAGCGTCCAATGGGGAATGGAAAGCTGCAAAAATGGGCAGACGTCCCATCCTTGACGATTGTACAATCGCCACAGAACGATCAGCACATATCCTCCGTGTTAGTTGTCATACCGGAATCGGGATCACTTTCTGCTGTTCGTGAACCATATATGCGGGCCTATTATGCTTCTTATTTTGCACCAAATGCTTTGATGAACGAGTGGCTCGCAGATTTATTGACAGCCCTCACCTTTCAGAAGCCAGCGACCACCTCTCGGGCAAAAGCGGTGCTGCAGCAGTTTCAGCAAAATCTAACGGAAGAAGAGAGACAAGAGTTTCTTGCTACGATTTTGCAGCATAAAGGAGAAAAACTGACTCCGGCTTTGCTGGATAAGGCGTTAACAAAAGCTCATTTAGGGAAGACGACTTATTTTGCTGATTTATTAACAGCCAAAAAAAATCTTGATCTCGTGTTTACTAATGAAGGAAATCTATATGTCAATGACAAGGTTTTGAAAGAAGGAAAAGCCGTTTTGCGAGGCGGTGAGTTGCTATTGCCGTTTAAAGAAGTGATGGAGAAACTTGGCTATCATGTTACTCAGTCCGGCGATGCTGTATTTATTGAAAAGGGCAGCAACCGTTGGCGTTTTTTTGTCAATTCACCTGTTTACATGAAAGAAAACGATCAATTTGGGATGCCCTCCATCATCATCCATGATTTAAATGGTACTTTATACATGAGTGCAGATATGATTCAGCACTGGTTTTCCATCGAGGTTTGGACAAGTTCTCAAAATATTTATGTGCATGGCTCATAAGAAAAGCGCTCACCGATGGCGCTTGGCTTCTTTAAAAAAGAGTCATATAGCAATTCTCATCTCATAAAAAAATCCCTGCAGTTTTCCTGCAGGGCCTTTTATGCTTAATGGTTCCTGCGCATCGAAAAGGAACGCATAAGCTAAAGGAAAAGGGAGAGGAGAAACCGGAGGAAGAACTTATGGGGAAACGTAAGTCTTCTCCGTGATTGGCAACAACACCCATATGGACGTTGCCATTAATCAGTATGACCAATGAATGAATTTGTATACATCCTATTTTATTTTTTGCAAAAACGCGGGGATAAAAACGACTGGCAACGATCAGCACGTTTGTGATAGGATAGGGAAAGAAATGTTTGAAGTATGGTGAGGCATTATGAGAGTAATTTCTGGGAAGTGTAAGGGGAGAGTATTGCAAGCGGTTCCAGGCATGTCGACAAGACCGACGACAGATAAAGTAAAAGAAGCGATTTTTAATATGGTTGGCCCTTATTTTTCAGGAGGAATCGGGCTCGATTTATTCGGAGGAAGCGGCGGATTGGGAATAGAAGCGCTAAGCCGCGGTTTGCATTCGATGATTTTTGTCGATCATGATGCAAAAGCGGTCCAGACGATTCGCAAAAATGTAGAAGCGTGCAGGTTGAAAGAACAGTCAGAAATTTATCGCAATGACGCAGAGCGAGCATTAAAAGCGATTATAAAACGTCAGCTGCGATTTCATTTAATTTTTCTTGATCCACCTTATAAGAAGCAAAAATTGCAGGCGCTCATTTCCTTTATTGATGAGCATTCTCTTTTAGAAAAAAATGGGTTTATTGTTGCGGAGCATGCGCATGATATTGAGCTTCCTGACAGAATCGGAAACTTAGTGAGAATAAAGCACGAAGTTTACGGTATTACCGCTGTTTCTATTTATGCTTATACACAGAAGGGGGAATAGGTTTCATGGCGAGCATTGCTGTTTGTCCGGGCAGCTTTGATCCGGTTACATATGGACATTTGGATATTATTCGCCGCGGAGCGAAGGTATTTGATCAAGTATATGTTGCGGTTTTGAATAACTCGTCAAAAAAGCCGCTGTTTTCGGTTGAAGAAAGAATAGAGCTGTTGCAAGAAGTGGTCAAGCCTTTTAAAAATGTTATGGTCGAATCTTTTAACGGTCTTCTCATTGATTATGCTCGTACGAAGAAGGCTAACGCTATTTTAAGAGGGCTGCGGGCAGTCTCTGATTTTGAGTATGAGATGCAAATTACGTCGATGAACCGCGTACTTGATGAGAATATTGAAACCTTTTTTATGATGACGAATAGCCAGTATGCTTTTTTAAGCTCAAGCATTGTTAAGGAAGTGGCAAAATATAACGGCAACATTTCTGAACTGGTACCGCCAATTGTCGAAGAAGCGCTTCGCCAAAAATTTCATTCTTTTTTATCGCAGCAATAGTCTTGTAAAAAGAAAGCTGACTGAAAAGGAATTGTCCTTGCTTCAGTCAGCCTCTTTATTATGGCCGTAAAAAGCTGCTATGTCCATACAATCTTGAAGACGGATGGGAGATCGGTCGTCTGGGGCTAGCCTGCTTATACAAGGATAAAGGCTCTATATTCAGTATGACTTGCCTCCGACGGTGATCTGTCTTTGAGTGGACGGTACGGTTTCATCTTTATACATAGTTGCCTGTCATGCTTAACAGCTATATCGATAGAAACCGAAAACGGATCATGATCGAATGCAATCGCTTTAGCCAGTAGACGAAATCGATAAGTTCCGATTGAGAAAGCGGCACAAGGGAGGCGACTTTCTCTATATAAATGCTCATAGCTTTTCTCTTGTTCGCTTATCATAGTAAAATAATAGAGAATTCTTGATGGATAGAAACGAAAAGAAACGATATAACCACCTTAAAAATGAAACGAGCGGTAGCTGCAAAAATCCATAGTTGGAAGAATCCCATGATTTGCTTTTTTGTCACACGGATGCGCGGCGAAGCTTGGAGCAACGCCAATTCCCTTCACATGTCAAGTTGCTCGATGTAGTTTTCGTATGGCGTAACGACGTTCAGAGAGCGGCTCGCTTGGCTGCTGTCCGCGGGAGGTAAAGCGAGGCATATGGCGATGGAGAAATCGTTTCGTGATCAAAGCAAGTGGTCTCGACATATGAGCGATAAAAAGCATTTTTACGTATGATCGACATAAATTAAATATGCAAGGGGAAGCTGAGGCTGAAAGAGATGGAAGAGCCAAAAGGAGGAAAGGGGATGGAACCGAGAATTGGCTTAGCGCTAGGTTCCGGAGGAGCAAGAGGCTTTGCGCACCTTGGTATTATTAAAGTGTTGGAGGAAGAGCGGATTCCGATTCATTACATAGCAGGAAGCAGCATGGGGGCGCTTGTCGCGGCGTTATATGCGAGCGGATTAGGGGTTGAGCGCCTATACAAATTAGCAAAGGCCTTCCGCAGAAACGACTACATTGATGTGACGATTCCGAAAATGGGGCTTATTGCAGGAAAGAGAATAAAGGAATTTATTTGGTTGGTAACAAAAGGGAAAAAAATTGAGGAGCTGCAGATTCCGATTGCCATTGTAGCAACAGATCTTCAGCGCTGCGAAAAAGTGGTGTTTCGAAGCGGCGTGGTAGCGGATGCTGTTCGTGCCAGCATTTCGATTCCGGGAATTTTTGTTCCTGAAACCATCGATGGTCGGATGCTTGTCGATGGGGGCGTCATTGACCGCATTCCAGTTTCGGTAGCGCGCACGATGGGAGCAGATGTCGTGATTGGCGTCGATGTCTCTCATGTAAAGGTAACCGATGCCATCTCCTCGATTTTTGATGTCATTTTGCAAAGCATTGATATTCTCCAGGATGAACTTGTCCGTCATCGTGAATTTGCTTCAGATGTTATGATCCGTCCGCGTGTAGAGCAATATAGCTCTCGAGCATTTACTCATATTGAAGAAATTATTGAAATCGGGGAAGAAGAGGCGCGAAAGCAAATGCCTAGAATCCGTGAAGCAATTGCGAAATGGAAGGAGCAACATCATAAATGAAAAAAAGAGCAAGAGCCTATATTATTTCACTGTTAATTGGGGTAGCAGCTAGCCTGCTTTTTATTTTTGTGCAGCTTCCGTATTATGTGACGATGCCGGGTACAGCCCAAAAATTAGAACCGCTCGTTCATGTTGATCAAGGCGATGAGGATCAAGGGAGCTTTATGCTGACAACTGTGCGAATGGGTCGAGCGAATATCGCCTATTACTTGCTTGCTCATATCCGTCCTTATTACGAGCTTTATCCATTGCAGGAGATCAAGCAAGAAGGGGAAACGGATGAAGAGTATACCCTTCGACAGCTCCATTTAATGAAGGAGTCAAAAGAATCTGCGATTGTTGTCGCCTATAAACATGCCCATAAGCCTGTTTCTTATCGTCCGAATGGTGTTTATGTCATGAGCCTTGTCGATGGAATGCCAGCAGCGCATATTTTGCATGTGGGAGACCGCATTGTTCGTGTAGATGGAAAAGAAATTGGGACAGCAGAACAATTAATCCAATATGTGCGGCAAAAGAAAAAAGGAGATTCCGTTTCGATTACATGGGAAAGAAATGGAAAAGAAAAGACAGCCTCGATTGCGTTGGCACCATTTCCGCAAGAACCAAAGCAAATCGGACTCGGTATCTCGCCAATGACTGATTATCATATTACGACGCAGCCCTCCGTTCGCGTTGATTCAGAAAAAATTGGCGGGCCGTCTGCAGGACTGATGTTTTCTTTAGAAATTTATAATCAGCTTGTTGATGAAGATATTACAAAGGGATATAAGATTGCTGGAACCGGCACCATCAACATGAATGGTGAGGTTGGCCCTATTGGGGGAATATCGCAAAAAATTGTGGCTGCTGATCAAGCTGGTGCCGATATTTTCTTTGCTCCGAACGAGAAGGGAGCGAAAAACTCGAATTATCGCGAAGCTGTCAAAACGGCAAAAAAAATCGGAACAAAGATGAAAATTGTTCCGGTCGACACGTTTGCTGATGCCCTTCGTTATTTGCAAGAGCTGAAATGAACAGGAGGTGTCGCATATTCCTCTTTAAGTGCTTGAATGCGAGTAGTCTCGGAAAAAATAGCGGTATAAGCAGCTACCGCTTTTTTTTCTTGCTGGTATATCACATCCTTTTGCAGGCGTGATACGGTTGTTACAAGCGGCAGCGAAAGCCGTTTTTTTATCATTTGCAAATAGAGGCGTCCGTTGTCACTCATGCCAAGCAGACGAATATAAGAGGGGCTTTTGATCCCATTCATTTGCTCTTTTTTAAAATGAGTTAGAATATGGACACACATTCTTTGTAAACGAGTCCATGTATACCGTTTGGTTTTGACAGAATGGAGAAATTGCTCAAATGTTTCGGCTTCCGTAATGGCCTGTTTGAGTCGATACTCAATGCCTTCATCTACGCCGACAATGCTTTGTAAATCGCTTTCTTCACTTGTCATGATTCGGTACTTCAAAAACGGAAAATACGGCTCCCAACGATGGAATGTGCCATATACTGCATAATATTTCTCAAGAGCCTTTTTGGTAGAGAAGGGAATATAGGGCGAAATGTGTTCAAGCTCTTCAACCGCTCCATTTAATGCTTTCCTTAAGCTCGTTGCACTGGCGATCCACGGATGAGAAAAAACTTCATCGTGATATCCGGAAGCGATCCGTTGAATCGTTTGGGGAACCATCGCGCTCTTTTGCTCGATAATCGCTTTCACATAGGAAAAACCGAGAATATTATTTGGTTGAGCTAAATCGATTTCCTTCATCTCAAGCTGTCTGCAAGCATATGTGACTGCTTGTGGATAGCTCATACCTTCTTTGAGAGCTTGCTGAATGGATTGGTTGTACCGTGATGGCTGCCGTTTGATCGTTTGGACCGCTTGAAGAAACGGCTCAATTTCGCCATTTTCGCTCCCAAAACAAAGCTCGGCGCAATACAATGCATCAAGCAGTGCGACAGCTCCAGTGGCGAACCGTTCTGCTGATTGGACGGCAAATGTATAAGGAAGCTCGATGACGAGGTCGACACCAGCTGAGATGGCCATAGATGTGCGAGCCCATTTGGAAACGAGCGCTGGTTCTCCTCTTTGCAGAAAGTTGCCACTCATAACGGCAATGACACAATCAGCGCCTGTCTTTTTTTTCGTTTCTTGGAGATGATACAAGTGTCCGTTATGAAACGGATTATATTCCACGACGATTCCAACTGCCTTCATTTTTGCCTCCCCGCTTGAAATTTTGTTTTTTTGATCAAAACGTGATACATTGAATGTAAACTGACAATCATTATACTGTAAAGAAAAAATATTGACAAACAGGGAAACGAAACGTATAATTTTCTTTGTTGCCTTGAGGTGATTTTAATGAAATGGTCTATTCATCAGCTTCATCAGCTGCAAGCAAAAGGGCTTGTCATGGATGAAATGGTCGATGTTTCCGATTTAAAACAGATGGAGCCATCGATCCGCGATATTTCCCCTGTCCGTGTGAAAGGACGGGCAGATATCGGTGCTACTAAGTTTACTTTTCATTTAACGATTGAAGGGACAATGGTATTGCCTTGCTCCCGGACGTTGGTTGATGTTTCTTATCCGTTTGCGATCCATACGACCGAAACGTTTTTTTTAAACGACTATGATGTTCATCCGGATGAAGAAACGCACCTTGTTCAAGGAGATGCAGTTGACCTGCTGCCGATTGTGAAAGAGCTCATTTTGCTTGAAATTCCCATGCAAATATTTTCAGAGCAGGAAAACATTCAAGATGGAGCACCACAATCCGGAGCTGGTTGGGAGGTTATTACTGAGGAGCAGGCTAAAAACAAAATTGATCCTCGTCTAGCTGGATTGGCGAAATTTTTTGATAAAAAGGAAGAATAAGCGAAGAACCGGCTTGATCCGGCCTTCATCATAACTTCTAAATCCTGTTTAAGGAGGTGGAAAGAATGGCTGTACCTTTTAGAAGAACATCGAAAACGAAAAAAAGAATGCGCCGTACACATTTCAAATTGCAAGTTCCAGGCATGGTTGCATGCCCAAACTGCGGTGAAATGAAATTAGCTCATCGCGTCTGCAAGTCTTGCGGAACTTACAAAGGAAAAGAAGTTGTGAACAAATAATCATGAAAAAACAGGCATAAGGGTATCCTTATGCCTGTTTTTTCATGGGGCACGTGGCTATTGTGAAATGCTTGCTTTGCCGGTGTTGTAGAAAAACGTAAAGTTAAGCGGTTACATAGGAATGGTGTGACAAGAGCCTCTTTTTTATATTCTCTCACCCCTAAACAGAGTGTAGGTGGCAGAGATTTATTGTGCAGAGCAGAAGGAAAATAAGAAAAAGTGGCTAACATAAATATGAGAGTAAAGGAGGAAGAAAAGTGAGTGCGGTTTTGCTAGAACGAGATGATGATGGCATCGTTTGGTTTACTATTAATCGGCAAGAAAAACGAAATGCCATTAATTATGAAGTGATGGATGCTTTACAAGAAACGATTCGCCTTGTGGAAGAAAATGATAAAGTAAAGGTGTTGGTGCTGACAGGTGCCGGCCAGCAAGCTTTTTGTTCGGGCGGGGATTTAAGTGAATTCCATCGTTTACATACAAAGGAAGAAGCGTATCAAATGCTTTCAAAAATGGGCGCGATTTTGTATTCCTTGTTAACGATTTCTAAACCGACAGTTGCTTTGCTTAATGGATCAGCTGTCGGCGGCGGGTGTGAACTTGCAACGGCCTGTGATTTTCGCTATGCAAAGACAGGAATCAAAGCAGGCTTTATTCAAGGAACGTTAGGAATTACGACGGGATGGGGAGGAGCGACGATGCTCTTCGAAAAGCTTCCTTATACGCATGCCCTCGATCTTTTATTAAAAGCGAGACGTATGCCTTCTGAGCAATTGCATGAATATGGATGGATTCATTCATTAATTTCGGAAAATAAAGAAATAAAAGAAGAGTGTCGGAAGTTGCTTGAGCCGTATTTGGCGCAGTCTGCCCCTGTTCTTCGCGCCTATAAGCAAGCTGCTGTTCAAAAATGGAAAACAGAAGAGTTTCGAGGTCGTTTTTTTGCGGAAATTGAACAATGTGCCGTGCTTTGGGAATCTGATGAACATGAAGAAGCAGTGCGAACTTTTTTGAATCGATCGTAATATTCTTCTTCTATCTTTTCTACTAGTCGCATACATATATTGAAAAAAGCGACTAGGGGGAAGGAACCATGACGAGTGTAAGACAAGATGCATGGACGCAGGATGAGGATTTATTATTGGCAGAAATAGTATTGCGCTATATTCGTGAAGGAGGGACGCAGCTGCAAGCGTTTGAGGAAGTAGGCAGGCGTCTTTCGAGAACAGCTGCTGCTTGCGGTTTTCGTTGGAATTCCTATGTGAGAAAACAATATAAAGAAGCCATTGAGCTAGCGAAAAAACAGAGAAAAGAAGTAAAAAAGGAACGTACGCAGCTCGTTCAAAAGGAAGCGGGGCAAGGAGAGGATAAAACAGCGAAATTGACATGGCAGGATATCATTGCCTTTTTGCAAAGATATCAACAATCTTCCGCACAATATCAGCATGTGATGGATGAAAATCGCGCGTTAAAAAGAGATATGGAACAACTGCAGCAAATGATTACCAAATTGCAGCTAGAAAAAGAGCGTCTGCAAAAAGAATTAAAAGCGGTCCAAGAAGATTACAAAACGTTTATTGGAATTATGGAAAGAGCGAGAAAAATGGTGATACTTGAAGAAGAGCAAACATCGAAAGTAAAGTTCCAAATGGACCGAAATGGCAATCTCGAAAAAATTGAAAAGTAATAGAAAAAGCTGATCCTTTGAGATCAGCTTTTTCTATTAACGGGTCGATTCGTAATTTGATAAAATAGTCGCAGGAGTGTATGAATGGAAAGCGAGGAACATCGAGATGAAAATAGGGATTATCGGCGGCGGAGCGATTGGGCTATTAATTGCAGCTTATTTATCGAGCACATGCGAGGTAACGATTTATACGCGTCGGAAAACGCAAGCGAATCTTCTTAATGAACGAGGCTTGCGAATGATAAAGAATGGCGATGAACGAATCGTGCCGATCCGTGCATGGGCAGCTGGATATGAAAAGATGCAAGCGGATGTTTTCTTTGTTACCGTTAAGCAATATGATATGGTTCATGCAATCGAGCTGTGCAATCAGTGGACAGATGGGGGGGCCTTTGTTTTTTTGCAAAACGGCATGGGGCATGTCTCTCTTTTATCTCAGCTTAAAGCACAGTGTATTGCCGTGGGCACCGTTGAACACGGAGCGTTTAAAAAGGATGACCGGACTGTTGAACATACGGGAATTGGAAAGATTTCCATTGCTTTATTTCAGGGGGATACCGGGCCGTTAAAGCAACTGTTGGATGTTTCTAGTTCCGATTTTCCGATCGAATTTGAACATAATTGGCAGCAGTTGCTGACGAATAAGCTCGTTGTCAATGCTGTCATTAACCCGCTAACAGCGATGTTACGTGTTCCAAATGGAGAATTGGTAAAAACGAAAGAATATAAAAAAATGATGGAATTGCTATTTTCGGAAATATGTTTAGCGTTGTCATTGCCTGATGAGAACGAAGCGCGGGAGCGGATTGTCCGGATATGCGAACGAACAGCTAATAACCGTTCCTCGATGCTGTGCGATCTCGAAAATGGCCGGATGACAGAAATTGAAGCGATTTTGGGATATGTGATTGCCAAAGGTAAAGAAAAAGGTGTGCAAACGCCCATTTGCCAATTTTTAATGAACGCCGTAAAAGGGATGGAAGGAAGGGGATTTAATGGGTAATTTGGTTGCTCATATAGCAGCAGCTTTTGTCACAATGCCACTGCTTGCTTTTTTTGTCGTTTATATGGTAACGAGAAAATTAACCAAAAAAAAGAAAAAGTCATTTTATACAGCGATCAATATCTCAACGATCTTTTTTATCATTGCGGTTCATTTCTTGATTCAAGCCATTTGGGGAAAATCATATTGGTGGCCTATGGTCATTTTGCTCATTATAATTAATATATTGTTTGCAGTAGGATATTGGCAGAAAAAAGGGGACTTACATATTGCCACTGTTTTTCGTTTATTTTGGCGATTTAGCTTTTTATTATTTTTCTTTGCTTACTTTGGATTGCTTGGATATGGAATTTTGGTAAGAATCGTCAACAACATATAAAATAGCTGTGAGCGCATATTTTTTCATTTGGAGAAAAGAATGCTATACTCATGAGTGTTCGCTTCTTAAAAAGAACGAAACAAATCCCCTGATATAGCGAAATATCTTGATTTTTAGTGCTGATAAAACCAAGAAATAAGAAAGGAAGTTTTCAAGTATGGAGATATATGAATTTCCTTTACAAGCGACGACGTCGCTAGCATCGGATTACATAGCGGGAACGTTTCCAATGGATGCTGGATTTGCATACGACGTTCGCGCGGAGGACGTATTTGCAAAGCGCTTGAGCGATCTAAGCAGGCGAACGTACCCGCGCCAAAGATTGGTGGATCATTTGCTTTCTTATCATCAAGCGCTCCAGGCGAGTGAACGGACGATGGCCAATATTCAAAAACTGTTGAATCCATCTAGCGTAGTTGTCATCGGAGGACAGCAAACGGGGTTGCTAACTGGTCCGCTTTATACCATTTATAAAATGCTGTCCATTATTCAACTAGCGAAAGAACAGGAGGAGCAATTGGGAGTTCCGGTTGTGCCGGTGTTTTGGATGGCTGGAGAAGACCACGATATTGCAGAAGTGGATCATGTTTATGTAGTTGATCAAGGAAAAATCAAAAAGCATACATATCCGCATGCAGTGCGGGAAAAGCGAATGGTTGCTCAATTGCCGATTGATCGGCAAATCTGTATCGAATGGATTCAGCAAGTGATAGAAACGTATGGAGAGACAGAAACGACAGATAAACTGCTCCATTTTTTAGAGAATTGTGTAGAACAAGCCAATACTTTTGTGGACTTCTTTGCCCAGATTGTTCTCCGGTTATTTGCTTCAGAAGGACTTGTAGTCGTAAATGCAGCTGATGAATCGCTAAGAGCCGTTGAAAGTGAATTTTTTGCATCGCTGATTGAGCGCTACAGTGAGGTAACAGAAGCAGTCATATACCAGCAAAAACGATTGGAAGAATTGGGATACCGCAAGACGCTCGATATTCATCCGCGATCAGCCAATCTCTTTTACTATGACGGAAAGGAAAGATTGTTGCTGGAAGCAGAGGAGAATGGAGAATATTTCCGAAGCAAAAAAAATGAGATCGTATGGAAGAAGGAAGAGCTATTGCAAATGGCGAAACGCTCACCGCATCAGCTAAGCAATAATGTGGTAACGAGACCGCTTATGCAGGAATTCTTGTTTCCAACCCTCGCCTTTATCGCTGGTCCAGGGGAAATTGCGTATTGGGCAGAATTAAAGGAAGCGTTTTCGTTATTTGACTATGCGATGCCGCCTGTTGTTCCAAGATTCAATATTACGCTTGTCGAGCGTTCGATTGACACCGATTTGCGTGAAGTTGGAATAACCGTGTTTGATGTGCTGCAAGGACAGATCGAGCAAGCTAAATCAGAATGGTACGGGCGTCAAGTCCAATACCCGCTTGATGAGATGATTGCCCGTGCTAAAGAAAGCATTGAAGAAATTCATCGGCCGCTGAGGGAGATAGGGGTGGAGATTGATCGCGGTTTAACGGATGTATTGGCGAAAAATGCTGCTTTTATTCAATCACAGATCGATTTTCTTCACCAAACATTGCATCGCTCGATTGAGAGAAAATATGAGGTGGAACTGCGCAAATTTGCCCGCATTGAAATGTCGCTGTTCCCGAATCAAGGACCACAAGAGCGAGTCTGGAACATTTTTTATTACATTAATAAATACGGATTTGATTTTGTCGAACGTCTGATGAATGTCAAATATAAATGGAATGGTTTGCATAAAATTGTATATCTATAACAGAAAGAGTCGAACGAAAAATCCTGTTTTGTACAGGATTTTTTTTTTCGGACAAGAATAGTACAGAGAAAAACAATTCAAGAAAATCAGGTGGAAAAGCGAACGATCGTTTTGATTGGAGGGGGATTAGACGGAATACGACAAAAAGATGCAGAAATAGACGTATTTTTACAGAAAAAACCTAAAAAATTGTTTCGTTTTGTTGTATAATAAATAAACGGCTACTTACATAGAGCATACATCATGAAAAAGGTGGTGAGGCTGTGTTTAAGCATACAACAGTCTTATTAAAAGAAACAGTGGATGGCCTGCGAATCAATCCGGACGGCATTTACGTCGATTGTACGCTTGGCGGCGGCGGACATAGCGAATACTTGCTTTCGCAGCTTTCGACGCAAGGAAGGCTGTTCGCGTTTGACCAAGATACAACGGCGATTGAGCATGCCAAAAGAAAATTAGCACAGTATGAGAGGCAGGTCGTATTTATTAAAAGCAATTTTCGCTTTTTAGCGGAAAAACTAGCTGAACACAGCATTTACGAAGTGGATGGAATTTTATTTGATTTGGGAGTATCTTCGCCGCAATTAGATACGCCAGAACGCGGCTTTAGCTATCATTATGATGCACCTCTCGATATGAGGATGAATCGAGAGGAGTCGCTCACTGCATATGAAATTGTGAATCACTGGCCATATGAACGGCTTGTACATATTTTTTTCCAATATGGTGAGGAGAAATTTTCAAAACAAGTCGCCAGAAAAATTGAAGCATTCCGGCAGCAGAAGCCCATTGAGACGACCGGGGAACTGGTAGAACTCATAAAAGAAGCGATTCCTGCGCCAGCCCGAAGAAGCGGAGGACACCCGGCCAAACGAATTTTTCAGGCCATACGTATTGCGGTCAATGATGAATTGCAAGCATTTAAAGAAGCGATTACTCAAGCGATTGATCTGTTGAAACCTGGAGGACGAGTGAGCGTGATCACCTTTCATTCGTTAGAAGACCGCATTTGCAAAACGGCGTTTAAGGAAGCGAGTGAAGGGCCCAAGCTCCCTCACGGATTGCCATTGATTCCAGAAGAATATCGTCCAAAATTAAAGATCATCACCAAAAAGCCTATTATTCCTTCAGAAAAGGAAATAGGGGAAAACAATCGAGCACGTTCTGCCAAGCTGCGCATTGCAGAGAAGCTATAAAAGGACAGAATTTTTAAGGAGGGGAAAATGTGAGTAATACAGCTGTCAAAGTTCAAGAGAAGCAACAACAGCATTCATCGGTCCGTCCGCAGACGAAACCAAAACGAAAGTTGAAGCTTCGCCTCACGCTTGGTGAGAAAATCGTTTTATTCTCGTTCTTGCTGTTTGCCTTTTATTCGTCTGTCAAAATCATTTCCAATCAAGTCACGATTTATCAAGTCAATAAGCATATTCAGCAACTTGAAGGGACAATGGATGAGCAGAAAAAGCGCAACAATGATTTGTATGTAGAAGTCCAGCAGCTTAGCACGTATGAACGGATTTTGGAGAAAGCCAAGGAGCTGGGCCTCACATTAAACGAAAATAACGTAAAGGTTGTACAGGAATGATGGACGATGGCTTACAAAAAGCATAAGAATACGCATAAAGGAGCGGCATTATTGTTTGGAATATTTAGCCTGCTCTTTTTTGTGTTACTTTTTCGGTTCGTTCAGTTGCAGACAACAGGCAAGGCAGACGGACAGGTCTTGGCAGTAAAGGCGGAGCAAAAATATGAACAGAAGCGGACCATCGAGGCTAAGCGTGGCACCATTTTGGATCGGAATGGAGAAGTGCTGGCGGAAGATACCCCTTCATATACTCTTGTAGCGGTGCTTGATCCAAAGATGACGACCGATCCTAAAGATCCAAAACATGTAGTGGATCCTGATAGGACAGCGCAAAAATTAGCCCCGCTGTTGCACATGGAGGTCAGCGAAGTTAAAAGCATCTTAACTAAAAAGGCAAAGCAGGTAGAGTTTGGGGCACAAGGACGCAACATCAGTTATGAGCTCAAGAAAAAGATTGAAGCGCTCAAACTGCCGGGAATCGGCTTCATTCGTGATACGAAAAGATTTTATCCAAACGGCACATTCGCCTCTTATGTAATCGGTTATGCTCAAAAAGAAGAGGATACGGGCAAAACAGCAGGAGCAATGGGAATTGAAAAAAGCTTAAACCGCTATTTGCATGAAAAAGATGGTTATGTTTTTTATCAAAGTGATAAGGAAGGATTTCGGCTGCCGGATACAAAAGAAAAGATTGTTCCTCCGGATAATGGAGATGAGGTATATTTAACAATCGACCAAAAAATCCAAACGTTTTTAGAAGACGCCATGAATCAAGTCGAAAAGCAATACAAGCCGAAAAAAATCATTGCCATTGTCGTTAATCCGAAAACAGGAGAGGTTTTGGCAATGGGAACAAGACCAAGCTTTGATCCGAATAAGCGCAACATTACCAACTACTTAAACGATGCGATTTCTTATCCTTATGAACCGGGATCGACGATGAAGGTGTTTACTTTGGCGGCCGCTATTAATGAAGGCGTTTATAACGGGAATGAGCTCTATCGCTCTGGATCTTATCGAGTGGGAAAAAATGAGATTCGTGACCATAATAAAGTAGGATGGGGTGTTATTACGTTTAATGAAGGCGTTCAGCGCTCTTCAAACGTAGCCTTTGCAAAACTCGTTAAGGAAAAGTTGGGAGAGGATCGCTTTTTGCAATATTTGCATCGCTTCCACTTTCATGAAAAGACGGGAATTGACCTACCGGGAGAAGGAGTAGGAAATATTCTGTATCGATATCCCATTGAAAAGCTGACAACCGCGTTTGGACAGGGGACATCCATCACTCCGATCCAGCAAATTCAGGCGGCTACAGCGATTGCGAACGACGGAAAAATGATGAAGCCGTATATTGTTGACCGCATTATCGATCCGGATACGAAAAAAGTGGTGATGCAAAATAAGCCAGAGGTCGTCGGAGAGCCGATTACGAAGGAAACTTCAGAGAAGGTGTTAGATATACTGGAGACGGTTGTGACATCTGAAAAAGGAACAGGCCGTCCTTATCAAATTGAAGGATACCATGTAGCCGGAAAAACGGGGACGGCACAAATTCCATCTCCAAAAGGCGGTTATTTGACAGGCTATGAAAATTACATTTTCTCTTTCTTAGGAATGGCGCCGAAGGAAGATCCACAGCTATTAATGTATGTAGCGGTTCAACAGCCAAAGCTTTCCTATACAGAAACAGGAGCCGCACCTGTTTCGATGATTTTTAACAGTGTGATGAAAAATAGTCTGCAATATTTAAATATCCGTCCTGCTTCGGAGGAGACAGAGAAAACGACTTCTAGTAAAAAAGGAATAGAACTTCCGTCGTATCATGGCTGGCCGGTGAATGAAGCTGTGCAAGATTTGAAAGCCAAGGGGCTGCAGCCTGTCGTGATTGGAAATGGAGAAAAAGTAGCAGCGCAACTTCCTTCAGCAGGAGACGAAACGATCATTCATGAACGTGTCGTTTTAAAAACGGATGGAACAGCCACGATGCCAGATTTAAATGGCTGGTCATTGCGTGATGTCATGAAAGCAGCCGAGTTGCTGCAGCTCAATCCGAGCATAAAAGGGAGCGGTTATGTCATTGCACAAAGCATTCGCCCAAAAACGGCTGTCAAAGCGAATGACTATTTAATTGTTGAGCTAGCTGAACCGGACAAATGGAAGGATCGGATCAACCAGCAAAAAGAGAAGAAGGACGAAAAGAAAAAGCAGCCAGTTGATTAAAAATGATGATGCTTAAGACAGTTGAAGCTCAAATAGCTTCTCTTTCAGCCTGTGCAGTAAAGGTGTCATATCATCATTTTCAAGCGTTCTATAAATAAACGTACAAGCATATAGTGGAACGAGCCTATTATAAGGGAGGTTCCCATCGTATGCGTGTTTCAAATGTTACGGTTCGCAAACGGCTTGCCATTGTGTTGCTGGTCGGGGTGCTGGTTTTTGCGATTATTGATACTCGCTTAGGGTATGTCCAATTATTCATTGGAGATGCATTGGCGCAAAAAGCCAAAAATTCATGGAGCCGAAATATTCCATTTGAACCGAAGCGTGGAGAGATTTTAGATCGCAATGGCGTTCCGCTAGCAACCAATATGAGCGCTCCAACTGTTTATGTGATACCAAGACAGGTTGAAAATCCATCAGATACAGCTCAAAAGCTGGCCAAAGCGCTAAATATGCCAGTTGAGGAAGCGTATAAGCATGTGACAAAACAAACATTGATCGAACGGATTCCTGAAGGAAGAAAAATTTCCAATGAGAAAGCAAAAGAAATTAGAGAATTGAATTTAAAAGGCGTTTATATTGCAGAGGATACGAAGCGGTATTATCCATTCGGCAGCTACTTATCACATGTGCTTGGCTTTACGGGAATTGATAATCAAGGTTTAACCGGCCTTGAGCTGTATTATGATAAAGAACTAAAAGGCCAAGAGGGCTCTGTTGAGTTTTATTCGGATGCAAAAGGAAAGAGAATGCCGAATATGGCCGATCACTATACGCCGCCAACGGATGGATTAAATTTAAAGCTAACGATTGATTCGCGTATTCAAACGATTGTAGAACGAGAATTAGATATCGCTGAAACGAAATATAATCCAGATGGCATTATTGCGATTGTTATGGATCCTAATACAGGCGAAGTGCTAGCGATGTCGAGCCGTCCTACGTTTGATCCAGCGAACTATCGCAATGTGCCATCGGAAATTTATAATCGCAATTTGCCGGTCTGGAGCACATATGAGCCGGGGTCTACATTCAAGATTATTACACTGGCAGCAGCTCTTGAAGAGAAAAAAGTGAATCTGTTAAAAGATCACTTTTACGATCCAGGTTATGTCAAAGTCGCCGGGGCCACATTGCGCTGCTGGAAAAAAGGGGGACACGGCTCTGAAACCTTTTTAGAGGTCGTGCAGAACTCATGCAACCCGGGTTTTGTCGAGCTTGGTGAGCGACTAGGAAAAGAGAAGTTGTTTGAGTATATTAAAGCGTTCGGCTTTGGAGAAAAGACAGGTATTGACTTACAAGGAGAAGGGACTGGCATTTTATTTGATTTAAAAAATGTAGGACCTGTTGAACAGGCGACAACAGCTTTTGGCCAAGGGGTTTCAGTTACGCCGATCCAACAAGTGGCTGCTGTTTCGGCTGCTGTGAATGGCGGTATTTTATATACTCCTTACATTGCTAAAGAATGGGTGGATCCGGAAACTGGAAAGGTGATCAGCCGTAATACTCCGAAGGAAAAAAGAAGGATTATTTCCGAGGAAACATCGAAACAAGTTCGTTATGCACTGGAAAGTGTGGTTGCTCAAGGAACGGGAAAAGGTGCGTTTGTGGAAGGCTATCGTGTAGGCGGCAAAACGGGAACAGCGCAAAAGGCGAAAGATGGTCACTATTTGAAAGATAACTATATTGTGTCTTTTATTGGCTTTGCTCCGGCCGATGATCCAAAGCTGGTTGTATATGTAGCGGTTGACCATCCAAAGGGAACGGTTCAATTCGGTGGAGTGGTTGCTGCGCCAATTGTAGGGAAAATTATGGAAGATAGTTTGCGTACAATCGGTGTAAAACCGCGGAAAGGACAAATTGAAAAAGAGCTTGCTTGGAATGATACAAAAATGGTGGAAGTTCCAGATTTGTCAGGTTTGACAAAAAATGACTTGCAACAACAGCTATTTGATTTAAAATTAGATGTTAGTGGAGAAGGCGATGTCGTCATTGATCAAGCACCGAAGCCGGGGGTTAAGGTGAAGGAAGGCTCAACGATTCGCGTATATTTGGGCACGAAATCTAGCCTTCGTTGAGCCGGTGAATAAGCGTATCGTTTGTGATTGGTATTTTTGCGCGAGGGAGTCAGCGAAACATTCATTTGTTTTTGCTGGCTGCTTGCATTCTTTGATCCGTACGTAATGACGATTTTGCCTGCCATTGATTAACTGGATATCAGCATGGTGATGGCATACAGGACAAGGGAGGGACATCGGTGCTCCCTTCTTTTCCGTTTTTTGGCCAAATCGACTGACCATTCTCTTTATGAGGGAATTTAAACGAGAGGAATGAACAAGATGGAACTGCGAACATTGCTTTCTTATTTGCATCATTTAGGTACATATGTCGGCGAAAATCCGACTGTAACATCGATTGAGATGGATTCCCGAAAGGTAACAAAAGGTGCTCTGTTTATTTGTATTAAAGGATTTACGGTTGATGGTCACGATTTTGCCCAGCAAGCTGTAGAAAACGGGGCAGTGGCGATTATAGCAGAGCGTGAAGTTGATGTTTCCGTACCTGTGATTCTTGTCCGCGACAGCAAACGAGCGTTAGCAGTGCTGGCAGATGCTTTTTATGGTCAACCGACGCATAAGCTACATCTGATCGGAGTGACAGGCACAAATGGAAAAACGACGACGACTCACCTTATCGATTATGTGTTTCGAAAGGCGAGAAAGAAAACAGGTTTGATTGGAACCATGCATATAAAAATTGGCGATAAAACTTATGATGTGAAAAACACGACTCCTGACGCTCTTGTATTACAAAGAACGTTTAAGCAAATGGTGGAGGAAGAGATTGATACGGCGATCATGGAAGTGTCTTCGCATGCGTTGCATATGGGGCGTGTTCACGGATGCGATTATGATATCGCGGTGTTTACAAATTTAACACAGGATCATTTAGATTACCATCGTACAATGGAAGAATATCGCTTGGCAAAAGGTTTGTTATTTGCTCAACTCGGCAATCGTTTTGATCATCAACGGCCGAAATTTGCGATTCTTAACCAAGATGATCCAGCTTCTGAATACTATAAACATATGACAGCCGCTACGGTTATTACGTATGGGATTGATCAAGACAGCGATATTATGGCGAAGCAGATTGAAATGACGCCAAACGGAATGAAATTTGATTTAGTGACACCAGATGAAACGGTGCGAATTTGCACGAAGCTGATCGGCCGTTTTAATGTGTATAATATATTAGCCGCTGCTTCTGCCTGCCTTGCTTCGGGACTCTCGCTGTCTACGATTGCTGAGGCGCTAGAAGAAATATCAGGCGTTTCGGGGCGTTTTGAAACAGTGAATGAAGGGCAAGATTTTACTGTTATTGTTGATTATGCACATACTCCAGACAGCTTAGAAAATGTGTTAAAAACCATTCGGCAATTCGCTAAACGGAATATTTATGTGGTTGTCGGCTGCGGCGGGGATCGAGATCGTGCCAAGCGTCCGTTAATGGCTCAAATTGCCGTAAAATATGCGGATACAGCGATTTTTACATCGGATAATCCCCGTTCCGAGCGACCGGAAGATATTTTACATGACATGGAAAAAGGAGTTGCGGGCAAGCGATATATCTCAATCGCAGATCGCAAAGCAGCGATTCGTTATGCGGTAGAACACGCGCAAAAGGATGATGTCATTTTAATTGCTGGAAAGGGCCATGAGACCTATCAGATCATTGGAAATCAAGTGCTGCACTTTGATGACCGCATCGTTGCCCGCGAAGCCATTAAGGAGCGGAATAGGTGATGCTAACTTATCAAATGGTCAAGCAATTATTTCCTTTAACAAGAGGAATTGTCGACAATGCGCTTGAATTTCGCACCGTTTTTACGAATCCTTATTGCAAGGCAGAAAAAGGACTGTTTGTTCCGCTAGCAGGAACAGAATGGGAGCTAAAAGTGGCTATTGAGCAAGGGGCGATTGCTTCTCTTTGGAAAAATGGCAGAACATTGCCGTCTTACATTCCAAATCAGTTTCCAATCTTTTTCGTCCCTTCTGAGTTAAAGGCGTTAGCTTCCATATTAGAAATGTATTTGCCGTTAAAAAAAGCGGACAATAAAGAAACGCAATTTTTATTGACCATTGACGCTCCGCAGCATCATATTGAACAAAATCATTCATATGATATAGCGGTAATAAATGAATTACAGCAACTGAAACAAAAATGGTTCGGTGCTCAAGAGAAAGAAGGATGTGAGCCGTCATGTTAGAACAAGTGATGATGTTTTCAATTGTAACAGCTTTTTTCATTACGGTGCTGCTATCTCCTTTTTTTATTCCGTTTTTACGAAGATTAAAGTTTGGACAGAGCATACGTGAAGAAGGACCAAAAACGCACCACAAAAAATCTGGCACGCCGACGATGGGCGGAATGATGATTTTGCTCTCGATTGTGATTACAACGTTTTTCATGACGAAAAAATTTTCCCATATCACGATCGAGACCTATTTGCTTTTATTTGTTACCATAGGATATGGACTGCTTGGCTTTATTGATGACTTTATTAAAGTTGTCATGAAGCGGAATCTTGGGTTAACAAGCAAGCAAAAATTAGCAGGGCAGCTCCTGATCGCCTTTGTGTTTTATATGGTTTATCACCAGCAAAATTTTTCCACAGCGTTACATATTCCAGGAACCCATCTATCATTTGATTTAGGATGGGGATATATCGTATTTCTTGTTTTTATGCTTGTGGCTGGCTCAAATGCTGTCAATTTAACGGATGGGCTTGACGGTTTGTTGTCGGGAACGGCAGCGATTGCCTTTGGCGCCTATGCGGTTCTTGCATGGAACCAGCAACAATATGATGTAGCTATTTTTAGCGTTGCTGTCGTTGGGGCTGTTCTTGGATTTCTTGTGTTTAATGCCCATCCAGCTAAAGTGTTTATGGGCGATACCGGCTCTCTTGCGTTAGGAGGAGCGATTGCCACTGTTGCGATATTAACGAAATTAGAGCTATTGCTTGCGATTATCGGCGGCGTGTTTGTGATTGAAACATTATCAGTGATTATTCAAGTGATTTCATTTAAAACAACAGGAAAACGAGTATTTCGCATGAGTCCGTTGCATCACCATTACGAGCTCATTGGATGGTCTGAGTGGCGCGTTGTTGTCACATTCTGGGCGATTGGCTTATTGCTAGCAATACTCGGAATCTATATCGAGGTGTGGATGTAATTGAAACAAGTAACGATGTATCAGGGGAAACGAGTGTTAGTGATTGGTTTGGCGAAAAGCGGTCTCGCAGCGGCTATGCTGCTTCATGAGCTTGGAGCAAGCGTGACCGTTAATGATCAAAAGCCGCTGGATGAAAACGAAGCAGCAAAGCAGCTACATGAGAAGGGAATTCGTGTGATTTGCGGAGGGCATCCGCTTGGTCTACTTGATGAACCATTTGATTTGGTGGTGAAAAATCCTGGAATTCCATATACCAATCCAATGGTAGCCAAAGCGCTTGAGAAAGGACTGCCGATCATAACAGAAGTCGAGCTTGCCTATGCCATTTGTGAAGCTCCGTTTATCGGCATTACGGGCTCGAATGGCAAAACGACCACCACTACACTGATTTACGAAATGCTAAAAGAAGCTTGCCAAAAACCGTTGATTGCGGGTAATATCGGAATGGTGGCGTGTGAAGTAGCCAAAACGGCTCATGAAGACAATTGGGTTGTCACTGAGCTGTCTTCATTCCAACTGATGGGGATTGAAGCGTTTCGTCCCCGCATTGCTGTGCTTCTTAACATTTTTGATGCGCATTTGGATTATCATGGAACGAAGGAAGCATACGCACAAGCGAAAGGAAATTTGCTAAAAAATCAAACAGAAAGCGATTATGCTGTCGTGAATGCAGATGACGAATGGGTCATGAAGCTCGCTGAGGCATCGAACGCAACGAACATATTTTTTTCCACTACCAAACCATTAAATAGCGGCGCTTATGTGAAAGATCAGGCGGTCTACTGGAACAGTGAAAAAGTGATCGCCCTATCAGATATTGTGTTGCCTGGCAAACATAATCTAGAAAATATATTAGCGGCTGTAGCAGCAGCGAAGCTAGTAGGCGCAGATAACGCGGCCATTGCCCGCGTGCTAACAACCTTTACTGGAGTGAAGCACCGCCTCCAATACGTAGGCACTGTGAACGGTAGAAAATTTTTTAATGATTCCAAAGCAACCAATATATTAGCAACGCAAAAAGCGTTATCTGCTTTTAGTGATCAGCGAGTCATTCTTCTTGCGGGAGGATTGGATCGCGGCAATGAATTCGATGACTTGATCCCTTATCTTAAACAGGTTCAAGCCGTTATTTTATTTGGACAAACGGCACAAAAGTTAGAGCGGGTAGCGAAACAGGCAGGAATAGAAACGGTTTATCATGTCGATAATGTGGAAAAAGCGGTACCTGTTGCTTATGAGATATCGAAGCCTGGCGATATTATTTTGTTGTCACCAGCATGTGCAAGCTGGGATCAATATAAAACTTTTGAACAAAGAGGAGACATTTTTATAAGCGCAGTGCATAAGCTTGAATAGAAAGGACATACCGTTCATAAAAGCTGAGGTGTTGGGCAGTGTCTCAAAAAAAGTCTGCGCCTGATTTTTTACTTCTATTGCTGACGTTTCTGCTGCTAGCAATCGGGCTAATCATGGTTTATAGTGCCAGCGCTGTATGGGCAGAATATAAGTTTCACGATTCTTTTTTCTTTGCTAAGCGCCAGCTGTTATTTGCTTGTGTGGGAATTGCAGCGATGTTTTTTATTATGAATGTCGATTATTGGGTCTGGCGTGACTGGTCAAAAGTTTTGCTGATTATTTGTTTTGTGATGCTTGTGCTTGTGCTGATTCCAGGAGTTGGAGTAGTGCGCAATGGCTCGCGCAGCTGGATTGGTGTAGGGGCATTTTCCATTCAGCCATCTGAATTTATGAAACTGGCGATGGCAGCCTTCTTGGCCAAGTATTTGTCCGAAAATCAAAAAAAGATTACATTATTTAAAAAAGGATTGCTCCCTGCTTTAGCCCTTGTCTTTTCAGCATTTGGCATGATTATGTTGCAGCCCGATTTAGGAACAGGAACGGTGATGGTCGGTACTTGTATTACGATGATTTTCGTTGCTGGAGCTCGCATCAGCCATTTTGTCGGCCTTGGAATGATCGGCTTGGCTGGCTTTGCTGGTCTTGTTTTATCGGCTCCTTATCGAATCAAACGAATCACTTCCTTTTTAAATCCTTGGGAAGATCCGCTTGGCAGCGGCTTTCAAATGATTCAGTCGCTCTATGCGATTGGGCCGGGTGGACTGCTAGGGTTAGGACTAGGACAAAGCAGGCAAAAGTTTTTTTACTTACCTGAACCGCAAACCGATTTTATTTTTGCGATTTTGGCGGAGGAACTAGGATTTATTGGCGGTTCACTCGTGCTGTTATTGTTTAGCTTGCTCCTTTGGAGAGGAGTGCGCATCGCTTTTGGAGCTCCTGATTTATATGGAACTTTTTTAGCGATCGGAATTATTTCGATGATCGCGATTCAAGTGATGATTAATATCGGGGTAGTAACAGGACTGATGCCAGTAACGGGAATTACCTTGCCATTTTTAAGCTACGGCGGCTCGTCGCTGACTTTGATGCTGATGGCGATTGGAGTTTTGTTGAATATCAGTAAACATGCCCGATATTAATGAACGAGAAAAGGGGAGGTTCTCTAAGCTAATTTCTTAGGGAGGCGGCCCCTCTCGTTTTGTTTGTGGACAGTAGTGGACAGGAAAAAAGATCATGATGATCCATCATCAGGACAACAAGAAATACAGGAAAGGGGAGGAAATCCGTGGAACAGCTCATCAAAGAATTCACTCAAGCGAATATTGGAAAAGTGAGAGAAAAGGAGCCGCTTGCCCGCCACACAACGATTCGAATTGGCGGGCCAGCTGATGTGTTTGTAGAGCCAGACAGCATCGAAAGCCTAAAAAAAGTAATGGAAATTATTCGAAAGCATCATGTGAATTGGCGAGTGATTGGACGTGGCTCTAACTTGCTTGTAGCGGATGAAGGGATTGAAGGTGTTGTCATTAAATTAGGAGACGGGATTGCTGAGCTGACCATTCATGAAGAGGAAGTAACCGTTGGCGGGGGCTATTCTTTAATTAAATTGGCAACGACCGTCAGCAGGCAAGGGTTATCAGGCTTAGAGTTTGCTGGGGGAATTCCTGGTTCAGTCGGCGGTGCTGTTTATATGAATGCGGGGGCGCACGGCTCGGATATGTCGCATATTTTGCAAAAGGCACAGGTTTTGTTTCCTGATGGAACGATTGAATGGTTAAGTAAAGAAGAAATGGAGTTTTCTTATCGAACCTCCGTTTTGCAAAAGAAGCGCCCTGGAATTTGTATTGCAGCGGTATTAGAATTGAAAAAGGGAGAAAGGGAAAGCATTGTAGCGAAAATGCAAAAAAATAAAGACTACCGCCGCGAGACGCAACCGTGGGATTATCCGTGTGCTGGAAGCATTTTTCGGAATCCTCTCCCACATTATGCGGGCCAGTTGATTGAAAAAGCGGGATTAAAAGGATATGCGATCGGTGGCGCCAAAATTTCTGAGCAGCATGGAAACTTTATTGTAAATGCCGGGAATGCGAAAGCTCAAGACGTATTGGATTTGATTGCTCATGTGAAAAAGACGATTCAGCAGCTATACGGCATCGAAATGAAGACAGAAGTGGAGATTATTGGTCGTAAGTCCTAGAAAATTAGATCACCTTATTTTCCAATATTGTGCTATAATAAAAACAGATTTGCTTCAAAAACTAACGGCATAGACAAATGCCGTTTGTTTTATTGTTTTGTAAGTGTCAGAAAGCGGTGAGCAAATTGGAAAAAGGTAAAGTCGTCGTTCTCGAAGAACGTGTTCCTAAACTAAAGCAGCGGCGCAGGCAAAAAGTCAATCGCCGATTAACCATTTACATTGTCTTCTTTTTTATGCTTATTTTATGTATTGTTTATTTTCAATCACCGTTAAGCTATGTCAAGCATATTGAAATAAAAGGAAATCAACATATTTCAAGTGAAAAAATTATTCAACTGAGCGGTTTAGCGAATGGGACAAGCTTTTGGAAAGTAAAAGAAGAGAAAATTAAACAGGCGATTGAAGAGCATCCGGAAATCAAACAAGTAGAAATGCAAAAAAAATTCCCCAATACAATTGTACTTTACATAAAAGAACGCAGACGGGTTGCTTACATTGAACATAAACAGACGTTCTTTCCCCTTCTTGAGAACGGTCAAATTTTAATGAAAAATGCTCCAAAAACGGTATTAAGCGATGCCCCAATTTTAGTGGATTGGAAAAGAGGAGAAGACATTCAAGACATGGCAGGTCAGCTAGCCAAACTGCCTCCATACATATTAAGCGCTATTTCTGAAATCCACTATGCGCCGAGCGATGAAGATCGCTATCACATTACCGTTTATATGAATGACGGATTCGAGGTAAGTGCGAGTGTCAAAAATTTTGCGGAAAAAATGCTTCTTTATCCTGAGATTGTTAAGAAGCTTGATCCGAATGTAAAAGGTGTAATTCATTTAGAGGTCAGCAACTACTTTAAAGCTTATGATCAACCAAAAAAGGAGGATGACGATGACAATGAAAGTAGTGCGCGGTAATTATGTCATCCTTTCCTTGGTCTGTCTTGTTTTAGGGTTTATGCTTTCCTTTTCCTACGAATATACAAAAAGTCGTGTTGAAAAACGGACGATCACTGATAAGCAATGGAATAAGGAATATGAATACAGACAATTGCTGATTCAATCGCAAAAAGAAAACCAAAAGCTGAAAGCAGAACTGATGAGCAAGCAGGAAAAAGTGCGGAAAATGGAGGCTTCACTTGCCGATAAAAAAAAGGCATACAGCGATTTAGCAACAGAAGCAGAACAATTGCGGATGTACATCGGAAAAGTGAAGGTCAGAGGAGCTGGGGTTGAAGTCACGCTTTCAGATGCTTCTTATATTCCAAGCGAACAAAGCGCGACCAACTACATCGTTCATGAGCAACATGTATTAAAAGTAGTGCATGAACTGCTCATCTCTGGGGCAGAGGCGATTGCCATCAACGGGCAACGGATTTCACACCGCTCCTATATTGTTTGCACCGGTCCTGTTATTGAAGTAGATGGGACACAGCATTCAGCTCCCTTTACCATTTCTGCGATTGGCGACTCCAACGTGCTTGCCTCAGCGCTTACTATTGCCGGAGGTGTGAAGGATCAATTAACAGGGGACCATGTTGTTGTTGATATTCAGCAAAAGGATGATATCACACTAGATCCGATTTTTCATACAAACCGTGAGTAAAAATAGAAAGTTTGGTGAAGCGCGTTGGTACGAAAAAAGCTGGTTCATTTTACAGTGATTATGGCGATTATCGGGTTTATGCTTGCGATTCAGGTGCAAACAACTAAGCAACCTGCTGTGCGCGATACGCGGGATATTTGGCAGCTGCGTCAAGATTTAAAAAAGGAGCAGCAGCTGGAGCAACAGCTTTTACTAGAAATTCGCCGCAATGATGAAAAAATTCAAAATTACCTGCAAAATCCTGCCGGAAACCAAGCAGCTACGCTTCAAGAAACGGTGGAGGAACTAAGGAAAGAGGCGGGATTGACGGAGACGACGGGTCCAGGAGTCGTTTTGACAATCGAACCGTTTTATCCGGAAGATTATGTGGGGCCTATTACATACACGATTTCTCCAGAGCTGTTAAAGAGGCTGATCAATGAGTTGAATATGTACGGCGCCAAGGAGATTGCTGTTGCTGATGAGCGTCTTGCCAATACAACGGCAATTCGTGAAGTAAACGGTGTAACGAAGATTGGAAAGAAATCCATTTCTTCATTGCCAATACAGGTGAAGGTGATTTCCGATGATGTGACGACGCTATACAATCATCTAAAAGTATCCACCATTTATGATGATTTTGTTACAGAAAATTTGCAAATTACTGTTTCAGAGCCGATGCCAGCAGTCTCTATTCCTAAATATAACGGACAATGGCGCGTTCGCTATATGCAAACAGTAAAAGCCGAAAAGGAGGAAAAATAGCATGTGGCTTCCGGTCATCGGCTTCATTATTGGGATTGTGTTAGGATTTTCAACCGATTGGCGCATTCCTGCTGAATACGCAAATTATTTATCGATTGCCATTCTCGCATCCTTTGATACACTCATTGGCGGCATTCGCGCTCATTTGCAAAATGTATATGATGAAAATGTTTTTTTTACAGGTTTCTTTTTTAATATTATTTTAGCCGCAAGTTTAGCTTTTCTCGGTGTTTATCTTGGTGTAGACTTGTATTTAGCAGCTGTGTTTGCTTTTGGGGTTCGATTGTTTCAAAACATCGCTGTCATTCGCCGAATTTGGCTCGCAAAATGGATGGAAAAACGAGAAAAATCCTAAAAAGTTCACTTTAATGAAAGGGAATGCTTCTTGATATGTTGAATATATGAAACAAAACTTGTTGCCAGCTGTTCAATTCGTCGATATGTTAGTTGTTAAAGGAGGTGCCAAAGAATGAACAGCAATGAAATCGTTGTTAGTCTTGACATCGGTACATCCAGTGTTAAGGTTATTATTGGAGAAATGCTAAATGAATCATTGAATATCATTGGCGTTGGAAATGTGAAATCTGAGGGGCTCAAAAAAGGTTCCATTGTTGATATAGATGAAACCGTACATTCAATTAAGCGGGCAATTGATCAAGCAGAACGAATGATTGGGTTAACAATCAACAGGGTCGTTGTCGGGGTCAACGGCAACCATGTGCAGCTGCAAGATTGTCATGGCATTGTCGCTGTTTCCAGTGAAAACCGGGAAATTACGGATGAAGATGTAGCTCGTGTCATTGACTCTGCCCAAGTGGTCTCGATTCCTCCAGATCGAGAAATCATCGGTGTCATCCCGAAGCAGTTTATAGTCGATGGTCTTGATGGGATTAGCGATCCTCGTGGGATGATCGGGGTGCGTCTTGAAATGGAAGGAACGATGATTACGGGAGCCAAAACAGTATTACATAACCTGCTTCGTTGTGTGGAGAGAGCAGGCTTGGAAATAAGTGATATTTGTTTGCAGCCGTTGGCGGCTGGTTCGCTTGCCTTATCAAAGGATGAGAAAAATTTGGGTGTCGCTTTAGTAGACATCGGTGGCGGCTCCACAACCGTCGCTATTTTTGAGCAAGGGTTTTTACGGGCAACCGCTGTTCTTCCTGTTGGAGGCGACCATATTACAAAAGATATTTCGATCGGTCTTAGAACTTCGACAGAAGATGCCGAAAAAATTAAGCTTAAACATGGACATGCTTTTTATGATCTCGCCTCAGAAGAAGAGATTTTCAGTGTCCCAATCATCGGCACGGATCAGCATCAACAGTTTACTCAGCTTGATGTTGCTGATATTATTGAAGCGAGGCTTGAAGAAATTTTTCAGCTTATATTCCAAGAAACTCGTAAGCTAGGCTTTCGCGATTTGCCAGGCGGCTATGTTTTGACAGGTGGAGTCGCCAACATGCCGGGAATTTTAGAACTGGCCCAGGACATGCTGGGGAATAGTGTACGCATCGCGATTCCTGATTATATCGGCGTGCGCGATCCGCAGTATACAACGGGAGTAGGATTGATTAAATTTGCTTATCGGCATGCCAAGCTGCAAGGACGAGGAGTTCCGGTGGCTGCAACGGTGGAAACGCCAGAAAAACGGCTTCCTAAACAACAGCCTTCTAAAGCAAAACAAAAAAGTAAAGATGAAAATTTAGGACAAAAAATGAAAAAGTTTTTCGGTTATTTCTTTGAGTAGAGATCGAATTATTAGGAGGATTTGTCATGTTGGAGTTTGATACTACTGTTGATCAGTTAGCAACTATTAAGGTCATCGGTGTTGGCGGCGGCGGAAACAACGCTGTAAATCGGATGATTGAACATGGCGTACAAGGTGTAGAGTTTATCGCAGTCAACACCGATGCACAAGCGCTTAATTTATCGAAAGCTCCTACTAAGCTGCAAATCGGTGCAAAACTGACGCGCGGATTAGGTGCGGGGGCAAACCCGGAAGTGGGAAAAAAAGCAGCAGAGGAAAGCAAAGAACAAATTGAAGAAGCTCTAAAAGGAGCCGATATGGTATTTGTAACCGCAGGAATGGGGGGCGGTACAGGAACAGGGGCTGCCCCAGTCATCGCCCAAATTGCTAAGGAGCTAGGAGCGTTGACAGTTGGCGTTGTTACACGTCCTTTCACATTTGAAGGAAGAAAGCGGGCTATGCAAGCTGCTAATGGAATTGCGGCCATGAAGGAAGCAGTCGACACCCTTATCGTGATTCCAAATGACCGCCTGCTTGAAATCGTGGATAAGAATACGCCGATGCTTGAAGCGTTCCGTGAAGCAGACAACGTGCTCCGGCAAGGGGTGCAAGGCATTTCTGACTTAATTGCCGTTCCTGGTTTAATTAACCTTGACTTTGCCGATGTGAAAACCATTATGTCCAATAAAGGTTCAGCCTTGATGGGAATCGGTATCGCTAGCGGTGAAAATCGTGCGGCTGAAGCCGCCAAAAAAGCGATCTCAAGTCCGCTTCTTGAAACGTCGATTGACGGAGCGCAAGGAGTGCTTATGAATATTACTGGCGGCACGAACTTAAGTCTATATGAAGTGCAAGAAGCAGCGGATATTGTGGCTTCGGCTTCCGATCAGGAAGTAAACATGATCTTCGGTTCTGTTATTAATGAAAACTTAAAGGATGAAATTGTCGTGACGGTCATTGCCACTGGGTTCAATGAAAGCGAAACACCATCATCTTCTCGTCCGGTTCGCGCTGGTTTTGGCACCGCTCCAAAAGCGACAACGACCGTTAAGCGTGAAAAACGTGAAGAGCCCGTGCAAGACTATGGTTCGCTTCGCTCTTCACAGGTGGAAGATCCGCTTGATATCCCTGCTTTTCTGCGCAATCGCAACCGTCGCCGCTAAAAATGCAAAAGGGTAGGAACGTTCTTTTTCATTCTTGCCCATTCAATTGAAGCAAAAAGAAAATAAGCCAAAATATAGCTTCACAAAAGAGCATGAACACTGTTTCATGCTCTTTTTGCTTTTCTGTGAACATATGAATATCACTTGGGCATTAGGCGGAAGATCTTAATTTTTTATGTTATGACAAAGTAATAAGGTTTAGACAGGTGTTCATGCCTATATGAAGTTAATCCTACGGCGCTTTCTCGATCTGCTATTCGTTTTCCTTTGACAAAAAATTCACTTTTTCACCATCATAAATTGACAGACTTTCCAGTAAGATGTACTATATACTATTTTCAGATTGATTGTCGTGTTCCTTGTAAAAGGAGGCTAGCTGATTGACCGTTTATTTGGATGTTATTTGGTTATTAAATTTTTGTTTTGACGGATTGCTGCTCTGGTTAACAGCGATTATCCTGAAAAGAAGTGCCGTATGGTGGAGGATAGTTGCAGGGGCTTTCATCGGATCACTTCTTGTGATTTTAATGTTTACACCGTTTTCTTCGTATGTACAAACACCGATTGGCAAGTTAATGTTCTCGTTGGTCATCGTTTGGATATCATTTGGTTTTAAACGGTTTCGATATTTTTTCGAGAATTTATTTACGTTTTATTTCGCTACTTTTATGGTTGGGGGAGGGATGATTGCTGTTCACTATTTTCTGCAAGATGAGATCCAGGTGGCCACAGGGATGCTCTCCACCTACTCGCTTGGAACGGGAGATCCTGTTAGCTGGTTATTTGTATTGGTTGGCTTTCCGCTTTTATGGTTGTTTTCCCATTTGAGGATTGCCGGAATTCGTGAGAAAAAAATACGTTTTGATAGCATTGTGGATGTTGTGCTTATCTTTGATGATGTTTCACTTTCACTGAAGGGGCTTATTGACAGTGGAAATCAATTGTATGATCCCATCACAAAAACGCCTGTGATGATTACCTGTATCCATGAAATGAAAGATGTATTGCCGCCGCTTATCCTTGAGCAATTTAAACGACAAGACGATTTTCAATGGTTAAATGATCCCATGTTTGAAAAATGGTCCAATCGCTTGCGAATCATTCCTTATCGTGTAATTGGAAAAGAGCAGAGATTTTTATTAGCTATTAAGCCAGATGAAATCATGATTCGCTATGAAGCACAATGGATTCGAGTGTCGAAGGGATTGGTTGGTTTAAATGAAGCAAGCTTATCGACGGACGGGGAATATCAATGCATTGTGCATCCGAAAATGATTCAAGCGGGCAAACGGTTAACCGCTTCATAGGGTTGTTACTATATCATACGCATCTTTATCTAAATTAGAAGGGGGATTTTTTATGAAACGATGGAAACTTCGAATTCTGCATTTATGGTATAAGTTGCTGATCAAACTCGGAATCAAGACCGATGAAATTTATTATATTGGAGGAAGTGAAGCGCTACCGCCACCACTCACGAAAGAAGAGGAAGAGGAATTGCTGCAAAAGCTTTCCTTAGGGGATGAAACGGCTCGATCGCTGCTGATTGAAAGAAATCTGCGCTTAGTCGTTTATATTGCGCGAAAATTTGAAAATACAGGAATCAATATTGAAGATTTAATTAGCATTGGGACTATTGGACTCATTAAAGCGGTCAATACATTTAATCCTGAAAAAAAGATTAAGTTAGCCACTTATGCTTCGCGATGCATTGAAAATGAAATCCTCATGTATTTGCGACGCAATAATAAGGTGAGATCAGAAGTATCATTTGACGAGCCGCTGAACATTGATTGGGATGGAAACGAGCTGTTATTGTCTGACGTACTTGGAACAGAAGAAGATGTGATTACAAAAGATTTAGAAGCAGATGTGGATCGCCATCTTTTATTAAATGCACTCCGTCAGTTAAGTGATCGTGAAAAACAAATTATGGAGCTTCGCTTTGGTCTTTCTGGCGGAGAAGAAAAAACACAAAAAGATGTAGCCGATTTACTTGGCATCTCACAGTCTTACATATCACGTCTCGAAAAGCGAATTATTAAGCGATTGCGCAAGGAATTCAATAAGATGATGTAAAAAATTGCACATGTCCCATTTTTCCTTAATGGGACATGTGCATATTTTTTCTTCCTAAGGAGATACTGAACAATGACAGCATCTCCTGATAGGAGGGAAAGACTTGACAAGAAACAAAGTAGAAATTTGTGGTGTAGATACATCAAAGCTTCCGGTACTAAAAAACGAGGAAATGAGAGAACTGTTTAAAAAGATGCATGAAGGGGACTTAGAGGCAAGAGAGAAGCTTGTGAATGGGAATTTGCGTCTTGTCCTCAGCGTTATTCAGCGTTTTAATAACCGTGGAGAGTTTGTGGACGATTTGTTTCAAGTCGGTTGCATCGGTCTTATGAAATCGATTGATAATTTTGATTTAAGTCAAAATGTGAGATTTTCAACGTATGCGGTTCCGATGATTATTGGGGAAATTCGTCGCTATTTACGCGACAATAATCCGATTCGCGTATCTCGTTCGTTGCGCGACATTGCGTATAAAGCGCTTCAAGTGCGTGAAAAATTAATAGGGGAGACGCTAAAGGAACCGACAGCTGAGGAAATCGCCAATGTCCTTGGGGTTTCTCATGAAGAGGTTGTATTTGCTTTAGATGCGATTCAAGATCCGGTTTCCTTATTTGAACCGATTTATAATGATGGGGGCGACCCTATTTATGTCATGGATCAACTAAGCGATGAAAAAAATCGCGACAGCCAATGGATTGAGGAAATTGCATTAAAAGAAGGGCTGCGCCGTTTGAATGAACGGGAAAAAATGATTATTCGCAAACGGTTTTTCCAAGGAAAAACGCAAATGGAAGTGGCCGAAGAGATCGGTATTTCACAAGCACAAGTATCGAGATTGGAAAAAGCTGCGATTCGTCAAATGAATAAAAATATTCAAGTATAAGGGCTGTTCATTTTAGAACAGCTCTTTTTTTCGGAAAGCTAGGAGCCATCATATCATATATAATAGTGTATGATGTGGCTTCATCATTTATATGGATGGGGAGTTCATGTGAGGGCATTGGTTTATACGTTCGTACGGCAAAGACAAAATATTATATTTACTCCCGACCTGCGAAACATTGCCCATTCTCTTTTCTTGATTGAACAGTTCCAATCTTTCAATTACTCGTGGCAGATTCCGTTATTGTCCTTACGGTGCATAAATGCGAACGGATGTGTAAAAACCAGTCGCCCGATTGTTGGTAAAATCCGATGATCACCTGCTCAAGCTGTTGAGACCTCTATTTTTGCATCATGCTTCACTGGTTACATGGGGGTTAAGTTGTATTTATATATGATGAAGTTTGTTTTTTCAGGGTTCGCCTTTTTGATGGTAGGAAGTTTGTAGAAAAACCACAAGAAATTTTCGCTGATGGGCAGGAGCAGCATGACCGTTTTTTCACGATCAAAAAATATGGATGGTTCGGATCAGCCTGTTCATACCGAGTTGGCAATCTATAGAGATGATGAAAGCGGGGGACTCATATGATCAAAATTTCTGAGTTTCAAACAAAAGATGTTGTGAATGTCGCAAATGGAAAAAAGTTAGGGAATATCGGTGATATTGATATCAACTTACAGACAGGACAAATTAATGCACTGATTATTTTGGGATCAGGCAAAGTGCTCGGGTTATTCGGCCGCGAGGCGGAAACGGTCATTCCGTGGCAAAATATTGTTAAGATCGGAGCCGACGTTATTTTAGTCCGTTTAAACGAAAGTGAATAAATAAGGTTATCATCTATAAGCAAACTATGATAAAATAGGAAAAAAAGTGATAAAAATCTACAAAGAGGATGACACTCATGCCAGAAATTTTTCATCAAGATGGCGAAGAATTGCTGATGTTGACAGAATGGCAGAACGTGCTGGCAGGTTTTACGACCAAACAAGGGGGGTTCAGCCAGCAGCCGTTTGCGACCTTCAATCTTGGTTTGCATGTCGGAGATGTTCAGCCTGCTGTTGTACGCAATCGACAAAAGCTGTCAGAGCTTTTGCAAATTCCGCTAGCAAGATGGATATGCTGCGAGCAAACGCATGACTCACATATTGCCAAAATAACAAAGCAGGATGCCGGAAAAGGAGCAGTGGATATGGAAACAGCGCTTGCTCAGACGGACGGGTTGTATACGAACGAAGCGGAGTTATTATTGGCTCTCTGCTTTGCTGACTGTGTTCCACTTTATTTTGCCGCACCGAATTATGGGCTGGTCGGCGTTGCCCATGCGGGATGGAAAGGAACCGTAAAAAATATCGCCGGCAAAATGGTTCGTCTTTGGTGCGAGCGTGAGCATATTCCGCTTCAGGAAATCATGGTAGCGATTGGACCAGCCATCGGTTCCTGCTGTTACATTGTAGATGACCGCGTGTTGAATGCTGCACAAAATGCGTTAGGGGAAAAAAGAGATCTTCCTTATCGAGAAGTCAGTCTAGGACAATATGCTCTTGATTTAAAAGAGCTAAATCGGCTATTGCTTATAAAAGAGGGAGTACTTGCTTCCAATATTCAAGTGTCCGATTATTGCACAAGCTGTGCCGAGGATTTATTTTTTTCCCATCGACGTGACAATGGACAAACTGGAAGAATGATGGCATTTATCGTCAGGAAGGAGGAATAGTGCATGGAGTCTGTTCGCAACAACGCAGCCATAATCCGCGCTAACATTGAAACAGCATGCAAACGAGTGAATCGTGATCCCGCCTCCATCCGAATCATCGCGGTAACAAAGTATGTGAGCATTGAACGAGCGAAAGAAGCGCTGACAGCTGGCATAACCGATTTAGGAGAAAACCGTGATGATGGTCTGCTGCAAAAGTATGAAGCCATTGGGCAAAAAGCGACTTGGCATTTTATTGGAACATTGCAATCTCGCAAAGTAAAAGCTATTATCGATAAAGTAGACTATATCCATTCACTGGATCGCCTTTCTCTTGCCCGTGAAATTGAGAAGCGGGCCCTTCAGCCGGTCAAATGCTTTGTGCAGGTGAATGTTTCGGGAGAAGCAACAAAGCATGGGCTGTCTAAGGACGAAGTGCTTCCGTTTATCGAACAATTGCGCAGCTTTTCGAACATCGAGGTTGTTGGATTGATGACAATGGCTCCGTACACGGATGATGAGCCGTTTTTGCGTCAATGCTTTCGGCAATTGAAGCTGTTGCAACAGCGTGTACAAGCATTGGGGATTCCAAACGCTCCGTGCACGGAACTGTCAATGGGAATGTCCAATGATTACATGATTGCAATTGAAGAAGGAGCGACATTTATTCGTTTGGGAACATCGCTTGTTGGAAAGGAACAATAAGGAGGTGCAGAGAGATGGGTTTACTAAAGAAATTTAAAGACTATTTTTTAGAAGAAGATTATGAGGAATATGAAGAAGAATATGAGGAAGAGGAGGAGCTAAATCCTCAACCTGCCGGGAAAGGAACGGCGAAGCAAAATATCGTCAGCCTACAAAGCGTGCAAAAATCATCCAAGGTTGTGTTGATTGAACCAAGAGCTTATGCTGAGGCGCAGGAAATTGCTGATCATTTAAAAAACCGTCGCGCTGTTGTGGTTAATTTGCAGCGAATTCAGCATGACCAAGCGAAGCGAATTGTTGATTTTTTAAGTGGTACCGTTTATGCGATCGGCGGAGACATTCAGCAGGTGGGAACGAGAATTTTTTTATGCACCCCTGACAATGTAGATGTAACCGGCTCAATCTCTGCTGTTTCTGAAGATGAAACATCGATGAAAAGGTGGTAGTTTATGTATAGCTTGCTTTGGTTTTTAACAACGCTCATCGATATCTATTCGTACGCATTAATTGTGTACATTTTAATGTCGTGGTTTCCAAATGCTCGCGATACAAAGATCGGCCGGCTTTTAGCGACGATTTGCGAGCCATATTTAGAACCGTTTCGCCGCATTATTCCACCTATTGGAATGATTGATATCTCGCCTATTGCTGCGTTTTTAGTGTTAAATTTTGCAACGAGAGGCTTGCATGCTCTGTTTAATATGCTACATTTAGTGTAGGGAATCCATCATAAGGGTTCCCTTCTTTATGAGAAGGTGTCAGGATGATGAATTTATATCAGCATTTCCGCAAAGAAGAGCATCATTTTATCGATCAAGTGCTGGAATGGAAAGAGTTTGTCAAAAATCACTATTGTCCAAAGCTAACCGATTTTCTTGATCCGCGCGAACAAGAAATCGTTCGGATGGTGATTGGAAGCGATGAAGATGTGAAGCTGTCTTTTTTTGGAGGAGCGCCATTTACTGAAAGAAAAAGAGGCCTTTTATATCCCCCATACTTTCAGTCGGGGGAGGAGGATTTTGCGCTTACTCTATTTTCCATAGGCTATCCGAGCAAGTTTGTATCGCTGGAGCATCGGCAAGTGCTTGGATCCCTGATGTCTCTTGGATTAAAGCGAGGGAAATTCGGCGATATTTTAATGAAAAACGGCGATCTTCAATTTATTGCCGCATCGGAAATCGCTGACTATGTTCGCCTTCATTTGCATATGATCGGGGGCACGAAAATTTCTCTTAAGGAAAAACCATTCACCCAAATCATTGCTTTAGAAGAACAGTGGAAGGAAGCATCTATAACGGCTTCATCGCTGCGGCTCGATGCTATATTAGCGCAGGCCTTTGGTGTATCCAGACAAAAAATTCAATCGCTCATTGAAAACGGTCTTGTAAAGGTGAATTGGAAAACAGTGGATCAAGCGCATTGGGAATGCAGGGAAGGCGATGTTTTGTCTGCCCGTGGATTCGGACGTCTTAAAATGATTGCAATCGATGGAAAAACAAAAAAAGAACGATGGCGCATTCAAGTGGGAATGCAAAAATAATGAAGCAATTGCAGGAAATCGCCGAAATGTGTCGAAAATGAAATATAACCTGTGGTGCTAGTTGGACATTACATGCAACGATGATCGATATCACTCGATCGCTCAACATTTGTTCCTGTGTGAGCAGGCGATGATCCGCTTTCGACGGTCGGCGCGATCACGCCAAGCGTAATCGAGGCAAGGAATCAACTTGCCTTCTGGTCGTGAGATTTGATAGGTACCGTTCGTTCATCTAGTATACATCACATCATAAGTGAATCGATTGGATCTAGCACTGCGAGTAAATATAAGGAATTATGCAGACGGAGGTGGCATTCGTGCCTTTAACGCCATTAGATATTCATAATAAAGAATTCAGCAAAGGATTCCGCGGGTATGATGAAAACGAAGTAAACGAGTTTTTAGATCAAGTCATTAAAGACTATGAAATGATTATTCGTGAAAAAAAGCAGCTCGAGGAAAAGGTATCTGAATTAACGGAAAAGCTTAATTACTTTACGAATATTGAAGAAACGCTTAATAAATCTATTTTGATTGCCCAGGAAACGGCGGAAGAAGTGAAGCGAAATGCGCAAAAAGAGGCTAAGCTTATCATCAAAGAAGCCGAAAAAAACGCTGATCGCATCATTAGCGAAGCGCTTGCAAAATCGCGGAAGATTGCACAGGAGATCGAAGAGCTTAAACGTCAATCCAAAGTGTTCCGTACGCGCTTTCGCATGCTCGTGGAAGCCCAGCTTGAAATGTTGAACAACGGAGATTGGGACCATTTAATGGAGTATGAGGTCAAGGAAATTGAAGTGGAAGAACATGAAAAATTGAGCCAATCTTGACGGATTTTGTCCTTTTCGCATATAATCAAAATAACTATTGACCATGTGTATCTATAAAGAGGATCAAATGTGCTTTTTAACGGATTTCCGAAAGAAGTCTCCCTCCTCAAGGAACGTGAAGGGCATAGCCCCGTGAGTAGGCGGGAGATGAATTTTGGTGGGCGTCAGCCAAAACGCATGATAGAATAAATGTATATCATGTTCTTTGTGAACGGGATATTAGGGGGGCATGGAGAAAATCCCATGCGAAAACCAAGCAAAGCCTTCCATGCGTAAAATATCCAAGGCACGAAAGAACCCCGACTAGGGTTGGAACGACCCGAAGTAACGCTCAGGGAGACGAAAGGTTCTTTCGTCGTAGAACTGAGAAGCTCCCACTTCAAGCGTTAGCTAAGTGGTGAGTAGTTCACCAGCTGTGCAGCTGAATGAAGGCGTATGAATGGATGACCATTCAAGTATAAGATACAATATTGTGATCAACGATGAAAGGGACAGTAGCTCTTTCATATGCTTATTGTAGCGAGCTGGGGACGGTGGAAGCCCGGCATAAGCGAAAGAGTGAAGATCACCCTGGAGTTCCCACGCTGAATTTGTGAGTAAGCGATGGCGCGTCATTCCCGTTACGAATGTAAAGAGGGCTATCATACATAGCCAATAAGGGTGGTACCGCGAGGCCGTTCTCGTCCCTTTTGGGAGAGAGCGGCTTTTTATATTTGATGATGAAGATGGAGGAATGTGGAGATGGACTATAAAGATACATTATTGATGCCGCAAACAGATTTTCCAATGCGTGGAAATCTCCCGCGGCGCGAACCGCAAATGCAAACAAAATGGGAAGAGATGGATATCTACCGAAAAGTTCAGGAGCGCACGAAAGGACGTCCGCTATTTGTGCTGCATGATGGCCCTCCGTATGCAAATGGCGATATCCATATGGGGCATGCGCTCAATAAAATTCTCAAAGATTTTATCGTTCGCTATAAATCAATGAGCGGTTACTGCGCTCCATATGTTCCTGGTTGGGATACACATGGGTTGCCAATTGAAACAGCTTTGACAAAAAATAAAGGTGTCAACCGCAAGACAATGAGTGTTGCGGACTTCCGTAAACTTTGTGAAGAGTATGCTTATGAACAAATTGACAGTCAGCGTCAGCAATTTAAGCGTCTCGGGGTTCGCGGTGATTGGAACAATCCATATGTCACATTAAAGCCGGAATATGAAGCTCAGCAAATCAAAGTATTTGGCGAGATGGCGAAAAAAGGGCTCATTTATAAAGGCCTAAAGCCTGTATACTGGTCTCCATCCAGCGAATCAGCATTAGCTGAAGCAGAGATTGAATATAAAGATAAACGCTCTCCATCTATTTATGTGGCTTTCCCTGTTAAAGATGGAAAAGGCGTTCTTGAAGGTGACGAGAAAATTATCATTTGGACAACGACCCCTTGGACGATTCCTGCTAACTTAGGAATTGCCGTCCATCCGAACTTAGAATATAGCGTTGTTCGAGTAAATGATGAAAAATATGTGGTTGCTTCTGCTCTTCTCCCTTCGGTCAAAAAAGAAATTGGCTGGGAGGAAGCGGAGGTGATCAAAACACTGAAAGGAAACGAGCTTGAGTACGTCGTAGCGAAGCATCCGTTTTATGAACGTGATTCACTCGTCGTTTGCGGTGAACATGTTACAACCGATGCAGGAACAGGATGCGTCCATACAGCGCCGGGACATGGGGAGGATGATTTCCTCATCGGACAAAAATATCATCTCGGCGTGCTTTGTCCGGTTGATGAACGAGGCTATATGACAGAAGAAGCCCCGGGATTTGCAGGATTGTTCTACGATGATGCCAACAAAGCTGTGACAGAAAAGTTAAAAGAAACGGGTGCATTATTAAAACTGCAGTTTATTACGCACTCATACCCACACGATTGGAGAACAAAGCAACCGACCATTTTCCGGGCAACAGCACAATGGTTTGCTTCCATTGATCAAATTCGCGATGAATTACTAAAAGCTGTTCAAGAGACTAAATGGATCCCTGCTTGGGGAGAAACGCGTTTATATAACATGGTTCGTGACCGAGGCGACTGGTGTATCTCGCGACAACGCGCATGGGGAGTACCGATTCCGGTCTTTTATGCAGAGGACGGTGAGCCAATCATCACGGATGAAACGATTGAACACGTATCCAACCTATTTAGACAATATGGTTCAAACATCTGGTTTGAGAGAGAAGCAAAAGATTTGCTTCCAGAAGGCTTTACTCATCCATCAAGCCCGAATGGCATTTTTACAAAAGAGACAGACATTATGGATGTGTGGTTTGATTCAGGCTCATCACATCAAGCTGTTTTAGAGGAACGTGATGATCTGCAGCGCCCAGCGGACCTTTATCTGGAAGGATCTGACCAATATCGCGGCTGGTTTAACTCTTCGCTTTCCACAGCTGTTGCTGTGACGGGAAAAGCACCATATAAAGCCGTATTAAGCCATGGCTTTGTGCTTGACGGGGAAGGACGCAAGATGAGTAAGTCACTTGGAAATGTCGTCGTTCCAGCGAAGGTCATGGAACAATTAGGAGCCGATATCCTGCGGCTTTGGGTTGCTTCGGTTGATTATCAGGCAGATGTGCGTATTTCTGATAACATTTTAAAACAAGTAGCGGAAGTATATCGAAAAATTCGCAATACATTCCGTTTCTTGCTTGGCAACTTATTTGATTTTGATCCGCAAATTCATGCGGTCCCATTGGCAAAGCTGCGCGAAGTGGACCGCTATATGCTGGTGAAATTAAATCAATTAATCCAAAAGGTAAAGCATTCATATGAAACATATGAATTTGCTACCATTTATCACGATATCAATAATTTCTGTACAGTAGATTTGAGTGCGTTCTATCTCGATTTTTCAAAAGATGTTCTTTATATTGAAACAGCTGATCATCAAGAACGCCGCTCTATTCAAACGGTTCTGTATGAGACGCTCGTCGCCTTAACGAAGCTTATGGCTCCAATTTTACCGCATACAGCCGATGAGGTATGGGGGCATATTCCGAATCGAAAAGAAAAGGAAGAGAGCGTCCAGCTTGTTGATATGCCGGAAGTGCAAGAGCTGGAAGGAGCCGATCAGCTGCTAAAAAAATGGGATGCGTTTATGAGTGTGCGCGATGATGTTCTAAAAGCATTAGAGATCGCACGAAATGAAAAAGTGATTGGTAAGTCATTGACAGCTAGCTTAATGGTTTATCCAACTCCGGAAACAAAGCAGCTGCTTGATTCCATCGCGGAAAGCTTGAAGCAGTTATTTATCGTTTCTGGATTTACGGTGGCAGGAGATTATGCAGAAGCGCCAGCAGAAGCACAAAAATTTGCGAGCATGGCGATTGTCGTCCAACAGGCAAAAGGAGACACTTGCGAGCGCTGCTGGGTTGTCACACCAGAAGTCGGCCAAGATAAAGAGCATCCGACTTTATGCCCACGCTGCGCGCAAATTGTTAAAGAATATAGCCAAGCATAAGAGGTCACGTTACAGCAAAAAGGCTGCCGTCACAGGCAGCCTTTTTAGCTGATGCCCTGTTTGCGAAGCCTTTCGCTGTTAAACGGCGTATATATAAGTGCTTCGTAATTCGGGCATTGACTCCATTTGCGAATGATCGGGATTTAGTGAAAAGATGAAACATGTCGCTTATTCAAAAGCCGATTCGATTTTATGACGGTTGTCCGCCTGTCATATTGATTCATTGGATCGGGGGTTTTGATATATTGATTGATCTGGTTCCCCTACATTGTGAAAATGGAAAGAGAGAAGGCTCACTCAATTGTGTGTAAGAGAAGGGCAGTGCGTGCGAGGCTGTCAGGTTTTGGACATATGCCAAATCGTCTAAGCATGCATTGTCTATCGTTTGTCGGTTATGCTACAATTCATAAAGTACATATGTCAAGTTGTGGAGGGAGTTGCGTGTTTAATTATTTGATCGCCCTGATTGTCATTATCATTGACCAGTTTACAAAGTGGCTCGTGGCTACACGCATGCAAATAGGAGAAAGCATTTCAGTGATTCCAAATGTGCTTTATATTACGTCCCATCGAAATCGTGGCGCGGCGTGGGGGATTTTAGAAGGTCAATTTTGGCTATTTTATTTAATTACAGTCATTGTTGTGATAGGGTTAGTGTTCTATATTCAGCGTCTGCCGCGCGAAGAGCGCCTGTTTGGTGTCGCTCTTGGCTTTATGCTCGGCGGAGCGATCGGCAATTTTATTGATCGATTAGTTCGCAAAGAGGTTGTGGATTTTATTCATACATATATTTTTACTTATAATTTCCCGATTTTTAACATTGCGGATTCCGCCTTATGCATCGGGGTAGCCCTTGTCTTTTTACAAACCTTTATTGGCGGAGCGAAGAAAAAGGAGAATCAGTAATGGATGTAATACAGTTTCAGATTGAGGAAGCGCATGACCGCGAACGAATTGATAAAGTCATTGCTGCTTTAAATGGCGAATGGTCTCGCTCACAGGTTCAGCAATGGATCAAAGATGGGCTTGTGACCGTTAATGGAACGAAAATAAAAGCGAATTATAAATGTTCTGTCGGGGATGAAGTAACGGTGGAACTTCCAGAGCCAGAACCACTGGATGTAGAGCCGGAAGAGATGTCATTAGACATTTATTATGAAGATGCCGATGTTTTGGTTGTAAACAAACCGAGAGGAATGGTTGTCCATCCAGCACCAGGTCATATGAGGGGGACGCTGGTTAACGGTTTGCTTGCTCATTGCAAGGATTTATCAGGCATTAACGGCATACTTCGCCCAGGAATCGTTCATCGGATTGATAAAGACACATCTGGTTTGCTTATGGTAGCAAAAAATGATATGGCGCATGAAGCACTGGTCAATCAGCTTGTTCATAAAACCGTCACGCGTAAATATAAAGCCATCGTTCACGGAGTCATTCCTCATGATTACGGTACGGTCGATGCTCCGATCGGCCGCGATCAACACGATCGTCAAAGCATGGCTGTTGTGGAGAATGGAAAGGAAGCGGTGACGCATTTTCGTGTTCTAGAGAGATTTTCTAATTTTACGTTTATTGAATGTCAACTAGAAACGGGAAGAACGCATCAGATTCGCGTCCATATGAAATATATTGGTTATCCGCTTGCCGGAGATCCGAAATATGGACCTAAAAAAACGCTACCGATCAATGGACAGGCACTGCATGCGGGTGTGCTTGGATTTACTCATCCACGGACAGGAGAGTATTTAGAATTCGAAGCACCGCTTCCGCATGAATTTGTCGAGGCTTTGGACATGCTTAGAAATAATCGTTGACAAAAGCTTTATCCGCTTTTACAATAAAGCTAAGTGAATAGTAGTCCTTTAAAATCAGTCCCGTGAGGCTGAGAAGGAGCCGGATCTAAATACAGCAAATGTGGTTGTTTTCTGCCCTCTCACCGATCGGTGGGAGGGTTTTTTGCGGAGGTGAAAAAATGCAAAAGGCAGTAGTGATGGATGAACAGGCGATTCGCCGGGCCCTGACGCGCATTGCTCACGAGATTATTGAGCGGAATAAAGGAATTGAAAACTGTGTGCTTGTCGGCATTAAAACGCGCGGCATTTACTTAGCCAAGCGGCTGGCGGAGCGAATTGAACAGATCGAAGGCGCGACGATGCCTGTCGGAGAGCTTGATATTACGCTATATCGCGATGATTTAACGGTAAAAACAGGCGATAAGGAACCGCTTGTAAAAGGATCTAATATTTCGTTTGATGTGACAAACCAAAAGGTTGTGCTTGTAGATGACGTCTTATTTACGGGACGGACGGTGCGTGCGGCAATGGATGCCATCATTGATTTCGGGCGTCCGGCGCAAATCCAGCTGGCTGTGCTGATTGACCGCGGTCACCGTGAACTGCCGATCCGCGCAGATTTTGTTGGCAAAAATGTGCCGACCTCGAGTTCAGAAATTATTGTAGTAGAATTAAAAGAAGTGGATCAAGTGGATCAAGTCACCATTCATGAGAACGTGTAACCGCCCTTTTAAAGGCAGTCCTGAGAGACTGACAAAGGGGGTCAAATTGGTCTGCCGATTTTTTAGGCAACGATTGCACCCTCTTTGCATCATCCGGGCAAAGAGGGTTTTTTTATGACTCAATCATAGTCGGAAGGAGATTGAAAACAATGAATAAGCCTGTATTGGGAATTAAAGATAGACCTTCGCCACTTCAATGGTTGACCCTTAGTCTTCAACATTTGTTTGCCATGTTTGGCGCGACCATTTTAGTGCCTTATCTTGTCGGTTTAAACCCTTCAATGGCTCTCATTTCCAGCGGTCTCGGAACACTCGCATTTTTAATGATTACAAAATGGCAAGTTCCGGCCTATCTCGGCTCCTCCTTTGCCTTTATCTCACCGATTATTGCAGCAAAAGCGGCAGGAGGTCCTGGAGCAGCGATGGTTGGCAGCTTCTTAGCCGGTGCTGTCTATGGAATTGTCGCTTTAGTCATTAAAAGAGCCGGCTATCGTTGGATTATGAAATTATTGCCTCCAATTGTTGTCGGTCCTGTGATTATTGTCATCGGCCTCGGCCTTGCGAATACAGCCGTTGGCATGGCAATGAACGGTCCAGATGGAAAATATAATCTCACTTATTTTTCTGTAGCGCTTGTGACGCTTGCGGCAACCATTATTTGTTCCGTCTATTTGCGCGGTTTGCTTAGTTTAGTGCCAATTCTTATCGGGATTGTGGTTGGATATGTGTATTCTCTAGCAGTAGGAGTAGTGGATTTGTCTCCGATTGCTAAAGCTAAATGGCTTGAAATGCCAGATTTCTTGATTCCTTTTGTTGATTATCCTGTGCATGTAACGGGAAAGATTATTTTGCTGATGGTTCCGGTAGCGCTTGTCACATTGTCTGAACATATTGGCCATCAACTTGTATTAAGTAAAGTGGTTGGACAAGATTACATTAAAAAGCCTGGATTGCATCGCTCGATTTTGGGCGATGGAACAGCGACGATGATTTCTGCCTTAATTGGCGGACCGCCAAAAACGACCTATGGAGAAAATATTGGTGTGCTTGCCATCACACGAGTGTATAGCGTGTATGTGCTGGCTGGCGCAGCGGCGTTCGCCATTATCTTTGGATTTATCGGAAAGGTGACCGCTTTAATCAGCACGATCCCAACCCCGGTTATGGGCGGAGTTTCGATCCTGCTGTTTGGAATTATCGCATCGTCTGGGTTGCGCATGCTCGTCGATAGCAAAATTGACTTTGGAGATAAACGAAACTTAGTGATTTCCTCTGTCATCTTGGTGATTGGAATTGGCGGAGCCATCTTAAAAGTGTCTGAGAATTTCCAAATTCAAGGAATGGCATTAGCAGCTATCAGCGGTGTTATTTTGAACTTGCTTTTGCCTGGACGCCCAGAAATAAATGAAAATATGTTTGAACTTGAAGAAAATAAAGATCATGTCGCGTAGTGCCGCCTTTTAATTAAGTCCTGTGAGACTTAAAAGGGTGTTGCTGTTCGCGCAAAAAAGAAATGAAAGTCATCATATGGGCTTTCTTTCTGCCTACCTTTTTGCGCCCAAAACTGTAGCACCCTGTCGAGTAAGGCAGGGTGCTTTTTTTATAAAACAGGAGGGAATAAAATGAGCCATTTGCTTACCTTATCGGAATTGTCGCTCGATGATATACAAAATCTGCTTCATGAAGCAGAAAGGTTTCGACAGGGAGCCAGCTTTGCCAGTTCAAAACCGTTTTTTGTGGCGAACTTGTTTTTTGAACCGAGCACAAGAACAAAATGTAGCTTTGAAGTAGCAGAAAGAAGACTAGGACTCCATGTCGTACCATTCGATGCAGAAATGTCAAGCGTTCAAAAAGGAGAGACGTTATATGACACGATCCGTACGCTGGAGTCGATTGGCGTGCAGACGGTCGTCATTCGCCATCCAGAGGACCGCTATTTTGAAACACTCCGCCATTCGATTCACATTCCAATCATCAATGCAGGGGATGGATGTGGCCATCACCCGACCCAATCATTGTTAGATTTGATGACCATCCAGCAAGAATTTGGAACGTTTCAAGGGATCACTGTTGCGATTGTCGGGGATATTCGCCATAGCCGCGTCGCTCGCTCGAATGCTGAAATATTGACAAGACTGGGTGCGACTGTCCTTTTTTCAAGTCCGGAGGAATGGAAGGATGAACGAAATGGTTATGGCACTTATGTTGATTTGGATGTGGCTGTAAAAGAGGCGGATGTCATCATGCTGCTTCGGATTCAGCACGAACGTCATGGAGAGAAGATGGGGCTGACGAAAGAACAGTACCATCAACAATACGGATTAACAGTCGAACGGTCGCAAAAAATGAAAACGCGCAGCATCATTTTGCATCCCGCTCCTGTCAATCGCGGCGTTGAAATTGCTAGCGAGCTTGTCGAATGCGAACGGTCGCGTATTTTTAAGCAAATGGAAAACGGCGTTTATGTGCGCATGGCGGTATTAAAAAGAGCTGTGGAAACTTGTGAAGGAGGAATCAAGCATGGCGGTTATTTTAAAAAATGCTCGTTTGCTTAACGAAGAAGGAGAGCTTGTGGCGACAGAGGTGAAAATGGTTGGGGATGTCATTACAGAGATCGCACCTCGCATTGATGCAGGAGAAGGGGATGAACAGGTAGATGTCGGCGGCCAGCTGCTCGCTCCAGGTTTTATCGATTTGCATGTCCATTTGCGTGAGCCGGGCGGTGAGCATAAGGAAACGATCGCATCGGGTTCGTTAGCAGCGGCGAAAGGAGGCTTTACAACGATTGCGGCCATGCCGAATACTCGTCCGGTTCCTGATACAAAGGAACAAATGGAATGGCTTCAAGAACGCATTCGCCAAACAGCCTATGTGAACGTCCTTCCATATGCTTCGATCACGATTCGCCAGCTTGGGAAGGAACGGACTGATTTTGCAGCGTTAAAGGCATCTGGGGCTTTCGCTTTTACGGATGATGGAGTAGGTGTGCAGAATGCGCGCATGATGTATGAAGCCATGAAGGAAGCAGCTGCTCTAGATATGGCTATTGTTGCCCATTGCGAAGAGGAAACACTTACATATAAGGGCTGTGTTCATGATGGGGAGTTCGCACGAAAATACGAACTCTCGGGCATCCCAGCGATTGCCGAATCCGTTCATATTGCTCGCGATGTTTTATTGGCTGAAGCGGCTGGATGCCATTATCATGTTTGCCACATCAGCACAAAGGAATCTGTCCGTGTGGTGCGTGAGGCCAAACGTGCTGGTATTCGCGTGACGGCCGAAGTGACGCCGCATCATCTCCTGCTTTGCGATGAAGATATTCCGGAGCTGGATGCCAATTTTAAAATGAATCCTCCGTTAAGAAGCAAAGAAGATCGCGCTGCATTGATCGAGGGACTGCTTGATGGGACGATCGATTTTATCGCAACTGACCATGCCCCGCATACGGAGGAAGAAAAGCGAGAAGACATGGAGCTGGCTCCATTTGGAATTGTTGGACTTGAGACAGCTTTTCCACTGCTCTATACAAATTTAGTTGAACCCCACATTTGTACGTTAAAGCAATTGATTGATTGGCTGACCAAAAAGCCAGCAGAAGCGTTTGGACTCCGGCAAGGAAAATTAGCGGTCGGCGCAAAAGCGGATTTGACGGTTATTGATTTGCAAACAGAGCATCCAATTGATCCAGATACGTTTGTGTCAAAAGGTAAAAATACCCCATTTGCTGGTTGGATATGTAAAGGTTGGCCAACGATGACGTTTGTGAACGGAAAACTTGTATGGCAGAAAGGGAGAGAGGAATGAAACGACAGCTTATTTTAGAAGACGGTACATTTTTTATTGGAGAAGCGTTTGGAAGTACAGCACAAAAAATGGGGGAGGTCGTGTTTAATACAGGAATGACAGGCTATCAAGAGATTTTATCAGACCCTTCCTATTGTGGTCAGTTTGTCACGATGACCTACCCTTTGATCGGTAATTATGGCATTAATCGTGATGATTTTGAAGCGATTGAACCGCATATTCATGGGCTGATTGTCAAGGAAGTATGCCGCACTCCTTCTAATTGGCGAAGTGAGATCACGATTGATGAATATTTGAAAGAAAAAAATATTCCTGGTCTTGCTGGAATCGATACAAGAAAGCTCACTCGCATGATTCGCCAGCACGGAACATTAAAAGGAATGATTTGTGATTTAGATGTCAGTGTTGCCGAGATCGTAAGCGATTTGAAGAAAACAAAGCTGCCGACCGATCAAGTGAAGCGGGTTTCTACGAAAAGCGCATATCCGAGCCCAGGGCGGGGACATCGTGTTGTTTTGCTTGACTTTGGAATGAAACATGGAATTTTACGGGAATTAAACAAGCGGAATTGTGATGTCATTGTTCTTCCTTATCATGCAACCTCTCAGGATGTGCTAAACCTTCATCCCGACGGGGTGATGCTTTCAAATGGTCCTGGCGATCCAAAAAACGTTCCAGAAGCTATTGAGATGATTCGTGGTATTCTTGGCCGCGTTCCACTTTTCGGTATTTGTCTTGGACATCAGCTGTTCGCGCTTGCCTGCGGGGCCGATACCGAAAAAATGAAGTTCGGTCACCGTGGCTCGAACCATCCTGTGAAGCATCTTGCAACAGGAAAGGTGGCTATTACCTCGCAAAATCACGGCTATACGGTCATGGCATCATCATTAAAGCAAACACGTTTAGAAGTAACGCACGTGGCATTAAATGACGGAACGATTGAGGGGCTGCGCCATTTGGATTATCCGGCATTTACTGTGCAATATCATCCAGAAGCCTCTCCAGGCCCAGAGGATGCCAATCATTTGTTTGATGAGTTTATTGCCATGATTGAACAATTTAAAAAGGAAAGGGAGATCGTTCATGCCTAAACGTCAAGATATCGAAACGATTTTAGTGATCGGCTCTGGTCCCATTGTCATCGGACAGGCAGCGGAGTTTGACTATGCTGGAACACAGGCGTGTTTAGCCCTAAAAGAAGAAGGATACAAAGTCATTTTAGTCAACTCCAATCCTGCCACGATTATGACAGATACAGAGATTGCTGACAAAGTGTATATGGAACCATTGACGCTGGAGTTTGTTTCCCGCATCATCCGCAAAGAGCGTCCAGATGCGATCTTGCCGACGCTTGGGGGACAGACGGGTTTAAACTTAGCTGTGGAGCTTGCGGAAGCAGGCGTTTTAGAAGAATGTGGGGTCGAAATTCTTGGAACAAAGCTGGAGGCCATTCAGAAAGCTGAAGACCGCGAATTGTTCCGAGCGTTAATGAAGGAGTTAGGAGAGCCAGTTCCAGAAAGCGACATTATCCATAGTTTAGACGAAGCTTATGCATTTGTTGAAAAAATCGGCTATCCGGTTATCGTTCGCCCCGCTTTTACGCTTGGCGGGACAGGCGGCGGCATTTGTACAAACGAAGCAGAGCTGATTGACATTGTTTCTAGCGGTTTAAAAATGAGTCCGGTTCATCAATGCTTGTTAGAAAAAAGCATTGCCGGCTATAAAGAAATTGAATATGAAGTGATGCGTGATGCTCAAGATCACGCAATTGTCGTATGCAATATGGAAAATATCGATCCAGTAGGCATTCATACAGGGGACTCACTTGTCGTTGCTCCAAGCCAAACGTTAAGCGATCGAGAGTATCAATTGTTGCGCAACGCTTCCTTGCGCATTATTCGCGCTCTGGGCATTGAAGGAGGCTGCAATGTTCAATTGGCACTTGATCCTCACAGTTTCCATTACTATGTCATCGAAGTAAATCCGCGCGTAAGTCGCTCATCTGCGCTGGCGTCTAAGGCAACCGGTTATCCGATTGCAAAGCTAGCAGCCAAAATTGCTGTCGGTTTAACGTTAGATGAGATCATGAATCCAGTAACAGGTCAAACATACGCCTGCTTTGAACCGGCTCTCGATTATGTGGTGACGAAAATTCCGCGTTTTCCATTTGATAAGTTTGAATCCGCGAACCGTCACCTTGGCACGCAAATGAAAGCGACGGGAGAGGTCATGGCAATCGGCCGAACATTTGAAGAATCGCTGCTGAAAGCTGTGCGCTCACTTGAGACAAACGTCCATCATTTAGAAATTAAAGAGGCTCGCCATGCTGACGATGAATTGATTGAAAAACGCATCCGCAAAGCGGGGGACGAGCGCCTTTTCTATATAGCGGAGGCTATTCGCCGCGGTATAGATATCGAGCAAATTCATGAATGGAGCCGAATTGACCGCTTTTTTTTACACAAGATTGCCCGCATTGTTCATTATGAAACGATGGTACGCGAGCATGTTGGAGATTTGGATGTGCTGCGAAAGGCAAAGCAAATGGGGTTTTCTGATGCAGCCATCTCAGAATTTTGGAATATGAATGAACGAGATGTATACCAATTAAGAAAACAAGTGGGGATTGTCCCTGTTTACAAAATGGTTGATACGTGTGCCGCTGAATTTATGTCAGAAACGCCGTATTATTATGGAACCTATGAAGAAGAAAATGAATCGGTGGTGACGCAGAAGGAAAGCGTCGTTGTGTTGGGATCGGGCCCGATCCGCATTGGGCAAGGCATCGAATTCGATTATGCGACCGTTCATTCTGTCTGGGCTATTAAAGAAGCAGGGTATGAGGCGATTATTATTAACAATAATCCGGAGACCGTATCGACAGATTTTAGCGTTTCAGACAAGCTCTATTTTGAACCGCTAACGATCGAAGATGTGATGCATGTCATCGATCTAGAACAGCCGATTGGTGTCATTGTGCAATTCGGCGGGCAAACCGCCATCAATTTAGCTGCCGAATTAGCAGCGCGCGGTGTCCGGATTCTTGGCACCTCATTGGAGGATTTAGACCGCGCAGAAAATCGCGATAAATTTGAACAAACACTGTCGCACTTAGGCATTCCGCAGCCGAAAGGAAAAACCGCTTATTCGGTTGAAGAATCGGTGCGGATCGCAGCTGAAATCGGCTATCCGGTGCTTGTTCGCCCATCGTATGTGCTCGGTGGCCGAGCGATGGAGATCGTCTATAAAGAGGCGGAGCTTTTATACTATATGGAACATGCAGTCAAAGTCAATCCGCAGCATCCCGTGCTAATAGATCGGTATTTAATCGGAAAAGAAATTGAAGTCGATGCCATTTCCGATGGAGAAACGGTATTCATTCCAGGCATTATGGAGCATATCGAGCGAGCGGGTGTCCATTCCGGCGATTCGATTGCGGTCTATCCACCGCAAACATTGACAGATGAGATTCAACAAAAAATCGTGGATTATACAATTAAACTGGCGAAGGGATTGCGCATTGTCGGACTGCTCAACATCCAGTTTGTCATGTACCAAAATGAAATATATGTGCTAGAAGTCAATCCACGTTCCAGTCGAACGGTTCCGTTTTTAAGTAAAATTACAAATGTGCCGATGGCCAACATCGCCACTAAAGTCATTTTAGGAGAAACGCTTGTTGAGCTTGGGTATCAAACAGGATTGAAACAAGCAAGTGAAGGGGTATATGTTAAAGCTCCCGTCTTCTCATTTGCTAAACTGCGAAATGTTGATATTTCGCTTGGCCCGGAAATGAAATCAACGGGCGAAGTCATCGGAAAGGATGTAACATTTGAAAAAGCGTTATATAAAGGACTTTTAGCCTCTGGCATTCATATTCGTCCATATGGCGCGGTGTTGCTTACGGTGGCTGATAAAGATAAAGCTGAAGCGATTGAAGTAGCTCGCCGCTTTCATCATATTGGCTATCAGCTTCTTGCCACAAATGGTACAGCTGAAGCGTTGCGGGCCGCCCATATTCCGGTAACCATTGTGAACAAAATTCATTCGGAATCCCCCAATATTTTAGATATTATCCGTCAAGGAAAAGCACAAGTGGTCATTAATACGTTAACGAAAGGGAAGCAGCCGGAAAGTGACGGATTTCGAATTCGCCGTGAAGCGGTGGAAAACGGAATTCCATGTTTAACATCGCTTGATACGGCAAAAGCCATGCTACAGGTGATGGAGTCGATGACGTTTGCGATGACTGCGATGTCGGAAAAGAAGGTGCATGCATGAAAGTGGAAAAAATGACCATTGTTTATCATGAACCGATTGCCCGAAACATTTATCAGTTAATCCTAGCTGGAACACTTGTTCAAGAGATGAATGAAGCAGGGCAATTTGTCCATGTCAAAGTAGGAGAGCGCACAGATCCGCTATTGCGCCGTCCGCTTAGCCTTTGCGACATTAATAAAGAAGCAAGTGAGTGTACCATTATTTATCGAAAAGAAGGAGCGGGTACGGCGCTCCTTTCGGAAAAGAAAAAAGGAGAGGTCATTGATGTGCTCGGTCCGCTTGGAAACGGCTTTCCGCTTGAAGCCGTTCGAGCGGGACAGCGTGCGCTTCTTGTTGGGGGCGGTATTGGTGTTCCTCCCCTCTATGAACTGGCTAAGCAGCTTGTAAAAAAAGGGGTAACTGTGACGAGTATACTTGGCTTTCAAACACAAGATGTTATTTTTTATGAGCGAGAGTTTGCTTCGCTCGGTGAAATCTACATTGCTACTGCTGACGGTTCATACGGAACGAAAGGATTTGTGACCGATGTGATCGGCGGACGCGGGCTTTCGTTCGACGTGCTGTATGCGTGCGGTCCAAAGCCGATGCTAAAAGCGCTTGAGCAGAAGTTTCCGGATAAAGAGGTGTATCTTTCATTGGAAGAGCGGATGGGCTGCGGCATCGGCGCTTGTTTTGCCTGCGTTTGCCGCGTTCCTAACAATGAAACAGCCTACAAAAAAGTTTGTAGCGATGGTCCTGTATTTAAAGTCGGGGAGGTGGTGCTATGAGCCGTTTAGCGGTGGAATTGCCGGGGCTTTCCTTAAAGAATCCGGTTATGCCGGCTTCTGGATGTTTTGGATTCGGGCGGGAATACGCTAAGCTTTATGATTTAAGCCAATTAGGGGCCATTATGATCAAAGCAACAACACGTGAACCGCGTTTTGGCAATCCAACCCCAAGGGTTGCGGAAACGCCAAGCGGCATGCTCAATGCGATTGGACTGCAAAATCCAGGATTAGAAAAAGTGATCGAGGAAGAACTTTCATGGCTCGCGCAATACGATGTACCGATTATTGCCAATATCGCCGGCTCGACAATGGAGGATTATGTGGAAGTCGCCAAGCGGATTTCGCAAGCGCCGAATGTTCATGCTCTTGAGCTCAATATCTCATGTCCAAATGTAAAAAAAGGTGGCATTGCGTTTGGAACCGTACCAGAAGTAGCCGCTGAGCTCACTCGCCTCGTTAAGCAAGTATCCGTCGTCCCTGTCTATGTAAAGCTGTCGCCGAATGTGACGAACATTGTGGAAATGGCCAAGGCGATTGAAGCGGCGGGAGCAGATGGTCTGACCATGATTAATACGCTCCTTGGCATGCGAATCGATATAAAAACAGCTGCCCCGATTTTGGCTAACCGTACAGGGGGACTTTCTGGTCCTGCGATTAAGCCGATCGCGATCCGCATGATTTATGAAGTAAGCCAAGCGGTATCCATTCCGATTATCGGCATGGGCGGAATTGCAACGACTGAAGATGCTCTGGAATTTTTCTACGCCGGCGCCAGCGCTGTTGCGATCGGAACGGCAAATTTTGTCGATCCGTTTGTTTGTCCAACTATTGTGGCTGAGCTGCCGGTATTACTTGACGAGCTCGGATTTGACCATATTTCTCAATGTATCGGAAGGAGCTGGAACAAAGGTGGACCAACCGTTTATTGTGGCACTTGATTTTCAATCGCGCGAAGAAGTCGAAGCGTTTTTGCGTCCATTTGTCCGTGAGCCGCTTTTTGTAAAAGTTGGGATGGAACTGTATTATCAAGAAGGGCCTGACATCATCACCGCTTTAAAAAAGCAAGGACACCGCATTTTTTTAGATTTAAAGCTTCACGATATCCCAAATACGGTGAAGCAAGCGATGAAGGGGCTCGCCCGCCTTGGGATAGACTTAGTGAATGTTCATGCTGCTGGTGGGACCAGCATGATGAAAGCAGCATTAGAAGGATTGGAAGCGGGGACGCCAAGCGGAGCGCCTCGTCCAGCTTGTATAGCGGTCACACAACTGACGAGTACGAGTGAACAAATGATGCAACGCGAGCTTTGGATTTCACGGACGATGGCGGAAACAGTGCTTCACTACGCTTTGCTTGCCCAAGAAAGTGGCTTGGACGGCGTTGTTTGTTCCGCAAAGGAGGTACCGCTGATCCGTGAACACTGCAGAGCCTCATTTTTAACCGTGACTCCTGGCATCCGCTTTGCTGATGAGGAAGCGAACGATCAAGTGCGTGTTGTCACACCAAAAGAAGCTCGAAAGTTCGGTTCAAGCTTCGTTGTTGTTGGCCGCAGCATCACCCGAGCTGCTGATCCGCATGCGGCGTATGAGCGCCTTAAACAAGAATGGAATCAGGAGGAATCATCATGAACAAAGAAATTGCCACACATTTGCTGCAAATTGGCGCAGTTTCGTTACAGCCAAACGAACCGTTTATATGGTCATCCGGGTTGAAATCACCGATTTATTGCGACAACCGCCTGACACTTGCTTATCCACATGTGAGAAGCATAATCGCAGATGGATTGGCCCAGCTCATTCGCGCGCATTTTCCAGATGTGGAGGTTATTGCGGGAACAGCGACTGCCGGCATTCCGCATGCGGCATGGACGAGCGAGCGTCTTGGGTTACCGATGTGTTATGTGCGTAGCCAAGCAAAAGCACATGGAAGAGGAAAACAAATTGAAGGGAAAGTAGAGAGGAGACAAAAAGTCGTTGTTGTTGAAGATTTAATTTCTACGGGCGGCAGCTCGTTAACTGCTGTTGGTGCCTTAAAAGAAGCCGGATGTGATGTATTAGGCGTTGTTGCTATTTTTACATACGGCTTGGAAAAAGGAAAGCAAGCGTTTATGGAAAGCGATGTACAAGTGCATACGTTGACGGATTATGACAGCCTCATTGAAACGGCGGTGGAGCTCGGCGTTGTGGACGAACAAGATCTCGCGACGCTGCGCGATTGGCGAAAACAGCCGGAGGCATGGGGGAAATAAACATATATGTGGAGTGCGAATGATACGATCATTCGCGCTCTTTTTTTATTATGGCTTATGGTGTGAAAGAGTATTGGATTGTCAATCCGATGAAAGAGGCTGTGACGGTCTATGCTTTGAATGAAGAAGAGCTATATGAGCAAGCGGATATTCAAGTGCAGACAGGAACGGTGCAGTCTGCGTGTTTTCCTGACTTGCGCATCGATTTACAAAGAAACAACCGCCAATTGGCGGTTGCTGTTTATTTGAGGGAAATGATATCTTGTCAAAAGAGGAATAATCGTTGTATTTACGAGAGGAGTTACTTTGCTTTTAATGCGCGAATGGCATTTTCGTGCTCAAGCGAGCGAAAGGCAAGCGATTGGAGAACAAGCTCTTGGCGTGCTTGTGAAGCGATAACATCATCCAGCTTTTGCAACGCTTCGGCGAGCGTTTGCTTTATCGTTGGAATTTCTTTAACCGTTTCCTGCATCTCCAGCACGGCTTGTTTGATAAACGGAATATCTTTTATATCTTCTTTTGTGGCCATTGTTTGTTCAATATGCTCGATCCGTTTCTCCATAGCAGCCATATCGTCTTTGGTGGCCATGCGCTGCTCGATGCTGGTAAGATCGTCTTTAGTAGCCATGTGCTGCTCGATGCTGGTGAGATCGTCTTTAGTAGCCATGCGCTGTTCAATGCTGGTGAGATCGTCTTTAGTGGCCATGCGCTGCTCGATGCTGGTGAGATCGTCTTTGGTAGCCATGCGCTGCTCGATGCTGGTGAGATCGTCTTTAGTGGCCATGCGCTGCTCGATGCTGGTGAGATTGTCTTTAGTAGCCATGCGCTGTTCAATGCTGGTGAGATCGTCTTTAGTGGCCATGCGCTGTTCAATGCTGGTGAGATCGTCTTTAGTGGCCATTGTTTCCTCAATTTGCTGGATCCGCTTGTCCATTGCAGCGACATCCTCTTTCGTCGCCATGGCATGTTCAACCCGATCAAAGCGCTTGTCGATGACAGTCAGATCGTCTTTTGTCGCCATGGTTTGCTCCACACGCTCGATCCGTTTGTTCATGGCAGTCAGATCGTCTTTTGTTACCATGGTTTGCTCCACACGCTCGATCCGTTTGTTCATGGCAGTCAGATCGTCTTTTGTCGCCATGGTTTGCTCCACACGCTCGATCCGTTTGTTCATGGCAGTCAGATCGTCTTTTGTCGCCATGGTTTGCTCCACACGCTCGATCCGTTTGTTCATGGCAGTCAGATCGTCTTTTGTCGCCATGGTTTGCTCCACACGCTCGATCCGCTTCTCCATAGCAGCCATGTCCTCTTTCGTCGCCATATGATGACGCAAAAATGACAGCTCGTCAAAAATCCTACTCAATATCTGATCCATTTCATTTTTTCACCTCCTTTTTTGATTACGAGATTATTATAGCATCCTTTTATTGATGTTCTCTATCAATTTTAGAAGACTTCTCAGTAGATAAAAAAACATGAAACTTGTTTAACTTTATCCAGTTGAGAAGTCCCCCATTTCTAAGTCTTGTGCAGCTTGATGAAAGTGGGAGACGAATTGACTTCGGGCAAGGACAGGCTTTTGCCTGTTTAACGTAATTTCCGAAAGAAGTCTCCCGCCTCAAGGAACGTGAAGGGCACAGCCCCGTGAGTAGACGGGAGATGAATGCCGGTTGGCGTTAGCCAAAACGCATGATAGAATACGTGTATATCAGGTTCTTTGTGAACAGGATATGAGGGGGTTGCATGGAGAAATCAAATGCGAAAACCGAGCCGAGACTTCCATGCATAAAATATCCAAGGTACAAAAGAACTCCGAATCGTCGGACATCTAGGGTGGGGATGACCCGAAGTAACGCTCAGGGAGACGAAAGGTAGCTTTCGTTGTGGAACTGAGAAGCTCCCACTTCGAAGCGCTAGCAAAGTGGCGATTCGTTCACAAGTCTGCTTTATGCAAGCCATTCCTTTTTCATACCAAGATTCCAATAAAGCAAAAGTTCCCTGTAATTTGAGTTCAAACCGTCTGTTCATCAGACGGTTTTTTTCATTTGAATTACCAATTCCTCATCCGGCGTGACGTATATGGTTTGTTGGTTTTCATAGATCACAAAGCCAGGCTTTGCTCCATTTGGTTTTTTGACATAGCGGATCCGCGTGAAATCGACAGGCACGGAGCTTGATTGCCGCGCTTTGCTGAAATAGGCAGCAAGGTTAGCGGCTTCCGCAATTGTTTGTTGGGACGGATTTTTGCTGCGAATGACGACATGGGAGCCGGGAATGTCTTTTGTATGCAACCAAATTTCATCTTTGTGTGCGAGTTTGTTCGTCAAGTAGTCGTTTTGTTTATTGTTTTTACCAACGAGAATTTCCGTGCCATCACTTGCTACGTAACGTTCGAGTTCAATCGTGCGCGGCTTTTGTTTTTTTTGTTTCGTGGCTTTTGCTCGTAAATAGCCTTGCTCGATCAGCTCATCACGAATTTCTTCGATATCTTTCGGTGCGGCGGTGTCGAGCTGCTGCAATAGCGTATCAAAATAAACGATTTCTTTGTTTGTCTGTTCGATTTGCTCTTGAACGATGTGAATAGCATTTTTCGCCTTTTGATATTTTTGAAAATAGCTTTGTGCATTTTCTGACGGTGACTTTTGTGCATCAAGCGGAATCATGACGGTTTCCCCGTTTGCATCGTAATAGTTGATGACCTCGATTTCTTTCATCCCTCGTTTGACTGCGTACAGATAGGCGGTTAACAGCTCCCCGTAAAGCCGATATTGCTCGGCTTGTTTTGCTTCTTCTAATGTTTGTTCCAATTTCAAAAGCTTTTTCTCATTTTTCGCCTTTTCATTGGCGACAAACCGTTCTAAATCGTGTGCCTGTTGTTTGACGCGGTCGCGCTCAGCCTTGCCAAAATAGAAGCGGTCAAGCATTTCTCCGAGCGTGGCGAACGGCTTTGCTTCCGCCTGTAAATGCATAAGTGGCAGAACGTAAAACCATTCCTTTTGTCCATTTGTATATATACAAGGAGAAAAACGCCCGCTCTTTACTTCTTCCATAAGCGATATAAAGCTTTTTGGCAAAGTGGAGCGATTGGCGAGCCCTGCGCGGAAAGCCACCTCATTGGCAAACAGAGGCGAGAGGCCGGAAAAGGAAGCGACAAGCTGCTCTGGCAGCTTTCCAGCGTGAAAATCAAGTGTTTTCATGACCATTTCTTCAGTGGTTTTCAGCGGATTGAGTTTACCGTGTGACGGTGGCGCTACGTATGGCTGGCCGGGAAGCACCGTGCGATAGCGGTTGATAGCCGGCGATAGATGCTTAATGCTGTCAATGATCCTATTTGTTTCTTTATCGATCAAGATGATGTTACTATGCCGTCCCATAATCTCTATCATTAACTGCTTAATGGAGAGATCGCCCATTTCATTCCGTCCCTTTACTTCAATCATGATCACCCGATCAAAATCCATTTGCCGAATCGATTCAATGACGTTCCCTTCTAAATGCTTGCGTAAAAGCATGCAAAACATCGACGGTTCAGCAGGGTTGTCATATCCTTCATTTGTAAGGTGAACACGTGCATAGCTAGGATGTGCCGATAGCAGCAATTTGTAATTTCGCCCATGGGAGCGGATGTAAAGCAACAGCTCGTGCTGAAAAGGTTGGTAAATTTTTGTGATTCGTCCTCCTTCAAGCATTTTCTTTAATTCGTTCGTCATAGCATATGTAAATATTCCGTCAAAAGCCATATGAAACACCTTTCTCATTTTTTATTTCTGCAATTATCATATCATTTTTTTGGACATGTCTGAATAAGCTTTCATAGAAAAGCGACAAGGGAGGAGGAGTAAGGATGCAATGGCATACGCTCGCGCCAAATGATGTAGCAAAGGAGGCACATACCGATCTTGCTAAAGGTTTAACAACGGAAGAAGCAAAAAAACGGCTTAAGCGGTTTGGCTATAATGAACTAAAAGAGGCGAAAAAGCAATCGGCTCTCATTGTATTTTTGAATCAATTTCGCGATTTTATGGTTCTTGTGCTACTGGCAGCCACGATTATTTCCGGTTTTCTCGGAGAGTATGTTGATGCGATCGCAATTATTGTAATTGTGATGATGAATGCCTTTTTGGGCTTTTTTCAAGAACGACGCGCTGAAAAATCATTGGAAGCTCTCAAGCAGCTATCTGCTCCGCAAGCGACTGTATTACGCGACGGAGAATGGATGAAAATCCATTCTCAAGAGCTTGTTGTTGGCGATGTCATTAAATTTACCAGTGGTGATCGTATCGGTGCCGATGTAAGGTTAATTGATGCAAAGGGTTTAGAAATTGAAGAATCGGCATTAACAGGGGAGTCGGTGCCGACTGCAAAATTGGCAACACCGCTTGCAAATGAAAACACCGCAATTGGTGATTTGCATAATATGGCTTTCATGGGTACTCTTGTAACGAGAGGAAGCGGAGTGGGAGTTGTGATTGCCACAGGAATGAAAACCGCGATGGGGCAAATTGCGAACCTGCTACAAGAGGCGGAGACGGTCACGACTCCATTGCAGCGAAAATTAGAGCAGCTCGGTAAGATTTTGATTATTGTTGCTCTGCTGCTTACCGTTTTAGTTGTCGTTGTCGGCGTTATTCAAGGTCATGAACTGTATGAAATGTTTTTAGCGGGAGTGTCACTGGCGGTTGCCGCTATTCCGGAAGGGCTTCCTGCTATTGTGACCATTGCCTTGGCGCTTGGTGTGCAGCGGATGATTAAGAAAAACGCGATCGTTCGGAAGCTCCCTGCTGTAGAAACGTTGGGTTGTGCATCTGTCATTTGCTCTGATAAAACAGGAACAATGACAGAAAACATGATGACAGTAACAAACATATGGGCGAGCGGAAGGATGTGGACAGTCAGCGGAACGGGGCTTGAACTGAAAGGAGAATTTTATGAAAATGAACGGCCTATCAATATCAAAAAAGAAGCGGTACTGCAGCAGTTGCTGACATTTAGCACCCTTTGCAATAGCTCGCAAATTAAGGAAAAGGAACATCGACGGTATATCGACGGGGATCCGACGGAGGGCGCGCTGCTTGTGGCAGCAGCAAAGGCAGGATTAACAAAAGCACAGCTAGAATCAGAGTTTACGGTTGAGCAGGAATTTCCGTTCGATTCGGAACGAAAAATGATGACAGTCATTGTGAAGGATAAATCAGGGAGAAGATGGATTATTACGAAAGGGGCTCCCGATGTACTTCTTGAAATTAGCGGACATATATGGTGGAACGGACGCACACAACCGATGACAGCGGACTGGCGAAAAACGGTGCATCATGTCATCCATGCAATGGCCGGTAAGGCGTTGCGTACGATTGCTGTAGCCTACCGTCCGCTAACTGCAAAGGAACAGATTCCATCAGAAAAAGAAGCAGAAAAAGGCTTGACGTTGATGGGGATTCAAGGAATGATTGATCCACCGCGTCCGGAAGTAAAGAAAGCCGTACAGCAGTGTAAAGAGGCGGGCATTAAAACGGTGATGATTACGGGAGATCATTTGTTGACAGCAAAAGCGATTGCGAAACAGCTCGGTATTTTGCCACCAAATGGAAAGATCATGGATGGTCCAACATTATCTCGGCTTTCGGTTGATGAGCTTGAAGAAGTCGTCGATGACATTTATGTGTTTGCGCGCGTGTCGCCGGAGCATAAACTAAAAATTGTGAAAGCTTTACAGAGAAGAGGACATGTGGTTGCTATGACCGGAGACGGAGTGAATGACGCTCCCGCGATTAAGGCAGCAGATATCGGGGTAGCGATGGGGAAATCCGGTACGGATGTAGCGAAGGAAGCGGCAGCTCTTGTATTATTAGATGACAACTTCGCGACCATTCAATCGGCCATTCATGAGGGAAGAAACATTTATGAGAACATTCGCAAATTCATTCGCTACTTGCTTGCATCGAATGTTGGTGAAATTTTAGTGATGCTGTTTGCCATGCTGTTAGCACTGCCACTTCCGCTTGTACCCATTCAAATTTTATGGGTAAATTTAGTGACAGATGGGCTGCCAGCTATGGCCTTAGGGCTGGATCGTGCTGAAGAAAATGTCATGAGACGGAGACCAAGGCATCCAAAAGAAGGAGTGTTTTCTAGAGGGCTTGGCTGGAAAATCGTGAGCCGCGGGGTGATTATTGGAATTGTAACACTGGCCGCTTTTATGACGGTTTATGAACGAAGCGGGAATAATTTGGCGTATGCGCAAACAGTGGCGTTTGCGACATTGGTGATGGCTCAACTTATTCACGTGTTTGATTGTCGCTGTGAACGATCCATTTTTGACCGCAACCCTCTCGGAAATATGTATCTGGTTTGGGCTGTATTGCTCTCCCTATTGCTGGTGCTTGTGGTCATTTATTATCCTCCGCTGCAACGTGTGTTCCATACGGTTTCAGTTGAGCTGCTTGATTGGATTTTAATCGTTGGGCTCGCGGCGCTGCCGACATTTTTGTTTGCTGGGTCGTTTTTAACAAGAAAATCACGAACAAATATGTTATAATATGCAAGGTGATAGAGAAGTTTCTCTATGACCTTTTCTTTTTGTATGTTAACATAATGGGTGTGATAGTATGGTATACAGCATGACAGGCTTTGGAAGAAGCAAAACAACAAATGGTTCAATGGGAGTAACAGTCGAAGTAAAATCTGTGAATCATCGCTTTTGTGAAATTTCTGTTCGCATGCCTAGACAACTATTTATCTTTGAAGATAAAATAAAAAAAGTGATTTCGCAGTATGTACACAGAGGAAGAGTAGAAGTTTTTATCGCCATTGAAGGAGAAGGATGGACAAATCGCAAGCTCCAAGTCGATTGGCAGCTGATGAGCGATTATTACGAACAACTAAAAGAAGCCAATCATCGTTTCTCACTTCATGATTCTATTACTTTATCGCATTTATTCCAGCTTGAAGGAGTAGCTGAGATCATTGAAGAAGGAGCAGGCAATGAAGAGATGGAACACCTGCTCATATCGGCTGTCAATGAAGCGGCTCAGCAGCTGAAAACGATGCGTGAAAAAGAGGGGAAGGCATTGCTTTCCGATGTACAGGAGCAATTGGCGACGCTTAAACAATGTGTACAAAATGTGCAGCATCTTGCTCCTGAAGCTATTGAGCAATATCGGGAGCGATTGACGAAACGCATGAAGGAATTGGTGCAGGGAGACGTAGATGAGGCTCGCCTTTTAACGGAAGTCGCCATTTTCGCGGAAAAAACGGATATTAATGAAGAGCTCAAACGAATTCGTAGCCATATTGAGCAGTTTGTCCAAACATTGCATCATCAAGAACCGATCGGGCGAAAGCTGGATTTTTTAATTCAAGAGCTCAATCGTGAAGTAAATACGATTGGTTCAAAAGCTAATGATAGCCGCATTGCTGTACAAGTTGTTGAAATGAAGAGCGCACTTGAAAAAGTAAAAGAGCAGGTACAAAATATAGAGTAATCGTTTATAATGGCTAGGTTGCGGCAACAATAATTTTTATGGTAGGTGGAGTTCGGTGGGAGTTAAACTTGTCAATATCGGCTACGGAAATATGGTTTCAGCCTCTCGAATCATATCGATTGTTAATCCCGATTCCGCTCCGATTAAGCGGATTGTTCAAGATGCGAGAGAGTGCGGCAAGCTTGTGGATGCCACTCATGGCAGAAGAACCCGAGCGGTCATTATCATGGATAGCGATCATGTTGTTTTATCATCGGTGCAGCCAGAAACCGTGGCACATCGATTATATGAGCGTGAAGATTTATCAGAGGAAGGGTAGGTTTCTATATTTTTATGAGCGAAAGAGGGTTATTAATCGTATTATCAGGACCATCCGGCGTTGGAAAAGGGACGGTGCGCAAGGCGTTATTCTCGCAAGCGGATATTAATTTGCATTATTCGATTTCCGTGACGACGCGAAAGCCGCGTGAGGGAGAAGTAGACGGGATTGACTACTTTTTTACAACACGCGAAGAGTTCGAGCAAATGATTCGCGACCATAAGCTGCTTGAGTGGGCTGAATATGTCGGCAACTATTATGGTACGCCGATTGATTACGTTGAGAAGACGCTGCAGGAAGGCAAAGATGTCTTTCTTGAAATCGAGGTGCAGGGAGCGCTGCAAGTACGCAAGGCATTTCCGGAAGGATTGTTTATTTTTCTTGCCCCGCCAAGCTTAAGTGAGCTAAAAAATCGAATTGTTACTAGAGGAACTGAAACAGAAGAGCTGATTAACGACCGCATGAAAGCGGCAAGAGAAGAATTAGAAATGATGGATGCCTATGACTATGTCGTAGAAAATGACCGGGTCGAATTAGCGTGCGAGCGCATTAAAGCCATTGTCACAGCTGAACATTGCAAGCGCGAGCGCGTGGCACAACGGTATAAAAAAATGTTGGAGGTGGAATAAACGATGCTTTATCCTTCCATTGATCTTTTAATGGAAAAACTAGATTCCAAATACACGCTTGTGAGCGTTGCTGCAAAACGGGCGCGCCAACTGCAGGAAAAAGACGATCTTACAATTGAAAAGCCTGTATCAAAAAAATTCGTTGGAAAAGCGTTAGAAGAAATTGCGGCAGGCCATATTGAACTTGTAAAAGAAGAGTAAAAATAACAACCTAGGTTTTAGGTTGTTATTTTTTTACAAAAGTGAAAGGGGAGCTCCAAAAAATGATTGAACAAAAAAATATTTTATTATGTGTGACGGGTGGAATTGCTGTGTATAAGGCAGCCGCATTAACGAGCCGATTAACACAGCGTGGAGCCAATGTGAAAGTGATGATGAGCGAGGCAGCGTGCAAATTTGTAACGCCGTTAACGTTTCAAGCATTGTCACGCCATGATGTTTATGTCGATACATTTGAAGAGAAACACGCTGAAGTAATAGCGCATATCGATTTAGCAGATTGGGCTGATCTTGTATTAGTAGCTCCGGCGACAGCCAATACCATTGGGAAGCTAGCGAATGGAATAGCGGATAATATGATCACAACGACGCTTTTGGCCACAAGGGCGCCTGTGTGGCTTGCCCCTGCTATGAATGTCCATATGTATGAACATCCGACTGTCTGTGAGAATATGGAAAGGCTTGCCCGTTTTGGCTACCAGTTTATCGAACCATCCGAAGGCCATTTGGCTTGCGGTTACGTTGGAAAAGGAAGACTAGAAGAACCAGAAAATATTGTCACATTGATTGAACAATATTTTTCTTCCTCTCCTTCATCTCTATTATTGAAGGGCAAGAAAGTGCTTGTGACGGCAGGACCGACGCGTGAAAAAATAGATCCTGTCCGATTTTTCAGCAATCGGTCGACAGGGAAAATGGGATATGCCATTGCGGAAACAGCGGCAGAGCTAGGGGCAGAGGTGACGCTCATTTCCGGGCCTACCAATCTGCCATCACCTCGCAATGTAGAAACAATCCGAATTGAGTCTGCGCAAGAAATGTACGAAGAAGTGATCAAAAGATTTTCTTCTGCTCATATTGTTATTAAATCAGCTGCTGTCGCCGACTACCGCCCCAAATATGTATTTAACGAAAAAATGAAGAAAAAGCCTGGCGATCTTGTGATTGAACTGGAAAGAACGATTGATATTTTAAAAGCGCTTGGAGAGCAAAAGACAGAGCAGTTTTTAGTCGGATTTGCTGCGGAAACAGAGCAAGTGGAAGAGTACGCTCTTCAAAAACTGAAAGGGAAAAATTTGGATATGATTGTCGCTAACAATGTTGCCCAAAAGGGAGCGGGATTCGCCAGCGACACGAATATTGTCACAATTTTTAAACGGGATGGATCCATTACGAAGCTTCCGTTGCTAACGAAAAAGAAAGTAGCTGAAGAAATTTTAAAAGAGATTGCCGAGGCGATTGGATGAAAATTGCAGCAGTTATCGTTGATGTGCCTTCACGGCAAACAGACCGGCCGTTTGACTATCAAATACCGGAGAAATGGGAGGATGTCCTGCAAATTGGCATGCGAGTCGTTGTTCCGTTTGGAACGCGACGGCTACAAGGATTTGTAGTAGATATTAAGACTTATTCTGATGTCAAGTCATTAAAAGCGATTGAAGCCATTTTAGATGTGGCTCCCGTATTGAATGAAGAACTGTTGCGTTTGGGCCAATACTTAACCGAAACGACGCTCTGCTTTGCTATTTCCGCTTACCAAGCGATGCTTCCGGCTGCGATGAAAGCGAAGTATGAAAAAGAGATACGCCTTGTAGATGAAAAATATCGCGATCGTTTGCATCCAAATGTCCAGCCTTTCTTTTCTAACCGCTCTGCGGTTTCGTGGAAAGAGCTTGAGAATACCAATGTGTTATCTCGCTTACAAAAGGACGTTCAAAACGGCTATTTGGAGGTTATTTATCATCTCAAGGACAAAGCAGCGAAGAAAACGATCAAATACGTTGCTTTTTCCGTGCCAGAAGAGCAGCGAAAGAAGGCGATTGAATCACTTCCGGCCAATGCTGTTAAGCAAAAGCAATTGTTAGAGCTGCTGCTTTTCAATGAGCACTTGCCATTAAAGGAGGTGCTCGAGCGAAGCGGTGCCTCGCACGCCTCAGTAAAAACATTAATTCAAAAAGGAATCATTTGCGAATACGAGGTTGAAGCTTATCGCGATCCCTATGGACAGCACCATTTTGCAGCCACTCAACCGCTTATGTTAACGGAGGAGCAGCAGCAAGCGCTCGAGCCGATCGTTAACAGCATCAAGGAGAATGAGCATCAAGTCTTTTTGCTTTATGGTGTGACAGGGAGCGGAAAAACAGAAGTATACATGCAAGCGATTGAGGCCGTATTAAAGCAAGGGAAGGAAGCCATTGTACTCGTTCCAGAAATTTCACTCACGCCACAAATGGTTGAGCGATTTAAAGGGAGATTTGGCTCGCAGGTGGCCGTGCTTCATAGCGGATTATCGATTGGTGAAAAGTATGATGAATGGCGCAAAATTCATCGCAAAGAAGTCAAGCTTGTGGTTGGAGCGCGTTCTGCTATTTTTGCCCCATTTGAAAATTTAGGTATGATTATCATTGACGAGGAACATGAATCGAGTTATAAACAGGAAGAAACACCGCGCTATCATGCACGTGATGTGGCTATTTACCGGGCGCGCTTTCATCAATGTCCCGTTGTGCTGGGCAGCGCTACTCCGTCTCTTGAATCATTTGCTCGCGCCAAAAAAGGAGTTTATCAGCTTCTTACTTTAACCAAAAGAATGAGCGAAAATGGTCTGCCTGCTGTGTCCATCATTGATATGCGTGAGGAGTTGCGGAGTGGAAACCGCTCGATGTTTTCGCGGACGTTATTTGAAAAATTGCGAGAACGTCTTGATAAAGGTGAGCAATCTGTGTTGTTTTTAAATCGTCGCGGATACTCAACCTTTGTGATGTGTCGAGACTGCGGTCATGTCATCCGCTGTGCGCACTGTGATATTTCGCTTACTTATCATCGTGTGCAGCAGCGTTTGAAATGCCATTATTGTGGACATGAGGAACCGCTTGCTTACAGCTGTCCGTCATGCGGCAGCGAGCATATCCGTTTCTTTGGCACAGGCACGCAAAAAGTGGAGGAAGAATTGACTAAACTGCTTCCACAAGCCCGAGTCATTCGCATGGATGTTGATACGACGAGCCGCAAAGGGGCTCATGAGCGGATATTGTCGGAGTTTGGCGCAGGAAAGGCAGATATTTTGCTTGGAACACAAATGATTGCTAAAGGGCTCGATTTTCCAAAGGTGACGCTTGTGGGAGTGTTGAGTGCTGATACGATGCTCCATCTTCCAGATTTTCGAGCTTGCGAAAAAACATTTCAGTTGCTGACGCAGGTCAGCGGACGAGCAGGGCGGCACGAATTGCCGGGAGAGGTCGTCATTCAAACGTATACGCCGGAGCATTATAGCATTGAACTAGCTGCTTGTCACGATTATGAAGCTTTTTATCAGAAAGAAATGGCACTCCGCAGGTTTCACGGTTATCCGCCGTTTTATTATTTAACGCTTATTACCGTTTCTCATCCCGAATTAATAAAAGCGGTTTCGGTTACAGAGAAAATTGCGGGTTATTTACGTGCGCAGTTATCGAAAGAGGCCATCATTCTTGGCCCGGTTGCTTCCCCTATTGCTCGTCTCCATGATAGATATCGCTATCAATGCATGATAAAATACAAGCGAGAGGCTAATTTTACTAAAATACTAAAGAATGTGGTCGACCGTTATCAGCAGGAAATGTCACAAGGAGAACTGTTGATTACGATCGACACAAACCCGTATATGATGATGTAAAATGGAGGAAATTGCATTGGCTAAGTTAAATATTGTCACATATCCAGCAGAAGTGTTAGAAACCGTTTGTGAAAAAGTCATAGAGTTTGACCGCAAACTTGTAAAATTACTGAATGATATGTATGAAACGATGCTGGAAGCAGACGGTGTCGGATTAGCGGCTCCGCAGGTGGGCATCGCCCAGCAAATCGCCGTTGTAGATGTCGGAGATGAGCATGGAAGAATTGAGCTCATAAATCCTGTGATTCTTGAGCAGAGAGGCGAGCAAATCGGACCTGAGGGCTGCTTAAGCTTTCCTGGGCTATTCGGAGAAGTGAAACGAGCGGATTACGTGAAAGTTCGGGCGCAAGATCGCCGCGGGCGCGCATATACTCTTGAAGCGACCGGTTTTTTAGCCCGCGCTTTACAGCATGAGATTGACCATTTAAACGGTGTTTTATTTACGTCCAAGGTCATTCGTTATTATGAAGAGGAAGAATTAGAAGGGTAGATGATGGATCATATGGTAAGAATCGTTTTTATGGGGACTCCGGATTTTTCTGTTCCGGTATTGCGGCAGTTAATTCATGATGGATACGATGTTGTTGGGGTTGTTACACAGCCGGACAAACCAAAGGGACGGAAAAGGGAGCTGACACCGCCGCCAGTCAAAGTCGAAGCAGAAAAGCATGGGATTCCTGTTTGGCAACCGACTAAAATTCGTGAGAAGGAACAATATGAAAGGGTGTTAGCATTTAAGCCGGATTTAATTGTCACTGCAGCCTTTGGTCAGATTTTGCCGAAGGAGCTGCTGGAGGCGCCTCCATATGGCTGCATCAACGTTCATGCGTCTCTGTTGCCGGAATTGCGCGGAGGTGCGCCAATCCATTATGCGATTTTACAGGGAAAAACAAAAACGGGAATAACCATTATGTATATGGCAGAAAAGCTTGATGCAGGCGATATTTTAACACAGGTAGAAGTCCCGATTACGGAAGACGACACCGTGGGCACCCTCCACGACAAATTAAGTATGGCCGGAGCCAAGCTGCTATCCGATACTATTCCGCTTTTACTTCAAGGAAAAATTAGACCAATCCGCCAGGATGAAGAAAAGGCGACATTTGCTTATAATATTAAGCGTGAACAAGAAAAAATTGACTGGACCCGTACAGGAGAAGAAATTTATAATCATATCCGCGGTTTAAATCCTTGGCCCGTGGCTTATACCATGTATCAAGGGCAAGTTTGGAAAATCTGGCGTTCAGAAAAAATTCGCGCTTCTTCACAAACACAGCCAGGGACGATCATGGAAGTGGTGAACGACGGCATTATCGTAGCCACTGGCAATGATATCGCCATTAAAATTACCGAATTGCAGCCGGCTGGGAAAAAGCGGATGAGCGCTGAACAATTTTTGCGCGGCGCCGGGGCAGCGATAGCAATCGGAACGAAGCTAGGAGATGAAAATGAAACATAAAAATGTAAGAGAAGTTGCCTTAGATGTACTTTTAGCTATTGATGAAAAGGAAGCCTATAGCAACCTATTGCTCAATCAAACGATCCGTTCCACAAGGTTGCCGGAAAGAGATACCGGTTTATTGACAGAACTTGTATATGGAACGGTTCAAAGGCGTGATACGCTCGATTACTATTTGCAGCCATTTATTAAAAAATCACATAAGCTGCAAAAATGGGTGCGGATGCTGCTTCGCTTATCGCTCTATCAAATGCTATATTTAGATCGTATTCCTGATCGAGCCGTTATTTTCGAAGCGGTTGAAATTGCTAAAAAACGCGGCCACCGTGGCATTTCGTCGATGGTCAATGGCGTTTTGCGTGCCGTTCAGCGGGATGGTGTTCCTTCTGTCGATGAAATTCAAGATGATGCTGAACGACTAGCCGTGAAAACGAGCCATCCGTATTGGCTTGTCAAACGCTGGGCATCACAATATGGCCTTCAAGAAACCGAAAAAATGTGCATGGCTAATTTAACCGCACCAAAGCAAACAGCGCGAGTCAACACCGTATTGGCGACCGTTGATGAAGTGATTGCCATGTTGGAAGAAGAAGGAACGGAAGTCGAACGGGGAGAATTGGCAGAAGAAGCGATTCGAGCGAAAAAAGGAAACTTGGTGAATACGAAAGTTTTCCAAAACGGGTATATGACCATTCAGGATGAAAGCTCGATGCTTGTGGCCAGAGCGCTCCATCCTAGCGAACATGAACGAGTGCTGGATAGTTGTGCGGCTCCAGGAGGAAAGTCGACACACATCGCAGAGCTTATGAAACGGACGGGACAAGTTATTTCGCTAGATGTTCATGAGCACAAAGTAAAATTGATTAAGCAGCAAGCTGAGCGTCTTCATCTGCCCAACATTGCTGCATATGTATTAGACAGCCGGCAAGCTTCGCAGCATTTTGCTCGTGAATCGTTTGATAAAATTTTAGTAGATGCCCCTTGTTCGGGATTTGGAGTGATACGGCGCAAGCCGGATATTAAATATGCCAAAAATGAGAAGGATCTTCGGGAGCTTGCTCGTTTGCAATTGGCTATTTTAAGGGAAGTGGCTCCGCTGTTAAAACGAGGTGGAACGATCGTTTATAGCACATGTACGATTGACCACGATGAGAATGAGGAGGTAGTGGCTGAGTTTTTGCGTCTTCATCCCGAGTTTACCGTCGATGATACGCTTTCGGAAAGATTGCCAGAAAAGGTGCGTCCCTATGTAGCAAATGGGCAATTGCGCTTGCTGCCTCACTATTTTGATTCAGATGGATTTTTTATCGCATCATTACGAAAGAAGGTGTAACTTCATTGAGAAAAGCAGAAATTCAAACGAGCCATCAACGAGCAGCCGATGCGTCTCAGCCATCCATCTATTCTTTCACATTGGAGGAACTGCGAGAATGGATGGTAGAGCAGGGAGAAAAGCCATTTCGCGCGACGCAAGTTTATGAATGGCTTTATCAAAAGCGAGTCACCTCCTTTGAGGATATGACTAACCTGCCAAAAGTGTTGCGAGAAAAGCTCGCAGCCCATTTTACGATGACAACCTTAAAAACGCTTGTTCAGCAAACCTCAAAGGATGGAACGATCAAGTTTTTATTTGAGCTTCACGACGGCTTTTCAATTGAAACGGTGTTAATGCGCCATGATTATGGGAACTCCATTTGTGTCACAACACAGGTAGGCTGCCGTATTGGCTGTACCTTTTGTGCCTCTACACTCGGTGGTCTAAAGCGTCATTTAGAAGCAGGAGAAATTGTGGCGCAAGTCGTAAAAGTTCAAAAAGCACTTGATGAATATGCGGAGCGAGTGAGCAGCATTGTCGTAATGGGAATAGGTGAGCCATTTGATAATTACGATGCATTGATTAAGTTTTTACACATTGTGAATCATGCGAAAGGATTGCACATCGGCGCACGCCACATTACCGTATCAACAAGCGGCATTATTCCGAAAATCTATCAATTTGCCGACGAGGGGACGCAAATTAATTTTGCGATCTCTTTGCATGCACCAACGACCGAATTGCGTACAAAACTCATGCCGATTAATAAAGCCTATCCGCTTCCTAAACTAATGGAAGCCGTTCGCTATTACGTTGAAAAAACAGGAAGGAGAGTAACATTCGAATACGGACTGTTTGGTGGAGTGAACGATCAAATAGAGCATGCCAAACAATTGGCAGAGCTGCTCAAAGGTCTTAAATGCCATGTGAACTTAATTCCAGTCAATTATGTGCCGGAACGAAATTATGTGCGAACACCACGCGAGCAAATTTTTGCCTTTGAGCGCACGCTAAAGCAACATGGAATTAATGTCACGATTCGCCGCGAACAAGGACATGACATCGATGCCGCATGCGGACAGCTTCGCGCGAAGGAGCGAAAAGAGGAAACGAGGTGAAACCATGAAAGTCGTTTTTCAAACCGACGTTGGCAAAATTCGTCCTCATAACGAAGACTGCGGCGGTATTTTTAAAAATAAAGACGGCCACTACTTAGCGATGGTCGCAGATGGCATGGGAGGTCATCGTGCTGGTGATGTAGCAAGCGAAATGACGATTTCCTATTTAAAAAAGCAGTGGGAAGAAACCGAAAACATTACATCACCAGAAATCGCCGAGCGGTGGTTAAAAGAACAGGTTGCAAGCATCAACCGCTTGCTGTTTGACCATTCACTGCGCCATATAGAATGCCAAGGAATGGGGACTACGATTGTCAGTGCGATTTGCACGGATCAGTTTGTGACAATCGGCCATATCGGCGATAGCCGCTGTTATTTGTTCAACCAACATGGATTCCAGCAAATCACAGAAGATCATTCTCTTGTTAATGAATTGGTGAAAACAGGGCAGATTTCTAAAGAGGATGCAGAGCATCATCCGCGCAAAAATGTGTTATTGCGCGCGCTTGGGACCGAAAAGAGCGTCAAATTAGATATTAAGACGATTGAAGTGGAGGAGCGCGATCGACTGCTTTTATGCTCAGACGGTTTGTCTAACAAGGTGTCTGAACAGTCGATGATGGACATTTTAACATCGGAACAATCGCTTGAAGAGAAAGCGCAAGCGCTAGTTCATTTAGCGAATGAGCATGGTGGAGAGGACAATATTACGTTAGTAATTGTTGAATTTTCATCGGAATGTGAAAGTAGGTGATCACACATGCTCATTGGTAAACGGTTAAATGGGCGCTATAAGATCATAAGTTTGCTTGGCGGCGGAGGAATGGCGAATGTTTATGTCGCGAGAGATATGATTCTGGAGCGCGAAGTAGCCATTAAAATTTTGCGTTTTGATTTTTCAAATGATGAACAGTTTATTAAACGATTTCGCCGTGAGGCCCAGGCAGCGACAAGTTTGAATCATGAAAATATTGTTAGCATTTATGATGTGGGTGAGGACGAAGGAATTTATTACATTGTGATGGAATATGTGCGCGGTTTTACACTTAAGCAATATATCCAGCAGCATGCTCCATTGCACGTTGCCAAGGCATTGGATATTATGGAGCAACTCACGTCAGCGATCACACACGCCCATGCCAATGGCATTATTCATCGTGATATTAAGCCGCAAAATATTTTGATTGACGAAGAAGGAAAAGTAAAAATTACTGATTTCGGTATTGCTGTTGCATTAAGCTCGACGACGATTACCCAAACGAATTCCGTGCTCGGTTCGATTCATTATTTATCTCCGGAACAGGCACGAGGAGGGATTGCGACCGAGAAATCTGATATTTATTCGCTCGGAATTGTCATGTTTGAATTGCTTACAGGCCATTTGCCTTTTTCAGGGGAGTCAGCAGTATCCATTATATTGAAACATTTGCAGACAGAAACTCCTTCGCCAAAAGCTTGGAATCCTTCTATCCCACAAAGTGTAGAAAATATTATTTTAAAAGCAACAGCAAAAGATCCGTTTTATCGTTATCAATCGGTACAGGAGATGAATGAAGATATTCGCACAGCCCTTGATCCAGAACGGGTGAACGAAAAAAAGTTTACGCTTCCGGATGATGATGAACCGACAAAGGCCATTCCTATTGTGAAGGATCATGAGTTGACCAAGCAAACCATTATACGGGAGGAAGCGAAAGAGAAAAAGGAAGAAGACAAGCAGCTGCCTGATGCTGAAGCGAAGAAAAAGCGGAAAAGAAAATGGCTTGGCTGGATGATTGCTCTTTTTTTATTCCTAATTGCGGCTGGGGTCAGTGCCGCCATATGGGGACCGACGCTCTTCTTTCCAAAGGATGTGACGGTTCCGGATGTAACGAACAAAAATTATGATGAAGCAGTAGAAAAACTTTCTTCCTTAGGCTTTGAAATTAAAGATACGATTGACATGGAAAGCGATGATATTGCCGAAGGAAATGTCATTCGGACAAAGCCAGAAGCAGGACGAGTGGTCAAAGAAGGAACAGAGATCACGATTTATAAAAGCATCGGGAAAAAGAAAATCGAGTTTGGAGATTACGTTGGCGAAGATATTGAGACAGTAGAGCAGCAATTGAAGGATGAACATTATTTAGCGGTGAAGCGCATTGAACGTTATAGCGATAAACCGGTTGGCACCATTCTTGAACAATTTCCTTCTCCAGGTGAACAGGTCGTTCCAGAGGAAACAGAAGTGGAATTTACCATTAGTGTAGGGGTGCCCAAAATTGTGCTAAAAGATTTGACGGGATATACAGAAAAAAGCGTGCGTGATTATGCGCAAGAGCAGCAGCTTAATGTTGTAGTGAAGCATGAATATTCTGATCAAGTCCCGCAAGGAATCGTGATTTCGCAAACACCGGGCGCCAATACAGAACTGCAAAAAGGTGATACCGTTACTGTTGTGATTTCGCAGGGAAAAGAACCGTTACCGAACAAGACAGTTGTAAAGGAAATTGAAATTCCATATGATGCGGAGGAGCCGGGACAAACGGTAGAGGCTCAGCTCTATATTCAAGATGTCAACCATGACATGACGAAGCCGTATAAAACGTATCGCCTTACAGCACCAGTTAAAGAAACGGTTGAATTTGTTATTCCTTATAATGGCCAAGGATACTATCGTGTCATTGTTAATAATATTGTAAAACAGGAAGGAACCATTCCTTATCCAAAGGGGTGAAGCTATGGCAGAAGGAAAAATTATGAAAGCATTAAGCGGATTTTATTATGTGTTAAGCGATGGAGAAATCATTCAATGTCGAGGAAGAGGGGTATTTCGTAAGCAAAAGATTACTCCTCTTGTCGGTGATTATGTTATTTTTCAAGCTGAAAGCAAAACAGATGGATATATTATGGAAGTATGTGAACGAAAAAACGAACTGATCCGTCCCCCAATCGCTAACGTCGATCAAGCGATTCTTGTATTTTCCGCGGTGGAGCCAGATTTTAGTACGATGCTTCTGGATCGTTTTCTTGTGCTCATTGAGGCGAAGGACATTCGTCCGATTATTGTCGTTAATAAAATGGATTTACTTAATGAGAAGACAAAGCCGATTGTGCAAGGGTACATCAGCGATTATCGCCGCATCGGGTACGATGTCATCGAAACATCGATCGTCACAAAAGCTGGTCTTGAGCAACTGCTTCCTTATTTAGAAGGAAAGATTTCTGTCTTTGCGGGCCAGTCTGGTGTGGGAAAGTCATCACTTTTAAATGCGCTTCGTCCAGATTTACAGCTGAAAACGAATGATATTTCATTTCATTTAGGTCGCGGAAAACATACGACAAGACATGTTGAATTGATCGAAATTGGCGACGGGCTTGTGGCGGATACACCTGGCTTTAGTGCATTAGAGTTTCAGGATATTGAAGAGGAACAGTTACCGCTTTGTTTTCCGGAGTTTCGCCAACGCAGTCATGAATGCAAATTCCGCGGCTGCACCCATATGACAGAACCAAAATGCGCGGTAAAAAGCGCATTGGAAGCAGGAGATATTCCGGTCTATCGCTATAATCACTATCGCCATTTCATGGAGGAAATTAAGGAAAGAAAGACGAGGTACTACTGATGATTAAAATTGCGCCTTCCATTTTATCGGCAGATTTCGCAAAGCTCGGAGACGACATTCGAGATGTTGAGCAAGGTGGGGCCGATTATATTCATGTTGATGTCATGGATGGCCATTTTGTGCCAAATATCACGATTGGTCCACTGATTGTGGAGGCGATTCGGCCCATTACCACATTGCCTTTGGATGTCCATTTGATGATTGAACACCCGGATCGTTATATTCCGGCTTTTGCAAAGGCGGGAGCTGACATTTTATCTGTGCATGTAGAAGCTTGTCCGCATTTGCACCGTACCATTCATATGATTAAAGAATTGGGGGTAAAAGCAGGAGTGGTTTTAAATCCCCACACTCCAGTAGCAATGATTGAGTCTATTTTAGATGATATCGATTTAGTACTGCTCATGACGGTCAATCCAGGGTTTGGAGGACAAAAATTTATTTCTTCTGTATTGCCTAAAATTCGTCAAGTTGCGCAAATGGCAAAAGAACGGGGATTACAGCTTGAGATTGAAGTGGATGGCGGGGTGAATCGCAAGACTGCTCAGCTTTGCGTGGAAGCGGGGGCGAACGTACTTGTCGCTGGATCGGCGATTTACGGTGAAATCGACCGAAAAGCGGCTATTCAAGCGATTCGAGGCCACTAATAAAACGGAAGGTTGCATACCTTCCGTTTTTGTTAAAAGCGTATAGAAAGGAAGAGGAACAGGTGTTAATTCATATTGTAGGGGGAGGTCCTAAAGAATTTCTCCCGTCATTTCAGCCATACAAGCAGCAGGAAATTCAATGGATTGGCGTAGACAGAGGAGTATTGACATTATTGCAAGCAGGTATTCGTCCTACTAAGGCATTCGGTGATTTTGATTCCATCAGCAAGCAGGAGCTAGAATATATACAGACGATGCTGAAAGATTTGGATATATGGCCATCGGAGAAAGATAAAACAGATATGGAAATTGCTTTAGATTGGGTGGCAGAGCAACAAGCCGATCGGATTCGCATTTTTGGAGCGACCGGAGGAAGAATTGATCATTTGCTTGGGAATATTCAGCTTTTAGCAAAATATATCGCTCAACCCATGGAAATCGTCGATAAGCAAAATGTTGTGACCATTCATTTGCCTGGGACTTATTCTGTTGAAAAAGATGGGCACCATTATATTTCATTCATTCCGATTTCCTATGAAGTAAAAGGCATTACTTTAAAAGGCTTTAAATATCCGTTAGAAAATTGTCATATTCAGCTTGGCTCTACACTATGTATTAGTAATGAACTCATCCAATCTTTTGGTACTTTTTCTTTTTCGGAAGGCATATTAATGATGGTAAGAAGCAAAGATTTAGAAGAGGCCTTTTAGGTACTATTTTTCATGAGTCGAATATACTTAATAAGGAAATGAGGCAAAGCTCGTCACGATAGTTTGGGAGGGATCGGAATGAAGTTTTATACAATTAAGCTGCCAAAGTTTCTTGGCGGAATTGTCCGGGCGATGTTGAATTCGTTTAAAAAAGGATAAAAAAGCACCAGTACTGGTGCTTTTTTTTTGGAAAAAACTCCGTTTTTCTTTTAAGACGCCAGACGCATGCCGGATTATGCGCGTTCGATTTTACCTGATTTAAGCGCACGCGCAGAAACCCATACACGCTTTGGCTTGCCGTCTACTAAAATGCGCACTTTTTGTAGATTTGCTTTCCATGTACGTTTATTCGCATTCATCGCATGTGAACGAGAGTTTCCGAAAGATTTTTTCTTTCCAGTTGCAAAGCATTTCGCCATTTTTTTCCCTCCTTACTTGCCAAACAAATTCAGTCATGGACTGCGTATACCCAAAATACTACTATAATTTATCATACAAAATAGCAGATTGCAATAGTCCATCCACTGCCTTTCAAGAAAATCTCCTTGACATCTATTTTGATTTTAGGCTAAATAATACTAGTGGACGATGGACTTTTAAAATGAAGGCTGTTGTAGTAAAATGGCTGTAGCTATGCGAACATTTCCGAAGGGGGAACCGATATGTCCATTGAAATGCAAACAACGTATGGACGCATTGAAATTTCAAATGATGTCATTGCTACGATCGCGGGTGGAGCAGCTGTAGATTGCTATGGAATTGTCGGAATGGCGTCAAAAAATCAAATTAAAGACGGGCTTTCAGAAATTTTGCGCAAGGAGAATTTTTCAAAAGGCGTCATTGTACGTGAAGAGGATGGAGAAGTACATATTGATATGTACATCATCGTCAGCTATGGAATCAAGATTTCAGAAGTGGCTCATAATGTGCAAACGAAAGTGAAGTACACGTTAGACAAGACACTAGGACTTGCTGTGAAATCAATTAATATTTATATTCAAGGAGTTCGCGTTACGAACTTATAGGACTGTAAGGAGGAATTTATCGGTGGCAATCCGGACGTTAGATGGAAGACGTTTTGCGGACATGGTGTTACAAGGAGCGCAGCATTTATCCAACAATGCGAAGTCTGTGGATGCGCTGAACGTCTTTCCTGTCCCAGATGGCGATACAGGTACTAACATGAATCTATCGATGACATCTGGGGCTAAAGAAGTGAAAAATCACATTTCTGATCATATTGGAAATGTGGCAGGCGCTCTTGCCAAAGGGTTATTAATGGGCGCGCGCGGAAACTCGGGTGTGATTTTATCGCAGCTATTCCGCGGTTTTGCAAAGGCCATTGAAGGGGCTTTAACCATTAACAGCATGGAATTTGCGGCTGCGCTGGAGGCAGGAGTGACGACAGCCTATAAAGCGGTGATGAAGCCGGTTGAAGGTACCATTTTAACGGTGGCAAAAGATGCGGCTAAACGTGCTGTTGCTGTAGCAAAAAAACAGACGGACATTGTGATAGTGATGGAAGAAGCAGTGAAAGAAGCAAAAGCATCGCTGCAGCGTACTCCTGATCTTCTTCCAGTTTTAAAAGAGGTTGGCGTCGTTGATAGCGGCGGGCAAGGTCTTGTCTATGTGTATGAAGGATTTTTGGCCGGTTTAAAGGGAGAAAATGTCGAGGGATTAAAAGCAGCGAGCCTCTCGATGCAGGAACTTATCAATACAGAACATCATAAAAGCGCACAAAGCCACATTCACACAGATGAAATTGAGTTTGGTTATTGTACGGAATTTATGGTTCGATTTGAAGAGGAAAAGCTTCGCCAATCTCCATTTTCCGAGGAGACATTCCGAAAAGAATTAAGCCAGTTTGGTGATTCGTTATTAGTTGTTGCTGACGATGAGCTTGTAAAAGTCCACATCCATGCCGAACATCCTGGAGAAGTGCTCACTTACGGACAGCGTTATGGGAGCCTGTTAAATATAAAAATTGAAAATATGCGTGAACAGCACGCTCATATTGTGAATGAAGCAGCATCAGCAGTTCCTAAGACTGCAAGGCAAAAGCAACCATACGGAATCATTGCGATTTCAATGGGAGACGGCATTGCCGATTTATTCAAAAGCATCGGAGCGCATGCTGTCATTGAAGGTGGACAAACGATGAATCCGAGCACGGAGGATATCGTCACTGCTATTGAAAGCGTTTATGCTGAAACGGTGTTTGTGTTGCCAAATAATAAAAATATTATTATGGCTGCAGAGCAGGCGGCTTCTGTAGTGGGCAATCGTGTCATTGTGGTTCCAACTAAAACAATCCCCCAAGGTCTATCGGCGCTTTTAGCGTTCAATCCATCCGCGTCTCCAGAACAAAATGAGAAAGCGATGGCGGCAGCGCTATCTCAAGTAAGAACAGGACAAGTAACGTTCGCGGTGCGCGATACAGCGATTGATGGTATTGAGATTGCTAAAGGAGATTATATGGGGATTGCTGACGGAAAAATTGCTGTGTCAGAAAAGGATAAGCTACAAGCGGCTAAAAAGCTGTTAGATGAGCTTTTAAGTGAGGATGCAGAAATTTTAACCATTTTGTACGGTGAAGAAGCAACAGAAGAAGAGGTTCAAGAACTGGTTGATTACATTGAAGCCACATATACAGATATTGAAGTAGAAGCTCATAATGGAAAACAACCATTGTATCCATTTATCTTTTCAGTCGAATAATATGTTAGAATAACAGAAGGGGGGATCCCCTTCTATTTTATTGGGTATTCAAGGGAGAGAGGCAGCATGAAGTATAAAAGCGTATTTGATATTATTGGGCCAATTATGATTGGGCCGTCAAGCTCTCATACGGCAGGAGCGGCAAGAATCGGAAGAGTAGCACGAAGCTTATTCGGAAGACAGCCAAAGTGGGCCCATATTTCATTCTATGGCTCATTTGCGCAAACATACAAAGGCCATGGGACAGATGTAGCCATTGTTGGCGGACTGTTAGATTTTGATACATTTGATGAGCGAATTAAATCATCGCTTGACATTGCAAGACAAGAAGGAATGGAAATTGTGTTTTATGAGGAAGATGCCGTCCCAACTCATCCGAATACAGCTAGAGTTCGAATCGGTGATGAACAAGGGGAACTAGAGCTTGTCGGCATTTCCATTGGCGGCGGAAAAATCGAAATTACAGAATTGAACGGATTCGAGCTGAAATTGTCAGGCCATCACCCTGCCATTCTTGTTGTTCATAACGACCGTTATGGAACAATTGCTTCTGTGGCAAATGTGTTGGCGAAATATGCTATTAATATTGGACATATGGAAGTTTCTCGAAAAGAAAAAGGGAAGGAAGCGTTAATGACCATTGAAGTCGACCAGCCGATTGATCCTGCAGTAATTGAGGAGCTTTCACAGCTTCCCCATATTATTCAAGTAACCAAAATTGTCGAATAACAAAGAAAGCGTTTTCGTATATAAAGGAGGCATCTTAGATGTTTCGGAATGTTGCAGAATTAGTACAGCTAGCCGAGAGTCAGAACATTAAAATTGCTGAAGTTATGATCCGGCAAGAAATTGAAATAACAGGAAAAAGTAGAGAAGAAATTTTCAGCCAAATGGACCGCAATTTGCAGGTAATGGAGCAGGCGGTCATGAAAGGTCTAGCCGGTGTTTCTTCCTATTCTGGATTGACAGGCGGCGATGCCGTACTGTTGCAAAATTATATTAAGCAGGGCCGTTTTTTGTCAGGAGAAACGATTCTAGATGCTGTTAGCAAAGCAGTGGCAACGAATGAAGTGAATGCTGCCATGGGAACCATCTGTGCTACTCCAACAGCTGGATCGGCAGGGGTGGTTCCAGGAACACTATTTGCAGTGAAGGAAAAACTGCATCCAACCCGTGAAGAAATGATTGAATATTTATTTACGGCAGGAGCATTTGGTTTTGTGGTCGCCAACAACGCTTCGATTTCCGGAGCCGCAGGGGGCTGCCAAGCTGAGGTGGGATCCGCAACAGGAATGGCGGCGGCAGCTCTCGTAGAAATGGCGGGCGGTACGCCAAGCCAAGCAGCAGAAGCAATGGCCATTGCGTTAAAAAATATGTTAGGATTAGTATGTGATCCAGTAGCTGGATTAGTCGAGGTGCCTTGCGTTAAACGAAATGCCATGGGAGCGGCAAACGCGATGGTAGCAGCGGATATGGCGCTGGCCGGCATTAAAAGCCGCATTCCTTGCGACGAGGTCATTGATGCGATGTATCGCATCGGGGAAACGATGCCAACGGCACTCAAAGAAACTGCACAAGGGGGGTTAGCGGCGACGCCGACAGGACGCGCACTAGCGGCGAAAATTTTCGGCGTTCCTACCAATCACCGTGAATAAAGAATTGCAACAACCAGTCACACAAATTAAAGGAATTGGAGAAGAAACAAGCGAAGCGCTGCGGGATATGGGAATTGAGACGATTGAAGATTTGTTGATGTATTTTCCGTTTCGCTACGAGGATTATGAAATACGCGACCTTGCAGATGTCAAGCATGATGAGAAGGTAACCGTACAAGGGAAGGTTCATAGTGAGCCTTCTCTTATGCATTATTCCCGCAAAAAATCTCGTCTGACATTCCGATTGCTTGTTGATCGCTATCTGATTAACATCGTGTGCTTTAATCGTCCCTATCTGAAAAACAGGCTCAGCATCAATGAAACAGTCACTGTCATTGGAAAATGGGATCAGCATCGCCAAACGATTACCGCTGTTGAAATAAAGATAGGAACGCAATCGGAGGCATGTGAGCTAGAACCGGTATATTCTGCGCGAGGAGCCTTGACGGTTAAAGGAATCCGCAGATTTATCAAACTGGCTCTTGAGCAATATGGGGGAGCGATACATGATCCGCTACCCGCTTCTATTCGTCAAACCTATCGCTTGATCTCAAAACATGCGGCGATTTCAGCCATTCATTTTCCTCGCTCTCACGAAGAGCTGAAGCAAGCACGTCGCCGGCTTGTATACGAAGAATTTTTATTATTTCAATTAAAAATTCATGTTTTGCGCAAAATTCAGCGTGAACATTCGCGTGGCATTTCCCATCGTTTTTCGATGGAAAAGCTGGAGCAATTCATTCAGCAGCTTCCATTCTCATTGACCCATGCACAAAAGCGGGTCATCCAAGAGATTATGAAAGATATGAGATCCCCGCATCGAATGAATCGACTGTTGCAAGGAGATGTAGGTTCGGGAAAAACAGTCGTCGCTGCGATTGCTTTATATGCCACCGTTTTATCGGGATATCAGGGGGCGCTGATGGTGCCAACCGAAATTTTGGCAGAGCAGCACGCACACTCACTGAAGCAGCTGCTGGCGTCTGCTGAGGTGTCGGTTGAGCTGCTGACAAGCTCGGTAAAAGGAAAGAGGAGAAAAGAACTGCTTACCAATCTTGCTGCAGGCCAAATTGATATCGTCATTGGCACACATGCACTCATTCAGGATGAAGTCAATTTTCATAAACTAGGGCTCGTTATTACCGATGAGCAGCATCGCTTCGGCGTAGAGCAACGCCGGATTTTGCGTGAAAAAGGAGAATCCCCGGATGTTTTGTTTATGACCGCGACTCCCATTCCGCGGACGTTGGCGATTACAGCTTTCGGTGAAATGGATGTTTCGATTATTGATGAAATGCCCGCGGGACGCAAAAAAATTGAAACATATTGGGTAAAACATAACATGCTTGAGCGCGTTCTTGATTTTATAGAGAAAGAAGTGCAAAAAGGCAGGCAAGCCTATGTCATCTGCCCGCTCATTGAGGAATCGGAGAAGCTTGATGTGCAAAATGCGATTGACGTCCATAGCATGCTTGTCCATTATTATCGGGGAAAATATCGAATCGGCCTCATGCATGGCCGCCTCTCTTCTGAAGAGAAAGATGAAGTCATGAAAGCCTTCAGCCAAAACGAGGTGCATATTTTAGTTTCGACAACGGTTGTGGAGGTCGGAGTCAATGTTCCAAACGCGACGGTCATGCTGATTTACGATGCTGAACGGTTTGGTCTGGCGCAGCTTCATCAGCTAAGAGGACGTGTAGGCCGTGGCAATGAACAATCGTACTGCATTTTGTTAGCCGATCCTAAATCAGAAACCGGAAAAGAGCGAATGCGGATTATGACAGAAACGAATGACGGCTTTGTGTTGTCAGAAAAAGATTTGCAGCTGCGAGGTCCCGGTGATTTTTTTGGAACAAAGCAGAGCGGACTGCCAGATTTTAAGCTTGGCGATGTCGTGCATGATTATCGAGTACTTGAAGTAGCGCGAAGTGATGCGGCTAAATTAATTGAATCTCATGCATTTTGGCACGACGAGGCGTATCATTGGCTACGCCTTTATTTAGAAGAATCCGGTGCATTAAGCGGTGAAAAACTAGATTAAAAAACAGATTGCAAACTTAGTCTTGCAATCTGTTTTTTTTAATTATATACTACTATTAGTACCTAGTCATAAAATTGGACGGTGTATGCATCATGCGAAAAACAAAGCGGGAGCGGCAGCGGATGCTGAAAGAAACGATTGAAAAAAATCCATTTATTACAGATGAAGAATTGGCCGAACAATTTTCTGTCAGCATTCAAACAATTCGTTTAGACCGACTAGAGCTATCCATCCCTGAATTGCGCGAACGAATTAAGCATGTTGCCGAGAAATCATTTGCCGATAAGGTAAAATCACTGCCGATTGAAGAAGTCGTCGGCGAAATTATTGATATTGCTCTAGATAAAAGTGCGATCTCTATTTTTGATGTCAAGGCTGAGCATGTGTTTAGACGGAATCGCATTGCACGCGGACACCATTTGTTTGCGCAGGCCAATTCACTGGCGGTTGCCGTGATTAATGATGAACTAGCCTTGACTGCTAAAGCGAATATTCGATTTACGCGTCAAGTGAAAGAAAATGAACGGGTCGTGGCAAAGGCAAAAGTAAAAGGAATCAATGAAAATGGAAGAACGATGGTCGAAGTGAATAGTTATGTTGGACAAGAGCTTGTGTTTTCAGGAGAATTTGAAATGTATCGATCAAACATCGCAAAAAAGGATGGAGTAGATGATGAGAATAGCGATTGATGCCATGGGGGGAGATCATGCCCCAAAAGAAATTGTGCTTGGGGCTGCGAAAGCAGTTCAGCATTTTCAGGACATAGAAATCATTCTCTTTGGCAACGAGCAGCAAATTCGCTCCTATCTTCCCGCTGCTGACCGCATTGACATTGTACATACCGATGAAGTAATTGAAGCAACGGATGAGCCGGTTCGAGCCGTCAGACGAAAAAAACAATCATCCTTGGTATTAATGGCAGAAGAAGTGAAACAAGGTCGTGCCGATGCCTGCGTTTCAGCGGGAAATACAGGAGCATTGATGGCTGCTGGCCTATTTATTGTCGGAAGAATCGAAGGGATTGAGCGTCCAGCATTAGCACCAACGCTGCCAACGCTAGGGGGCGAAGGATTTGTATTTTTAGATGTCGGCGCAAACGTCGATGCACGTCCTGAACATCTGGTGCAATACGCGCTAATGGGCTCTGTTTACGCTAAAAAGGCAAGGGGAATTGCGAAACCTCGCATCGGTCTATTAAATGTAGGAACGGAAGACCAAAAAGGAAATGATTTGACTAAACGCGCTTTTCTTCTGCTGCAAGAGGCGAATGTGAATTTCATTGGAAATGTTGAAGCGAGGGATTTGCTTCAAGGAGTGGCTGATGTGGTGGTAACGGATGGTTTTACCGGAAATGTCGCGCTAAAAACGATTGAAGGTACGGCTCTTTCTGTATTTTCGATGTTAAAAAAGGGGTTGACGAGCAGCTTTTCTAGCAAACTGGCAGCTGCTGTGCTGAAACCGAAGCTTTTAGAAATGAAGCGCAAGATGGATTATTCTGAGTATGGTGGTGCTGCTTTGTTTGGATTGAATGCTCCTGTCGTGAAAGCGCATGGTTCCTCTGATGCGACAGCGATTTTCCACGCCATTCGTCAGACGCGCGAAATGGTGATTACGGATATGATTGGCACGATTAAGCAGGAAATGGAACATATTCACTCATAAAGGAGGGAATGATAGATGGGAAAACTAGCTTTTATTTTCCCGGGTCAAGGCTCGCAAACAGTAGGGATGGGAAAAGAATTAACAGAAACGGATGCAAAAGCAGCTTCCATTTTTCAACAGGCTGATGAACGTCTGGGTCTTTCCCTTTCTACGATTATTTTTGAAGGACCGCAGCAAACATTGACGCTTACATATAATGCGCAGCCTGCTTTATTAACAACGAGCATTGCGCTGTTTGAAAAAGTAAAAGAGGCCGGTCTAACGCCTGACTACGTTGCTGGACATAGTTTAGGAGAGTACACGGCGCTTGTGGCAGCAGGAGCGATGTCATTTACAGACGCAGTGTATGCTGTCCGAAAAAGAGGAGAGTTTATGGAGGAAGCGGTACCTGCCGGTGAAGGAACGATGGCTGCTGTTCTTGGGATGGAAGCGAATGAACTTGCAGCCATTACGAAGCAGATTACTGAAGAAGGCAAGCATGTTCAGCTTGCTAACTTGAATTGTCCAGGGCAGATTGTTATTTCTGGATCGAAAGAAGGAGTAGAGCGAGCAGCACAGCTTGCGAAAGAAAAAGGTGCCAAACGTGTTATCCCTCTTGAAGTAAGCGGTCCTTTTCATTCATCGCTTATGAAGCCAGCGGCTGAAAAATTGGCAAAAGTGCTAAACGAAGTAGCAATTCATGACGCGAATGTGCCTGTCATCGCGAACGTAACAGCGAAGCCAATGACTGAAAAAGAAATGATTCAAACGCTTTTAATTGAGCAGCTTTATTCTCCTGTTCGTTGGGAGGAGTCCGTAAGAACGATGATTGAGTTCGGTGTCGATACGTTTGTAGAAATTGGGCCAGGAAAAGTATTATCAGGTCTTGTGAAGAAAATTCATCGCGATGTGCGCGTTTATGCGGTAAACGATACGGCTTCTTTTGAAGCGACAATCGCAGCGTTGAAAGGAGAATAAACATGTTGCAAGGAAAAGTAGCGCTTATAACCGGGGCATCGCGCGGAATTGGAAGAGCGATTGCTTTAGAATTTGCCCGTCAAGGAGCGAAGGTAGCTGTCAATTATGCCGGAAGCGAAGCGAAAGCAAAGGAAGTAGTGGATGAGATTTACCGTCTTGGTGGCGAAGCACTGGCAATTCAAGCGGATGTGTCGAATACAGAAGCGGTTGAGCAAATGGTGAAAGAGGTGATCGATCGCTATGGCCGCGTGGATATTTTAGTCAATAACGCCGGAATTACCCGTGACAATTTGCTCATGCGTATGAAAGAAGAAGAGTGGGATGATGTCATCAATATTAACTTAAAAGGCGTGTTTAACTGTATAAAGGCGGTTACACGTCCAATGCTTAAGCAGCGTTATGGCCGCATTATTAATATCGCTTCAGTGGTTGGTGTAATGGGGAATCCAGGGCAAGCCAATTACGTAGCTGCTAAGGCAGGTGTGATCGGCTTAACGAAGACAGCCGCTAAGGAATTGGCAAGCCGCAGCATCACGGTAAACGCTATTGCTCCGGGATTTATTGCGACGGATATGACAGATCGTTTGAATGAAGAGATTCGGACAGAAATGTTAAAGCAAATTCCACTTGCCCGTTTCGGCAATCCAGAGGACATTGCCAATGTGGTCGCATTTTTGGCATCGGATGCAGCGAGCTATATGACCGGACAGACGATTCATGTCGATGGCGGAATGGTCATGTAACGAATCTGGATTATCCGCTAGTATTTTGCCGATAAATTTACTATAATCATGAGAGGAGGTGAATTGTCGTGGCAGATGTATTAGAGCGCGTAACGAAAATCATCGTTGACCGCTTAGGCGTGGAGGAGTCTCAAGTAACACTTGAAGCTTCTTTCAAAGATGATTTAGGTGCTGATTCATTAGATGTGGTTGAACTTGTCATGGAACTAGAAGACGAGTTTGATATGGAAATTTCCGATGAGGAAGCAGAAAAAATTGTCACAGTAGGAGATGCTGTGAACTACATAAAAAGTCGCATGTAAGTAAACGATATAATGCAGAAAAGTCCCGTTGCTCTAACGGGGCTTTCTATGCTTTTGATGAATTGCCGAATACTTTGATTGAATGAAGTCCCGGAGGTCCTTATTTATGTCGAAGCAGAAAGATAAAGAGCAGCGCATGAGCGAAAAAAAACGAATAAAATTTAAACAGTTGCAGGAGAAAATCGGCATATTTTTTCTGGATGAAAAGCTGCTAATTCAGGCTTTTACCCATTCATCGTATGTGAATGAGCATCGCAAACGACCGCATGAGGATAATGAGCGTCTTGAGTTTTTAGGAGATGCTGTACTGGAACTGACCGTTTCTCAATATCTCTTTCGTCATTTTCCAAATATGACGGAAGGTGAATTAACGAAACTGCGTGCAGCGATTGTATGTGAGCCATCTCTTGTAAAATTTGCAAATGACCTTTCATTCGGCCAGCTTGTTTTGCTCGGCAAAGGAGAGGAGATCACCGGCGGGCGAATGCGGCCATCGCTTCTAGCAGATGTATTTGAGGCGTTTATCGGTGCTCTTTACTTAGATCAAGGAATTGATGCGGTCATTCGGTTTTTGGAGCAAACCATTTTTCCGAAGATCAATGAAGGTGCTTTTTCTCATGTGATGGATTATAAAAGCCAGCTGCAGGAACTTGTTCAGCGGGATGGTAGTGGCGTTATCGAATATGCCATTTTGCAAGAAAAAGGACCTGCGCATAACAAAGAGTTTGTTTCTCGCGTTTCTTTAAATGGTGAAGAGCTTGGAGTTGGTGCTGGAAGATCGAAAAAGGAAGCGGAGCAAAAAGCTGCACAAATGGCGCTGCAAAAGCTAAAAACGCCGAAACAGGAATAAGAAAAACAGTGCTGTGAAAAAAGGGTTGGCTCATTCGAAAATAGTCGGCCCTTTTTCTTCTCTAATGACATACAGACAAGCGATGCTTTAGTCTAGATAGGAAAGTGGAAATACAAACATCGCCCGTTCCATTTAGATAGCAGCTTCGTGTTTTTAAGCTTTTTCTGCTTTACATTTGCAAAATTGAAGAAAAAGTTCTATATAGGTTTGAGCAAGTAGTTATGATACAATAATGAAGATTTAGATGAAAGATAGCGAGGCGGGGTACGGATGTTCCTCAAACGATTAGATATTGTTGGATTTAAATCATTTGCCGATCGGGTCTCGATCGAATTTGTGCCGGGTGTGACGGCTGTTGTCGGCCCAAATGGCAGCGGAAAGAGCAATATTACGGATGCCATTCGCTGGGTATTAGGCGAACAGTCAGCCAAGTCGCTTCGCGGTGCGAAAATGGAAGATATTATTTTTGCGGGAAGCGACTCACGCAGGCCGCTAAATATTGCTGAGGTTACTTTGACACTCGATAATGAAGATGGGTTTTTGCCGCTTGATTATCAGGAAGTAAGTGTCACGAGACGCGTCTATCGCTCAGGAGAAAGTGAATTTCTTATTAATCAGCAGCCATGCCGTTTAAAAGATATTATTGATCTATTTATGGATTCAGGATTGGGAAAAGAAGCCTTTTCAATTATTGGACAGGGGCGAATCGAAGAAATTTTAAGCAGCAAACCGGAGGAAAGACGGACGATTTTTGAAGAAGCGGCAGGGGTGCTCAAATATAAAATTCGTAAGAAGAAAGCGGAGCATAAGCTGAATGAGACACAAGAAAATTTACATCGCGTCAATGATATTTTACATGAGCTAGAAAGTCAGCTGGAACCGTTGAAAATCCAAGCTTCTATTGCCCAGGACTATCTTGAAAAACGAAACGAGCTGGAAACGTTTGAAGTGGCGCTGATTGCCCATGAAATTGAAGAGCTGCATCGCCAATGGAATCATTTGCGCGATCAGCTGACAGACCACCAGCAAAAGGAAATGGCCTTATCAGCGGCGTTGCAAAAGGAAGAAGCAACAGTGGAGCAGCTGCGTGACCAAATGACCGCACTTGATGAATCGATTGACGGTCTTCAGCAAGTGTTGCTTGTTGTAAGTGAAGAACTGGAAAAGCTTGAAGGGCGAAAGGAAGTATTAAAAGAACGAAAAAAAAATGCGGCACAGTATCAAAAGCAGCTTGAAGAGACGATCTCCTCCCTTTCTGAAAAAAGCGGAAAGCTATGCTCAACTCTGGAAAAGGAGAGGGAGCAGCTAACCCGCATACGCGAAGAGCTTCATGCGCTTCAAACGGAGCTGAAGGAAAAGCAGCGTGCTTTTGCCTCCTATGATATCAGTGTTGAAGAGCAAATGGAAAGGTTAAAAAGCGATTATATTGAGCTTGTTCATGAACAAGCTTCGTTAAAAAATGAGCGCACTCATTTGCAGGCTTTGCTTGAAAAATTGGAAAAAAAGCAGAGTGTGCTAACGAAAGAGAACGAAAAGCATTTAGCAGAGCGAAATCGTATAAAAGAACAATATATCGCTTTGGAAAGCAAATGTCAGCAAACGGAGCGAAAGCTGAAGGAGCAGGAAACACAGCTTCAGCAAAAAAGCGCTCAGCTTGCCGAGCTGAAACAAGAAATTGAGCAGAAGGAATCAATGCTTTATCAAGCTTATCAATATTTACAGCAGACCAAATCAAGAAAAGAAATGCTGGAGGAAATGCAGCATGATTATGCTGGATTTTTTCAAGGAGTTAAGGAAATTTTAAAGGCGCGTGAACAGCTTTTGGGAATTCACGGAGCCGTTGTCGAGCTTATTCATGTATCCAGCAAATATGAAACGGCGATAGAGATTGCGCTCGGAGGAGCGATGCAGCATATTGTGGTTGCTGACGAAGAAGCGGCACGCGCAGCCATTCACTATTTAAAAAAGCATTCATATGGACGAGCGACTTTTTTGCCGATGAACGTCCTCCAGCCTAAACAACTTCCATCTGAACAGCTGGCCATTGTCAAAAATCATCCAGCTTTTGTTGGCGTAGCAAACGAACTGGTTTCCTATGATTCCATCTATCAAACGGTACTGGCCCATCTGCTTGGCCATGTGATTGTGACGACAAATTTAAAGGGAGCGAATGAGCTAGCTCGGCTTCTTCATTATCGTTATCGTCTTGTCACCCTTGAAGGAGATGTTGTTAGCCCTGGGGGAGCGATGACTGGAGGGGGCGTAGCTAAGAAAACCAATTCTTTACTTAGCAGAAACCGAGAGCTAGAAACGATCACGGATAAGCTCCGAGACATGGAAGCAAAAACAGAGCAGCTTGAATTATTTGTACAGTCGAAAAAAAAGGAAGCGGCCCAGCGCGAGGCAGAAATGGCGGAGCTGCGGAAGCAAATAGAGGAAAGACGCTTTGCTTTGCAGGAAATAAAAAGTGCTTGGCGCGAAGTAGAGTGGCAGGAAAAGAATACGAGCGAACGCTTGGCTTTATATGATGAAGAAAAAGCGCATGACGAGCAGGAAATGAGGCAGCTGCGCGAAAAAATCACAACGGTGGAACAAAAGCTCTACCAAATGGAAGCCAAGCTTGCTGAAATTGACGAGCAAATGCAGCATCTTACGCTGCAAAAGCAGGATGAGCAAAGCTCGAAAGAAGCGTTGCAAGCTGCGATTACGGAGCAGAAAGTAGCGGTTGCTGAAAAGCAGCAGCTGTTGAAGCATATTCAGGAGAAGATCGCGCAGCTGACCCTTGAGCAAGAGGAAACAGAGAAGCAGCTTCAAGCGGCAAAAGAAGATTTACTGACACTTACAGACGAAATGAATTCCAATGTTTCTGGAGAGGAGCAGCTGGATCAGTTGCGTCAACAAAAAGTGCAAGACAAACAAGAAACGCTTGAGCTCATCGCTAGCCGACGTGAACAAAGACTTCAATATCAAGAAATGCTCGAAAATAGTGAGCGCGAGCTAAAAGAGAAAAAACGACAATATAAACAATTAACAGAGATTATTAAAGATGAAGAAGTCAAATTAAATCGTCTTGATGTGGAGCTTGAAAACTTGCTTAGCCGCTTGCGCGAAGAATATATGCTTACGTTTGAAGCGGCGAAAGAAAAATATCCGCTGCAAATGGAAGCGGAGGCTGCTCGGAAAAAAGTGAAGCTCATTAAGCGGGCGATTGATGAACTTGGAACGGTAAATTTAGGCGCTATTGATGAGTATGACCGCGTATCGGAGCGCTATCAATTTTTAACAGAACAAAAAAGTGACTTGCAGCATGCAAAGGAAACGCTGCATCAAGTGATTGACGAGATGGATCAAGAGATGAAAAAGCGCTTCTTGACGACATTCCAACAGATTCGCTCGCATTTTGGTGATGTATTCCAGCAGCTGTTCGGCGGAGGGCGCGCGGATCTGCAACTTACAGATTCGAATGATCTATTAAATACAGGGGTGGAAATCGTCGCACAACCACCAGGGAAAAAATTGCAAAATTTAAGCCTATTGTCTGGCGGCGAGCGAGCGCTAACGGCGATTGCGCTATTGTTTTCCATCTTAAAAGTACGGCCGGTGCCGTTTTGCGTTCTGGATGAGGTGGAAGCCGCTCTTGACGAAGCCAATGTCCATCGTTATGCTCTGTATTTGAAACGATTTAGCAGTCAAACCCAATTTATCGTTATCACCCATCGCAAAGGAACGATGGAGGAGGCGGACGTGCTTTATGGCGTCACGATGCAAGAATCAGGGGTGTCAAGGCTCGTATCTGTCCGCTTAGAAGATTCTAAACAACTTGTGAAATCGTAAGGCAGGAAAGGTGATTAAAACGATGAGTTTTTTTAAGAGGCTAAAAGAGAAAATTACCCAACAAACAGATGCAGTCACAGAGAAATTTAAGCAAGGTCTTTCAAAAACACGCGATTCTTTCACGGGACGGGTCAATGATTTAATTGCCCGTTATCGAAAAGTGGATGAAGAGTTTTTTGAAGAATTAGAGGAAATTTTAATTTCCGCCGATGTTGGCGTTACAACCGTCATGGAGTTAATTGATGAGTTGAAAATGGAGGTAAAGCGGCGGAACATTCAAGAGACGAAAGAAATGCAAGCTGTTATTTCGGAAAAGCTTGTCGATATTTATCGCGGGGGCCATGATGAATTGGCCACACTGAATATGCAGCCAGATGGCTTAACGGTCATTTTGTTTGTCGGCGTCAACGGTGTCGGAAAAACGACGACGATTGGCAAATTGGCGCATAAGTTAAAATCAGAAGGGAAAACCGTCATGCTGGCAGCGGGGGATACGTTCCGCGCTGGGGCGATTGAGCAGCTAGAAGTATGGGGAGAACGAGTCGGGGTTGAAGTAATCAAGCAATCCGCTGGCTCCGATCCAGCCGCTGTCATGTATGATGCCATTCAAGCAGCTAAAGCGCGCAAAGTCAATGTTTTGCTATGTGATACAGCAGGACGCTTGCAAAATAAAGTGAACTTAATGAAAGAGCTTGAAAAAGTAAAACGTGTCATTGAACGAGAAATTCCGGGGGCGCCGCATGAAGTATTGCTTGTTTTAGATGCGACAACCGGACAAAACGCAATGAGCCAAGCGAAAATTTTTAAAGAAGCAACAAACGTGACAGGCATTGTGCTGACGAAATTGGATGGAACAGCGAAGGGAGGGATTGTCTTAGCAATCCGCAACGAGTTGGACATCCCGGTCAAGCTTGTCGGCCTTGGCGAAAAGATGGATGACTTACAGGAATTTGATCCGGAACAATACGTATACGGTTTGTTTGCCAACTTGGTAGAAGAGTAAAAGAGCAAAAGGATGTCTCAACAAGACTTTGAGACATCTTTTTTTATCAAGAAGGAACCCACAGTGTCTGCGACAAACACTTAGTATGTCAAGTGGCCCCTATATACAAAAACAAGAAAGGCGCTATCTTTGCAAATACAAAGCTCTGTTTATACTAGACAACAACAATCGTTGGGACCGGCGAACTTTTACAACGGACTGTTGGATTTTTACAAAAAGCGATTTTGAGCCTATTTTATTACTCAAGCAAAGAAATGAAACAAGCTGAAAGCTCAACACTTGACACCGCTGTGAAAAGACGCTAAACTAATCATTTGTAAAGGTATTTTACTTAACAAGCGAGGAGGGAGTCTCGTGCTTGAAAAAACAACGAGAATGAATTATCTATACGATTTTTATCAATCGTTGTTAACTCCGAAACAGCGGAGCTACATGTCACTTTATTATTTAGATGATTACTCCCTCGGCGAAATTGCAGAAGAGTATGAAGTAAGCCGTCAAGCGGTTTATGATAACATTAAACGAACGGAAGCGATGCTCGAGGAATACGAGGAAAAACTGCTGCTGTTTCAAAAATTTCAGGACCGGCAAAAGCTGATTAAGCAGCTAAAGCAGCGGACCTTGCAGCAGTATGCCGATGACCGAGAGCTGCTTCAGATGATCGAAGCGTTAGAGAAATTAGAGTAGGAGGCGGTAATGGATGGCATTTGAAGGATTAGCCGACCGTCTGCAAAGTGTCATGAACAAAATCCGCGGCAAAGGAAAGGTAACAGAAGCCGATGTTAAAGAGATGATGCGAGAAGTTCGGCTTGCTTTGTTAGAAGCGGATGTCAACTTTAAAGTTGTCAAGGATTTTGTCAAGCGTGTCAGCGAGCGTGCTGTTGGACAGGAAGTCTTAAAAAGCTTAACTCCGGGCCAGCAGGTTATTAAAGTGGTGAAAGAAGAATTAACCGCGCTAATGGGAGGAGAGCAAAGTAAAATTGCGGTCGCCAGCCGCCCGCCGACGGTGATTATGATGGTTGGCTTACAGGGAGCCGGAAAGACGACAACAACGGGCAAGCTTGCAAATCTGTTGCGCAAGAAGTACAACCGCAAGCCGCTTTTAGTTGCGGCTGATATTTATCGCCCTGCAGCGATTAAGCAGCTTGAAACACTCGGTAAGCAGCTGAATATGCCAGTATTTGCGCTCGGTGATCAAGTAAGCCCGGTCGAAATCGCCAAACAGGCAATTGCCAAAGCGAAGGAAGAACATCATGACTATGTTCTAATCGACACAGCCGGCCGGCTTCACATTGACGAGACGCTCATGGATGAATTAAAGCAAATTAAAGAATTGACAAATCCGGATGAGATTTTTCTAGTCGTTGATGCGATGACGGGACAGGATGCGGTGAATGTTGCGCAAAGCTTCAATGAACAGCTCGGCTTAACAGGGGTTATTTTAACGAAGCTTGATGGCGATACGCGCGGCGGTGCCGCATTGTCCATTAAAGCTGTAACAGACACGCCGATTAAATTTGTCGGGATGGGCGAGAAAATGGATGCGCTGGAACCGTTTCATCCTGAAAGAATGGCTTCGCGTATTTTAGGAATGGGTGATGTGCTGACGCTCATTGAAAAAGCCCAGGCCGCTGTTGATGAAGAGAAAGCGAAAGAGCTTGAGCAAAAAATGCGCACAATGTCCTTCACATTCGATGATTTTCTTGAACAGCTTGGTCAAGTGCGCAAAATGGGGCCGCTTGACGAAATTTTAAAAATGCTTCCAGGAGCTAATAAAATTAAAGGATTAAACAATATTCAAATTGACGACAAGCAAATTGGCCGCGTGGAAGCGATTATTCGTTCGATGACAAAAGAAGAAAAAATCAATCCTGAAATCATTAATGCAAGCCGCAAAAAGCGGATTGCAAAAGGAAGCGGTACATCCGTTCAGGAAGTTAACCGCTTGCTTAAGCAGTTTGATGAAATGAAAAAAATGATGAAAATGATGACAACCATGCCAAAAGGAAAGAAAAAAGGGTTTAAATTCCCTTTTATGTAGGGGATAATGTGTTAAGAAAAAAAACTTTACAAACTAGATGATTATTGCTAATATACTATCTTGTGTGAACTATTTACGGAGGTGCTAGAAAAATGGCAGTAAAAATTCGTTTAAAACGCATGGGTGCGAAAAAATCACCTTTTTATCGTATTGTAGTAGCGGACTCTCGCTCACCGCGCGACGGCCGTTTTATTGAAACAATCGGCACATACAACCCGGTTGCAGAGCCAGCTGAAGTAAAAATCAATGAAGAGTTGGCGTTAAAATGGCTACAAAACGGCGCGAAACCATCTGACACAGTTCGCAATCTTTTTTCTAAGCAAGGAATTTTAGAGAAATTCCATCATTTAAAATACGGCAAGTAATGGCCGTGATCGTAGATGAAAGCGTTAATTGAGACGATTGTACGGGCGCTTGTCGATTATCCTGAAGATGTAGTGGTAACGGAGTCTTCGCATGAAAATACGGTTACCTATGTTTTATCGGTGCACGAAGAAGACATCGGAAAGGTGATTGGAAAGCAGGGCCGCACGATTCATGCCATTCGGACGGTCGTGTACGCTGCTGCGTCCGATCAGCCAAAGCGCGTGATCGTGCAAATTAAAGATAAAGGGTGAGGACAAATCCTCCCCTTTTTTTATATAATAAGGAAGCATCCATATTTGGATGACCTAGGCTTTCATCGCCTCGAGAGGAAGCCTCTTTTTCAAAGCTGGTGCGCTCTGTCCTTAGAGACAGGAGTGCTCCCTTGTTTGATTACCGCTTTAGGGGTGGGGCTATGAAAATTATTCAGACCGTCGAAATCAAGCAAATTTTAACGGATAAAAGCAAAAAAGAGCTGTATGATCGATTCCTGAAAAGAAAGCGGCAGCTCCAGCAGGAGTGTGATCAGCTGCGTTTTGAGCAAAAGCGGCTTGAAAAGAGCACAAAGCAACCGTCTCATGCATTAAAGCAATATTTTATCAAAGAACTAAATGAGAGATTAGAAAAAATTAAGCTTCTTGATTTCCAAATCGAACAATTGCAAATTCTTCCGTTAGGGAGCGAATTGAAAGAGCGGGAAGTGCAAGCGTTAATTGAAGTGAACGTAGGAGACCGCTGGGAAGATGTGGCCGTGAAACGAACGATCGTGATCGAAGATGGAATTGTAAAAGAAATTCGTTGAAAAGAGGTGAGGATCAAACATGACAAAATGGTTTCATGTAGGGACAATTGTCAATACACATGGTATTCGCGGCGAGGTGCGAGTCGTTTCCAAAACGGATTTTGCCGAAGAACGCTATAAAATTGGCAACCTTCTCTACGTTTTTATGAACCACTCATCGGAACCGATCGAAGTGAAGGTGAAAAGCCATCGCGTCCATAAATCGTTTGATTTATTGTCTTTTGAGGGATATGATAACATCAATCTTGTAGAAAAATTTAAGGGAGCGGCTTTGAAAGTCCCTGAGAGCCAGCTTGGCCAGTTGGGAGAGGGAGAGTATTATTTCCATGAAATTATTGGCTGCACCGTGATCACAGAAGAAGGTGAAACGATTGGCATCGTCAAGGAAATATTGACTCCTGGTGCCAATGATGTATGGGTAGTCAAGCGGAAAAATGAGAAAGATGCGCTGATTCCGTACATTGATGATGTCGTCATCCGCGTCAATCCTGAAGAAAAGAAAATTACGATTCGTCCGATGGAAGGATTGCTTGAATAATGAAAATTGATATTTTAACATTGTTCCCAAATATGTTTGCAGGCGTGTTTAATGAATCGATTTTAAAAAAAGCGCAGGAAAAGCGAGCAGTGGCTATTAATGTGGTGAATTTCCGTGAATTTGCTGATAATAAGCACCAGACGGTGGATGATTATCCGTATGGGGGCGGTGCAGGAATGGTATTAAAGCCGCAGCCGATTTTCGATGCCGTTGCTCATTTGACGCAGCATTCGCCAAACGCGCGCATTATTTTGCTCTGTCCGCAAGGCGAACGATATACGCAACGAAAAGCGGAAGAGCTGGCCAAGGAATCTCACTTAATTTTCATTTGTGGGCATTATGAAGGATATGATGAACGGATTCGTGAGCATTTAGTAACCGATGAAATTTCGCTTGGCGACTTCGTCTTAACAGGAGGAGAACTAGGGGCAATGGTCATCGTCGACAGTGTGGTCCGCCTGTTGCCGGGAGTCTTAGGAAACGAAGCTTCCTCTGTACACGATTCATACAGCTCAGGCTTGCTAGAGCATCCTCATTATACACGCCCCGCCGATTTCCGCGGCTTCAAGGTGCCAGAGGTCCTGTTATCAGGCAATCACCGCTTAATTGAGGAGTGGAGGCAAAAAGAATCGCTGCGCCGTACTTTTTTGCGCCGTCCGGATCTGCTTGAAACATGCGAATTAACGGAACAGCAAAAAAAGTGGTTGGAGGAATTTCAAAAAAACGAACGGTAACTATTGCATACAATACCCCTTTATGCTAGTATAATCTTTGTGACTTAAGTCTGCTTAAGTCGTTTAAAACGATGTTCCGCTGCAATGATGGAAAAGCATTGGTATGAGCATCTGTTGGAAGGAGTTGAAGATGATGCATCATTTAATCCAAGAAATCACAAAAGAACAATTACGTACAGACATGCCTGAGTTTCGCCCTGGTGACACAGTGCGCGTTCACGTAAAGGTTATCGAAGGAAACCGTGAGCGTATTCAGGTGTTTGAAGGCGTTGTGATCAAGCGTCGCGGTGCTGGCGTGAGCGAAACATTCACTGTTCGTAAGGTTTCGTACGGTGTAGGTGTAGAGCGCACGTTCCCAGTTCATACGCCAAAAATTGCGAAGCTTGAAGTTGTTCGCCGCGGTAAAGTGCGTCGTGCGAAACTTTACTACTTGCGTCAACTTCGCGGTAAAGCTGCACGCATCAAGGAAATCCGCTAGGTGGTCCGCCGTATTCGCCGACCGAACGGCAGCGGGTCGAAGCGTACAACATGAACATGTAAATGATGAAACAAGGAGCTTGGGGTTCAAGCTCCTTTTTTCTAATCAAATTAGACGTAGGTGGGAGAAAGAATGGCAAAACAAAAAAGTGAGACATGGGAATGGTTAAAAGCGATCGTGATTGCGGTGTTGTTGGCCGGAGGCATTCGCTATTTCATTTTTGCCCCGATTGTCGTTGACGGCCAATCCATGATGCCGACTCTTCACGATCGTGATCGCATGATTGTTAATAAGCTGTCTTATAAAATTGGTGAACCGCACCGTTTTGACATTATCGTTTTTCATGCTGAAGAGGGGAAAGATTATATTAAGCGGGTCATCGGCTTGCCTGGTGATCGCATCGAATATAAAGATGATACATTGTATGTAAACGGAAAGCCTTATAAAGAACCGTACTTAGACCAATATAAAAAACAAGTGATTGATGGGCCATTAACAGAGCCGTTTACGTTGGAGGACATTCCAGGAGGGCAAGCAACCGTGCCAAAAGGTTATTTGTTTGTGATGGGCGATAACCGCCGCTTCAGCAAAGATAGCCGTCACATCGGCTTTATTCCGATGGAAAAGGTAGTGGGAAAAACCAATCTTGTATATTGGCCGCTTTCTGATGCCCGTATTATTAAGTAAGTAGGTGGAAGCAATGACAATCCAGTGGTTTCCGGGCCATATGGCAAAAGCGAAACGCGAAGTGCAGGAAAAACTAAAATTAATTGACATCGTTTTTGAATTAGTGGATGCGAGAATCCCTTTATCTTCAAGAAATCCGATGATTGATGAGATTTTAGCGAATAAACCGCGCATCGTTTTGTTAAACAAGGCAGATATGGCGGATGAAGCCATTACTGCACAGTGGATTTCCTATTTTGAACAACAAGCCTTGCATGCGTTAGCCATTGACTCTCAAGGCGGAAAAGGAACCAAACAAATTGTGGCTGCAGCTAAAAATATGCTGAAAGATAAATTTGCTAAAATGGCAGCCAAGGGAATTAAAAACCCGCGACCGATGCGCGCGCTCATTGTCGGCATTCCCAATGTCGGAAAATCAACCCTCATCAATCGGCTAGCTGGCAAACATATCGCCAAAACAGGGGACAAGCCAGGCGTGACCAAAGCACAACAATGGATTAAGGTTGGAAAAGAAATGGAGCTGTTAGATACTCCGGGAATTTTGTGGCCGAAGTTTGAAGAGGAGGAGGTAGGGCTAAAGCTCGCTGCGACAGGAGCGATTAAAGATGCGATTTTAAATTTGCAGGACGTGGCGGTTTATGCCCTTCGCTTTTTAAAACAACATTATCCAGATCGTTTAAAAGAGCGCTATTCTCTTCAAGAAATTCCCGAAGATATCGTTGAGCTATTTGATGAAATTGGTAAACGCCGCGGTTGTTTAATGGCCGGTGGAGCCATCGATTACGATAAAGTAGCAGAGCTTGTTCTGCGTGATGTCCGTACAGAAAAGCTAGGACGTCTCAGCTTTGAAAAACCATAACGTTCGAAAAACAGGATGTCAGATTGTAGACAAAGTCAAAATGAACTTTGTCTACAATCATTTTAGGCCCCCCCTTTCTTTACCTCGGACTGTTTTGAATCCCCTTGTCAAACAAGAAGCAGCGCGGATGAACGAAGCAAGTTACGCAGGGGGAAAGAGCGAATCAACAGTTTAAAAGCCTAAAAACAGGCTTTATTTTTTAGAAAGCGCGCCGATATAAAAGATATAAGAGAAAGGAACGAATCATGACATGAAGCGTACAGCAAAGGAGATCGAACAGCTATTGCAAACGATTGACGACGCTCAGCATCCGTTGTTGCAGGAATTTATGAACGACGAGCGGGTTAGCGTCCAAAAGCTTATTGCTCGCTGGCACAAGCGAAAACAAGCAGCAGAAAAAGAACGTCAGCTTTGGGAAAAGATGTCACAGCATGAGCAACAGCTCTATCGCCAAGGAATTTCGTATATTGCTGGCATTGATGAGGTGGGGCGCGGTCCATTAGCGGGTCCAGTTGTAGCTGCAGCTGTTATTTTGCCAAAGGATTTTTATTTGCCGGGATTAAATGACTCTAAAAAGCTGTCAGAAACAAAGCGCGAACATTTGTTTGACCATATTCAGCGCCATGCTATTTCTGTCGGAATTGGGATTGTTTCCGCAGCGGAAATCGATGAGCTGAATATTTATCAGGCAACGAAAAAAGCGATGATACAGGCGGTCAAGATGCTTGCTCCAGAACCGCAATATTTGCTGATTGATGCAATGGAACTACCATTGGCTATTCCGCAGCGAAGCCTCATTAAAGGAGATGCTGCCAGCATTTCAATTGCTGCAGGCTCCGTAATGGCCAAAGTGACGCGCGATCGCATCATGAAAGAGCTTGGCGCTAAATACCCGCAATATGGATTTGAAAAGCATATGGGGTACGGAACGGAGCAGCATTTGCAAGCCATTCGCACATACGGAATTATGAACGAGCATCGACGTTCCTTCGCGCCAGTGAAAGAGGCGCTTAAGCAGAACTGATGTCCCACAGGCACATCAAGCAAGGGGGAGGAGCAAAATGACATCGATTCGGCAGACGGATGGATGGGGAAAATTTCATCGCATGGAATCAGCAAAATCGCTGCCGTTTCGCAGCGGCCAGGTCATATATGGGAGTGTGGAAAAAATCAATGATCCGCAGCGCGCGCTCGTAAAAATCGGACAGGAAACGGTTCTGGCGGAGATGCAGACGCCATTATCAGAAGGAGGACGTTACTGGTTTCAGCTCTTAGCTGAACATGAAACCATTCGTTTACAGCTCATTGCAAAATCAGAGACAGCAGGCGATGAAGCAGGAATCAATCACGCCGTATTCCATTTGACAAAAAGCTGGGGGCTTCCGCGTGAGGCTCAACCGCTTCTCCGTTTTTTGTTGCAAAAGCAGCTCCCTGTTGTGAAAGAAGAGGTGCTTCAAGCAACCAAATGGCTTATAGCAACAAAAGAGACAGAAATGAATTTACGGGCCATTCAATGGATGTACACAAACCAGCTTCCGCTCACCGAAGACGTCTTTCAAGCGATAAAAGCGGTTCAACAGCCCGATTTATTATCAAATCAGCTGCTAAAACTGCAAGATTTGCTCGCCTCCATGCCAGATGACCAAAAACCGGACGCCATTCGTACGCTATTAACAACACTGCAGCGCATGACAAGCCGGATGGACGATATCGATCAAACCCTCTTTTCTTTGCTAAAAGATTGGATTCAGCAGGGAGACCGGGAGGCATATCGAGCTTTACAAAAAGTAGGAGGATGGCCGCAGGAAGTAACAGAAAATTCATGGAGTTGGTTTGCCAAGCAAATTCAAATTCACGGCAAGACATTTTCCCTTCCGCTGTCGTCTGCCGTTCTTGAGGAGCATGATGCAAAGAAGCAGCTTTCTGATTGGATTGCACAACTGCAGCACGATTGGCAAACAAATCGAAGCAAAGCAAGCGAGCAGGTGCGCGCTTTTATGACCGCTCTCAACGGTGGAGAGCTACCTTCTCGGCTTTCGGATTTTTATGAAGCTTATTTAAAAGGGGAGCTACCGGACCAGCCGCTGTTATCTTTGGACGATGAAGCGGCTTCTGTGATGATTGCTCACCATATGAAAAAGATCGGGCAATGGCTCGGGCTGAATTATGAAGCGGAATTAAAAAAATGGATGAAAGCTGATTCTCCCGGCCATTTTGACGAGCTAAAACCGCTTCTGCTGCGCGTGTACGACGAAGTACAGCTCCCTGCTTTAAAGGAACAGCTTGAAGCGCTGATTCATCGCTTGACAGGGCAGCAGCTCCTTTCTCAATCACAAGGACCGATTCAGCAGTTGTTTTGGCAGTTTCCGCTCCGCTTCGCAGATCACGTAACGGATGTGATCGTGCGCTGGCAGGGAAGAAAAAAGAGAAATGGAGAAATTGATCCGCACTATTGTCATATCTTGTTTTATTTGCAATTAGAGCGGCTGAAGGAAACCATAGTAGATGTTCGCATTCAAAACAGTATTCTTCATGTAACCTTATGGAATCATACACCACAAATCGAGCAGCTGGTGTCTCGAATGCAGCCGTTATTAAAGGAACGATTAGAGGCATGCGGATATGTGTTGTCAGGAATAAAGGTAGCGGCAGCCGAGCAGCAGCAGAAAAATGATTGGCTGTTCTCGCGTATTTTGATGAGCCATTCAGGGGTGGATTATCGAGTATGAAAGAAGAAAAAATGAAACAAGCGGTTGCATTGACGTATCGTCCTCATGAGCAATCAGCTCCTACCGTTATTGCTAAAGGAAAAGGAAAGGTAGCAGAAAATTTAATTGCGACGGCCAAAGAGCATAGCATTCCGATTCAAAAAGATCCATCGCTTGTCGAGTTGTTAAGCGAACTAGAGATTAATGAAGCCATTCCTGAACAGCTATATCAAGTCGTTGCAGAGCTGTTTGCTTTTGTCTATCAAATGGATCGCCAATTAGATGCACATGATTAAAGGCTGCTTTGCTCAACAGCAAAGCAGCCTTTTGTCAGAGAGGATTTTTCTGATTTTGTGTCGAAATGGTAGACAATATGGAAAGTAACATTATACAATGAAAGCGCTAGTACTTTTATTTTTATACATAGGAGGATGGGATATGAATATTCATGAGTATCAAGGCAAAGAGATCCTCAGAAGCTACGGAGTTGCCGTGCCAAACGGGCGCGTAGCATTCTCTGTTGAAGAAGCAGTCGAAGCGGCTAAAGAATTAGGAACCTCTGTTTGTGTCGTAAAAGCGCAAATCCACGCTGGCGGCCGCGGAAAAGCCGGAGGGGTAAAAGTAGCGAAAAGCTTAGAGGAAGTTCGTACATATGCAAGCGAACTGCTAGGAAAAGTGCTTGTCACTCATCAAACCGGACCTGAAGGAAAAGAAGTCAAGCGCCTTTTAATTGAGGAAGGATGCGATATCAAGAAAGAGTATTATATCGGCCTTGTTGTTGATCGTGCAACTTCTCGCGTTGTGCTGATGGGCTCTGAAGAAGGCGGTACAGAGATTGAAGAAGTAGCCGCAAAAACACCGGAGAAAATTTTTAAAGAGTATGTTGATCCTGCGGTAGGTTTGCAAGCGTTTCAAGCGCGTCGCTTGGCATTTAACATCAACATTCCGAAAGAGCTGATCAATCAAGCAGTCAAATTTATGATGGGCTTATACCAAGTATTCGTGGAAAAAGATTGCTCGATCGCCGAAATCAACCCGCTTGTCGTCACGGGCGACGGCAAAGTCATGGCGCTTGACGCGAAGTTAAATTTTGATTCCAACGCGCTCTATCGCCATAAAGATGTGCTTGAATACCGCGACTTGGACGAAGAAGATCCAAAAGAAGTGGAAGCATCTAAATTTGATTTGAACTACATTGCGCTTGATGGCAACATCGGCTGCATGGTGAACGGTGCTGGCCTTGCGATGGCAACAATGGATATCATTAAATACTACGGCGGCGAACCGGCGAACTTCTTAGATGTCGGCGGCGGCGCGACAACGGAAAAAGTAACAGAAGCGTTCAAAATCATCTTGTCTGACCCGAAAGTAAAAGGCATTTTTGTTAACATTTTCGGCGGTATTATGAAATGTGATGTCATTGCAACTGGAATTGTTGAAGCAACGAAACAAGTCGGCTTGGAGCTTCCGCTTGTTGTTCGTTTAGAAGGCACCAACGTTGAACTAGGGAAGAAAATTTTAGAGGAGTCTGGCTTAAACATTACAGCTGCTGAATCGATGGCAGACGGCGCACAAAAAATCGTGGAATTAGTACGTTAAGAAGGCGAGGGAGAAGAATGAGCGTTTTTGTTAACAAAGATACAAAAGTCATTGTTCAAGGGATTACAGGATCGCAAGGATTATTCCATACGAAGCAAATGCTTGAATACGGAACGAAAATTGTTGGCGGTGTAACGCCAGGAAAAGGCGGTACAGAAGTCGAAGGAGTTCCGGTATTTAATACGGTTTCTGAAGCGGTTGCAAAAACAGGAGCAAATGCCTCTGTTGTTTATGTTCCGCCTGCATTTGCTGCGGAAGCGATTATGGAAGCAGTTGATGCGGAATTAGATCTTGTTGTCTGCATTACAGAAGGCATTCCTGTGCTTGATATGGTCAAAGTGAAGCGCTACATGGAAGGAAAGAAAACGCGTTTGATCGGACCGAACTGCCCTGGCGTGATCACACCAGAAGAGTGCAAAATCGGCATTATGCCTGGCTACATCCATAAAAAGGGCCATGTCGGTATCGTATCTCGTTCTGGTACATTAACATACGAAGCGGTACATCAGTTGACGCAAGCAGGAATTGGGCAATCTACAGCAGTTGGTATCGGTGGCGACCCTGTCAACGGTACAAACTTTATCGATGTCTTAAAAGCATTTAATGAAGATGAAGAAACATATGCAGTCATTATGATTGGTGAAATCGGCGGTACAGCAGAAGAAGAAGCGGCTGAGTGGGTCAAAGCGAACATGAAAAAGCCGGTAGTCGGCTTCATTGGCGGTCAAACAGCACCTCCTGGAAAACGTATGGGCCATGCTGGTGCGATCATTTCTGGCGGCAAAGGGACAGCTGCAGAAAAAATTAAGAAAATGAATGAATGCGGCATTAAAGTAGCGGATACTCCTGCTGTGATCGGCGAAACATTAATTGCCGTGTTAAAAGAGCAAGGGCTTTATGAAAAATGTAAAACACATTAATCAATAAGGAGCAACCGTCCCGCATACAAGAGCGCCGTCCGCTCAGTGCGGGATGGTTTTTTGCATACAAAGGATAACTGCCGTCCTTTATTGTGTGAGAGCGGTTTTTTGACAAGGGGCATAAATGGGTAAACGAAAATTCAACATGTGTGATTGTTCTCAGTCATTCGACAGTCGAAATCAAGCCGTTGTTTCAGCGAAAAAGTGAAGCGGTTGATATGCCAAGTTGCAGCTCAAATAGATAACTTGAAAAATCGCTATGTTATTTGTGCCAATGAAGAAATCGCCTCCATGATTGACCTCTGTCCTACATCATGGATCAAACTAGGTGTGTCCCCATCAAGATCGTTTGCTTTTCTCCTGTCACCATTTACGATTCGCATGCGTTTCCCCAATCATGATATTGCCAGTTTTATGAGGGATTAGCCCATCAACACAATTGGATAGAGATCGAATGAAAAGACGGAACCATGAGTCTATTCAGAGGCAGAATCCTATTTTTTTCGACGGTCTTTGACCGTCATAGATACTGATGGACACCTCCGATTGGATTGATAGAATTCAAATCAGCTAGACCGGATGGCGCCGCTAAAAAGAAAGGCTGACAGGTGAGCTCAGTTCTATATAAATCGCTGGTCAAGCGGTGTTCTTGTTCCAGAAGAAGAGAATTTGTGGTCATGTGTTTCTGTATATGTGTCTGATGTAGCTGAATTTGAAAGGATTTTAAGAGAGGAGAGATGAAATGTATACCTCGCTTCGTGAACGTCTGATTCATCTTCATCATTGTCGTGGTGCAGGCTGGAAAACGATTCATCGCCTCTTGCAACAAGATCCATCGCTTTCTTCCATTTTTTCACTCTCTTATTCAACTCTTGCTTCCTTTATGTCGATTTCTCCCGAACAATATTCTTTGTTTTTCCAAGATTTACATTCCATTGATATGCAAAGTATGATAAAAACATATAGGGACAACAATATTCATATCGTTACGGTTTTTGATGACATTTATCCGAAGTGGCTCAAACACATCTTTGCCCCGCCTTGGGTGTTATATGCCAAAGGGAATATTGAATGGCTTTCATCTTGTAAAATGATCAGTATGGTTGGAACGAGAAAGCCGACCGAGGAAGGGATTCGTGCTCTGCGCCTTTTAGTGCCGCCGTTGATTCAGCATGACTGGACGATTGTCAGCGGCCTTGCTTTAGGAATTGATGCAGCTGCGCATCAAACGGCTGTCCAATCCGGGGGAAAAACGATTGCCGTCATTGCTGGAGGAGTCGAGCATATTTATCCCAAACAAAATCGCTCACTGGCAGAAAAGCTAATGAATGAACATTTAGTGGTTTCAGAATATCCGCCGCACACAAAGCCGCAAAAATGGCAATTTCCGCTGCGAAATCGGATTATTAGCGGCTTGTCGCTTGGAACGGTTGTCGTTCAAGCAAAAGAGAAAAGCGGTTCACTCATTACTGCTTCCCTTGCCTTGGAAGCGGGAAGAGAGGTGTTTGCGGTGCCGGGCTCCATTTTTCTTGAGCAGGCAGATGGAACCAATCAATTGATTCAGATGGGCGCAAAGCTTGTTCGGTCTGCGTGGGATATTATGGAGGAATTCTCCGCTATTTTTCCATTAAAATAAAAATTTTTTTACATCTTGTTTGACAAATGTCATAAGAATCATTAATAATAATGAAGATTTTAAATATAACCTCTTAAGGGAGGAAACGGTATGTCAGATTATCTCGTCATTGTTGAATCACCAGCAAAAGCAAAGACGATTGAACGATATTTAGGAAAAAAGTATAAAGTAAAAGCCTCGATGGGACATATTCGCGATTTGCCGAAAAGCCAAATGGGCGTTGACATAAAAAATAATTATGAGCCAAAATATATTACCATTCGCGGCAAGGGGCCAGTCATTAAAGATTTGAAAACAGCGGCTAAAAAAGCGAAAAAAGTCTTTTTAGCGGCTGACCCGGACCGTGAAGGAGAAGCGATCGCTTGGCATTTAGCCCATATGCTCGATCTTGATATTCATTCCGATTGCCGTGTGGTCTTTAATGAGATTACAAAGGATGCGATCCGTGAATCCTTCCAGCATCCTCGGGCGATCAATATGCATTTGGTGGATGCCCAGCAAGCTCGACGTGTTCTTGACAGACTTGTAGGCTATAATATTAGCCCGTTGCTTTGGAAAAAAGTAAAAAAGGGACTAAGCGCGGGAAGAGTGCAGTCCGTTGCTTTGCGGTTGATCATTGATCGCGAAAAAGAAATTAAAGAATTTCAGCCTGAGGAATATTGGTCCATTCAAGCGGAATTTGTGAAGCAAAATGAAGTGTTTACGGCGTTTTTTTATGGATTGGATGGACAAAAACTCGATTTAAAACAGGAAAAGGATGTCAAGCTCGTTTTAGAACGCCTTAAAGGCCAATATTTTACGGTGAAATCGGTAACGAAAAAGGAGCGGAAGCGAAACCCGGTGCCGCCATTTACGACCTCATCTCTGCAACAAGAAGCGGCGCGTAAGCTGAATTTCCGCACCAAAAAGACGATGATGCTCGCTCAGCAGCTCTATGAAGGGATTGATCTTGGAAGCGAAGGAACGGTCGGTTTAATTACATACATGCGCACGGACTCAACACGTGTCTCTGAGTCAGCGCAAAATGAAGCGCTTTCGTATATTGAAAAAGCATTTGGTGCAGAGTACGTAGCACAAGAAAAGCGAAAAGAAAAGAAAAATACAGCAGCTCAAGATGCTCACGAAGCGATTCGCCCTACATCTGTATTTCGCGATCCTAGCTCGGTAAAGCCATATTTGAGCCGCGATCAATTTCGGCTTTATAAACTGATTTGGGAACGATTTGTCGCCAGTCAAATGGCTCCTGCGCTTTTGGACACGATGAGTGTCGATTTAGAAAACGGGGGAGTGATTTTCCGCGCTAGCGGCTCCAAAGTAAAATTTGCTGGATTTATGAAAGTATACGTGGAGGGGACAGATGACCAGACGGATGAGCAAGATCGTTTACTTCCTGACCTTCAAGAAGGAGAAAAAGTGATTGGAAAGGACATAGAACCGAAGCAACATTTTACACAGCCGCCTCCGCGCTATACGGAAGCTAGATTAGTCAAAACACTGGAAGAGCTTGGAATCGGTCGCCCGTCGACTTATGCTCCAACCTTGGACACGATTCAAAAGCGCAATTATGTTGTGCTGGAAAATAAACGATTTGTGCCAACGGAGCTTGGTGAAATTGTCTTGGAATTAATTTTAGAGTTTTTCCCAGAGATTTTAGACGTCGAATTTACAGCAAAAATGGAAAAAAGCTTAGATGAGATTGAAGAGGGGAAAATTCAATGGATTCAAGTGATTGATGAATTTTACAGCGGATTCGAAAAAAGCTTGCAAATTGCGGAAAAAGAGATGAAGGAAGTCGAAATCAAGGATGAACCGGCTGGGATTGATTGTGAAGAATGCGGAAGCCCGATGGTTTATAAGATGGGAAGATTCGGCAAGTTTATTGCCTGCTCCAATTTTCCGGATTGTCGTCATACAAAGCCGATCGTGAAAGAAATCGGTGTAAAATGTCCGCAATGCGGCGAAGGAAATCTTGTTGAACGAAACAGCAAGAAAAGGCGAATATTTTATGGATGCGATCAGTTTCCAGCCTGTGATTTTATGTCGTGGGATAAACCGCTTGCGCGTCCTTGTCCAAAATGTGAAGGGTTACTAGTAGAGAAAAAATTAAAAAAAGGCATACAAGTTCAATGTAATCAATGTGACTACCAAGAGAAACCGCAAGCATGATCGGTGGGCGACCGTCAGTCCTCACCGTTTTTATGCGTAACGAAGGAGGAAATGAAGCATGATTGTCAATGTTATTGGTGCAGGATTAGCAGGAAGCGAAGCCGCGTGGCAGCTTGCGACCCGCAACATTCATGTCCGTTTATACGAAATGCGTCCTGTGAAACAAACGCCAGCCCATCATACGGATAAATTCGCTGAGCTGGTTTGCAGCAATTCACTGCGCGCCAATTCGTTAACGAATGCCGTTGGCGTGCTCAAAGAAGAGATGAGAATGCTCAATTCGGTCATCATCAAAGCGGCAGATGAGTGCTCTGTGCCTGCTGGAGGAGCACTGGCGGTGGATCGGCATGAATTTGCGGCCCGTGTCACCGATTTCGTTCAAAACCATCCAAATGTAACGGTCATCCGTGAGGAAGTGACAGACATCCCGACTGGGCCAACGATTATTGCCACAGGACCTCTTACGTCTCCTACATTATCTGAAAAATTAAAAGAGCTGACGGGAGAAGAGTATTTGTATTTTTATGATGCCGCCGCCCCTATTGTTGAAAAAGAAAGCATCGATATGGAAAAGGTGTATAGAAAATCTCGCTATGATAAAGGGGAAGCCGCCTATTTGAATTGCCCGATGACGGAGGAAGAATTTGACCGCTTTTATGAAGCGCTTATTTCAGCAGAAACAGCGCCGTTAAAGGAATTTGAAAAAGAAATTTATTTTGAAGGATGCATGCCGATTGAAGTCATGGCGAAACGCGGAAAGAAAACGCTGCTATTTGGTCCGATGAAACCGGTCGGCCTCGAAGATCCGCGCACAGGAAAAAGACCGTTTGCGGTAGTTCAGCTTCGCCAAGACGATGCAGCAGGAACGTTATACAATATCGTTGGTTTTCAAACTCATTTGAAATGGGGAGCACAAAAGGAAGTATTCCGTTTAATTCCAGGGCTTGAAAATGCGGAAATTGTCCGCTATGGAGTGATGCATCGCAATACGTTTATCAACTCGCCAAAACTTCTCCGTCCGACTTATCAATTGAAGGAGAGAGAGGATTTATTTTTTGCTGGACAAATGACGGGAGTCGAAGGATATGTAGAGTCGGCCGCCTCCGGATTGGTAGCAGGCATCAACGCGGCGCGCCTTGTGCTCGGCCAGGAGCTGATCGTTTTCCCGCCCGAAACAGCGATTGGCAGCATGGCTCACTATATTACGTCGACAAATCCGAAGCATTTTCAGCCAATGAACGCGAATTTCGGCCTGTTTGCCCCTCTTGAAGAAATGATTAAAGATAAAAAGCGCCGCAATGAAGAGTATGCTAAGCGAGCATTGGACACTATTCAGAATTTTATAAAAAAATAATTGCAAGGGCTGCTAAATCTATGTTAATATTTAGTAGCCCTTGTGAGGTGTTAAGAATGGAAAATTTGAAAATTTCGTTACAATTATTCGTAGAATATTTACAAATCGAAAAAAACTATTCACAATATACTATTGCGTGCTATACACGCGATATTGAGCAGTTTTTCGAGTTTATGCATGAACAGGCGCTGGAACGTTTAGATGAGGTAACGTACAGCGATGTTCGATTATATTTGACGAAGCTGCATGCCGAACAACTGCTGAGCCGTTCAATTTCCCGAAAGATTTCGAGCTTACGAAGTTTTTATAAATTTTTAATGAGGGAAAAGAAAGTAACGGAAAATCCGTTTGCTCTCGCATCATTGCCGAAAAAAGAGCAAAAAATCCCCCGTTTTTTATATGAACAGGAATTAGAAGCCTTATTTCATGTCAATGATTTAAATACAGCGATTGGTCAGCGAAATCAAGCGTTAATTGAACTGCTTTATGCGACGGGCATCCGTATTAGTGAATGTTGTCACATTCACTTGTCTGATATTGATTTTTCCCTTGCAACCATTTTGATTTACGGGAAAGGGAACAAACAGCGCTATGTGCCATTCGGTAGTTTTGCGAAGCAAGCGCTGGAACGGTATGTACAAAAAGGGCGGAATGAGCTTTTAGCCAAAAGCAAAACAGTGAATCATTCTTTGTTTTTAAACTTTCGGGGAAGTCCTTTAACACCTCGAGGGGTGCGTTATATTTTGAACGAAGTTGTGGAGAAGGCTGCATTAACGCAAAAGGTAAGCCCGCACGTATTCAGACATACATTTGCCACCCATTTGCTTAACGAAGGGGCGGATATGCGCACCGTTCAAGAGCTATTGGGACATGCGCATCTTTCATCGACGCAGGTATACACGCACGTGACGAAAGATCGTCTCCGCCACGTTTATTTGCACACGCATCCGCGTGCTTAGACTTCCATAAAGGAGGGTTTATATGGAGCAATTCCATGCTACAACAATTTTTGCGATTCAACATAACGGCGCCTGCGCCATGGCTGGAGATGGCCAAGTGACTTTTGGGAATGCGGTGGTCATGAAACATACAGCTAAAAAAGTTCGGAAGCTTTTTCACGGAAAAGTATTAGCGGGATTTGCTGGTTCCGTTGCGGATGCGTTCACATTGTTTGAAATGTTCGAAGGGAAATTAGAAGAGTTTAATGGGAACTTGCAACGTGCGGCGGTTGAACTGGCGAAGGAATGGCGCAGCGATAAAGTATTGAGAAGACTGGAAGCGATGCTGATTGTGATGGACGAACGCCATTTGCTTCTAGTATCAGGAACAGGTGAAGTGATCGAACCGGATGATGGCGTTTTAGCGATTGGTTCAGGAGGAAACTACGCGCTTGCTGCCGGTCGGGCCTTAAAGCAATACGCGGGCGGACAAATGACGGCTAAGGAAATTGCCAAAGCCGCTTTAGAAATGGCTTCTGATATTTGCGTGTATACCAATAGCCACATTATTGTGGAAGAACTGTAGCGAGGGGGAGAAATGATGAACTTAACACCTCGACAAATTGTAGAAAAGCTGGATCAATTTATTGTCGGTCAAAAAGAAGCGAAAAAAGCAGTCGCGGTTGCACTAAGAAATCGCTATCGGCGCAGTTTGCTTGATGAAAAGCTGCGCGATGAGATCGTACCTAAAAATATATTGATGATCGGTCCGACAGGAGTAGGGAAAACCGAGATTGCGAGAAGAATCGCTAAGCTTGTCGGGGCGCCGTTTGTCAAAGTGGAAGCAACGAAGTTTACAGAGGTTGGCTATGTTGGACGCGATGTTGAGTCTATGGTGAGAGATCTTGTTGAAACATCTGTTCGCTTAGTGAAAGAGCGGAAAATGTATGAAGTGAAAGATCGCGCTGAGCAGCAAGCCAATAAACGTCTCATCGAGCTTTTAGTTCCCGGAAAACCGAAGCAGACGATCAAAAATCCGCTTGAGATGCTATTTGGCGGCCAAACATCACAGCAGGATTCGACGACTTACGGCCAAGATGACCAACATATCGAGCAAAAACGGAAACAGGTAGCTGCCCAGCTTGCCAATGGTGAGCTTGAGGACGAATTGGTGACGGTGGAAATCGAAGAGCAGCAAACGACTGTTTTTGATTTTTTGCAAGGGGCCGGCATTGAGCAGATGGGCATGAATATGCAGGATGCTTTAAGCAGTTTGATGCCAAAACGGCTCAAAAAACGAAAATTGAAGGTAAGCGAAGCACGAAAAGTGTTAACCAATGAAGAAGCGCAAAAGCTGATCGATATGGATGAAGTGACACAAGAGGCAGTGCAGCTGGCAGAACAGTCTGGTATTATTTTTATTGATGAAATCGACAAAATTGCCAGAAAGGGCCAGAGCGCTTCTTCAGCCGATGTATCGCGTGAAGGGGTGCAGCGCGACATTTTACCGATCGTAGAAGGCTCAACGGTGATGACAAAATATGGTCCTGTCAAAACAGACTATGTTTTGTTCATTGCTGCTGGAGCGTTTCATATGTCGAAGCCGTCCGATTTGATTCCTGAGTTGCAAGGGCGCTTCCCGATTCGGGTAGAACTATCCAAGTTGACGGTAGATGATTTTGTGAAGATTCTTATTGAGCCTGACAATGCTCTGATTAAACAATATATGGCTCTTCTTGCTACAGAAGGTATACAACTTGAATTTTCTGACGATGCTATTCGTAAGATTGCTGAAGTGGCGTTTGAAGTCAATCAAACAACAGACAATATCGGGGCAAGACGGCTTCATACAATTCTGGAGAAGCTGCTTGAGGATCTATCATTTGAAGCGCCTGATATTGCACTGGAAAAAGTGGTAATTACACCGCAATATGTTGAACAAAAATTAGGTAATATTGTAAAAAATAAAGACTTAAGCGAATTTATTTTGTAAATGAATTTGAATAGGAGGATATAGATCATGAATTTGTTACAGAAAACACGAACGATTAATGCGATGCTACAGAAAGCAGCCGGAAAGCCTGTAAACTTTAAAGAGATGGCAGAAACTCTTTGCGAAGTGATTGAAGCCAATATTTTTGTCGTCAGCCGCCGTGGGAAGCTATTAGGTTTTGCGATTAAGCAATCGATTGAAAATGAGCGGATGAAAAAAATGCTTGAGGATCGCCAATTCCCAGAAGAATATACCAATAGTCTGTTCAATATTACGGAGACCTCTCCTAATTTGGATATTAACAGCGAATATACGGCGTTTCCAGTAGAAAACCGAGATTTATTTAAAACTGGGTTAACGACGATTGTGCCGATTAATGGGGGTGGAGAACGCCTGGGCACGCTGATTTTGTCCAGACTTGACCGCCAATTTGAGGATGATGATCTCATCTTGGCTGAATATGGAGCTACTGTCGTTGGTATGGAAATCTTGCGTGAAAAAGCAGAAGAAATTGAAGAAGAAGCAAGAAGCAAAGCGGTTGTACAAATGGCGATCAGCTCGTTATCATACAGTGAGCTTGAGGCAATCGAGCACATTTTTGAAGAGTTAGAAGGAACAGAGGGGCTGCTTGTTGCCAGCAAAATCGCTGACCGAGTGGGCATTACGCGTTCGGTCATTGTCAACGCGCTTCGCAAGCTTGAGAGTGCAGGCGTCATTGAATCTCGTTCTCTTGGTATGAAAGGAACGTATATTAAAGTATTAAACGATAAGTTTTTAACAGAGCTTGAAAAATTAAAAACAAACTAATGCAAGAGCTGCTTTTTTGGCAGCTCTTTTTTATCTATCTCGAACGAAGCTAACCATTTTGCTTCGGAAGTGCAATCCAATGCAACTATATTTCTTCTTCAAATGAGCAGGTAAGGATCAAACGGACGATTGAACAACATCGCTTCCATGTTTTTTAGTCAACATTCATGTTTAGCTTATGTCGATTTTTCAATCCGAATCTATAGAGAGGAAAAGAAAGGAAAGAGGCATTTACGCTATTGTGCGTATGTTTAATAACGATACAAGCTAATATCAATTCCTATGAAAAAATAGTACAATATTCCGGCTATACATCATTTAGGCGTTATTTTAAAATATAGAATATCAAATATTGTCGAAAAAAGAAAAAAAGAGGGGATTACGCTTGGAAATCTTTTCGCAAACATTTGCGCGCTTAGAGCAAGGATTGGACTATGCGTCGCTAAAGCAAAAGGTGATTGCCAATAACATTGCGAATGCCGATACGCCAAATTACAAAGCAAAGGAGGTTCGTTTTAAAACCGAACTAGATCAAGCTATGTCTTCGTTTGAAGCTTATCGAACGAATCCGAAGCATTTTGCATTTGCTAGTAAAAATACTGGCAATTTTTTAGTGACGACAAGAAGTGATATGGTATACAATCATAATGGAAACAGTGTCGATGTAGATAGAGAAATGTCGGAATTAGCGGAAAATCAAATTTATTACAACGCATTGATCGAGAGATTAAATGGGAAGTTCAATTCTTTAAAAACGGTTATTAAAGGAGGGAAGTAATGTATGTCCATTTTTCAAAGCCTAAATACCACGGCTTCTGCCTTAACGGCGCAGCGTTTGCGGATGGATGTCATTTCCTCCAATATGGCGAATGTGGATACAACGCGTGCCCAATTTGTCGACGGACAATGGCAGCCATATCGACGCAAGATGGTCGTATTGGAGCCGAATGAAGGCGGTTTTTCTTCTTATCTTCAAAAGGCAATAGATGGACAGGCGTCGGTTGGAGGGGGAGTAAGAGTCGCCAAAATCGTCGAAGATGAAACGCCTTTTAAGCTTGTTTACGACCCGACCAATCCGGATGCTAACCAAGATGGATATGTACAGCTTCCAAATGTCGATCCTCTAAAAGAAATGGTAGACTTAATGAGCGCAACCCGTTCTTATGAAGCCAATGTGACAGTGTTCAATGCAACAAAAGGCATGTTAGTCAAGGCTTTAGAAATCGGAAAATAAAGGGGAGTAAAAAATGATTAACGGAATACAAAACAGCTTTTTTTCGACTGCAGCGCCCTCTTCGTCTATAAAGGCAGCGGATGTACAAAAATCGTTTGCTAACTTTTTGAAAGATGCGATTCAGCAGGTAAACGACCAGCAGGTTGCAGCCGACCAACTAACCGATAAGCTAGTTAAAGGAGAAAACGTTGATCTGCATCAAGTCATGATCGCTGCTCAAAAAGCTGGCATTTCTTTGCAGTTAGCAGTGGAAGTCCGAAATAAAGCTGTTGAGGCATATCAAGAAATGATGAGAATGCAAGTATAATCAACGCGCTAACAAACTGGCAATTTATTATCGCAATAATCGGGGGAATATTATGTATGAATGAAAGAGTGAAAGAATGGCTCAACCGATTCACATCGTTTTGGAGGGGGAGAACGAAGGCTCAAAAAGCCATGGCGCTGGGTGCTCTTCTTCTTTTTCTTGTCATTATTGGGGTTGCGTCATTTTTTGCCACAAGAACGAGCTTTGTACCATTATACAGCAACCTTTCGCCGCAGGAAGCTGGACAAATTAAAGCGACGCTCGATCAAAAGGGAATCGATTCCCAAGTGACCGATAACGGAACCACGATTGAAGTGCCGGAGAAAATGGCGGATACACTGAAGGTGGAATTAGCGGCCGAAGGGATTCCAGATAGTGGAAGCATCGACTACTCCTTTTTTGGAAAAAATGCAAGCTTTGGGATGACAGATAACGAATTTAATGTAGTAAAACTCAAAGCGATGCAAACAGAATTGGCTAATCTAATTAAAAATATTGACGGGGTCGAGGATGCCAAAGTCATGATTAATCTTCCCCAGCAATCCGTATTTGCGTCAGAGGATCAAGGAGAGGCGTCCGCTTCAGTCGTTCTTAAAACAAAGCCAGGATACAAATTTACAGATGAGCAAGTTAGAGCGCTCTATCATCTCGTGTCAAAAAGTGTTCCGAATCTTCCTACTGATAATATCGTCATGATGAATCAATATTTTCAGTATTTTGATCTAAAAAATAATGAAGAAAATTCGACAGCTACGGCGTTTACGCAGCAAAACGAAATCAAAAAGCAAATTGAACGCGATATCCAGCGACAAGTCCAACAAATGTTAGGCACGATGATGGGACAAGACAAAGTGGTTGTATCGGTTACAGCGGATGTTGATTTTACGCAGGAGAACCGTGAGGAAAATTTAGTGACCCCGGTTGATGAGCAAAACAATGAAGGAATTGCTGTCAGTGTGCAGCGGATTAGAGAAACTTATTCTGGACAAGGTGCTCAGCCGGGAGGAGTGGCCGGGGCCGGTGAAAATGACATTCCAGGCTATCAAGCAGCAACTGACGGCTCAAATGGCGATTATGAAAAAACAGAAGAAACGATCAATAATGAAGTAAACAGAATTAAAAAGAATATTGTTGAAAGTCCATACAAAGTAAGAGATTTAGGGATCCAAGTGATGGTGGAACCACCAAATCCCCAAAATCCTAACTCTTTATCGCAGCAAACCATTGATGATATTCAGAAGATTTTAGGTACGATCGTTCGAACTTCGATTGATAAGCAGGATGGTCAAACGTTAAGCGATCAAGATATCCAAAACCGCATCGTCGTATCTGTGCAAAAATTTAATGGGAAAACCGATTTTGCACAGCCGCAGCCAACCATTCCGACATGGGCGTATATTGCAGGGGGAATTGGTGCTGCTGCTATTATCGGCTTACTGATTTACTTCTTGCTGCGCAGACGGAAAAGGGTGGAGGAAGAAGAGGAAGACTTTATTGAACAGCCTCCTTTATCCGATCTTCCTGATGTGACGGAGGAACGGGAAACAGAAGTGACAATTCGACGCAAGCAGCTTGAAAAATTGGCAAGAGAGAAGCCGGATGAATTTGCTCAATTGCTAAGAACGTGGTTGGCTGAGGACTAGGAGGAATGAAGATGGCCAAAAAAGAGAGAAAAGGAGAATTAACAGGCAAACAGAAAGCTGCCATACTCCTCATTTCTCTTGGACCAGATGTATCAGCATCTGTCTATAAGCATTTATCGGAGGAAGAAATTGAAAAGCTCACACTTGAGATTTCTAATGTTCGCCAAGTAGCGACGCAAGAAAAAGAGGAAGTGCTGGAGGAGTTTCATCAAATTGCTTTAGCGCAGGATTATATTGCTCAAGGCGGCATTGCTTACGCGAAAGAAGTACTTGAAAAAGCGCTTGGCTCGGAAAAAGCGCTGAATATTATTAACCGTTTAACATCCGCTTTAATGGTGCGGCCGTTTGACTTTGCTCGCAAAGCCGATCCGGCTCAGCTATTGAACTTTATTCAAAATGAACATCCACAGACGATCGCTCTTGTGCTTTCCTATTTAGATCCGGCGCAAGCTGGCCAGATTCTGTCGTCGCTGCCGCAGGAAATGCAGGCGGATATCGCGCGCCGAATTGCGCTGATGGACAGTACGTCGCCTGAGGTGATCAACGAAGTTGAGCAAATTTTAGAACGGAAGCTTTCAACGACCGTTGTCCAAGATTACACGCAAACAGGCGGCATTGAAGCGGTGGTGGAAGTTTTAAACGGTGTAGACCGAAGCACGGAAAGAACGATTTTAGATGCGCTTGAAATTCAAGATCCAGAGCTTGCAGAAGAAATCAAGAAACGAATGTTTGTCTTCGAAGATATTGTTACCCTTGATAACCGTGCGATTCAGCGTGTCATTCGTGAAGTTGATAACAATGATTTAATGCTGGCACTGAAAGTTTCAAGTGATGAAGTGAAAGAAATCGTCTTTCGCAATATGTCGACGCGTATGGCGGAAACCTTCAAAGAGGAGATGGAGTTTATGGGACCGGTTCGCCTCCGCGATGTGGAGGAAGCACAATCGCGTATTGTTGCGGTCATTCGCCGTCTTGAAGAAGCTGGAGAAATCGTTGTAGCGCGCGGCGGAGGAGATGATATTATTGTCTAATGTGATCAAAGCTCCTTTTACAACAACGTCCCATGGCAGCAAAAAAGTAATTGAAGTGAAGCATTATTTTCCGCAGCCAGCAGCCTCAGCCGTTTCGCAAGAAATAGATGGACATGCTCACGCTCAGTTCATCATTGAGCAAGCAAAGGAAGAAGCGAAGCTGATGAAGCAAGAAGCAGAACAATATTGCCAGTCTTTGAAAGAAAACATATGGCAAGAGAAGGAAAATTGGTTGGCCGAAAAACAGCGGCTTATGGCGGCAGCGCAACAAGAAGGATATGAAGCCGGATATAGTCAAGGAAAAAATGAAGCGCTTCATGCTTTTCAAGAATTAATGAAAGAAGCAAGAAACATCGTGCAAACAACCAACCAACAGTTTTATGAACAAATTGAATCATCAAAAGAAACCATCTTGTTGATCGGCTTAAAGGTAGCGGAGCGAATATTGGGGGAAAAGCTGGCGGAAAATCACGATTCCTTCCTTCATCTTGTGCAAAGAGCGATCAAGGAGGTTAGGGAACAATCAGAAGTGAAGCTATATGTTCATCCATTGCATTATCAAACACTTGTTCAGCAAAAGGATGAATTAAGGGCGATTTTTAGTCAGCCAGTAGACATTTTTATTTATCCTGACGAACGGTTAGCAGAGGGCGGCTGCATGATTGAAACGCCTTTTGGCCGCATTGATGCAAGTGTTGACACTCAATTGCAACAAATCAAACAAAAGCTGCTTAAGTGGCTTGAGGAGGAGTAATTTTTTGAATTGGCCAGCTCTTTTTCAAGAGATCGAAACCATTGATTCGTATAAGCGATTTGGTAAAGTAACGCGCGTGATTGGATTAATGATTGAATCAAAAGGTCCTGAAAGCTCCATTGGCGATGTTTGCTTTATTCATGTGGGCGGAGGAAGAAAGAAGCAGAAGATTGCTGCTGAGGTGGTAGGATTTCGCGAACAGCATGTGCTTTTAATGCCTTTTTCAACCGTTCAAGATATTTCGCCGGGATGCATAGTGGAAGCGACAGGCCAGCCGCTGCAAATAAAAGCGGGAATGGATCTAATCGGCAAGGTTCTTGATTCGCTTGGCCAGCCCCTTGATGGTAGCCTTCTCCCTAAAGGGCTGCGCTCCATTTCGATTGAGCAGGAGCCGCCTAATCCGCTGTCAAGACCGCCGATTGATGAACCGGTGGAAGTAGGAGTCAGATTGATCGATAGCTTGCTGACAGTAGGAAAAGGACAGCGTGTGGGCATATTTGCTGGTTCAGGAGTAGGCAAGAGTACACTTCTTGGGATGATTGCCCGCAACACAAACGCAGACCTAAATGTGATTGCGCTTATTGGCGAACGGGGACGTGAAGTGCGGGAGTTTATCGAACGAGATCTCGGCCCTGAAGGCTTGGCTCGTTCCGTTGTGGTGGTTGCGACATCAGATCAGCCTGCGCTTATGAGAATTAAAGGCGCCTATACCGCAACGGCTATTGCCGAATATTTTCGCAATAGGGGAATGAATGTCATGCTGATGATGGATTCCGTGACACGTGTGGCCATGGCGCAGCGGGAAGTGGGACTAGCGATCGGTGAGCCGCCGACAACCAAGGGCTATACTCCTTCTGTTTTTGCCATTTTGCCCAAATTGCTGGAACGGACAGGAACAAATGAACACGGAACCATTACGGCTTTTTATACGGTTTTAGTAGATGGTGACGATATGAATGAACCGATTGCTGATACGGTCCGAGGAATTTTAGATGGGCATTTTGTTCTTGAGAGAAGCTTGGCGAATAAAGGTCAGTATCCAGCTATTAATGTTTTGAAAAGCATCAGCCGTGTCATGAATTATATTATTGGGCCAGAGCATAAAGCGGCAGCTGAACGATTCCGTCATCTTCTTTCAACCTATATAAACGCGGAAGATTTAATTAATATCGGTGCGTATAAAAGAGGTTCTTCTAAAGACATTGACGAAGCCATTCGCTACTATCCAAAGCTGCTTGCATTTTTAAAACAAGATACTCACGAAAAATTGACAAAAGAAGAGAGCATTCAAGAACTGCTTCAGCTTGTACATTCGGGGTGAATAAAACATGGAGCATGTGTTTAAATTTGAAAAAATATTGACCATTAGAGAAAAAGAAAAAGAGAGAGCGCTAGGAGAATATAACGAAGCGGTGAAGCGCTTTGAAGAAGCAGCGGAAAAGCTGTACCATTTTCTGAAGCAAAAAGAAGATTACGAGGAAATGTACAAGCAAAAATTAAAAAATGGATTGCCCATTCAAGACATTCGTCATTTTCGGCAATTTGTCATGAATTTGGAGCGCACCATTTCTCATTATCAGCAGCTTGTGATCGAAACGCGTGAGCAAATGTTTCTCAAGCAAACAAAGTTAGCTGAAGCGAATATTGAAGTAAAAAAATATGAAAAAATGAAAGACAAGCATATAGCAGCTGTGCTTCAAGCTATTCAAACTATGGAAAATCACTGGATGGATGAAATCTCCATTCAACAATTTGTGAATCGCAGAAATTAGGTGAGACGATGAAGGAGCAAGAAATGGAAAAAGAGGAAAAAGTAAGCAAGCTGCAATGGTTCTTGTTTGTCATCATCATCCCGTTATTGTTTACAATCACATTGGCACTGATTATTACCACGATTGCAGGAGTGAATGTGTTTGACATCTCCAAAAAGTACGGTGCTGATCTTCCAGGGATTTCACAGTTAGTCGGTAGCAAGCAGCCATCATCTGAGCAGGCTTTAAAGGAGAATATGTTGGAGCAGCAAGCTACGCTCGAAGAAAAAACGGCACAAGTGAAAAAGCTTGAAACCGAAGTCAAAAATAAACAGAGTGAAATTGAAGCACTAAAGAAAGAAATTGAACGGTTAAATGCCCAACTGGAATCCCAGCAGCAGACCGACACATCACCAACAACCGAAGCAAAAAAACTCACTGTTCAAGATGTTGCTCAAATGTATGGAGAAATGTCACCGAAAAATGCCGCTGCCATCATTCCGAAAATGTCGGATCAGGAGGCGCTTAACATTCTTGCGATATTAGGCAGCGAGAAGGCCGCCGCTATTCTGGAAAAAATGTCTCCGGAAGAAGCAGCTAAATATACGGCGCTACTAACGAAAGCAGCCCAAGCGGCTAATAATTAGGAAAGGAGGGGAGATCATGAGAATTGGCACTTATACTCAATCGCTTTTTCCGTCTTCTTCGGTTTCTGGGGATCAGGCACAAACGTTGAACGCAAAAGGACAAACACAAGAAGGAAGTTTATTTCAGCAGCTGCTTCAATCGGCGACGTTTGATTCTGCAGATTCCAGCATGAAAGCAAATGAGGTGGCAACAAAAGACCATATAGAACGAAATGAACACCAAGACGATCTGTTGACCAAATGGGTGGATTTGCTCTTGCTGCTGCTGCCGGCTGATATGCAGCAGACGTTGCATGAGCAGTTTGAAACAAACCCAGCTTCTCTTCAGCCATCCAGCGTTCCGCAAACGGCTGCATGGATAAAACAAATGCTCTCAGAACAAATGACATGGATGCAGAACAATAGCGCGCAGGGCGCAGAGCCAATATCGTTATTGGAGGAATGGCTGTCATTGCAGCCAAATCGCGATGAGTTGGGACCAATGATCAATGTAGAAACATTGGTAAATTTCTTGCAAAACAAAAAGGCTCAGCAAGCGAGCAGTGATCCTCGGAATGGCCGTTTTTCGGCGCTTTTCAATGGAGGAGCAGCCGCAGCTGTCAACACCTATCGAAACGGGAGCTATCCACATCAGCTGACCTTTCCACCTAGCAGCTTTTCTTCAGCCTTCAGCTCGACTGCCGGATATCACCCGGATTCGCTGGCTCAGTTAACGAAAGCCGCGAATCACAAGCAGGGGGATGTTCAAACAATGGCTCAGCCGTTTTTCAATCAGGCTCAACCAACGCTGTTTTCGCAAAATACAGAGCCGGTCATTTCACTGTCTGAGAACACCTCGGCTAATGGTAGCAGCGAGCAACTAATCCGGCAATTTACAAGTATTATAAAATCGAGTAAATTCACCAATTTAGGAAATGGACAATCACAGCTTGTGATTCGCCTTCATCCAGAACATTTAGGAACGTTGACAGTAAAGCTTGTTCAGGAAAACGGACAGATGATGGCGAAAATCATCGCCTCAAGCCGTTCGGCAAAAGAACTAATGGAAGCAAACATCCAGCAAATGGCTCATGTGATACCAGCTCAGCACATTACAATCGAGCAATTTGATGTGCGCGCACACTCACCGTTGCCTTCTTATGAACAATCATTCAGTCAGCACGAGCGAAACAGAGAGGGACAACCTGATCAAGAACAGCGCCAGCCGTTTGAGCAAGACAAGGAGCTTCCATTTCAGGAGTCTTTTCTTCATGAATTGTTAAATATTGAAGCATAGGAGCGGTCAAAGATGGCAAATACCATTGATCCCAACTTATTGTTAAGCAATTATACGCCTCCGGAGCGGCAGACGGGAGACAGTGTTCTTGGCAAAGACGATTTTTTAAAAATTTTGCTGGTTCAACTGCAAAATCAAGATCCATTAAATCCAATGGAGGATAAAGAGTTTATTGCGCAAATGGCCAATTTCTCCACGCTGGAGCAAATCACGAATCTGGCAGCTGCCATGCAAGGATTTATGCAAATGCAAAGCGATAACGCGATTTTGCTTTATAGTGAAATGATAGGCAAAAAAGTGTATTGGATGGATACGAGCGATGAGGCCGATACGTCGGAAAATCTAGCGAGCGGTATGGTGAAATCAGTTTCCCAAAGAAACAATGAAATCTTTTTAGAGCTTGATAATGGTCAGGAGATTTCCAACAAGCAAATTATCAAAGTAGAAACTCCATAATGGATAAATCTGAACAAGGGAGAGGGATTATATGCTTCGTTCAATGTATTCTGGAATTAGCGGAATGAAAAACTTCCAAGTGAAATTAGATGTGATCGGAAACAATATTGCGAATGTGAATACGTATGGGTTTAAGAAGGGCCGTACCATTTTTAAAGATTTAGTTAGTCAACAAATCGCGGGTGCAAGTGCTCCAACAGCGAACAACGGCGGGGTGAATCCAAAACAAGTCGGATTAGGGGCGCAGCTTGCGGCAATTGATACTGTTCAGACGCAAGGAAGTTTGCAACCTACTGCTCGTGTGCTTGATTTGGCCATTTCAGGAGATGGATTCTTTGTTTTAGGTGATAACTCTGGAAATAACAGACTATACACAAGAGCAGGAAATTTTTATCTTGATTCTCAAGGCTATATTGTTAGCGCTGATGGACGTTACTTGCTCGGCAATGGTAACACTCGCATTCAAATCCCAACAACAGCGCAAAGTCTTAGTATTGGTTCAGATGGCACAGTAAACTACGTCGATAACACAGGAACTTTGCAGGTTGCTGGTCGAATTGAATTAGCGAAATTTGCAAATAACGATGGATTAGAGAAGGTTGGAGACAATCTTTTCCGCTCAACAACGAACTCTGGTGCGGAGACGTTAACTTCTCCGGGAGTAGGCGGAGCAGGCAAAATTGTTCCTGGTGCGCTTGAAATGTCCAATGTCGATCTATCGGAAGAGTTTACGGAAATGATTGTCGCGCAGCGCGGATTTCAAGCGAATACACGCATTATTACAACATCGGATGAGATTTTGCAAGAGCTTGTCAATCTAAAGAAATAATTAAGGGGGGAGGGCACTAGGCTCTGTCTAGTGCCCCAATACATATGATCACATTAACGCGGCTGAATGGAAAATCGTTTACCTTAAATGCGATATACATAGAACAAATCGAAGCTTTTCCGGATACAACGATTACGCTGACGAATGGTAAAAAATTTGTTGTCCGTGAGTCGGAAAAAGAGGTAGTAGAGCTGGTAAAAGAATTTTATCAGCAAATTTCGATTTTAGGGGTTTCTAAAAATGTGGAGGGGCAGGACCATGAGTAAGCTATGGAAAGTGACATTGATGATATTGGTGACGATTACGTTAGTCGCCGCTGTGGCTTTAGTCATCATCTTTAAATTTACAGGCGATAAACAACAAACGGCGCCGACAGCAGATGAAATTTTAGAAAGCTCTGTCGACGTACCGGAAATTACAACCAATCTAGCAGATGGAAGCTTTATTAAAATCTCCTTTAAAATTCAAATGAACAATGAAGACGCAAAAGCAGAGGCGGAGAAGCGAGATTTCCAAATGAAAGATATCATTATTGAACAGCTATCGCAAATGAAACCGGCGGATTTTAACGGAGAGCAAGGAAAAACCCATTTGAAGGCTCGATTAAAAGAGAAAATCAATCAAATTATGCAAGATGGAAAAGTGGAGCAAGTTTATATTACTTCCTTCATCCTCCAATAACTTGGGCTAGGAGGTGAAAACAGTGTCTGGCGAAGTACTATCACAAAGTGAAATCGATGCCCTTTTGGCGGCGCTATCAACGGGAGAAATGGATGCAGAGGAGCTAAAAAAAGAAGAAGAGGACAAACGGGTAAAAGTATACGACTTTAAACGCGCCCTTCGCTTCTCCAAAGATCAAATACGTAGCCTTACGCGCATTCATGAAAATTTTGCAAGATTATTAACCACCTTTTTTTCCGCTCAGCTGCGGACATATGTACAAATTTCGGTGGCATCAGCCGATCAAATTCCATATGAAGAATTTATTCGTTCCATTCCTAAAATGACGATTTTAAACGTTTTTGAGGTGCCGCCGCTAGACGGGCATATCGTCATGGAAGTCAATCCAAATGTTGCTTACGCCATGCTTGATCGTGTCATGGGGGGACGCGGGACAAGTATTAATAAAGTGGACAATTTGACAGAGATTGAAATGCGGATTATGTCTAATTTGTTCGAAAAAGCGTTCAGTCATTTGCGGGATGCATGGGAATCCATTATCGAGATCGATCCGATTTTAGCGGAGTTTGAGGTGAATCCTCAATTTTTGCAAATGGTTTCGCCGAATGAAACAGTGGTGGTGATTTCACTTAATACGCAAATTGCTGAAACGAGCGGAATGATCAATATTTGTATTCCACATGTTGTGCTTGAGCCCATTATTCCTCGCCTGTCTGTGCATTATTGGATGCAGACGCAAAAAAAAGACAGAGTGCCTGAAGAGGTAACATCGCTTGAGCAAGGAATTAAAATCGCCAAAATCCCGGTCATTGCTGAGCTAGGGAAGGCGATGATTACAATCCAGGAATTTTTGCAGCTTGATGTTGGGGATGTGATTCAATTAGATCAAATGATCCAGCAGCCTTTAATCATTAAAATCGGGGATGTTCCGAAATTTATCGGTCAGCCAGGAAAAGTCAACAAGCGATTGGCAGTGCAAGTGTTAGATACATTGAAAGGGGGAGAAGACAACAATGATGAGTGATGATATGTTATCCCAAGATGAAATTGATGCCTTGTTGCGCGGAGCGGATGGAGCCAATGACTCTCCAACGATTGATGAGGTACTCTCAACAATGGAACAAGACGCTTTGGGGGAAATTGGGAATATCTCGTTTGGCAGCTCTGCAACGGCTCTTTCCGTTTTATTAAATCAAAAGGTGGAAATTACGACACCCAACGTGTCCATCATTCATCGCGAGGATGTCGAAAATGAATTTCCGCATCCGTACGTGGCGATTCAAGTCAATTATACAGAGGGTTTTTTAGGAACGAATTTGCTTGTCATTAAGCAATCAGATGCGGCGATTATTGCGGATCTTATGCTAGGCGGAAACGGGCAAAACCCGATGGATTTATTAGGAGAAATCCAATTAAGTGCTGTGCAGGAAGCGATGAATCAAATGATGGGGTCAGCGGCCACCTCTATGTCCACGATTTTTGGGAAAAAAGTAGATATTTCTCCACCAAGCCTTCATTTGCTAGATATTAAAGAGGGAGAGGGGCTTGAGTATTTACCGCCAGAAAGCGTTCTAGTGAAGGTATCGTTCCGTTTGAAAATAGGAACGTTAATTGATTCAAATATTATGCAGCTATTACCGATTGATTTTGCTAAGGAGTTAGTGCAAAATTTATTGCAAATGTCTAGCTCCAGTGAGTCGGTATCCGATAAAATCGAGACGAAAACAGCTCCGGCCAGCAGCGTTGTGTCACCATCAGCTGCGGGATCTTCTCAACTGCCAGGATCTGCATATGATCAGCCGGCTGCATCGGCTCAACCAGAGATCGCTCAGCCTTATCCGCATGCGGCACAGCCGGCAGCGTATGCGCCCAACCATTTTGGCACATATGCATCGGCTGGACAGCGTCAGGTTCAGCCTGCTGATTTCGCAAGCTTTGAGCCAGCGCCGTTGGCAGAAGCCGAAGCGCGGAATTTAAACATGCTTCTTGATATCCCGCTGCAAGTCACCGTCGAGCTAGGCCGGACGAAGCGGTCGGTACAAGATATTTTAAATCTTTCCTCCGGATCCATTATTGAGCTGGATAAGCTGGCAGGCGAGCCGGTAGATATACTAGTCAATAACAAACTCATCGCCAAGGGTGAGGTCGTTGTTATTGATGAGAATTTTGGCGTACGCGTGACAGATATCATTAGTCAAAGTGACCGCTTAAAAAATTTAAGATGATAATGTAGGAGGTAGTTGGAAATGGCCAAAATATTAATTGTAGATGATGCAGCATTTATGAGAATGATGATTAAAGATATTTTAACGAAAAATGGACACGAGGTGGTAGCGGAAGCGGCAGACGGACTTCAAGCGGTAGAAAAGTACAAAGAAACGCGCCCAGATCTTGTGACAATGGATATCACGATGCCAGAAATGGACGGAATTACAGCATTGAAGGAAATTAAAAAAATTGACGGCAATGCGAAAGTGATTATGTGCTCGGCTATGGGACAACAAGCGATGGTCATTGATGCCATTCAAGCTGGTGCTAAAGACTTTATCGTCAAGCCGTTCCAAGCGGATCGCGTCATTGAAGCCATTAATAAAACGCTGGGCTAAGCGCAAGAGGTGGAACGAATTTGTTTCGAGTTCGAGTCATGTTATTGTTTGTATGGTTTACTGCTATGATTGCTTCGCAAACAGGAGCGCCTGTATTTGCGGAGCAATCTCCGACTGTGAAGCAATGCTTGGAGCATCCGGAAAAATGTCAAGAGGACAAGCAGCCTGCCGAATCGAGCGGCGCAGGCAAACCATCATCGCAAGCAGCGGCAGCATCCCCTATTACGGTATGGGATGTGTTTAAGCTCATTTTTGCTACACTATTTGTTCTTTTGCTTATTTATGGGCTATTGCGATTTATGAATCAGCGCGGGCGTTTACTATCCAGCCGTGGCGGTTTAATTGAGAATCTTGGCGGAACAAGCGTTGGCACCAATCGTTCAGTGCAAGTGATAAAAATTGGCAAACGCATTTTAGTGGTCGGGGTTGGAGAATCTGTTCAGCTATTGCAGGAGATTGAGGATGAAAAAGAAATCAAGGAGCTATTATCTCTACACAATCAATCATTGCAGCAATTGCTGGAGCCAAACGCGAAGATTTTTCAGCTGTGGAATCGTCTGATAAGAAAAAAAGAATCTTCTCCTTCCGGGGAATCATCGTTTCGTGAGTTATTTGCTAAACAAATGCAAGAAGTGGCTCGTGAACGCCAAAAGCTGTTAAAGCAGATTGAACAGAAGGGAACAACGTCCGATGAATGAATTTATGCAGTTTTTTAATCAAGTTGCTCCTGAAAACGTCTCAATGTCTGTCAAACTTTTGTTATTGCTGACGGTGCTGTCGATTGCCCCGGGCATTTTAATCATGATGACATGCTTTACCCGCATTATCATTGTTTTATCGTTTGTCCGCACTTCGCTGGGGACGCAACAAATGCCGCCCAATCAGGTGTTGCTTGGATTGGCGCTCTTTTTGACCTTTTTTATTATGGCGCCGACGTTTAAGCAAGTAAACGATCAAGCGCTTCAGCCGCTGTTTGCGCAAAAAATCAATTTAGAGCAAGCATATGAACGGGCTTCTGTGCCGATTAAAGAGTTTATGAGCGAGCATACGCGGCAAAAGGATTTGGCATTATTTTTATCATATAGCGGTGCATCCAAACCGAAAAATGTTCAAGATATTCCATTAACAACTCTTGTGCCTGCGTTTGCGATCAGTGAAATAAAAACGGCCTTCCAGATGGGATTTATGATTTTTATTCCATTTTTAGTGATTGATATGGTCGTGGCAAGCGTGCTGATGTCGATGGGGATGATGATGCTTCCACCGGTGATGATTTCACTGCCGTTTAAAATTTTATTGTTTGTTCTTGTTGATGGCTGGTATTTAGTGGTGAAGTCATTATTGGAAAGCTTCTAAAAATAAAGTAGGTGAGCGAATATGAATGCAAATGTCGTCATTCAACTTGCTGAACGAGGAGTATACATGATTTTAGTGGTTTGCGGCCCGCTTTTGCTGCTTGCGCTTGCCGTTGGACTTTTCATCAGCATTTTCCAAGCAACAACGCAAATTCAAGAGCAGACTCTTGCATTTGTCCCCAAAATTGTCGCGGTGCTGCTCGGTCTTGTTTTTTTCGGACCATGGATGCTGTCACGTTTAGTTTCCTATGCATATGACATCTTTAATAATTTAACAAGATTTATAGGCTGATAAATATGGATCAGGTATTGTCTTATTTTCCATTATTTTTACTGATATTTGCCCGTGTGGCTGCTTTTTTTACGACATTGCCGCTATTTTCGTACCGAACGATTCCTAATGTGCATAAAATCGGCTTATCCTTCTTTATCAGCTGGCTAATGTTCTTAGGAATGAAAAAAGAGCCGATTGCGCTAGATGAAATGTATGTACTGCTTGTTTTAAAGGAAGTAGCCGTTGGCCTTTTTATCGGTTTGGCCGCTTATATGATGATGTCGGCGATTCAAATTGTAGGTGGCTTGATCGATTTTCAAATGGGATTTGCCATTGCCAACGTTATTGACCCGCAAACAGGAGCGCAAAGCCCATTAACCGGGCAATATTTGTACACCTTTGCGCTGTTGTTGCTGCTAGCATTAAATGGCCATCATGTTTTGCTAGATGGTGTGTTTTATAGCTACCAGTGGATTCCGATTCAATACACATTTGCATTCGATCAAGGAAACGTCGCGGAGTACATTTTGAAAATATTCAGTGAAATGTTTATTATTGCTTTTCAAATGTCGGCTCCTATCGTTGGCTGCTTGTTTTTAGTGGATATTGCGTTAGGAATTGTGGCAAGAGCTGTACCTCAGCTTAATATTTTTGTCGTTGGATTGCCTGTGAAGATCATTGTGAGCTTTCTTCTGTTAATGGTCACGATGACCGCTTTGTTTGTCGCTGCCCAGCATTTGTTTGACGCCATGTTTGTTGCCATGCGTGACTTAATGAAGCTAGTAGGGGGCAGGTAAATGAGCAGCTTGCGCTTAGATTTGCAGTTTTTTGCTGAGGAAAAAACAGAGAAAGCGACGCCTCGCAAGCGTCAAGAAGTTCGGCAAAAAGGCCAAGTAGCCAAAAGTGCAGATGTGAATACGGCCATTGTGCTGTTGCTTGTGTTCGTTATTCTGCTATTCTCAGGGGAACTGTACAAAGAAGCGTTTTTGCGTCTTTTTCGTAATTCGCTTCAGCACTATATGTTGGAAGATGTGACGGTAAGCTCCATTCAAGCGCTGTTTTTTTCGATAGTAAAAAATTTGGCCGGGATTATGGCGCCGATTTTTTTAGTAGCGTTGGCTGGAGCATTTTTAGGGAATTTTTTGCAGGTGGGCTTTTTATTTACCGCAGAGCCGCTGCAAATGAAGCTGAGCAAGCTAGACCCCATTCAAGGCTTTAAGCGAATGCTGTCATTGCGCTCAATTGTAGAGCTGTTAAAATCCATTTTAAAAATCGCCATTGTCGGTTTTGTGACCTTTTTTGTTTTATGGTTGAAGCTTGACCAAATTTTGCTGCTGACTACTAAATCGCTGGAAACGACATTAAGCTCGTTAGCTAGTTTGGCTGTGCGCATGGGGCTTTACGCATCGGCTGCTCTTTTGTTTCTTGCCTTTTTGGATTATTTGTACCAGCGGTTTGATTTTGAAAAAAACATCCGGATGTCAAAGCAAGAAGTGAAAGATGAGTTTAAGAAGACCGAAGGGGACCCCCTTATTAAATCTAAAATAAAGCAAAAACAACGGGAAATGGCGATGAAGCGAATGATGCAAGAAGTGCCAAAAGCGGACGTAGTCATTACCAATCCTACCCATTATGCTGTTGCCTTAAAATATGAGGATGGGAAAATGGATGCTCCCGTTGTCGTTGCCAAGGGCGTCGATCATCTTGCGCTGAAGATCAAACAACTAGCGAAAGAGCATGATGTCGTAACCATAGAGAATCGGCCGTTAGCTCGAGCGCTGTATAGTCAGACGGAGATTGGCGATGTGATTCCTGAACCATTTTTTAAGGCTGTTGCCGAAATATTAGCATATGTATATCGTTTAAAACGGAAGATTTAAGAGATTGTTATTTAAGTATCCAAGGAGCGAAAGATTATGTCAGCAAGAGACTTGTCTGTATTATTAATGGTTGTCCTGATTGTAGCTATGCTCATTATTCCGCTGCAAACGTGGCTTCTGAGCCTGTTAATTATGATTAATATTTCTCTTGCTTTGCTCGTCCTCCTTACTTCAATGAATATGCGCGAGCCGCTGCAGTTTTCTATTTTTCCGTCGTTGCTCTTGCTGCTTACGCTATTTCGTTTAGGATTAAACGTATCGACGACCCGTTCGATTCTAAGTAAAGGCGAGGCCGGCGGTGTTGTTGAAACATTCGGAACGTTTGTCGTGGGCGGAAACGTTGTTGTTGGCTTTGTTGTATTTTTAATTTTAATTATTATTCAGTTCATCGTGATTACGAAGGGGGCAGAGCGTGTTTCAGAGGTAGCAGCCCGCTTTACTCTGGATGCCATGCCCGGAAAGCAAATGAGCATTGATGCCGATCTTAATGCCGGAATGATTTCTGAACAGGAAGCGCGTCAACGTCGCGAAAAGGTAGCACAAGAAGCCGATTTTTATGGAGCAATGGATGGAGCGAGTAAGTTTGTCAAGGGCGATGCGATCGCTGGTATTATCATTGTTATTATTAATATGTTATTTGGTATGGTTGTTGGTGTTGTACAGCAAGGGTTAGATGTATCAGAAGCAGCACATCGCTATACATTACTAACAGTTGGAGACGGTATTGTCAGTCAGATTCCCGCCCTTCTTATTTCTACTGCGACCGGCATTGTTGTAACAAGAGCAGCATCAGATAGCAATCTTGGCGCGGATGTTATGAAGCAGCTATTTGCCTTTCCAAAAATGCTGTATGTGACTGCTGGAACGATTTTTTTACTCGGCTTGTTTACTCCGATTAACGATGTGTTAACCATTCCTATTGCTGGCCTGCTCGCTCTTGGCGGCTATCGCTTCTCCACAAAAGTGGAAAAGGAGCAAGAAGCGGCGATGGGAGAGCAAGCGGAAGAAGTGGAAATCGATCAAATGAAGAGTCCGGAAAGCGTGGTCAATTTATTAAGTGTTGATCCCATTGAATTCGAATTTGGCTATGCGCTCATTCCGTTAGCCGATGCGAGCCAGGGCGGGGATTTGCTTGACCGCATTGTCATGATTCGGCGACAACTGGCATTAGAGCTAGGCCTTGTCATCCCTGTTGTGCGGATTCGTGATAATATCCAGCTGCAGCCGAATGAATATCGTCTAAAAATAAAAGGCGATGAAGTCGCTAAAGGCGAACTGTTGCTCGATCATTATTTGGCTATGAGCCCTGGGGTCGAGGATGATTCTGTGCAAGGGATTGATACAATTGAACCTGCATTTGGTTTGCCAGCAAAATGGATTTCCGAGGAAATGAAAGAACAAGCGGAGATGTTTGGCTATACGGTTGTTGATCCGCCGTCTGTTGTTTCCACTCATATAACAGAGGTGTTGAAAGCACATGCGCATGAGCTGCTTGGAAGACAGGAAACGAAACAGCTTATCGATCATCTAAAGGAATCGTATCCTATTTTAGTCGAGGAAGTAACACCGACTCCTCTTTCCGTTGGAGATGTACAAAAAGTATTAGCAAAGCTGCTGCGGGAAAAGGTGTCGATTCGCAATTTGCCTGTGATTTTTGAAACATTGGCTGATTTTGGGAGAATGACAAGCGATGCCGATTTATTAACGGAATATGTGCGTCAAGCGCTGGCACGACAAATTACGAGCCAGTATGTCGTACAAGGAGAACCTTTAAAAGTCATTACGGTGTCAGGAAAAGTAGAAAAGGCCATTGCTGAAGGAGTGCATCAAACGGAGCACGGAAATTACTTATCGCTTGATCCATCTTTGTCACAAGCCATTATAGAAGCGATAGGGGTTCAATTCGAACAGCATGCTTTTACGAGTCAGACGCCAATCTTACTTTGTTCCCCTGCTGTCCGAATGTATGTACGTCAATTGACTGAGCGATATTTTCCCCATATTCCAGTGTTGTCCTATAATGAATTAGAGGCAAATGTAGAAGTCCAAAGTGTTGGGGTGGTGGATATTGAATGAAGGTCAAAAAATTTATTGCTCCATCAATGCCGGAAGCGATGAAAATGATTCGGGCAGAGTTAGGGAAGGATGCCGTCATTTTAAATTCGAAGGTAGTTCATAAGGGAGGATTTTTCGGGCTGTTTACCAAAAAAAACATCGAGGTGATCGCAGCCGTTGATCCGAAACCAGTCCGATTGGCTGGAAATGAAAAAAAGCACAAGCACGTTCAACTGAACTCTGGAGCGTTTAAATCGATGGAAACAAAAACTCAGGATGGCGCGTTACTGCATGAGCTAAATGAAATGAAGGAAATGCTGAGGCAGTTATCAACAAATGTCACCACTCATTTCGCGGTGTATCCGCAGCCGTTAAATGAAGTAAATGAAAGGCTAGCTCAGCAGGAGTTATCCAGTGCGCTTCGGCAAGAGATCATGGCTGAAGCCGTTGAAAAATGGTATTTGCATCGTGAAACAGCTACAAAAAAGCAAGCGATGATATGGGTGAAGGAAATTCTACAGAACAAACTTGAGCATCTATCATTCGGGGGTCTCTCTTTTCAGCGGAAATATGTAAATGTAGTGGGGCCGACTGGTGTCGGGAAAACAACGACATTAGCGAAGATCGCTGCCAATGGCGTGTTGAAGCACCATAAGAAAGTAGCCTTTATTACGACTGATACCTATCGTATTGCGGCGATCGATCAATTAAAAACATATGCCAAAATTTTAAACGTGCCGCTTGAGGTTTGTTATAACATGGAAGATTTTCGGAAGGCGAAAAATAAATTTGCTTCATATGATCTCGTATTGATCGATACAGCGGGGCGTAATTTTAGAAATCGCCAATACGTCCAGGATTTGCAAGAGGTGATGGATTTTGATGAAGAAATGGAAACATATCTTGTCCTCTCGCTAACAGGAAAATGGACGGACATGAAAGAAATTTGCGAGCAATTTTCGCTTATTAAAATCCATCGTTTTATTTTTACAAAACTGGACGAAACAAGTCACTACGGGGCGATGTATAATTTAATGACAGATTATCAAATTGGGGCTGCCTACTTGACAAATGGTCAAAACGTCCCAGACGACATTATTGAAGCATCGCCTGAAAAAATTGTCAATATGTTGCTTGGGGTCGAGTCATCATGAGAGATCAGGCAGAAAGCTTACGCCGATTGTTGAATCATATGAATCAAAAAAAAGCGATGAAAGCAATTGCTGTAGTGAGCGGAAAAGGCGGCGTTGGAAAATCAAACTTTTCATTAAATTTTGCTCTTACTCTATCGAAGCGTGGATTTCATGTGCTGTTGTTCGATATGGACATCGGTATGGGGAATATTGATATTTTACTTGGACAATCCACTTCCACAACGATTATTGATTTATTTGAACGCCATGTTTCGATTGAAGAGCTTATTAAAAAAGGACCAGGCAATCTATCATTTATTGCTGGAGGAACGGGTTTAACCAAAATTTTTACAATGGATCAAGAGAAAACGGCTTATTTTATAGAACAGCTCCAGCTGGTTTCCGAGCAGTACGATTATTTCATTTTTGACATGGGGGCGGGGATTTCGGAGGATCGCTTACAGCTGCTGATGGCGGTTCATGAGATTTTTGTCATTACAACACCTGAGCCGACTTCCATTACTGACGCTTATGCAGCCATGAAATATATTCATTTACAAGAAAAAGAAATTCCGTTTTACTTAGTTGTTAATCGTGCCCAGACAGACCAGGAAGGCCGAGAAACACTGCAACGCCTAAAAAATGCGATGAAGCGTTTTCTCAGGAGAGAGGTGACGGGCTTGGGAGTGTTGCCGGAAGACCGTATCGTTTCTAAAGCGGTAGCAAGACAAACCCCTTTTTTGTTATTGGATCCTTCCACCAAAATAAGCCGTGCAATGGTGGAGCTTACAGATCGTTATTTATCTGACCAGACGGCTGACGAATCGAGCGTTTCTCGCCCAGCAAGCTTTTTTGCCAAGCTTAGACAACTTTTTTTAGAAAGGTAGAGAGTTTATGGAGAAAATCAAGGTACTAGTTGTCGATGACTCCGCCTTTATGAGAAAGGTCATTGCGGACTTTTTGTCGGAACATTCACAAATAGAGGTCGTTGGTGTGGCGAGAAATGGTCAAGATGCGCTTCAAAAAATTCAATCATTAAAACCAGATGTTGTGACTTTAGATGTTGAAATGCCAATCATGAATGGACTTGAGGCGTTACAGCAAATCATGAAACATCACCCGCTTCCTGTTGTCATGCTGTCAAGTACGACAAAAGAAGGAGCTGAAAGCACGATTGCTGCTATGCACTACGGTGCTGTTGATTTTGTTACAAAGCCGTCTGGCCATATCTCTCTCGATCTTTATAAAGTAAAAGAGCAAATAATTGAAAAAGTGATCCTCGCCAGCCGTGCTAATTTGCACGGAATGAAAAATCAAGAGATTATTCCAATAATCGCTAGTTTCCAACAAAGTTCGTATAGTAAAATGGATATAAAGACATCATCGCAAAATCATAGGAAAAAAATCATCTGTATCGGTACATCGACAGGGGGACCGCGAGCCTTACAGCAGGTGCTGACACAACTTCCAGCTCATATTGAGGCACCGATTGTCATTGTTCAGCATATGCCAAAAGGATTTACAAAATCGCTTGCTCAGCGGCTTAACTCGCTTTGCGCCATCTCTGTCAAAGAAGCGGAGCATCAGGAAGTGCTCAAGCAAGGAGTGGCCTATATTGCTCCAGGTGGCGCGCATTTTTCAGTCGTGTCATCAGGCAAAGGACTTGTCGCTCATATTGATGATTCTCCACCGAGAAATGGGCACCGTCCTTCGGTTGATGTGTTATTTGAATCCGTTAGCATGTTAAGTGAGTATGAAAAAATTGCTGTGATCATGACAGGAATGGGGTCTGACGGAACGGCAGGATTAAAGCAATTGAAAGCCGTTGGACATACAAAAGCGATTGCTGAATCAGAGGATACAGCAGTGGTGTTTGGGATGCCTAAATCTGCTATTTCCACCCGTTTAGTCGACGATGTTGTTCCGTTAGAAGAAATTGCCGAAACCATTATGAAATATGTAGGCAGGCAAGGGGTGTAGAGCCATGGATATGAGTCAATATTTAGAGATTTTTATCGATGAAAGCAAAGAGCATTTGCAAACGATTAATGAACAGCTATTAGAGCTGGAAAAAAATCCGGAAGATCTTTCAATTGTCAATGAAATTTTCCGTTCTGCCCATACTCTTAAGGGAATGTCGGCAACAATGGGGTTTGAAGATTTAGCGAATTTAACCCACCAAATGGAAAATGTGCTTGATGGAATTCGCAACCATAAGATTGTCGTGACAGCGGATTTGCTTGATGTTGTTTTTTCAGCTGTTGATGATTTAGAGGCAATGGTGAATTCCATTGCGGAAGGAGGGGATGGAAAGCGGGATGTCCATGAAGTTGTACAGCAGCTCAAACAAATTGAAAAAGGGGAAGTGCCATCCTTTGCTTCTGAAACAAAACAGGAAGCTGTGAATACCGCTCCAGCTCTCGTTCAAACCTATGGAGAATTTGAATACAACATTCTTCAGCAATCGAAAGAACAAGGATTTTATGCATATGAAATTCGCGTCAAGTTGCGCGCGGATTGTTTGCTAAAGGCGGCGCGCGTGTTCATGGTATTTGAAGTGCTCAATCAAGCGGGAGAAGTTATCAAATCGAATCCTCCTGTCGAGCAGCTAGAGGAAGAGCAGTTTGACCAAGAATTTATCGTTACGGTTGTTACGAAGGAACCGACAGAGCAAATCTATGAGCGGATTATGAAAGTGTCTGAGATAGAAGAAGTAGTTGTTCATGCGATTGATGTCGATCAATTCAAGTCGGCTCAGGAGGCGGTTCCTAAAGAGACAGAAGTGGTAGCCGCACAGGAATCAGAAGAGGTGGCTGTGACTGTTGAAAAAACGGAGCAAAAAGAAAAGGAAACAGCGTATAAGCAGGCGGCGGCCAATAAAACGATCCGAGTCAACATTGAGCGCTTGGATATTCTCATGAATTTATTCGAAGAGCTAGTCATTGACAGAGGGAGATTGGAGCAAATTTCTCGTGAACTGAACCACCCAGAGCTCCACGAAACAGTAGAAAGAATGTCGCGCATTTCAAGCGATTTACAAAATATTATTTTGAATATGCGCATGGTTCCGGTCGAAACGGTCTTCAATCGTTTCCCGCGCATGGTTCGGCAATTGGCGCGCGATTTAGGTAAAAAAATCAACTTGGAGATTATCGGAGCGGAAACAGAATTAGACCGCACCGTTATTGATGAAATTGGCGATCCGCTTGTCCATTTGCTGCGCAATGCGATTGATCATGGCATCGAAATGCCAGAGGTGCGCCGTGCCAAAGGCAAGCCGGAGGAAGGCACCGTGAAGCTGAAAGCGTATCATAGCGGAAATCATGTGTTTATTGAAATTGAGGATGATGGAGCTGGCATCAATCGCGAAAAAGTATTGCAAAAGGCGATCAATAAGGGAGTTATTTCTAAGCAAAATGTCGCCAATTTAACAGATAAACAAATATGTGAGCTTATCTTTGCATCTGGCTTTTCCACGGCGGATAAAATTTCCGATATTTCAGGACGCGGCGTCGGTCTTGATGTTGTTAAAAACACAATCGAATCGCTTGGCGGATCTGTAACCATTGATTCCGAAGAAGGCAGCGGCTCGATTTTCTCCATTCAACTGCCTTTAACATTATCGATTATTTCTGTCATGCTGGTAGAAATTCAGCATGAAAAATATGCGATTCCGCTTTCTTCGATTATTGAAACAGCGATTATTAAAAAAGAAGATGTTTTGCATGCGCATCATCAAAAGGTGATTGATTTCCGCGGAAAAGTTGTCCCGCTCTTATTCTTAAAAGATGTGTTTGAAGTGCCTGCTGTGAAAGAAGAAGAGGATTTTCTTTCCGTCGTTATTGTGCGCAAAGGAGAAAAAATGGCAGGTCTTGTGGTGGATTCATTTATCGGTCAGCAAGAGGTCGTTTTAAAGTCGCTTGGCAATTATTTAACATCCGTGTTTGCCATTTCAGGCGCTACCATCTTGGGAGATGGACAGGTTGCATTAATTATTGATTGCAATGCATTGATCAAATAGATCTGTTATAGAGATGCCGCATGGTCCTAAGGAGGAATGGAGAAAATGGTGGAAGTTCGGGAAACGGAATTAAAAGTGATTGTTTTTCAATTGAAGGATGAAGAATACGCAATTCCTGTACAGCAGGTTCGTTCGATTGAAAAAGTTCAGCATATTACTCGCGTTCCAAGAACTCCTAAGTTTGTAAAAGGAGTGATTAATTTACGTGGGGTTGTGACTCCGATTATTGATTTGCGAGAGCGGTTTGGTATTGAATCACAATCGTTTAATGAGCAGACCCGAGTGATTATCGTTGCGCTTGGCGAAATTGAGGTCGGTCTGATCGTGGATGCTGCAAACGATGTGTTGGATATACCAGTCAAGAGCATCGAGCCCCCTCCAGAAGTAATTGAAGCCATAGAAGCTGATTATATTAACGGAGTGGCGAAGGTTGGCAAGAGATTATTAATTTTATTAAACTTAGAAAAAGTACTGGATGCCGAAAAATCAGTTTTAGCGTAAATAGATAGAGGGGACGTTTAACCATGTCAAATGTCAATCGCTTGAATGCGGATCATATGGATATTTTGCGAGAAATAGGCAATATTGGCGCTGGAAATGCAGCTACGGCACTCTCCAAGCTGTTAAATAAAAAAATTGAAATGAAGGTGCCGAATGTTCAGGTTGTCTCATTTGATGAAATGATGGACTTAGTCGGGGGAGCGGAACAGGTTGTAGCTGCTGTTTTTCTAAGAATTGAAGGCGAAGCGCCGGGAAATATGTTTTTTGTTTTATCGTTGCCGCAAGCGGAACAATTTATAAAGCAAATGACGGGTGATCACCAATTTTCGTTTGCCTCGCCACAGTCCGATCTTGGCCTATCTGCTTTGCAAGAATTAGGAAATATATTAGCAGGGTCGTATCTTTCTGCTTTAGCTGATTTCACCCATTTAAAGCTGTATCCGTCAGTGCCGGCACTGACCATTGATATGATCGGAGCGATTTTGCAATACGGGCTGCTGGAGCTGTCACGGGTTGGCGATTATGCAATCGTGATTGATACAGCCGTTCATGAAGAACACCAGCCGCAAGATAGCGTGAATGGCCATTTCTTTCTTCTTCCTGATCCTGATTCATTTACCCCTATTTTTCGTTCACTAGGTGTCGAACTGTCATGAATGAAATTGTGAACGTCATAAAAGTAGGGATTGCTGATATGAATGTCGTTCAGGTGCCTTATCTTATTCGTACATCTGGATTAGGGTCTTGCGTTGGTGTTGTCGTTTTTGATTTGATGAAAGGAGTTGCTGGATTGGCGCATGTGATGCTGCCTAGTTCATCGCTGGCAAGGTCGGAAAGCCTAAATGTAGCCAAATACGCAGATACGGCAATAGAAGCGCTTATATCGCTTGTTGTAAAAGCGGGCGGCAGAAAAAGCGCCCTTAAAGCGAAAATGGCTGGCGGAGCACAAATGTTTCAGTTTCATTCAGCCAATACGGACATGATGAGGATTGGACCAAGAAATGTTGAAGCGGTCAAGCAGCAGCTGCAACGCTTCCATATTCCGATCGTGGCCGAAGATGTGGGAGGAAACAGCGGAAGAACGATTGAATTTAATCCGCAAACAGGTCTTTTATTTATTCGCACAGTTAACCAAGGAGTAAAAGAAATATAGATGGTTCGTGCATTGACGGGTCGGGTATTATTCGGAACAGCTGGATTTATGTTGGTGTTTTTCTTATCGTTTCCTGCCCATACAATAGCTACGACGCTTTTACGCAGCGCGGTCTCTTTTATCGCCTTCTTTGTGAGCGGCTATGTGTTTCAATGGATGTTTGCCTATATTAGTAGAGAATCGGTCCAAGCAAAGAAAAAGCCTTCACATTCGCTGGATGCCAACGAGCTGCAACCATTAACGGAAGGACTTACAAAAGAAGAAGCACAGCAGGTTGCCGCTTACATTCGGCATATGCTCCATGACGAAAAAGACGGTTAATGAACATATGCCATCAAGCAGTTTCAGGATGAACGGGGAGGAGTATCATGACAAACGCCTCAGCGCGCAAGGAGCAAAATTATTGGGACAATTGGATTGATAAGCGTGATCCACAAGCGGGAGATGAGCTTGTACAAAGATACATGCCGCTTGTGTATTATCAAGTACAACGAATTGCTGTATCATTGCCCAAAACTGTAAACAAACAAGATTTAATCAGCTTTGGATTAATGGGGCTTTACGACGCGCTTGAAAGATTTGATCCTTCTCGCGACTTAAAATTTGATACGTATGCTTCGTTTCGAATTCGCGGCGCCATTTTAGACGGATTGCGGAAGGAAGACTGGCTCCCTCGCAGCACAAGAGAAAAGGCGAAAAAAATTGAAGCCGCCATTGCGAAAATGGAGCAGCGGCATATGCGGACAGTGACTGCCAAAGAAGTCGCAGATGAACTAGGCATGACTGAAGAAGAAGTATGTTCAGTCATGAATGAGGGGTTTTTTGCTAATATTTTATCTCTTGATGATTGGTCGAAGGAAAACGAAGAAGAAGAAAACAGCCCGCTAACGCTGCGTGATGAAAAAACGTCGTCGCCCGAAGAGGCGGTTCTAAGACAAGAAATGTATGAGCAGCTTGCTGCTGTTATTAAGCAGCTAAACGAAAAAGAACAGCTTGTGATCAGCTTGTTTTATAAAGAGGAGTTAACCTTGACCGAAATTGGGCAAATTATGGGATTATCGACATCGCGGATTTCACAAATACATTCAAAAGCGATTTTTAAACTGCGAAAAATATTAACACAAGTGTTATAATGAACTCATCAGCCAGTTGAGCGCCGTTGGTGAAAGCTGTTTTCATCATCTAAAACATGCAGATGGGTTTTCGGGCAATTTAGCGTGCTTGAACCAATATAGATAAGGTCAAACCGACAAGCTGTCTGTTTGTCGGCGGTGACAAAAATAAGGAATGAAAGCAGTTTGCCATAAGGATGTGTGGAGGGAATACAGGACGATTTGGTTAGATCATAGCAGAGACGAGCCTTTCGATAGCGGTTTCCTCTTTATATGATCGCTCTTTCTTTCGTCTGAGTTTCCCCAGACTGACAAACGTCTTCAAAAACAGACAAGGTTCATTGCTAATGATGCCAGAAAATCGGTCTGTGCAAAGGAAGTGAAAGCATGAGTTTGAAATTAGTAGAATTGCAAGTAGCACTTCCGAGAATGAACGAAATCGGAAAGATCCAAGAACAGCTTCAGCAGCAATCTGGGCTTGCTCAAGCGCAATTAGCAGCAGCTATGCAGAAGCGGCAAGAACGCGCGAAACGGCAGGTGACAAGCAAACAGACCACCCAAAGCGCCCGTTGGGAAAAGGAAAAGCATGGGATACAGCATAAACAAGTTCATCCATATAAAGGAAAAAATATCGATTTAATGGGGTAGAAGAATTCAATGATCGCATTTTTATTGACTGTAAGCTTTGCCTTGCATGCTCTCTCTCTTTTTATCATCATTTTATTGTATTTGCAGCTGTCAAAGGTAAAAGAGGTTGAAAAAAAGCAATCACAGCTTATTCAAGAGATGGAAGAGACGATTTCAGCTTATTTGTTGGAATGGAAAGAGGAAAATGAACGCTTTTTGCAAGCGTTGTCGCAAAGGATGAGAAGCCGCGACAGTGTGCAAACGAAGCCATCGCCTGCTCCTAAACAGCATTCTGCTCCAGTAAAGGATGATGAGTGGCTGCCGCCGATGGAGCAGGTTGACACTATCAAAGACAGAATAGAAATCAGCGAAACGAACCAGCAGCAAAAGGAAGTTCCATCCCCTCCTTCCTCTATTGCAGAACAGGCAGAACAGCTGCAAAAAGAAGGAAAAACGATTGAAGAAATCGCAAAATTGTTAAATAAAGGAAAAACAGAAATTGAACTGCTGCTCAAATTTCGGCAAATGTAGCGAAATACAGCTTGATTGTCGTTTTTAATTGTGATATATTTTTACATGGTGTGAATACACACGCTTATGGATTTAAGCAATGGTGCTGATGTCTCAGTCTTGCTTAAGGATGAAATAGGCGGAGGAAAGAAACCATTTACAGGAGGAAAAGATCAATGTCAGTGATTTCAATGAAACAATTGCTTGAAGCAGGTGTTCATTTTGGACATCAAACGCGCCGTTGGAACCCTAAAATGAAAAAATATATCTTCACTGAGCGCAACGGCATTTATATTATCGATTTGCAAAAAACAGTAAAAAAAGTTGAGGAAGCTTACAACTTTGTTAGAGAATTAGCAGCAAATGGCGGAAAAGTTCTTTTTGTAGGTACAAAGAAGCAAGCACAGGACTCTGTTAAAGAAGAAGCAGAACGTTCTGGTATGTTCTATGTAAATCAGCGCTGGTTAGGCGGTACATTAACGAACTTTGAAACCATTCAAAAACGGATTAAACGCTTGAAAGAGATTGAAAAAATGGCAGAAGACGGAACATTTGATGTATTGCCTAAAAAAGAAGTGATTGGCTTGAAAAAAGAGCTAGAGCGTTTAGAGAAATTTTTAGGCGGTATTAAAGAAATGAAGCAGCTTCCAGATGCGTTATTTGTTATCGATCCTCGCAAAGAGCGCATCGCGGTTGCAGAAGCGCGCAAATTAAATATCCCGATCGTTGGTATTGTTGATACAAACTGCGATCCAGATGAAATTGACTATGTCATTCCGGCAAACGACGATGCGATCCGTGCCGTAAAACTTCTCACAGCAAAAATTGCAGACGCTATTTTAGAAGCAAAACAAGGCGAAGAAGCTGTTGTAGCCGCTGAATAAACAGGCTTCAAAAAAGTTTGGAAAGGTGATAAGAGGGGAAGTGCCTTTTATCACCTTTTTTTGAGACAGAAATTCTCCCTTGTTTGGCTATACTAAAAAGGGCGGGAGCAAACAAAATTTGCGCTGCGAATTTTGTTTACATATATGCGTATACACTAGAAGGAGGACATGATTCTTATGGCAATTACAGCTCAAATGGTAAAAGAGTTACGTGAAAAAACGGGCGCAGGCATGATGGATTGTAAAAAAGCGCTCACAGAAACAAACGGAGATATGGAGAAAGCAATTGACTGGCTTCGCGAAAAAGGAATTGCGAAAGCAGCTAAAAAAGCGGACCGAATTGCTGCGGAAGGAACAACACTTATTGAAGTGCAAGGCAATACAGCTGTTATTTTGGAAGTAAACTCTGAAACTGACTTCGTAGCGAAAAACGAAGGGTTCAAAGTGCTTGTAAAAGAGCTTGCTGCTCATCTATTAACGCACAAGCCAGCAACAGTAGAAGCAGCGCTTCAGCAAACAATGGATAACGGTACAACTGTAGAAGAGCATATTAATGCCGCTATTGCCAAAATCGGTGAAAAACTAACGCTTCGTCGCTTTGAAATTGTTGAAAAAGGAGACAATGCAGCGTTTGGAGCTTACCTTCACATGGGTGGACGCATCGGCGTATTGACGGTGCTAGAAGGAACAACAGATGAGACGATTGCAAAAGATGTAGCTATGCATATTGCAGCGCTTAATCCAAAATATGTATCTCGCGATCAAGTGTCTCAGGAAGAAATTAACCGTGAGCGCGAAGTATTAAAGCAACAAGCTCTTAACGAAGGAAAACCAGAAAATATTGTAGAAAAAATGGTAGAGGGCCGTTTAAATAAATTTTATGAAGACATTTGCTTGCTAGAGCAATCGTTTGTAAAAAATCCAGATATGAAAGTTCGTCAATTTGTTGAAACAAATGGTGCGACAGTAAAAAGCTTCGTTCGTTATGAAGTAGGCGAAGGAATCGAAAAACGCCAGGATAACTTCGCTGAAGAAGTAATGAACCAAGTTAGAAAGTAATGAGCGAAGCGGAATAGGGAACACAACAGGTGTTCCCTATTTTTAAAGATTAGCTTACACGGAGGAGTAACATGAGCAATCCAAAGTATAAACGTGTTGTGCTGAAGTTAAGCGGCGAAGCTTTAGCGGGGGATCAAGGATTTGGAATCAATCCCGCGATTATTAAATCCATTGCCAAGCAAGTGAAAGAAATCGCAGAGCTAGGTGTGGAAGTGGCTGTTGTAGTTGGGGGAGGAAATATTTGGCGCGGAAAAATTGGCAGCGAAATGGGGATGGATCGGGCTACTGCTGATTATATGGGCATGCTTGCAACCGTCATGAATTCGCTGGCGCTTCAGGATAGCCTTGAGCATCTCGGGGTGGAAACGCGCGTACAGACATCCATCGAAATGCGTCAAGTCGCGGAACCATACATAAGAAGAAGAGCGATTCGCCACCTTGAGAAAAAACGTGTCGTCATTTTTGCTGCTGGCACCGGCAATCCTTATTTTTCCACTGATACAACGGCTGCGCTTCGTGCCGCAGAAATTGAAGCAGACGTTATTTTAATGGCGAAAAATAATGTAGACGGCGTTTACAACGCTGATCCCAAAATCGATCAAAATGCAGTGAAATATGACCAGCTTTCATATCTTGATGTCATTAAACAAGGACTAGGCGTCATGGATTCAACAGCTTCCTCTTTATGTATGGATAACGATATTCCGTTAATTGTATTTTCGATTATGGAGGAAGGCAATATAAAACGCGTTGTTCTTGGCGAAAATATAGGAACAATTGTAAGGGGGAAATAAACATGGCAAAGCAAGTATTAACAACAACAAAAGAAAAAATGGATAAAGCCGTCCAGGCTTTTAGCCGCGAATTAGCCGGAATTCGCGCAGGAAGAGCGAATCCAGGGCTGCTTGAAAAAATTACAGTCGATTACTACGGGGTATCGACGCCGATCAATCAATTGGCGGGCATCACGGTCCCAGAAGCGCGTTTGCTTGTTATTCAACCATACGACAAATCGATCTTAAAAGATATTGAAAAATCTATTTTGGCTTCTGATTTAGGATTAACTCCATCCAATGACGGCTCGGTCATCCGCATTACGATTCCGCCGTTAACAGAAGAGCGCCGCCGCGAGCTTGTCAAGGTTGTCAAGAAATATTCAGAAGATGCGAAAGTAGCCGTTCGTAATATTCGCCGCGATGCAAACGATGACTTGAAAAAGCTAGAGAAAAACGGCGACATTACGGAAGACGAATTGCGTGGCTATACAGACGATATTCAAAAAATAACCGACGAGCATATCGCTAAAATCGAAGCTCTGACAAAGGAAAAAGAAAAAGAAGTAATGGAAGTATAATCTTCTTGCTGGCTGATGCAAAAAACCCTCTATGTGCAAAGAGGGTTTTTTTGCTATAATGAAAAAGCGAAATGAGGTACATGTTTGACGAATGTTTTGTTTCTTGATTACACTAGCCTCATAGTATGGTGAAAATATCGAAAAAGCGGAGGACTAGGATGTTTAATAAGATTTGGAAACATAAAGAGCAATCGAATTTTTCGATTGAGTATACAAAAGAAAATATTTTGCAGCAGCCGGTTCCTGAGCATGTTGCTATCATTATGGATGGCAATGGCCGCTGGGCGAAAAAACGGGCATTACCGCGGGCGGCGGGACATTATGAAGGGATGCAGGTTGTTCGCAAAATTACTCGCTTTGCCAATGAACTGGGAATTAAAGTATTAACACTTTATGCGTTCTCCACTGAAAACTGGAAGCGACCCAAAAGCGAGGTTGACTATTTAATGAAGCTTCCCGAGCAGTTTCTAACCACCTTTTTGCCAGAATTAATTGAAGAGAACGTAACCGTTCGTGTTATCGGGGACTGCAATCAGCTTCCGGAGCATACGCAGACCGCTGTTAAAAAAGCGGTGGAAGACACGAAGCATAATACAGGTCTTATTTTAAATTTTGCATTAAATTACGGCAGCCGCGCTGAAATTACGCACGCGGTAAAAGAAATCGCAAAGCAGGTGCAGCAAGGGCATTTATCTGCGGAGCAAATCGATGAAGAAGTAGTGGCTTCTTATTTAATGACTAGAAATTTAAAAGATCCTGATTTGCTGATTCGTACAAGCGGAGAAATTCGGTTAAGCAACTTTATGCTTTGGCAGCTTGCTTATACCGAGTTTTGGTTTACTGATGTACTTTGGCCAGATTTTACAGAACAGCATTTATTAGAAGCGATTGCGGAATTTCAAAAGCGTGGTCGCCGGTTTGGAGGAATTTAAACAAGATGAAGCAGAGAGTGATTACAGGAGTTATAGCCGCCGCTCTTTTTTTGCCAATCGTTATTTTTGGCGGAATTCCGTTTATAATAGTAACATATGTATTAGCAACGATTGGGCTGTTTGAGCTTTTGCGCATGAAGCGTGTGCAGCTTTTTTCACCTGAGTCTGTTGTGAGCTTTCTTTTATTATGGGGACTGCTTTTGCGCCGCTCATGGCTTGACAATGTTCATCTCGAAAAAATGGAGCTGTTGCTGCTTGCGGTTCTTTTCGTGCTCATCTACACAGTCACGACAAAAAATCGCTTCACGTTTGATGATGCAGCTTTTTCGCTGCTTGCTACATTATACGTCGGCTTTGGTTTTTATTATTTTATGGAGACTCGCTTAGCCGGATTGCATTATATGTTTTATGCCTTATTCATCATTTGGGCAACGGATACCGGCGCCTATTTTACTGGCCGGGCGTTTGGAAAACGGAAGCTTTGGCCGGAAATCAGCCCGAATAAAACGATAGAAGGCTCCATTGGCGGCACGATTTGTGCGCTTGTTGTGGCCATCGTCTACCAGCTGTGCACTCATTTTTTTGCAAGTATCCCATGGCTGCTTGTGATGACGGTGGTTCTGTCGATTGTTGGACAACTGGGCGATTTAGTAGAGTCAGCATTTAAGCGGCATTATAACGTGAAAGATTCCGGTAATATTTTGCCGGGACATGGCGGTATTTTAGACCGATTTGATAGTTTATTGTTTATGTTGCCAATTTTGCATTTGTTTATGAGTATGGTGTTGTAAAAGGTTAGGAGTGAAGATGTTGAAGTATATTAGCTTATTAGGAGCAAGCGGATCCATCGGTATGCAAACGCTTGATGTGATTCGTTCCCATCCGGATCAGTTTTGCCTTGTGGCGATGTCCATAGGGAAAAATCACGAAGCAGCCCGGGCCATTATTGAAGAGTTTCATCCTGAGCTTGTGGCGGTTGCCGACTCTGCTGTCTACGATGCCCTTTATCGTGAATTTCATGGATCTGTTAAAATTATTTTTGGAGACGACGGACTCGTTGAGGCAGCAACCTACTCGAAGGCTACGATCGTTGTCAATGCATTGATGGGAAGCATCGGGCTGATTCCGACATTAAAAGCAATCGAAGCGCGTAAAACCATTGCTTTGGCGAATAAAGAGACATTGGTCACGGCGGGGCACATTGTTACCGAAGCCGCGCAAAACTACAATGTTGCGTTGCTTCCAGTTGACAGCGAGCATTCTGCGATTTTTCAATGCTTGCAAGGAGAAAAGCACAAAAATGTCGAAAAACTTATTTTAACAGCTTCAGGAGGCAGCTTCCGGGACCGTACGCGCGAACAGCTCCACCATGTGACAGTGGAGGATGCGCTGCGCCATCCAAATTGGTCAATGGGGGCCAAAATTACGATTGATTCGGCAACGATGATGAATAAAGGACTTGAAGTGATTGAAGCCCATTGGTTATTCGGATTGCCATATGAACAAATTGATGTTTTGTTACATAGGGAAAGCATCGTCCATTCCCTCGTCCAATTCCATGATAGCAGCGTCATCGCGCAGCTTGGCACACCGGATATGCGCGTACCGATTCAATATGCGCTTACGTATCCAGATCGCTTCAGGCTGCCAGATGCTAGGAAGCTAAATTTGGCGGACATCGGAACACTGCATTTTCAACAGATCGATTTCGAGCGCTATCGTTGTTTACAATTTGCTTACGAGGCAGGACGAGCAGGAGGCTCCTTGCCGACCGTATTAAACGCTGCTAACGAAGAAGCAGTTGCTGCTTTTTTGAGCGGGCGTATCCGCTTTTTAATGATAGAAGATATGGTGGAAAAGGCGCTTGAGAAACATGAGGTGATTAAGAATCCGTCACTTGATGAGATCCGCGAGGTAGACCGCGAAACGCGGCGCTATATCCAGTCACTATTAACTTAAAGGGTGGTTGAAAATTTGAATACATTACAAACAGTGGTTGCATTTGTTGTCATCTTTGGTGCGCTTGTTTTTTTCCATGAGCTTGGACATTTGATTTTTGCGAAGCGTGCAGGAATCTTGTGCCGTGAATTTGCCATTGGATTTGGTCCTAAAGTATTTTCGTTTAAACGAAAGGAAACCGTATACACCATTCGTTTACTTCCGCTTGGAGGATTCGTGCGCATGGCCGGGGAAGATCCGGAAATGGTAGAGGTCAAGCCGGGACAGCTTGTCGGTCTTGAATTCAATCATGAAGGACATGTGCAGAAAATTATTGTCAACCATAAAGATGAATATCCAAACGCTAAAATCATTGAGGTCGAGCAAGCGGATCTGGAACGTGAGATGTATATTGCCGGCTATGAGGATGAGGCCGGGGAACGGCTCGTTCGTTTTCCCGTAGCTGAACCAGCCTTTTTTGTTATGGACCACCAAGAAATTCAAATTGCCCCATATCATCGCCAATTTGCTTCCAAAACACTAGGACAGCGAGCCTTAGCGATTGTGGCGGGACCGTTGGCGAACTTTGTATTGGCGTTTATTGTGTTTGTACTGATCGGTCTTTTGCAAGGATACCCCATTGATAAACCGATTATGGGGGAATTGACAAAAGATGGGGCAGCCCGTCAAGCAGGGCTGAAGCAAGGAGATGTCGTGCTTTCGATCGATGACACGCCTGTGACAACTTGGACGCAAGTAGTGGAAACGATTCGCGCTCATCCGCAGGAGAAGCTTGTATTTAAAATTAAACGCGGCGATCAAGTGTTTGATGTGCCTGTCACACCGAAGGCACAGACGGTCGAAGGACAGACCATTGGGTTGATAGGTGTTTACAGTCCAATGGAAAAATCGATGATCGGCTCTTTCAAGCAAGGAGCATTAGAAACCTATTATTGGACAAAGCAAATTGTGGTTGGTTTAGGACACCTTATAACAGGAGAATTTTCTCTTGATATGCTATCTGGACCGGTTGGCATTGCTGTATCGACCAATAAAGTGGCACAATCAGGGATTTATTACTTGATGAAATGGGGCGCCATTTTAAGTATTAACCTTGGGATTGTTAATTTATTGCCGCTTCCGGCCCTTGATGGCGGCCGACTTCTATTTTTTGCAATTGAAGGATTGCGCGGCAAACCGATTGATCGGCAAAAAGAAGGAATGGTACACTTTATCGGTTTTGCGCTTTTAATGCTTTTAATGCTAGTTGTCACATGGAATGATATTCAAAAATTTTTCCTGTAATATCAAATGAAGAGGTGCAATGAGATGAAACAAAGTCAATCGTTTATTCCAACGCTACGCGAAGTTCCAGCAGATGCAGAAGTGAAAAGCCACCAGCTTTTGCTGCGGGCGGGGTTTATACGCCAAAGCTCAAGCGGAGTATATACCTTTTTGCCGCTTGGCCGGCGCGTGCTGCAAAAGGTAGAAGCGATTATTCGCAAGGAAATGAACCGGGCGGGGGCAATTGAATTATTGATGCCTGCTCTTCAACAGGCTGAGCTTTGGCAGGAGTCAGGCCGCTGGTATTCTTATGGGCCGGAGCTGATGCGGCTAAAAGATCGACATGAACGGGATTTTGCGCTTGGACCAACTCATGAGGAAGTGATTACAGCGCTGGTGCGCGATGAAGTAAAAACATATAAGAAACTTCCTTTAACACTCTATCAAATTCAAACCAAATTCCGCGATGAGAAGCGCCCACGATTTGGTTTGCTGCGCGGTCGCGAGTTCATTATGAAGGATGCTTATTCTTTCCACACTTCTAAAGAAAGCTTGGATGAAGTATACAACAAAATGTATGAAGCTTATTCGAATATTTTCCGGCGCTGCGGCTTAAATTTCCGCGCGGTAATTGCTGATTCAGGAGCGATTGGCGGAAAAGATACGCATGAGTTTATGGTGTTGTCTGATATTGGGGAAGACACAATAGCTTATTCAGATGCTTCGGATTTTGCTGCCAATATTGAAATGGCACCAGTTGTTGCTACGTACGAAAAAAGCACAGAACCGCTGAAAGAATTGACAAAAGTGCATACTCCAGAGCAAAAAACAATTGAAGAAGTAGCAGCATTTTTGCAGGTAGCTCCGGAAAAATGCATTAAATCCTTGCTTTTCAAAGTCGATGAAAAATATGTGCTTGTGCTTGTTCGAGGCGACCATGAGGCCAATGATGTCAAAGTGAAAAATCTGCTGGAAGCCTCTGTAGTAGAGCTGGCCTCTCCTGAGGAAACAAAGGCGGTAATGAATTGTCCAATCGGATCGCTCGGACCGATTGCTGTAGATGCATCAGTCACAGTCATTGCCGATTATGCGGTTGAGGCGATTGTCAACGGTATATGCGGCGCAAATGAAGACGGCTATCATTATACAGGAGTGAATCCTGGCCGCGATTTTACTGTTTCACAATACGCCGACTTGCGCTTTATTCAAGAAGGAGATCCTTCCCCAGATGGAAAAGGAACGATCCGATTTGCCCAGGGAATTGAAGTTGGCCATGTTTTTAAATTAGGGACTCGTTATAGTGAAGCAATGAACGCTACTTACCTTGATGAGAATGGACGTACGCAAACGATGCTCATGGGCTGCTATGGCATTGGTGTTTCCCGCTTGCTTTCAGCTATTGCTGAGCAATTTGGCGATGAAAACGGTCTTGTTTGGCCAGCCTCTGTTGCTCCGTTCCACATTCATTTAATCCCGGTCAACTTGAAAAACGAGGAGCAGCGTCAGCTTGCAGATGAGTGGTACGAAAAATTGGGACAGGTCGGTTTTGAGGTGCTTTATGATGATCGCCAAGAGCGACCAGGCGTGAAATTTGCCGATAGTGATTTGATCGGCATTCCTGTTCGTGTGACTGTCGGTAAGCGTGCAGGTGAAGGAGTCGTGGAAGTGAAGGTCCGCCAAACAGGAGAATCAATGGAAGTGCCTGTTACGGAATTAATTGAAACAATGAAACGTCTTTTACAATAAGGATTGTAGTTGTAGAATGTTGGGGCTGATTCCTGTCGGTAGGGCAGCCCTTCTGCTATTCACTTTCATTGAACAAGAGAGGAGAAACGATCGGCGTCATGTTAACGAACGAACAAAAAGAACGGTTTCAAGTATTATTGCAGCAACTTGACTTGACGGCTGACGAGATGGTTCCCTATTTTTCGGGGGCAGGGATTCAAAAGCTTGTTGTAGAAAAAGGAAACAAGTGCTGGCATTTTTATTTCTTGCTGCCGAAAATTTTGCCCCACCAAGTTTATCAGCTATTCAGCGCAAAACTCGTTCAGACATTTCAACATATTGCCCATGTTAAACATACGATTCAAACGCTAGACTCTCAGTTTGCTCCTGAAGATGTTCAAGGATATTGGTCCACTTGCTTAGAGCAGTTGCAAGGCATCTCTTCGCCGCTTCTTGCTTTACTGCACGAGCAGCTTCCGTCTGTGACTGGAAACAAATTATATGTTACAGCTCACAATGATGCAGAAGCGATTGCATTGAAGCGCCGATTTGCTGCTAAAATCGCAGAAGTATATCAATCGTTTGGTTTTCCGTTTTTGCAGCTCGAGACGGACATCAAGCAATCGGAAAGCGAGTATGAGCAATTTTTGGCGCAAAAGCAGCAGGAAGATGAGGCAAGAGCCTTAGCGGCATTAACAGAAATGACAGCTAAGAAAGAAGCACCGGCTGAGACGGCTCCTGAAAGCTCTGGACCGCTTGTGCTTGGTTACTCCATCAAGGAGGAAGAGGTACGCACCCTTGACAGCATTACGGAAGAAGAACGTCGTGTTGTGGTGCAGGGATATATATTTGATGCGGAAGTAAAGGAGCTAAAAAGCGGCCGTTCCTTGTTGACATTTAAAATGACGGACTATACCAACTCTATTCTTGTTAAAATGTTTTCGCGAGATAAAGAAGATGCTAGTGTAATGGGAAAAGTGAAAAAAGGAATGTGGGTCAAAGTAAGGGGCAGTGTACAAAACGATACGTTTGTACGCGATCTCGTATTATTGGCCAATGATGTCAATGAGATAAAGCCAAATGAACGGAAAGACACAGCCAACGAGGGAGAAAAGCGGGTTGAACTCCATCTTCATACACCGATGAGCCAAATGGATGCCGTCACATCTGTATCGAAACTGATTGAGCAAGCGAAAAAGTGGGGACATCCTGCGATTGCCGTCACTGATCATGCGGTTGTTCAGTCGTTTCCAGAAGCTTATAGCGCTGCGAAAAAGCACGGAATGAAAGTGCTGTACGGGGTGGAGGCCAACATTGTCGATGATGGAGTGCCGATTGCCTATAATGAAGCGCATCGGCCGCTATTGGAGGATACGTTTGTTGTATTTGACGTCGAAACGACAGGACTGTCGGCCGTTTATAATACCATTATTGAGCTGGCAGCTGTAAAGGTGAGAGATGGAGAAATTATTGACCGTTTTACTTCATTTGCGAACCCTCACCATCCACTATCTGTAACAACGATTGAACTGACCGGCATTACAGATGATATGGTAAAGGACGCTCCTGATGCGGGAGAGGTGCTGCGCCAGTTTCATGAATGGATGGGAGACAGCGTCCTTGTTGCGCACAACGCGAGTTTTGATATTGGTTTTTTAAATGTTGGATTGAGCAAAATTGGATTGCAAAAGGTAACCAATCCGGTTATTGACACACTGGAGCTGGCCCGCTTTTTATATCCGGAGCTAAAAAATCACCGTTTAAACACACTTTGTAAAAAATTCGATATCGAATTGACACAGCATCACCGTGCCATTTACGACGCTGAAGCGACGGGTCATTTGCTGATGAAAATGCTGAAGGATGCCCGTAACAAAGGCATTGTTTATCATGATGAGCTGAATTTGCATTCAAAACAGGAAACTTCTTATCAGCGGTCGCGCCCATTTCATGTTACGCTCTTGGCGCAAAATGATGTGGGATTAAAAAACTTATTTAAGCTTGTTTCGCTGGCGCATATCCAGTATTTTTATCGTGTTCCTCGCATTCCGCGTTCGGTTTTGCAGAAGTATCGCGAAGGTATTTTAGTAGGATCTGGCTGCGACAAAGGCGAAGTGTTTGACAATATGATCCAAAAAGCTCCAGAGGAAGTCGAGGAAATCGCAAAATTCTATGATTTTCTTGAGGTTCACCCGCCAGAGGTCTATAAACCTTTGATCGAAATGGATTATGTCAAAGATGAGGCGATGCTTCGAGAGGTCATTAGCAAAGTGGTCGCGTTAGGGGAGAAGCTGAACATACCGGTTGTGGCTACAGGAAATGTCCATTACTTGAATCCGGAAGATAAAATTTACCGCAAAATATTAATTCACTCGCAAGCTGGGGCGAATCCGCTTAATCGTCACGAATTGCCGGACGTATATTTTCGAACGACGAACGAAATGCTCGAGTGCTTTTCGTTTTTAGGAGAAGAGAAAGCCAAAGAGATCGTCGTAACCAATACACAAAAAATCGCCGACTCTGTTGAAGAAGTAAAGCCGATTAAGGACCAGCTTTATACGCCGCGGATTGAGGGAGCAGAGGAAGAAATTCGTGAAATGAGCTATCGCCGGGCGAAAGACATATATGGAGATCCACTGCCGGAGATTGTCGAGCAGCGGCTGGAAAAAGAATTAAAAAGTATTATTGGCCATGGCTTTGCGGTTATTTATTTAATTTCTCATAAGCTTGTAAAAAAATCTCTAGATGACGGCTACCTTGTTGGCTCACGCGGGTCAGTCGGCTCATCGTTTGTAGCGACGATGACAGAAATTACAGAAGTGAATCCGCTCCCGCCTCATTATGTTTGTCCAAGCTGCAAGCACTCAGAGTTTTTTAATGACGGTTCCGTTGGATCCGGATTTGATTTGCCGGATAAAGACTGTCCGAAATGTGGAGCGAAGTACAAAAAGGACGGACATGACATCCCGTTTGAAACATTCCTTGGATTTAAAGGGGATAAAGTTCCGGACATCGATTTGAATTTTTCCGGTGAGTATCAGCCGCGCGCCCACAACTATACAAAAGTGCTGTTTGGAGAGGATAATGTATATCGCGCGGGAACGATTGGTACGGTGGCAGATAAAACAGCTTACGGATTTGTCAAAGGATATGCAAGCGATCGTAATTTAACGCTAAGGGGCGCTGAGGTGGATCGGCTTGCTGCGGGATGCACAGGGGTGAAGCGTACAACAGGACAGCATCCGGGCGGAATTATCGTTGTTCCTGACTATATGGATATTTATGACTTTACTCCGATACAGTATCCGGCTGATGATACAAGCTCGGAGTGGCGGACTACACATTTTGACTTTCACTCTATCCATGATAACTTATTAAAACTCGATATTCTCGGGCACGATGATCCGACCGTGATTCGGATGCTTCAAGATTTAAGCGGCATTGATCCCAAAACGATTCCAACGGACGATCCGGAAGTCATGAAAATTTTTAGCGGAACAGAATCGCTTGGAGTGACACCGGAGCAAATTATGTGCAACGTCGGAACATTAGGCATTCCGGAATTCGGCACCCGTTTTGTACGGCAAATGCTTGAGGAGACGAAACCAAAAACATTCTCTGAGCTCGTTCAAATATCGGGGCTGTCTCATGGGACAGATGTTTGGCTTGGTAATGCGCAAGAATTGATTCATAATGGCATCTGTACGCTATCAGAAGTGATTGGCTGCCGTGATGACATTATGGTTTATTTGATTTATCGAGGGCTGGAGCCGTCGCTAGCGTTCAAAATTATGGAATCCGTCCGCAAAGGAAAAGGATTAACGCCAGAATTTGAAGAAGAAATGCGTAAGCACGATGTGCCAGAATGGTATATCGAATCGTGCAAAAAAATCAAATACATGTTTCCGAAGGCGCATGCTGCTGCATACGTGCTAATGGCGGTAAGGATTGCCTATTTTAAAGTCCATCATCCGCTGCTCTATTATGCATCGTATTTTACAGTCCGCGCAGAGGATTTCGATCTTGATGTCATGGTCAAAGGTTCTGCTGCCATTCGCAAGCGTATTGAGGAAATTAATGCGAAAGGTCTCGATGCATCTGCTAAAGAAAAAAGCTTGCTGACTGTACTAGAAATTGCTTTGGAAATGTGTGAGCGCGGTTTTTCATTTCAAAACATTGATCTGTATCGTTCGCAAGCAGCTGAATTTGTCATTGATGGAAACTCGCTAGTCCCGCCATTTAATACGATCCCAGGTCTTGGTACCAACGTGGCCTTGAGTATTGTGCGAGCTCGGGAAGAGGGCGAATTTCTCTCAAAAGAAGATTTACAGCAACGCGGAAAAGTATCGAAAACGATTCTTGAATATTTAGAGAGCCGCGGCTGTCTCGACTCTTTGCCTGACCATAACCAACTTTCCTTATTCTAGTCATCGGTTGCAAAACATTTTCCAATATGTTATAGTTTTAGGGGAAATGGCAAAGATAAGAGGTAAGAAAAGAGTGGGGAAACCCACTCTTTCGTATTGATTATAGCTTCCTGTCGATAAAGCGAATGGCGTTCTTAGGACGGCAAGTGAAGGATTTTTCGGTTTAGGAGGGACAAAATGAGCAAAAAAGTTACAGAAGTGGTGGGAGAATTAGTAACACCAATTCTTAACGACATGAACCTCGAATTAGTGGATATTGAGTACGTAAAAGAGGGGAAAAATTGGTTTTTGCGTGTGTTTATTGATTCAGAACAGGGAATTGATATTGAACAATGCGGGATCGTTAGTGAGAAACTGAGCGAAAAACTAGACGAGGTTGACCCGATTCCATACAATTATTTCCTGGAAGTGTCATCTCCGGGAGCGGAACGTCCGTTAAAAAAAACCGCTGATTTTGCGAAGGCTGTCGGAAAAAATGTCTATATAAAAACATATGAACCGATTGAAGGAGAAAAGGAATTCGAAGGCGAACTTACTGCTTTTGATGGCGAGACAGCCACCATAACGGTGAAACAAAAGACGCGGACAAAAACGATCGATATCCCGTATGAAAAAATTGCCAACGCAAGGCTTGCCGTCATCTTTTTCTAATGTGCAGCTAAATGTAAAGGGGGATTTTCGTTTCATGAATACGCAACTATTGGATGCTTTGGCGGCTCTTGTAAAAGAAAAAGGCATTAGCCAAGAAGTGTTAGTCGAAGCGATTGAAGCGGCGATTATTTCCGCATATAAGCGCAACTTCGGACAGGCGCAAAATGTGCGCGTCGATTTTAATATGGATACAGGATCTATTCGAGTGTTTGCACGCAAAGAGGTCGTAGAGGAAGTATATGATTCTCGTTTAGAAATTTCCATCGATGAAGCGCGAAGCATTAACCCGAACTACCAAGTTGGAGATATTGTCGAAATAGAAGTGACGCCAAAGGATTTTGGCCGCATCGCTGCCCAAACAGCGAAGCAAGTCGTAACGCAGCGGGTACGCGAAGCAGAGCGCGGAGTGATCTATTCCGAGTTTATGGATCGTGAAGAAGATATTATGACTGGAATTGTTCAGCGTGTGGATCCTCGCTTTGCTTATGTGAGCTTAGGGAAGGTTGAAGCATTGCTTCCAGCAAGCGAGCAAATGCCAAATGAAACTTACCGTCCTCACGACCGTTTAAAGGTATATATTACAAAAGTTGAAAAAACAACAAAAGGGCCGCAAATTTTTGTATCTCGCACACACCCGGGCCTTCTTAAGCGCTTGTTTGAGCTTGAAGTGCCAGAAATTTATGACGGAACGGTTGAGATCAAATCAATCGCTAGAGAAGCGGGGGACCGTTCTAAAATTTCCGTGCATTCTGATCAGCCAGAAGTCGATCCTGTTGGAGCATGCGTGGGACCAAAAGGACAGCGTGTCCAAGCGGTAGTCGACGAGCTTAAAGGTGAAAAAATTGATATTGTCCGCTGGTCTGAAGATCCAGTAGAATTTGTGGCTAATGCGTTAAGCCCAGCCAAAGTGCTTAGTGTCATCGTCAATGAAGAAGAACGGGCAACAACTGTTATTGTCCCTGATTATCAGCTGTCTTTGGCAATCGGCAAGCGTGGGCAAAACGCTCGTTTAGCCGCTAAATTGACGAATTGGAAAATCGACATTAAAAGCGAATCAGAAGCAGAGCAGTTAGGGATCGCATATGTTCCGAACCGTTCGCTTGATTCTTTTGACACACCGTTAAATAATGAAGATGAGCATGACCAAACATTCGATTTACCAAAAGAAGAAATCGAGTGAGAGGTGAGCAAATATGGCGGTTCAAAAAAAAATTCCGATGCGCAAATGTATTGTGACTGGAGAAATGAAGCCAAAAAAACAAATGATTCGCATTGTCCGCTCAAAGGAAGGGGACGTTTCCATTGACCCGACCGGCAAAAAAGCGGGACGGGGAGCCTATATCACGTTGGAAAAGGAATGCATTTTGCTTGCGAAAAAGAAAAATGTTTTAGCCCATCATTTGAAAGCAGAAATTGCGGAGTCTTTGTATGATGAGCTGCTTGAACTAGCAGAAAGGGAGAATGAAGCAAAGAATGGGCAATAAACAATGGACATCATTGCTTGGATTAGCAAACCGAGCTCGTAAAATTGTTTCTGGCGAAGAGCTGGTTGTCAAAGAGATTCGTAGCGGAAGAGCAAAACTTGTCATTTTATCAGAAGATGCTGCCGCTAATACAAGAAAAAAAATTCAAGACAAATGCACATCATATGAGGTTCCTTTATGCCAAGCGACTGATCGCTATGAGCTTGGAAGGGCGATTGGCAAGGACGCTCGTGTAGTCGTCGCCGTCATCGACGAAGGGTTTGCAAAAAAGTTAATGACGATGTTCGACGTATCATTGTGGGGGTGAATCTATGTCTAAAATGCGTGTATATGAGTACGCAAAACAAAATAACGTTTCTAGCAAAGACATCATTCATAAATTGAAAGAAATGAATATTGAAGTTTCCAATCATATGGCTACACTGGAGCCAGAAGTGGTTGAAAAATTGAACCATACGTATAAGAAAAATGAAGAAAAACAAAAAAACGCGGCAAAAGAAACGCAAAATGTAGCGGTGAAGCCAAAAGGGATCATTCGCGATTTTGATGACGAAGAAGCCGTGGCAAAGAAAGTGCCAATTAAAAAGGCAGTCGTGAAAAACAAAGAAAGCAAAAAGCATGATTTACAAAGCCAGCAACAGGAGAAAAAGGTGTTTACACATAAAAAAAATAAAAAACAAAAAAGCTATGAAGCTCCTCAACAAGAGGTGCAAAAGAAAAAAGAAAAAGAGCTTCCGCAAAAAATTACATTTGAAGGTTCTTTAACCGTTGCTGAATTAGCGAAAAAGCTAGGAAGAGAGCCGTCAGAAATCATTAAAAAGCTGTTTATGCTTGGAATTATGGCAACTATTAACCAAGACCTAGATAAAGATGCGATCGAATTAATTTGTTCCGATTACGGTGTAGAAGTTGAAGAGAAAATTGTGATTGACGAAACGGATTTTGAATCATTGGAAATTGTCGACGATCCAGCTGATCTAGTAGAACGTCCGCCGGTCGTGACGATTATGGGGCACGTTGACCATGGAAAAACGACGCTTCTTGATTCGATTCGCAACTCAAAAGTAACAGAGCAGGAAGCGGGCGGCATTACGCAGCATATCGGAGCATACCAAGTGCTCGTCAATAATAAAAAGATTACGTTTCTAGATACTCCTGGCCACGAAGCCTTTACGACGATGCGCGCACGGGGAGCGCAAGTGACAGACATCGTTATTCTTGTCGTAGCTGCAGACGATGGCGTGATGCCGCAAACGGTCGAAGCGATTAACCACGCGAAAGCGGCAAACGTGCCAATCATCGTAGCGGTTAATAAAGTCGACAAGCCGACGGCTAATCCAGATCGCGTCATGCAGGAGCTGGTGGAATACAATCTTGTGCCGGAAGAATGGGGCGGCGATACAATTTATTGTAAGCTGTCTGCTTTAACTGGCGAAGGAATCGATAATTTATTGGAAATGATTTTGCTTGTTAGCGAAATGGAGGAGCTAAAAGCAAATCCAAAACGCCGGGCGATCGGAACAGTGGTTGAGGCTAAGCTTGATAAAGGAAGAGGTCCTGTTGCCACGTTGCTCGTGCAAACAGGTACGCTGCATATTGGCGATCCGATTGTGGTCGGAAACACATATGGACGTGTACGGGCGATGACCAATGATGTCGGCCGCCGTGTAAAGGAGGCAGGTCCTTCCACTCCAGTGGAGATTACAGGATTAAATGAAGTGCCGCAAGCGGGCGATCGCTTTATGGTATTTGAAGATGAGAAAAAAGCGCGACAAGTGGGAGAAGCAAGGGCGCAAAAACAATTACTTGAACAACGAAGCTCTAAAACCCGCGTCAGCTTAGATGATTTGTTTGAGAAAATCAAGCAAGGAGAAATGAAAGAGCTCAATATCATTGTAAAAGCAGATGTTCAAGGATCTGTTGAAGCGTTAGTGGCTGCGTTGCAAAAAATTGACATCGAAGGCGTTCGCGTGAAAATCATTCATTCAGGCGTTGGGGCCGTTACGGAATATGATATTATGCTTGCTTCGGCGTCCAATGCTATCGTGATTGGCTTTAACGTTCGTCCTGATGCAAATGCAAAACGGGTAGCGGAATCGGAAAAAGTGGATATTCGCTTGCACCGCATTATTTACAAAGTAATCGAAGAGATTGAAGCAGCGATGAAAGGAATGCTTGATCCGGAATATGAAGAAAAAGTCATCGGTCAAGCGGAAGTTCGTCAAACGTTCAAAGTATCAAAAGTGGGGACGATTGCAGGATGTTATGTCACGGACGGCAAAATCACGCGCGATAGCAGCGTTCGTCTCATTCGTCAAGGCGTTGTCGTATACGAAGGGCAAATTGATACGCTTAAGCGCTTCAAAGATGATGTGAAAGAAGTTGCACAAGGATATGAGTGCGGGGTTACCATTAAAAACTTCAACGACATAAAAGAAGGCGATGTTATCGAAGCCTATGTGATGCAGGAAGTCGAACGGAAATGATTGGTTACCTCCAATGCGAGTGCGTCATTTACGATGCCCAATCACTAAAAGAAAAAAGAGCCGTGTTGCAACGAATAATCACACGGCTCAAGCAAAAGTATAATATATCAGTAGCCGAAATCGATTACCAAGATTTATGGCAGCGAACGAAGCTTGGGATTGTAGCGATTACAGCTGACCGATCCGCAACTGAAAGAGAGCTTCGTTTCGCGCTGCAATTGATCGATTCATTTCCGGAAATTGAACGGACGGTTACAACATTTGATTGGCTTTAGTCGAGGTGATAAAAATGAGTTTGCGGGCTACGCGTATTGGTGAACAAATGAAAAAAGAGTTGAGCGATATTATCGGTCGCAAACTTAAAGATCCGCGCATCGGTTTTGTAACCGTAACAGATGTGCGCGTGACGGGCGATTTACAGCAGGCTAAGGTATATATTAGCGTGCTTGGCGATGAAGAGCAGCGCCAAAATACGCTAAAAGGGCTAGCGAAAGCAAAGGGCTTTATTCGCTCGGAAATCGGCCAGCGCATTCGTTTGCGGAAAACACCGGAAATTTATTTTGAAATTGACGAATCAATCGATTATGGCAACCGCATTGAATCGTTAATTCGGGAAATTTCTCAAGAAAATAACGATGAGAAATAATGGATAGACGCGCGGTCTATCCATTTTCATTATGTGCAAAAAAGAGGTGGCAAAAATGGACGGGGTGCTTTTATTACATAAACCAGCGGGAATGACATCACACGATTGTGTTTTTCGGATTCGCCGACTTTTGCAGGTTAAAAAGGTAGGACATACAGGTACGCTAGATCCGGATGTGTCTGGCGTGCTGCCTATTTGCATCGGCAAAGCAACAAGAATTGCCGAATTTTTGACTGCGGATCAAAAAACATATGAGGGAGAAGTTACGTTAGGGACAGCGACGACAACAGAGGATGCTTCTGGTGAAATCATAGCTGTCAAAAAAGTGGATCGTCTGATTCGTCGTCCGGAAATTGAAGATGTTTTTCAACAGCTGACAGGAACGATTGAGCAAACGCCGCCCATGTATTCCGCTGTGAAGGTAAACGGGAAAAAATTGTACGAATATGCGCGGGCGGGAATGGAAGTGGAGCGGCCGACACGCATTATCACCATTCACGAACTTGTCTTATTGGACGAAAAAGATACATTTTCCGGAGATGCGGTTTCGTTTCGTTTCCGTGTCACATGCAGCAAAGGAACGTATGTCCGTACGCTGGCCGTAATGATCGGGGAACGGCTCGGATATCCGGCTCACATGTCCCATTTAGTGCGGGTTGCTTCCGGACCATTTTTATTAGAACAATGTGTGACATTTGCGGAAATTGAAAAGCAACTAGCCGCTGGACGTATCGATAAACTGCTGTTGCCTATCGAAAAAGCGCTTTTTCATTTGCCGAAATATCAAATTAATGATAAAGTAGCAGAGAAAGTAAAAAACGGTGCGGTTTTACCGCTTCCCGACAGGCTGCAATCGATAGATGAGCCAGTGCTTATGGTAGACGAGCAAAATCAAGCGCTCGCCCTTTACTGCAAGCATCCGGCTAAACCGCAAATGATTAAACCGCTCAAAGTGTTTCACTGAGCAAGAGAGCGAAAGGCAGAAGGTGAAGAACAAGCATGGAAACACGATTCATCACATATCCCCATTATCAAAAAAGAGAAGATTTTCCGCCAACGGTGATGGCTTTAGGTTATTTTGATGGTGTTCATCTTGGGCACCAAGAGGTCATTCGAACGGCTGTTCATTTAGCGGCGGAAAACGGATATAAAAGTGCTGTGATGACGTTCCATCCGCATCCCTCCATCGTGCTAGGAAAAAAAGAGCAGCACGTACAGCTGATTACTCCCTTGAAGGAAAAAGAACGGCAAATGGCCCGTCTAGGTGTAGATTATTTATACATCGTAGAATTTACACCTTCATTTGCTGAACTGCTTCCACAGCAATTTGTTGACGAGTACATTATTGATTTTCACGTGAAACATGTCGTAGCAGGCTTCGATTTTACGTATGGACGGCTGGGAAAAGGGACGATGGAGACGATCCCTTTTCATTCTCGGGAGCAATTTGCCCATACAGTGATTCCAAAGCTAACCCGAAACGGGGAAAAGATTAGCTCCACCTATATTCGCCGCCTTTTAAAAGACGGAGAAGTTCAGCAGCTTCCTGAACTGCTTGGCCGTTTTTATACGATCGAAGGAACGGTGATTGATGGCGAAAAGCGGGGAAGAACGATTGGTTTTCCAACCGCAAACATTGAACCGGAAGATGATTATCTTTTGCCGGCGCTAGGGGTTTATGCGGTGAAAGTGAGGATAGGAAACGAAACATTTGCAGGGGTTTGCAATGTAGGATACAAACCAACGTTCCATCGTGACCGCCAAGGAAGGCCTAGCATCGAAGTCCACATTTTTCATTTTTCCAGAGAGATTTATGGAGAAACAGTCACCATTGAGTGGCATAAGCGGCTGCGGAGTGAGCAAAAATTTGCAAGTGTGGAACAATTAGTAGAACAAATCGAACGAGATAAGGAAAGAGCGGAAGATTATTTTCGAAAAATCAAGGAAAATACTTGCATTTTACCGCGAAAAGATGTATTCTAATAAAGGTATGTAAAATAACCATTGCTTGGCAGAGCGTATCACCGGCGCTTGCTAGGTAATTGGGGTTTCATAATGAGGAGGTGAACAAGGATGGCATTAACGCAAGAGCGCAAAAATGAAATTATTACCCAGTACAAAATTCATGAAACAGACACTGGTTCTCCAGAGGTACAAATTGCTATCCTTACTGAGCAAATCAACAACTTGAATGAACATTTACGCGTTCATAAAAAAGACCATCATTCACGTCGCGGACTGTTGAAAATGGTCGGTAAGCGCCGTAACCTGCTTACGTATTTACGTAATAAAGATGTTACGCGTTATCGTGAACTAATTAACAAACTTGGATTACGTCGATAAGGAAAAAGCGGGAGCATTCCCGCTTTTTTGCTAGTTATATAAAGGTTGTTGATAACGGGATAGTTATTCGTTCATACTATTAAAGAGGAATCATTTATTTTGATTTGTACATAGAGAGGAGTACTCATCTGTATGGAGCAAGAAAAACACGTATTTTCCATAGATTGGGCGGGACGGCCGCTTGTCGTGGAAATAGGTCAATTAGCAAAACAAGCAAACGGTGCTGTGCTTGTTCGTTACGGTGATACCGTCGTATTAAGCACAGCGACCGCATCGAAAGAAGCAAAAAGTGTAGACTTCTTTCCGTTAACCGTGAATTATGAAGAACGCCTCTACGCAGTCGGAAAAATTCCGGGAGGATTTATTAAGCGTGAAGGTCGCCCAAGCGAAAAAGCGATTTTGGCAAGCAGGCTGATCGATCGTCCGATTCGCCCGTTATTTGCGGAAGGGTTTCGTAACGAAGTGCAAATTGTCTCAATGGTGATGAGCGTTGATCAAGACTGCTCTCCAGAAATGGCTGCCATGTTTGGATCTTCGCTGGCGTTGATGGTTTCGGATATTCCGTTTGAAGGACCGATTGCCGGCGTCACGGTTGGTCGTGTCGATGGAAACTTTGTAATTAATCCGTCTGTTGAACAAACAGAAAAAAGTGACATTCACCTTGTTGTGGCTGGAACAAAAGATGCGATTAACATGGTTGAAGCGGGAGCTGACGAGGTTCCGGAAGAAGTGATGCTGGAAGCGATCATGTTCGGCCATGAAGAAATTAAACGGCTGATTGCTTTTCAAGAAGAGATTACGGCACAAATCGGCAAAGAAAAAATGGAAGTTGCCTTATATGAGCTAGATTCCCAGCTGGAGGCCGATATCCGCGCGCTTGCCGAGGCGGAAATTAAACGGGCTGTTCAGGTTCCGGAAAAACTTGCCCGCGAAGCAGCAATTGATGAAGTAAAGGCGGGAGTAATTGCCAAATATGAAGAGCAAGAGGCCGATGAAGAAACATTAAAACAAGCCAATGAAATTTTACATAAGCTTGTTAAAGAAGAAGTACGCCGTCTCATTACAGAAGAAAAAATTCGTCCGGATGGCCGGAAAATTGATGAAATTCGCCCGCTTTCTTCAGCAGTAGGGCTCTTGCCTCGCACGCATGGTTCGGGACTGTTTACGCGTGGACAAACACAGGCGTTAAGTGTTTGCACTTTAGGCGCGCTTGGCGATGTGCAAATTTTAGACGGGCTCGGCATTGAAGAGACCAAACGATTTATGCATCACTATAATTTTCCGCCATTTTCTGTCGGGGAAACGGGAGCGATACGCAGTCCGGGGCGCCGTGAAATCGGACATGGAGCTTTAGGAGAACGGGCGTTAGAGCCAGTGATCCCGTCTGAAAAAGAGTTTCCATATACGATTCGCCTTGTTTCAGAGGTCTTGGAATCGAACGGTTCTACCTCTCAAGCCAGTATTTGTGCTAGCACATTGGCAATGATGGATGCAGGGGTACCGATTAAAGCGCCAGTGGCAGGTATTGCGATGGGACTTGTCAAAAGCGGCGATCATTATACCATTTTAACAGATATCCAAGGTATGGAAGACCATCTTGGCGATATGGACTTCAAAGTGGCGGGAACGGAAAAAGGTGTAACCGCTCTGCAAATGGATATTAAAATTAAAGGATTATCGCGTGAAATTTTAGAAGAAGCCTTACAACAGGCGAAAAAAGGCCGCATGGACATTTTAAAACATATGATGCAAACCATCAGCGAGCCAAGAAAAGAGCTTTCTAAATATGCACCAAAAATTTTAACCATGCAGATCAATCCTGATAAAATCCGCGATGTCATTGGACCAAGCGGCAAGCAAATTAATAAAATTATCGAAGAAACAGGAGTTAAGATCGATATTGAACAAGACGGAACCATCTTTATTTCTTCAGTGAACGAAGAAATGAATCAGAAAGCGAAGAAAATTATTGAGGATATCGTGCGCGAAGTAGAAGTGGGACAAATTTATTTAGGAAAAGTGAAACGCATTGAAAAATTTGGTGCATTCGTCGAATTATTTAGCGGCAAAGACGGTCTTGTCCATATTTCTGAGCTGGCTGAGGAACGCGTTGGCAAAGTAGAAGATGTCGTCTCCATCGGCGATGAAGTTTTAGTGAAGGTTACAGAAATCGATAAGCAAGGCAGGGTCAACTTGTCGAGAAAAGCGGTATTACGTGAACAAAAGGAGAAGCAGAATCAATAAGGGAGCCTCAGGACCAGCCTCAGGCTTCTTTGTTGTTTATAATCAGTTCTATCTTGTCCTCTCTCGACATATTTGTAATAAAAAAAGAGGGGGGGATGAGCGATTGATAAGCGCTACGTAGTTTGGCTGATAGCTGCTTTTTTATTTGCGTGGGGCATTGCCAGCCAGCCGTCTGTCAATCAATATATGAATTCGTTAAAAGCAGGTAGCACAGAAGTAGCAAAAATGCGGGATAAGCTTTATATGGAAATTCAAACGAAGGCAAAGCGGTATGAAATCCCTCCGCAAGATGCTGTAATTGATCGAGTCTGGAAGGCGATTCCTGGGTATAATGGGTTAAAAGTGAATGTGGAAGCTTCTTATCAGAACATGAAAAAGGATGGTACTTTCGACAAACGCAAGCTTGTATACGAACAAATTTCTCCTAAGGTACACTTAAAGGATTTACCGCCTGAAGCTATTTATCGCGGCCATCCAGAAAAACCGATGGTTACCTTCTTGGTGAATGTCGCATGGGGAAATGAATATATCCCTAAAATGCTGGGGGTTTTGAAAAAATATAACGTTCAGGCGACCTTTTTTCTTGAAGGGCGTTGGGTAAAAAATTATCCGGATATGGCAAAAATGATTGCAGATGCGGGTCAGGAGATCGGCAATCATTCGTATAGCCATCCTGATTTAAAAACTATGAGCAATGAGGCGATTCGCCGAGAGCTGAAAAAAACAAACGAGGTTATAGAAGCAACGACAGGGGTAAAATGCAAATGGTTTGCTCCTCCAAGCGGAAGTTATCGAGATGATGTCGTAAAAATTGCCCACGATTTAAAGATGGGAACCATTATGTGGAGTGTTGATACAATTGATTGGCAAAAACCATCGCCATCTGTTATAGTGGAACGGGTAACATCTAAACTTCATCCTGGCGCCATCATTTTAATGCATCCAACATTATCAACAGCAGAGGCCTTAGAACCGCTCATTAAAGCCATTAAACAAAAATATGAAATTGGTAACGTATCAATGCTGCTAGATGAAAAAAGAATTGTACAAAAATAGGAGGAACGCTGATTTGATTAACAAGTACACATGCCAAAATGGGGTACGTATTGTACTAGAACAAATTCCAACAGTGCGTTCAGTTGCGATTGGCATATGGATTGGAACGGGCTCTCGCAATGAATGTGAACAAAGCAATGGGATTTCCCATTTTTTAGAACATATGTTTTTTAAAGGGACCAAAACGCACACAGCGCGGGAAATTGCTGAAGCGTTTGACAGCATTGGGGGACAGGTCAACGCATTTACTTCAAAAGAGTATACGTGCTATTACGCAAAGGTCTTAGATGAGCATGCTCAGTTTGCCCTTGATATGCTTGCTGATATGTTTTTCCATTCCACTTTTGTCGACGAAGAGCTGCAAAAAGAGCGGAATGTCGTGCTTGAGGAAATTAAAATGTATGAAGACACGCCAGATGATATAGTACATGATTTATTAAGCAAAGCATGCTATGCTTCTCATCCGCTTGGCTATCCGATTTTAGGAACGGAACAAGCCTTGCGCGCATTTACAGGCGATTCCTTGCGCAAGTACATGGCCGATTACTATACTCCTGACAGAATCGTTATTTCTGTAGCAGGAAATGTGAAAGAGAGCTTTATCCAAGAAATCGAAGCATATTTCGGTACGTTTACAGCGAAGCAGCGCACTGAACGTCCACTTGTGCCGACGTTCCATCCGCAGAAATTAGCTCGCCAAAAGGAGACGGAGCAGGCTCACTTATGCATCGGGTTTAATGGCTTGCCAATTGGCCATTCTGATATTTATAGCTTAATTATTCTTAATAATATTTTAGGGGGGAGCATGAGCAGCCGCCTCTTCCAAGAAGTGCGTGAACAGCGCGGCTTGGCCTATTCTGTTTTCTCCTACCACTCTTCCTACGAAGACGGCGGGCTTTTAGCGATTTATGGCGGAACGGGAAGCAGCCAATTAGATGTTCTTTTTGAAACGATTCAAGAGACGGTTCGGAAGCTGAAAGAAGATGGAATTACGGCAAAGGAGTTGCAAAATAGCAAAGAGCAAATGAAAGGAAGCTTAATGCTTAGCTTGGAAAGCACAAACAGCCGAATGAGCCGCAATGGTAAAAACGAACTTCTCCTTGGCCGCCATCGCTCGCTTGATGAAATTATTGAGGAGATTAATCAAGTCAGCGCAGATGATGTTAATGAGATGGCACAGAAAATTTTCAGCGAAGATTATGCAGTGGCGTTAATCAGCCCAAGCGGACAACTGCCAGCGGCGCTGCAAAACTAATAAAAATGCCTGCAACAATCAATTGCAGGCATTTTTTTATGAATGACAACTTACAATGATAAAAAGGCATGAAAAAGGAGTGCATAGGCAATGAGGCTAAGCGAGCTAAGCGGAAAGGAAATTGTCGATGTCAGAAGGGCGGAACGATTAGGGGTGCTTGGGCAGACAGATCTTGAAATTAATGAGCAAACAGGGCACATTCAAGCGTTATTAATTCCAACAGGAAAGTGGTTTGGATTTCGAAAAGAAGGCAATGAGATTCGGGTTCCTTGGAACTATATTAGAAAAATTGGCACAGACATGATTATCATTGATTTTCCCGATGAATCATGATGTGCATGACGATTTATAGAGGTTCGGATAAAAAATCGGCATCAATAAAAAACGAAAATAGTTCAATCAATGAGAAGAAACACCACTATATATAAATGATTCATGATTTAGGCATAAGATTTATTTGCCAATGATAGAAATCCACTAGCCTCAAGAGCAAGGGCCTTTTTTGACGGCTGAAAACAAGTCCGTAACTTGTATTAGTCATGTTACATCATGATCGTGCACTGGCCGTCATCGCGGACTCTTTACCTGCTCATTTGCGAGGAATTGTTGACACAACCAATGGAATTGATTATAAGCTACACTGGATTACGCTGTTAAATGGAAAATGACGAAAAGGAGCAGGGCGAATTCTCGCCATGCTCCTTTATTATTTGCTCTATTCACCTATTTTTATCTTTTACATAAGATGTGAAAGAGGCATTGTCAATCAATATGAGTTTTTATAAAGAAGGTGAAAATGCATGATGCTGACAGGGATGCACGTAGCTGTCATTGGCGGAGATGCGAGGCAGCTAGAAGTGATTCGCAAATTAACAGAATTGGATGCAAAATTATCCCTTATTGGCTTTGATCAGCTTGCCCATAGCTTTACTGGTGCTACGAAAACGTCGATTGATGAAATCGATGTTTCTGATTTAGATGCAATCATTTTGCCTGTTCATGGCACAGGTTTAGATGGAAAAGTCAATACCATTTTTTCGAATGAACCGATTTTTATTACAGAGGAGCTTCTCTTACAAACCCCGAAACATTGTACCGTTTATACCGGAATCAGTAATAGCTACTTAGATGAACTGATGGAAGCAACTCAGCGAAAGTATGTGCAGTTGTTTGAGCGGGATGATGTGGCGATTTACAATTCCATTCCCACCGCTGAAGGGACGATTATGATTGTGATTCAGCATACAGATTTTACGATTCACGGTTCACGCGTCGCCGTTTTAGGATTGGGGAGAGTTGGCATGACCGTTGCCCGCACATTCGCTGCATTAGGAGCGAAAGTGAAAGTAGGCGCACGACGAAGCGAGCATCTGGCACGAATAAGTGAAATGGGGTTTGAACCGTTCCAGTTGCAAGATATTGAAAAGGCAGTGCAGGATATCGATATATGCATTAACACGATTCCGACAATGATTGTGACCGCCAGTGTCATATCGAAAATGCCCGCCCATACACTCATTGTCGATTTAGCCTCAAAGCCTGGGGGAACGGATTTTCGTTATGCTGAAAAACGAGGAATTAAGGCGTTATTGGCACCGGGATTGCCAGGTGTAGTCGCCCCGAAAACGGCAGGACAAATTCTGGCGAATGTTTTATCACAGCTATTATTAAATGATTTAACGAAACGAAAGGAGAAAAAATAAATGAGTGTAAAAGGAAAGCGCATCGGCTTTGGTTTAACGGGCTCTCATTGCACATATGATGCTGTCATACCGGAAATTGAAAAACTTGTAAAAGAAGGGGCAGAAGTGTTGCCCATTATTACTTACACGGTGAAAACAACAGATACAAGATTCGGAGAAGGGGAGGAGTGGGTAAAAAAGCTAGAAGAAATAACAGGGAACAAAGTGATTGATACCATTGTTAAAGCGGAGCCACTCGGCCCCAAAATTCCTCTTGATTGTATGGTCATTGCCCCGTTAACAGGCAACTCTATGAGCAAGCTCGCTAATGCATTGACGGATTCTCCCGTGTTGATGGCCGCCAAGGCAACAATGAGGAATCATCGTCCGGTTGTAGTGGGGATTTCAACGAATGATGCCCTAGGATTAAATGGAGTCAATTTAATGCGACTTATGGCAGCCAAAAACATCTATTTTATTCCATTTGGCCAAGATGCACCATATACGAAGCCGAATTCGATGGTGGCTAAAATGTCGCTGTTGCGTGATACAGTGGTTGCTGCACTTGAAGGAAAACAGCTACAGCCAGTGATCATTGAAAAATATCGTGATGCAGATTAATAAATAATCAATAAAAAGAAAATTTATGCATATAAATAAAAAGTTTCTCTCCTTTAAAGATGAATATGTTAAAATAAAAACTATCGAAATGGATGCAGCTTATTGACTAGTTGGAAGGAGAATGAATGAATGGAACAAAAAAATTTGCATGTAGCAGTGGTCGGAGCTACTGGCGCAGTGGGCCAACAAATGATTCAAACATTAGAAAAACGAAATTTCCCGATTGGTACATTAACGCTGTTATCATCGGAACGTTCGGCAGGAAAAAAAGTCATGTTTAAAGGTCAGGAAATTGAAGTGCAAGCGGCAAAACCGGAAAGCTTTGAAACAGTTGATATCGCATTGTTCAGCGCTGGTGGTGCGGTGTCAAAGGCCCTCGCTCCAGAAGCTGTGAAGCGCGGTGCTATTGTCGTCGATAATACAAGCGCATTCCGCATGGATGAGAATGTGCCGCTTGTTGTGCCGGAAGTAAATGAAGAAGATCTAAAATGGCATAATGGCATTATCGCCAATCCAAATTGCTCGACGATTCAAATGGTGGTGGCGCTTGAGCCAATCCGTCAAGCGTTTGGGCTTAAAAAAGTCATCGTCTCTACCTATCAAGCTGTTTCTGGTGCAGGAGCACAAGCGATCACGGAATTAAAGTCACAAGCGAAAGCGATTCTTGAGGGGGCCTCATTTACACCGGAAATTCTGCCTGTAAAATCAGATCGCAAGCATTATCAAATGGCATTTAACGCGATTCCGCAGATTGATAAATTTCAAGACAACGGCTTTACGTTTGAGGAAATAAAAATGATAAATGAAACGAAAAAAATCATGCATATGCCTGAACTGGAGGTAGCTGCAACATGCGTGCGTATTCCAGTGATAACAGGACACTCTGAGTCTGTTTATATCGAAGTGGAAAAAGACGCCGTCAGCGCTGAAGAGATCAAGCATGTGCTTAAAGAGGCTCCGGGTATCGTTTTGCAGGATGATCCAAGCGAGCAGTTGTATCCGATGCCGGCGGATTGCGAAGGCAAAAGCGAAGTGTTTGTCGGACGCATTCGCAAAGACTTAGACCGCGATCATGGCTTCCACTTATGGATCGTATCTGATAATTTATTAAAGGGTGCGGCGTGGAATTCCGTCCAAATTGCAGAAAGCCTCTTAAAGCTAGGACTTGTTAAATAAAGAGCGGAGAAGCATCGAGGTGTTAACATGAAAATTATTGTACAAAAGTTTGGTGGCACATCGGTTCGCGATGAACATGGGCGTGACTGGGCGCGCAAGCATATTGTAAGAGCCCTTGACGAAGGATACAAGGTAGTGGTTGTCGTGTCGGCGATGGGGCGAAAAGGAGAGCCATATGCAACCGATACGCTGCTAAGCTTAATTGATGGCAGCCATACACATGTCAATAAGCGCGAGCAGGATTTGCTGATGGCTTGCGGAGAGATCATTTCTAGCGTCGTCTTTACCAACCTGCTTAACAAGCACGGCATCAAAGCCACTGCTTTTACAGGGGCTCAGGCAGGGTTCTGTACAAATCATGATTATACAAATGCCAAAATTATTGAAATGCGTTGTGACCGCCTGTTGAAGGCTTTAGAAGAATATGATGTCGCCGTTGTTGCCGGCTTTCAAGGAGCTACCAAAGACGGCGACATAACAACGCTTGGCCGCGGCGGCAGCGATACATCAGCTGCGGCCTTAGGAGCGGCCCTTAATGCTGAATGGGTTGATATTTTTACCGATGTCGAAGGAGTGATGACAGCTGATCCACGCATCGTGGAAAACGCTCGTCCGCTTGATATTGTCACATATACAGAAATTTGCAATATGGCCTATCAAGGGGCGAAAGTCATTCACCCTCGCGCCGTGGAGATTGCCATGCAGGCGAAAGTTCCTCTGCGGGTGCGCTCAACCTATTCAGATTCTTTAGGAACGCTTGTTACATCCAGCGTAAAGCCGAATAAAGGAAGCGATGTTAGAGAGCGTCTTGTAACGGGAATCGCTCATGTTGCGAACGTGACACAAATCAAGGTGCAAGCAAAAGAAGGGCATTATGAGCTCCAGTCTGATGTGTTTAGTGCAATGGCAAACGAAGGAATTAGCGTCGATTTTATTAATATATCACCGAATGGCGTGGTATACACAGTAGCTGGTGACATGACCGATCGCGCGATTTCAGCATTGCGGAAGATTGGCTATGAACCTTCTGTAACAAGAGGGTGCGCAAAGGTGTCGACCGTTGGTGCAGGAATCGCTGGGGTGCCTGGGGTTACAGCGAAGATTGTGACCGCCCTTTCTGAAAAAGGAATTCAAATTTTGCAATCGGCTGACAGCCATACAACGATTTGGGTGTTGGTTAAGGAAGAAGATTTAAAGAAAGCCGTTAATGCGCTTCATGACGCTTTTCATCTTTCGGAAGCCGAACCGATGAAATATGATGATGAGGAGTGAAAATATTGGTTTCGTTTGGGAAAATTGTCACAGCGATGGTGACACCATTTGATCGTAAAGGAAACATTGACTTTGATAAAACGACTCAGTTGATTCAATACTTGCTTGAAAATGGCACCGATTCTCTTGTTGTGGCAGGGACGACAGGGGAATCTCCGACGCTGACAACAGAGGAGAAAGTCGCCCTATTCCGCCATGTTGTTTCTGTGGTCAATGGCCGTGTTCCCGTCATTGCAGGAACAGGAAGCAATAATACGCGCGCATCCATTGAGTTGACAAGAAAAGCTGAAGCGGTTGGTGTCGACGCCATTATGATTGTGGCTCCATATTATAATAAGCCGAATCAAGAGGGACTTTACCAGCATTTTAAAGCGATCGCGGAAAGCACGAGCCTGCCTATCATGGTATATAACATTCCAGGTCGTTCCGTTGTGAATATTTCGGTTGATACGCTTGTTCGGTTAGCAGAGATTCCAAATGTTGTGGCTCTTAAGGATGCAAGTGGCAACCTTGATGCGATGGCTGAGGTTATGGCACGTACAAAGGAAGAGTTTTTGCTGTATAGCGGTGATGATGGACTGACGCTTCCGGTGATGGCCATTGGAGGTGCTGGTGTCGTGTCTGTTGCCTCTCATGTTATTGGTCATGAAATGCAGCAAATGATTTCGGCATTCGAAGCTGGTGACCATAGCAAGGCAGCCAAGCTGCATCAAACGTTGCTTCCAATTATGAAAGGGCTATTCGCGGCGCCAAGCCCTGTTCCAGTTAAAACGGCGCTGCAGCTGAAAGGTCTGGATGTCGGTTCTGTCCGCCTGCCGCTTGTTCCATTAACAGAGCAAGAGCGGAACGAACTGATGGGCTTGCTCCAGAATATTTAATATATCTACTTAAGAAACTTCCCGTCTTTAAACAGAGTGTAGGTGGGGAAGATGCATTCAGAGTAAAGTGGCCAATTCGCTGTATGGGCGGATTGGCCGTTTTTATTCCCATGAATGGTGACGAACAAATTAGCTTGTATTTAAAATCTGCCATCAGTTATAATAATGTCAAGTGACTTTGAGCGGGTTAGTTTGACATTAGGAGGACGTGCCATTGAGGACAAAAGTAGAAAAGATACGCATATTTTCCCTTGGAGGAGTAGGAGAAATCGGGAAAAATATGTATATTATCGAATTGGATGAAGATATTTTTATGGTTGATGCAGGCTTAATGTTTCCAGAGGATGAAATGCTTGGGATTGACAAGGTCATTCCCGATATTTCCTATCTTGTTGAGCGAAAAGAGCAGATTAAGGGGATCTTTTTAACACATGGTCATGAAGAGCACATTGGCGCTATTGCCTACGTGTTGAAAAAAATTACAGCTCCTGTATATGGAACGAAATTGACGCTTGGATTAGTGGAGGAGAAGCTAAAAGAGCAAGGAATAAGCGCTAGCGCTCCATTAATCGAAATTCGTTCTGATTCCGAAATTGCTTTTGACAAAACGATCGTCACATTCTTTCGGACGATTCATAGCATTCCAGATTCTGTTGGAATTAGCTTCCATACGTCGCAAGGAGCGATCGTATATACCGGAGATTTCAAATTTGATCAAACTCCGTATGGGGCCAACCACGCCGATTTAGGGAAAATGGCGCAAATAGGCGAGAAAGGAGTTTTGTGTCTTTTATCGGACAGCACGAATGCGGAAAAGCCGGGATATACCGGATCTGATATGAGTGTTGCTGAAGCGATATCAGATGTTGTTTATAATGCAAGGGGAAGAGTGATTGCTGCCTGCTATGTGTCCAACATTACAAGAATACAGCAGGTGCTGAACGCGGCTAAAAAACACGGAAGAAAGGTAGCGATTGTTGGAAAGAACATACATAAAGTGATGGATGTAGCAGTCCGCTTAGGCTACCTGCAGCTTCCAGAAAAAACGATCATTTCTATTCATGATCTCCAACAATACGAAGATCGTGAGCTTGTCATTTTGACGACAGGCGGGCGAGGAGAGCACATGGGGGCTCTTGTGCGAATGGCGAAGCAAACACATAAGCATGTAAGCATCAAGGAAGGAGATACGGTTATTGTTGCTGCTTCGCCAATGCCGGGGCATGAGCTGCTGCACTTAAAGACAATTGATGCCTTATATCGTGCAGGAGCGCATGTGGTCTATAAAAATGTGCATGTATCCGGCCATGGGTGCCAGGAAGAGCTCAAACTGATGCTCAATTTAATGAAACCAAGCTATTTTATTCCTGTTCACGGAGAATATCGCATGCAGAAAGCTCACGCTAATCTAGCTAAAGCTGTCGGTATTTCCGAAGAACGAACATTCTTAATTGATAAAGGGGAGGTCGTTGAATTCCGTAATGGTCAAGCGCGCTTTGGCGGCAAAGTTCCGTGCGGAAACGTCTTAATCGACGGCTTAGGAATTGGGGATGTTGGCAACATTGTCTTGCGCGATCGCCGTCTTCTTTCCCAAGACGGCATTTTAATTGTCGTCGTAACATTAAGCAAAGAAGCGAAAAAAATTGTGGCTGGACCTGAAATTATCTCTCGCGGCTTCGTATATGTGAGGGAATCAGAAACGCTGCTGGATGAAGCGACAAAAATGGTAACGAATATTGTAAATAAATGCCTGCAAGATTATGTGATTGAGTGGTCTTCATTAAAAATGGGCATGCGCGAGGCGCTCAGCCAATATTTATTCGAAAAAACAAAACGCAAGCCAATGATTTTACCCATTATTATGGAAATTTAATGCAATCATGCTCAAAGTCGAATGTTGCTGCCGATGGGAGGAGAATCCTTCCATCGGCATTTTTATTTAATAGATAGAACATACTAATGGTATGATGATAAGAAAGGAGCATGCTGATGGAGAAGGAGCGATACATAGCATTTGAGTCAGAATCCGATTCAAATCGTGAAAAAAATGAACAGGTTGCGGAAAATATTCAACAGCTTGGCCAAACGAATGTACCGCAAATGACTCAGGATACCAATATACATTGTTTAACGATTGTTGGGCAGATTGAGGGGCATATCCAGCTTCCTCCGCAAAATAAAGCAACAAAATATGAGCATGTCATACCACAAATTGTAGCCATTGAGCAAAATCCAAATATCGAAGGCCTGCTTGTGGTGTTAAATACGGTTGGTGGCGATGTAGAAGCGGGGCTAGCCATTGCTGAAATGCTTGCATCACTGTCTAAGCCGACTGTTTCGATTGTTTTAGGAGGAGGACACTCCATCGGGGTGCCGATCGCTGTTTCGTGTCATTATTCATTCATCACCGAGACGGCAACGATGACGATTCATCCGATTCGCTTAACAGGGCTTGTCATTGGTGTACCACAAACATTTGAATACTTAGATAAAATGCAGGAACGAGTGGTTCGTTTTGTGACAAAGCATTCAAAAATTACCGAAGAAAAATTTAAAGAGCTTATGTTTTCCAAAGGAAACTTAACACGTGACATCGGTACAAATGTGGTGGGCCCGGACGCCGTACAATATGGATTAATTGATGAGGTAGGCGGCGTAGCTCAAGCAATGAAAAAGCTGCGCGAAATGATTGATGCGAAAAAATCAGAGGGGACGATGCTGCAATGATCTTATATACGATGATGCCGGAGCATCTCATTTTTCAAACAGAGAGCAGCGAGTACACGAAGCAAAAAGTGATTTATTATGACGGCATTCCATTTCTTGTGGAGGAAACAGAAACAAAGGAATGGCAGATTGTCCGCAATTTAAGCACAAATCCTGCTGATTTTTTGCAGCAAAAATATGCACCTGGCGCGAGATTTCCTTCGTCGTTCGAAACTTAATGAATTCTAGATCTAAGCATGATATAATAAATACAAGCGAAAAAAGCAGCCAGTCTTGGCTGCTTTTTTCGACATTTCCAGTTTTGTATCGGAGTGAGTAAATATGGCAAAACGTAAGCGTCAGCAAAAAAAACAAACAAAAAAACAAGCAAAAAACCAAACATGGAAAACAACTTTTCGTTTTGAACTGACAGGATTGCTTATGCTTGCTCTATCCGTTATTGGAATGGCGCGGCTTGGATTAGTAGGTCAGACGCTTGTATCGTTTGCCCGCTTTTTTCTTGGTGAGTGGCATATCCTCCTATTGCTCGGCTTGCTTTTAGCTTCTATCTATGTCATTTGGAAGCGTATGTGGCCTCCGCTTGTTAACCGCTGGCTGCTCGGCGTTTATACGATGGCTGCTGCTCTTTTATTGCTAAGCCATCAAACGATGTTTCATTTATTGTCTCGGCAAGGAAAGTTTCAAGATCCTAGCATTATCCGCACGACATGGGAGCTTTTTTGGCAGGAAATGAAGGGGGCATCCTCCTATCCAGATTTAGGGGGCGGGATGGTAGGTGCGCTTTTGTTCGCTGCAAGCTACCAATTGTTTGATGAGCTCGGCACAAAATGGATATGCCTGATTCTTTTCGTGGCTGGTGCGCTTTTAATTAGCGGAAAATCGCTGAATGAAACGGTCGGAAAAGTCATTGCTTGGATCGTTTCCTTTGTGCGCGAGCAATGGAACGAGTTTATCATCGATATCAAAGGCAGCTGGAAAAAAAGAACAAAAACGAGACGGAGATCGGATACGGCCAGTTCAGATACATATCAAACAAAGGAAGAAGAGAGGGAACAAGCGGCTGATGAGGAAGAGGAAATATCATTGCCCCCCATTATTTCTGATTTTAGTGCAGTAAGAGCAAATGAACAGACTGCAGATCCGATTGAGCAAGAAGAGGATGACGAGGAAGAACAGAATCCTCCTATGTCGTTTACGGAAATGGAAAATGTCGATTATCAATTGCCGCCGCTTGAGCTTCTTCGGCTTCCGAAGCCGGCAAATCAAGCAAAAGATCATGACAATATTTATGCAAATGCTCGGAAGCTTGAAAAGACTTTTCAGAGCTTTGGAGTCAAAGCGAAAGTCACGCAGGTTCATCTTGGTCCCGCTGTTACAAAGTATGAAGTATATCCTGATGTCGGTGTGAAAGTGAGCAAAATTGTCAACTTAAGCGACGACTTGGCTCTTGCCCTCGCTGCAAAGGACATTCGCATTGAAGCGCCGATTCCCGGAAAATCAGCGATCGGCATCGAGGTGCCCAATGAAGAAATAGCCACTGTTTCATTGCGGGAAGTATTGGAAGCCACCGAGAATTACAAGCCTGATGCTAAGCTTGTCATTGGCTTGGGAAGAGATATCTCAGGGGAAGCCATCGTGGCAGAGCTTAACAAAATGCCTCATCTGTTAGTCGCTGGGGCAACAGGAAGCGGAAAAAGCGTCTGTATTAACGGAATGATTACCAGTCTGTTGATGCGTGCTAAGCCGCATGAAGTCAAAATGATGATGATTGATCCGAAAATGGTGGAGCTTAGTGTATATAACGGCATCCCGCATTTATTAGCTCCCGTTGTGACAGATCCGAAAAAAGCGTCACAAGCATTAAAAAAAGTGGTGAGCGAAATGGAGCGACGATACGAGCTGTTTTCGCATACGGGAATGAGAAATATTGAGGGATATAACGAGTATATTCAGCGGTATAATCAACAATCGAGTGCCAAGCAACCGCTGCTTCCATATATCGTGGTGATTGTTGATGAGCTGGCCGATTTAATGATGGTCGCTTCATCCGATGTGGAAGACTCGATTACACGGCTTGCGCAAATGGCCCGAGCGGCTGGCATCCATTTAATTATCGCTACCCAGCGTCCTTCTGTAGATGTCATTACAGGAGTCATTAAGGCGAACATCCCATCGCGAATTGCCTTTAGTGTTTCTTCGCAAACGGATTCGCGCACGATTTTAGATATGGGAGGAGCGGAGAAGCTGCTAGGCCGAGGTGACATGCTGTTTTTGCCAATGGGAGCCGCTAAGCCGATTCGCGTACAAGGCGCTTTTGTATCAGATGAAGAAGTCGAGGCGATTGTGCAGTTTGTCGTTTCACAGCAAAAAGCGCAATATCAAGAGGAAATGATTCCGGATGACAAGGTAGAGGAAGAAGCCGATTTTGACGACGAGCTTTACGAGGAAGCGGTCCAGCTTGTTGTGGAAATGCAAAGCGCTTCTGTTTCCATGCTGCAGCGCCGCTTCCGCATCGGATACAACCGTGCTGCCAGATTGATTGATGCGATGGAAGCAAGAGGAGTTGTCGGCCCTTACGAAGGAAGTAAGCCGCGCGCTGTTCTCGTGGCAAAAGAAAACGCGAAAACATCGTAGCATAATGGATAATTCAAGCAAATCTTAAATGATTTGCTTGAATTATCATGTCATATTGAAAACGCTTACGTTAATGATATTTGCTTTTTTCGACAAAATTTTTATTCCCTATTTATTTATGAGCGAAAAAGTGTTATAGTAATGTCGATTAGGTTAATTTGTCTTACGTCAGAGGTCTGATATCTGCAAACTATTGAGTGGAGGCTTTTCGAATGTCGATTAAATCTGATAATCGCCATCTATATTTGCAAGTCATTGATCGTATCAAACAAGATATTGAAACAGGCGTTTACAAGGAAAAGCAAAAGCTCCCATCAGAGTTTGAGCTGTCGAAGCAACTCGGAGTTAGCCGAGCTACATTGCGTGAAGCGCTTCGAATTTTAGAGGAAGAAAACGTCATTATCCGCAGACACGGAGTCGGCACATTTGTGAATGCAAAGCCGATGTTCACCTCCGGCATTGAACAGCTAAGCAGTGTAACGGATATGATTAAACAAGCCGGCCGAAAACCGGGCACGATTTTTCTTTCCTCTTCTGTTCAAAGTCCGACAGAGGAAGATGTACGTCGGTTTCAATGTTCGCCTTCTGAAGAAATTTTGCTTGTGGAACGGGTACGGACAGCTGACGGTGAGCCAGTCGTGTACTGTGTTGACAAAATTCCTTGTAAATACTTGCCGAAGGGAATTTCTTACGAACACGAATCATTGTTTGAAAATTTACAAAGTCAAACGAATCATGATATTGCCTATGCTGTAGCGCATATTGAACCGGTCGGTTATCATGAAAAGGTGTCGCCAACGTTGCAATGTGATCCGGAAACAGCTTTGCTTGTTTTAAAGCAAATGCATTTTGATAAAAACGATGAACCCATTTTGTATTCCATTAACTATTTCAAATCTGATAAATTCAGCTTTCATGTGCTGCGAAAACGGGTTCATTTTTAAGGGGGTGACATTTCATACATAGAACATCGACATCTATTGGATAATATAAAGGGGTTTTAGTTACTATTTTTACTAGGGGGTAAAAGTGATGAAGAAAAAACGCATGGGTCTTGCTCTTTCTCTTGTCCTTGCGGCCGGCACGCTGCTTAGCGGCTGTGGAAACGATGAGAACGCAGGAGAAAAGAAAGACAGCTTTACAGTAGCAATGGTAACGGATGTCGGCGGAATTGACGACAAATCGTTTAACCAATCTGCTTGGGAAGGATTGCAAAAATTTGGTGAAGAAAATGGCATGAAAAAAGGCAAGGATGGTTACGATTATTTGCAATCGCAAAACGATACCGACTATGCCACAAATTTAAACAAGCTTGTTAGAAGTGACTACGATTTAATCTATGGAATTGGTTATTTAATGACAGATGCGATTACGAAAATCGCTGAGCAAAAGCCAAAAAATCATTTTGCGATCGTAGACAGCACAGTGGACAAGCCAAATGTAGCGAGCATTACCTTCAAAGAGCATGAAGGATCGTTCCTTGTAGGAGTTGTCGCTGGATTGACAACAAAAACCAATAAAATCGGTTTTGTTGGTGGTATGGAAATCCCATTAATTGAGAAGTTTGAAAGCGGATTCCTTGCAGGCGTCAAGTCTGTAAACCCAAATGCGAAGGTAGAAGTGCAATACGCTGGAGCATTTGACCAAGCGGATAAAGGAAAAGCGATCGCATCTAGCATGTATGCTTCTGGCATTGACGTCGTTTACCACGCAGCAGGCGCAACAGGTAATGGTGTCTTCTCTGAAGCAAAAGACTTAAAAACAAAAGATCCAAACCGTGAGCTTTGGGTCATCGGGGTTGACAAAGACCAGGCTCCAGAAGGTGAAGTCACAGTAGGCGGAAAAACGTACAATGTGACATTGACATCGATGGTTAAGCGCGTTGATGTTGCGGTATACGATGTAGCGAAAAAAGCGAAAGAAGGCCAATTCCCAGGCGGCAAAACGCTTGAGTATGGTTTGCCTGAAAATGGAGTAGGAATCGCGCCAACTCAAGATAACATCAAGCCGGAAGTGTTAAAGGCCGTTGATGAATGGAAGCAAAAAATCATTAATGGCGAAGTTAAAGTGCCGTCTACTCGCGACGAATACAAAAAATTTGAAGCAAGCTTAAAATAAGAGGTTAAATTGAATAAAAAGGCTAGTGCTTACTAGCCTTTTTATTCGCCCAAAATCATTAAATAAAAAGTTACAAACAAAAATTTGTAGCTTTTTATTTAATGATTTTAACATGCTCATTTAAGAGGAGTGAATTTGTTTGGAATACGTAATTGAAATGTTAAATATCCGAAAGGTATTTGGAAACTTCGTCGCTAACGACAATATTACTCTCCAATTAAAAAAAGGCGAAATCCATGCTTTGCTTGGAGAGAACGGCGCTGGAAAATCGACGCTGATGAACGTGCTGTTTGGGCTGTATCAGCCAGACGGCGGAGAAATCCGAGTAAAGGGGCAATCTGTTAAAATCGCGAATCCAAATGTCGCTAACGATCTTGGCATCGGAATGGTGCATCAGCATTTTATGCTTGTCGATACATTTACGGTAACAGAAAATATTATTCTAGGAAGCGAACCGACAAAGGGTGGAAAAATTGATATCAAGCATGCGGAGCAGCAAGTGCGCGAGCTGTCGGAGCGCTATGGATTAGCGGTTGATCCAACGGCGAAAATCGCTGATATTTCTGTCGGAATGCAGCAGCGCGTAGAAATTTTAAAAACGTTATATCGCGGTGCGGAAATTCTTATTTTTGACGAACCGACTGCTGTTTTAACACCGCAGGAAATTCAAGAGCTCATTCAAATTATGAAAGCACTCGTCCGCGAAGGGAAATCGATTATTTTAATCACGCACAAATTAAAAGAAATTATGGAAGTATGCGATCGCGTGACGGTCATTCGCCGCGGAAAAGGCATTGATACACTCAATGTTGCCGATACGAATCCAAATGAACTCGCCGCGCTGATGGTAGGCCGTGAAGTGCAGTTTAAAACCGATAAAAAACCGGCACAGCCTAGCAAAGAAGTGCTAGAAATCAAGGATCTCGTCGTAAAAGATGCTCGGGGAGTCACCGTCGTTGACCATTTGAATTTAACTGTTCGTGCGGGGGAAATTGTCGGCATTGCCGGAGTGGATGGCAATGGACAAACCGAGCTTATCGAAGCCATTACAGGTCTTCTGAAAGCGGAATCCGGATCCATTCTTTTAAATGGACAAGATATCTTCAATCTTTCCCCGCGTAAAATTACAGAAGCTGGGGTAGGACATATTCCACAAGACCGGCATAAGCATGGGCTCGTTCTTGATTTTCCGATTGGCGAAAATATGGTATTGCAAACCTATTACAAAAAGCCGTATTCCAAGAATGGTGTCTTAAACTTTAAGGCGATTTATGACAAAGCACGCCAATTGATTGCCGAGTTCGATGTGCGTACACCAGACGAATATACGCCAGCTCGCGCTTTATCTGGCGGTAACCAGCAAAAGGCTATCATCGGCCGCGAAGTGGATCGCAATCCGGAGCTGTTGATTGCTGCACAACCAACACGCGGACTGGATGTCGGAGCGATTGAGTTTATTCATAAACGCTTGATTGAGCAACGGGATCAAGGGAAAGCGGTGCTGCTTGTTTCTTTTGAATTAGATGAAGTCATGAATGTCAGTGATCGCATTGCTGTGATTTACGAAGGAAAAATCGTTGCCATTGTCGATCCGAAGGAAACGACAGAGCAAGAGCTCGGTTTGCTAATGGCAGGCAGTAAACAGAAGGAAGCAGGTGTTTCTTCATGAATTCAAGTCGTCTAACGAAATTTCTTATTCCAGTATTTGCTGTATTGCTTGGAGTGATCGCCGGATCCATTGTCATGCTTGTAAGCGGGTATAATCCTATTGCGGGATATTCAGCCCTTTTATATGGATCGTTTGGCGACAGCTATTATATTGGGGAAACGATTCGTCAAACCACCCCTTATATCCTTGCAGGTTTAGCGGTAGCCTTTGCTTTCCGCACAGGACTTTTTAATATTGGAGTAGAGGGACAACTGATTGTTGGCTGGCTTGCTTCAGTATGGGTAGGGGTTTCGCTCGATTTGCCAAAAGTGATTCATTTACCGCTGGCAATTTTGGCAGCGGCAGCGGCGGGAGCGCTATGGGCGTTCATCCCCGGGTTTTTAAAGGCGCGTTTTAAAGTGCATGAAGTCATTATCACGATTATGATGAACTATATCGCTTTGCATGTAACGAATGCCATTATTCGTTCTGTGCTTTCTGATAAAGGATTTAAATCAGAGACCGTTCATCCATCGGCATCATTGCAATCAGAATTTCTTCAATCCATTACTGATTATTCAACGTTGCACTATGGAATTATTATTTCCTTAATCGGTGCAATTATCATGTGGTTTTTGCTTGAAAAAACAGCAAAAGGATATGAATTGCGTGCTGTCGGCTTTAACCAGCATGCTTCTCAATACGCAGGAATGAATGTTCCGCGCAACATTATTTTATCAATGGTCATTTCCGGTGCGTTTGCCGGAGTTGCTGGAGCGATGGAAGGGCTCGGCACGTTCGGAAATATCTCTGTAAAAGCAGGCTTTACCGGCATCGGTTTCGATGGGATCGCGGTTGCGTTAATTGGAAGCAATAACGCGTTCGGAATTATTTTATCTGCGCTTTTATTTGGGGCACTGAAGGTAGGAGCGCTCGAAATGCCGTCAAGTGCGGATGTACCTACAGAGCTTGTCGATATTGTCATCGCGTTAATTATTTTCTTCGTAGCATCTAGCTATCTTATTCGTCTATTATTATCTCGTTTTAAAAAGGAGGGAAAATAAGTGGGCGTTTACGAAATGTTACAAATTATTATTCCTTCGGCGCTTTTCTTTGCCGCTCCACTTATTTTCACTGCGCTTGGCGGTGTATTCAGCGAACGTTCCGGTGTTGTTAATATCGGATTGGAAGGCTTGATGGTAATTGGAGCATTTACGGGGATTGTCTTCAACTTGACCTTTGCCGATTCGTTCGGCGAGCTTACTCCTTGGCTGGCGCTTATTGTAGCGATGATTGTGGGTGCCATCTTTTCGTTGCTTCACGCTGTCGCATCCATTACGTTTCGTGCTGACCAAGTCGTGAGCGGTGTGGCGATTAACTTTTTGGCAGTGGGCTTATCTCTGTTTTTAGTAAAAAAAATATACGGGAAAGGTCAAACCGACCAAATTCAAGTGGGATTTGATAAAATTGATATTCCCGTGTTAAGCCATATTCCGATTATTGGCCCGTTATTTTTCTCAAACGGATATATTCCGTCCTATATCGCAATCGTCCTCGCTTTTGTTGTCTGGTATATTTTATTTAAAACACCGTTTGGCCTTCGCCTTCGCTCTGTCGGCGAACATCCAATGGCAGCAGATACAATGGGAATCAACGTCGCGAAAATGCGTTATATTGCCGTCATGATCAGCGGTGCGCTCGGCGGACTTGGCGGTGCCGTCTATGCGACAATTATTTCCCGTGATTTTAGCCATGCCACCATTTCTGGACACGGTTTTATGGCGCTTGCCGCGATGATTTTTGGTAAGTGGCATCCGCTTGGTGCGATGGGGGCTGCGTTGTTTTTCGGCTTGGCCCAAAGCTTAAGTATTGTGGGACAAACCATCCCGTTCTTAAAGAACGTGCCAACGGTTTATTTGCTCATTGCCCCATATGTATTAACTATTTTAGCTTTAACGGGATTTATCGGCCGCGCCGATGCTCCAAAAGCGCTCGGCACACCGTATGTAAAAGGGAAGCGATAATCCTATTTAGAAGAACTCGATGGATTCGATCGAGTTCTTTTTTTGTTTGTTATTTGCATTTTATTTTGGCAAAAATGTATATTGGTGATAAGGAAAAATAAGCTAGAATGATTCGCAAAAAATACAAATGAAGAGGAGGAGTTTTTTTGATCCGTGAAAATACGATCACTACTCAAGGCTTCCGCACGCATTTCGTTCAAACGGATAAATATAAAACAAGCACGCTCGTTTGGAAGATGAAAGCCCCTTTATCTAAAGAAACGGTAACATTGCGCGCTCTTTTGCCATATGTGCTGCAAAGCGGCACAAAGACGCATCCAAGCATGAAAACGCTTAGAACTTATTTAGATGAGCTATATGGAGCCATGCTCAATGTCGATTTGACAAAAAAAGGAGAATTTCATATTATCACGATCCGGCTCGATGTGGCGAATGAAAAATTTTTAAAAGACGCCTCTCCTCTCTTGAATAAGGCGATTCAACTTTTAAGTGAAATCATCCTGCACCCAGCGTTAGAAAATGGGCGCTTTGTTTCGCAGATTGTTGAACAAGAGAAACGGGCGTTAAAGCAGCGGATTCAATCTGCCTATGATGATAAAATGCGCTATGCCAATTTGCGGCTAGTGGAGGAAATGTGCAAAAATGAACCGTATGCGTTGCCGTCTCATGGCCAACTCGAAGATGTGGAGGCCATTACGCCAGACACATTATTTACTTATTACAAAAAGGCGTTACAAGAAGATGAGGTAGACCTATACATTATCGGGGACATTGAGGAAACCAGTGCGCTTGAAGCGGTTCAACAGCATCTTCAGCTTCCTGGACAGCTTCCGAGAACAGCCGAGAAACCGCATGTCGAGCCGAAAAAAGTGGCAAATGTCCATGAAGTTGTAGAAAAGCAGGATATCAAGCAAGGAAAACTGAACATCGGCTATCGGACCCAGATTACGTATGACGATGATGACTATTATGCCTTACAGGTATTTAACGGCATATTCGGGGGGTTTTCGCACTCCAAGCTCTTTATTAATGTTCGCGAAAAAGCGAGTCTTGCTTATTATGCTGCTTCTCGGTTGGAGAGTCATAAAGGGCTTTTGATGGTGATGTCAGGAATTGAGCCAGCCAATTATGAAAAAGCGATGCAAATCATTCATGAGCAAATGAACGCGATGAAGCAAGGGGAATTTAGCGACAACGAAATCGAGCAAACAAAGGCGGTCATTCGCAACCAGCTGCTTGAGACGCTTGATACGCCAAGAGGGATGGTAGAAGTGCTCTATCATAACGTGGTTTCAGAACGAAAACGGCCTATTGACGAGTGGCTTTCTGGAACCGAAAAGGTACAGCGCGAAGATATCGTTCGTGTTGCTAATCAGATTGAGCTTGATACGATTTACTTCCTTACCGGAATGGAGGGGGAAAAGTAATGGAAAAGATTGTGTATGAACAGCTACAGGAGCAGCTTTATTATGAAAAAATGCCCAATGGCTTAGATGTATACATTTTACCAAAAAAATCCTTTAATAAAACATACGCAACATTTACGACTAAATATGGATCAGTGGATAATCAATTCGTCCCGCTTGGCACAACAGAGATGAAGCGCGTGCCGGACGGGATCGCCCACTTTCTTGAGCATAAGCTGTTTGAGAAGGAAGACGGCGATGTGTTTCAGCAATTCAGTAAACAAGGGGCTTCAGCCAATGCGTTTACATCGTTTACCAGAACCGCTTATTTATTTTCAAGCACGGCAAATGTTGAGAAAAATTTAGAAACGCTGATGGATTTCGTTCAAACTCCTTATTTTTCTGAGCAAACGGTTGAAAAAGAAAAAGGAATTATCGGCCAAGAAATTCGCATGTATGACGATAACCCGGATTGGCGTGTCTATTTTGGATTGATTGAAAGCATGTACCAGCAGCATCCGGTCAAAATCGATATTGCTGGAACAGTGGAATCAATCGCTGATATCACAAAAGACTTGTTATATGAGTGCTATGAAACATTTTATCATCCAAGCAACATGCTGCTGTTTATTGCCGGACCAGTCGATGAGAAAGCGATGATGGAGCAAATTCGCCGTAATCAAGCAAAAAAATCATTTCCAAAAGCATCTGAAATTCAACGATTTCACTATCAAGAGCCAGAGGAAGTGGCCAAGGAAAAGCATGTGCTTCCAATGCATGTTCAAACGAGTAAATGCTTGGTCGGCATTAAGGCAAAAGCCGTCAAGCAAAAAGGGAAGGAAAAATTAAAACATGAGCTAGCGATGAATGTCCTGCTTGATTATTTATTCGGAAAAAGCTCACAGCATTATGAGCGATTATACCAGCAAGGGTTAATTGATGAAACGTTTGCTTACGACTATACGGAGGAAGAACAGTTCGGTTTTGCCGTTATTGGCGGTGATACAAATGATCCTGAGAAATTAGCTACGGAAATTAAGCAGGTGATTTTAACATTTCAGGACTCGCCGTTAGCGCAAGAGGATTTAGAACGGGTGAAAAAGAAAAAGATCGGCGCGTTTTTACGCTCTTTGAACTCTCCAGAATATATCGCCAACCAATTTACGCGATATGCCTTTCATGAGATGAGTCTATTTGAAGTCGTGCCGGTACTGGAATCATTGACGATTCATGATATAATGAAAGTCGCTAACGAATGCTTTCATCAGAAGCAGTTGGCGGTTTGCCAGGTTGTTCCGAAAGAATAAAGCAAAAAAGCATCCTTTTGCACAAAAGGATGCTTTTTTAGGGGGATCTTGATGAAATATGCACTTATTACGGGAGCGAGCGGTGGCATTGGCGCGAGTATTGCTCAAGAATTAGCTGCTAAAGGGTACGGGCTTTTTTTGCATTATCACCGACATTATGAAAACGTTCAAGCCCTGCAACAGCAGTTGTCTAACGTTTATACTGCTGCGGTGCAAGCAGATCTTTCTCGGCAGGATGGCGTGCAGACGCTACTTGCTCAAATTGACCGCCCGCTCGATGTTATGATCCATAATTGCGGTATCAGCTACTACGGGCTAATAACGGATATGAGTGATGAGCTTGTACAAAGAATGGTACAGCTTCATGTGACAAGCCCTGTTCTATTAACGAAAAAATTGCTTCCGCCGATGATTAAGAAAAAACATGGAAATATTATTATCATTTCATCCATATGGGGATTGACAGGTGCTTCGTGTGAAGTGGTTTATTCAATGGTTAAGGGGGGACAGAACGCGTTTGTTAAAGCGCTGGCAAAAGAATTGGCGCCAAGCGGCATTCGCGTAAATGCTGTTGCTCCAGGGGCGATTCGTACAGACATGCTTGAGCCATTTAGCGAAACAGAGATAAAGGAATTAGAAGAGGAAATTCCGCTTGGAAGAATTGGAATGCCAAGTGAAGTAGCGAAAACCGTTTCTTTTTTACTCTCGGAAGACGCCTCCTATATTACAGGGCAAGTGATTAGTGTAAATGGAGGATGGTATTGCTAACACGTAAGTATATTTTTACGTCAAATAGATAAACTATTGGTGAAACTGAATAGGAGGAGGAAACAAACATGTCTGTACTCGATAACTTCGAACAATGGAAAGATTTCTTAGGCGAACGCCTTGAGCAAGCAAAGCATCAAGGACTTGGTCAAGAAGTGATTTCGGATGTTGCTTATCAGATTGGCGATTATTTAGCGAAGCAAATCGATCCGAAAAATCCTGAAGAGCGCCTTCTTTCCGATTTATGGAGCGTAGCTGATGAGCAAGAACAGCATGCGATTGCTAATATGATGGTGAAATTAGTACAGAGACACTAAGAGAGGGCTTTCCTCTCTTTTTTCATGAATAAATGAAATGGTTGTATTTGATTTCCTTTTCTATTGCGTTTCATATTGATATTATAGTAGTATGAATTTATCACATCATACATGTGTCTCCTTAAGCGCGAGGGGAGGAAATGCGATGGAAAAACAAGAATGGTATTTAGAATATGAAATTCATATTAATCGTCCGGGGCTGCTAGGAGACATCGCATCTCTTTTAGGAATGCTGTCCATTAATATCGTTACAATTAATGGTGTTGATGATTCACGGCGCGGCATGCTTCTTCGCTGTCGGAATAACGAGCAAATTGAGCGGCTTTCCTCTATTTTGCGGACGATGGACAATATCACGATTATTAAGCTGCGGCAGCCAAGGCTGCTTGATCGTCTAGCGGTAAGGCATGGGCGCTATATCCAACGCGATGTAGATGACAAAAAGACGTTTCGGTTTGTGCGTAATGAGCTTGGCTTGCTTGTTGATTTTATGGCTGAAATTTTTAAGGAAAAAGGCCATAAGCTGATTGGTATTCGCGGCATGCCGCGCGTTGGAAAAACAGAGTCGATTGTTGCGGCGAGCGTGTGCGCCAATAAGCGGTGGCTGTTCGTGTCATCAACATTGATTAAGCAAACGGTTCGCAGCCAGCTTATTGAAGATGAATACAGTGAAAACAACATTTTTATCATGGATGGCATCGTATCGACCCGCCGAGCTAATGAGCGGCATTGGCAGCTTATACGCGAGCTGATGCGGCTGGAAGCGACAAAGGTTGTTGAGCATCCAGATATTTTTGTTCGCCATACGGAGTATTCGCTTGATGATTTTGACTATATTATTGAATTGCGGAATGATCCATCCGAGGAGATTACATACGATGTTGTGGATCAGCAGACGCTGTTTTCCCACGACGGTTTTTCTGAATTTGATTTTTAAGAAAAAGGTGGAAGGTGTTATCGTTGACGGAATTAGGTAAACGATTAAAAGAGGCGAGAGAAGCGAAAAAAATTAGTTTAGACGAATTACAGGACATCACGAAAATCCAAAAACGTTACTTACTTGGCATTGAAGAAGGAAACTATGCGATTATGCCAGGCAATTTTTATGTTCGGGCATTTATTAAGCAATATGCTGAGGCAGTAGGGCTGGATCCCGAGGAGCTTTTTCATGAATACGAGCATGAAATCCCTTCGTCGCAGCAGGAAGAATTTTCAGAGCAGCTTTCTCGCGTAAAAAGCAGGCAGCAGGTTTCGATGAAGCATGACAAGTGGCTGTCCATGCTTCCAAAACTGCTTATCGCGGCTGTTATTGTGGCAGTGGCAGTCGTGCTGTGGATTTTCTTGCAGCGCGGCGGTCAAAAAGCAGAACAGCAGCAACCAATGACCAGCGAAGCGACAGAAGTCGAACGTCCTAAAAATTCACCGCTGGAAAAAGCAGTGGAAAAAGAAAAGAAAAGCAGCAAAGCTGCAAAAGAAAAGACACAGAAAGAAGCAGACAAGGATGATTCGAACGAATCCACTTCTGCTCCTATTTTCCATGTGATAGAAAAGACGGGGAATACGTCTACCATCGAGGTGACCGCCAACGAGCTAAAGCTTGAGCTCACATCGAAGGGAGCTTCTTGGATCGGAGTATTCAACGGAAAGGGCCACAGCTTTTTCCAAGGGAACTTGACAAATGGACAAACCCAAACGTTTGATCTAACGTCGGAATCGGAGGTTTTAGTAAAAATCGGTCGGACATTAGATGTAGACATGAAGGTGAACGGACAATCGGTGACTTATCCGATTGATCCGAAAGAAGAGGTATACCAAAAAATTAAACTGATATTGAAAAAGCCTGAGTCATCTATGTCGTAGATGGCTTTTGCATGTTCAGCAGCGGAGGTATGGATTGTGAATTTACCGAATAAAATTACGATAGCACGCATTATGCTCATTCCTCTCTTTTTGATTGTGATGCTCGTTCCTTTTCGATGGGGGAACATTGAAGCAGGAGCCTATTCGCTGCCTGTAACCCATTTGGTCGGTGCGGTCATTTTCATTATCGCATCAGCTACGGACTGGATTGATGGCTACTATGCCCGTAAATATCAGCTTGTAACGAATTTGGGAAAATTTTTAGACCCTCTTGCGGATAAGCTGCTCGTTTCCGCAGCTTTGATTGTGTTAGTGGATTTGAATTATGCGCCATCTTGGATGGTGATCGTCATTATTAGTCGAGAGTTCGCGGTTACAGGACTTCGTCTTGTGTTGGCAGGAGAAGGAGAAGTGGTGGCGGCCAACATGCTTGGGAAAATTAAAACATGGACACAAATTGTCGCGATCGCCGCACTTCTCCTCCATAATTGGCCATTTGCGTTTATTTCTTTTCCGTTTGCCGATTTAGCTCTTTGGGTAGCGGTCATCTTTACGATTTGGTCTGGCTGGGACTATTTTTTGAAAAACAAGCATGCTTTTTTACATTCCAAATAACCAAAAGGAAAGGGGAAGCGGCCATTGAACGCTGAAATTATTGCGGTCGGCTCAGAGCTGCTATTGGGGCAAATTGCGAATACAAACGCTCAGTTTTTATCGCAGCAGCTTGCTGAATTAGGGATTAATGTTTATTTTCATACCGTTGTCGGCGACAATGCAACGAGGCTCGAAGCGGCGGTCAAAACAGCCCAAAAAAGGGCCAATCTGATTATTTTTACAGGTGGGCTTGGACCGACAAAAGATGATCTGACGAAGGAAACGATCGCTCATCTCTTGCAGCGGGAGCTTGTGATGGATCAGGAAGCGCTTCGATCAATTGAGGAGTATTTCAAACGAACCAAGCGAACGATGACGGAAAATAATAAAAAGCAGGCGCTTGTATTACAAGGAGCAGAAGTGTTGAAAAATGACTACGGAATGGCTCCAGGCATGGCTCTGACGATTGCGTCGATTACCTACATGCTTTTGCCTGGCCCTCCAAAAGAAATGAGGCCTATGTTTATTCAATATGGCCGCCCCTTTCTTATGAGCAAGCTGGAGCGTCATGAGCGCATTGAATCAAGAGTATTGCGTTTTTTTGGCATTGGCGAATCTCAGTTGGAAACAGAAATTGCCGATTTAATTGACCAGCAATCCAATCCGACGATTGCGCCACTTGCAGGTGATGGAGAGGTCACATTACGTTTGACAGCCAAACATGAATCATCTTTGGAAGCAAAAAAACTGCTTGATGAGACGGAAGCCGCCATTGCCCGCCGCGTCGGTCAATATGTGTATGGATATGACAACGATACGTTGTTTTCAAAGCTAGTCGAGCGGCTAAAGGAGCAAAATAAAACAGTGGCGGCTGCTGAGAGCTTAACAGGCGGTCGGTTTACTGCCGAGCTGACGGCTATTTCTGGAGCTTCTCAAATAGTAAAAGGAGGGGTTGTTTGCTATACAAACGAAATAAAGGAGCAAGTTCTTTCTGTCCCTGCTTCTGTGCTGGCAACAGACGGAGCGGTGAGTGAACCATGCGCGAAGTTGCTAGCGGAGCATGTCCGTTCCTTTTGCAAAGCGGATATTGGCATTAGTTTTACAGGAGTGGCAGGGCCTGATCCTCTAGAAGGAAAGCCGGTCGGAACGGTGTACGTAGGAATATCGATCAGCGGACAAGAAACGGAAGTGCATGCATTATTGTTAAGCGGAGACCGTGAAACGATTCGCACGCGTACCATCAAATATGGTTGTTTCGCTATTTTAAAAAAACTGACAGCTTTCTTATGACACAGCTGTCAGTTTTTATGGCTTCCGTTTTCCTTTAAATTTTTTGATAATGTCCCCACTTATTTCTTACAGCGGAAATTCATTTATTCTTCTCCTCTACTTTCCCTGTTTACCAGCAAAAATAAAAAGAAAACGAATGAACGTTCGATTTTTTTCTTGGCAAAGCAGCAAAAAAACGTTATATTATTAGATAGGTAATGCATAAGGAGGAATGACGAGTGAACCAAGATCGTCAAGCAGCCTTAGAACAGGCGCTAAAGCAAATTGAAAAGCAGTTTGGTAAAGGATCGATTATGAAGCTAGGAGAACAGACGGATCGGCAAATTTCCACCGTCTCAAGCGGGTCTTTAGCATTGGACATCGCGTTAGGTGTCGGAGGGTATCCGCGCGGCCGGATCATTGAAATTTATGGGCCGGAATCTTCAGGTAAAACAACAGTAGCCCTTCATGCCATCGCGGAAGTGCAAAAACTGGGCGGTCAGGCAGCCTTCATCGACGCGGAGCACGCTCTTGATCCTGTTTATGCACAGAAGCTAGGAGTCAACATTGATGAACTGTTACTTTCTCAGCCAGATACAGGGGAGCAAGCGCTTGAAATTGCGGAAGCTCTTGTCAGAAGTGGTGCAGTAGATATTGTTGTCATTGACTCGGTTGCGGCGCTTGTGCCAAAAGCAGAGATTGAAGGAGATATGGGAGACGCCCATGTCGGATTGCAGGCGCGCCTTATGTCTCAAGCGCTTCGTAAGCTATCGGGAGCGATCAATAAATCTAAAACGATCGCCATTTTTATTAACCAAATCCGTGAAAAAGTAGGGGTTATGTTCGGAAATCAACAAACGATCGCTGCTTAATCTTTGCCTTTTTATGCATCATCTAGAGATTAAGCTGCTGCTATTCTGGGTTTCCCTTGCTAGCGATAGCAAGAAAAAAACCTTGTGAACCCGATTGCCTAGGGGTGTGCGAGAAAGTTTCTCGTGCTAACGGTGGAGCCCTCCAATTTTTAATGGGGTAATACCGTGCCAAGCCTTACCATTCGTAAGGAAGGTGTAGAGACTACCGAAAAGAACAACGGTTCGAAGTAGGGTACAGCAGAGGATAGGCTACTGCTGGAAGCGCAAGGCTCTCCTATGCGGAGATGAAGAGATAGTCCAAGCTATAGAAATGGTAAATCTATAGGTATTGCCAGAAACAACCCCTGGTGGTCGCGCGTTGAAATTCTATGCGTCTGTGCGTCTAGAAGTGCGCCGTGCTGAGCAGATTAAACAAGGAAATGATATGGTCGGTAATAAGACAAAAATTAAAGTGGTAAAAAACAAAGTGGCTCCTCCATTCAAGACAGCAGATGTGGATATTATGTATGGAGAAGGGATTTCGCGTGAGGGAGAAATTATCGACATGGCCTCAGAACTTGATATTATCCAAAAAAGCGGTTCTTGGTATTCTTACAAGGACGAGCGTCTTGGCCAAGGTCGAGAAAATGCGAAACAATTTTTGAAAGAAAATCCGCACATCATGGAGGAGATCGCTCAAGAAATTCGCCAGCATTACGGTGTGGATGAGCTTGGCGGCAACGGTAGCGCTTCGGTGGATCAGCAAGAAGAACTAGGCTTTTTGGACGAATAGCCAAAAAGGGCCGTGGTTTGATAGCCACGGCTTTTTCATTTTTTAGGACAATGATGCCAAGTACATAACGTACGATACGAGAGCCAAAATGTCTTATTCAAGCAGTCTCTATTAAGCATTATTCTCTGATAACAGTCGAATCTTTATAAAGATGGAACCGATGAGGGTTTATAAACACCTGCGATTGGAAGAGTTCTGTAACTTGCCTGTTGATGGCGCCATTTGCATGACGAAGAGCCGAACCGTGCCGCCTTTATAGTCCGTCCATGATTCTGTGAAGCCGTGTTGCTCAATCACTTCACTCAATTGTTGAACAACCGTTCAAACTTGATATCGATACAAATGTTGACATGTCAACATAGCATGATGATTATTACACATTTTCCCACAGTCCATGCGCAAAATGTTTGAAGTAAGAGCAAGTTACCCTATTGCGCGAATGTCACACATTATATTCAAACGAAAAATGATCTTGTGCGGATCGAATATCCAGATGGCAGGAAATTTACTTCCATTTTATCGTATTCCAATTAGTTTTTGAAACATTCTGTCATATTGCGATGCTTATTATCTTGACAACAAATGTTACCACCTTTAAAATTAACATGTATATTTTACAAGAAAAATGTAGAAGTCCGCACTTTCTCTCCAAGAGGGGGACATGCTGAATAGGGCGGACAAAGCATGAGTGGATCATGAAAATTTATAGCTGAAGGCCTTTTGTCGGAAATGCATTTGATCAGACAAGCTGAAAAAGCCTTTGCGCTGTATGTTGAATTTGTAACAATGTACACGCCGACATTCATGAAACAGCAAACCAGTTTATAGCAAGAGGAGGTGAAAAGGATGGGGGTCAGTACAATCATCTCCGCTTTGCTTGGTCTAATCGTTGGTGCAGTTGTTGGCTTTTTTGTTCGTAAATCGATTGCTGAGGCGAAAATTGGCGGCGCACAAGTAGCTGCGAACCAAATTCTTGAAGAAGCAAAACGTGAAGCGGATGCGTTGAAAAAAGAAGCGCTTCTTGAGGCGAAGGATGAGATTCATAAACTTCGAACAGAGGCTGAGCGCGAGATTCGTGATCGTCGCAGTGAATTACAAAGACAGGAAAACCGCTTGCTGCAAAAGGAAGAGAATCTCGACCGCAAGGATGAAATGCTGAACAAACGCGAGACGCTTTTAGAGAAAAAAGAAGACACTCTTAACCAAAGACAACAGCATATTGAAGAGATGGAAAGCAAAGTGGAAGAACTCGTGAACAAGGAACAGGCCGAATTGGAGCGTATTTCTAGCCTAACGCGTGAAGAAGCACGCCAGATTATTTTAGAGCGTGTTGAGAAAGAGCTATCCCATGAAATTGCTGTCATGATTAAAGAGGCCGAGATGCGCGCGAAAGAAGAAGCAGATAAGAAGGCTAAAGAAATTTTATCGCTTGCAATTCAGCGCTGTGCAGCTGACCATGTGGCAGAAACGACTGTATCTGTTGTAAACCTGCCAAACGACGAGATGAAAGGTCGGATTATTGGCCGTGAAGGGCGCAATATTCGCACGCTCGAAACATTGACAGGGATTGATTTAATTATTGATGATACGCCAGAAGCGGTCATCTTATCAGGGTTTGATCCGATTCGCCGAGAAACGGCCAGACTTGCTTTGGATAAGCTTGTTCAAGATGGCCGCATTCATCCGGCGCGAATTGAAGAAATGGTGGAAAAGGCGAGACGTGAAGTGGATGAACACATTCGCGAAGTCGGGGAACAAACGACATTTGAAGTGGGTGTTCATGGGCTGCATCCAGACTTAATCAAAATTTTAGGTCGTCTTAAGTTCCGGACAAGCTACGGCCAAAACGTGTTGAAACACTCGATGGAGGTGGCTTTTCTAGCCGGGCTGATGGCTGCTGAACTGGGCGAGGATGAGATGCTTGCAAGGAGAGCCGGTTTGCTCCATGATATTGGAAAAGCTATCGATCATGAAGTGGAAGGAAGCCATGTTGAAATTGGGGTTGAACTGGCAACGAAATATAAAGAACATCCGGTGGTAATTAATAGTATCGCTTCCCACCATGGCGATACGGAACCAACTTCCATTATCGCCGTTTTAGTGGCGGCGGCAGATGCATTGTCTGCAGCAAGGCCTGGAGCGAGAAGTGAGACGTTGGAAAATTATATACGCCGTCTCGAAAAGCTTGAGGAAATTGCTGAATCGTATGAAGGAGTTGAAAAATCCTATGCGATTCAGGCAGGACGCGAAGTGCGGATTATGGTGAAACCAGATGCCATTGATGATCTTGAGGCGCATCGTTTAGCTCGCGACATTCGCAAACAGATTGAAGAAGAGCTTGATTATCCAGGACATATAAAAATTACCGTTATTCGTGAGACAAGAGCGGTGGAATATGCAAAATAAAGTGGCGGTATTGCCACTTTATTTTTTTTTGGTTTTATGACAAACTTGAACTAGTGAGACTTCTAATATTAGAAAGGGTTATAAGATGAAACTGTTGTTTATTGGAGACGTCGTGGGATCACCAGGAAGAAAAATGGTCGAACAATATCTTCCGAAATTAAAAGCAAAGCATAAGCCGAGTGCCATTATTGTCAACGGAGAAAATGCAGCAGGAGGAAAAGGAATTACCGGAAAAATATATCGCAGCTTTCTTGATCAGGGGGCTCATGTGATTACACTTGGAAATCATGCATGGGATAACCGCGATATTTTTGAGTTTATAGATGAGGCGAAATCGCTTGTTCGTCCTGCTAATTTTCCGGAAGGGACCCCAGGGAAGGGACTTGTATACGTACAGACAGAGCATGGAGAGGTGGCTATCATTAACTTGCAAGGACGAACGTTTTTACCGGCCATTGATTGTCCTTTTAAAAAGGCGGATGAATTAATTGCAGAAGCGTTGCAGCGAACGCCAATGATTTTCGTAGACTTTCATGCTGAGGCTACAAGCGAAAAACAAGCGATGGGCTGGTATTTAGATGGCCGTGTTTCAGCAGTAGTAGGTACGCACACACATGTTCAAACAGCTGATGCTCGTATTCTTCCGCGAGGAACAGCATATATGACAGATGTTGGCATGACGGGCTTATACGACGGTATTTTAGGAGTAGATCGTGAAGCTGTGTTGCGGAAGTTTTTGACCTCTCTTCCTGTCCGATTTGAAGTGCCTGAAGGAAGAAGTCAGCTGAATGCTGTATTGATTCATATCGAACCGAAAACGGGAAAAGCCAAAGCGATTGAACGGGTTATGATCAACGACGATCACCCTTATTTTGAATAATAGTTGTTTTGAGAATTTTAAAAAAATATTTTTGATTCTAGCAGGAATACTTGAGAAAACAGTGAATATAGTAAAAATGGAACGAAATTTATAACGAATGAACTTATGTGGAAATTAAGGAGGAACCAGGAATGGAAATATTAAAAGTTTCAGCAAAATCGAACCCTAACTCTGTAGCTGGTGCACTTGCTGGAGTATTGCGTGAACGCGGAGCTGCCGAAATCCAAGCGATTGGCGCAGGTGCATTAAACCAAGCCGTTAAGGCCGTAGCGATCGCACGAGGATTTGTGGCACCGAGTGGAGTAGACCTTATTTGTATTCCTGCATTCACAGACATAATCATTGATGGCGAAGAGCGCACAGCGATTAAATTGATCGTCGAACCTCGCTGATGGGTCCAATCATATCATAACCTGTTTGCTCTCAAACAGGTTATTTTTATTTTGCTTCTGGGAGGGTTACAGATGATTTTTGATGCACATTGTGATGTTCTGATGAAGCTGTGGCTCAACCGGACTTTATCATTTTATGATAGCAAAGAACTCCATGTAACACTGCAATCATTAATGAATATAAACAGCAAGGTGCAATGCTTTGCGATCTATGTTCCTGAGCGTGTGCCAGAAGAAATTCGTTTTACTGCTGCGCTGGAAATGGTGGACTTGTTTTTTGAAAAGATTGTTGCCCGTTTTCCAAATGTGAAATTTGTTCAGTCCAAGGCGGACATCTCGGCGTTGGCAGATGATGAGATCGGAGCGATGCTTACGCTTGAAGGCTGCGAGGCGATTGGAGCAAATCTTGTCAAACTAAAAACCCTTTTGCGACTTGGTGTGATGTCAGTTGGATTAACATGGAACTGGGCTAATGCTGTTGCCGATGGGGCATGGGAAAAACGGGGAGCTGGTTTAACTCAGTTTGGAAAAGAAGTCATTCAACAATTAAATGAAATGAAACGATGGACAGATGTTTCTCATTTATCGGAAAAAGCGTTTTGGGATGTGATGGAGATCGCTCAATTTCCAATTGCTTCTCATTCGAATGCTTACCTTTTGTGTCCACATCCGCGAAATTTGCGTGATGAACAAATTCAAGCGCTCATTCGCAAAAATGGTATGATCGGTCTCAGCTTTGTTCCATATTTTTTATCTGAAAACGCAGAGCAGGCTGCTGTTTTGGATGTTCTCCGCCATCTTGAGCACGTTTGCTCGCTTGGCGGTTCGCGCCATGTCGGCTTTGGTTCTGATTTCGACGGCATCGAAACAACAGCGGCGGGATTGGAGAATGCGAGAGGTTATGAAAATTTAATTAACGAGCTGCAAAAGCGCTATTCTGAAACAGATGTGGAACACTTTCTTTTCCGCAATTTTTATGAGCATTTGCCGCAATAGCTGTCATAATAAATGAAAAAACGGTTGTTTCACATTTAGAGGGCGCGGGGGATCAAACGTTTCGCCTCGGCGCCTTGCCCTTCGTTCGTGAATGATTGGATGGCATCGCTCTATGACCGAGAACCCTATAAAATACAACGTGAAATGCTAACACACTAAATTGGATTGATATCCTTACACTAGGTTACACCGTTAAAAGAAAGATGCAACGATGTTCCATATTGTCGCAAATGTTAACATATCAAGTTACCTCTATATCGGATGATGTTTATGAAGAGGAGCGGTCGATTCATTCCTATCTGTTGGATCGCTTAAAACACTTAGATTCTACATAAGAGGCTTGTTCTCGTTGATAAGCCGAATAGACTGCTTCATCAAGCTTTTTTGTGAATCGATTGCATCATGAGAAGAAGGGGACAAATTTTCAGAGAAAGGGTTGCATTTTTTTTTCGATGGGTCTAGAATGTAATCGTTTAGTATAAGATGTATGCTAAATTTTTTGAAAAAATCACAAGCTGAAATGGTAGTGATTTCATTTGAAAAGTGCTACACTTATGGATAGCAATGTACATGCTATAATCGATGGAAGCTAAAGGGGTGTAAGAAATGGTTAGTCAGCTTTCGTGGAAAGTTGGAGGACAACAAGGGGAAGGGATCGAGAGTACAGGCGAAATATTTTCTATTGCATTGAACCGTTTAGGTTATTACTTATACGGTTATCGCCATTTTTCTTCGCGGATTAAAGGGGGACATACTAATAATAAGATTAGAGTAAGCACGACCCAAGTTCGTTCCGTTGCTGACGATCTTGATATATTGGTAGCTTTTGATCAGGAGAGTATTGATTTTAATTTTCACGAACTTCGCGATGGCGGCGTTGTGATTGCAGATGCGAAGTTTAATCCAGTCATTCCAGAAGGATCTCATGTCACGCTGTATGCTGTGCCATTTACAGACATAGCGACTAACCTAGGGACCTCTCTCATGAAAAACATGGTGGCCGTCGGCGCTTCCAGCGCGGTTCTCGGTCTTGATATAAATGTATTCCAAGAAGTAGTAGAGGGAATTTTTGGTCGCAAAGGACAGCAAGTAGTTGAAAAAAATATGGAGGCAATCCGGGCAGGAGCTCAATTTATGAAAGAACAGCTTGGGGAAAACCTCCAATTGATGAAGCTGGACCAAGCAGACGGCAAAAAGCGGATGTATATGATTGGCAATGATGCTATTGCGCTCGGTGCGCTTGCTGGTGGTGCTCGCTTTATGGCCGCTTACCCAATTACTCCGGCATCGGAAATTATGGAATACTTAATTAAGAAGCTTCCAGCATTAGGCGGCACAGTCATTCAAACAGAGGACGAAATCGCAGCATGTACGATGGCCATTGGTGCGAACTATGCTGGTGTGAGAACATTAACAGCTTCAGCTGGTCCTGGTCTTTCATTAATGATGGAAGCCATTGGGCTTTCCGGCATTACCGAAACACCATTAGTCATTGTCGATACGCAGCGCGGAGGTCCAAGTACGGGGTTGCCGACAAAACAAGAGCAGTCAGATTTAATGGCGATGATTTATGGAACGCACGGAGAAATTCCGAAAATCGTTATGGCGCCAAGCACTGTTCAAGAAGCTTTTTATGATATGGTGGAGGCCTTTAATTTAGCGGAAGAGTATCAATGCCCTGTCATTGTCTTATCTGATTTGCAGCTTTCTTTAGGAAAGCAGACGGTGGAACCGCTAGAGTATGAAAAAATCCAAATTCGCCGCGGTAAACTTGTAGCGGACGAGCTCCCGCCTTTGGCAAATAAAGAGAATTTTAAACGCTATGAAATCACAGACGATGGCATTTCCCCACGCGTACTTCCTGGAATGATAAACGGCATTCATCACGTAACTGGGGTGGAGCACGCCGAAACAGGAAAACCGTCTGAAGTGGCTTCTAACCGTAACGCACAAATGGACAAGCGCTTACGGAAATTAAAGCAGCTCAAATTTCAAACACCAGTTCATAAAAATGCGAAACATGAGGAAGCAGATGTCTTGCTGGTTGGCTTTAACTCGACGCGCGGAGCGATTGAAGAAGCGATGGAGCGGCTTGAGCGGGATGGTTTGAAGGTTAACCATGCCCATGTTCGTCTCATTCATCCGTTTCCGACAGATGAAATGCTTCCGCTTGTACAAAAAGCGAAAAAAGTGATTGTCGTTGAGCATAATGCAACAGGCCAGCTTGCCAATCTGTTAAAAATGAATGTCGGACATGCTGAAAAAATCTCAAGCATCTTAAAATATGATGGCAATCCGTTTTTGCCAAATGAAGTTTACACAAAAAGCAAGGAGTTGTTATAATCATGGCGACATTTAAGGACTTTCGTAATGATGTGAAACCGAACTGGTGTCCAGGATGTGGCGATTTCTCTGTGCAAGCGGCGATTCAGCGTGCTGCAGCCAACGTTGGCCTAGAGCCGCACCAATTGGCTGTTATTTCCGGAATTGGCTGTTCGGGACGGATTTCTGGCTATATTCATTCCTATGGCTTCCATGGCATTCATGGACGGGCGCTGCCAATCGCTCAAGGCGTTAAAATGGCCAATCGCGATTTAACCGTAATTGCAGCTGGAGGAGATGGTGACGGCTTTGCGATCGGTATGGGACATACGATTCATGCCATCCGGCGCAATATCGATATTACGTACATTGTGATGGATAACCAAATTTATGGGTTAACGAAAGGTCAAACATCGCCGCGGAGCGATGTCGGCTTTAAAACAAAAAGCACGCCGCAAGGTTCAGTTGAGCCTGCTTTATCCATCATGGAAATGGCGCTAAGTGCAGGAGCTACATTTGTTGCCCAGAGCTTTTCCAGCGATTTGAAGGAATTGACTCACTTAATCGAGGAAGCGATTAAACATAAAGGCTTCTCCTTAATTAACGTATTCAGCCCGTGCGTGACCTACAATAAAGTCAACACATATGACTGGTTTAAAGAGCATTTAACGAATTTAAGCACAATTGACGGATATGACCCGTCTGACCGTACAATGGCTATGCAAACATTAATGAAACATAAAGGCTTGGTAACAGGTCTTATTTATCAAAATAAAGAACAAAAATCGTATCAAGATTTAATTCATGGTTATAGCGAAACACCGCTTGTCCATGCAAACCTTCAATTGAGCAGAGAAAAATTCGATGAATTAGTGGCTGAGTTTATGTAACGAATCATAAGCTCCTAGACGGGCGGTTGCCTGTTTAGGAGTTTTTTGTTATGATAAATAGTCTGGCATGTGGCCAGACAAGAAAACAGGAAAGGTTTCATCACGCTATTGTTTAACTTTGCGACAAATTATATACTATGATAGTGTGTAATATGGCACAGATAGAGTAGAAAGGAGATCGTTATGAACGAAAAACAACGTCTTGAGCAAACCAATCATATTCAAACGGCAGATCATCCAACGGACAAAAAATCCGCTTTGGATGAATTGAAGAAAAAAACAAGCAAGGATTATGAAAAATATTTTTCTACTGTTTTTATTCCGCCAAGCTTAAAAGAGGCCAAAAGACGCGGAAAAGAAGAAGTGAAGTATCATGAAGATTTTGCGATTCCGGAAGAGTTTCGCGGCATGGGGAATGGTCGTAAGTTTTACATTCGCACATACGGCTGTCAAATGAATGAGCATGATACAGAAGTGATGGCCGGTATTTTTATGGCGCTTGGATACGAAGCGACAGACCGTCCAGAAGATGCTAATGTCATTTTATTAAATACATGTGCGATTCGCGAAAATGCTGAAAATAAGGTGTTTGGAGAAATCGGCCATTTAAAGCCGTTAAAGCAAAACAATCCTGATTTGCTTCTCGGTGTATGTGGCTGTATGTCACAGGAAGAGTCGGTCGTTAATAAAATTTTAAAGCAATACCAATATGTTGATATGATTTTCGGCACACATAATATTCATCGTTTGCCTCATATTTTGCATGAAGCGTATATGTCAAAAGAAATGGTTGTAGAAGTATGGTCCAAAGAAGGGGACGTAATTGAAAACCTGCCGAAAGTACGCAAAGGAAATATTAAGGCATGGGTCAATATTATGTATGGCTGTGATAAGTTTTGTACGTACTGCATCGTCCCATATACGCGCGGAAAAGAGCGCAGCCGCCGTCCAGCCGATATTATTCAGGAAGTGCGCCATCTGGCAGCGCAAGGGTATAAAGAGATCACACTGCTTGGCCAAAACGTCAATGCTTACGGGAAAGACTTTACGGACATGAAGTACGGCCTTGGCGATTTAATGGATGAGCTTCGCAAAATCGATATCGCTCGTATTCGCTTTACGACGAGCCATCCGCGCGATTTTGATGACCATCTAATCGAGGTGCTTGCGAAAGGCGGCAATTTAGTGGAACATATTCATTTGCCTGTGCAATCTGGAAGTTCGGCTGTGCTAAAAATGATGGCCCGCAAATATACAAGAGAGCAATATTTAGAGCTTGTGCGCAAAATTAAAGCAGCCATTCCGGATGTAGCGTTGACAACAGATATTATCGTTGGCTTCCCGAATGAAACCGATGAACAGTTTGAGGAAACGCTATCTCTATATCGTGAAGTTGAATTTGACTCCGCCTATACGTTTATTTATTCACCTCGCGAAGGTACACCGGCCGCTAAAATGCAGGACAATGTGCCGATGGAAGTGAAAAAAGAGCGCTTGCAGCGTTTGAATGCTCTCGTCAATGAAATTTCTGCGAAGAAATTGAAGGAATATGAAGGGCAGGTTGTCGAAGTATTAGTAGAAGGTGAAAGCAAAAATAACCCTGATGTCCTTGCAGGTTATACCCGCAAAAATAAGCTTGTCAACTTTAAAGGTCCAAAATCAGCAATTGGCCAGCTTGTCAAAGTGCGGATTACCAAGGCCAAAACGTGGACATTAGATGGTGAAATGGTAGAAGAAGCGATTGAGGTGAAATAGGATGGCAAAATATACAAGAGACGACATTTTAGCTCAGGCGAAAGAGTTAGCGAAAATGATCGCCGAGACAGAAGAAGTTGATTTTTTCAAGCGCGCGGAAGAAAAAATTAACCAAAACGAAAAAGTGCGCACGATGATTCAGCAAATGAAATCGCTGCAAAAGCAGGCTGTCAACCTTCGTCATTATGGCAAACATGAAGCGTTAAAAAAAGTAGAGGCAGAGATTGATGGCATTTACGAACAGCTTTCTCAAATTCCGATTGTTGATGAGTTTCAGCAATCCCAACTGGAAGTGAATGATCTTCTTCAGCTAGTCGCTTCTACCATTTCTAAAACAGTGGCTGATGAAATTATTACTTCCACTGGTGGCGATTTGCTCAGCGGAGAGACAGGAGCGCAAATGAGAAATCGTAGCTACGGCTGCCATTAAGCAAAAAGGAGGCTCTAAAATGAACCGCACTCCAATCGTTTTGTCTAACTTTGGGGGGCTCAGTTCAAAAAGAGTCTCTTTTTTCTATATAGTGAGAGAAAGACACCATGCTTATCGTACTCTATGTGTCGAAATCGGCTCCTCGCTCTGCTCATTTGGAGAGAAACATTGGCATATCTGTAATTAAATAGGTAAGTTATTGTGATTTGAAAAAATAGGCACATATTCGAGCAACCCCGCATACAATGAACTATACGGATTTATTGATAACTTTATGTGCACATTAGGCGCAAAGATGCATAGGATGAATTGAAGATTTATTTGAGGAGGGTTTGCTCGTATGTCTGAATACAGAGAAATTATTACAAAATCAGTCGTCGGAAAAGGGCGCAAATTTTCACAGTCGACACATACGCTTGCTGCGCCAAATCATCCGTCAAGTATTTTAGGATGCTGGATTATTAACCATCGCTATGAAGCAAAGAAAAACGGCCGAACCATTGAAATTCATGGACGCTATGACATTAATGTGTGGTATTCGTATCATAACAACACAAAAACAGAGGTAGTGAATGAAACAGTTTCTTATACAGATATTGTAAAATTAAAATATCGCAATGACGATGAAGTGATCAGTGATGATAGCGACATCATTGTTCGTGTGGTCCAGCAGCCAAATTGCTTAGAATGCACGATTTCTGCCAATGGCAACAAGATTGTAGTGCAGGCGGAAAGAGAATTTGTGGCAGAGGTGATCGGAGAAACAAAAGTATGGGTGGCGATTCATCCAGATGGCTATGGCAGTGAAGAAGATTTTGATTATGATGTAGATGATGAATTAGAAGACTTAACCCCAGATGTTCTAATTGGGGATGACGAGTAAGCTAGGAAAGCGATTTTCCTAGTTTTTTCTTTTATCCCTTGTTATAATAAAAAGCGTGAAATCGTAACGGTTGGAGGAGAGCAATGGCTACATACACACCGATGATACAGCAATACTTACAGATCAAGGCACAATATCCAGATGCCTTTTTATTTTTTCGTTTAGGGGATTTTTATGAAATGTTTTTTGAGGATGCGGTGAAGGCGGCTCAAGAATTAGAGATCACGCTGACAAGCCGCGACGGTGGAGCAGAAGAACGGATTCCAATGTGCGGTGTCCCCTATCATTCGGCGCAAGGATATATCGAGCAACTCATTGAAAAAGGTTATAAAGTTGCCATTTGCGAACAAGTGGAAGATCCGAAGACAGCTAAAGGAGTCGTTCGCCGCGAGGTCGTTCAGTTAATTACGCCGGGAACGGTGATGGAAGGAAAGCGGCTGCTTGAGAAAGAGAACAATTATTTGGCAACTGTATCGGCTTTTCAAGATGGAACATACGGATTGGCTTATATGGATTTATCGACAGGAGAAAACAGAGTGACACTGCTTCACTCGTGGGAAGAGGTGATGAATGAGCTCTATGCGATTGGTGCGAAGGAAATCGTTATTTCACCAGATTTTCCAGAAACGTTGCGCCAGTTATTGAAAGAGCGTTACGATATGACCGTGTCTGAGGAAGAAAACACGGTACTCCCAGAAGCATTTTTTACCGTTGCGGCAGCTTTGGAGCAGGACAAGCTGAAAATGACGTTTGCCCGGCTCGTCCATTATATTGTGCGGACACAAAAACGGAGTTTGGATCATTTGCAGCCGGCTCAAGTCTATCAGGTCGATCAATACATGAAAATGGATGTGTATTCGAAGCGCAATCTAGAGCTGACGGAAACGATTCGGTCAAAAGGGCGCAAAGGCTCACTGCTCTGGCTTTTGGACGAAACAGTGACAGCCATGGGCGGCCGTTTATTAAAGCAGTGGCTTGATCGTCCTTTGTTGGATCGCGAAGTGATTGAATGGCGATTTAGCATTGTGGAAACATTGCTTCAGCAATATTTTGAACGCCAAGAACTGCGCACGCTGCTGCGCGAGGTTTATGACTTAGAGCGGCTTGCTGGACGTGTCGCCTATGGCAATGTCAACGCTCGTGACTTTGTTCAGCTCAAAAAATCATTGCAGCAAATTCCTGCTTTAAAGGAAGTGGTTCAACGTTTAAACCATCAAGAGGCGGAGCAGCTGGCTGAACGTCTTGACCCTTGCTTTGAGCTTGTGGAGCTGTTGGAGCGAGCGATTCAGGAGCAGCCGCCGCTATCGGTTAAGGAAGGGAATATCATTAAAGACGGTTATAATGAAACATTGGATCGCTTTCGAGATGCCAGCCGCAATGGCAAGACATGGATTGCCCAGCTGGAAAGCAAAGAGCGCGAGATCACGGGCATTAAGTCGCTGAAAATCGGCTATAATCGCGTGTTCGGATACTATATCGAAGTGACGAAGGCCAACCTTCATTTATTGCCGGAAGGACGTTATGAACGAAAGCAAACGCTAGCCAATGCAGAGCGATTTGTCACTCAGGAATTAAAGGAGAAAGAAGCGCTCATTTTAGAAGCGGAAGAAAAAAGCATGGAGTTAGAATATGAGCTGTTTGTACAAATTCGGGAACAGGTTAAACAGTTTATTCCTCGCTTGCAAATGCTGGCCAAAATGATCAGCCAGCTTGATGTGCTGCAGTCGTTTGCTACAGTAAGTGAAGAGCGTCATTATGTAAGGCCGCGCTTTTCTCATGAGCGTGAGCTATGGATTCAGGCTGGACGCCATCCTGTCGTCGAAAAGGTGCTAGGATCACAAACGTACGTTCCAAACGATTGTATGATGAATCGTGAGCGTGAGCTTTTGCTTATTACAGGCCCTAATATGTCGGGGAAAAGCACCTACATGCGTCAAGTGGCGCTCACAGCGATTATGGCGCAAATCGGTTGTTTTGTACCCGCGGATCAAGCGGTGTTGCCGATTTTTGATCAAGTATTTACCCGAATCGGAGCGGCTGATGACCTTGTATCTGGGCAAAGTACGTTTATGGTTGAAATGTTAGAAGCACGCAACGCGATTGTCCATGCAACGCAAAACAGCTTAATTTTATTTGACGAAATCGGGCGGGGCACTTCCACTTATGATGGCATGGCATTGGCACAGGCGATTATCGAGTATGTTCATCATAAAATTGGGGCGAAAACGCTGTTTAGTACACATTATCACGAATTGACGGTATTAGAACAAGCGCTTCCACGATTAAAAAATGTCCATGTTAGAGCCATTGAAGAGGATGGAAAAGTCGTATTTCTTCACAAAATCGAAGACGGCCCAGCTGATCAAAGCTATGGCATTCACGTCGCGGAATTAGCAGAACTTCCAGCTGAATTAATTCAGCGTGCAAAAGAAATTTTAGCGGAGCTAGAGCAGCCGGGACAAGAAAAAACAAAGCCATTTGAGCAATTAAGTTTATTTGCTGAAGAAGCGCCAGCGAAATCAAAGGATGCATCGTTGTCTAAAAAAGAAAAAGAAGTGATTCGTTTGCTTGAATCGTTGAATTTACTGGATATGACGCCGCTTCAAGCGCTTAATCAATTATATGAGATACAAAAAATGCTTAGATAGCGAGGGATAAGGTCATGGGAAAAATTCGCAAGCTCGATGATCATCTTTCCAATAAAATTGCAGCCGGCGAAGTGGTAGAACGTCCTGCTTCTGTCGTCAAGGAGCTTGTTGAAAATGCGTTGGATGCCAACAGTACAGTGATTGAAATTGATTTGGAGGAAGCTGGGCTTGCGAAAATCCGTCTCATTGACAACGGAGATGGCATGGAAGAGGAGGATTGTTTGCTTGCTTTTGAACGCCATGCGACAAGCAAAATTAAAGATGAACATGATTTATTTCGCATTCGCACACTCGGTTTTCGCGGCGAGGCGCTTCCAAGTATCGCTTCCGTATCGGAGGTGGAGATGAAAACAAGCACAGGTAATGGACCAGGGACGCTCATTATGCTTAAAGGGGGCCAGCTTGTCAAACATGAGCGCACAAATAGCCGAAAAGGAACGGAAATTACCGTATCGCATTTGTTTTTCAATACACCGGCACGATTAAAATATATGAAAACCATTCATACAGAGCTTGGACATATCACGGATATTGTGAATCGTCTGGCGCTGGCTCATCCTGATGTTTCGTTTCGCTTGCGCCATCATGACAAGCAATTGCTTTATACGAGCGGAAACGGCGATGTCCGTCACGTGCTCGCCGCCATTTATGGAATGGATATAGCGAAAAAAATGATTTCCATTCAGGCGGAATCATTAGATTTTACTGTGAAAGGCTACATTTCGTTACCGGAAGTGACGCGCGCTTCGCGGAACTATATCTCTTTGATTGTGAATGGACGATATGTGCGCAATATTCCATTAATGAAAGCCATTGAGTCAGGATACCATACATTGCTGCCGATCGGCCGCTATCCCATTGTTTTGCTTGCGATTGAGATGGACCCAATGTTAGTGGATGTGAATGTTCATCCTGCCAAACTGGAGGTGCGCTTTAGTAAAGAGGCTGAATTAAATCAATTGGTAGAATCCGCGATTCGCCAAGCCTTCCAATCGCGAACGCTGATTCCAGAAGTGATCGTGAAGCGGCCGGAAAAACCAAGAAATGAGCAAGCTTCTTTTGTATTTCAGCATACGGTTGACAAAACGGCGGAAGCACCTGCCGAAACGATTGGTCAAGAAGAGACGCGCCGTGAATGGTCAACCGTTCGCGAGGAAGCGCCGTCCATCGAACGTTCAAAGGCTGCATGGATAGAAGAGAACCAAAGGGATATAGAGAAGCCTATGGAATCAGCAGCGGACATGCCGGTGGAAGGTAGTGTAAAAGAGCAGTCTGTCGAAAGAATTCCGCCTCTTTATCCGATCGGCCAGCTGCATGGAACTTATATTTTAGCGCAAAACGAGAATGGTTTATATTTAATTGATCAGCACGCTGCTCAAGAACGAATTAAGTACGAATATTTTCGTGAAAAGGTGGCGCATGTAACGAATGAGGTGCAAACATTGCTTGTGCCGCTCACACTGCAATATGCCGCCAATGAATATGTATTAATCGAGGCACACCGAGAAGAATTAGCAAGCTGCGGGATCTTTCTTGAGCCGTTTGGCCACCATACCTTTATAGTGCGTGAGCATCCCGCTTGGTTTCCGGAAGGAAAAGAAACAGAAATTATTGAAGAGATGATTCAGCAAGTGCTCGCCATGAAAAAAGTGGATCTTAAACAATTGCGCGAGGAAGCGGCCATCCTGATGAGCTGCAAACAGTCGATTAAAGCGAACCAGCATTTGCGCGATGAAGAAATGTTCGCGCTGCTGGAATCGTTGCGCAAAACAACGGATCCATTCACTTGTCCGCATGGAAGGCCCATCATGATTCATTTTTCTACCTATGAACTTGAAAAAATGTTTAAGCGCGTCATGTAACCCCATCCGCGCAGCCTCCTTATCATAGGAGCTGCGCTTTTTGTTTGGCGTTTGATCACATGGAACATGCGACCTTGTGGAAGATAGGTGGCATGAAAAAATATGAAATAACAATTCAGAAAAACCATGGAATTTTGCAATAAAGTTTCAGATGCGGAGTATACATAAGTGTGAAGGGAGGAAAACAAATTAAAAGGAGGCTTCATTAGCATTCAGGAGGCGCTTGATTCGTTAAAGCCAGCAGAACGAAAGGCAGCCGAGTATATTTTAACGCATGCTGAGGAGGTGGTCCATCTTTCGATCCAAAAGCTGTCAGAGCAAGCGAATGTGAGTGAAGCAACGATTATTCGTTTGGCACGAACGTTGAATTGTAAGGGCTTTCGTGAACTAAAGCTAAAAATTGCTGTCGATTTGGCAAAACAAAATGAGCAAAGCGGATCTTATCAAGAAATCCCGATTGATGGTTCAATGGCCTCTATCATCGCTTCTGTGTGGAACAACAATATTCAATCCATTCAAGATACATTGTCGGTTTTATCGATAGATGCTGTAGAAAAAGCCGTTCATGCTTTAAGCCAAGCACGTAAAATTGCTGTATATGGCATAGGGGCTTCAGCGGTGATCGCTCAAGATTTAAAGCAAAAGCTAACAAGGATCAATCGCTGGTGTGAAGCTGCATTTGACTATGATACACAAGGAATGATGAGCGCTAATTTGACCGAAGCTGATGTTGCCTTTGGTATTTCTTATTCTGGACAAACGGAAGGAATTATTCAAGCATTAGCATTGGCGAAAACAAACGGAGCAACCGTTATTTCTTTAACAAAATTTGGAGTGAATCCAGTGTCTAAACTAGCTGATATTTCGCTATATACAAGCTCATTGGAAAAAAGCATCCGCAGCGGAGCTATGAGCTCAAGAATTTCTCAGCTTAATGTGGTTGATATTCTCTATGTCGGCATTGTCAGCCGAGCTTATGAAGAAAGTATTGCCGCGCTAGACCGGACGCGGGAAGCGGTCAAACGATTGAAGCGAAGCGATCAATAACTGCACATTCACAAACGCCAATTTCTCTTTTTGACGGGTTGTTCTTGGTTTAGGGATGAAGAACAAGGGGGAAAAATAATGGAGAAATATGAACGGCTAGCAAAGGAAATTGTCGAAAAGCTTAGCGGCTATCAAAACATTGATCGTCTATCTCATTGCATGACACGATTAAGAATCACGCCTGTGGATCACAGTCAAGTGGATATCGATGGATTGAAAAACATTGATGGTGTACTTGGTGTAGTTGAGCAAGAAACACTACAAATCATTTTAGGACCAGGAATTGTGACAAAAGTGGCCGAGGAAATCGCCAAGCAAAGGGGAACAGATATTCAATCATTGAGTGCCAATGAATGGGCTCATCTTGCCGAACAGACAAAAGCCGACTTAAAGCTAAAAAACGCAACGCCATTTAAGCTATTTTTGCGAAAAATCTCAAGCATTTTCATTCCGCTTATTCCAGCAATTGTTGCTTCAGGTTTAATCGCTGGAATCACGAATGTCATTATTCGCGCAGGAGCCGATCCAGATTCAGCCATCATCTCGATTTTAAATTTTATCGGCTGGGGGCTCTTTAGCTATCTTGGCATTTTTGTCGGTATAAATACGGCGAGAGAGTTTGGCGGAACTCCTGCTCTTGGCGGTATTGCCGGCATTTTAATTATTAATCCGGCGCTTGCGGATCTCACGCTTTTTGGCGAAAAGCTGGTGCCTGGACGCGGAGGATTAATCGGGGTGATGCTTGCAGCTGTTTTCATGGTTTGGATAGAAAAGAAAATTCGTCGCTTTGTCCCTACCTCTATCGATATGATTGTAACACCGACTATTTCTGTCCTCATCACGGGGATCGCTACTCTCATCGTTCTTCAGCCTGTTGGAGGTTGGATTTCCGATTTGATTACGAAAGGATTAGTCAGTTTAATTGACGCTGGTGGCATTTTATCAGGAATCATTCTGGCTGGAACATTCCTTCCTTTAGTCGTTACCGGTCTTCATCAAGGGCTGACGCCTGTGCATATGGAGCTGATTCACTCCATCGGCGACGATCCTTTGTTGCCGATATTGGCCATGGGGGGTGCCGGTCAGGTAGGAGCTGCATTTGCGATTTATTTTAAAACAAAGAATGCTCAGCTTCGCAAAATTATTAAAGGGGGACTTCCTGTCGGCATTTTAGGAATTGGCGAACCGCTTATTTTTGGCGTTACATTACCTTTAGGAAGACCGTTTGTTACCGCTTGTTTAGGTGCAGCGGTAGGAGGCGCTTTTCAAGCTTATTTTCATGTAGCAACGATTGCTATCGGCGTATCTGGTTTGCCATTGGCCTTTTTAGTTCATGCCCAGCAAATCGTCTACTATCTCATCGGTCTGTTGATTGCTTATTTATTCGGCTTTATTTTTACTTATTTATTTGGATTTAATGAGGCCATGACAAGGGATCTTGGAAAAAGCGGACAGACGAATGCAACACTTAACTAATCATAAGTTCCGCTGATGAAGGAACCTCTCCTTTATTCCGTTTAGCCAATAGAAATTTTAACGAAGCAGATTCAAAGCGGTCTCCAATGCTGAAGCAGTGCGATCAGGAAATTCGCCCATTTTGAGACCGCTTGTATCGTTTAGAAGAGGTGGAAGCATGCTTGGGATTTCTGTATATTTAGGCAATGATCCACGTCATATGGAACCGCTTGTGGCGAAGGCTCAATCCTATCAATTCCAATCCATTTTTACTTCGCTTCATATTCCTGAAGATGATCCGGCTGTGTATAGAGAGCGGTTAAAGCGACTAGGGATGCTCGCCAAACAATATAATATGTTATTATTTGCTGATGTATCTTCTCAATCGTTGGCATATTTGAACATGGATCAGCCAACAGAGCTTGTTGCATGGGGCGTGACAGGGCTTCGCTTAGATGATGGTTACAATGATCAAGAAATCGTAGAATGGTCAAAGCAAATGAAAATTGGCTTAAATGCTAGCACGGTCAATGAAGACATGCTGAAGAGATGGATCGGCTTAGGGTTAAACATTCAAAATGTTGAGGCTTGGCACAATTTTTATCCAAGGCCGGAAACGGGCCTTGATGTTCGTTTTTTCGTTGCGCGCAATCAAATGTTTCAGCAATACGGTATTGCGACAACAGCATTTATTCCTGGCGATCATAAGCTGAGAGCCCCCCTATATGCAGGACTGCCGACATTGGAGAAGCACCGGAAGCAAGCACCACATCTTGCGTGTGCCGAACTGTTATTTCAATATCATGTCGATCACGTATTGATTGGTGATATTTCGGCTAAAGACTGCACATTATCGTTACTGGCATCATTAGCCGAAAAAATCGTTCCACTTAGATGTGTGATGAAGAATCAAGACGATGAAACCCTGCGTTTGCTTGTTGAAGGCACTCATACGAATCGGTTAGATCTGGCCAGGGATGTGATTCGATCGCAAGAGTCTAGACTTTATGCACAAAAGAATGGCATGAAGATTATGCCGTCATCTGTGATCAGTCGCACAAAAGGCTCTGTTACGATTGACAATGATTTATACAACAGATATGCAGGCGAGCTGCAAATTACGAAACGAAGCTTGCCGAAGGATGCGAGAGTCAATGTAGTAGCAAAGGTGGTAGATGAAGATATTCCGCTTCTAGAATGCATTGGTCCAGGTCAAAAGTTTCGCATAATCGTACAGTCATCAGTTTCATGAATATGGATGTGTTTGTTTATTTAACATGATGAAAGGGTTGGATCAGAAAGGAAGATGGCATCATGAACCTTCGGCAAATTGACACAGAAAAAAGAAACGTCCATACGCTGGATATCGATACGTTATCTAGTCTAGAGATTATAAGACAAATGAATAAAGAAGACCAATCTGTTCCAAAAGCTGTGGAGCGGGTTTTGCCTGTCATTGCGGAAGTGATCGATCGGGTCGTCGCAGCATTCGGTAGCGGCGGACGCCTTATCTATGTCGGGGCCGGTACAAGCGGGCGTTTAGGAGTGCTGGATGCATCAGAATGTCCACCGACTTATGGTGTTCCAAAGGAGCAGGTAATCGGTGTGATTGCTGGAGGCGAAAAAGCTTTGCAGTCTGCTTTGGAAGGAGCAGAAGATAACATTGAGCAGGCTATAGAAGATATGAAGCAAATTCATGTCAATCAAAAGGATGTCGTCATTGGAATTGCCGCCAGCGGAAGAACTCCTTATACATTGGCAGCGATGAAATATGCCAAATCTGTCGGAGCTACGGTGGCGGCTATCACTTGCACGAAAAATTCGGAAATGGAGAAGATAGCGGATTATCCAATTGTCGTTTTAACAGGTCCAGAGGTAGTAGCAGGATCGACAAGACTGAAAGCGGGTACCGCACAAAAGCTTGTTTTAAATATGATTACGACCGCTGCCATGGTTCGCAGCGGTAAAGTATACAGCAATCTCATGGTCGATGTCGTTCCAACGAATGAAAAGCTGTTGATGCGGGCTAAGAATATGATTATCGAAATCGCCGATGTAAGCGAAGAAGAGGCAGAGCAAGCACTCAAAACGTATCAATCTGCCAAAGCGGCGATTTTAGCGCTGATGACCGGTTTGACGGGTGAGGAAGTATTTCATGTGCTTCGCCGTCATAACGGTCATTTGCGCAGCGCGATTCAATCGCAGCTGAAATGAAAACGCTGATCGTATCATTACTCTCTCCTGCCGATAGAAAGGCGGGAGTTTTTTATTAAAAATGAAACGAATGAGGCTTTGAAAGAAACGTCAAGGATGTTTCACTCATTGGAGCAGGAGTCGGCTTGCTTTTTAGGAGTGGACGGCAAGAATTCGGACCGCTTGCTATATCAAAAACGCAAATATGAAAAAGATACGTTTCTGTATGATCCATTTAAAATGATGATTTATTCAATAGGATGAAAAGACTTCTGATACGTTGTTATTTTAGAAGCGAATTTCCTTGTCATTGATCTGGATGGATATTTCTTGCTCGCTCCATTGTTTTTGTTTCGCCTTCCTTGGAACGAAGCGGTCTCGACTGGAAGAAAGACTATCTTTGTTTAACGAATGGCTTTCCGAAGGAGGACCGATAACGACGGATTCTTTAATTGGCGAAAGAGCATCGGCGATTTGATTGACATCAAGCCCGTAAGCCAGCTTGAAAACTTCAGGTGGCGTGAGACGTAGCGTATCGGAGCCTTCTGCTGTTTCGAATTGATCATTGTTAAAAAAGAGATGAAGATGTACTTTTTCTGACGCTGGCCTGATCCAATGCCACCAAGCCATTGGAATAAAGACAACTTGACCCGCCTTCGCTTTATAATGATGGAGCTTATTTGTATCAGGATTGACAATCGAAATCAGTGCTTCGCCGGAAACAACTACATCCAGTTCCCACGCATTCGGATGCCAATGCGGTTCGCGAATATGTCCCTTTGTGAGATAGAGATCGACAAAAGCTCCTCCTACCATTGCTGGTATTTGTGTCGAGGTGACCTCATAGGCAATATTTTCATCATTTCGTTGAAAAAAGATGTTATCTCTTGAGTCGAAAAAAAGATTGGGAGTGCCACTTGTTTTTTTGATAGTTGTGTTGTTGGGAACAAATCCGGATTTTCTCATAAACGATTCCTCCTATTGTCGAGAAGAGCCATTTTCTCTTAAGTACGACGGATATTGGGGAATATAAGAGATTGGCTGATGCTGGTACGGCTGCTGGTAAGGATAGGGATGAGATTGGTTTGCTGTCCCACGATGGCAATTTTTATATGGGCCGATATAGGTGGATGGTTGAACAGGTGCAATGGTCTGTTTCCATTGATTTTCGTCCATACAATAGGTATGGGCCATCATATAGGAAGGAGTAAGTTTTAGAATGTCGGAACCGAGAATCACTTCTGGAGTGGATGCATTAAAAATAGCGAGAAGATGAGTGCGGTCTACTGTAGCGATTTCATAATGCCACCATCCTTGAGGAATGTTGACCACCTGTCCGGGAGTAATCGAGTAGCTAAGAACTTTTTTTGTAAATGGATTCAGAATGGAAATGGTGACAGCGCCAGAAATGCAATAAACTAATTCGGCTGCGTTTTGATGATAGTGCGGTTCTACTACATGATCGGTGCTGAGAAAAATATCAAGAAGCGAAATATTTTCTAATGTATTTAATTGCTTGATGCCTAGCACATTAATATAATTGTTTTGGTCCGATTTAACATTCTTCAGTCGAGAAGTCTTCCACTTCTAAATCTTGCGAAGCTTGATGAAAGTGGGAGATGAATCGACTTCGGACAAGGACAGGCTTTTGCCTGTTCAATTGTCTGACCCTGTGGTAAAATAAACCTATGTCGTTCTTTCATAACTGGATATAGGAGGTTGCATGGAGAAAATAAAATGCGAAAACCAAGCGGATCCTTCCATGCGTAAAATATCCAAGGTACAAAAGAACTCCGAATTGTCGGACATCTAGGGTTGGAACGACCCGAAGTCACGCTCAGGGAGACGAAAGGCGGCTTTCGTCGTGGAACTGAGAAGCTCCCACTTCAAGCTTTAGCTAAGTGGTGAGTAGTTCACACAATGGACTTTGGTTGACATCAAAGGCGTATTGAGCAGATGGAGACGTATAATCAACTGACGAAGCCATAATAGTGATTCCCTCTTTGATTTGGTGTTCAGACTGTATAGGCATGTTATGCAGCCGTAGCTTGTTTGGTGTGCTTGGATGGCTGCTCGTTTTTGAAAAGTTGGTGGAATAAACACAAGAAGCTCGCTCTTAGATCATGAAAAAATGAAATGGAATATCTCAAGTAAATAAATAGAGATACTCGTGTGCGAGATCGAATCCGTTGACTGATGGTCCATGCTATATATAGACGAACGGTATCTGTAAAAATTCACGGTTGGAAGTGAAGCTTTATCTGGTCACATGGGGACGAATGTGGAGGGATCGAGTGATATCGATCACCGTTGCATATCATAGACCTCCCTATATTTTAACAGTAAAAAAATTGTAAAATAAAAGGGATCGTTGTAATAAGCATGTAAAAAATGTTAACGAACATCTTCTTCAAAAAATATTGTCAAGACTTATTTTTACGGAAAATAATAAAAAGTGATCATGAATTAGGTATAGAAGGTTTTTATAGGAATGAAAGATATTTTTTTGAAACCCCTGTTGTTTCATGAATGATCCAAGATTTTTTTTATGAAAGCATCGGGTTTTTTTGGAAAATGAAGCTGGAGATTTTTAGTTCCCTTATTTATCCATAAATATTACAAAAAGTCTATGTTATTATGAAGATGCACGCAAGAGATGAGATTGAAGGAGGAGAAACGATGAATAAAAAAATCGTACTTTCACTTGCTGCATCTTTAGCGATTGCAGGAGCAACGTTTACGGCGAAGACGGAGGCGGCTGGGATGACTCCATGTCCAGCAGCTAACGGGAAAGAAGTTAAATATACTGTTCAAGTATCTAACTTTCAAGAAATTGAAAAATGGCTTCAAGGGAAAATTCCATTCACCTTATATAAAACAGAGAAGACAAAAGTGAATGCACCACAGCAGACAACTGTTAAAAAACCAGCAGCTTCTGGGCAAAATACTTCTGCAACTCCGTCGACACAAAATCAAAATACCAAATCGACACAAAATCAAAATACTAAAACGACGGAAACGGGATTAAAGGCATATGAACAGCAAGTAGTCGATTTAACCAATAAAGAGCGAGCAAAATATGGGCTACCGCCTTTACAAGTGGATTTAGCACTAAGCAAAGTGGCACGTGAAAAATCAAGAGATATGGCAGTCAATAATTATTTTTCACATACTAGCCCAACATATGGTTCTCCATTTGATATGATGAAAAAATTCGGTATCTCTTATACAGCAGCTGGGGAAAATATTGCGAAAGGTCAGCGTACCCCTCAGGAAGTTGTAACAGCTTGGATGAACAGTGAAGGGCATCGTGCCAATATTTTAAATAAAAATTACACTCATATCGGTGTCGGCTTTGAAGAAAATGGATATATCTGGACACAGCAATTTATCAAAAAATAAGGTGTGTGGATACGTCCTTAATAAAGAGCAGTATGATTCTTCATTTCTTTGCCGTACGTAGCCGGCAAGTCATATATTCATTGCACCCAGTGCCTATTCGAGGCACTGGGTATTTTTGTGTGTGCAATTTTCTAAACTAAGAAAAGTGGTAGTGAGCTGAATGAGGGACAACAGGGTAGATTATGTATTTTTTACTGAGAGAAATTGGATAGGAAACAACGAAGCATTTGGATTAGAGTAAGATAAAAACAATGAAATTTTTAATAAAGATGAATGATGTGCAGTTTTTCATATCGAACGGTTTTCAACCCATTCGTTTTTAAAATTTAAAAAACAAATGGACTCACCAGTCAATTTTCTATATAATGGTATTGACTAACCAGTCAATCTGTGCAAAGCCACCTAAAGGAGGCGGAAGAATGAACATTGTAGATGTCAAACATTTGACCAAAATGTATAAGAAGAACAGGGGAATTATCAACTTAACCTTTTCCATTGAAAAAGGGGAAATTTTTGGATTTATTGGACCGAATGGAGCAGGTAAGAGCACAACCATTCGAACGCTTTTAAATTTCCTCTATCCGACCAGCGGGAGTGCGACAATTTTCGGGAAAGATATTGTGAAACAATCAAAAGAAATTAGACAAAAGGTGGGTTACCTGCCATCTGAAGTTCATTTTTACGATGATATGAAAGTGGTTGATTTATTAAAATACTCCGCAGGCTTTTACAAAACATTCAACCCAAAAAGAATGAAAGAACTGGCAGAAAGACTCGATCTTGATCTCCATAAAAAAATGGAGGATCTTTCCTTTGGTAATCGGAAAAAAGTAGGGATTGTCCAAGCACTTTTGCATGAGCCAAAACTTTTGATCTTGGATGAACCGACAGGCGGACTCGATCCGCTTATGCAAAACACCTTTTTTGAACTTCTTAAAGAGGAAAGAGAAAAGGAAGCAACCATTATTTTTTCCTCTCATATTCTTTCTGAAGTGCAAAAGATGTGTGACCGGGTCGCTATTATTAAGGAAGGGCAGCTTGTGAAAGTCGAAACGATTGAACATCTTACGAAAAACAATTTAAAAAAGATTACCATTACATTTGAACAAGCGAATGCGATGGACTTCAATCTCGAAGGAATCGCGAAAAAAGAAATCAACGGCAGTGAAATGAAGCTGCTTTACAGCGGGGATATAAAGGCGCTTCTCCATCAGCTGAATACGATGCCGATTCAAAACTTGCTGATTGAAGAGCCGTCTCTTGAAGAAGTATTTATCCATTACTATGAGAAGTAAGGGAGGGAGCGATATGATTTTTAAAAGGGAACTGAAACGAAATTTCAAGTCGTTGATGATTTGGAGCGTCGTCCTTAGTGGCCTCATTTTATTGACGTTAAGCATTTATCCGCAATTTGCTGAACAGCAAAATGAAATGAACAAGCTGCTAGAGGCTTATCCGGAGCCTATGAAAAAAGCGTTGGGAATGAATGAATTAAGCCTAGGAGATCTGATGGGGTTTTACGGGATCGAAATTTATATGATGACGACTCTTTTAGGAAGCATATATACGGCTATTCTTGCCTCTAATATCCTAGCGAAGGAAGAAAATGAAAAGACGATCGAATTTTTGCTGTCAAAGCCGGTTACAAGAAACCGAATTGTGACCGAAAAACTTTTGGCTGTTTTCGTCAATATTTTGATCTTTAACGGAGTCATAACAATCATAAGTATGATCGGGTTTCAATTTGCAGATGATCCGGAAGTTCCGGCAGGCATCTTTAGCCTACTAATCGTTGCCACCATTTTGCTTCATTTGACATTTGCTGCTGTCGCGTTTATGTTGTCATCCATGTTGAAAAAAACAAGGAGTATTCTTTCCATTTCACTAGGAATTGTCCTAGCGGCTTATTTTATGAATGTGATGGCAGGGATTTCGGAGGACTTAGAGATTTTAAAATATTTCAGTCCGTTTAAATATGTAGACGCTGCCCAAATTATTCGTGATCATCAACTGGAGCCTCTTTATATGTTTATCATGGCCGCTGTTATTTTCATTAGTTTATTCGTTTCCTTTATGGTATATAGAAAGAAGGATATGGCAGTTTGATAAAACATTGAGGTGTTTAAATTGTATTCAGCATTTGAAAAGCAGCCACAGGAAAAAAGAGCTTTGATTATCAAGGTGGCTATTGAGGAATTTGTGAAGAATGGCTATGAAAAAGCTTCCACAGATGTTATTACGAGACGGGCGGGAATTTCCAAAGGACTTCTGTTTCATTATTTTAACATTCTTCAGTCGAGAAGTCTCCCACTTCTAAATCTTGCGAAGCTTGATGAAAGTGGGAGATGAATCGACTTCGGACAAGGACAGGCTTTTGCCTGTTCAATTGTCTGACCCTGTGGTAAAATAAACCTATGTCGTTCTTTCATAACTGGATATAGGAGGTTGCATGGAGAAAATAAAATGCGAAAACCAAGCGGATCCTTCCATGCGTAAAATATCCAAGGTACAAAAGAACTCCGAATTGTCGGACATCTAGGGTTGGAACGACCCGAAGTCACGCTCAGGGAGACGAAAGGCGGCTTTCGTCGTGGAACTGAGAAGCTCCCACTTCAAGCTTTAGCTAAGTGGTGAGTAGTTCACAAGCAAGAAAAACTTATACCTTTATTTAGTCCATTATGTAAAGGATCTGCTTACGAAAGAAGTAACAGAAGCCTTCAAACAAGTTCAGGCTGATGATTTTTTTGAACAAGTGAAAGAAATAGTCCTATTGAAACGTAAAGTGATAGAGAAGTATCTTCAAGAAGCGTATTTTGCTATGAACGCGCTCACTCATCCGCCTGTTGCTGTAAAAAAGGAAATGGAAGAGATCATAAAGGAACACTACGAAACGTATCAGGAAGGCTTTATGTTGGAGCGTGTTTATATGAAAGACTTGATCCAAACGGAAAAACTGCGAGAGGATATTTCCGTCGATACCGTAGTAAAAATAACGATGCTTATTAGTGAACAGCTAGCTACGAAATACTTAACTCTATATAAAAATAAACCAATCGACATCGCTCATATCATGGATTCCTCCATCAAAGAACTGAATGAATATCTCGAAATTATAAAATATGGAATTTATAAACCAGGATAAACCTTACCCTTTTTCCACTGGTTTTCGTTGCTCCGAGCGCGATTTTCAGCGTGTAGATAACATCTCTGGATCGACTGTCGAGGATCTCTTTCCATAAAAAAGATTAGGGCTTGTTACATGGCTATAGAAAAGAACAGCAGCTATGATGAAATAATGGCCTTTATTCACTAAAGAGCATGTTATTTACTAATTTCACACCATCCACCGAGAAGTTCCTCACCTCTAAGCGAAGTGGAGGTGGAGGGAGGTTTATAATTTATCGAAATTAATGTAAAAAATAGGGTTGGAAGGCAAGTCCACAGGCTTGCCTTTTCACCATGCATCCGCGTGGTGAACATTGGAACAACGCTGCTTTCTTTAGGAAGCCGCTGCTTTCAACTAACTGACCATGGACAAACGGAAAATGTTACCATGTCAAATTGCATGTAATAAATTAAATACTATGTAGGGATACCAGAAAATGTAACATCATGTTGAAGTATGAAAAAAGAGGTGAGGTTCTTACTTTTGAAGGAGATGTAAATTACATGATTTTTTTTCTTAACGTACGGATGGAAACGTCATGTTCGCCGATGATTTCGTAGACAGATTTAAAGCTTTCTTGGAGGTTTTTCACTTCTTCGTTTGTTTCCATTACAGCTTGCTTCATTAATTTTTGTTCCTGTTCAACTCGATCTAATCGCTCTTCAACACGGCTTAAGCGTGTCTCAACTTGATCTAATCGCTCTTCAACATGACTTAATCTTGTCTCAACTTGATCTAATCGCTCTTCAACATGACTTAATCTTGTTTCAACTTGATCTAATCGCTCTTCAACATGACTTAATCTTGTTTCAACTTGATCTAATCGTTCTTCAACATGACTTAATCTTGCTTCAACTTGATCTAACCGTGTTTCCACTTGATCCAGCCGCTTTTCAACTCGGTTCAATCGGTCATCTATCTGTTTTAATTGTGTTCCGATATCATCTAATCGATCATGGACATTTTTTAGCTCATTGTCAATCGACGTCATTTTTTCTAAAATGAGGTCAAGCTTTTGTTCCATTTTTTCACTCCTTTCCAAAATCACTTTGTCTTTATTCTATTCGAATGAGACGGTTCTGACAAGTATGGATTCATGGATCAAGTGCAGTATTCAGTCAGCATACTTCTGTGTTGATGTAGGAGAAAAACTATGGAACGATAGAGAGATTCAAAAGCAATGAATGAACGTGTTGAAGAGTCTGTTTGTCTATTGCGATCGCTTTCACGACAAGGAAATTTTTTACGATTCGTTACCCGAAGCGCTCATTGGACATGGTATGCAAGGATGATGAATATGGCTCGCCTCCTCAATATTCGTTGCCTGTGACTACGTAATAATCCACTTTTGACTGTGAGTTTTGATAGATACCATTTCTTTCATTGTCTGTATACGGCGCGAGGATCATACATAAGTGAATGGATTGGATCAAGCGCCACAGGTTATTCGTCATAACAAACTTTTAGGTCTTCAAAAAGTGATTTCGGATTGTTCGATTGCTTGATCACCAAAAAACGTTCCCCTTTTTGCTTACCGAATCGGCCCAGAAGGCTTTTCCGATCCTCCTATCAAGCAGGAGAAGCCACTTTCTTTTGCGCTGAAACTTCTTGGATTGAGTGGTAAAAAACCCCTCTCTCTTAACGGAGGGGAGATGGGCGAGGTTCATGAATGTCAAAAAATAAAAAAACTCATACACTGATACAAAATTCAAGTTTTTATCTGGAGATGGTTGGATGGCGCGTTGGATTGATGTCTCGACAAGTAAACATCAATTAAAGCTTTACGATGGACAGCGGCTCATTAAGGTGTATCCCATTGCTGTTGGTAAAATGTTGACACCAACCCCTTCAGGAACGTATACGATCATTAATAAACAACGTCATCCTGGAGGCGCTTTCGGGGCTATGTGGATGGGACTCTCGAAGCCACACTATGGAATACACGGAACGAATAACCCTTCCTCTATAGGAAAAAATGTATCCCATGGCTGCATTCGTATGCATAATCAAGATGTGGTGGAGTTAGCTGCACTTGTGCCAATCGGAACACCTGTCCATATTCATAAGTGAGAAGCCTGCTTTGCTATATAACGCTGATAAAGCAAAAAACACAGAGATGTTTCAGGTTGTTTTATTTTATGTGGTTTGTCTTCTTTTTTGGAGAGGCTCAGGCAAAATGACAGGATCAAAACATCACAAGTGTTGATGAGCCATTATTTTACTAAAAACATGGAGTGATCTAGCTAGGAACCAAGCAATATCAATTAGTTTTTATTGGATCATCAACACACCTGTAAAAACATGTTAAAATTAGCTATCCATTTTTTGGACTTTTATTGTTAAGATGATGTGAAAGAAAACTTTCTTCCCATTATTCGAATGGAGAGAAGAGGGGGATATGAAAAGAAAGGGAGTTCCGTTTGGACGGAACTCCCAGCGGCAATGAAAGAGAAGGTGAAAACGGGCTATTAATAGTTAATTAACGATGCACCAACGATAATTAATAAGATAAACAATACTACGATTAACACAAAGCCATTATTATAAGATCCGCCGTATTGAGACATGGAATTTCCCCCTTTCATCCGAAGGATACTATTAGTGTATGAAAAAAGTTTGTATCATGTTTTGGACAAACATGGATTTTATTGAAATTTGATGAATAAAAACTATCATCAATCCAACTGAAAAATGGAACGAAAGAAGTATGTAGAAAAATTTCTATACTCAAAAAAGTCTTTCGTCACGTATTCGTGGGACAAATACCTGCATAGCGCGTTTATGGTTCTGTGGAGAAAGTTTTTCACCACCTAATCACCGAAAGAGGGGCATCACCTGCCATACAAGGAATAAATGTGGATGAATCAAGTTGTATCTAACAGGGATAACCCGAGCCCCCAACTCTTGACGTCCGTCAGCATAGGGAGAGAATACCACAGTGCATGATATGCGTCATATTCATCGTTTTTTGATATAATAAAAACGAAGAAGAACTAACGTGCGAGTGATCTAATGTGAGAAAGAGATGGCCAGCTTGCCGATTTGCCCCTTCTCTTAGCGTAGGCTATATTTTCACTTATATAATGAAGCAATCCCATTTTATCTATATGTATGCTATCATTTAGCAAAACCAAACAATTTTATTTAGGAGGCATTGGATCATGAGCGCTGTTTATCAAGAATAAGGGGGAGTAATTTTGTCAGAAATCTTATCACAATCAGCTAAAGTATCAGTTCAACATCAGCAATTATCTAAAACAAAAATCCTTAAAAGGGCAATCGGCATTTTTATTGGCGCTGTTGCAATGGCTGTGGGACTTGAGATCTTTTTAGTTCCCAATAAAGTCATCGATGGAGGCATAACAGGCATTTCCATTATGCTTTCCCACATTACAGGTTATCGCCTCGGTATTTTCATTTTCTTTTTAAACCTTCCATTCTTTTTTATGGGATATAAGCAAATCGGTAAAACCTTTGCTATTTCCACATTATTTGGAATTGCTGTTTTATCTGTTTTTACCTCTTTGTTTCACCCTGTTCCTGCTTTTACAGAAGATATTTTGTTGGCCACGATTTTCGGCGGCATGATTTTAGGCATGGGAGTAGGACTTGTTATTCGCTGTGGCGGTGCGTTAGATGGCACGGAAATATTGGCGATACTGATCAATAAAAAGATTCCTTTTTCCGTTGGCGAAATTATTATGTTTTTTAATATTTTTATCCTTGGTACGGCTGGATTCGTATATACTTGGGATCGCGCGATGTACTCGATTTTAGCCTATGTTATTGCTTTTAAAACCATTGATGTCGTGATTAAAGGATTAGATGAGTCGAAATCAGCCTGGATTATTAGTGATAATTCGGAAATGATCGGCAGCGCCATCATGAATCGACTTGGGCGCGGTGTTACCTATTTGAGCGGGGAAGGCGCATTTTCCGGAGATGATAAAAAAGTAGTGTTTTGTGTGATTACACGACTTGAGGAGGCAAAGCTGAAAGAAATTGTTGAAGAAAATGATCCCAATGCTTTCTTGGCGATTGCCGACATTGCTGAAGTGCGCGGCGGACGTTTTAAGAAACGGGACATTCATTAATCCATACTTGTTTGTAGTTGGTTCAGCAGCCGTTGATAAAGACGGCTGCTGAAGTGAACAAGCTTGTTACTCAACGTTTAGGCGAGAGGATGAAAGGCGAATCAATGGCTAGTTTCACCCGTATATACGGGTTTATTTTTTTGCTCTCATAGCGGATATCATGTGAAATAAGGTTATATATCCTCCACACTTTTTTCACAGTGTTTATCTAATATAAATACATATCGAACTTCTCCGGGCGAAAAAGGAGAGTTTGTCCGACATGGGGGCTTTGATTAAAGCGGATACAGCTAGACATAGCCAAACGTGATCGATCAGAAAAACGGAAAGTACAGTCACAAGGAGGGAAATCGTTGCTTCGTTTGCACAAAGTACTGCTATGGGGAGCGGTCGGTATATTCCTGCTCAGCCTATTCCCTGGCCGCTCATTTGCCCATGCTTATATTGTTCGCTCCACGCCGTCAGAAAATGAAACATTGGCTCGCGCTCCGAGTATGATTCGCATCGAGTTTAATGAAGAAATTCAAGACCATTTTTACTCTTTGAAACTGATCAATCGATTACATTAACCAGGTACGGATGAGGGCCTTTTGCCAGGAGAGTTTCAGTAATTTGATTTTATGGCTAAAAACCCAGAACAGGAAGGAATATTAGCTTGGGATGCTTATCAATACTATAAAGATGGCTCTGTTGTCGAATGGACGGGCGATGAAAGCTCACAACCCCCTCATTCTGTAACTGAAATCAGTCAATCAGCCGCAGCTTCAGACAGCCACAGCTCTTATCATGGCCAGCAAGCTGTTGCAGAGACAAAAAAAGAAAGTGACAAAGAAGAGACAGAGAACAAAAAAGCGGAAGCAAACAGTGTGCAAACAGCTACCCTGATTGTCTCGATTCTTGCTCTCATTCTTTCCGTTGCTGCGTTTTTGAAAAAGAGAAAATAGGATAAAATCCAGTCAAAAAGCACCTTTATCCAAGGTGCTTTTTTATCGCGATTGATAGGGTGTTATTTTGTTGGCGTGAAAGGGAAGCGAGAAAGGGTCATCAACAATGTTTTTCTCAAACTCCTGAAAAAATGATCGTTCATCGAGTGAAAAATGAATTTTTCGTTATACTAAAATATTGTGAGCAAATCATTTGAAATCCTATTTAAAATTTAATAAGATTACTTCGAATCAAAAATGTATTGATTCGAAATTTATAACCAAACAAAATTTACAACAAGAAAGGAAAGAATGAATATGGCAAAAGTCTTGTACATTACAGCCCATCCTTATGACCACACACAATCTTACAGCATGGCAGCTGGAAAGGCGTTTGTTGAGGCTTACAAGGAAGCTAATCCTGATCATGAAGTCGTTCATATTGACCTTTATAAAGAATACATTCCGCAAATTGATGGAGATGTATTGAACGGTTGGGATAAATTAAGAACAGGAACAGATTTTAGCGAGCTTTCTGCAGAAGAAAAAACGAAAGTAGGGCGTCTTTCAGAGCTATGCGAGCAATTTATTTCCGCTGATAAATATGTGTTTGTCACACCGTTCTGGAATTTCTCATTCCCTCCGGTGATGAAAGCATATATTGATGCTGTTGCGATGGCAGGCAAAACCTTTAAATACACAGAGCAAGGCCCGGTTGGGTTATTAACAGATAAAAAAGCGCTACATATTCAGGCGAGCGGTGGTATTTATTCAGAAGGCCCAGCTGCTCAATTGGAAATGGGGCATCGTTATTTAAGCGTCATCATGCAATTTTTTGGCATTCCATCCTTTGAAGGGTTGTTTGTCGAAGGACACGCTGCGATGCCTGATAAAGCACAAGAGATTAAAGAAAATGCCATGGCACGGGCAAAAGATTTAGCTCAAACATTTTAATTAAAAAGAGCCGGTCAGGAATGGTCGGCTCTTTTTTCGTGTGCAATCAATGCTTTGCCAATCGTATTTCATACCTGGAGTGTTAATTGAGCATAACGTGCATTATTGATTTTCCAAGTTTTGCAGCTCATTTACCGTGACAAACTGATAGCCTTGCTTGGATAAAGAGGCTAATATACCTTTAATGGTTTGCAGCTCATGATCTGTATCATCGTACATTGGATGCAGTAAAATAATGGATCCCGGCTTTACGTGCTGGTTGACATAATTTACTTTATCGGAAACCGAAGAGTAGTATGTGTCAGGCTCAAGATTCCACATCACCGTTTGGATATGCTGCTCTTTTAAATAATAGGGCAGCCCGATGAGTTTTTTCCCGTTTGGAGGACGAAAATCGATTTCTCCTTTGTATCCGGTTTTGCGAATCCAATCGTTTGTTTGTTCAATTTCTTTTTGAATAAAAGAAGAAGACTTAAAAACCATACGTTGATGAGAATAAGTATGATTTCCAAGCTGATGTCCCGCCGCCACCATTTTTTTGCCAAGCTCTAAGTGTTTCTTTAATTCGTTTCCGATGACGAAAAAAGTGGCTTTTGCGTGATATTGCTCTAAAAGGGGCAATATCTTTTCCACATTTTCCGTAGGTCCATCATCGAAGGTGAGTGCCACTACCTTTTTTGTCGTATCGACATGGCTGATGAGATCTCCAAACAGCTGATATGTTCTTGAATTCATTAGCTTATATAGACCAGCTAATAAAAGGCATATTGAGATGAGACAAATGATTCCATATGTAATCATCCGTTTTTTGACCATTGATTGTCATCCTCTTTTATTTAATTAGTCAAATGGCTTGTTCTTGGACATTTTATCAGTCCGCACTTATTAATACAAGCTACATTTCATGCATATGCCGAGATTAAAGAAATGAATGCTTCTTTTGTGTAAAAGGCAGTTCAAGAGAAATAAATGGATTTCTGAGGGAGAGGTTACGTCCTCATGTGAGGCAAAGGAAAATATCGCTTTCGGCTTCACTTGTCAGTCTTTGAAGCAAATGGCCGTTCGCTCACTCAACCGTTAAAAATATCCCGAGATGAAGGGGAAAGATGACGTTTCATCGGTTTAATGGCCTGTTTATTGCTCTAATCATGATCATAAAAATGATTTTTATTTACAACGTAACATTGTTATGTTACATTAATGATATGATAACGAAGGAGGTGCTTGAGTGTGGAGCAAGAGTTGATTTCGAAAAAGGAATTGCTGGAACTCACAAATATTTCATACGGACAGTTATATAGATGGAAGCGCAAAAAATTAATTCCTGAAGAATGGTTTATTCGAAAGTCAACATTTACGGGACAGGAAACATTTTTCCCAAAAGAAAAGATATTGGCAAGAATTGAAAAAATTAAACAAATGAAAGATGATTTATCACTTGATGAATTGGCAAGTATGTTTTCACCGAATCCGACTACCATTGCCCTTCATAAAAATGATATTATAGAACGTAACATTGTTTCGGAATTAGCGCTTCATTTTTATATTGAACAAAAGGGCGAGCAGCATGTATTTTCGTTTGACCAACTTCTTCAATTGTACGTATTTGATCGGCTGTTGCAGACAGGCGAAATGAGTTTGGGAGAAGGAAAAAGCGTATTTGATGTATTTGAGCGCCATTACAAAAAAATTCAAGGAAAAAGCTGTGAACTGCTCATCGTGCGAAAAATGGGCATTTCAACATGCCTGCTCTCTACAAATGGAAACGAGCTATATTTTGAGGACGGAGCCAAGGTGGTGGCCCGTTTACATGTGCCTAGCTGTATAGAGGAGTTAAAAATAAAGGTGACGGAGGGGATGGATAAATGGAGCGAAAAGATTTAGTGATTGCTGGCGTCGGCCATGCTTCGGGTGGAATATACAATATGGTCAAGGTTTCAGGAAGTGGAAAGCTTTTTGGTGATGTGGATTGCAACGATTTGAGCATTCAAGGAAATGCCACCATCGAAGGAAATGTGAAAGCGGAAATGGCTCATGTATCCGGAAGGGTTCATATGACGGGGGCGCTGCATGCTGAACAGGTAAAAATTAGCGGAAATGCTAGTGTTGGCGGGAACATAGAGTGTAAAGTGATTCGCTTTCATGGAAACGGGAGCGTAAAAGGAACGTTGAATGCCGAAGAGGTGTATATCCATGGAGAAACAGATGTCGCAGGGGATTGCGCTGCCGAAACATTTGATGCACGGGGCAGCTTTACCATTGGTGGATTATTGAACGCGGGAAACATTCAAGTGAAGCTGTATGGTCATTGTCAAGTGAAGGAAATTGGCGGGGAAACGATTGAGGTTCGGCAACCAGGAGTTCCATTTTTGAAAAAACTATTTTTTCATGTCGGCTTAACAGCTGAAATGATTGAAGGCGATGAAATTTATTTAGAACATACCAATGCCAAAGTTGTGAGAGGAAACAAAGTAACCGTCGGCCCTGGGTGTGAGATTGAACGGGTGGAATATCAAAGTAGCTTTGAATGTGATAAAGGAGCGAAAGTAGGAACATCTCAAAAAGTATGAGGAGGAAAGTCATGAGAAACTTGACAGTCAATGGTTCTGCTTTGACATCAGGAGGAACCTTTCGTAATGTGACCATTCGTGGTGATGCGACAATTAGCGGCGATGTACAATGTGCGAAATGGAAAGTATTTGGGAACGTGGATGTGAGTGGAAATATGACAGCCGAATGGCTAAACATTTTTGGACAGGCGAATATAAGAGGAAACGTCCATGTGAAAACAATCAAGCTATTTGGGCAGGCGGACATTCGCGGAAATACCAATGTTGATGACATGCGTCTTCGCGGGGCTGCGAATATTCAAGGGAATATTAAAGGCGGAGCGATTCACGGGTATGGAGAGATGAATGTTTCCGGTGATTGTGAAACGGAATCGTTTTCGGTTAAAGGGGTTGTACAAATTGCTAATACATTAAATGCAGAGCGAGTCGACCTCTCCCTTTATTTTGCGGATAGCCGCATTTCGGAAATTGGTGGAAAAACGATCCACGTGAAACGAAGCAAATGGAACGTGATGAACCTTTTTAAAGGGATGGCGAACACGTCAGCAAGGCTCATGACCGAAATCGTCGAGGGAGATGAGATTTATTTAGAGCATACGAGTGCCCAAATTGTCAGAGGAGACCGTATTATCATCGGCCCGGGCTGCGATATTGAACTGATCGAATATCAAACAAGCTTGCAGCAAAGCGAACGAGCCGTTGTAAAAGAGAAAAGAAAAATATAAAAAGGAGAATCGGTATGGGAAGAAACGATGCGAGAATCGGTTGGGTAGTAGCGGGATTACTGCTCGGGATTTTTGTTGCATCCATGGATAACACGATTGTTGCCACCGCTATGGCAACAATCGTGGCTGATTTAGGCGGAATTGAACAATTTGTATGGGTGACATCTGCTTATATGGTGACAGAAATGGCAGGTATGCCGATTTTCGGAAAGCTGTCGGATATGTATGGAAGGAAGCGGTTTTTTATTTTCGGTATCGTTGTCTTTTTGCTTGGCTCTATGCTATGCGGAGTGGCGCAAGATATTGTTCAGCTTAGTATTTTTCGTGCGATTCAAGGAATTGGGGGAGGAGCTTTAGTTCCGATTGCTTTTACGATTATGTTTGATATTTTTCCGCCGGAAAAACGGGGGAAAATGGGTGGGCTTTTTGGAGCTGTCTTCGGTTTATCAAGCATATTCGGGCCGCTCTTTGGAGCGTATATTACGGATTATTTAAATTGGCGCTGGGTGTTCTATATCAACATTCCTTTAGGTCTTTTAGCGTTTTTATTCATCGTCTTGTTTTATCATGAATCTCCGAAGCATGAAAAGCAAACGATTGATTGGCTTGGTGTGATGACGCTTGTACCGGCCATCGTCTGCTTAATGTTTGCGTTAGAGCTAGGCGGTAATCAGTATGACTGGAATTCTGTCAAAATTATTGGGTTATTTGCCGGATTTTTTGTGTTGTTTTTGTTATTTCTATATGTCGAAACAAAAGCGAAGGACCCGATTGTTTCTTATCACATGTTTCGCCGCCGTTTGTTCGCGACAGCGAATCTTGTCGGCCTTTTCTCAGGCGCTACCTTTATTGTTGCCACCGTTTATATTCCGATTTTTATACAAGGTGTTACAGGGGGATCAGCGACTAATTCAGGGTTGATCTTATTGCCGATGATGCTGGCGACGACAGTGTCAGCCCAATTAGGCGGATTTTTGGCAAGCAAAACAAGCTACCGCAATGTGATGATTTTGTTTACTACGGTATTTGTTATCGGCATGCTTTTATTAACGACCATTACCTCTGATACATCCCGGCTTACCGTGACATGGTATATGATTATTGTAGGATTAGGGGTTGGGGCTTCTTTTTCAGTCCTAGGAATGGCCGCGATTCACCATTTTTCGGAAGCCGAACGAGGTGCGGCAAGCTCTACTAACTCTTTTGTACGTTCGTTGGGAATGACAATAGGAATCACGATATTCGGGATTATTCAACGAAATGTTTTTAAAGAACAGCTAGCGCCGCTGTTTAAAGGCACTGCATATGGAGCGGCAACAGCGAACATTCATGATCCGCGTGCGATTCTTTCACCGGAAGCGCGAGCACATATTCCAGAAGATCTGCTTGATCAAATGACAACAATATTGGCTTCTTCCATTGCTCATACGTTTATGTGGAGCTTGATTCCGGCGGCTCTTACCTTATTGTTTGTTTTTTTGATGACAAAGGAACGGTTGCTGCTCGCTTATCCGAAAAAAACGCAGCCGACACAAAAGGTTTAGGGTTGTTTTAATTTTATAAGAAAAGGGAATGCCTCCGCTTTAGACTGGTGAGCAGGATGCCATGAGCCTCTTTTTTGGCTCGTGAATATTGGAAATCTATTTAGTTGAACATAATCCACCGAGAGGTCTCCCGCCTTTTAATAGAGTGGAGGTGGGGGAGGATCAGCAGCTTGGCGTGAAATTTTCTTCACGGTCTCTTTGGGACATAGAACAATTTGATCAACTTTGTAGAATGAAATGAATTCGTTGATATTCTCCATTGATCAATGGGGACTTTCAGGATAGACGAAATAGAAGGGAAGCTTTGTTAGATGACTGCCCCCTTTCGCTTTATATCGGTTGGGTGTGTTTGGGTGATGAGGAGATCATCTTTAAAAAATCGATAAATGATTAGGGCAGCATATCGCTTCATACCGGCAGCTGAAAAGCTTGCCGGTATTTTTATTATGTTTGTTTCATCAATATAGATTTGATAATTTCTTAGGAAAAGCAAAAGATAAAAAAACAGAGCATTTTTTTTTAGAAAAACAATGGAATCATGTAAAATAAAAAGTATTCTTCAAAAATTATGTGTGCACAAAATGCTGAAGCGGCTGCAGCGAAAAAGTGTGTAATGAACAGAGGAATGCTGAATTTTTAAGAAGAAAAAGGGGGTGAGCGTCAGTATACGAGCGCATTCGCTTCTCGTTCAAAAAGAGGAGGGGCGATGACATGCTAGATTCATGGAATGGCAGGATATAGAGGCAACTTGGCGTGTCCACAATTTCGTGTCTTCAATGAAGGGACTGTTTGATTTCGACAGTCGAAAAAGATCGCTGATTCTTGCTAATCAGCTATACGTTCAATCTTCTTGTATATAGATAGATGGCATGAGTATTTAAAAAAGGGGGATATACATGAGTAGTAGGACATCTGTAATGATTAGCATCGTTTTAGCTATGCTAGTAGCATCTATGGACACGACGATTATGAATACAACGATGCCGATTATTTCTAAAGAACTTGGCGGCTTTTCACTTTATGCGTGGTCATTTGCCTCTTATATGATTACAACGACGGTTCTTTCTCCTATAGCAGGAAGGCTGTCAGATATTTTTGGTAGAAAGAAAGTGTTTAGCTTTGGAATTGTTCTTTTTCTTGCCGGATCACTTTTGTGCGGAATGTCGCAGAATATGATTCAGCTTGTTCTATTTCGTGCTATTCAAGGAATTGGCGCAGGATTTATGATGCCGTTTCCAGCCATTATTGCTGGAGATTTGTTTCCAGTCGAAAAACGAGGGAAAATTCAAGCGTTTTTTACAGCCATGTGGGGAATTTCCGCTGTACTTGCACCGCTGCTTGGCTCCTTATTTGTGGAGTATTTGTCATGGCGTTGGATCTTTTATGTCAATATTCCTGTTTCTTTGCTTTCATTATTGACGTTGATCCCATATAAAGAAGTATATGAACCGAAGAAAGCGGCTGTCGATTATATCGGTGCGGTTTTATTTGCGCTGGCGATCAGCTCTCTTTTACTTGTGACAGTTGTGAACAGCGGGCAGTTTTTGTATGCTGCTGGAGGGGTATTATTGCTTATTGTTTTTTATTGGTATGAGAAGAAGCAAACTTCACCGCTCGTTCCATTAACATTAGTTCGCCATCAAACATTAAAATGGATGAATATTAATGGCTTTATCAGCTGTGTCGCTCTATTTGGAACATCAAGCTATATTCCATTATTTTTGCAGCAAATAGCTCATCAAACCGTTTTTATGAGCGGTGTCGCATTGCTCGGGACATCCATTGGCTGGATGCTGGCAGCTGTTCCGGCAGGAAAATGGATTTTACGATATGGTTATCGTCGTCTGCTTATTATTGGCAATATTTTGCTTGTGGCAAGCGGAGGACTACTTGCGCTGTTGAATGAACAGCATGGCTTTTTTTATGTATTTTTCGCTATGTTTATTCAAGGACTGTCCTTTGGTCTTATGACAACAGTCGGAGTGATTGGTTCCCAACAGCTGACGGATGCGCATGAAAAAGGAATTGCGACTTCATTTTTTATGTTTTGCCGTAATATCGGAACAGCTATTGGGGTAACGGTGATGGGAGCGCTATTAACGAAAGCCGCTCATTTTATGACAGGGATTCATGATCTGTTTTTATTCGGTTTTGCCGGTAGTATTGTTGCCCTTCTTACCTCCTTTTTCATACGGGAAGAAGTGCAGCATGAGCCGTTCAATGAAATAAAAGAAGGAAAAATGGTGTAGATTCATATAAAACTTCTGCTCATAGAATCCGATAGAAAAAGTGAGTATGACAGAGGAACCATCGTTTTTCCATCATTTGTTATAGTGGTAAAGCGGATGGAGAAAAAGGGGGCTTTTATCATTGAAAATGACCGTTAGAAAAAAATTGTTTGCTGGCTTTACAGCTGTGTTGGCCATTTTAGCCATCATTGTTGGAATTGCCTATTATGAATTGAGAGACATTGATCAAACGTATACGAATCTATTGAATGAAAAAGTGCAAGCTTTATCGCTCGTTCAGCAAATGGAGGTCGCGGCAAAGAAAGAGCAAACGAGCGCACGCGGCTATTTAATTACCGGAGATAGCACATCTTCCACAAATTTTGAAAAAGCGCATGAAGAGTATGGCGAACTAAGCAGCGACGTAGCTAAACTGATAACTCAAGCGGAAGCGAAGGAGCTGCTGTCACAGCTAAATCAACTGGAGGAAGACTACTATCAATTCGGCAAACAGCTAATACAGCTCAAGCAACAAAATGATGTCGAGCAGTATACAGAGTTAGTTGCCACAAAAGGCAGAGAGCTTTCCCAGCAGTTTGATGAAGCGGCGGAAAAATTGGTTCAATTCGAGCAGCGCTTATTAGATCAAGCTAGCCGTTCCACTTCTGCAAAATCGGATTCTGCGCAAATGTGGATGATGATTTATGGAGCGATTGCTGTGCTTGTTAGCGTTGGGGTAGCCTTTTCTATTAGCCAGATGATTTCACGCCCTGTTACTGCGCTATCGCAGGCGGCAAAGCGAATCGCTTCGGGAGATCTTGCAGGGGATAAAATTCTCGTGAAAAATAAAGATGAAATTGGTGAATTAGCCGCCTCTTTTAACGAAATGGCGGGAAATCTACGAGAGGTGATTCAGCAAGTAGCGAGCAATGCTGAACAGGTAGCCGCATCATCGGAACAACTAACAGCAAGCGCGGAGCAAACGAGCAAAGCGACTGAGCAAATTACGGCAACGATGCAAGAGGTGGCATTAGGTGCGGAAAAACAAGTGCAAGGTGTTGAAGAAACACTTGAAACCGTTCAAGAAATGTCTAATGGCATTCATCATGTAGCACAGCGCGCACAAAATGTAGCCGAAATTGCCGGAGATGCCTCTCAGCGGGCATTGGAAGGCAGTGACACGGTTCGAACGGCTGTTGAGCAAATGAATTCGATAAACGAAACGGTCACGAGTTTAGCTAATGTCATTAAAGGATTAGGGGAACGTTCAACGCAGATCGGCCAAATTATTGAAGTGATTACCGGAATTGCTGAACAAACGAATTTGTTAGCGCTCAATGCAGCGATTGAAGCAGCAAGAGCAGGAGAACAAGGGCGCGGTTTTGCTGTAGTGGCTGACGAGGTTCGAAAGCTTGCAGAACAATCGGCACAATCTGCCCAGCAGATTTCAGCATTGATTGCGGGAATTCAACAAGAAACAAATGCTGCTGTCCAGTCAATGGAAAAAGCAACAGCAGAAACGGGCAATGGAATCGATGTGATTCGGGCCGCTGGGCTATCGTTCAAACAAATCAAAGATGCCGTGCAGGAGGTAGCGGGCAATATTCAAGAGGTGTCTGCATCTGTTCAGCAAATGTCTGCTGGTGCGGAGCAAATTGTCCAATCGATACAGCAAATGAATAAGCTAGCCGAAACATCGGCTTCGGGAACACAGGAAGTGTCTGCAGCCGCTGAGGAGCAGCTTGCTTCTATGCAGGAAATCTCTGCTTCTGCTACAGCATTATCAACGATGGCCGAAGATTTACAGGAAATGATTCGAAAGTTTAGAATATCATAGCGTACAGCATGGGATCTTGCATGGCGGCGAGATCCCTTTGTTCATCTTGAAATAACGATTATATGAGGACCCTATTGTTAACACATCCACCGAGAAGTCTCCCATCTCTAAACGGAGTGAAGGCGGGAGAGGAAGCTCACATCCTTCCGTTTTCGTTTGTCTTGTGAAAAGAAGCAATGAAACTCTTTTTTCTTCCTGCAAAACGTGATAAAATTTCCTTCGCTTGGATATAATAAAACAATGTGGCATAATGACACAGAAGGTAGTGATGTCCGTGGGAGAGAAGCTTGTTGTATTAATCGGGCCAACCGCTGTGGGGAAAACAAAAATGAGCATTGAACTGGCTAAACGGCTCAATGCAGAAATTATTAGCGGTGACTCGATGCAAATTTATAAAGGAATGGATATTGGCACAGCTAAAATTACTAAGCAAGAAATGGACGGAATCCCGCACCATTTAATAGACATTAAAGACCCAGCCGAGCCATTTTCTGTCGCCGAATTTCAACAGCTCGTTCGACCGTTGATTCAAGAAATTACTGACAGAGGCAAATTGCCGATGATTGTTGGCGGGACCGGGCTTTATATTCAATCGGTTATCTATGATTATCGTTTTTCTGACGCTCCTTCCGATCCAGCATATCGAGAAGATCTGCGGCATATGGCGAAGGAAAAAGGAGCGGAGGCGTTATATGAAGAATTAAAGAGGATCGATCCAGAAAGCGCTGGACGCATTCACCCTCACAATCTGCGCCGTGTCATTCGTGCGCTTGAAATTTATCGATGCACCGGAAAAACAATGGCGGAATGGCAGCAAACGCAAACCCATGAGCTTCTTTATCAAGCGGCGATTATTGGTTTAACAATGGAAAGGGAGCAATTATATCGTCGCATTAACGAACGCGTCGATCAAATGGTGGCCCAAGGGCTGCTCGATGAGGTTAAAACCTTGTATGAGCGCGGCTTGCGCAACTGCCAATCGATTCAGGCTATTGGCTATAAAGAAATTTATGCATATTTAGATGGCGAGCTTTCATTTGCTGAAGCCGTTGAACAGCTCAAACAAAATTCACGTCGCTATGCTAAACGTCAGCTCACATGGTTTCGTAATAAGATGCCTGTACGCTGGTTTGATATGACAGATTTATCTCGATTTACCGAGAAACGCGATGAAATTTTGCGATACATAGAAGGAAAGCTTCAACAAAAGACGAATATATAAAAATAGGTAGAGAGAAAAAGAGGAGGCCAGTTCATGAAAACATCGATTAACATTCAAGACCAATTTTTAAATCAATTGCGCAAAGATGGCACACAGGTAACCGTATTTTTATTGAATGGATTTCAACTTCGCGGCTTGGTGAGAGGCTTTGACAACTTCACTGTGCTTTTAGAGGTGCAGGGGAAGCAGCAACTCATTTACAAGCATGCGATTTCTACATTTGCACCTGAAAAAAATGTTCAGCTTGATATCCAATAAACAAGCAACAAAAAATCGCCCGCACGACACATGCGGGCGATTTTGTTTCGTAAAAAGGCGGGGAGATGAATATACTATAATAGCTATGGGAATGCAGTGCTCGTTTACACATGATAAAAGGCGATGCTTCTGCACCTTTAGAGCAATGAAAGCTTGCCTGCTGGTGAGCATTTATTTGATTTTTTACGAAAACAATATAAATACAAATGAAAGATTGAACCAATCAGCTTCTGGAAAGGTAGGTGACGCATTTTTGAACGGCCAGAGAAACAGAATTTTTCCTTTATTGCGCGAATGTTTGACAGGGGATAAACAACGATCGGTTTTACGAGACTTATGAGTAAATCTGAAAACGGTTTGTTTAGACATCCTGGCTGTCTAAAGAGACGAATTCCACATAAACGATGAAGAGAGCAAACGTTAAATTCGAATGAAATGGGGCCACATCATGGAGCAAATAGAGGGGTAAAGGGAGAAGTGCATCGGATGATAGGCATTTGTCACAAATAAATGTCGCTAAACGTATACTGGAAAAAACAATACCACTATTCATCAAGCGAAAGGGATAAAGCGAGGTGACAACCGTTGTCAGAAGTAACGATGAATAAGGCGAAAGGACAAATTAACATTGTATTAAACTCTAAAAATACGAATCATTTAGTGAAAGAGGAACGCATCGAAGGAATTGATTACGAGCAACATGCGATATTAAGAAGCATCCAAACAGAGCTTGACCAATTGATCGGCTTGGAAAATGTCAAAAAAATTGTCAAAGAAATTTATGCATGGCTATATATTAACAAAAGGCGCAAAGATCAGGGACTGAAATCGAATAAGCAGGCACTTCACATGATTTTTAAAGGCAATCCGGGAACGGGAAAAACAACAGTCGCTCGCCTGTTAGGAAAATTATTTTTTGAAATGAACGTGTTGTCAAAAGGGCATTTTATCGAAGCAGAACGAGCGGATTTAGTCGGCGAGTATATTGGGCACACAGCCAATAAAACACGTGATTTAATTAAAAAGGCGCGAGGCGGTATTTTATTTATTGATGAGGCGTATTCGTTGGCACGCGGGGGAGAAAAGGATTTTGGAAAAGAAGCGATTGATACGCTTGTAAAAGGCATGGAGGATTATTGTGAAGATTTAGTCGTCATTTTGGCTGGTTATCCGGCGGAGATGGATTATTTTCTATCCTTGAACCCCGGTCTCCCTTCCCGCTTTCCACTTATGATTGAGTTTCCTGATTACACGGTAGACGAATTAATCCATATTGCCAAACAAATGCTGCGAGAGAGAGAATATGAATTTACGTTCGAAGCAGAACGAAAGCTGTATTATCATATTGAAGAGCTTCTTCACACAAAGAAGGAACGAAAATTCAGCAATGGCCGCTACATTCGTAATTTAATTGAGAAGGCGATTCGCAAACAAGCTGTTCGTTTATTATATGAAGGGCGTTATGATAAAAAAGAGTTAACGTTGATTCGTGATCGTGATTTAATCATCGGTTCTTAATCAAGCGGAAGCAGCAGCTTCCTTATTTTTTTGCAGGGAGGCAGGAGTTTTATTACACAAAAAGAATACATAAGATTATTAATTGTCTTAATATTTTAATAAAAGAGGAGGAGAAGAATGTCTATTACGATTGGCGAAGTATTTTTACAAACGGTAAGGAAATTTCCAAAAAAAGAAGCGCTTGTCGATATAAGAAGAGGAATTCGCTATACGTATAAACAGTGGGCAGACGAAGTCAGCCGTCTTGCTAATGCCTTCATAGGTATGGGAGTAAAAAAAGGAGATCGTGTTTCCACCATATTGTTAAACACTAGCGAATTAGCAACGGCATTTTTTGCATGCGCCCAAATTGGGGCCGTCTTCAATCCGGTCAATTTTCGTTTGAGCCCGAAAGAAATCGCTTACATTTTAGCGGATGCAGCTCCGAAAATTGTTTTGTTTGAAAAGGCCGTAGAACCGCAAATATCACATATTCACCATGAATTTCCTCATATTTCCTTCTGTTATATTGATAACGATACACCACCCTATGCGATGAATTACTGGGAACAAGTGAATATTGCTTCATCACAACCTCCTCGCAGCGATGTATCAGAAAATGATCTTTACGCCATTATGTATACGAGTGGAACGACGGGAAGACCAAAAGGCGTTATGCACCGGCATCGCGAGATGGTTGAGCAGAGCTTGATTTGTAACTCGATTATGCGCATTCGTGAAACCGACCGGGGACTTGTTGCTGCTCCCATGTTTCATTGCGCTGAATTACATTGCTGCTTTTTGCCGCGCGTGCATGCGGGAGCCACGAATGTCATTATTCATCATTTTGATCCAAAGCAAGTGCTTGAGGTCATTGAAAAAGAGCGGATTACTTCTCTATTTGCTGCACCGACCATGTGGAACATGATTCTTCAGGAGAATATAAGCGCCTATCATTTATCCTCTTTTCGCATGGGCTTATATGGTGCCGCCCCAATGGCTCCTGTGCTTGTGAAGGAGTGCAAAGAAAGATTGGGAATTGATCTGATTCAAGCGTATGGAATGACAGAAATGGGACCGGCCGTAACGTTTTTGCTAGAGGATGAGCAACTAACGAGGGCTGGATCAGTTGGTCGTGCTTGCTTAAACCATGAAATTCGCATTGTGCAGCCGAAAGAAGATGGTCCGTCCGACCCCGATCACGTGCTGTCTCCAGGGCAGGTTGGCGAGATTATCGTGAAAGGCCCGTGCATGATGATGGGCTATTACAACCGCGAAGAAGCAACAGAAAAAGCGATGTATAAAGGCTGGTACCATTCGGGGGATTTAGGGTATATGGATGAGGATGGATATTTATATGTGGCAGATCGCGTAGATGATATGGTGATCAGCGGCGGTGAAAACGTTTACCCGCGCGAAGTCGAGGATGTGCTCTATGAGCATAAAGGGGTGCTGGATGTTGCTGTGCTTGGGGAGCCGGATGAAAAGTGGGGAGAAAAGGTTGTGGCTTTTATTGTTAAAAAAGATCCCAATTTAACAGCAGAGGAGCTTGAGCGATTTTGCAAAAACAGCGACCAGCTAGCTCCATACAAACGACCGCGCGCCTACTATTTTGTTGATGCACTGCCGAGAAATGCAAGCGGCAAAATCCAAAAATTTTTACTTCGCGAACAAATGAACCAATCAGCAAAATCATAGGGAGATGAGAAGATGGCAGCAAGCTATTTGCGTGAAGAGCATCGCATTTTTCGCAGCTCCTTTAGAAAATTTTTGGAAAAAGAAGCGGCGCCCTATTACTTAGATTGGGAAAAACAAGGCCTCATTCCGCGTGGTTTTTGGGAGAAAATGGGTGATAACGGTTTTCTTTGTCCGTGGATTGATGAGAAGTACGGCGGCTTATCCGCTGATTTCGGTTATTCTGTGGTCATTAATGAAGAATTAGAAAAAATAGGATCAAGTCTGATTGGGATTGGCCTGCATAATGACATTGTCATTCCATATATTGAATCTTATGGAACAGAGGAACAAAAGAAAAAATGGTTGCCAAAGTGCTTAACAGGAGAAATGATTACGGCCATTGCGATGACCGAACCGGGGGCAGGATCTGATTTAGCGGATATTTCAACAACGGCGATCAAACATGGCGATTACTATGTTGTCAATGGACAGAAGACGTTTATCACGAATGGCATTCATGCCGACTTAGTCATCGTTGTTTGCAAAACCGATCCGCAAGCCGTGCTGCCTTATAAAGGAATAAGCTTATTGGCTGTGGAACGAGGTACGCCTGGATTTACCCGGGGCAGAAAACTGGAGAAAGTGGGACTGCGTGCACAGGATACAGCGGAGCTCTTTTTTAGCGATGCAAAAGTTCCAGCAGCCAATTTGCTCGGCAAAGAAGGACACGGTTTTTATTACTTAATGGAAAAGCTGCAGCAGGAACGCTTGATTGTGGCGATTGCTGCGCAAACAGCAGCGGAAAGAATGTTTGAGCTGACCAAAGAATATGTTAAAAACAGAAAGGCATTTGGACGAGCGATCAGTCAATTTCAAACAATCCAGTTTCGACTGGCTGAGATGGCAACCGAAATTGCTTTGGGTCGGACCTTTCTTGATCATGTCATCGAACAGCATATCGACGGAAGGGATGTGGTCACATATGTCTCGATGGCGAAATGGTGGATTACTGATATGGCCAAGCGAATAGCGGCAGAAGGAATGCAGCTGCATGGAGGCTATGGCTATATGGAAGAATACGAGATTGCGCGGCGATATCGTGACATTCCAGTCAGTGCGATTTACGCGGGAACAAATGAAATGATGAAAAGGATCATTGCTAAAAATCTGACCCTTTCATAGAAAAAGGAGGAACATCATTTGCTAGAAGGAGTAAAAGTTATTGATTTTTCCCATTATCTTCCTGGTCCATTTGCCAGCCTTCGCTTGGCCGATTTAGGAGCAGAAGTAGTGAAGATCGAACCGCCAACGGGCGATAAGATGCGCGAGCTGGCTGATGAATGTATATTTGCAGCCAATAATGCCGGCAAGCAAAGCATTTCTCTCAATTTAAAGCTGGAGGAGGATGTGCGGATTGCAAAATCGTTAATAAAAGAGGCTGACGTGATCATTGAAAGCTTTCGCCCTGGCGTTATGAAAAGACTCGGTTTGGGCTACGATGAGATCAGCCAAATAAATCCTGCCATTATTTATTGCTCCATTAGTGGCTATGGGCAGAATAGCCCTGCTTCTTTATTAGGAAGCCATGATTTGAACTATATGGCGCTTACCGGTGTATTAGCTCAGCTAAAGGATTCTCAAGGACGCCCTGTCCATCCGACGATTACGATGGCGGATTTCATTGGCAGCCTTCATGCTGTTGAGCAAATGATAGCTGCTTTATATGCACGTGAGCGGACAGGAAAAGGGAGATATCTCGATCTTTCGCTAGTGGACGGACTACTTTCATTGATGACTAACCATTTTGTGCAGGAACACAAAACGAAAAGCAAAAATGGCATTCAGCTGCTTGCAGGTATCATTGTTTCGTATTATTTGTACGAAACAAAAGATGGGAGATACGTGTCGTTAGCCGCCCTTGAACCGAACTTTTGGAAAAATTTCTGTTCGGCTGTAGGTCACCCTGAATGGTGCGAGCACCATATCTCTCCGGCGAATGATGATAACGTCATCTTTCGGGAGATCAAGCAGCTGTTCCAATCGAAAACACTAGAGCAATGGGCGGAGTTTAGTATGCAGATTGATTGTTGCCTTACTCCTGTTTTCGAAACAGATGAAGCAAAAATCTTATTTTCGAGCGAACGGTATCGAAAAATGATTCATATAGAGGAGGATCGAATAGAAGTGGCGACTTGCTATGATCGCGAGTTGCTCAAAAAGCGGTCACATGCACCAAAAATCAATGAGCACAAGCAGGATTTCATTTATTCAATAGGAGAGTGATGAACGATGATGAATGTGCCATTAAATATCGCGACGATGCTGGAGAGAGCGGAAGCACTTTTTCCAAAAAAGCAGGTTATTTCCCGGATGAAATCTGGTATTGTTCGCCATACCTATAGAGAAATCGGTGAAAGGACGCGAAGGCTTGCAAGCGCTCTAAAACAGCTAGGCGTGGAAATAGGGGATCGCGTCGGTACGCTTGCTTGGAATCATCATCGGCATTTGGAGGCGTATTTCGCTATTCCGGGAATTGGAGCTGTGCTGCATACGATTAACATTCGGCTGTCTCCAGAGCATATTGCCTATATTATTAATCATGCAAATGACCGTGTGCTGCTGATTGATGAAGATTTTCTTCCGGTCATTGAAAACATAAAAAACGAGATTCCTAATGTTCAAGCCTTTATTGTGATGACAGAAGAGGACAGCGTGCCAGAGACGTCTTTGTCCCCTGTCTATCATTATGAAAATCTGCTGCAAAAAGGAGAGGCTCATTTTGCCTTTCTTAAAAATATGGATGAAAATAGTCCTTCGGGCATATGTTACACCTCGGCAACGACGGGATGGCCGAAGGGGGTTGTTTACTCGCATCGCGCGACAGTGCTGCATAGTATGGCGCTGGGGCTTGCCGATAGCGCTGGTTTATCCGAAACCGATGTAGCCATGCCGGTGGTGCCGATGTTTCATGTGAATGCGTGGGGACTTCCATTTGCTGCCGTGTGGTTTGGAACAACGCTTGTGATGCCTGGTGCAGCCTTTACTCCGAAAATTTTAGCGGAACTGATGGAAGTGGAAAAAGTGACTCTTGCTGCCGGAGTGCCGACGGTGTGGCTTGGCTTGCTAAAGGAGTTGGAGAAAGAAGACTATGATTTAAGTAGTGTGAAGCGTATTTTATGCGGAGGGGCGGCAGCTCCAAAAGGTCTGATTCGCGCTTTTGAAGAAAGAGGGATTCCGTTTGTCCATGCATATGGTATGACAGAAACAAGCCCGCTTGTCGTGCTTTCTCGTCTCAAAAGCTATCAGCAGCATTTATCTAAAAATGAGAAACTGGATATTCGGGCTAAGCAAGGCTTTCTCGTTCCTGGAGTCGAAATGAAGGTGATTGGCAAGGACGGTGATGTATCATGGAACGGAACAGAAATGGGGGAGCTATGTTTGCGTGGACCGTGGATTGCTAGCGAGTATTATCATGATGAACGAAGCAAGGAATCGTTTCGCGATGGCTGGCTTTATACAGGAGATGTCGTAACGGTTGATGAAGAAGGCTTTATTAAGATTGTCGACCGTACGAAAGATGTCATCAAAAGCGGTGGGGAATGGATTTCTTCGGTAGATTTAGAGAATGCCTTAATGGCCCATGAGGCCGTATTTGAAGCAGCCGTGGTCGCCGTGCCTCATCCAGAATGGCAGGAACGTCCGGTTGCCTGCGTGGTTGTCAAAGAAGGGAAAACAGTCACAAAAGATGAACTGTACGATTTTTTGCGTCCGCAGTTTGCTAAATGGTGGCTTCCAGATGAAATCGTGTTTGTCGATGAAATTCCCAAAACAAGTGTCGGGAAATTTTTGAAAACGAAATTGCGCGAGCAGCTGCGTAGTTATTTTACCAATACAAATTAGGAGGGAAGGGCATGTTGCAATCCGTTGCGGTTATCGGCTCCGGTTTAATGGGAAGCGGAATTGCTCAGTCGCTGGCCATGGGTGGGAAAACTGTATATTTATACGATATTTCCGACTCCGCTCTTGAGAAAGGAAGAGATTCGATTCGCAAAAGTCTAGCGCGATTTGTGAAGTCTGGTAAATGGAGTGAGCAGCAGGTGGAGGATGTGCTGAATCGAATTCAGACAGGCACGAATCTACAAACGGCTGTAAAGGATGTGGATGTGGTGATCGAAGCGGTTCCAGAGCAGCTAGCACTAAAAAAAGAGGTGTTTAAACAACTGGATCGCTATGCGAAGCAGGAAGCCGTGTTGGCCACGAATACCTCTGAGTTAAGTGTGACGGCGATTGCTTCAGCCACGCAACGGCCGAGCCAGGTAATCGGCATGCATTGGTTCAATCCTGCGCCGGTGATGAAGCTGATTGAAATCGTGAAAGGAGTCCCTACATCTGAGAAAACGATTCGAATCATTGAGCAATTGTCTCAAGAGATTGGAAAAGAAACGGTAGTAGTGGAAGACAGGCAGGGGTTTGTCACTACACGAGCCATTGCTGCTCATATGATTGAATGCATCCGGATGTATGAGGAGGGAGTCGCTTCCGCAGAACATATTGATAAAGCGATTTGTCTCGGCCTAAATTATCCGATGGGACCACTCGAGCTTGCTGACTTAGTCGGCTTGGATACCATGCTATTTGTCAGTGAAAACATGACAGAGGCATATGGAGATCGCTTTCGCCCGCCGCAAATACTTCGAAAGCTTGTTGAAGCAGGTCATTTAGGTAGAAAAACAGGAAAGGGATTTTACACATATTACGAATGAAAGAAGGGAAAATGTTGTGCGAGAAGTGGTAATTGTCGAAGCAGTGCGCACGCCTGTCGGCAAGCGTAATGGAGTATTTCGTGAGGTTCATCCTGTTCATCTTGCCGCCGCGGTGCTTGCTGAAGTAGTCGATCGTGCGGGAATTGACAAGCCTCTCGTTGAGGATATTGTTATGGGATGTGTGACTCCTATTGGTGAGCAGGGGTATAATATCGGGCGGCTGGCGGCACTGGAAGCAGGCTTTCCTGTCGAAGTGCCCGCTGTACAAATTAACCGGATGTGCGGATCGGGCCAGCAGGCCATTCATTTCGCTGCTCAAGAAATTCGTTCAGGGGATATGGAGATTACGATTGCTGCAGGAGTGGAAAGTATGACAAAAGTTCCGATTTTAAGCGACGGAAACGACCAGACCATTCCACCATCCTTGCATGGAAAATATGAATTTGTGCATCAAGGCATTTCTGCAGAGCTCATCGCTGAAAAATATGGGCTTACACGCGAGGAGCTTGATGCCTATGCATATGAGAGCCATCGTCGGGCGCTTCAGGCACAAGAAAAGGGGGTATTTGCCCAAGAAATTGTACCTGTGCACGGGCGGGACCAAGAAGGAAACGAGATCGTTGTTATAAAAGATGAAGGGCCGCGGCAAGATACATCGCTGGAGGCGCTGGCTTTATTGAAACCGGTATTCAAGCAAAAAGGAAAAATTACAGCCGGAAATGCAAGTCAAATGAGTGATGGAGCAGCTGCTGCGCTATTAATGGACGCAGGGACCGCCTGCCGCCTCGGAATTGTGCCGAAGGCAAGAATCATCGCGCAAACCGTTGTTGGCTCTGATCCCACATATATGCTGGATGGGGTGATTCCAGCAACGAAAAAAGTCTTGCAAAAAGCGGGTCTTACCATTGATGATATGGATCTGGTCGAGATTAATGAAGCGTTTGCACCTGTTGTGCTAGCATGGCAAAAGGAAATCGGCATCCCGCTTTCGAAGGTAAATGTCAATGGAGGAGCGATTGCCCTCGGTCATCCGCTTGGCGCAACTGGAGTTAAACTGATGACCTCTCTTGTTCATGAGCTTGAACGCAGACAGAAGAGATATGGTTTGTTGACGATTTGTATTGGACATGGGATGGCCACTGCTTCGATTATTGAGCGATGGAATGCATAAAGGGGATGGCCCAAAACGCGTTAGTGTTTTGGGCCATCCCCTTTTTATGATGCTTTTGCTTTTAATGATTTATTCGGCAGCTTCCAATTATATGTATATGATAGAATACGAAGGGCGGCAACGATCATAAAGAGAATATATAATCGAATAGGAGAGTGAGCTGCCCCAATTCCAACGGCTAATCCCGCTAAAATAGCCCAAACAGCATAAATTTCGGCACGAAGCACGAGCGGTTTTCGCCCGGCTAGCAAATCCCTAATGATCCCGCCTCCACTGCCTGTTAAAACAGCGGCTACAATGACAGCGCTCAGCGGATGCCCCATTTTGGCTGCATATAAAGCTCCTTGAATGGCAAATGCAGATAATCCGAGCGCATCAAAAAAATTCCCCCATCTTTGCCAGTGGGGCAGCATTTTTTGCGGGAACAGATAAATAACGGTCATAGCAAAGAGGGCTATATGAAACAGCATGCCTTGATCCCATAGTGCTGATACAGGAACACCGATCAGCAAATTGCGAATCGCTCCACCGCCAAAGGCAGTCACAATTCCGAGAATATAGACGCCCAAAATGTCATACTCCTCTTCCATAGCGACAATAGCGCCACTAATGGCAAAAGCAACCGTACCGATAATACTCAATATTTCCCAGGTCATACGGCAAATCCCTTTCTTCATCGTATTACGGTAAACATTTTAGGCGGAATAGATAAGAAAATCAATCATCATTTTTTGGCCGTTTCCTATAAGGGGATTTTGAGAATGAGATATGATTTCATGACAAAAACATAAGAAAAAAGCTTGTATATGGTATTCTACCATAAGATAAATTTCTATCGCTGAGAATTTGTATCCTTCGTCATATCTAATGAAGCAATATCCATAAACGGCTTCTAATCACCCTATGTCCATTTGACGTCCCGATTTTCCCAGTCTGTTTCCATCGTTTTTATGAACAAGTGATAAAGGACTATATAAATGTAACCTAACGTGTTAATATTTGTATGGATATGAAGTTCCGTCATTTTTGGATGATCAGGATTCTGTCACGCGTGAGGAGCAAAGGGGAAGTCAAAGTGTACCTCTGGTTGCCCAAAACAATGGAGCCTTTTCTTTTCTGGATCCGTCGTTCCATCTTTAAGGTGCCATCATGTCATTTCTTGAGTAGATGGGGGACAAAACATTATAGTAGAAATATAAGCAGCCGAAATCGCCTAAGGGCTGTGTGAAAGTTGGCTTGAACGGATATAAACAATATAATGAGAGTGTTTTAAGGATGAAAAATCAGCAAAGCCAAAGACAACATGATCAAGTTTATAAGTTAAAAAAAGCGACGGCATGGTTCGTCATAAAAGATCTAAGAAAAAGTAATGACCAGCCGTTGCTCAGAAAGAGGGGAGCATATTGCAGGAGATTCAAAAAAGCGATCGAGAAAGAGTCATCATTGTTGGTTGCCAGCTTGCCGATGAAGATGATGATCGGTTTTCATATTCGATGGAGGAGCTTGCTTCGCTTGTTCATACAGCGCACGGAGAGGTGATCTTGCAGCTTTCACAAAAGCGGGAAGCGGTCCATCCAGCGACATATATCGGAAAAGGAAAAGTTGAGGAGCTTGCTCGACTTGTGGAACAGCTTGAGCCAGATGTAATTATTTTCAATGATGAGCTATCGCCAAGCCAAGCCCGGAATCTTTCTAAGCTGTTGGAAGCAAGAGTAATTGACCGTACCCAGTTGATTTTAGACATATTCGCGCAGCGAGCTCGCTCGAAGGAAGGAAAGCTGCAAGTCGAACTTGCCCAGTTGCAATATTTATTGCCGCGTTTAAGCGGGCAGGGTGTACAGCTTTCTCGTCTAGGCGGCGGAATTGGCACAAGGGGACCGGGAGAAACGAAGCTAGAAACCGACCGTCGTCATATCCGTCGCCGCGTTGATGAGATTAAAAATCAGCTAAAATGGGTAGTGGAACATCGCGTGCGTTATCGTGAACGCCGTAAGAAAAACAGGACATTTCAAATCGCGCTTGTTGGCTACACTAATGCAGGAAAATCAACGCTATTTAACCGTTTGACCAACGCTGATTCATTTGAAGAAAATTTACTGTTTGCTACGTTAGATCCTCTGACACGAAAATTCATCTTACCAAGCGGCTATACAGCGTTATTGACCGATACGGTCGGTTTTATTCAAGACTTGCCGACAACTCTTGTGGCTGCTTTTCGATCGACGTTGGAAGAAGTGAAAGAGGCTGATTTGATTTTGCATGTCGTTGATTCTTCAAATTTGGATTATGTTCAGCATGAACAGACGGTTTACGATTTGCTCCAAGATCTTGAGGTGTCAGCTATTCCAATTGTCACGATTTATAATAAGAGAGATCTTGCTGATAAGAATTTTATCCCAAGCTCGAGAACAGATTCGATTTTTATTAGTGCTTTAAATGAAACCGATCTGCAACAGCTTCGTCAATTTATTGAAACAGCAATGATTGAAGCAATGGAGCCTTATGATGTGTCAGTGTCGGCGTGTGATGGAAAATTGCTTGCCCAATTAAAGACAGAAACCATTTTACAAACATTGCATTACCATGAGGAGAAAGAAATGTACGAATGCCAAGGGTTTATTTTGCCAGAACACCCGCTGTATCCACAGCTTAAAACTGCGCAACTCTAGCATGTATACGGAATTGAGCAATGGGGCTAGTTTCGGACAGGTTGGCCCCAGTGCGCTTTTTCCGCAATGTCTCCGAACGTTCTTATTGGGAAATTAGGTGGAAAAGCATGGCTTTCGTGCTCTTTGCCGACTGGCTTCAAATGGGGCTTTCAATGGGCGAATGGCACGGGTCAAAGGGCTTTCCGCAGACCTTGGCGCAAAATAGGAAAAGCGATAAGAATATCATAGACCATTGAGAAATTCAGCATAGAAAGGGTTTGTTTTATGTTTCAGCATTTAAAATACGGCAAAGAAATTGCAGTACTTGTTCAAGAAGTAGAGGAGCGCATAGCTCCAATGCATAAAGAAATCGAGCAGCGAATCGATTATAACCAGTATCGTGTTCTCGAAAGCTTTCGGCGCCATCAAGTCAGCGACGCTCATTTTATTCCTACAACGGGATATGGATACGATGATATCGGGCGCGACACACTTGAAAAGGTGTATGCAGATGTGTTTGGCGGAGAAGCGGGGCTTGTTCGGCCGCACATTATTTCTGGAACACATGCTATCTCGATTGCGTTATTTGGGATCCTTCGCCCTGGAGATGAGCTGCTCTACATTACGGGAAAGCCATATGATACGCTTGAGGAAATTGTCGGCATTCGTGGAGACGGCAGCGGATCGCTAAAAGAATTCCATATCCGTTATCGAAGCGTTCCTTTGACCGCAGAGGGGAAAATAGATGTTGAGGCTGTGAAAAACGCTATTCATGAGCGTACGAAGATGATTGGGATACAGCGCTCAAAAGGGTATGATCCTCGTCCTTCCTTTACGATTGCTGAGATTGAAGAAATGATCCGTCTTGTCAGATCGATAAAACGAGATGTAGTTGTATTTGTTGATAATTGCTACGGAGAATTCGTCGAAGAAAGGGAGCCTTGCCACGTGGGCGCCGATCTTATTGCTGGTTCTCTTATAAAAAATCCAGGAGGGGGGCTGGCGAAAACGGGAGGATATCTTGTCGGCAAAAAAGAATATATAGAAATGTGCTCTTACCGAATGACCTCTCCTGGTATTGGTGCAGAAGCGGGCGCTTCTCTTTATAGCCTGCAGGAAATGTATCAGGGCTTTTTCTTGGCGCCGCATATTGTCGGGCAAGCACTGAAGGGAGCGATATTTACGGCTGCGATGCTTGAGCGTGTCGGCATGAATACATATCCAGCATGGGATGCAAAGCGTACAGATCTTATTCAATCGGTGCAGTTTGATGACCCAAAGAAAATGGTTGCATTTTGCCAAGCTATTCAATTTGCCTCACCGATCAATTCTCATTTTATGCCATATCCAAATTATATGCCTGGGTATGAGGATGATGTGATTATGGCAGCTGGAACATTTGTTCAAGGAGCAAGTATTGAACTGACAGCAGATGGTCCGCTTCGTCCTCCATATGTAGCCTATGTACAAGGAGGATTAACGTACTCCCACGTAAAAATTGCGATTTGTACAGCACTTGATCACCTGATAGAAAAAGGTTTGATTTCTTTGTGAGAAAATATAACATTGTATTGACATATTACCTGACATTGTAATAAAATAAAAATATATGATTAAAGGAGGCGTTTGACATGAGTAGCAACATTCGACGTTCTATGCCGTTGTTTCCAATCGGCATTGTCATGCAATTAACAGAGTTGTCTGCTCGTCAAATCCGCTATTATGAGGAACATGGACTTGTTTCTCCTGCAAGAACGGAAGGAAATCGGCGTCTTTTTTCTTTTAATGACATCGACCGACTTCTTGAAATAAAAGATTTGATTGACCAAGGGGTAAATCTGGCTGGAATCAAGCAGATTTTTGCAGCGCGTCAGTCTGAAGCGAACCGTGAGCCGGCGGGAGAGAAAGTGGAAAAGGTTGTTAAGCAACAATTGTCAGATGAAGAACTGCGAAAAATGTTGAGAGCAGAGCTTATGCAAGCTGGACGCTTTAATCGCGCATCGCTTCGCCAAGGCGACATTGCCCGCTTTTTTCATTAAGTTAGTTTATTTTATGCTTTATATAAAGAATAATAGGGAGGATTTGGCATGGCGAAATATACAAAAGAAGATATCATCCGCATTGTCCAAGAGGAAAATGTCAAGTATATCCGTTTGCAATTTACGGATATATTAGGAACCATCAAAAACGTAGAAATTCCAATTAGCCAGCTACAAAAAGCGCTAGATAACAAGATTATGTTTGATGGTTCGTCCATTGAAGGATTTGTTCGCATTGAGGAATCTGATATGTATTTGTATCCGGACTTGGATACATTTGTGATTTTCCCATGGACAGCAGAAAAAGGGAAAGTGGCTCGTTTCATTTGTGATATTTACAATCCAGATGGTACGCCGTTTGAAGGATGCCCTCGTTATAATTTAAAACGCATGTTAAAGGAAATGGAAGCGTTAGGCTTTACGGCTTTTAACCTTGGTCCCGAGCCAGAATTCTTCCTATTTAAGCTTGATAACAAAGGAAATCCGACACTTGAATTAAACGATAATGGTGGCTACTTTGACTTGGCGCCGACAGACTTAGGGGAGAATTGTCGCCGCGATATTGTGCTTGAGCTTGAAGAAATGGGATTTGAAATCGAAGCCTCCCACCATGAAGTAGCACCTGGTCAGCATGAAATTGATTTTAAATATGCTAACGCGGTAAAGGCGTGCGACGATATCCAAACATTTAAACTTGTGGTGAAAACAGTGGCTCGCAAGCATGGCTTGCATGCGACATTTATGCCAAAACCGCTCTTTGGCGTGAACGGATCAGGAATGCATTGCAACTTGTCATTGTTCAAACACAATGAGAATGCGTTTTTTGACCCAAATGGCGATTTACAATTGAGTGAGGTTGCCCGTCAGTTTATCGCTGGTGTATTAAAGCATGCACCGAATTTTACAGCTGTGACAAATCCGACGGTGAATTCTTATAAACGTCTTGTGCCTGGATATGAAGCGCCATGCTATGTGGCTTGGTCTGCGCGCAATCGCAGCCCGCTGATCCGCATCCCTGCTTCCCGCGGCATGAGCACACGGATTGAGGTTCGCAGTGTCGACCCTGCAGCTAACCCATATTTAGCAATGGCTGTGCTGCTTGCGGCTGGCTTAGACGGAATTAAAAACAAATTAACTCCTCCAGATCCAGTTGATCGCAATATTTACATCATGACAAAAGAGGAGCGCCTTGAAGAAGGAATCGTTGATTTGCCGTCCACATTAGCTGAAGCACTGCAAAATTTAAAATCCGATGAAGTGATGATTTATGCGCTAGGAAAGCATTTATTTGAACATTTCGTCGAAGCGAAGGAAATTGAATGGGATATGTTCCGCACACAAGTCCATCCGTGGGAACGCGATCAATACATGGCCCTTTATTAATCGTAAAACCCCTTGACCCTCTAGGTGTTGAGGGGTTTTTATATCGGGCATTTTTCGATTGTGAATATGCGTTTTATCAGCTGCCCGATTTTAGTTAATAAATGTCGATTCACTTTGAAGTGTTGTTTTTTAAAATCGTTGATATAATGCGGTTATCGCTCTAATTTTAATCTCATAACCTCTCATGCAATTTGATTTTCTCCCACGTCTTGAGTAGGTTTTTATTCTCCGCTGCAACAAAATCAGTCTCTAATTTCAAGACAATCTTCTCATCTTTGTGTCTAGGTATAATATGAAAATGAATATGTTTAATATCTTGCTGCGCCCAATATCCGTTATCTTGAAGTACTGTAAAGTCTTCGCAAATACTCGATTTAATTAATTTTTTTGACACTATTATCAAGGAATTCATTAAAGCATTAGCGATTTGATTGTCTTTTATATCATCAAGCCTCTCGATATGTTTATTGGTGACGATTAAGGTATGACCAATACTTACCGGATTGATATCAAGAAATGCTGTTACATAATCATCTTTATAAACCTCATAGCAGGGAGACGTACCATTAACGATTTCGCAGAATACACATTTTTTCATTTTACTCATTTACACTTTACCAAGTGTTCCTCTCTTTCTAACAATTTTTTCACAACTCACAAAAAATAACACTCCTATACAAAACGTTGCTAGCGTTAAGAATTTTATGTAAATAAGAATATCCTTTGCTTGTAGAAATTAACTTACGTGTTGCTTTTAAACATGGCTTGCAGTTCTGTGCGGGCTTGATCAAAGCCAATGTGACAGCGTGTGGCAAAGCGCTGGTTGTAGTCTTCAAACTGTGAAACTAAGAACTTTTCTAGTGCTTCTTCGTGAGGAAATTGCTCTTTCCGCTTGGTGTATTTCTTGATCTGCTTGTTAAAGGATTCAATAAGATTAGTAGAGTTTTTCTCGATCAGATCAGCGATTTCAGCCATGGTTACGCCTTTTTGGAATATGTGAATAACAAAAGATTCTAACGTGTCGTTAGATCGTTTGTAGGGAGATACGGCCTGCTGCTTAAAATCTCCATTACGATCGCGAGAAATGTGGAGGTGTAAATCGCCGTATTCCGTATGGAGTGTACATGTATCGTTCCCATTACGAGAATTACCTGAATGGAATCCTGCACGATCATACTTTTCGTAATCGAGGAAGGCCGTTAACTCCGTTTCCAGCAGCTGATTTATTGCTTTTTCCAGATGGATACGGAAAATTTCTGTTGTGTCTTGCTTCGTGATCTAGAGCTTGAACTAAATCTGTTGTAAAATGATTCATAGGGAAGGACTCTTTTCTGTGAGTGGTTGTGTGGTAACTCAATTCTACAAGAAAAGGTCTTCCTTTTCTATTTATCTATTTACACAAAATATTTTATAGTCCCTTGGATGGCGTTTTTTAATCAGATTTATTAGAAATATTCAACATTATAGAAAGTATTTTCTTTTTATGTGGTTGATCAAAATAAAATTTTAATAGGGAAAATATAGTAATATGTTGACAAAAATTATAGAAATTTGATAGTTTTAGTAATGTATACATGAATAAACTTATTAGGAGGATAATATGAAAAAAGCTTTTTTTAAAAAAATTTTAGCATTATCTTTAGTCAGTATTTTGGGACTAACTCTTTTCTCACCTTATGAAAGGCCTGCAAAAGCTGATGATTTTACTTGCCAACCTTATAAAATGCCCACCCAAGGTACAATATCATCATATTATGGCTGGAGAAATGGTAGTTTCCACCATGGTATAGATATTGCTAAATCAGGAGATGTACCTGTTTACGCCGCATATGCTGGTATTGTATCAAGGGCCTATTATTCTAGTTCTTATGGAAATGTTGTCTTTATTAAACATCGTGGTGGAACAGCTGAAACGGTTTATGCTCATCTAAAAAGTTTTAGTGTAAAAGCTGGAGATGTGGTTTCCCCTGGACAGCAAATTGGATATATGGGTGACACAGGAGATGCAGATGGCCAACACTTGCATTTTGAAATCCACAATCCAGAATGGAATAGCTCAAAATCAAATTCAACAGATCCAATTCCTTTATTACCAGATGAAACTACTTCCCCTATATGTTGGGATGGGGACTTAATGAAAAAAGGTCAGATTGGTAGAATTACAGTCTTAAAACCTATTAATCTTTGGAAACGCGATGCTAATGATAAGCTGACTTTTGTTCGCGTCTTAAATCCTGGAGAAGTTTATCGAGTTTATGGATATGATGATCTGTATGGTGGACAATATAATGTTGGCTCTGATCATTGGATTACAAAAATGGATGGTTATATCAAATATGAAACTCCAAGTAAATGGAGATTAGATGAACTAAAACGTATTTATCCATAATCGATAAAGCATCCTTCGGGGTGCTTTTTTATTTGATAAAAAATGGGTACCTAATTGAGATAAATGGTATAAAAAGTTGTTTTTTGCCGACAATTAATCATCCAATCATGTAGGAATGTATCTTTTGTTATCGAATGATTCTAAATGGAGAGGATGGGAATGATCGACCTGCATGTCCTAGTTGTGGTACAGGTGGGATTGAAAATATTGTATCAAGCAATAGTGTGAGAAGAGATAAAAAAGGCGATAAAAGGCTGAATGAAGTATACTGCCTGCTATGCGGATATATTTATGGAGTGTTTGGGAAGATTGAGAATATCATGTCATCATAAATTTAAAAAGAACTCTTGTGGTGCTTTTTATTTTGCGAAAACATCAAATTAAACTTTCGTGGAGGAGTGAAATCAAAGAAAGAATTTTATGTTAAAGGATGGATCATGGATGAATAATAGAGTACAACAATTCTGGAATGATTTTTGTATAGCAACTCATCAGGAGGGGATTGAATATAAAGATGCCTTTCAATTTGGAGCTTCTGCTGATTGGTTAGCCGATTTAGTTGTTAGAGGAAAGAAAACTGCGACAACTTCCGGTTTCGTGTTTTATGAGTTAGAAAAAGAAGCTATACCTAAAGTTGGTGAATATTATATTGTTTTAAATGGTCAGGAAGAGCCAGTCGCAGTCATTCAAATTCAATCCGTTGAAGTTGTTCCGATGAATGAGGTGACAGAGGAATTTGCTTTAGCGGAAGGCGAAGGTGATTATCGTTCTTGGTGGAATGCACACGAAAAGTTTTTTACCAAATCATTAAAAGAATACGATATGGAATTTTCACCAACTATGTTAGTTGTATGTGAACGGTTTGAAAAAGTGTATCCAAAATAAAGAAGTTAATTTAAAAAAGGAATTGATTTAAAGCAGCCGAATAATCGGGTGCTTTTTATTTAGAGTGTGAAGGAAGCTCTCTCTCTTTGTCGAATTAAGTAGGCAAAGGGGGGATTACGCATGAGAAAAGATGCTTTTGAATCCTCAAAATCAATCGGATTTTCAACGCGGGCTGCTGGTTTTTCGAAAAACGTTATTGAACCACCAAAGCTGAATTTTTCCGACGTTGCACTTACTAACCCTAATTTAGCAAGTGAGTTCTATAAAAGATTAATCGAAATGATTAATGATTTTGAAGGAGATTTAGACGAAGAACATGAAGTTGGGATAAGACTGGTTTCATTTGGGCAAACATTGCAATTTCATATTGAAAGTATAGGTTATTGTAATCCTAGTCTAATCACGTTTCAAGGCAGATTACAGAATGGCGCGCGTGTAGAGCTAATACAGCATGTATCACAAATAAACTTTTTGTTAATGGCATTGCCAAAAATGGATGAAAGTGGTCCACCAAGACGCATTGGATTTAACTTAGATGAAAATGAGTAACATATATCAGGGGATTTCAAACATCAAACACCTGTAAAAAAATTCTACTTGAGTGGAAAGACAGCGGGAAGATATAGAGTGCGCCGTTTTTTGGTGTCCTTTATTTTTCATTGAGGTAAAATATGAAATTTGCTATAGTATGTAAAACTAATAAAATTCATATTATAAAGAGGGGTCTGCCGTTGAGAAAACTTTTTGTGGTTTTTGGATTACTGCTGATTGTGGTCTTAGGAAGCGGATTTTTCGTACTCAATAAGACACCTGCTAAAAATACGGAATCTGAACCTAAAAGTCAAATGGAAGCTATAAAGCCAGAAGTATTACAACGGGGCGTGGATCCCAATACTTATCCTAAATATGAGTCTAATTTCAATCTTTATTTTGCTCATCTGAATGCGTCTATTTTTGTAGACAAATCCAAAGTCAACAACGGCGGAAAGCCTCTTAGTGCTGAGGATTATAAGTCTATTTTAAACGAAATGAAAAAGAATTTAAGTGAAATTAAATACGATAACAATGGAGAAAAGAAAGCTGAATTAGATAGAGCAATTAAATTAGTGGATCAAGCCATTCAAAGTAAGGCGAAAAAAGGCGATCCGATTTTTAATGAAATTCATCAAACGATACATGATCTGGACGTCTATTTTAACACGACGCACTTTGTCGATGAATGATCTGTAAATACCTTTCTTTAAAAACGCATTTTTAAAATGCGTTTTTTATTTTTGCAAAAGGAGATGATCGAATGGAGTTCATTCAGGAAATCGCGTCGTATGCACAAAGAATTCAAGAAAAATACAACATCCTTGCATCGCTCGTGATCGCGCAAGCCTGTTTAGAAAGCAAGTTTGGCCAAAGTGGACTAGCTCAAAAGGGAAAGAATTTGTTCGGGATAAAGGGCACATATAATGGACAATCGATCACGATGAAAACAGCGGAGTATCAAGGAGGCAAAGCATATCAGACAGACGCAGCATTCTGGAAGAAGACTTGGCGAAGCTCTATACAATATAGTGTTTTTTAGGATCGGAATAAATATAAATCGACTAACTTAATTCTAGCCGGACAAATTTTAAAAATGCCTGTTAAAACAGAAAAAGCTGAGTATTACGTCGTCAAGAAGGACGACACCCTGACTAAAATTGCAAAGAAGTACGGAACAACCGTGCAACAGTTGGTACAATTAAATAAAGTTAAAAATCCTGATCTGATTTTGATCGGCCAAAAGTTACGTGTAAAATGTCGTCGACCTCCAATCGTGCAAAAATCCCGGGGGATCGACGACATTTTCTTATTAGTCAACAATCCTGCAATGGTAAAGGAAAGAAGAGGTTGCTAGAGTTTTTAGATAAGTTTATAATAGCATTGTATCCATTTTCCAAATGCTGATTGAATCATGGATGTTGGGGTTTTTATCTTACCTATGAGGGATTGAAGCGCGTCTTCGGGATATACGGTACTTTCCGCTTTGATTTCGTTTTTATCTTACCTATGAGGGATTGAAGCTCAAAGGCGATGATGAAGGAATTTGGCGGCGTATTCGCGTTTTTATCTTACCTATGAGGGATTGAAGCAGGGGGTCTACACGTATGGCAACAAACCAAACACTGTTTTTATCTTACCTATGAGGGATTGAAGCTTCCTCCTCCAAATAAAAAAGCACCCGATCACTCGGATGTTTTTATCTTACCTATGAGGGATTGAAGCCGTTCCTTGCTGTTTGACAGTTTTTTTGTATAGAACCGTACATTTGTTCTTGTTTTTATATTCTGCAATCGGGGAATTTTTTGGTTAAAATTATAAAAATTTTCATAATGAAGTCGATAAATAGTATAGGAGTTTATTCCACTTTATTTCTTAAAAAAGAAGGAAGAGTAAAAGATGAAAAAATTTATACTGGCATTCTTTACTTTATGTTTGAGCTTGGTAGTTGTTAATACTACTGAAGCAGCAACTCCAATTGGAGAAAACTCTTCTATTTTTATTGAAAATCTCAAAAAAGAACATCCTGATTGGGTAATAAATCCTGTAACCCAAGAAGAAGTCTCTGAAATTCGTAAAGAGATGGCTACAACAAATTCAATAACAGGATCTGCGCCACCGGTTACAGCATTATATATTGATCAAGTAGGATGGGATCTTGAAACTACAACGCCACAAATCCAATATATTAATAATGAATTAACCTCTGCACCTGTTAGAGGAATCACTGGAGTTGGAGTTGTAGAAATAGGATATGGGCATTGTTTCTAATGGTTAGGTGCAGAACAAATAACTTATAACGATCCAACTTATCTTATAGAAACATCAACTATTGATTTTGAAGGTGATACGATTGTAGATGGTTTTTACCATGTTGTATATTTTGATTCTAATGTGAAAATCCCTAGTGCTTCTTCTGTTGAATATCGTTGTCAATCTACTTCAATGAATTATCCTTGGAATACTATGACCGCTTTTATTAACATTCCACATCAATAAAATAGAAAAGGAGTGAGAATAATGTTGAGTGGATTAAACCAAGAACAGATGGCAAATTTTAATTCTAATCGTCAACTTTGGATGCTTCGATCTCTTTATGGATATAAGGGACATGTATTAGAGGAAAAAGATAATTTGATTATTTTAGATGGCAAAGGTTTTAGAGATATGATGGAAAATGCAACGGAACCCATTAATCCAGATAATGTGATACACATGTCAGCAGAAGAAGAACGTCGACTTCGCAGTAACGGAAACAGTGAACTTCTTATTCAAGCATTAAAAAGAGCTGGTGAATTAGGAATACTAGATCCAAATGGGCATCAAAAATCACCTGTTGTACAACGAATTAATCGAAACATCAATCAAAGTTTAGGATATAAAGCTTACGGATTATAATCAAGAAAAACTGGAAAAGGCGTTCATTTCGTCATGCATGAACGCCTTCTTTTTTTATTGTTTTTTCAATAATCAGGGGTTGTATCTTACCTATCGAGGAGGTGATTCCATGTTCGTGTCGGCCGACTGCGTTGTCCCTTGTGTTCCAATCCGGTTCAGCCTGACGAAAAAGTATTTCTCGACATCATCAACACCGTCATCCATCAGAAATGCTACTATCAATCCTCTCGTCCTCGTTGGAAGGGGGCTTTCTCTGTTATTTTGTTCACTTCTTGTTCTCTATTGTTGATAAAGATAATCTTTTTTTTGAAGAAATGACCGTTTTGAGATGGATCATATTGGTGATTATAGCGCTCTGGCTTATCTTAATTCCAATCAAATACAAGATGAATTTCAAGGGAGATAAATGATGGAATGTTCAAAAATCGAAAAGAAGTCGAGGGCTTCATAAAAAGTGAAGTCCTCGGAGTTGCTGAAACTTTGGAAATATTGGGTGTGACTTATCAACGTTTAAGCCAACTTATAGAATCAGGAAGAATCGTTCCGAAGAAGATAAGTTATTTTTCGGAGTGATATTGGACAACTTGAAAAGGAATTGAAAGAACTTCGGAAAAAATACCGCCCCTATAATTAAGTAGTTTGTTGAATCTGCCTTCCCTGCTTGGTGTGGGGGTTATTTTTTAATCAAGTGTTCTATATAAGGTAATGTGTAGGTAAAAAGAGATGAGAGGGGGTTAGTAATGAGGAAGGTCATTTCAAAAGTAAATATCGATCCCAAAGAAATTGAAAGCAGAATTTCGGAAGCGTTCAAACAAATGAGAGGTAAAACAACTTTAAAAGTCATCACATAACGCTTGCAGCAATCAGACACCTTAGAGAAAGAGGATTTAGACTTTGTTTTTCTGGCATGGCCGCTGATTCTTTAAGCTATGGAGAACGGCCCAAAGTAGTTTCCTGAATTTATATCCTTCTTCATGCGAATTAGTCAAATTTTAATGGTAAAATATCACTACTAAACTGTAAGATAAGGAGGATTTCATTGTTTAGGGATATAAAGATAAAAGTGGTATCAGGTATACTAACTTCAATTAATTCAGGCTCTTTATATTATGTAATTGAGTCCAAAGGTGTAACGGTATCAAAGGAATTAAATATTTTAGAAGGACTATTAAAAGTTCTTGTCAGTTCCCTGCTCTATTCTATAGTGTACATACTTCCGTTAGTTGTTTTATTCGGTATACCGCTCTCTTTATTTATAGACTATGCATTACAAAGAACAAATCAAGCTTGCTATATCATTTGTCCTCCATGCCATCGTCTATTTTATTATCGTAATCATATATTGGGGAATCAGGTTTGGGGTAGATAAAATAATGGATATGAGGGATTCAGAAATCGTCTATAATTTATTTTTGTTTGTGTATACTCCGTGTGTTTTTTGGATTATAACATACGTAATAAAAAATTTTCGAGTTCAATGACGCTGTGAGGAAGAAGGGAGAAAAGCATAGGCAAAAAGTGTATAGGGTATATAGTTGAACCAGAGGGTGTGAGGGAAGAAAGGGGCATAGCCCCAATCCGCCCGATAATTGTCCGATTTTAGTTAATAAATGTCGATTCATTTTGAAGTGTTATTTTTTAAAATCGTTGATATAATGCGATTATCACTCTAATTTGAATTTGCTTTACTGCTATAACTTATATTCCGCACAGAGGTCCATCCGTGGGAACGCGATCAATACATGATCCTTTATTAATCCCTCCAATCCCTCGATCCTCTACGCGTTGAGGGGTTTTTATATTGTGGATAAAAGCAATCAATTTAATCATTGATAAAGAGCGCCCACAAAAATTGATGATACATATAAATGCTTTTTCGTTGTTTTTTGTCGTGTAAGTGCTACCTAATCAGTGAGTAGGTTGTCTGAATTGCGTCACCCGTTTGGGGGGCGTTTTTTCTTTTACTAAATGAACCAAATAGCAGAATCAGAATACAATAATTGTATCAATAGGAGTTGGATTAGATAGCAAATGAATAAGCAGTGGAAGGAAATAGTCGGATATTCTCTTTCGGCAATCGGGACTATACAAGCAGCCATCGGCAATACTCCTCAATTTCATTTGAACAAAAATCTAGGTTATCAATTGCGGCTAGTAGGTAATGTGTTACAGGCTTTAGGAAGTGCATTATCTGCTGACGGACAAGGTACGGCTTCGTTTGAAAAAATGGGGAATGAAATCCAAGCCACAGGGAACTCAACCGTTATTACAGGAATGCTGGTGGGTGACGCTTGGGGTGAAAAAATCGAACAAAAGCTTATGATTACTGGGCTGTGGATGCAAGCATTAGGGAGTTTCGTAGGTCTTTCTGATGAATTTTTTGATCGTACAGAAGACGGGAGATTAGAGAATATCTCTGGAAGTCTGTTGCAAGGCATCGGGAATTCCTTGCAGGCCATAAGTGGCATTCAGTCATTGAATGAAAATAACTCAGAGTCAGACCTGATTGGAGTTGCAGGAAGTTGGATACAAGCTACAGGTTCTGTTCTATCCCTTATTGGACAAATCCAGGAGGAATCTGAGGAAATACATCTTAACATTAATGAATAAGATTTTTTAGTTGTAATTTTATATGTTAGGCATCCAAATAATTGGATGCTTTTTATTTTATTCATTGGGGTGATGACTATGAAGTTTGATGATTGTTTACGAAATCAAATGAACTTATCATTCGATTTCTCAAGCGATACAGCTGTAAAACATCGTCATTGCGACATTCAATATACTTTAAGAATGAAGCTATCGACTGGCTAATCAATAGCTTTGTGTACGTCATTGTGAAAATGATTGGCAACGGCTGACGGTGCTTTTCACCATTTCCAAAGACACTCCATGAGATTCAGCTTTGGAGAAGAAGGTGCTTTTCTTAATGCACAGCAAAACATCATAGGAAGAAAATTACACAGATAGTACGATCATAAAAAATAATGAATATTCGGATAAAACACTAAAAAATGAGCGCGGAATATGAGATAATAAAAAAAAGGAGGTTGATTTATATGAAAAAGATACCTCTTAGAGTTTTGTTTATAACAATCGTTTTGTTTTTTGTTAGTGGTGGACTTAGTGGTGCGGTAGTCTACCATATGAGCGATGCAGCGGAAGCAGCGAAAAAAGAGTACCAGCAAGAAATCAATCAATACTTGTCAGAAAAAGACATGAAAATAAAAAATGATCTATCCAATGTAACACAGTCTGAAATCCAGCGATTGCAAGATGAAACTAAAAAATACTTAAATGAAAAGCTCAATCAAGATTATCAACAGTCTTTAAATCAAAAAACAGAAGAAATTAAAAAAGTTACCGATCAGAAGATAGAAGAGATAAAAAACTACATTGATCAATTACTTAAAAATCAATGATGGTAAAATAAGAAATGAAACAAAACAATAGAATAATAATAGGACATTCTACTGAAAAAAAGCGATGATGATTCATAGACTTGATTTCGGTCTGTAGTTTTCATCCTGTCGGCAAAGCACGATATAAATAAAACTTAACGATTGAACCAATAGTATCTGTACCACGGTTAGAAGGCAAGTCCACAGGCTTGCCTTCTCTTTCTTCTCGTCATGTATCCGCGCGATGAAGGTCTGAACAAACTCTATTTTATGGTTCTGTGTTCTTGGGTTCAGGCCTTTGTCGCTCCATCTCAGTCATGTTTTTCGGTTTTCTGGATACAGCTATAAGAGAAATAATAAATCCGATTCCTAAGATAGCAGATAGTGTCCATGCGAAAAATTCAATAGATAACATGGCCTGATGCCCTCCTTTTTTGATGTTATGTAAATGATATGCAGAGATATGGATTCGCATGATTATGGTGATGAGGAATCAAAAAAGAACAAGAAAAAGAAATGCTTTCCTTGAATTTAGATTATTAGCCATATACCCTAAGGGAATAGTCTCATTTAAAGAGAAAAACTAGGAAAGAAGTTCGATGAGGTTTAAAGGAATTACGATTCATCCTGTATATAAGTGCTGAATGGTTTCGGCATTGGGTCCATTTGCGAATGATCGAAATCCAACGAAAAGATGGAATAGACGCCCCATTCAAAAGCAGAATTTGTTTTTCGCCGGTTCGAGACAAGTCCGTGACTTGCCTCGGTCATAGCAGCTGTAGTCTCTACAGTTACAACGTTAGTCACTATCATTTTATCTGTCAAGAACGATACGGATTATGATGTAGAGAAATGATTTGCTGTTCGTTCCTGTCTTTATGCAGCATCCGTCTTAAAATGGGCAAAAATGTACCGCTCAAATGAATTGCACAAAATGATGTCGCTTCCATCCATATAGACAAATAAGAGAACCTAGCGGATTTTAACAATGATCGAATAATGATCGCTACTTAAAACAAGGGTAGATAAGGTGAATTTCACTTTATCTACCCTTGTTTGTTATTGAATCATGCGATATACGCCGATCACTTTCCCGAGAATCGTAACATCGTTGACGATAATAGGCTCCATATGAGGGTTTTCTGGCTGTAGGCGAATGTGGCCTTGTTCTTTAAAAAAGCGCTTGACGGTTGCTTCGTTTTCTTCCGTCATAGCAACGACAATATCTCCGTTATTAGCTGACTGCTGCTGACGAACAATGACAAAATCTCCGTCTAAAATGCCTGCCTCAATCATACTATCGCCCATTATTTCAAGCATAAAAACATGGTCCTCTGCAGAAACGAAGCGTTCTGGGAGCGGAAAATAGTCCTCCACATTTTCGATAGCGGTTATTGGTTGCCCTGCCGTTACCTTTCCGATGACCGGAACATTGATCACATTGCTCGGCCGCATGAATGAGGCAAAATCCGGATCTAATATTTCAATCGCGCGAGGTTTAGTTGGATCACGGCGGATGTATCCTTTGCTTTCAAGCCGAGCTAAATGTCCATGCACCGTTGAGCTAGAGGCAAGTCCAACCGCTTCGCCAATCTCACGAACGGAAGGAGGATACCCTTTAGTTTTTACTTCTTTTTTGATGAAATCGAGAATTTGCTGTTGGCGTTTCGACAGTTTGGTCATGTTTCACACCTCTTACCCATCGTTTTTTTTATTATAACACGAGGAGAACAAAAAAACAAACATAAGTTCGAGAAAATGGTTGACGCAAACGAATGTTCTTAATATAATAGGTAAAAAAGCGAACAAACATTCTAAGAGGTGGGAGAAGATGAAAGTTACTCATTATCTCGTGTTTTCATGCTTGGTGTTTATGCTACTATCGGGTTTCGTGTATGCGAGCCATCCGATTCAAAAGGAGAAATATTTAAAAATTACGGTAGAATCCGGAGATACGCTTTGGGGAATAGCCAATGAATACAGATCTTCACATCAGCTTTCAACGAAAGAATTTATTGAATGGGTAATGAATGTAAACCATTTGCCAAATGAAAAAATTGCTGCGGGTGAAAAGCTAGTGATTCCCGTGTTAAAATCAAAGGCAGAAAAGAAGCTAGTCGTCAGTAAATAATAATGGAGATGATGGAATGAAAGCGATTATTTATTGTCGGGTGAGCACAAACAAAGAGGAACAAGAAACATCACTGCAACGGCAGAAGGAGGAGCTTGAGCAGCTCGCCGAAACATATCGTTTTCAAGTCGTTAAGGTCATTGAAGAGCGGGCAAGCGGTTATGAGATTGAGCGAGACGGGATACTGGAGCTTTTAGAAGCGCTGAAAGAGGATAAAATCGAAGCCGTTCTCATCCAAGATGAAACGAGGCTTGGACGAGGAAATGCAAGAATTGCCTTATTGCATTGTATTCAAAAAGAAGGAGCCAAGCTGTATACGGTGTGCCATCATGGAGAACTACAGCTATCAGAAGCTGATTCCATGGTACTAAGTATCCTCAGCATCGTAGAGGAGTATCAGCGCAAAATACATAACTTAAAAATCAAGCGCGGGATGCAAAAAGCCGTTGAACGTGGATATCGGCCAGAACGAAATTTGAAAAATATAGGTGAACATGCCGGAAGAGATCGCCTTGAGCTACCAATTGAAGAGATTATCCGTCTGCGCAGGAACGGACTGACCTTTGCTGAAATTGCGGCGACTTTGCGCGGATTTGGATATGATGTGTCGAAAGCGACTGTCCATCGCCGCTATCAGGAATATGAGCGGAAAAGTCAGTCAACATAGTTGTCAAGGATCCATTTCTCTAGTAAGATGGGGGCATAATATTTTTCGAAATAGGTGGAATGAAACGATGATCTCAAAACAAAAAATCGCTCGCATTAATGAATTAGCGAAAAAGGCAAAGACAAGCGGGTTGACAGAAGCGGAGAAAAAAGAGCAAGAGCAGCTTCGCAAGGAGTATCTTCAAGCATTTCGCCAAGCGGTAACGGATACTCTGCATTCTGTAAAAATTATTGATCCAAATGGAAAAGATGTGACGCCCAAAAAATTGAAGGAAAGTCAAAAAAATCGGTTGCATTAAGAGAAGGAAGCATTCTCATCAGTCAAAGATTCTTGATTTTTTGAAGAAACGTTGTACATTTTTTCTTACTTTCTATATGATAGAAATGGATAAAACGCTACGAAACGAAAGGATGAGCAAAAAATGGCACAAACGATTGATCAATTGGCCATCACGACAATCCGAACGTTGTCGATTGATGCAATTGAAAAAGCGAATTCCGGGCATCCAGGCATGCCGATGGGCGCTGCGCCGATGGCCTATACGCTTTGGACCAAATTCATGAATCATAATCCAAGCAATCCAAAATGGTTTAACCGCGACCGTTTTGTGCTATCTGCGGGTCATGGCTCTATGCTTTTATATAGCTTGCTTCATTTAAGTGGCTATGACGTATCAATGGAAGATATCAAACAGTTTCGCCAATGGGGGAGCAAAACACCCGGACATCCAGAGTACGGTCATACACCTGGAGTAGAAGCAACAACAGGTCCGCTTGGTCAAGGGATTGCGATGGCTGTCGGTATGGCAATGGCAGAACGTCATTTAGCGACTACATACAATCGAGATCATTTTGAGATTATTAACCATTACACATATGCCATTTGCGGCGATGGAGACTTGATGGAAGGGGTTGCCTCTGAAGCAGCTTCATTAGCTGGTCATTTGAAACTTGGCCGTCTCATCGTTCTTTATGATTCGAATGACATTTCGCTCGATGGAGAGCTGCAGCTTTCCTTCTCGGAAAATGTCGCACAGCGCTTTGAGGCATATGGATGGCAATATTTGCGCGTTGAGGATGGAAACGATATCGAGGAAGTGGCGAAAGCACTTGAAGCAGCAAGAGCAGATGTCAATCGCCCAACGCTCATTGAAGTGAAAACGACAATCGGCTATGGATCGCCAAATAAGGCGGGCACTTCTGATGTTCACGGCGCTCCGCTTGGCGCAGATGAGCTAAAACTAACAAAAGAGGCTTATAAATGGACGTTTGCCGAAGATTTTTATGTACCGGAAGAAGTATATGCCCACTTCCGTCAAGTTGTTCAAGAAGCGGGAGCACAAAAAGAAGCGGAGTGGAATGAATTGCTTGCCGCTTACCAAAAAGCGTATCCAGATTTAGCGAACCAATTGAAGCTGGCGATCGATGAGCAGCTCCCTGAAGGATGGGAAGAGCAGCTGCCTGTTTACCCAGAAGGCAAGAACATAGCTACACGCGCATCCTCAGGAGAGGTGTTAAATGCGATTGCGAAAGCTGTTCCACAGTTTATTGGCGGTTCTGCGGATCTTGCGGGATCGAATAAAACGCTGATTAAAGGAACAGGCAACTTTATGCCGGAAAGCTATGAAGGGCGAAACATTTGGTTCGGGGTTCGTGAATTTGCCATGGGAGCGGCATTGAATGGAATGGCGCTTCATGGGGGAGTAAAAGTATTTGGCGGTACATTCTTTGTGTTTTCTGATTATTTGCGTCCAGCTATCCGTCTTGCTGCATTAATGGGCTTACCAGTCACCTATGTGTTTACGCACGACAGTATTGCGGTCGGTGAAGACGGACCGACTCATGAGCCGATTGAGCAGCTTCCTTCATTGCGGGCAATGCCGAATTTATCGTTAATTCGCCCAGCAGATGCGAACGAAACCGCGGCCGCCTGGCGCTTAGCACTGGAATCAACGGATCGCCCAACAGCGCTTGTGTTGACAAGACAAAACCTCCCGACGCTTGCAACCACGGCAGAGCGCGCATATGAAGGGGTGAAAAAAGGTGCATATGTCGTATCAGAAGCAACGAATGGAGAACCGCAGGCCTTGTTGCTTGCTTCCGGTTCAGAAGTGAGTTTAGCTGTTGAAGCGCAAAAAGCGTTGGCTTCTGAGGGTATTTATGTTTCGGTTATTAGCATGCCATCTTGGGATCGTTTTGAACAGCAGCCGGAAGAATATAAAGAGCAAGTTTTGCCGTCTGCTTTGAAAAAGCGTCTAGCGATTGAAATGGCGGCTTCATTCGGGTGGGAGCGCTATACGGGAGATGAAGGAGACATTTTAGCAATCGATCGCTTCGGCGCTTCTGCTCCAGGCGAACAGATTATGAAAGAGTATGGGTTCACAGTGGAGCATGTAATCGAGCGCGTGAAGAAGCTTTTGCATCCATAATGAAGTAAGGTGAAAAAGCTGCCTTTTATTAGCGAAAGGTAGCTTTTTCTTTTGTTTCGACAAAAATAGTGAAGAATTTTTGCGCCAATAGACACGTTTCTCTCTTCTGTTTTTCTATAATAGGTAAAAAGAAGAAAAGAATGGAGGACGAAATGTGACGCGCTATTGGATTTATTTGTTTCGAGACGATGTAGTGAAAGATTACTATCATCGTCCAGAAAAAATCGTCGAGCTGCTTCGGGAATATCAAAAGGCCCCTTTTAAAAGTGTTTGCCATAAACAAGTTGAATTTATTACAGAACGCATTTCGTTTTCACGTGTAGAGTTAGGAATAAAAGAGCATTTTTCTGGACAAGTTGAGAGAAACTTGGAACGAAATATGCTAATGTTTAAACATGATCAAACGAATGAAGAGGCACTTGTCATTGTCCAAAAGCGCCGCTTACTCCTCATTAGCGATTGCTATGATTTAACCAATCGTATTTTCCAGTCATTAGCTATGATATCATCCGCTTTTCTAGCGATTGACAGCGAGTTTAGCCACTATCAATGGCTCAAAGCAGAATTAGAAAACAGAAAATTTGCCTAAAAGATGGAAATAAAAATAATGATTTGGGATAGCGTGTCTATGTGAAAAAAGGGCGTTGGATCTTGGGAGAAAAAATCACATGGACTGGCAATAGGAAGGCAAGTCTTTGGACTTGCTTTTCGTTCGTATTCGCGTGATCGAGCGTCGTCCACTTGTGGACCAATGTTGATGCACCAGCAGTGATTCATTTAGCCTTCGATCCATTTACCAATGATAGAGATTCAGTGAAAAGATGGAACATATATAGTCAAAAGCAGATTCCCATTTTTTCGACGGTAGGAGATAAGTTGGTGACTTATATCGATCACGCTCCAGCGTGAAAAAATTGGAAGATTCACTCAGTTCGATCAAGATCGTCTTCTTGATCTGCTCTTCTGTAGCAAACTGTATTTATTGTTCTTTCTGATCGACGGAATTGTGCGTGAATAAAAGATTTTTAAGGGAAAATATTGTATAATAGCTCATTGTTTAGTACACTGTTAGATAGACAACATGAAGGAGGAAAAAGCAGTATGTGGACAACGATTCTCGTTGGCATTCTAGCGCTTATCGCTGGAACAGCGCTAGGATTTTTCATTGCCCGTAAAACGATGATGAACTATTTAAAGAAAAACCCGCCAATTAATGAGCAAATGATTCGAATGATGATGATGCAGATGGGAATGACACCGTCGCAAAAGAAAATCAACCAAATGATGAAAGCGATGAACAACCAGCTTAAATAAACATGGGACAGGCACTCCGCGGAGTGTCTTTTTATTTGCGCTAAACGGTGTAAAAGCTAACAAAGCAGGAGTTAGATCGAATGAGCTTTTAAGAAGGGGAGACGCCTGAACGTCGTTAGTAGCGCAGCGAACGAAAGCTTGTCTATACAAGTGGTCCGTTACTCTGCAACAAACGGAATGTTTCATAGTGAGAAAACGCCTCATCGTTTTTTTTACTGAGAAGAGAGGCGTTTCTGTTTCTTGTATACGTATTCATTATATTGGTTCAAAAGCAAGTCCAATTCTTGGCTGATTTGAATGGTAATCGCTGCGTTTAATCCACTTTTGGCAACCATTTCAATCAGTTCATTTCTTTTCTTTTCAATGAGCCGAAGCATCTCTTGTTTTGACACGGGAGAACAAGTCCTTTCTGTTGTACAAAGTTATATAGGTATTGTATACTATTCTGGCAATTAATTCAAAAGAAAAAAGTCGGTTTTTTTTAAATTCATACATCACCATTAAGATTTATTTTTTGGTAAAATTAAAGAAAAAATAGAACTTGTGGGGTTGAAATTGATGACAGACGTAAATCTTTTTTTAGCGTTTGGAGCAGGATTTTTATCGTTCATTTCTCCATGCTGTCTGCCGTTATATCCGGCATTTTTATCTTATATTACCGGCATTTCGGTCGCGGAACTGCAAGCGGAGAATGCGATGCTGCAAAAGAGGAGCTTGTTGCATACGCTGTTTTTTTTGCTTGGTTTTTCTCTTATTTTTGTTTCCATTGGATTTGGCACTTCACTAATTGGCGAACTGTTTAAACAATATCAAGATTTTATTCGGCAAGTCGGCGCCATTTTAATTATTTTCTTTGGATTTGTGATCATCGGTGTATTTAAGCCAGGCTTTTTGATGAGAGATCATCGCATTTCCTTTCGCAATCGTCCGTCAGGGTATGCGGGATCGATATTGATTGGCATGGCTTTCGCAGCAGGGTGGTCGCCGTGCACAGGCCCGATTTTAATGTCAGTGATTGCTTTAGCAGCGACAAATCCAGGATCAGGAGTGGTTTATATGACAGCTTATTCTCTAGGCTTTGCCGTTCCGTTTTTTCTTTTATCGTTTTTTATTGGGAAAATGCAATGGATTCGCCGCTATCATATGAAAATTATGAAAGCAGGCGGATATGTGATGATTATAATGGGGATTTTGCTGTTTTTTGACTGGATGACGAAAATCATTATCTACACGACCAGTATTTTTGGAGGTTTTACGGGATTTTAGCGCTATCGAAAAGGAGTCTCCCATTTCTAAACAAAGCGTAGGTGATGGGATGTTTTCTGTCAAAAGGAATCATAGATTGTCACTATATTTAAGTTGAAATTCTTCCGCAAATTCGTTACATTGTTGCATAGGATTATTGTCGACCCATGATCGCGCATATTATTTTTCTGGCTAATAGGGGGATTATTATGGCAAAAGTGTTGATTGTCGATGATGCGAAATTTATGAGAATGACATTGTCAAATATTTTAAAAAAAGCGAATTGTGAAGTAGTAGGAGAAGGAGAAAACGGAAAAGAAGCGATCGAGCTGTATCAAGCATTAAAGCCAGACATCGTAACGTTAGATATTACAATGCCTGTAATGAATGGCATTGAAGCGATCAAAACGATCAAACAAATAGACCCGAAAGCGAAAGTTATTATGTGTTCGGCGATGGGACAGCAAAAAATGGTGGTTGAAGCAATCGAGGCAGGAGCGATCGATTTTATTGTGAAGCCGTTTGATGAAAGCCGTGTGATGGAAGCGATTGCCCGTGCTTTAATGTAAAATAGGTGGATTTTGGAAATTTAAAGTGTGTAAATAGACACCTAAATAATGGAACGTAGGCTGTGTGTTGATTTAAAGCATATTGCTGCGTGTTCAGTAGTGATGACGGTGACACTAATTTTAGAGCGGCTTCTGGGCATGCTCTATTTGCGTGTTTTTGTTGCTGCTGAATCTTCTTGCTTATAGAAGTCTATAATGAAATAAAGGAAAGCAGTAAAATCTTATAGCAAAGGATGATTTGCTTGGCAATTTTAAGCACAATTATCGCGATTATAATGGCGCTACTCATTTTGTTTGTTCGTATGAAGGCATCGAAAAAACCGACAAATGCCAAAAAAATTATTCTACCGCCGCTTTTTATGAGCACCGGCTCGCTCATGTTTTTAGATCCACTGTTTCGCGTGACAAAAGGGGAACTGATGGAAGCCATTGTTTTAGGTGCCTGTTTCTCGGTTTTTTTAATTAAAACATCCAAGTTCGAAATTCGCGATCACCATATTTACTTAAAGCGGTCCAAGTCATTTGTTTGGATTTTAGTTGGTCTTATTATCATTCGTCTTGGTTTAAAGGTCTATTTAGGCAGAACGATTGATTATCATCAGCTGAGCGGCATGTTTTATTTATTGGCATTTGCGATGATCGTTCCGTGGCGAGCGGCGATGTATGTTTCTTATAAACGTCTAGAGAAGCAATTAAACAATAATCCGACTCTTTGGTCGACACAATAAAAAAGATGGGGACTCCCCATCTTTTTTGTTGTGTCGGATTTACTCAAGTAAATGAGCATATGGCGCCAAATCGATTTGCTTTTCGTTTAAAGCTTTGACTAAAAATTTATGATCACGTTTTGGTGTAGCGATAATGTAACCGCGGATAACAAGATCTTTTGTAATGCGTGAAGCTTGCTCTTGAAGTGCTAATTCGCCGATTTTACCTGCGATTTTCTGGCGAGCGACATCGCGAAATAACTCGGGAACGGGCTTCACTAAGTCCTCAAGCAGCGCTTTTTCTTCCTCTCCCCACAAATGCCGGGTCTGCTCAATGTAGTATTCCTGCCAATCGAGCTCTGATTTTCCGTCTGCTTTTGGCAGGCGCTTTAAAAATTTACGGAACATAAAAAAGCCGCCAATCGACATCATCGTAAGCAAAAAGACCACCCAGAATAAAATAAACCAAAGAAACCAGCCTGTTAGCATGTTTTCACCTCAATACAGCCTTCATGATCTATCAAACATTATCTCTAAAAGAAGAATATTTGGCAAGAACGCTGTTATAAGCGCTGTTACGAAACTGTAATACAACTGTAAAAAAATAAGCTCGTCCTTTATATATCAACAGATGGAGAACATTTCATGAGCTGGAATGGAAACGTCGCCCAGTGTCAGCACACTTGAAACATGCTAATCTAGTAAATGCGAACGGGAAAACCAAAAAGCGACTATGAGGAGGCCATCATGATTAAAAGGATTTTAGCAATACTCGCAGTAGTTGGCTGTATGGTTGTAGCGTTTACGCCACATAAAAGTAGTGCAGCAACCACATATACATACTATAAAGTGCAAAAAGGAGATTCGTTTTATAAAATCGCTCAAAAATACAAAACGAGTGTTTCAACGTTAAAGACGCTAAATAAAAAAACAACAGACCGCATTTTGGTCGGAGAAACATTGAAAGTGCCTGTCATAGCAACAGCGAAAAAAACGACAACCGCTTCGTCAGCAGCGAAATGGAAAATTACCGCAGAGGAAAGAACGCTTTTAGCGCAACTTGTTCAAGCGGAAACAGGATCTAGTGAACCGTTCGCAGGAAAAGTAGAGGTTGCGCTTGTGATTCTGAACCGGGTCAAAGATCCGGCGTTTCCTAACACGATAAAGGGCGTGATTTATCAAAAAACGAAAACAGGCTATGCGTTTGTTCCTGTCAAAACAGGAAAGCTGACAAAAATCCGTCCAACAAAACAAGACTACGATGCGGTGGATCGCGCGGTAGCATTATTCCCAAGCGATCGGCGCCATTCGTTGTATTTTTATAATCCGGCTATTACAAAAGACCGCTGGATGCTTTCAAGGCCTGTTACCATCCGGATCGGTCATCACGTATTTGCAAGATAAGCCAAAAATATTGATAGAAGAAGGCCTCTTTCAGCTGGTTGAGTTTGTTAACAGGCTGAAAAGAGGCCTTTGTTCATGATGCAAACATGCTTTCAGCTTTATCGATATCAAAGTAATAAATGAACCTATATAAATCCCATTTCAACTTTCGACATATGAACTTGTGCGATACGTTAGGGGCTTTTTTAAATCTATCCGCAATGCGCTCCAAAAAGATAGATTCCCAGAAGTAGAACTGACTAACAATCATATTTTCTTTTATATGTTCACACACATTTTAACAAAGTGAATGGCGATTATTATTTGTAAACCAAATAAATAAAAAAATCTAAAAGCTATTAAAAACGATAGCTTTTAGATTTTTGGGAGGGGAAGCCTTGGGCAGTTGCCCCTTTTTTCTGTCTATTTTGTTGCATTACATATCATGTCCAGCGTTATGCTTTTGCCGCGTATGATTGCGGTTTTTGACTTTTTTGGAGCCGTCCAGCGGTTTGGGTTGTCCCGACTGTTCGTTATTGCGGCCGTTTTTTGCTGTGTCTTTGCTCATAAAAATAACCTCCTTTTATTGATTAGGATAACAGGGTTTTTTTTATTTATTCACCGTATAAATTTTTGAATATTTGACACGATATAAATGTGCAATGCAGTGGAAGGAGGAAGAACATGCCGTATCATAAAGATAAACAACAAGCGTTTCAAGCCGCTGAACAAGGGACGATGGAAGCGAAGGAATGGTATGACCATTTAGTTCGCGATCAGGCCGATTACGGAAGCCAGTTAAAGCATTTAAAGCAGGAAGTCAATGAAGCATTTGAACAAATCAATCATGCAATGGAAGTCGCTTCAGAAACGCAGCGAATGCGTCTTGAACAATTTCGTACGGATTTGCAAACGATTGTAGACGAGGTAAACGAGATTCAATAAAAGGGAATGTGCACCGCAGCATTCCCTTTTATTCTGCTGCTCACTCCGCAGCGGCGAAGAAGGGTTATTGATTCTTTTTTCTCTTTTTATTGTTTTGGCGTTCTGCTTCCGTTAATGGTTCATTGGCAAATTCCTCTTCGTAGCCAGCTCCCATTCCTTGCGCCTTTGCTGCGTTCATGTCCGGAATGACATGATGGGCCTTCCGCTTTCCCATTCTCCTTTCACCTCCCTACTATAGTTTGCGAAGGAGAGGGAAATTTATTCTCTGAAAAGGAGAAACGAGGGAATAATTATTTACAATTCATAGTGCTTATAATAAGATAAAAGCGTACCAATTTTACGGGTTTTGGGAGAATTCGTACTATTTTTTCGACATTTATGTGAAAAAATAGTATAGTATTGATTGAGGGGGTAATACATATGGCAAAACAAGATGTATTTCAAGCCCGCACTTCATTTGAGGTAAACGGTAAAAAATATAACTACTATCGTTTACAAGCGCTTGAAGAAGCGGGAATCGGCAACATCTCCCGTTTACCTTATTCCATCAAAGTTTTATTAGAATCAGTGCTTCGGCAAGTAGACGGGCGTGTCATTACAAAAGAGCATGTGGAAAATTTAGCAAAATGGGGAACGGACGAATTAAAGGAGATCGATGTCCCGTTTAAGCCGTCTCGTGTTATTTTGCAAGACTTTACTGGTGTTCCTGCTGTTGTTGATTTGGCATCTATGCGCAAAGCGATGGCGGATATCGGCGGAGATCCATATGAAATCAATCCTGAAATTCCGGTGGATCTTGTGATCGACCACTCTGTTCAAGTGGACAGAGCAGGCAGTGATGATGCTCTTCAATACAATATGAATCTAGAATTTGAACGAAACGCTGAGCGCTATAAATTTTTAAAATGGGCTCAAAAGGCGTTTAATAACTATCGTGCGGTGCCACCAGCAACAGGAATCGTTCACCAAGTGAACTTAGAATATTTGGCGAACGTCGTTCATGCAGTAGAAGGGGAAAACGGCGAATATGAAGCATTTCCTGATACGCTTGTTGGAACTGACTCCCATACAACGATGATTAACGGTATCGGTGTCCTTGGATGGGGCGTCGGCGGAATTGAAGCGGAAGCGGGAATGCTTGGACAGCCTTCTTATTTCCCTGTTCCTGAGGTTATCGGCGTTCGTTTGACAGGAAAATTACCAAATGGGACAACAGCTACGGATCTTGCTTTAAAAGTAACACAAGTGCTTCGTAAAAAAGGCGTAGTCGGCAAATTTGTGGAATTTTTCGGTCCTGGTGTGGCTACTCTGCCTCTCGCTGACCGTGCGACCATTGCGAATATGGCGCCAGAGTATGGAGCGACATGCGGCTTTTTCCCTGTAGATGCGGAAGCGCTTGATTATTTGCGGTTAACAGGACGAGATGAGCATCATATTCAAGTGGTGGAAGCGTATTGTAAAGCAAACGGTCTCTTCTATACACCAGATGCAGAAGAACCGACATTCACAGATGTGGTTGAACTCAACCTATCTGAAATTGAAGCCAATCTTTCCGGACCAAAGCGTCCACAAGATTTGATTCCGCTTTCTAAAATGCAAAGCTCGTTCCGTGAAGCAGTAAAAGCTCCGCAAGGAAACCAAGGCTTTGGATTAACAGAGGCAGATCTTGAGAAAGAAATAACGGTCGCATTAAACGGCGAAGAAGTTAAAATGAAAACAGGTGCGATCGTCATCGCTGCGATTACAAGCTGTACGAATACGTCAAACCCGTATGTGTTAGTTGGTGCCGGATTAGTAGCGAAAAAAGCAGTTGAAAAAGGAATGACGGTTCCGAAATATGTCAAAACATCGTTAGCTCCTGGTTCGAAGGTTGTTACTGGATACTTAAAAGATTCTGGTTTGCTTCCATACCTTGAGCAACTTGGTTTTAATATTGTTGGATACGGTTGTACAACGTGTATCGGTAACTCTGGTCCGCTAGCTCCAGAGCTTGAGAAAGCTATTGCGGAAAATGATTTGTTAGTGACAAGCGTTCTTTCCGGAAACCGTAACTTTGAAGGCCGGATTCATCCGCTTGTTAAAGGGAATTATCTAGCATCTCCTCCGCTTGTAGTAGCTTATGCGCTAGCAGGTACAGTTGATATCGATCTTCTTAACGATCCAATTGGCAAGGATAAAGATGGAAACGATGTGTACTTTAGCGATATTTGGCCAACAACGGAAGAAATAAAAGAAGTAGTGAAGCAAACCGTAACACCAGAATTGTTCCGCAAGGAGTATGAGCGTGTGTTCGATGATAATCAACGCTGGAATGAAATCGAGACAACGGATGAACCGCTCTATCAATGGGACGAGGATTCCACATATATTCAAAATCCTCCGTTCTTTGAAGGGTTGTCTCCAGACGTTCGCCAAGTACAACCGCTCACAGGCTTGCGCGTAGTTGGCAAGTTTGGCGATTCTGTCACAACTGACCATATTTCTCCGGCCGGATCGATCGGCAAAAACACTCCAGCAGGCCAGTATCTGATTTCTAAAGGCGTCGAGCCGAAAGATTTCAATTCTTACGGTTCACGGCGCGGTAACCATGAGGTGATGATGCGCGGTACGTTTGCGAATATTCGCATCCGCAACCAGATTGCTCCTGGTACAGAAGGGGGCTACACAACATATTGGCCAACTGGTGAAGTCATGTCAATTTACGATGCCTGCATGAAATATAAACAAGACGGCACGGGTCTTGTTGTTATTGCTGGTAAAGATTACGGAATGGGAAGCTCTCGTGACTGGGCGGCGAAAGGTACATTCTTGTTAGGAATTAAAACGGTGATTGCTGAAAGCTTTGAGCGCATTCATCGCTCCAACCTCGTCCTCATGGGAGTATTGCCGCTTCAATTTAAAGAGGGAGAAAATGCTGAAACATTGGGGCTTACCGGAAAAGAAACATTTGAAATTCACATTGATGAAAATGTGAAACCGCGTGATTATGTAAAAGTAACTGCGACAGATGAAGCTGGAAACAAGAAGGAATTCGAAGTGCTTGTGCGCTTTGACAGCGAAGTGGAAATCGACTACTATCGCCATGGCGGAATCTTGCAAATGGTCTTGCGTGAAAAATTGCATAAATAATAAGAGAATGGCTGGAGACAAAGTCGAATGGACTTTGTCTCCAGCCATTTTACGCATCCCTTCCATCTCAAGCTTTTAATGCGCTATTTTGTATTGCTTCGTATTGCTGCGTTTTCAAGTTCACTCTTTGGATCTGGAGAAAATGTGGCATCTTGCCCGTATCCTTGGGGATTTACGCCAGGAGCCTTTGTCCCGCGGTTTGTTCCTTCGTTTTTCGCCATTTTCCGTCACCTCCGCGGATAGTGTTGCCTAGTTATGAAAAAAATATGTTTAGGACACATGAAAGGGGAAAAAAGATGAATCAAGCATTAAAGACTGCTTTGTCAGCAATCGCTTTTGCCCAATTCCTAAAAATTCCGCTAAAAAAAAGAGAGACTGGACAGTGGGATTGGAAGTATTTTTTTGAGACAGGGGGAATGCCCAGCTCTCATTCTGCCGGTGTTACTTCGCTTGCTACATTTATTGCATTAAAAAAAGGAATGCGAACCATTGATTTTGCTTTGGCTGCGTTGTTTGGTCTTATTGTCATGTATGATGCTCAGGGCGTGCGGCGGCAGGCGGGGGAGCTAGCGATTCGGTTGAATGATTTGGCCGAGGAAGTCATGCGGCTTGAACAAAGCCCAAAGCAAAAATGGTATGAGCAGAAAAAAGAATGGATCCGCGAGCGTCTTGGGCATCAGCCAGTCGAAGTGATGGCTGGCGCTTTGCTTGGAATAGCCACAGGCTGTTTTTCATATCAACGAACAAATAAAAAATAAGCTAGCCATAATGAGCAAAATGAGTTAAGATGAAAGCGAATCTACCATAGGGAGATCCGCGTATGAGAAAGCAAACAATCGAACAATATTTTCTTTTTTTAGAGAGCAAGGGCTTCCGTTTCCATGAAGATGTTTTTCGTTTTGTTCAGTTCGGAAAGCAATATGTGCAAGCAAGTGATGAACTAACCATTATGGCTCTAGAGTGGACGCTAAAAATTCAAAAGCAGTTTGACGGCAGCTTTTTTCTTTCGCTGCTTGAAGAGTTTTGCCAACAGAGGCTGGAAACGCGCCAGCAGGTACAGTTATTCATGAAAGAAAAAGGATTGATTGACTAAAAAAATCCTCGAAGGTTAGGTTCGAGGATTTCCTTGTGTAAGCGTTCGTTTGGAGAACCATGAAAAAATCGGAATTTCTGACACGATCATACCGCACAAAATGCCAATGCATCCGATGATAGAAGAAACGGAAAGCCGTTCTCCTGCCCCAATATAGGCGGTTACAGCGGCGAATACGGGCTCCATTGCAAAGATAAGCGCTACACGGGCAGCTGTTGTGTATTTTTGAAAGTTGGTCTGAATGAGGAAAGCAGCAGCTGTGGCGAACAGCGATGTAATCAGCAGAGCTGTCCATACTTGCCGCTTCGCTAAAATAGCGCCATTCCACATATTGGGGGCATCTTCAAACAAAAAGGCGCCAATGGAGCACATGACAGCGACAGTAAAAATTTGCATAATCGTCAGCAAAAGCGTTGGATAATGCGCGGAGTATTTTCCTGTGATAATAATATGCATGGCGAATGAAACAGCGCAAAAGAAAACGAACACATCGCCCTGATTAATCGACAATTCGGCTCGTTCCATCGTTAAAAAATATAAGCCGAATGCAGCGATAATCGAGCCAAATACGGCATTAGCGGTTGGCTTTTGTTTTAAAAAAAAGAAAGAGAATAGCGGCACTAATACAACGCTAAGACCGGTAATAAAACCGGCCTTTGAAGATGTTGTATATAAGAGCCCTATTGTCTGCAACGCATAACCGCTAAACAGCCACAGCCCCATCCAAAATCCGGCATATAAAAGCGAGCGATTAAAATGTTGTAACGAAGATCGTTGAAATAGAAGCAGCCAAATGAGCAAACAAATGCCTGCGATCCAAAAGCGTACAGCGTTAAAGGAAAGCGGTTCAAGAAAGGAGATCGCATTTTGAACAACAACAAATGTCGCTCCCCATATAAACGTAACAGCCAGTAGGCTAGCATCGGCGATCCATTGCTTTTTCAATGTTTCTCCCCCTTAACTAGGATTTATTTTTATGAATTGCTTGTCGAGCCAGTTCATCAGCGACATGATTGTCCTTGCTCGGAATCCATTTTAAAAAAAATAAATCCAATTTTTTCGTTAATAGGAGGGCTTGCTGTAAAAGCGGGGCGTATTGCCGATTTTTTATATATTCCTTCTCGACTGCATCATCAATGAGCTGAGAGTCTGTGCGAAAGGAAACGACGCGATAACCTTTTTCCACACAAATTTCAAGTGCTTTAATGAAAGAATAGAGCTCTGCCTCGTGATTTGACATGATACCAAGCGGAATCGAATATTGTTCTACTGTTCCATTTCCTTTAATGAAAATTCCGGCACCTGAAGGCCCAGGATTGCCGGCGCTTGCTCCATCAATATATACTTCAATCAAGTGTTCATCCCTCCGTCGTGTGAAATAGCCTCGCTAAATACAGGTCGGTGCGCGGCATCATCCATGAGAAGTCGCATATGCCGCAAGCTGGTTTTTAGCTTACCGAAGCCGAAAAATAGCCATCTAGCTAAATAGAGGCAGCCTTTTCTTCTGTATTCACCAAAATATCGATTTCTTAACCTGAACTTATATCGGTTACGAGTGAAGCGCATATGAAGAACTATTGCTACTTTATCATCATTTTTAGGAAATTTCTATCTTTTTTTGTTAACCATAAGCAGTTATTTCGTACGTTTGTTTGATATATAATAAAAGAAGAACAATGGCGGAAGGATGACAAAAATGGATGTAATCATTCAATGGACATATATAACTCCTAAAAAACAAGAAATTATATTAACTTCGGAGCTTCTTGAAGCGGAGAAGGCGTTATGGATGGCGGAGGATTTTGAGAAAACGGGACGTGTGAAGGACTTAGTGTTTATTGATCGGCAAAATACGTCATGGACGAAAAAAGAGCTCGTTAAGCTATTGCAAGAAGTGGAAAGCGAACCTCATGATATTATTGCTTATTTTGATGGGGGCTTTGATAACGAAACATCAGAAGCGGGAATCGGGGCGGTGATCTATTACCATCAAAATCATCAGCCATATCGATTTCGTATGAATCGCCGTCTTTATGAATTAAAATCAAATAACGAGGCGGAATACGCTGCTTTTTGGTCGGTTGTACAAACTCTTGAAGAAATGGGAGTCCATCATTTGCCGGTTGTCTTCCGCGGCGATTCTCATGTTGTGCTGAATCAGCTGTCTGGTGCATGGCCTTGCTTTGAAAAGGACTATAGTGCGTGGCTTGACCGAATTGAAGCCAAACTGAAGGAGCTCGGTATTCATCCGATTTATGAACCAATTTCCCGAAAGCAAAATAAGGAAGCGGATCAGCTGGCGCGTCAGGCGCTTGAAGGAAAAATAATTGAAAGCACAATTGAACTTACAAAGAAAGGAACTAATGCAGATGAATAGGGAGAAAAAATTAGCGAAACGAAAAGAGATACTGGCGAAACTAAACGATCTTCATTCTACATATTGTGATGGCTGTTTTATAAAAAACACACTGCGTAAGGAAGAAGGAAAAAGATCAGCGCAGTCTTTTTGTATTACCTGTTGTACGGTGGGAGAGCAAATTAAGCAATATGGGGAGATGCTGCTCACGGTTTCCTCAAGCTCTTATCAGGAGAGATAGGCGTTACCCTTTTAGAGATTATCTTAGTTCGATGCTTGTATTTAAAGGGTGAATTCGCTGGAAAGAAAGCAATGAAAAAGGAAATGGCCGAGATAACAAGATATCATGCACTGCAGCTTGATGATGACAGAGCGAACAGTTGTTTGAATCATGGGCAGCGCAGGATCGGACATTCTTTTTCAGCTTGATCTGTTCATATGAACGAATCACCTGTTGTCTGCGTTGGTAGCAGCAAAAAAGGGCTAACCTACCGCTGTTAGGTCAGCCCTTGGCTTTCGCTTTCGTCTTACTTCTATGTCAACGAGCGCTTGATTATAATTTTACAACGTTAGCTGCTTGAGGTCCGCGGTTTCCTTGTACGATTTCAAAGGAAACTTCTTGGCCTTCTTCTAATGTTTTGTAGCCGTCACCTTGGATTGCTGTGAAGTGAACGAATACATCAGCTCCACCTTCCACTTCAATGAACCCATAACCCTTTTCATTGTTGAACCATTTTACTTTACCGTTTTGCATAATACTTAATTCCTCCTAATACCTTTAGCACCTATGGCTAATTAAAAAATTTTATCAAATAACGGAATATACTCCACAGCGGTCTAAGGTGAACGTGCGTGCTGCTTGGGTTGAAATATATTCTGTTAAATGATGTTTTTACTATACACTAATGCAACGTCATCGTCAAGGAAAAGAGAGTGAAATTCAGAAAAAATTTGCAAATTTTTTGGTAATATTCTAATCCAAAAGGGGAATGCCGTGTGACTGGCGAATTACTTGATTAAGACATAAAAAGAAGCGCGTATGAATATATAGCACTTATCATATATTGAGAATACAAGTGCAAAGGGGGATATTGCGTATGTATCGTGGAAAAATCGCTGGAAAAGAAGTGATTATCCATTTAGGAAGACGAGTGAAGACACAGAATGTTGATGTGCGTAAGCTTTATCATACCGTTCTTTCATATGGCGAAACAGCTTTTCAAAAAGGACAGCAGACGTTTTGTATTTACAATGATCATGTAGGGATGATCGTCGCTGAACTGGAGCAGCATGATGTTCCTGTTATTCGGGTGGATTATGTTATTGAAAACCAAAATGTTTACGAGTAATTCCAAAGTGTATACAATCTTTCTAATCGGACGCGCCAAAGGATGGCGAACATCATATGTGGGAGCAATGGAAGAAAAAGCTGTGAACGAAGGTGAATATTGGCTGTCGTTTAGCATGTTTATTTAACATCATCCACCGAGAGGTCTCTCAGCTCATAACGGGGTGGGGATGCGGGGTTTTGTCTCGCTCCATGTTGCCTTTGCGCTAGATCAATCATGTAATGGAAAGATGAAACGGGCGATATCCATCAAACACACGATCGGAAGGCAAGTACAACCACTTGCCTTTTCGTTATGAATCGGCTTGATAAAGGCTAGAACAGTCCCCATCAATGGTTCTGTGAAGCGGCGTGGCTCGACCATCCGCTCGTTTCTTAGACCGATGGACGGGATGAAACGAGCGGGATTTGTTTGGAGTTTTGTCATGCATTTACCTCATAGAGGGACGCCGTGGTTTGTCTTTGATCGTCGATTTTCTGAAGATGATTCTCACTATCTGCCAATTGCATGTTGGCGGATAAATTTTATATTGACAAAATGGTTTTTGTGGAATAAATTAGAAAATAGAAAGTGATGGAAGCGCTGTCATTTTCTCGATAAGCGCTCAGACCTTTGCTTAAATGGCATGGGTCTTTTATCTTTTTTTTGCTATATAGACAAGAAAATGAAACAAGATCGGAGTGACAAACGTATGTTATATCGTTCACATTAATAAAGAAAGAGTATAAAAGATAATGTAAGAGGTGACAAGAGGATGCTATTGCGGAAAATGATGTCCAAACTAGGTGTTGGTTCAGCATATGTGGATCTGCTTTTAAATAAAAATATACTTCATCCCGGAGATGTGATTGAAGGGCAGCTGTATATTCGCGGCGGCACAGTGGAGCAGAAAATTAAGAAGCTTGATGTCGATTTTGTTTGCAAAATGCTGCGAGATGGAAAGGAAGAAGATACGGTCATTGCGACCATTCCAATTGCTGGGGAGTTTATCATTAAAGAGGAACAAAAAAAATTTTTGCCTTTTGCCTATCAAATCCCTGAAGATATTCTTCCTTCGCAGCTGGGGGTTTCATATCGCTTTATCACACGTTTGCACATCGAAGACGCGATTGATACATTAGATTTTGATTACATTCAAATTGTGAAAAAATAAAAGTGTTGACAACGCTTACATGATTTGCTGCCTTATATCAATTCGGAAACCCACACATACATCTCGAATGGATCGAGGAATGTGTGGGTTTTTGTTTTTTGGTTTATCAATTATGCAAAGAAGCATAGAGTAAGAGATAGGGCAAATGGATTGCCATCCTTCATCCCTTTGTAATCACGATCTAGCCAGCATTGTGCGCAAACGTCTTTTTGACTCCAGCACACACTCCATTGTCAAAAATGATGAGCAAAACGACTCTGGCTGACTTGGTCATAAAATGGGTGACTCTTTGTCTTTTCCAAGATCCACACATCAGTCCCAAGAATCGGTTTGGTGTTTAGGGAGATAGCCGTCGAAAACAACGACAGATAGACAGGAAAACGTTTAATATATACAGGAATGGCGATCATCCGTTGATCGGTTGCTAATAAAGATGGCGAATTCCTTGAAATAATAGCTTAGTCGCTTCTTTTGGATGCAGCGGTCTGCTGAACAAGTACCCTTGCGCTTCTTGGCAACCTTTTTCTTCTAAGTAACGAAATTGATCGAGATGCTCGACCCCTTCAGCGATCACGTTCATTCCAAGGTGGTGTGCCAGCGAAATAATGGTCGTTGTAATCACGCTTCCGTAGTAAGAGCGGGGACAATCGGCGATAAAAGATTGGTCGATTTTAACCGTATCCACATCCAGCCGCTTTAAGTATGCCAGCGATGAGTAGCCTGTCCCAAAATCATCAATGGAAAGCCGCACGCCAATCTCTTTCATCCGCATTAAGTTATTTAAGATGATCGGTTCATTATAAATCATAAGGCTTTCGGTAATCTCAAGCTCTAAATATTCTGGCGATATCTGCTTTTGTGAGAGAATGGCTTCCACTCTTTTGGCAAAATGCTGGTCTTGCAGTTCTTTCACAGAAATATTGACGGCAATTCGAACGGGCGGCAATCCAATCTTTTTCCATTTTTCATGCTGTTCACACGCCTGGCGAATGACCCATTCGCCAATGGAGACAATAAAGCCGGTTTCTTCTGCTAAAGGGATAAATTCACTTGGAGGAACCGTACCGTGAACGGGATGATACCAACGGACAAGTGTTTCCATTGCGCGAATTTTTGTCGTTTTTACATCAATAATGGGCTGATACACAATAAATAACTCGCGATTTCGAATGGATTTATGTAAATCTCCTAGCAAAATGAGGTCCGGCAATTTTTTCTTTAAGTGATCATCTTGGAAAACATAGTAATCGTTTTTGCCCTTTTGTTTTACTTCATACATCGCAATATCGGCATATTGAATTAATGCATCTACGTTTTCACTATGTTGCGGATAAAGGGAAATGCCGATGCTAAGCGTCAGAAATAATTCTAAATCGTCAATTTGGACAGGATCTTGAAACATTCGCAAAATACGCTGTGCTATGTCGATTGCCTGCTCTTGATGATCGAGGTTGGGCAAAATAACGGTAAATTCATCGCCGCCCATTCTTGCTACTGTGCCGCTATTAGCCACACATTTTTTAATTAAATCCGCTGTTTTTTGCAATACTTGATCGCCAAAGCTATGGCCAAGAGAGTCGTTGACATATTTAAAGCGATCGATATCCATATATAAAACGGCCGCCATTTTTCCGTTTTCCCTGGCTTTCTTAACGGCAGCGAGAACGAGTTCAGGGAACAATCGCCGATTGGGCAAACCAGTTAACGGATCGTAATAAGCCATTTGCTGGATGCGTTTTTCCCGTTCCTCACGCTCTGTCACATCTTTTGCAATCACAGAAACGCCGATAATTTTTTTATTAATAAAAATCGGAATCGAGGTGGCGTTTAAATATAAAATCGTTCCTGTTTTATGCTGAATACGAAAATCGACATGGCGGGAGTAGCCTTCTGCTGTGTTGGCAAATGCTTCAATGGTTTTCGGCCAATCCTCTCCTATGACTAAATCATGCAATGTCATGCTGAGCAATTCATGACGAGAGTATCCGGTAATTTGCGCAGCCGCGCCATTAGCCGCAAAAAATGTTCCATCTAAATGGAGTGAAAATACAGCATCTTGATTGTATTCAAATAATGATTGATAATGCTGGCGGCTTTCTTGAAGCTCCTCCCGCATTCGAGCTTGTTCGATGGCTAGGCCTGCTAAGGATGAAAATGTATAGATGAGATCCATATCTTCAGTATCGGGCTCACAAGGCTCGCGATGATACATAGCGAAAGTTCCAAGCACTTTTTTTGTTGATGAAAAAATGGGAATGGACCAGCAAGCTCGCAATCCATGCGATCGAGCTAACGCTTGATAACGTTGCCAGAGCGGGCTTGTTTGAACATCAGAAACGATCACAAGATCACGCTGGTATGCTGCTGTGCCGCAAGAACCGGCGTTCATTTTTACCTCCATTCCATTGATCGCTTCAACATAGTCAGCAGGCAGGCTTGGCGCAGCGGCATGATAAAGTTTTTTCGTTTCATCATTTATTAATAGGATAGAACAAAGAATGTTGGGACGGATTTCTTCGACGGTACGGGAGATTTCAGTTAATATATCGGGCAAAGGAAGTTCTTTCGCAATCAATTCCAGCACCTTCTTTTGTCCGGTAAGCAGCTGCCTTGCTTTTTTTTCTGACGGGATGTGATGGCACGAAATAAGAAAAAGCGTTTTTCCGTCTTCGCCGGTCATCTGAGACATATTTTGTTGAATCAATATGATTTCGCCATTCTTTTTTAATGCTCTAAATTCAAGGGAATGAATGTTATTTGGCTGATGAAGGAACAGCCATTTAGCATGGTGCCTTACCCTTTTCCGGTCTTCCGGATGAACGAGCGCAAACGGCGATGTTCCAATCAACTCCGTGCGCATATACCCTAAGTAGCGCGCAGCAAATTCGTTGACATCTACGATATCCCCGTTTTCATCTAAAATGAATTGCATGGCAGGCATAAAAAAATAGAATCGCATATAGGACGAATCGTATGAGCGGATCTCCATAAACAAAGCAACCCCAATCTGTGTAAGTGTATGTGTATTTGTTCACTTCATTTTCATAGACTGCCAAGCAATGAATCGAAATGGTGTCATTGCGTAAATAACGAAAAGATGAAAGCAAGCGATTCTTAGCTGCGCAGCCGTTGGTTTAGAGAATGATAAAAACGAGAGTTTCCCCAGTCCCCGTTAGTTTATGTACACCTGAGAGGTCGATTTTTCAGCGAGCCTAGAGATGACGTGACATAAGACAAAATGATAGAAATGCAACTGAAAGATGGAATAGTCACTGGAAAATCGACGATCTAAGGGCAAGTTGGTGTGGACTTGCCTTCGGTACGCGAATGAGATAAAGGTCGCAGCTGAACAACACCGCTTTAAGACCTATTAACAGGCTGTGAATCGATTCGTTCCCCGAATTGTATAATGGCTGGAAAACCCTATTAAGCCCTTAATATAAGCTGCTTTTAGACTCCTTCTTTTGCCTGCAAAACGTTCAGCGATTCGGAAAATGGATAGCTAAAATGAATCAGCTTCCATCTCTTCAATCCCCAAGCTGAACAAATGATGGCTTGAGGATATGTCCATGCATATGAGTATGCGGAAATGAAAGGAAGGACTCTGCTATACTGCACGTGTCAATGCTTCAACAGCGAACAGAAAAGCGAGGACCAGACCGTTTTCATCGAGAAGAATGGAGAGCCTTTTGCTTTTTAGCGATAGCAATTGAGCCAATTCCATGTCGTAAATGCCGAAAAACTCATTTGCTAGATTGGAAAAAAGGCTAGACATCATGCCGTTTAGCCTATTTCAAATCGCATCTAATTACATATTACCATGTTTTTTTTCGATTTTGTCGAAAAATAAAGAAGGAAAACGCTTAAAATCAAAAAATTCAGTTATATGAATAAAAATTTAAGATGAAACGAGTTAGCTCCGAAAAAGAAAGGGACACAAACCTCATATAACAACTAATAATATCAAATCAAACTATGTTCTAAATAATCAATATATAACTTCCATCCATGTCAACAAAAGTGAATCAAATCCTACTTTTTTGCTTGTAACCGCTTTCGAAACGGATTATAGTAAAATTGGGTGAATAGTATGACAAATAAAAAATGGACGATTAGCTTAGCCGTTTTGTTTTTTCTATTTCTCTATGTTTTGATTCAATTTGTGGTTTCGACGCAAAAAATCGAAAAAACGGTTGAGCAATTGCGGCAAACGGTTCGTTCTTCACCGGCCCTTCCTCATTTCGTTTTGATTTCCCAAGAATTTGATAATTTATATTGGCGAGAGGTTGAACGCGGGGCAAAAGAAGCAGCCAAACATTATCATGTCAATGTGGAATATATTGGCCCATTGAGGACCAACCTGGATGAACAAATGAAGCTGTTAGAAAAAGCGATTGCGTCCCGCGTTGACGGCATTATTGTCCAAAGCTTAAACGATGTGCGGTTTACCCCGTTAATTAACAAAGCGATGGCACAAGGAATCCCAGTTATTACAATTGATACAGATGCCCCTCTCAGTCGCCGCCTTTCTTATGTCGGCACAAACAATCTTGAAGCGGGAAAGTTGCTTGGTCAAGCAGTGATTTCTAGAGTGAATGGTAAAAAGAAAATTGGGGTCATTATTGGAAGTGATATGTCAGCGAATCAGAACCTTCGTCTCGAAGGCTTTCGCTCAGTCATTGCCCAAAATCCATCATTGTCGATTGCAGCGATTGCTTCCTCCAATATTTCGCGAATCCAAGCCTCGATTCAAACAGAAAAAATGCTGCGAGCGCACCCTGATATCTCGGTAATGGTTGGAACGAGTGCCTTAGATGCTATTGGAATTCTAATGGCGACGAAAAATTTAAATCGCAAGGATGTTCAAATTTTTGGGTTTGATAATGTCACAGAAACGCTGCAAGCGATCCGCCAAGGACAAATTGTGGCCACGATTATCCAGCAGCCATATGATATGGGGTATTCTGCTGTTGAGTTAATGGTTAAGCATTTATCAGGCCAGCACATTGAAAAAGAGCATTTTACAGCGATAAAAATCGTGGACAAAACAAATGTTCAGCAGGAGGGAACGGAATGAAAATACGCATGAAACTGTTTATTTTTATCCCTCTGCTTGTACTGCTTTTAAATGTGATCGCCTTTTTTATTTTTCAAAGCGGCAAAAAAGTGCAGGAAAGCTACGATGTTATGATGCAGCGCATTTTTTTATATAAACAGGTTTCGTCTGAAATGCAAGAAAATTTGCGCTTTTTAAGCGGTTATATGATTCATCAGGACGAAAAAAACTATCGCCTGCTTGTGAAGCATCGGCAGCGGCTCGAAGATTTGCAGCAGCAGCTTAGCCATCGCAAACTGCAGGGAAATGATGCTTTAACTCTAGAAAACTATAAACACATGATAGGAGTGTTTATCGAGTTAGAGGAATCCATTGTACAGATGATGGTAAACAAACAGCTGTCAGATTATGCAGAACCCTATAATGAAATTGAAAAGGTATCAACGTTTATTCGCGAGGATAGCCAGGCGCTTGTTGATTTAGAATTAAGCGCCTATCAGCCTGTTTATAAGCAGATGTTAATCAATATTGGGAAAATGAATGAGCTTGGCAGAATATTATTTGTTTTAACAACGCTTTTAAGCATCGTTTTTGCCATCTGGTTATCGCGAACAATCGTGATTCCAATTCATCGGCTCGTCTTTGCCGCCAAGCAAATTTCGGCTGGAAAGCTGGATGCGCATATTCCGCAAATGGATGGGAACGACGAAATCGGACTTCTAGGGCAAACCTTCCAGCAAATGATGGAAAACTTGCGTACGTTAATCTCGAAAAATATGGAAATATTAGAAAAAGAAAAGCTGGTCCGAGAATTAGAACTGAAGGCTCTGCAAAGCCAAATTAATCCGCATTTTTTATTCAATACATTGAATGTGATTTCCAAGCTCGCTTATATCGAAGGGGCAGAGCAAACGAGCGAACTGACCATCTCCACTTCGAATTTATTGCGTTACAATCTGCGCAAGCTTGATGAGCCTGTTACATTGCGAGACGAGGTGGCTCATGCTAAAGAATATTTTGCGATTCAAAAAGCGAGATTTCGCGACCGAATTATGTTTCAGCTCGACATTGCTGAAGAATGTCTTGGACAAGTCATCCCTTGCTTGACGCTGCAGCCGCTTTTGGAAAATGCCTTTGTTCATGGCATTGAAGGAATGGAGGCTGGTGCAGTGATTCGCTTATCTGTTCGTCAGAAGCGAGATCGCATCCATGTTGTAATAAGTGACAATGGAACCGGGATGGAAGAAGAAGTTCGCCAAGCGATTTTGCAATCGTCATCTTATTCATTTTCTAAAAAGGGACATTCGACGGGGCTCGGAATGGCTAACGTTTTGCGCAGACTTCGATTATTTTATGGCACAGAAGACATTGTCGATATTTGTAGCGCGCCCAATAAAGGCACATCCATTATTTTGATGTTGCCAAAACGAGAAGGGGGAGAGAAGGATGTACAAGCTGCTAATCGCTGATGATGAGCCACTTGAAAGGGAGGGACTGCAATTAATGATTGAACGGCTGCTGCCCCATCAATTTGTTATTTTTCATGCTGAGCATGGGCGCAGTGCCATTCAACAAGTGGAACAGCACAAGCCTGATATTGTATTTATGGATATTAAAATGCCGGGAATTCATGGACTGGAGGCCATTGCCGAAATTCGCAAAACACACGCGATGATGAAAATCGTGATCGTCACCGCCTATGATTATTTTGCATACGCAAAAGAAGCAATTTCGCTGGGGGTTAGCGAATATTTACTAAAGCCGGTCAAAAAAGAGCAAATTGTTTCGGTGCTCAAAAAATTGACAGCGGAAATTGACGCTGAAAGAAAAGCGCGCGAAGCGGAGCTTGATACAAAAGAAAAGCTGGCAAAGCTATATGCTCTCAGCGAGTCCACCTTTACTCTTTTTTTGATGGGGCATATTGCCGATTTTGATGAAAAACAAATGATTCCAATGGAAATAGAGTCTGGTTTTGCTTTAGCTGTTCAATTAGAATCGCTGCCTGAACGCCCCGAAGCGCTGGAAGCCATGAAGCACCATGTTCACGGGGTGGGGTATTGCTTATGCAGCCCACTTATAGACCGTCAGTTTTCTATTTTTTTCAAATCTGATGATCATTGGGAGGGAAAAACCGTTTCGTTTGCGCAAAAACTTATGAAACAGCTTGAAAAAATACTGCAAATAAGAATTAAAATAGGAATTGGCACCATTCAAAAAGGGATCATAGGTTTGAAGCAATCGTATCAAGAAGCCGCCGCCGCTCTTTATTATTTGCCGGTGTTTGGACGGGTTCAGCATATTGCTGATGTACCATTGACTGCAAGCGCAGAGGAATGGAAGCCGCTGGCAGTAGACAAACAGCAATCGGTAATCGAACAGGTAGAAGAATTTTTGCAGGAAAATTACGATCGGGACCTTTCGCTTGAAGAGGTGGCACAATCAGTCCATTTGACTCCGCATTATTTCAGCAAGCTGTTTAAAAAACAAACCGGCCAAACCTTTAGCGACTATGTGACAGGATTGCGCATTGAAAAAGCGAAGCAGCTTTTGCGTGACGCAAGCTTGAATATAAAAGAAATATGTTATGATGTCGGCTATAAAGATCCCAACTATTTTAGCCGCGTCTTTAAAAAAATAACGAATATGACTCCAAAGCAATATCGGGAGCACATTGACAGACGATCATCATAGATTGTCTGTATTTTTTTGTCTCATGACAAAAAAATGCTATCCATTCCGCCAATCACGGAAATAAAGTATGGCATTTGTGCGATGATCGGACAAAGAAATGAAGAATGCTAGAAGAAAACGCTTTCTTTGATCATGCTATGATTAATTTGAAAATTAGGGAAACTTTTAAAGGGGGAATACAGAGTGAAATGGTGGAAACAGGCGGCAAAAGGGGCAGCGGTGTTTGTGCTGGCATCCGCGCTCACGGCATGCGGCGTCGTTTCATCGGGAAATGAAACCGCTGACAATGCAAAGAAAAAAGATGATAAGATTGTGATCGGCTTTTCGCTCGATACATTGAAAGAAGAACGGTGGCAGCACGATAAAGAAATGTTTGAAGCAAAAGCGAAAGAGCTTGGTGCAGAGGTAAAAACGCTTGCGGCCAACAGCGACGATGCAGCCCAGTTAAGCCAAGCTGAACAGCTGATTTCCGAAGGCGTCGACGTTCTTGTGGTAGTGCCGCATAACGCAGAAGCATCCGCTGCGATTGTAGAAAAAGCGCATAAAGAAGGAATTAAAGTGATTTCGTATGACCGACTAATTAAAAATTCAAATGTCGACTACTATATCTCTTTTGATAATGTGCGTGTTGGCGAAATGCAAGCAAAAGCGATTGTGGAAAAAGCGCCAAAAGGAAATTATGTATACATCGGCGGTGCAGATACAGACAACAATGCTCATTTATTCCGCGAAGGGGCGATGAATGTATTAAAACCACTGGCGGAAAAAGGAGATATCAAGATTGTCTACGATCAGTTCTCTAAAGATTGGAAGCCTGAAGAAGCTCTCAAAAATATGGAAAATGCGTTGACAGCAAACAATAATAATATTCAAGCCGTTATTGCGGCGAACGATGGAACAGCCGGTGGTGCGATTCAAGCTCTCGCTGCTCAAGGGCTGGCAGGAAAAGTACCAGTTTCCGGTCAGGATGCAGAGCTGGCAGCGCTTCAGCGTATCGTAGAAGGAACACAAACCATGACGGTATACAAACCAATTAAAGAAATTGCGACAAAAGCGGCGGAAATGGCAGTAGCGGTTGCAAAAGGGGAAAAAATTGACACGAACCAAACCGTTTCTAATGGTAAAATTGATGTTCCATCTGTGCTGTTAGATCCAATTGCAGTCACAAAAGATAATATTGTGGAGACGGTCATTAAAGATGGATATCAAAAGCTTGAAGATGTATTTAAAAATGTTCCAAAGGATCAATGGCCGAAGCAATAAAGCCGCAGAGGAGGGGAATTGGCTTATAGGGCCAGCCCCTTCTTTTTAAAGGAGATTGATAGCACGGGAGTGAGGCACATGTATGCGTTAGAAATGATGGATATTACCAAAGAATTTCCCGGCGTAAAAGCGCTTGATCGTGTCAGCTTTAAAGTGAAAAAAGGAGAGATTCATGCTCTTTGTGGTGAAAATGGTGCGGGTAAATCCACCTTAATGAAAGTATTGAGCGGGCTTTATCCAGTTGGAACATATTCCGGAACCATCCGCATTGATGGCCAGGAAGTCATGTTTCGCCATATTGTTGATGCTGAGAAAGCAGGAATTGCTATTATCCATCAAGAGCTTGCCCTTGTCAAAGAAATGACCGTCGGTGAAAATCTGTTTCTTGGACGTGAACCTAAAAAATTTGGCATAGTCCAATGGGATGAACTGTATTATGAAGCGGAAAAATGGCTGAAAAAGGTAGGTTTAGACATTGCCCCGCAAACCAAAATGCAGTCATTAGGGATTGGCCAGCAACAGCTGGTCGAAATTGCTAAAGCGCTGGCCAAGCAAGCGAAAATTTTGATTTTAGATGAGCCGACAGCGGCGCTTACAGAAAGCGAAGTCGAAATTTTGTTAGGCATTTTGGAACAGTTGCGGAGTCAAGGGGTCGCTTGCATTTATATTTCTCATAAAATGCCGGAAGTGTTTCGCTTAGCCGATTCGATTACCGTTTTGCGCGATGGCAAATCCATCGCCACATTATCTAGAACAAAAACGAATGAGGATCAAATCGTTTCATTAATGGTTGGCCGTGAATTGACGGAGCGTTATCCATATATGAAACGGAATCCCCAAGAAGTGGTATTAGAAGTTAAACATTATTCAGTTTGGCATAAAGACAAGCCAATGAAAGTCAATCACGATATTGATTTATCCGTAAGGAAAGGGGAAATTGTCGGTATTGCAGGGCTGATGGGAGCCGGTCGTACAGAACTGGCAATGAGTTTATTTGGCGCTTATGAAGGAAAAGTAGAAGGAGAAGTATGGATTGAAGGAAAGAAAGTGCGCATCCGTACTGTGCAGGATGCGATTCGTGAAGGGATCGCGCTTGTTACCGAGGATCGAAAACGTCTCGGACTTGTGCTCGGGATGGATGTCAAAGCTAATACAACTCTTGCAAGCTTAAAAAATATGAGTAAATTCGGCGTCATTAATCAAAATGAAGAATTAAAGTGGAGCCAAAATTATGTCCAGGAGCTTAGAACAAAAACCACTTCATTGGAAACACCAGTCGGAACGCTGTCAGGAGGAAACCAGCAAAAGGTCGTTTTGGCGAAATGGCTGATGGCTAAACCGAAGATCTTGATTTTGGATGAACCGACGCGGGGGATTGATGTTGGAGCTAAATATGAAATTTATCATTTAATGAACAAGCTTGCTGAGGAAGGTGTAGCCATTATCATGATTTCATCAGAGCTCCCGGAAATCCTGGGAATGAGCGATCGTATTCTCGTTATGCGCGAAGGCCGGATCGTTAAGCAGTTTACTCACGAGGAAGCAACGCAAGAAAATATTATGATGGCAGCGACAGGAGGGAAATAGTATGGAAGCAAAAACGGTCATCCATAACGAACATACAGTGGAAAAGAAACGGGATCCGATATGGGGGAAAATAGACATTCGCGCCTATACGATGATTGGCGCGTTAGTGGTGATTTGGATTTTTTTTGGCTTTTTAAATGATACGTTTTTAAGTGCGCGAAATCTTTCTAACTTATTTACGCAAATGTCTGTTACTGCCATTTTAGCGATTGGTATGGTATTTGTCATTGTGGCGGGACATATTGATCTTTCCGTTGGTTCCATTGTCGGTTTAACAGGAGGACTTGCCGCTATTTTGAGCAACTGGATGGGCATGCCCACAAGTGTCGTCATTTTAGGTACACTCGTAGCCGGTGCGTTGATTGGAATGCTGCAAGGATGGCTCGTTGCCTACCGAGCGATTCCAGCCTTTATTGTAACACTGGGTGGAATGATGGTGTTTCGTGGTGTGCTCATGGGAATTACGAAATCGACGACTGTTCCTATTTCAGACGCTAATTTTATTGCGTTAGGGAGCGCTTATTTCACCAATGGCTTTGGAGTCGTTTTAGCAGTGGTGGCGATTGCAGCTCTTGTGATTTCAACGATACAAAAACGGCGGTCGCGGCAGCGTTACGGTTTTTCTGTAGCTCCCCTCTCTCTTGAAATGGCAAAAGTAATGGCGATCAGTGCCCTTATTGTAGCATTTGTATTCACAATGAACAGCTATAAAGGTATTCCGTTTCCGATTATCTTTGTTATTGGCTTGGCGCTTATTTTTTCGTTTATTGCGAATAAAACAACGTTTGGCCGCCATGTGTACGCGATTGGCGGCAATGCGGAGGCGGCGCGTTTATCCGGAATTCATATTCAACGTCATACGATGATTCTATTTGTTTTTACGGGTTTGCTGTCAGCCATTGCTGCTATCGTACTCACTGCTCGTCTTTCATCAGCCACCATTTCAGCAGGGCAAATGTATGAGCTTGACGCCATTGCTGCGTGTGTCATCGGTGGAACCTCGCTTGTTGGTGGATCAGGTACGATCATTGGAGCAATTATTGGGGCGATGGTCATGACCTCGCTTGATAATGGCATGTCGTTATTAGGAATGGAAACATTTTGGCAGTATATAGTGAAAGGAAGCATTCTTGTTCTCGCGGTATGGATTGATATTGCTAGCCGAAAAAAACAGGCTCGTTCATAAAATGAGCCAGATCATCAATCTTCAACAATTGGGAAAACAAACCTTTTGGTAGAATGGAATGATAAATATCACGTTTTTAGCTTCCCCTCGGCGATCAAAGCGGTTCTCGTGCCCAATAGCCGAGGGGATTATAGTATGTTTATAAAGATGGAACGAACGATGTCTGTAAAAACTCACGGTCGGAACGCAATTGAGCCCCTTCATGGTTCGTAAAGTGGTTTTGCTCGGCTATACAACAATGAAAAAGGATGTTTGTTCCATATATGCGTAAATTTATAAATCTCTCTTGTTAGAATAGTTCTGTTAGGGTACAATGTTGATGCATGGAAATATCGTTAAAATAAAACCTATATGAAGCGGTACGAATCTGTGCAAGTGCTTTCTTGGATTTGGATGGGGGCAAGGCTGTAGCGATCTTTGTTGTAAGAAAAAACGAAAATGAAATGTAAATAAAGCCATGCAGCTTTTCCTTCTTCTCATTAGTTGTGCAGGTAACGATTGATTGGCTTTGGCAATGGGGCGAGGGAATTTTTAACCGGTGGCGCTTGCCATCATGATCGAAAATTCGATCCCCCAATATTGGTCTTCATGTGAGCAATGATCCGCTTCTAACCGTGAGTTTTGACAGATACCATTCATTACGAGGGTCATCAGTGAATCTATTTTTTCTAGCGCTACGAGAATTTTTATTATGAGAAAACAGGTGTGTTGATGATCCAATAAAAACTAATGGATATTGCTTGATGCCTAGCGATATCATTCCGTATTTTTAGTAAAAAATGGATCACCAACACTTGTGATGAGAAACGGAGAGACATAAGATGAATAAAAAGCAATTATTTGGCTTTACTGCATTATCTCTATTATTTATTGTCGGAATAATCTATCTTTTATCTCGCTTACATCAAAATGAGCAGGAAGATATTGATCTAGCTAAGCTCTCACAAGAATTAGATAGGAAAGGCTATCATATTGGAGTGATTTCGTATAGCCCCAGAAATAAAGAAATGATCGTACAATTATCAAACAAAGAGCCTAATCTGTCCCATACAAAAGAAGCTATAAAAAATTACATCCAAAATGAGTTGGAAGATCACAATGTATCCATTCAAGTGAAAATAATCGATGTTGAACAAGCAGAAAGGGAAAGAAAATGGATGTCCGTCGTATCGAAAATTGATAAGAAATTAAAAAGAGAAAGTAACAAATATATAGGCATTGCCATTGGCTTTAATCCCCAATCCATTACATACATTCTAAAATCCTCTTATTCTGAGTCCGATTTTGCTGAGAAAGAAATAAAAGATTGGATGGAGTTAACGAATAACGTTATTGTTTCTCAAAATCTACCTTCTCTTCTTAAAAACGATGAAACGTATGAAATTGAAGTAATATCAAAAAACAAAGAGGTTTTGCAAAATAAACGATACAACCATAACGTAGAATCATATGATGATTAACGGTTTTTAATTTAACAAAACAGGGAAACCCTTTGAGGGTTCCCTGTGATTTTTATTTAACCTACCTACCGAGAAGTCTCTCCTTAACATTCTTATAAGTATGAGATTCCTCTTTTCCTTCTTTGGCAAATTTCTTAAATATAACGGTTTGAAAACAGAGCGAAGGGAACGATAGACTCCCTTAAGCACGTCCTGATCATTTTCCTCTATACATATGGAAAGATGGCAGAGAGAGCATGGGACAATCGACGCTTACAGACAAATTCATTTGTTAGTATGGGAGTTGTTCGGTCGCTCGACCGGTGAAATGGCATCTATGAATTTGGAAATAAAAAATGTGATAAAGCTATGCGGTCAGTGAGAAAAAAGCCCTAGATTCCGTTCAAATAATCTTTTTCATTTTGTTGCTTTTTTGATAAAATAAAAATTAATCATAATTTTCTAAATAATATTTTTTCAAACAAGGAGTGACGGACGAAGATGCAACTATTTCAGCCAGGAGCGCAATTGTTAAACCAATTAAAATTTGGAAAAAAATTTATGCTCTTATTTATTGTTTTTATTTTTTCGCTTGCAACGATTGGAATATTTTACATTCGTGAACTAGAAACGAAATCGAATTTTATAGAAAAAGAAAAGATGGGCCTGTTGTATGTCCAAGACTTTTTAACCGGGCTAAGAGCGCTCCAAGACCACCGCGAGCATACCACCCTTTACCTATCTGGGGATCAATCAAGCGAACAAAGCATTCAAGCCGATGAAAACAAGCTGGATCAAGTTTTTAAGAGAATACAGGCTATGCAAAAAACATATGAGGATGTATTCAAAGTAGACAAGCAATGGAAGGAAATTTATGAATCCTGGGAACAAATGAAAAAAGGGTGGACATCCTATACAATGGACGAAACGGTTTCACGCCATAACATTATGATTAATAATTTTATAGATATGATGATGAATGTGACAGACCGTTCTAATTTAGCGTTGGATGATGATATTGATAATAACTATCTTGCCGATGTCATCGTTGAAAAAATTCCTACTTTAACGGAGCTCATTAGCTCGGCGCAGGCACTTGGGGTGAAAATGTCGCTCAGCACGCAAATATATGAGATCGATCAATCGAAAATGACTTATTTTTTAAATGCCATTGATAATTCGTTAAATGCGCTGAACCGATCTGCTTCGCTGATGTTTGCTAATCATAAAGCGTTGCAGAATCAGTTTGACCAACATAAAGACATGGCTATGACCGAAGTCATCAGCATGTCAGGAATGATGGATAAGGATTTTTTAATGGTTGGACAAGTGTCTATTCAACCGAAGGAAATATATGAAAAGACAAGCCAGGCGAATGAGCGGCTATATGAGTTATCCACATTCAGCGTCAAACTCTTGGAAGATCGAATTCATGAACGCTCTCAATCGGTAAATATGAATAAATGGCTGACTATTTCCGTCATGTTAGCTGCATCGATTATTATGATTTATCTGTTTATCGCTTTTTATTTTTCTGTTCGTTATCATATTTCAGCAACAGAGATGGCGATTAAACAGGCGGCTACTGGAGATTTGACAGGACGAATGAATATTCGAACAAATGATGAGTTTTCTCATATCGCCCATTCGTTTAATGAATTAGTCGATTCATTTCGTTCGATCATTTCTGTCAACCAGCAAATGACGGAAGAGGTATCTGCTGCATCAGAAGAATTGACAGCCATTACCGAGGAGACGGCACAAGCGGCAGGACAAGTGGCGACAACGATTGAAAATGTTGCTGTGGGTGCTGAACAGCAATTGAAATATGCGGAACAAAATACGCACTCGATTCATGAGCTTTTACGCGATACGCACTTTATCGCGGATCGGGCAAAGCAAGTAGCAACTTCTTCATTTGAAATGACAAACGAGGCAAAGAGCGGAAGTGAATCCGTTCGGCAAATGATGCAGCAAATGTCCAGCGTCAACGAACTAGTCTCGCAATCTTCGCGGTTCATTCAAACACTTTATGAGCGTTCAAATAATATTGGACAGATGACACAAATGATCACAGCTATTGCTGAGCAAACGAATTTGCTGGCCCTCAATGCAGCGATTGAAGCGGCGCGTGCTGGAGAGCAGGGAAGAGGCTTTGCTGTCGTGGCCGAGGAAGTTCGCAAGCTCGCTGAACAGTCCTCGCAATCGGCTAAGCAAATTCATGAACTGCTGAGTGAGATTCAGGATGATACGTCCCAATCGATGAAAGCTATGGAACATGTGCTGCGAGAAGCGGAAAAAGGAGTAGAAGTAGCCAATCGCACAGGAACCATTTTTGAAAAGATTTTATCCTCAACCGATGCTGTGACTGAACAAATTAACGGGGTGTCTGCCAAGCTTTCCATGATGGAGTCATCACTGCAGCAGCTCTCAGAAACGATTCAAGAGACGGAGCATATCTCTAAAGAATCCGGACAGCAAACACAAATGGTGGCAGCCGCGGCCGAACAGCTTCTCGCTTCCATGCAGGAAATCTCCTCATCGGTCCAGTCGCTGAATAGCAAAGCACAAGACTTATTTGAAACCATTGAGCGGTTTCATTTATAACCTGTTCCCCCTTTCGATCACGAAAGGGGGATTGTTGCTTTATTTACATCATTAAAAATGAAACGAATTCCACGTTCAGAAGAATCTTAGTGACTGATCTTTTTTGGGGATGCAGCTGCGTGAACAAGGTTGGAGCAACGCCACTTTCAGCTCTATTTCTGATTTTGTTTTGTGAAGAGGTGTGGTTTAGTCATCCGGCTTATGAACGGAAAGAACGACGAAAAACATTTACAGATGCTTGGAGAGCCGCTTGTATCTATATCGAAGTTCGCTTTTATGGAGGACGTCATCTTTTAACATGTTGAGAAATAAACAGGGATTTAGGTGCAATGAAATAGATTATATTTAGATATATTGAGAAATTAAGGAATATTTACTAAAAAATATTTGATTTTTTATATTAATGTAATAATATATCAATAAAAATATTCAGAAAAAAAAGACTTTTTAATCTCTGATATGGAGGTGATGATTTGTCTAACCAGCCAGTTTTACAAATCGAAAACTTACGAGTTTCCTTTCGGGTTCATGATGCCTATTATGCTGCAGTTGATGGGGTATCGCTCAATGTTCACAAAAATGAGGTGCTTGCTGTTGTGGGCGAGTCAGGCTGCGGCAAAAGTGCCTTGGCTCTATCCATTATGGGGTTGCATCCGCCTGCAAAAACGAAATTAGAAGGAAAGATTCTGTTTCATGGAACCGATTTGTTATCATTATCTGTCCATGAACTAAATAAAATTCGCGGAAAGGATATAGGGATGATTTTTCAAGATCCGCTTACCGCTCTCAATCCGCTCATGACGGTAGGAAGACAAATTGAAGAAGGAATGGATTTTCATCTGTCTCTTTCTTCGCTAGAAAAAAGAGGCCGTACGATAGAGTTGTTAGAACGTGTTGGCATTCCTAATCCAAATCAAGTATATCATCGGTACCCGCATGAGCTGTCGGGGGGAATGAGACAGAGAATTGTCATTGCGATGGCGATTGCTTGTCACCCTTCATTAATCATTGCGGATGAGCCGACAACAGCATTAGATGTCACGATTCAGTCACAGATTATGGATCTATTAAGAGAACTCCAGCAGCAGATGAATACAGGCATTGTTTTAATTACGCATGATTTAGGAGTGGTAGCGGAAATGGCGGATCGTGTAGCGGTGATGTATGCAGGTGAAATTGTTGAAATGGCGGATGTTTATACGCTATTTGATCGTCCTTTGCACCCGTATACACGTTCATTGCTCCAGTCCATCCCATCTGCCCAACATCCAAAAGAAAGGCTTCATGTCATCCAAGGCATCGTTCCGCCGCTTCAAAAATTGCCAAGAACGGGATGCCGATTTCGCTCAAGAATTGGATGGATCGATGAATCAGATCATGAAGAGCAGCCGATTTTGCGAGAAGTGGAACCGGGGCATTTTGTACGTTGCATTTGCTATAAAAACTTTCACTTTCCACATGACCATATAGGGGACATGAAATATGGAATTTCTTAAAGTCAATCATTTAAAAGTATATTATCCGATTCGTAGTGGTTTTTTTCGCAGAGTAGTCGACCATGTAAAAGCGGTCGATGATATAAGCTTTCAATTGAACCGAGGAGAGACATACGGATTAGTCGGCGAATCGGGATGTGGCAAAACGACAACAGGGCGAACGTTAATTGGCTTAATCAAAGCAACAGCGGGGGAGATTTTACTAGAGGGCAAGGATCTTGCAAAACTGAATCGCCGTGAACGGTCATATCATCGCAAAGACATTCAAATGATTTTTCAGGATCCATATTCATCGCTTAACCCTAAAAAACGAGTTCTTGATATTATTGCCGAACCGATACGCAATTTTGAAAAGCTATCTCCTCAAGAAGAAAAACGAAAAGTCCAGTATCTAATCGAGAGGGTAGGCCTTCATCCAGATTCTATCTATAAATATCCGCATGAGTTTTCTGGAGGACAGCGGCAGCGCATCGGCATTGCGCGCGCTTTAACACTTCATCCCAAACTGATTATTGCAGATGAACCTGTGTCAGCTTTAGATGTATCTGTACAAGCTCAAGTGTTAAATTTTATGAAAGACATTCAAACAGAATTTCAGCTGACATATTTGTTTATTAGTCATGATTTAGGGATTATCCGTCACATGTGTGACCGTATCGGGATTATGTATAGAGGACAATTTGTTGAAGAAGGCGCAAGCCAGGAGATATTCAACAATCCGCAGCATATTTACACAAAACGGCTGATTTCGGCGATTCCTAATGTCGATCCTCGAAAAAGACAAGAACAAATAAAGCTTCGCCAGCACGTTGAAAAAGAATATAAGCTTTCTTGGCAGCGCTATTTTAATGCGGAAGGGAAGGCTTATCCGTTAAAGCGCATCTCGGACACACATTCTGTTGCTATTTTGTGAGAGAGGAAGTCGAAACATGCTGAAGTTTATATTGCGACGAATCATGATGATGATTCCTCAATTATTGATTTTGAGTATTCTTGTTTTTGCATTAGCTAAAGCAATGCCGGGTGACGCGCTTACTGGACAGTTGGCCCAATCTCCAAAGATGGATGCCAATACGTTAATGGAAATGCGGGAAAAGCTCGGATTAAACGATCCTGTCCATATTCAATACGTAAGATGGGTGAAAAATCTTTTGCATGGAGATCTTGGTCTTTCGTATATTCATCAACAGCCCGTAACAGATCTTCTATCCGGCAGATTGGCCAATACTCTTTTATTATCCGCGTGCGTTCTATTGCTTACCTATCTTATTGCCATACCATTAGGATTGGTTTCCGGGCGTTGGCAAGATTCTTGGGCGGACAAGCTCATTGTTGGTTATAGCTATGTTAGTTTTGCTACGCCATTATTTATTTTTGCCTTAGTTATGCTGTTTGTATTTGGATTTAAGCTAGGGTGGTTTCCAACGGGAGGAAGTGTCGATATTCAAGTAGAGAAGGGGACATTGGACTATTATATCAATAAATTTTATCATCTCCTTCTGCCAGCTTTGTCTGGTGCTCTTATTGGCACGGTTGGTATTATTCAATATTTGCGAAGTGAGATTATCGACACGAAGGTTAAAGATTTTGTGAAAACAGCGCGAGCCAAAGGAATACCGGAATCGAAAATTTACTCTCATCATATTTTACGCAATTCATTTTTACCGATTGCCGCTTTTTTAGGGTATGAAATTACGGGGCTTATTGGCGGTTCCATATTTTTAGAATCTATTTATAGCTATCCGGGGCTAGGACAGCTGTTCCTTCAATCCATTATGCAGCGCGATTATAGCGTAGTCACAGCACTTGTCATGATTTCAGGTTTGGCGACATTAATAGGAACTTTGTTATCCGACATCATTTTAAGTGCTGTAGATCCGCGCATTAGAATTGAATAGTACAAATGGAGGAACGATTATGAGGGCAAATTTGAATGATTCTCAGCAAATAGCGAAGGATGTTAGCCAAAGTCCTTCAAGCCTCTTCATATTATGGCGCGAAATGATAAAGGATAAGCTAGCGCTTATTTCTCTCGTTGTTCTTTCGTGCATTCTTCTTATCGTCTATGGATCTGCGCTTTTTTTAGATCAAGACAAAATTGTGAAAGTGGATTTACTGTCTATCTACGCACCGCCTTCTGCGGAACATTGGTTAGGCACCGATTATGGAGGACGAGATATTTTGGGCCAATTGATTATTGGCGCCCGAAATTCCTTTACAATTGGTTTGCTCATTACACTTTTGACCGGCTTCATTGGCCTTACCATAGGGTTAATTGCTGGATACTATGGCGGGATCATTGACAATGTGATTATGCGTATCATTGATTTTATTTTGGTTTTGCCTTTTTTAATGCTTGTCATCGTTTTTGTAGCGATTGTACCAAAGTATAATGTCTTTACATTTATTTTAATCATGAGCGCTTTTTTGTGGACTGGGAAAGCGCGGTTGATTAGAGCTAAAACATTGGCTGAAAGGGAGCTGGATTATGTCAGTGCTTCAAAAACACTCGGCACTCCGGATTGGAAAATTATGATACGCGAAATCTTGCCCAATTTAAGTTCGATCATCATTGTGAATTTAACGCTAAATCTCGCTGGGAATATTGGCATCGAATCCGGATTGAGCTACTTAGGATTTGGGCTGCCCGAAAGCACACCGAGCCTTGGCACGTTAGTAAGCTATGCGACAAATCCGGATGTTTTACAAAATAAATGGTGGGTATGGCTTCCGGCATCATTGCTAATCTTAGTGATCATGCTGTGCATAAATTTTATTGGTCAAGCATTAAAAAGAGCAGCTGACGCGAGACAGCGGCTAGGATAAAGGGGGAAATGAACATTGAAAAAAAGGTATGGGAAGCTTTTAAGCTTGTTAGTCGGTTTTTCGATTTTGCTAGCGGCTTGCACAAACAGCACAACAAGCAGCGATGGAAAGAATAGCAAAAACACGCAGACAGCGCAAAAAGAAACGATCGGAAACTTCCCGATGGCGGTCAAAAACGATGGCAAGATTGTTGACGGGGTGTTGACGTATGGGCTTGTTTACGACACGCCTTTTGAAGGAACGCTGAATTATGCATTTTATCAAGGCCAGCCAGATGCGGAAATTTTACATTTTTTTGATGAGTCACTGTTCCACGCAAACGGGGATTATGAAATTACGAATGACGGTGCCGCAACGTATGAGCTTTCTGATGATAAAAAAACGATCACGATTAAAATTAAAGACAATGTCAACTGGCATGATGGAGAACCTGTTAAAGCAGAAGATTTAGAGTATGCCTATTTAGTCATTGGCCATAAGGATTATACAGGTGTCCGCTACGGAGACGCACTCATTCAAGACATTGTTGGCATGGATGAATATCATGCGGGAAAAGCAGCAAATATTTCCGGAATTAAAGTGATCGATGACAAAACATTATCCATCACATATAAGCATGCAAACCCGTCCATCTTAACAGGCATTTGGGCATATCCATTGCCCAAGCATTATTTAAAAGATATTCCAATCAAACAAATGGCGCAATCCGATAAAATCCGCAAAAACCCGATCGGTTTCGGGCCATTCAAAGTGAAAAAGATCGTTCCGGGTGAGTCGGTTGAACTTGTGCGCAATGATGATTATTACGGCGGAAAGCCGAACTTAAAAGGCGTTATCGTTAAAGTTGTCAATCCAAAAGTTGTGCTGCAGGCATTAAAAAAAGGAGAAATCGATGTTGCGCAATTTCCAACTGATCAATATGTCAGCGCAAAAGGAACAAAAAATATTCAATTCGTTGGCAACATTGAGTTAGCCTATAATTATATTGGATTTAAGCTGGGGCATTGGGATGCAGAAAAACAAGAAAATGTCATGGATAATCCGAAATTCCAAAATAAAAAGTTGCGCCAAGCAATGGCGTACGCCATTGACAATCAGGCGGTTGCCGACAAACTATATCATGGGCTCCGCTTCCCGGCCACTACACTCATTCCGCCATCATTTCCAGGCTATCATGACGAAAATGCAAAAGGATATTCATATAATCCTGAGAAAGCGAAAAAACTGTTAGATGAAGCGGGCTATAAAGATAAAGATGGCGATGGTCTTCGCGAAGATCCAGATGGAAAGAAATTTACAATCAATTTCCTTTCAATGAGTGGAGGAGATATTGCGGAACCGCTTGCTAAGTTTTATATCCAATGCTGGAAGGATGTCGGTTTGGATGTGCAGCTTGTGGATGGCCGTTTAGCAGAGTTTAATTCATTTTACGATATGGTTGAAAAAGACGATCCAAAAGTGGATATCTTTGCAGCGGCATGGGGAACAGGGACCGATGTCGACCCGTACGGGCTATACGGCCGCAATGTTATGTTCAACTATTCTCGGTGGGTGAACGAAAAAAATGATGAATTGCTTGAAAAAGGCCATTCTGAACAAGCCTTCGATAAACAATACCGGAAAGATATTTATAACCAATGGCAAGAATTAATGAATGAAGAAGTGCCGGTGATTCCAACCTTATATCGTTCACAAATATTTGCTGTGAATAATCGCGTGAAAAACTTTACGGCTGATATCGATCCATTCAACTGGAAATGGAAAGAAGTAGGAGTAACAGCGGAAAAACCGGAAACCGAATAAAATAGAACCGCTGAAGGAAAAGGGGGGCCCATAATTTTGTGGGAACGCCCTTTTTCTGTTTGGGTTTTCGGCTTCTGTATGGATATAAAATGCTGTGGATACGAAGGGGATTTCTATTAAGATTAATATTTTCACCATCATGTCATACATATGAAAATAAGAAAATAGCTCAAGCCGATTTTTATGGCATGTCCCTCTTTCTGTTTTCTTAGGCAAGAGGAGAAGAGCGTTCTCTGCTGACTGACTCGCTTTCTTTAACCCACATTCATTTTATGGATTGTGTTGCATATTGAAAAGCGACGATGGATATGGCTGCATGTAATTGCATAACGGTTACATGACAAACCATCATCAAAAAAAGCAATCGGCCGGGGGATCTAACAAAAACATCACGTACGTAAGGTCATCATTTGAGCAGCAGTAACTTCCCGTCTCTATTTAAAAGCGCTTTCATAATAGGCGGCGCTGTTAGGAAATAAAGGCGATCTTATCCGTTTATTTGCAGTGGATCACGCGCACTAGGTATGTGACTTTTGAAATGTATGGTAGATAAAATACAAGAATAATTTTGGGAAGGTCAGCAGTTTGCAGCTTGCTTTATGGCCCGTTTATGCGGCCAGGTCTGAACAACCGCCGCTTCTAGCAATCGATCAATGAAACGCTTAACCCTAACCATCGAGTTTCAGTTTCGAATGTGAAAAGGCGAAGTCCCGTTGCGTCTTTAGCAGACGAAAGGAGGTGAAAAGGATGAAAAAAAATTTTGGTGGTCTGCGGCAATAGGCTTGGCAGCAGCTTTATGATCGAGTTAAATGTGAAAAAACACTTTACAGGATCTGGGAATTGAGGTCGATGTGTCCCATACAGATTTAGCTGCAAGCAAAATCGAAAAAGCGGATCTGTACGTCGGTGCGAAGGATTTAATGGATGTCCTTGACGACGGAACAAGGGCAGTCGCTAAACTAGCCAATATTTTCGACATGCAAGAGTTGAAATCCGTCTTACAGCAGTATGTATAAACAACAAGGGGGAGAGGCGGATGTTAGATTTATTAATGAAGGATATTTTGGGATCACCAGCCATTTTAGTGGGGTTGTTCGCGTTTTTGGGACTTGTGCTGCAAAAAAAGCGTGTTCCTGACATTATTTCAGGAACGTTAAAAACCATTATGGGATTTATTCTTCTCAACGGCGGTGCCGCGATTCTGATCCAATCACTTGATGCGTTTGGCAAATTATTTGAAAAAGCTTTTGCGATTCAAGGGGTCATTCCGAATAATGAAGCGATTGTCGCAATTGCCCAGCAAACATTTGGCAAAGAAACGGCGCTCATTATGCTGTTTGGGATGATTGTCAACCTGCTTCTTGCACGGTTTACCCGTTTTAAATACATTTTTTTAACTGGACATCATACGTTATTTATGGCTTGCTTAATTTCAGCAGTGTTGGCAACAAGCGGTGTTGCTGGAGCTCCTCTTGTCGTGACCGGTTCGATTATTCTCGGCGCCTTGATGGTATTCATGCCGGCCCTGCTTCAGCCATATATGCGTCAAGTGACCGGGACAGATCAAGTTGCTTTAGGGCATTTTGGATCTGTCGGATATTTTGCGTCTGCATGGATCGGCAAGCGCTTTGGCAATAAAGCGCGCTCTACTGAGGATTTGCGCGTACCAAGATCGTTGAGCTTTTTGCGTGATACGTCCGTAGCGATGTCGCTGACGATGACGATCTTATTTCTGATTGTTGCACCATTGGCGGGCAAAGAGTTCGTTGAAACACAGTTAAGCGGCGGTGTCAATTTTCTTGTTTTCTCGTTAATGCAAGGAATTACATTTGCTGCTGGCGTATATGTGGTGCTTGCTGGAGTGCGGATGTTAATTGCCGAGATTGTTCCCGCTTTTAAAGGGATTGCCGATAAAGTCGTGAACAATGCCAAGCCTGCTCTCGATTGTCCGACTGTATTTCCTTATGCACCCAATGCCGTCATTATTGGCTTTTTATCAAGCTTTGTTGCTGGAATGGTTTCCATGCTTATTTTGCCGGCTGTCGGTTTAAAGGTAATCGTGCCGGGACTGATTCCGCACTTTTTCACAGGAGCAGCAGCAGGTGTCTTCGGAAATGCTACAGGAGGCAGACGCGGAGCTATTTTGGGGGCTTTTGTCAACGGACTTCTCATTTCGTTCTTGCCGGCCCTTCTTTTGCCAGTTCTTGGGTCGCTAGGGTTTGAAAACACGACATTTGGTGATTCAGACTTTGGTATTGTTGGTATTTTATTGAGCTATTTGATTAAATGGTTTTCGTAAAAAATATCAATCGGTTAAAGGGCTGGCTTACGTTATGTATCAACGTAAGCCAGCCCTTTTATTAGCCGTTTGCTCTGCAAGACTTACAACTTTGTGAACTTTGATAAAAAATGCGTGTAGCAGATTTCATTCAACGTGAGCAGAATGGGCCCATTTTTGGGAACAAAGAAGATGACTTCCCATAGGAGCAGCTGACAAACGAAAAATGTACGTCTAAAGATGAATGGAGATTGCTCTGTCTATAGCCGCTCGGCTATACTTAATGGAAAGGGGGAGAGAAGATGGAAGAAAAGGTTGTAAACGCGATTCAAGATGAATATCCGGATGATTTTGCTTGGTGTTATGGCTGCGGTCGTCTTAATGAAAAAGGCCATCATTTTCGGACGGGATGGCAAGGGGAGCAAACAGTGACTATTTATACACCGCGTCCAGAGCATACAGCAATTCCGGGATTTGTATATGGCGGGCTGCTCGCGTCCTTAATTGATTGCCACGGGACCGGTTCAGCAGCATTGGCCCTGCATCGTAAAAATGGCTATGAGCCCGGAGATGGCACAGCCCCGCCGCGGTTTGTAACCGCTTCTTTAAATGTGCAATTTCTGAAGCCCACTCCACAGGGGGTACCGCTCAAAGCGATTGGCACGGTGGAGGAAATACATCCGAAAAAATGGAGAGTGCAGACAGAAGTTTATGCAAATGATGTTCTTTGCGCGCAAGGAGAAGTGATTGCGGTCGTCATGCCAAAGACATTTTTGCCGTCTTCGTGATGCCAACGAATGCAAAAACGCCTGCTGTTTCACTAGAACAGGCGTTTTTTACTGCTAACACAAATGTCGCAAGCATGCAAGTGTATATTGTAAATCAATGAAAGTGTACATACTATCAAAAGGGGTTTTAATGAAGGGAGAATCGTCTGTATGGATGGATCCAAACAAGAGTCACAATGGAATGAAAAAGAGTTTGCTTCTCTTCATGAATTAGCTGATTTTGTCTCCGCGCATGTTCAATGTCCAGTGACCATTGAATCACGTGATTTGGAACTGATGGCTTATAGCGGAAATCACAACGAACCGGATGCGGTGCGCATGAATACCATTTTAAGCAAACGGGCAGCGGCTCATGTTGTCCATTATTTGCATGAAAGTGGTTGGCTTCAGCGCATTGAAGAGGCGAGTGGAGTCGTTAAAATCCCAACATTGACAGAAATTGGACTTGGCCCTCGCACGGTCGCCTGCATCAAAAGCGGAAAAAAAATTTATGGATATTTATGGGTTCAGGAAGCCAGTGACGCATTTGCGGAGGAACATCAATCTTTTTTGTTGAAGGCGGCGAAGAAAGCGGCGGAATGGTTTGAACAACAAATGAGTGTGACTCGTAAGCGGCAGAAGGAAATGGAACGGATATTGATGAGCTTCATTCGAGAAGGAGCCCCAAGTGACCAAGCTGTAAAGATTGAAGCAGAACTGAGAGGAATCAAACTGCCAAAGGAGTTTGCTGTCGTTCTGTTTCGGGTTTTGCGGTCCGATAGGAAAGAAATCATTCGCCATTATATTATTTTTAGCATGAATGCGTTAAGTGGCTCCACCTTTTTGATCGAAAATCATGAGCAGTTGATTTGCATCATTGGAAATTCCTCTGTTTCCTCTCATACCGCTTTGGACCAAGCTCGGCTGCTGCTTGAAAAATTAGAGAAGGAGTTTCACTGTGATTTACAGCGGGATGTCCTTGTAGGAATCGGTAAAGAGTATCGCAGATTAAAGGATCTGAGACAAAGCTATACAGAAGCAACTGAGGTGATACATATTAAAACGCGACTTCATGAACCGCTTGGCCATTTTTATGAGGAGTTAGGGATTTATCGGCTGCTTCCGGCCATATATGCGCAGCATAAGCGGCAGCGCTATCAAAACGAACAATTGCAGAAATTGAAAAGATATGATATGGAAAATCAAACGACGCTTGTCGAAACATTGAAGCAGTATCTTAAAAATGATGGAAAAATTAAAGAAACAGCAGAGGACTTATACATACATCCTAACACATTGCATTATCGAATCAAGCGCATTCAAGCGATTACTGGCATTGATTTTGCTGATTTTGAACAACGAATGATGTTATACATTGATCTCCTCCTTCTCCAATATAAGGATGATATTGTGTTCGACACACAAATATAAGGCTTGATCATTATACCGGAGAAACAAAGAATCTTCTGAATGTATCCATTATAATGAATCATATAAGCTGATCAAGAAGGGGACGATGAGAATGGCTGTACCGTATAAGCATGAGCCGTTTACCGATTTTTCTGTTGAGCAAAATCGGCAAGCATTTCAAGCAGCATTAACCGATGTTCAATCGAAGCTTGGACAAGAATATCCGCTTGTGATTGGGACGCAACGCGTAACTACAGAAGAAAAAATGATTTCGCGCAATCCGGCGAACAAGGCAGAGATTGTCGGCATGGTATCAAAGGCGACGAAGCAATGGGCGGATGAAGCGATGGAAGCAGCGCTCCAAGCGTTTGAAACATGGCGAAATGAACCTGTTGAAGCACGTGCGCACATTTTATTTCGAGCAGCGGCTATTTTACGCAGAAGAAAGCATGAGTTTTCCGCACTTTTAGTAAAAGAAGTGGGAAAGCCTTGGAAAGAGGCGGATGCTGATACGGCAGAAGCGATTGATTTTCTCGAGTATTACGCGCGCCAAATGATGAATTTACAGCGCGGCATCCCTGTGGAGAGTCGTCCTGGTGAGCACAATACGTTTCATTATATTCCGTTAGGGGTCGGGCTTATTATCTCTCCATTTAATTTCCCGTTGGCGATTATGGCTGGCACGACTGTAGCGGCTATCGTAACAGGAAATACGGTTATTTTGCGCCCGTCGGACCGTGCGCCTGTCGTGGCTGCGAAATTTGTCGAAATGATGGAGGAAGCAGGGCTGCCAGCTGGGGTACTAAACTATTTGCCAGGCGGCGAAGCGGAGGTTGGCGAATATTTAGTCGAGCATCCAAAGATGCGTTTTATTTCGTTTACTGGTTCACGAGCTGTTGGTTGCCGCATTTACGAACGAGCAGCGATCGTTCAGCCTGGACAGAAATGGCTTAAGCGAGTGATTGCCGAGATGGGTGGAAAAGATGCGATCATTGTGGATCGAGAAGCCGATCTTGAATTAGCGGCACAATCTATTGTTGCATCGGCTTTTGGCTTTTCTGGACAAAAATGTTCAGCCTGTTCACGGGCGATTATCGTTGAAGATGTGTACGAACAAGTGTTAAACCGCGTCGTCGAGCTGACAAAACAGCTAAAGGTGGGGAATCCAGAAGAACGGAGCACATTTATGGGGCCGGTTATCGATCAAGCGTCATTTGACAAAATTATGGGATATATCGAGATTGGCAAGCAAGAAGGCAGACTGATGGCTGGAGGAGAAGGAGACGATTCAACAGGATTTTTTATCCAGCCAACGATTTTTGCCGATGTCCATCCAAGCGCACGGATTATGCAGGAAGAAATTTTCGGTCCAGTTGTCGCTTTTACGAAGGCAAAGGACTTTGACCATGCGCTTGAAATGGCAAATCATACGGAATATGGATTAACAGGAGCTGTCATCTCGAGAAATCGTGCCCATCTTGAAAAAGCTCATGAGGAGTTCCATGTTGGCAATCTTTACTTTAATCGCGGCTGTACAGGTGCGATTGTCGGTTATCAGCCGTTTGGCGGCTTTAATATGTCAGGAACCGATTCAAAAGCAGGGGGCCCTGATTATTTAATTCTTCATATGCAAGCAAAAACCGTAAGTGAGGCGTTTTAGGAGGACAGACGATGTTAGCACAAATCTCAAAAAATATGTTTCTATATGCTTCGCAAAGCAAAGCATTAAATAAAGCAGCTAAAAAATGGGGGCTCCGGTTTGGAGCTTCCCAGGTTGTCGCTGGTGAGACGATTGAAAGCGCTATTGCTAAAGTGAAAGAGCTGAATGAAAAAGGGCTTGTTTGTACGCTTGACCATTTAGGCGAGTTTGTTTCGAGCCGGGAAGAGGCGATTGAGGCGACAGAATATAATGTGAGAACGCTAGAGGCCATTCATAAAGCGGGGGTCAACAGCAATCTCTCTGTTAAACTGACACAACTGGGGCTTGATATTGATTGGCATTTTTGCCTTGACAATATGAAAAAAATTATGGAAACCGCTAAGCGGTGCAATAACTTTGTGCGCATTGACATGGAAGATTCCGCCCATTGTCAGGCAACATTAGATATTTTGCATGAATTGCGCAAAACGTATGACAATGTAGGGACAGTCATTCAAGCCTATTTATATCGCGCGGAGCAAGATGTCAAAGATTTAAAAGGAGTCTCTCTTCGCTTAGTAAAAGGCGCTTACAAAGAACCACCTGAGGTGGCTTATCAGGATAAACAGGAAGTAGATGCCAATTACATGAACATTATTCAACAGCATTTATTAAGCGGAAGCTACACGGCCATTGCTTCACATGACCATAACATTATTGCGAAAGTGAAGCAATTTGCTAAAGAGAACAATATTCCGCGCGACCAATTCGAATTTCAAATGTTGTACGGATTCCGCACCGACATGCAGCAACAGCTTGCGGCTGAAGGATATAAAATGCGTGTGTATATTCCGTTTGGCAACGACTGGTTCGGCTACTTTATGCGCCGCCTAGCGGAACGACCACAAAATGTCGCGTTTGCGTTAAAAGGGTTTTTTGGCAAGTAAATCGTGAATCATCGCTTTTCGAAACAGGGAAAATCCAAAAAACGGCTGCTGCGCCATGCCTAGTCATGGCGGATGACAGCCGTTTTTTGTGTATGGTATTTAGTTAACATGGATTTCATGAGACTCAGCTAGAGCATCCTTGCTTTTTCTCACACTGGCTGTTGCATGTGTTCGATCGCTGTTCACACCATTTTGCCTGTCATTTCTCAGGGAATGACAAAAAAGCGATCCCTTTCCCAAACAAGCTAAGCGCAGCGGCGGCACTTAAGCATGGTATGCTTCTTCAAAGAAGTAGTGCCAGCTATCATTTTGTATACATAAGCATTTTTGTATATGTATATCATCACGATAATGACGAGAGGAACATCATAGAAGGTTTCTAAAGCTTCATGCCTAGATGTTAATTTGGAAAGGAAATGCTAAATAATTGAAACTTTTGTTAAAAGGGGTATAATGGTAGCTGATGCCTCTCTGCCATTGGTCAGGGAGACTTCTTAGGGAAATGCTTAAAGTTAATAGAAAGGGAGAGAAAAGATGTATACAGGTGCTCAGCAGGCTGCTTCTGTTCGGATGACAGTCTATCCTATTTTGTTTGCCATCAGCATGGGCCATTTGCTTAATGATGCCATGCAGGCCGTTGTCCCTGCGCTGTTTCCGATTTTGGAATCATCGATGAATTTATCGTATATGCAAATTGGTTGGATTGCGTTTACCTTGAATATGACCTCTTCGGTTCTTCAGCCTGTTGTTGGCTTATTTACGGATCGGCGTCCTTCCCCATGCTTTCTGCCGCTGGGAATGGCTGCGAGCCTGTTGGGAATGGTCGGTTTGGCGCTGGCGCCTAGCTTTCTCTTTGTTTTATTATCGGTATTATTAGTAGGGCTTGGTTCTGCCGTGTTCCATCCGGAGGGAGCAAGGGTGGTTTATTTTGCAGCAGGAGAGAGACGAGGGTTTGCCCAATCGATTTATCAGGTAGGAGGAAATACAGGAAATGCTCTTGCTCCGTTGTTTACGGCTCTTGTTTTTGTACCGTTTGGCCAAAAAGGGGCTGGATGGTTTACAGTGGTGGCACTGCTGGGCATTATGATATTATCTCGCGTATCACGGTGGTATTCTCATAAACTAGAACAGCGAGAGAAAGACCGTGCCCAAAAAACAGCGGTAAAATTGGAAGGGCAAAGGCGGCAACGCGTTCTCTTTGCTTTAATTCTATTAATCTTTTTAGTGTTTACTCGCTCTTGGTATTCGGCCGGTATTTCCAACTATTATCAGTTTTATTTGACTCAATATTACCATATTTCAATACGAGAAGCGCAGCTGTACTTATTTATTTTTATGATCGCTGGAGCGATTGGCACGTTTGTTGGCGGCCCGCTTGCCGATCGATTTGGAAAGAAGAATTTAATGCTGTTTTCTACAGTCGGTACCGCTCCGTTCGCCTTGTTGCTTCCGCATCTTCCGCTCGGATGGGCGCTGCCTGTGCTCTTTTTAGCTGGTTTTATTTTATCGCTTAGCTTCTCAACTTTTGTCGTGTATGCACAAGAGCTGCTTCCAGGAAATGTCGGAATGGCCTCTGGATTAATTGTTGGTCTTGCGTTTGGAATGGGAGCGTTAGGCGCGGTCGTACTTGGTAAAATTGCCGATACATACACGCTTAAATCGTTGATGTGGATGTGCAGCTTTTTACCACTGCTCGGAGTGTTGACTTATTGGCTGCCGAAAGATAAAGACCGGTCGGCAGCTTTGGGGCATTAAGAGCAGGAAAGTTGTGAAAAAGCTGAAGGGTGAGGAAGAATCATAGTCAATAAAGGCGGTTCGTAAGCTTCTGCTTGCGAGCCGCCTTTTGCTGTTTGCTGCTCGTTTCATGCCATCTTTCGCTCTTTCCGTTTTAGCGGCGCAAATCCAGTATGGCTGATTTTAATTATTCACAAATCTCGATCGAATGCCCATGGTATCTAAACGTCATGGCAAGACGGAACGAATCATGTCTACAACCAAAAGACTGAGCATGGGTGTGACAAAAGACGTTGAAAAAGGCCAAGCTTCATATGGATGCAAATGCTTACATATCAAGTGGCATCGATTATCCCCCCGCTTGATTTTGTAACGTTTGTCTATAACGATAACAAAATGAGGGTAGCGGGTCAAAATATTTCCATTAGCCTTGCCGCGACCGTCCATTTTCCACAGCTCGTTCGTTCTATTTCCAAGCTGCATTTATATATTTTTATAAAGGGAGCATTCCTGTAATGAGGAAAAATGAGGTTTGAAACAAAAAAGTCCCCTTGGTATGATACAGGGTGTCATGGCCATGACCCCTAACTAATAAACCAAGGAGGACTCGATATGAATTATAACCGAAATTCGAAAATTAGACAAATCACTGAACAAACGTTAATCATTGGCGTTGATATCGCAAAACACAAACATGTGGCAAGAGCTCAAGATTATCGGGGAATGGACTTATCAAAGGCCGTTGTATTTGAAAACTCAAGAATAGGGTTTCAAACGTTTTTAAATTGGGTACACACCTTGATGAACCAACATGAAAAAAGAGATGTCATCGTAGGAATGGAGCCAACCGGACACTACTGGTTGAATCTCGCTTATTTTTTAACTTCACATGACATCCTATGTGTGACAGTCAATCCGATGCATGTGAAACGAAGTAAAGAGCTGGATGACAACTCTCCTACGAAAAACGACGTGAAAGATGCGAAGGTCATTGCCCAACTCGTCAAGGATGGCCGATATTCCATCCCGATTCTTCCAGAGGGAATCTACGCAGAATTACGTGAAGGCGTGAAACTTCACGATATGATGACACAGGATCTATATGCGGTTCAAGCTCAAGTACACAATTGGCTGGATCGATATTTTCCTGAGTTTCTTACGGTGTTTAAAGATTGGACAGGAAAAGCAGCGCTACAGCTTTTGAAATTGGGATATCTGCCAAACGAAATCGCAAAGATTCCATCCGAACGGCTTCTTGTAGAAGTCAAGAAAGTGGCGAAACGAGCTGTTGGAATGAAGCGAATGGAACAGTTCAAAGAGGCTGCCAAAGTCTCCATTGGACTTCAACCGGGCACTCAAATGGCCAAAGAAGAGTTACGTTATTTACTCGAGAAATACGAGTATTTAACCCATCGTCTAGACGAATTGGAAAAGCAGTTAAGTGAAATGGTTCAAACGATTCCGGGGGCCAAAGAGATGTGTGAGATCAAAGGCATCGGAGAAATGACCGTGGTTGGTTTTTTCGCTGAAGTGGGCAACCTCCACCAATATCAGCATCCACGCCAAATCATTAAATTGGCGGGGCTGAACTTAAAAAAGAATGAATCAGGGAAACATCGAGGAAAAACAACGATTAGTAAGCGAGGACGAAAACGACTGCGCGCCCTCTTATTCCGAGTGGTGATGCCTTTATCAACGAAAAACAAAGGGTTTAAAGCCTTACATGAATACTATCGCACACGGACTCATAATCCATTAACCGGTAAGCAGTCTCTTGTCGCTTTATGTAGTAAACTCATTCGAATCTTATTCGTCATTGGTCGACGTCAAATTTCGTTCAGTGAAGAGAAAATGATACAAGATATTCCACACTTAAAGACATTATAGGAAATCGCCTAATCTCAAACAATGTATCGAAGATAGACATTAGAAGCACGGAGAAGTCGGTCGTAAATCCCCATTCGGGCATAGACCCAGCAAGTGAGCATATTCCGACCTCCACCTCATGGATAGGTTGAACGAAGGAATGTAGGAGCGAAGGACTCCGTGAGACATGGGAGGGTACACCGCCATGAGACAAGTGGAGATCCATTGGTGCGATCATAAGGAAATGACCTCCATTTTTAAAAAATTGGATGATGGAGCTTGTCCCCCTACATTCTATCTATCCAAAAATTTATAGATATTCAATATCTATCCTTATTTCTGATGTCTACGAAACGTCTATGTTCATGAAAATCGAAGAAATTCAAAGAAAAAACGAGAAAATTGATATTTTATAGAGGGAGGGGTTTGTGTGTATCAACCAAAAGATTCATCGCAATCGCCACGCTTTTGTGGCGTTCGCACATTTATGCGGCTAGAGCATATTCGCACAACGGATAACGTTGATTTTGCGGTACTTGGTGTTCCGTTTGATACGGCTGCTTCTAATCGAACGGGACAGCGATACGGTCCGCAACACATTCGAAATTTCTCAGTACTGCTTCGTCCGTATAATCCAGATATGGAGATTGATATTTTTCAATACTGCTCTGGAATCGATTATGGTGATATAGATGTTGTTCCTGGAAATGCGCTGCAGACATATGATCGGATTGTCAAGGAATTGCGTCCTCTTTTGCAAAAAAATATTATTCCCATTATGATGGGCGGAGATCATTCCATCACATTAGGACATTTGCGGGCATTTTATGAACGTTTTGGGCCGATCGCGCTTGTTCATTTTGATTCGCATGGAGACACATGGGACCATTACTATGGAGAGAAGTATATGCATGGTACGCCGTTTCGCCGGGCTGTAGAAGAGGGATTGCTCGATGTGGATCACTCCATTCAAGTCGGTATGCGCGGACCGCTCTATAGCGCAGATGATATCGAGGATGCACGCCGTCTCGGCTTTGAAGTGATTCCGATGAAGGAGGTTCGGAAAACAGGCTTTTCTGAAGTGATGGATCGCATTCATCAACGAGTGGGAGATCGGCCTGTTTTTGTTTCTTATGACATTGATTTTGTTGATCCGGCATTTGCTCCTGGAACCGGTACACCGGAGGTAGGAGGGCCTACAAGTTATGAAGCGCTCGAATATGTGAGAGGACTTGATGGTTTAAACATCGTTGGTTTTGATCTAGTTGAAGTATTGCCTTCATACGATCCGGGTGAAATTACGGCTGTGCTGGCCTCCGCCATTATTTATGAAATGATCACACTCATCGCTTTAAAGAAAAGGCGGTCATATCAAGAGAGGTGATCTGGCGTTGCTAGACAATGAAAGGATGCGGAACAGAAAACAGACCTTTAGCTGGGGCGCCTGATTTTGAGTGGTCGGCAAAAATGAGCTTGAAACCTAGGAAAAACGTGTATTCAGCCAACATCTAAAGTGAACGGTTGAAGGGATGGCGGATCATCGGCCTTTTCGCTTGAAAGCAGCAGGGTGGATCAGCATCCTGCAAATGTGGCTGAGAACATTCTTTCCGCGCTGTGTACTGGTATCATCATAGCGGGGTATGAATAAACAAATTTCATTCGCACAAGGGGAGAAAAAAGATGAGAGAAAGCAATTGGATTCATCTATTTCAACAAATGCCGGATTTGCTTGCGCCAACGATGGCAAAAGATCATCCGAATTTGCCAGTTGTAAAGGAGGAAGGCTGCTATTATTACGGGGTGGATGGAAAAAAATATCTTGATTTTACTTCCGGGATCGCCGTAACAAACATTGGTCACCGTCACCCGAAAGTAGTACAGGCGATTAAAGATGCGGCAGACCGTCTGCTGCATGGACCGAGCGGGGTCATCATGTATGAGTCCATTCTTCGTTTGGCCAAAGAGCTCACACCGATTATGCCTGAAGGATTAAACTGTTTCTTTTTTGCTAATAGCGGAACGGAAGCGATTGAAGGAGCGATGAAGCTGGCCAAGCATGTTACGAGACGTCCGTATGTGATATCGTTTACGGGCTGTTTCCACGGGCGTTCCTTAGGATCGCTTAGCGTCAGCACCTCCAAAAGCAAATATCGCCAATATTTGCAGCCAAACGGATTGACGTATCAGCTGCCATACGCGAATCCGAAAACGTGTCCAGACGGTGAAGATCCGGATGTTTATTTTGCTCATCAACTAGAAAAAGAAGCTTCGGCTTTATTTGCTCATCAAGTGACCCCGGAAGAAGTAGCGTGCATGATTTTAGAACCGGTATTGGGAGAGGGAGGATATATTGTTCCCCCAAAAGGATGGCTGCATAAAGTAAGAGAAATTTGTGACCGACATGGAATGTTGCTTATTTTTGACGAAGTGCAAACAGGATTTGGACGCACGGGGGAATGGTTTGCCGCACAAACATTTGACGTTGTTCCAGATATTATGGCTATTGCGAAAGGAATCGCTTCAGGTCTTCCGCTAAGTGCAACGGTGGCTTCTAAAGAGCTGATGCAGCAATGGCCGCTAGGAAGTCACGGAACAACATTTGGCGGCAATCCGATTGCCTGCGCGGCAGCGCTGGCGACATTAGAAGTATTCAAGGAAGAAAACGTGCTGGAAAATTGCCGGACTGTTGGCCTATATGCTCGTGAACGGTTGGATGAGCTCAAAGAAAAACACGCTGTGATTGGCGAGGTGCGCTCGATCGGATTGATGATTGGCATTGAAATCATTGATCCAATGACAGGGGAACCAAATGGAGAGGGGGTGATGAATATTTTAAACCGCTGTCTGCAAAAAGGGGTTCTTTTCTATTTATGCGGAAATCAAGGAGAAGTTATTCGCATGATTCCACCGCTGACTGTGACGAAGGAGCAGATTGATGATGGCTTGCGCATGCTGGCGGAGGCGTTAGCGGAGTATGAAAACGAAATGGGCTTTCGTTCATTTGAAGCTAAAATGACAGGCAGATAGCGGCGGGTTTCTTGATGAAAACAAGAATGGGGGAATCGGGATGAGCGTGCTTGATACAGGTGTTATTTTGGTTTATTTTCTCCTTTTAATCGTCGTGGGGATTTTAGGAGCGAAAAAAGCGAAAACGGCGGAAGATTACGCGCTTGCAGGCAGAAATCTTGGTTTGTTTATTTACCTTGGTTGTTTATCCGCCGTCATTCTTGGCGGCGCTTCAACGATTGGTACGGCCAAATTGGGGTATCAATTCGGGCTTTCAGGCATGTGGTTTGTCTTTATGATTGGTCTGGGCATCACTCTATTAGGCTTGTTTTTTATTAGGCAGATTTACGGAGCGAACGTTACGACGATAAGTGAATTGCTAGGAAGGCGCTACAATCAAGAAGCTCGTTTAATCAGCGCGATTGTGGCGGCGATTTATACCTTAATGGTTTCTGTTACGCAGGTGATCGGAATGGGCAGCATTATACACGCGGTGCTCGGTTGGTCTATGACGACCTCCATGCTTGTGGGAGGCGGCATCGTCCTATTTTATACGATCCTCGGCGGAATGTGGAGTGTAACGATGACAGATATTATTCAGTTTCTTGTGATGACTATCGGCATCTTTTTCATTATGCTGCCGATGAGCTTATCTCGCGTCGGCGGATGGGAGGCGCTCTCTCAACAGCTTTCGGCTTCTTATTTTGATTTTACCTCTATCGGATGGTCCAGCATTTTTCAATACTTTCTCTTATATACATTAGGAATGATCGTTTCTCAAGATATTTGGCAGCGAGTATTTACAGCACGAACCACGAAAATCGCTCGAGGCGGAGCGGTGTATGCCGGGGTGTACAGCATTGCGTATGCGTTAGCTTTAAGTATCATTGGCATGTGTGCAGTGATTGTCTTTCCAACCATCAGTGATCCGCAAAACGTATTTGCCAGCATGTCGCTCGCTATTCTTCCACATGGGTTATTAGGTCTCATTTTAGCAAGCGTGTGTTCTGCGCTCATGTCTACCGCCTCAGGAACGCTGCTCGCTTCCTCGACACTGATCTCACACGATATTTTGAAGCAATATTGGCTAAAAAATATGAGCGACCAGCATGTTGTACGATTATCGCGGATCATTACCCTTGTGGTCGGTGTGATCGCCATAATCTTTGCCATTTGGATTCAAGATGTGCTCGTTGCTCTTGACGTGGCTTATGCGATTTTATCAGGTGCCATTTTCGTCCCTGTTATTCTTGGTTTCTTTTGGAAAAAGGCAACAGCGAAAGCAGGGCTGTATTCGATGGTCATTAGCTCACTTGTCGTATTTGCTGGTTTAGCGTTGGAAGGCCTCAGCTCGACGAAACCGATTATGTATGGCATCGTAGCCAGCATCGTATCGATGATTCTATTTTCCTATTGGCGCCCGGCTTCTCATCTTCAGTCCGATCATCAAATGGTCATCGAAGAATGGGAAGACGAGCAAAGAGTGCTATGAGAAGGCAAACCGTATAAAACAAGCCGGCTTTTATGGAAGCTATGTGCCCGGCTCTCTGTTTGAAAAAAGATGCTGAGATTTAGCATCTTTTTATTTTATTGTCCATATTGATCATCGGCAAAAGAAAGTGGAAATGTTTTCGAGAGGCAAAGGAAATCGACGATCGTCGATTCTCTGTATTTTATCAAGCGATCATATAAATAAACGTTTGATCGTTTATAATGATATAAATGAGGAATGAAGACATTGTCTATAAAAAGAAAATAGAGAACAGGGCATCTTGCTGTCTTTGGGAGAGAAGATATCGCTGTGCTTTTTGAATTTTAGGGATGGAAAATAAAGGAAATGTATATATTTGTAGCGATCGTTCTATTTGTTCTGGCAGGATTAGCGGAAATTGGCGGAGGATATTTAGTTTGGCTGTGGCTTCGTGAAGACAAGCCAATGATACATGGAATGCTGGGAGGCCTACTTCTTGTTCTTTATGGGATTATTCCCACCTTACAGCAATTTCCGAATTTCGGTAGAGTTTATGCGGCTTATGGGGGCATTTTTGTTGTACTTGCTGTTCTTTGGGGATGGGGAATGGATCGAAAAGTGCCTGATTCCTATGACTGGATGGGTATGCTTCTTTGTTTAGCTGGCGTAGCTGTCATGTTATGGGCACCAAGACAGTGACCGTTTTTTGATGACATTACTCGGTTTTTGTTTGCCGAACTCACTTTGTGAAAGGCACAGCTTCAAAGATCAGCTGCTTTATGTGTTGTTATCAATTTAGTTATTTTTTACAAATAATAGAAATAGAACAAGAATCAAAGCCATTTGGTAATGTGCTATTAACATAGACGGAGAATATCTCGATAGAGCCAGTGGTTTTGCCCATAGCACTCAAGATGAGGCTGGATAAAATGGATTGGAGTTTATCTGTTTGTATGTGTATTTTTACAAATAGGGAGAAAAAAATGGCGTTGCGTCCTAACCGATTGCGTCCTGGAGATACCATTGGCATTATTTCCCCTTCATCGGGGGTTGCGGCTTTATGTCGAAGACGGTTGCAAAGAGGGATCGCCGAATTAGAGAGACTAGGATTTAACGCTGCCGTTGGCAAGCATGCTCAAAAACAAAATGAGTATATGGCAGGTACAGTGGAAGAGCGTCTAGAAGATTTACATGATATGTTTGCCAATCCGCGTATTCATGCCATTATGACTACTATTGGCGGCACTTGCTCTCATCAACTGCTTGAGGAGCTGGATTATACTCTTATAAAGCACAATCCAATCTTAACGGAAGAGGTCCTAAACAACACCGATGTTTTAAGGAGGAATATTTGTGATGAAAAAATTGAAAGTCGGAGTAATTGGTTGTGGAAGTATTGCTAAACACCGCTATTTGCCGGAATTTTCGGAAAATGAACACGTAAACATTGTCGCTGTATGTGATAGTAATAAAGAACGCGCAGTCGAAATAGCTAAAAAATATCATGTAACACCTTATACAAATTATGAGGACCTTTTGTCAAATGAAGAAATTGATGCCGTTAGTGTCTGTACGCCCAACTATTTACATGCCCCTATCTCCATTGCTGCCCTAAAAGCAGGGAAACACGTCCTATGTGAAAAGCCAATGGCGACAACAAAAGAAGAAGCTGAGGAAATGATTGAAGCTTCCAAACAAACTGGAAAGAAATTAATGATTGCCCATAATCAACGCTTTGTAAGCTCCCATGTGAAAGCCAAAGAGTTAATTGAAAAAGGAGAAATCGGAAAAATCTACAGTTTCCGCACAGCTTTCGGGCACCCCGGACCTGAAGGATGGAGCGCTGATGGAAGGGACAGCTGGTTCTTTAAAAAGGAGCAGGCGGCAATGGGAGCAATGGGCGATTTAGGTGTCCATAAAGCAGACTTAATTCGCTTTTTACTTGGTGAAGAAATTATCGAGGTAGCCGCATTTGTCGAAACAATAGCAAAGGAACAAACAGATGTCGATGACAACGCCGTTTGCCTCTTAAAAACAGAGAGCGGCATTATCGAAACCCTAGCTGCTAGCTGGTCATACAACGGAAAAGAAGACAACTCAACCATCATTTATGGTGAAAAAGGAATTTTACGTTTAGAAGACGACCCAGACTATTCTTTAGTAGTCCAATACAAAAATGGAGAAGTGGTCAATTACAAGCTTAGTGCCATTCAATCCAATGAAGAAGGCGGGCAAACAACATCACACGTCATTGACCAATTTGTTGAAAGCATTCTAAACGACCAAGAACCGCCGATATCGGGAGAGGAAGGAATGAAATCTTTGCTAGTCATTCTTGCTGCGTTCGAAGCAGCCCAAGCAAAAAAAGTCGTACCGCTAACATTGGAAAGAGTCAAACAATAAAAGATGTGGGGATTAAATCTTTGGGCGGGAAAAATCCATGTGTTGGACTTATTTCAGGAGGGAAATCACAAAACAGCAGGATCAAGGCATGAAGCTGCGGAAAAAAGAACCTCACCCTCGAATAAAAGGGATCAAGCTTTGGATCAAGCACTCAAAGTGGCGGATAGCATTATTCGAAAATCGTGAAAAAGGGTGCTAAAAACACGAAAACTAGTGCTAAACCGCGATCAAAGCCGCAAAGCTGAAAGGAAAGTCCAGATCCGTAGTCAAGGAGCTTCATTATCAAAAAATGTCAATTCGAAGCCGAATAGCAGCGCTTCAACCTCATACAAACTAGCCCCAAAAGATATGAACTTAGAAATAAAGCACCAACATATAAAACATGAGTGCTGTCCTTTTTATTTGAGAACAGGTTTGTTTGCTTAGTTGTCGAGCTTAACCGAACAATTCATGAAACGAGACCAACGGCGAAGAGGTGTCACCATGAAAAAATTAAGAGTCGGTATGATTGGAGCAGGGGGAATCGCTACATTTCGCCATATTCCAGCATTTCAGCAATTAAATGAAGCAGCCGTCACGGCTGTTTGCAATGTAAACATCGATAAAGCAAAACAAGTACAAAACCAATTTCATATTCCACAAGTTTACGAGAATTATAAAGATATGCTGCCACATGTCGATGCCGTTGTCATTTGTACCCCGAATAAATTTCATAAGGAAATGACTATTGCGGCACTGGAAGCCGGCGTTCATGTTCTTTGTGAAAAGCCAATGGCGATGAATGCGAGTGAATGTGCGGAAATGATAAAAGCGAAAGAAAAGTCCGGGAAAATATTATGGATCGCCTACCACTATCGCTTTATGAAAGAAGCACAAGCAGCAAAAAAAGTGATCGATGAAGGTGAAATTGGTCATCCGCTTGTTGTCCGTGTCAAAGCATTACGGCGGAGAAAGGTTCCAGGATGGGGGGGTTTTACCAATAAGGACTTGCAGGGTGGAGGTTGCCTCATCGATTACGGATGTCATCTATTAGACCTTGCTCTTTGGTTGATGGGAAATCCAAAAGTGAAAGAAGTCACAGGTGCCACCTATAACGTACTTAGTAAAATACCAAATCAAGTAAATGAATGGGGCAGCTTTAATCATGAAACATTCAATGTTGAAGATCATGCGACAGCCTACCTTCGTTTTCAAAATGGAACAAGCCTCCTTTTTGAAACATCATGGTCTGCTAACATTTCGAAAGATGAAGATACTCTTTCCATTTCTGGCGAAAAAGGCGGCTTAGACGTTTTTCCTTTTACCTTAAACTATGCGAAACATGGGATGCTGTTTAATAGTGTGGCTGTCTATATTCCCGAGGAAAAAGAGGAAGGGTTTTTACAGGCAAAAGCATTTGTGGAGGCGTGTCTTGGATTAAAAGAACCTTTAGTGAAACCAGAAGAAGCGATGCAAGTTTCACATATAATTGATGTGATTTATGAAAGTAGTGAAAAAAGTAAAAGCATATTACGAACGGAGATGGGAGGAAGTTTGTCATGAAACTAGGCGTATTTACAGTGCTTTTTTCTAATAAATCGTTTACAGACATGCTCGATTACGTGAAAGAAGCAGGATTACACGCAGTCGAAATTGGAACAGGAAACTATCCAGGTTCTGCTCACTGCAACCTTGATGAATTATTAGAAAGCAAAGAAAAGCGCGAGCGCTACCTTAAGGAAGTAGCATCTCGTGGGCTCATGATCAGTGCATTTAGCTGTCATGGAAATCCCCTTTCTCCCGACCAAAAATTTGCGAAGCAATCCCATGAAACGTTTGTTAAAACCATTCAGCTTGCGGAGATGATGGAGGTTCCTGTTGTGAACTGTTTCTCTGGCGTTAGTGGTGACCATGAAAAGGCGAAATATCCAAACTGGCCGGTTGCCCCTTGGCCCAATGAATACAATGATATTTTAAAGTGGCAATGGGAAGAAAAGCTTATTCCATATTGGAAAGAGTGGGGGAAATTTGCTCAAGATCATAACGTCAAGATTGGTCTAGAATTGCATGGTGGCTTTTTAGTTCATTCACCATATACGATGTTAAAGCTTCGTGAGGAAACATGTGAAGCAGTAGGCGCAAACCTTGACCCAAGTCACCTTTGGTGGCAAGGGATTGACCCGGTAGCTGCGATTAAAATTTTAGGAAAAGAAAAGGCTATTCACCATTTTCATGCAAAAGACACCTATATTGATCCAGACAATGTCAATATGTATGGTTTAACGGACATGCAGCCATACGGTAATGTTCAAACAAGGGCCTGGACATTCCGGTCTGTTGGATGCGGTCATAACCTTCAAGAATGGTCTGATATGATGAGTGCCCTTCGCACATACGGATATGATTACGTCGTCAGCATCGAACACGAAGATCCACTCATGTCGATTGAAGAGGGATTTAAACGCGCTGTCAGCAACTTAAAACAAGTCTTAATCGAAGACCAACCGACCAATATGTGGTGGGTGTAATGGGGGAGGGTGGACCTCTTTTATGAAGGCTTTTGCAAAATAATGGATGGCGCATACTTTAATGAGCAGCAAATATTTTCTAATTCATGAACCTCTCCTACCTCCACTCCGTTAAGAGGTGGGAGAGGTTCATTGCTGGACGTTTACTAGAAGGAAATTCATGGGAAGAGGTATTGCGTGATTTTATATCGTATATTATCGAAATAGCAAGTGGCAAAGCAGTCAATCATAAGAAATCATCATGTTCACGACATGGCCATTTGGAAAACAGGGATTACACTATAAAATGATAAGAATGGAGGCATGATACTGATGACGTCTCGTTTGCTCCCATTATTGAAAGAGGAAAAAATCATCGCGATCATTAGAGGAGTTTCACAAGATTCCATACAACCAATTGCCGAGGCTTTATGGTCGGGAGGAATGAAATTTTTGGAAATCACAATGAATACCGATAGAGCTTTAGCCGCTATTGCGAAGCTAAGAGAAACATATGAAAACCGCCTTTATATTGGTGCGGGGACGGTGCTGGAGCTTGAAATGGCGAAAGAAGCGGTTCGGGCGGGAGCGCAATATATTATTTCTCCTCATCTAAATGAACAAGTAGTTGCTTATTGTGTCGAACAAGGGATCGACGTATGGCCTGGTACGATGACACCTTCCGAGATGTACAGGGCCTATCAGCTAGGGGCGAGCGCTGTGAAAGTGTTTCCGATCGGAACTTTAGGAGCGAACTATATTAAAGAGGTAAAAGCTCCTCTTCCTTTTATTGAAATGATTGCAACAGGAGGCGTCAATACAAAAAATATGATGACAATATTAAATAATGGGGCCATTGCCGTCGGATTAGGAGGAAATTTAGTCGACAAACAGCTTGTGCAACAAAAAAACTACGATGAACTCACAAAGCGGGCGCGTATGTTTGTTGAGCTTGCTAAAGGGGTTGGCAGCGATGCAGCAAAATAATGATGTTGATGTGGTGACAATTGGGGAAAGTATGATTCTTTTTCAACCAATGACAGACGGCTCCTTAAGGTACTCTCCTTTATTTACCAAATCGATAGCAGGCGCTGAATCCAATGTGGCCATCGGGCTTACGCGGCTCGGCAAAAAAGTAAGATGGATCAGCCGTGTTGGATGCGATCCGTTCGGCGATTTGATTGTTAGCACGCTTGCCGGGGAGGGAGTCGATGTCTCCTGCGTTATTCGTGATAAGAAGGCGCCGACCGCCATTTATTTTAAAGAATTTAAAGGTTACGGCGACCCAATGATATATTACTATAGAAAATATTCAGCAGCAAGTAAATTTTCCGAAGCAGATATCCAACCTGAGTGGTTGGCCAACGCCCGTCATCTGCATGTAACCGGAATTACGCCCGCACTAGGCGAACGGACGGCAGATTTTATTAAAAAAGTGATGGAGCAAGCGAAAGCAAGAGGATTAACTGTCTCATTTGACCCGAACTTACGCCGAAAGCTATGGAGCGAGGAGCAGGCGCGGTGCGTTTTATTGTCATTAATGCCGTTGTGCGATATTTTTTTACCTGGATTAGAAGAAGCAAAATTTTTAATTGGTGAGCAACCAGTCGCAGAGTATGGAAAGCAGTTTTTGCAAATGGGCCCCAAGCTGGTTGTTATGAAGCTTGGACAAGAGGGATCTATTGGCTTTTATCAAAATGAAGCGATCCAATCCCCCGCTTTTCGTATGGATAAGGTTGTTGATCCAGTAGGGGCCGGAGATGCGTTTGCCGCGGGCTTGCTGTCTGTGCTGTTAGATGAAGATCAGCCGCTCGATGAGGATGTTTTAAACATTTGTTTACCTAAAGCATTAAAGCGGGCGAATTTATTAGGCGCCCTAGCTACACAATTTAAAGGAGACTGGGAAGGGCTGCCTTCTATTCGTGAAGTGGAACAATATATAGAGGGACAGGAAATAATCACAAGATAAAAAGAAACGGCGGAAGATGCGTAAAAATCTTCCGCTTTTATTTTTGCGAAGCAACAGCGAAGGAAAAAATCAACAATGAGGAAATAGCAACAAAATTATCGCTAAGGAATTGACTCTATCGTTACAGGAGATTTTATGATATGAGTAAGTTCATGAAGGAGGAAGATGGCGATGTTCAAAATAGGGGAATTTGCCAAGTTAAATAAAGTGTCGGTCCAAACTTTGCGCTATTATGATGAAATTGGCCTGTTAAAGCCGATCAAAGTGGATGCGCAGACAGGCTAGCTCCAAGAAAAACGGTGATTTGGTGTGAATGGGCAAGCGCTGCTTCTCTTTTATTAGTTTACCTCGCGCTTTTACTGGGAACGTGGCACATCATATTTTTGGCCACATTCTTTTCCGCCATGTTATCACAACTATCGCAGCCGGCAGGGATGAAATTATACAAAAAGCATGTTCCTTCCGAGCAAGCACAGAGTGGTGTGGCATTGCTGCAAAGTTTATTCGCGATTTTTACGGTTTTAGGACCGAGCATTGGAACGTTTGTCTATCAGACGTTTGGTATTTATATGACGCTTTTTATTGCTTTTATAATGTTTGTATTTTCTAGTTTTGCTCTTATGTTTATTCCGGCTGATCAGAATCATCATCCGCAAATGGCGTCTCCTAGCGTAATGAAAGATATGCTGGCAGGGATTCGCCATATATTTTCTAACAAAGTATTGACATTATTGTCGGGTTGCGTTGCCGCAGTTGGCTGCGGCGTCGGACTGATTTCGCCGCTTAGCCTTTTTGTTGTGACGGAGAAGCTGGGCTTGGCGGCGGAAAAGCTGCAATGGCTGACGATTCCGTACGGCGCGGGCGAAATTATAGGAGGATTTATAACAATAGCTGCAGCGACACAGCTTTCCCCGCAACTTCTTTTAGCAATCGGACTTCTTGTTAATGGATTTGGAATTTGGGGAGTAGGCCATTCGACAAATTTAGTGTTGACGATGCTGCTGCAATTTTTAATTGGTTTGACGCAGCCTTGTATTTTTATTGGTATTACTACGTTAACCATGCAATGTACAGAAGAGGCGTGGATTGGACGAGTAATGGGCGTTCGCACATTGCTTATGACAGGCACAATGGTTGTGATGATGGGATTAGCAGGACAATGGAAAACACAAGTTTCGCTTGCAAGTATTTATTCTATTTCTGCATCGCTATTTATGATTGCGTTGATCCTAACGATCCCTATTTTTACGATAGCAAAGCGAGAAGGTAGAGAATGTTGTTAGTAGAAAGCACGGTGCAATAAGGAAAAATTTATTGCAAAATGGGGGTGTTTGTTCATCAAAGTTAGAAGATAGGAACACTTTTGTTTTTGCTATTTAACATATTTACTGAGAAGTCCCTCACCTCTAAATCGAGTGTAGGTGGGAAAGGTTCATATTTGTAAAAAGCTTGTGTGTTTCCATTGGTTAGGTTAGAGGGCGCGGAGGCTTTAACCGCGCTCCTCTATTTTTTTAATCGCACCGGCTACATTGTAATCAAAAGGATCTAATTCGGTTGGTTGCCCAAGGACGAGTTTGGCGAGTTCACATCCTAAATAAGGGCCGGCCGTTAGACCGGACGCCCCTAAGCCGTTGGCCACATAAATGCCGGTAAAGCCGGGAAGCGCTCCAAAGACAGGAAGGAACCCTGGGGTATATGGGCGAAATCCGACTCTTATTTCGCTATGTGTGCAATCCGATAATCCGGGTGCGATTGCTAACGCTTTATGTAATATTTCATACACTCCCCCTGCGGTTGCTCGACAGTCGAAACCGACACCGTCTTCATGGGTCGCTCCGACAACGATTCGCCCGTTTCGAAAAGCAAGCAAGTATTGGTTGCTTGGGGGCATGACGACAGGCCATAAATCTGTATCTTGTTCTGGTTTTTCAAGATGAATGATTTGCGCGCGTTGCGGCGTGACTAAAAATTCGATGCCGAGTGGCAGCAGCAATTCTTTTGCCCATGCGCCGGCTGTGATGACGACCGCGTCAGCCTGATAATAAGTGCCAGCGACTTCCACACCGTTCACATGCGAGTGTTGATGAACAATCTTGGCGTTTCCTTTTATATAGGTAGCCCCCAGCTTTTGGGCGGCTCTCACTAACGCATCGCGTAATGCTTTGCCATTGACGCGCGCTGCTCCGCTGACGTAAACAGCCTCGTAGCCTTCAGCCAGCGCTGGAAATAGCTGTTTTGCTTGTGTAAAGGATAGCTTCGTCACTTCTCCGATTTCCGGCGCTTCTTGGCGGCGCTGCAGTGTGCGATCCATCATCTTTTCAAGTTTTTCTTTATCTGTATGCAAACAAAGGGCCCCTACTCGTTCATAGCCTGTTTCTGTTTCTCCATGCGATTGAAGTTCTTGAATGAACGAAGGATAAAATTTGGCTCCGCCTCTGGCTAAGCGGTACCAAACTTGGTTGCGGCGCTGGGATACCCATGGACAGACAATGCCGGCGGCTGCGGCGGTGGCTTGGCCTTTGTCGCCGCGATCGATGATGGTGACGGCTGCTCCCTCTCTTGCTAAATGGTAGGCGGTTGATGCTCCTAAAATGCCGGCTCCTACAACGATGTATGATTTCATGAAAAACACCTTTTCTGTTTATTTTTTCGCACTATTAGAATAGCATAAATCAGACGATTTTCGTAACACTCCCTTTATATGCTGGGCAGTTTCGTCCTAAGAAGCTCTCCGCGATGAACCTCCTCCACCTCCACTTCGCTTAGAGGTGGGAGATTTCTCGGTGGATGATATTAAAAAACTAGGTTTGGCTGAGCTCTCTATTCAATTGAGATTAAGAGGGCTTTCTTGCTGATGCATCAACAGTGGTCTCCAAATGAACAGGTGATAACCGATTTCGACAGTCGATTACTGGCCCTTTATTACAAAAAATGGAAATCTGCTGTGAGTTGAATCTTCTGATGAGAAAGCTGGCATCAACAGGAGATGAAAGTCGACCAAAAAACGAGCAAACCAGAAAATGCATCTATCGTTATAAGGTTTTTATTTTTGCTGGAAAAAGGATTTTATAGAAAAAAAAGCGAAATAAGGGAAAAGGATATCGAGAAGAGGGAGGAAGCTATTATGGAATCTGTCCGTTTATTGACGGAAGCTGATTATGAAGAGGTTTTTCGTCTATCAGAATATGCCTTTCAATATAAGCTTACAGAGCAGCAAAAGATGGTTCGCAAACAATGGATGGATAAACAAGAGATTTTGGGAGATTTTGAGAATGGCCAACTTGCTGCAAAAGTGCATTTGCTGCCATTTACGGTTTTTATTCACGAACAAGAATGGGAAATGGGAGGGGTAGCCGGCGTAGCGACATGGCCTGAGCATCGCCGGAAGCGAAAGGTGGCCAAGCTGTTAACAAAATCGTTGGAACGAATGAGGGAGAGCGGGAAAAGTATATCATTCCTCCATCCGTTTCAAGTGAATTTTTACAGAAGATTTGGCTGGGAGCTTTTTGCTTCTTATAAGAAATTAATCATTGAGAATAAGCAGCTCATCCCATTACCAGAAGCAGCAGGACGAATGGTGAGAGCCTCCTTTCAGAATGTGGATCTGTTAAACAGCGTGTATGAAGGCTATATTCGTTCATATAACGGCGGATTAAAGCGCGATCATTTTTGGTGGGAGCATTTTGTGTTCTCCAAAGCAGAGCATGCGGTATTGTACATAGATAAGGAGCATCAAGCAGCAGGGTATTTGTTGTATGACATGCAAAACCGGCAAATGCATGTGAAAGAAATGGTGGCTGTTCATGAAGAAGCAAAAAGAGGGCTATGGAACTTTATTTGCCAGCATGATTCAATGGCAGACCAGGTGACGATTGTGACCACTGTTGACGATCCGCTTCCTTATTTGTTGAAAGAGCCGAGAATCGTCCAAGAAATTCATCCGTACTTTATGGCGCGAATCGTTGATCTAGAACGCTTTTTGCAAGCGTATCCTTTTGTGAAACAAGAGAATCCGCTGTTTTGGCATGTGCATGATGAAGTGGCGCCGTGGAATTCAGCTATTTACCAACTGGATGAGAAGGGAGTGAAGGTATTTCGCAAGACAACAAAAGAAGAATCCGCTTGTCTGCATCCACCCAAACGGGGGCTTTTGCTCGATATCAATACGGCGGCTGCCCTGCTGCTGGGGTATGTGCGACCTTGGTCATTATATCAGATGGGCAAGCTGAAGGGAACAGAAGCCGAAGTCAAACAGCTGGAGGCGATGATTTCGCCAAAAACGACGTTTTTTGCTGATTTCTTTTAAGGGAGGATTGCTGCATCGCCATCATGTCAACTCTCCCCCATGTCCGCTTGCTCGCCATTAAAGTGGGAGCCTCCTCGCCTGAAAATAATGAAGGTGAGCAGAAAAGCATTGATAAAGAGAACAGAGAATTTCGTTGATTGGGAGCGCCATCTTTAAGGATGTCTTTTTTATTTGGAAAATTATCCCTAATTCCATCGATTGGTATATTCAGCTTTAGGGATCGTGCTGATAGAAAGATTAGCAACTGTTAATAATACTAGGTCATAAATCCATTGACAGGACAAATAGGGGAATGTTAAGATAAATCAAACGTATCAACAGTTATGTGATTTTTTTATAAAATTGTAATTTTTGTTAGGTTGGCCCCTTTTGCTACATTCGATTACAGGCAAAAGGTTAAAGTTGAAAGGAGTTATGATATGAAAGAGTTTCATTCATTCGGTTGGTATGCGGCGCAAATCTCCCCGTATTTGCCGAAAAAAGCATTTCAACCTACCCCATCCCGTCTTTTCCTTGGATTGGTGTATCTATTGACAGTACTTAGTGGTATCCTCGTTATTTCTTTGTTCGATCTTCATGTGATATGGAATACCTTGATTTCTGTTGTATTAGGTTTTAGTTTTGCGGCGCTTGGGTTTTTAGGACATGAAATTTTGCATGGTACGGTTGTGCGGACACCATGGCTACGGGATTTTCTTGGAGCTGTTGCCTTTTGGCCGTTATGCACCGGTCCGAAGCTATGGAGAAAATGGCATAATGCCACACACCATGTCCATACACAAAATGAAGAAAAAGATCCTGATGCATGGCCGAGCATGAGCAAATTGGCACAAAGCCGTCTGTTGCGCTGGATCTATAAAATTCCATTTACGATACGGGCGTTTTTCGCCTTTAGTTCGTTAACGATTATGTTTACGTTTCATTCGATCAGGATGCTTGGTTATTTTCGCAAACAGTTTCAGCCCAAAAATCGCGCTATCGTCTTTTTACAGTTTATGTTGCCTTGGATATCATGGATTGGTTTGCTGTTTATTGTTGGATTCGCGAATTGGTTTTTTAGCTTTTTATTACCGCTGTTGATCGCTAATTTTATTGTGATGAGCTATATTTCAACCAATCATCGTCTCAATCCTTTAGTTCCTGTCAACGACCCGCTTGCTAACAGTCTTTCCGTTACCGTTCCAAAATGGGTGGATTTCCTCCATTTTAATTTTTCCTATCATACAGAGCATCATCTGTTTCCAAGCATGAGTTCCAAATACTATCCGTTAGTAAAAGAACATATTAAAAGAATGTGGCCAGATCGATACCATGAAATGCCAATGCTCAAAGCATTATGGGCACTCTGGAAGACACCAAGACTTTACTATCAGCAAAACGAATTGGTCGAACCGCGCCAAGGGAACGTTTACGGATCTTTAGGAAATGGGCTGAATCCATCCAATATTGAATATCGTAAAATAGAATGCAGAACTCAAGAAGGAAGAATAAGCAGTGAAACAGACAGATGAGCAATCCAGAAGAAAACAGTAACATTCTTGTTCGAGAGAAAAGACACTTGATGTTTCGGGAATAGGAGGAATGATACCGATTTCTCTGCTTTCCATACGGTGAAGAGGTTTTGCGGACAGGGATTGCCAATTGCTGAAGAAGCGGCCTCTCATAATCCTTCATGAATAAAAAACCCTTTGATGGAGGGGACAATCTGAGCCAAAGGGAGTTAAAAGCATCATATCATTTTCTAATTGCAAAGACCATTCATCCTAAGTCTCGCTATTTTTTGTCGACAACAAATGATCAAATCATGTAGGAATCTGTCTTTTTTTATCGAATGATTATAAAGGGAGAGGAGAGGATAGGAATGGTCAATCTGCAATGTCCTAATTGTGGTACAAGTGGGATCGAAAATGTTGTGTCAGGTAACAGTGTAAGAAAAAGCAAAGATGGGGATATAAGGTTTCATATCGTATACTGCATGCTATGCGGGTATATTTATGGAGTGTTTGGAAAAATCGAGACGACAATGTGATAGTCATTTGATTAAAGGCATCCTTTGGGGTGCCTTTTGACTGAAATATGATGATAACAAATTCGATTCATATGTAGCCACGCAGATTCAAAAACACGGAATCGATTGCAAGCCATCATCTTATGGGCTACCGTTGATGATGAAGCTATTTATTCAATAAAGCAACACGATTATTGACACCGTGCGGACGCCTCTTTGGTTCATTAGGAGAAAGTCATATTGACGATCCGCCATGCATTTGTTAGATTGTACTCAATTGATATGGAAGGCTTATCGAAAATAATGATGCACGGATAAAAGAGACAGGGGATGAAAAAAGGGTGTTAAACGATGAACATCGTCGTAATTGAAGAGAATCAAGCAGCCGTCATGAAAATGAAAGAAATGTTAAAGAATATCAAGGGAATATCGATACAGGTGTTTGATCAAATGGATAAGGCCCACGCGTATATGTTGCAAGAAAAGCAAGTTGATGCTGTGTTAGCCAACGTTCAGGCGCTATTAGCGGAGCAAACAGAGCGAAAGCCGTCTATTTTTTTTCAAAAAGATATTCTAGTTGTGGCGATGATTGAATGTGATGACGAGATTGAATACAGTTTGGAGGCCGGAGCGTTTGATTATATTCGTAAACCATTTACAACGACGGAGCTAATCTCCCGCATTCGCTTGGCGTATCGTCAAAAACAAAGGACGGATGAGTCAAAAAGAATGAGGATCGTCCATATCGAGAAAGACCGGCAGTTGTTGGAACTGAAAAGAAAAATGGAAAAGGATTTGCAGCTTGCCCGTTGTATCCAAGAAGGAATGCTCCCATCTTCGATCTACAATGAAGAAATTTGTGTATACGGAAAATATATTCCTTCTTCTCAGCTGTCAGGAGATTTATATTATTGGAATCAAGTGAGTCCTCACGAATATGCGTTTATTGTTATTGATGTGATGGGGCATGGCGTTGCCGCTGCGCTTGTAGCGATGTCGATTCGTTCATTGCTGCCAGGGCTTATGATGCGTGTAACTGATCCGCTGCGCGTGGTTTACGAATTAAACAGGCATACCTTGCGTCTTTTTGAGAATCGGACCTATTTGACCGCTTTTTATGGTGTTGTCAATACGAAACGAAAAACGCTCGAGTATGTGAATGCCGGACATCCGCCTGCGCTGCTTTTAGAAGGAAGAGAGATGAAGAGATTGAAAGAAGGAGGAATACCGATCGGGATCGTGCCCCAATTTTCTTATAAAAAAGAGAAGCTTCAGTTCAGCGGGCCGGTTTATTTGGCGATTTATACAGATGGAATGATCGAAGCGACCGGAGGGGAATGGGAGAGCTATGTGGAGCGCATTTTGCCAAACTGTCGATCGTTTCAAGAATTTGTGCAGCAACTTGAAGGTAAAATGAATCATCAGCGCTTTGGCGATGATGATATGGCATTTGTGGGCATGCACATTCTTTAGGCTGCTCCCGCATTCGCTGCGAAATGGAGGATTCCTGCAAACAAGAAGCATCTTTCGGTTTTTTAGCAGGCTCTCCCCGCCGTTCCAACGGTGAAATGACAACGAATCTTGTAAGTTTGTTCTGGGCTTGTTTTTCGCTGCTTCGAGCCGTGCAGAGACAAGGGCACGTTGAAGCTTGTACATGACAAACGACCTATCTTTTCGTTTTTCTAAGAACCACTTACAAGTATAGAAGGACCCATATATCCTGGTGATTCCATTCTACTTTGGCTAGTGCCAACCGACATTCCGCTCCCCCTTGTTTATCGGGCAACGCCCTTCATATTCCTGAAGGTGGGAGTCGTTCTGGCGGGATAGGATAAAAACAGCCGCTCTTAATCGAGGAAACGTTTATTTGGTCAGCGGTTTTTGTGAAAAGTATATAACCGGTTTACAGAACAAGCCAGTGTTTCGGATCACAGCATGTTGATCCGCCAGCTGGCTTTTCGTTTTTCTGGCGCCATCGGCTAGCTTTTGGCTGCCGATGGCGAAGATAAATAAGAATGGAGCATAAAGCGATATTTGTGATCTCTTACTATACAAAAGCCGCTTATCGTCCGCTTTTTCTCGAGTGTCAAGGAAAGGCAGCTTAAGCTGATGATTCGTCATAAAAACTTTTAGGCGCTATTTTTTATTTGACATCGACAAACTGATCAATTTGACAAATGGACAATACGTTTTTAATCGGAGCAGACGCTCCCATAATTTCAATGTGTATACGGTCTTTTAGAGGATATAGCCAGCTAATAAATAGGCGCACTCCAGAGCTATCAATGAATCGGACGGCAGAAAGGTCGATTTGCAACCGCGAAATGTTGCTGTATGTATGATGACGCAGTATTTCTTCCATGATGCGCGTTGTTTCAAAGTTAATATCTTGCTGAAATACGGCAATCATCACATCGTTGTTGGTTGTTATTTGAATCATCGAAATTCCTCCTCAATTTTTGCGCGCTGAATGATGACACGCGCTTTTTTGCCAGCATCGTCAAAGGTTACGTGTGTTGCAAGCTGTTGAATGAGAAATAATCCGCATCCTTCATGTGGCGCAAGCAGGGAAGGAGGAGCTTTTGTGATTTGACTGCGCCAGTCAAAACCATTTCCGTGATCGATGAGCTCAATCGTGATGTCCTCTGTCGATAAATGAATAAGAACATCCGCTTTTTTTACTGTAGAATGGCGAATGACGTTGGAAATGAGCTCCCACAAGACAAGCTGCAGCGCGTATTGTTCCATCTCTGTCAGTACAATGTATTGATTTAATCGTTCGAGCATTGCCGCAATATTTTTGCTATAGTTATTTTCGGTAATTTTTCCTGTGATCTTGATCATCGCTCATGATGTGAGTAAGAAGTTGTTGGATATACGGATGACGATAGTCGGCTTGATGCTCGAGACGATACAATTGGCTCCATAAGGAATTATAGGTGGAGCGAAACTCGATCGGAACGCTTTCGCCAAACGAGCGCTGCAAATGCATCAGACGAAATTTAACATAATTTCGTGCGTCTACGTCGTTTGGCAATTGTCCAATGTCAATGCGGATCAGTTGTTCGTTAGCTTCGTGCAGAAGCGTTTCTGACATTTCAAATAAATGTTTAAATGTGCGCTGTTCATATTTAAATTGAGGTTGGTTCATCGTATTTCCTCCCTAAAGTTGTAAGGAGCTACTTTTTGAATTTATCTGTGAGTTCATGATTCAGATAGTTCAGCTGTTCTGCCATTTCGGCAATTTGATAAGCAGCCTTCGAGATTTCATTAAATGTGTGCTGGAAGTCTTTCATAAACTCTGTGAATGCACTAATTTTATCACTGTTTGACCTAACATCGGAAATGGATTGATCAAAAATATGAATCACGCTCTCGTTTACTGCGCGAAAAGCTCCTGTTTCATCGACAATGCGTTGAAACGAGGATTCAAATTGATGAATCGTTTGTTGCACGATATCAATATGATTTTGAATGTAATCGAGTGATTGAGCCGTTTGATAAGCGAGCTTTCGCACTTCATTTGCTACAACGGCAAATCCTTTTCCATGTTCACCAGCACGGGCGGCCTCGATATTGGCGTTGAGAGAGAGAATGTTCGTCTGATTAGAAATGTTGCGAATCGTGTTCACAATTTCGCCAATTTGAGAAGAACTGTTAGTCAGCTCCGCTGTTAATGCTTTCGTTCCATGAATTAACTCGGCGATCGTATCAAGCTTTGTTAATGTGTCCATGACATCGTGCTTTCCGTTTTCGACCCGCTCCGCGATTTCGGCTGATTGCTGCTGAATCGTATAGATTTCGTTTAGAATATCCTGTACATTTTTTTCGTTTTCTGTGATGGAGGCGCTCGTTTCCTCAGCGCTAGAAGCAAGAATCGCAGCTGATTCCGTGAGACGGTGCTGCAGCTCTTCGATTTCGTTTAGCTTCATCATGGATGACGTATAGGATTCAATATACGTCGCAATGGCAATTTGCATGTCGAACGAACAAAGCTTGGAAAAAGAAGAATAGGCAAGAACGGCTTCACTCGGCGGAAGCTCTTCCATCAATATTTTCAGCACCTCATTTTGGATAAGAGAATAAGCGCCTAAATACCACTCTGGAAACAAGCCGATACGATGATGAACATTGCCGATTACTTTTCTTCTAATAATATACTGTTCACCTATTTCACCAGATACCATGTCCATTAAATACGATTGCAGTGTTTTCTTGAGGCGCTCAATCGTCGAGTGGCTTTCAATAATATGGACCAAATCTGCTATTTGGCCAAGGTGCTCATAAAAAGCATCAACAATGGCGTGAACATGTTTGGCAAAAATCGGGCGCAGGGAGGCGAGACGCTGAAAATCCTCCGCTGTCAATCCAATAAGAACGACTTGTTGATGATAATTGGATGCGGAAAGCTGTCGATAATAGGCAACGGCCGAATCGGGCAAGTTAAGCGAAGATGTTTGCATGGGAGCCGTGTTCGCGTCCTTTTTCTCTTTTTTGCGAAACAGTTGGATTGCTCCGTCTTCGTTTTGGAGTAGCTTATGGAATGAGACTTTCATCATATACATCCCTCCTAATATGAATATCCCCCTTCTGCACATTATAAAGGATAATCGGTGTTTTAGGAATATTTTCTTATATCAGAATAGGCGGCAAAAAAAGTGGGATAGTATCATTGAAGGAGGGAATGGATATGAAGATAGAAGAAAATCACTACGGAAGCGACTATACCTTTATTCCGGCTATATCGGTTGCTCATGGAACAGGAACGGAAATATTGCCAGATTTATATTGCTATACCGTTCAGATTGTGAATATTTGCTTGATCGGTCTTCCCAATGCCGCTGATTTTATACTTGTAGATGCGGGAATGCCTCGTTCAGCTGATGAGATTATCGCTGCAGCCGAAAAGCGTTTTGGTTCGAATAGCCGCCCTAAGGCGATCATTTTGACTCATGGACATTTTGATCACGTCGGAACTGTGATTGAACTGATCCGATATTGGCGCATCCCTGTTTATGCTCATCCAGCTGAACTGCCTTATTTAACAGGGAAAAAAAGCTATCCTGCGCCTGATTCGTCAGTAGAGGGAGGGATGATCGCAAAGGTATCCGCTCTTTTTCCGAATGAACCTATCGATTTAGGAAGCAGTGTTCAACCACTTCCAAGTGGAGGAATGGTTCCTCATCTGCCTGAATTTCGCTGGATTCATACCCCTGGTCATACCCCTGGACATATATCATTGTTTCGTGAAAAAGACCGCGCGCTCATTGCTGGAGATGCATTTGTTACTGTTCGTCAGGATCAACTGTTTAAAGTGCTGACGCAGAAGCTAGAGTTTAGTGGACCGCCGCGTTATTTTACAAATGATTGGGAGAAGGCAAAAGAGTCTGTTCGTAAATTGGCAACTCTGCATCCAGAAGTAGCTGTTACAGGACACGGAAAACCAGTAACTGGAGAGCAGCTCCGTGCAGGATTGATCCAGTTAGTCAGAGATTTCGATCATATAGCGGTCCCTGATTATGGTAAATATATTCAGTAAAGAAGCAGAGGATAGTCTGTGACAGATGATAAGGGAGAAGAGGATCGTATTATTTTTTCGATTCTTTCCGGGGCAAGGAGATTTGAGAAGTTCGTTTGAGTGGTTGGGATGATGGTTTTTAGCAAGCATGAAAATAGATCCATAAAAAACAGGCATCCATCAATGAAGATGAATGAATGGAATTTTAACATCATCTATCAAGAAGTCTCTCACCTTTTAATCGAGTTTAGGTGGGGGAGGTTCATTAAAGCAGTATTTTTCCATTCTTCCGTTGGCGACGAATGGATTTGTCTGGGGATTTATGAACAGAGAGGCATGGGAATGACAAGATAGAACAACTAAACTCATCAGGATTCAGCGTTTAACTGAATCCTGATGAGTTTATTGCAGTTGATTCGCTTGTGTGATTTGCTGGGTCACTTGCATGTCAACACGCAGCTGTTCTTGAACATTTATTGGATGGTAATAGCCTTTATTAATCGTATATTGACTCACTTTTTCGTGAAATTGAATGGCATCATTTAAATGTTGTTTAAGGATGTTGCGCACCTCGGGAGTATCGGATTCTGTAATGGCTACTGCGTAGCTTTTAATTCCATTCTTTATGCTGATAAGAAGATCGATGGCGATTAATTGATCATTTAAAGGCTGAGAGCCACCAGTTGGTTGTTGCATCATCTACATCACCTCTTTTGGAGTTAGGATAGAAGAGATTGTAAATCAACGATTTGTTGTTGGGTTGTTTCAATATCTTGGCGAATTAATGATTGAAGCTCAGGATCTGTGGCCATCGTCTGCATCACCTTACTTTTTGCAAGACAGACGTTTTTCAACATAAGAAGCTCATGAAGCTCCAAAATTTCATGAACACCTGTTGCTCTCATCTCTTTCACCACCTTCCGAAACCTATTGTGTGCATGGTGAACATGTATATTAGCGTAATTTTTTCAAAAATAAAAGGCGCTTTCACCAGGAGAATGGGGAGCAGTTTACACGCAAAAAAATTCCCGTGTGCTCACGCTAATAATGGGCAAAGGGGGATTTGGAGATGGACGAAACGTGTTTTTATTGCCAAAGCGAATGCGCTGACCAAGTTCATTATGTATCCTTCTATACAGCGGATGAAGAACAAGAAAAAGCGTTGTGTGCCGAATGTTATCAAGAATGGCTGCAAGGCATTAAAGGTTGAAACAAGCCGCATCACGTTATGGCCGGGATGCGGCTTGTTGCGTGAGCGGCGGAACGTGGATGACTCGGTACAGGTCGCCTTGTTCGTCATAAGAACGATACACGATCGGCGCCTTTAAGGGGCGGCACACGGAAAGAAATAAAATGTGTTCTTCGTTTGTCCCCTTTTTTCTCGCTTCCATCGAGAACGAGACGTGCTTGAGATGAAGCGAATAAAAGCGGTACGTCAGACCGAGCCATGTTTGTTCCGTGACAGATGTGTCAGGATGACAGCGTATAAAATGCGCAATATCCGCAAACGACCGCTCTTCTTGTTCGAACCAATCTTCAATAGCGTTGGCCGCTTGCTTAATCCAATGTTTCCAATTCTCTAGCATCCCATTCACCTTATTCATTTATATTGTTATCGGTTAGTATGCTCGGAACTGCCGCATCTATACGGGGGAATTGTTGAGTTTTCTATGTCGAGTATTCATAATTGTTAAGGTTTGAATCCGGGGAGCTTTTAGCTGTATACAAATTGTATTGCAGGTGAATCATCATAATTATATTTAGAAGAAAAGCCTGTGCTGTAAAAAGAAGGGGCGCTCTTTTTTTCACTTGATGATCCAATCGTAAGGGTGACATCTAAGTATTTCAGGGTCAGAGGTTATTCCGTAATTTCGACGATCACCTCTTTTTGGTTCTGAAATAACGTGCTAATTCATAATGAAATTTTCAAGCCGAATTGTTAAGCAGCCATTATGCGTTTGGCAACACGTTCCTCACTCGAATTTTTACAGAATATATAAAACTCATTGACTTGACACCAATTAGTGTCGTATAATAATGACACTAATTGGTGTCTAATTGATAAGGAGGAGGCCATTGGTAAAGAAAACTCTGAAACGCGACGTTTTTGTAGCTATCGCTGATCCGACAAGGCGCAAATTGTTGCGCCTATTGGCAGATAAGGAAGAGTTGCCGCTTTATGAATTAACCGCTCATTTTCAAATGGGGCGTACAGCTGTTTCTAAACACCTGTCTATTCTAAAAGAAGCTGATTTAGTGATCGATCGAAAAGTTGGCAGAGAAACAAGGTATCGAATCAATGCAACTCCATTAAAGGAAATTAAAGATTGGGTATCTTATTATGAGAAATTTTGGAATGATAAAATGGCTATTTTAAGACAGTTATTAGAGGAGGAATAAATAATGGCACATCTATCATTAGAGTTTCAATTCGAAAGTTCAATCGAAAAGGTGTGGCACGCCTTAACAAATTCGGACATGCTTGCAAAATGGGTTATGGAAAATGATTTTAAACCTATCGTAGGACATAAATGTCAGTTTCGAAATGAACAAATAAACTTAGTGGTGAATTGCGAAGTGTTAGTAGTGGAGGAGCCTTATAAGTTGTCTTACACATGGGTAGGCGGCCCGATCAATACGGTTGTCACATGGACATTAAAACAAGAAGGCGATATCACCTATTTACATCTTGAACAAACAGGATTCGAACAAGAAGATTATGCATTTAAAGGTGCAAAATATGGTTGGACAGACAAGGTCAACGAACTGAAGAAAGCGTTAGAGGAAGTGTAAGGAAAAACGTAAATTTGTTTTATTAAGTGTCTCAAGAGAACACCGGGAGAAAAACGATTCGAATATACTTAGTCTTAGCCGTTCTTTTATTCAAAAAAACAGGATAAGCCGGAACAATGGAAAACTGCTATACTGCAGGGCCGAGATCGATGGTGCATTCTATTTTGACTCAATGTCTCAAAAGTAAATTTATGAGGGGAATCTAATGAAAAAAAATCCAATGAATCCTAAAGTTGATCAATATTTAACTGAGGGCTGTGGACGCTGTCCGCTAGTGAGTACTCCAGATTGTAAAGTAAACAAATGGCCGAAAGAATTAGAAGAATTACGAACAATTGTTCTTGGGTGCGGATTGACAGAAGAAGTGAAATGGGGGATTCCCTGTTACACATTCCAAAAGAGCAATGTTGTGACAATCAGTGCTTTTAATGAATACTGTGCACTTAGTTTTTTCAAAGGTGCCTTGTTAAAAGATGACCATCATATTCTAGAAAAACCTGGGGAGAATACGCAGGCTGCACGACGGATTCGTTTTACAAATATTCAAGAAATAGCTGAGCTTGAACCTGTATTGAAGGCATATATTAACGAAGCGATTGAAATTGAAAAAGCAGGCTTGAAAGTGGATTTTAAAAAGAATCCAGAACCGATTCCTGAAGAGCTTCAAAAAAAATTCGATGAAATTCCAGCCTTAAAAACAGCTTTTGGATCATTGACCCCGGGGCGACAAAGAGCTTACATCCTTTATTTTTCTGGGGCCAAACAATCCAAAACTCGAGAATCAAGAATTGAAAAGTATATACAGCACATCCTTAATGGAAAAGGATTAAATGATTAGTATATTCACGCTTCCATTCAATAAACTCATTATTAAAAAGCTGTTCCAAGGCGACAGAAAAATTCATAACGCTTTTCGCAATATTTGAACAACAAAAAGCATTCTATATGGAATGCTTTTTGTCTTGATTATAGAATCATGTCCCATTAACTGAATTTTCTGAAAAATAAGCCGAAACGCGGCTTCATCTTCTGTAACTTGCGAGAAAAAGTATAGAAGTTGACTGGGAATTTGTCAAAAAGGGAAACAAAAGAATTGATTAATTTTTCTCTATCAAGGAGTTGTATAGGAAAATGACTGTACAAATCAAAAAATGCAACCTTGAAGATTTGCGATTGCTCCAAGAGATCAGCATTGAAACATTTTACGATACATTTAACACCATCCCCCCAAGAAGTCTCCCTCCTCTAAACAGAGTGGAGGTGGGGGAGGTTCATAGCTGAAAGTGTAAGTTGAAGCAAAGAGCTCATTGTGATACTCCCTTTCATATCATCCATAATCCGCTATGCTCGTTGAACCATAACGTAAAAGAATCAAGAGAGAATAAGCAAGCCCAAGACCACCCAAAGCGGATTCCAGATGGTTACGTTTATAAGGAGGCGCTGCTGAACGCTATTCTACACCGAGAACCGTTCGATAAGGCGGACAGGCAATTGCTCATTTTGGTTGGTCGTTGTTTTGCCGATGAAACAGTCATGTATGAGTTGGAACGCTTTTTGCCCCATCGATAACAACGGCAAGTCCACTGTGGTGATGCCGAGCGCTTCAGCGATCGGATGATTGTCAAAACTGACAATCGCCAAGTTTTCTGGTACCTGCAAACCATTTTTTTGCCCCCATAACACGATTCCAGCTGCCACTTGATCGCTTGCGACAAGCAGCGCAGTCGGCTTGTCTTCCATCGAAAGAAGTGCCTTGACAACGCGCGCCCCGTCCGCGATTTCGAGACAACGATCAAAAATCCATTCTTCTCTTGGAACTGTATCGATATTTTGTAAGGCATCCCGATAAGCAGCGTCTCGCCGTTCACTATTTGTGCCTGACGTCCGGCCGATACAATAGCCAATTTTTCGATGCCCCTTTGCAATCAAATAGTTCATCCCCAACATAAATGCCTCATAATGATCGATGGACACGGACGACATTTCGCAGCCCGTGGTATCTTCGCATAAGATGATCGGACCGTCTTCTTGATACAGCTTAAGCATCTCCCAACTAATTGTGCGGGAACAAATAATCAGTCCATCGACTTGTTTCACTCGCAGCATCTCAAGTGCTTCCAGTTCCTTTTGCACGTCATAATTCGTCTGAAATAGAAGAAGATGATAACCGTGGCGGAGCGCCTCTTGTGAAATACCGTCCACAATTGAACTGAAGTATGGGTGGTTGACATACGGCAGAATCACGCCGATAATCGATGTTTTTCCTTTGGCTAAATGAACAGCATTGATATTTTTTGTATAGTTTAACTTCTCGACCGCTTTCCAGACCGCTTGCCGTTTTTCTTCCTTTACATAAGGATAATGATTTAATACACGCGATACCGTAGCGACAGAAACTCCTGCTAGTTTAGCGATTTCTCGAATGTTTGCCATTGTCTTCCCTTCCCTCAAAAAAACTATTGCATTGAAACGCATTTCATAAATTATTGTCATTTTAACCATAGCATAAAGGAGGAAATCATGTTGCTAGGATTTTTGTTTTATATCGTTTTATGTGCTGTAGAGCTAGCCGGCGCGCACTTAGCCTTACGAGAAGCACCCAAACAAGAAGAGGAAGATCCTTTTCATGCGTTTTTCCGCTAAACAAAGCGTTCCCTATCTTCTTTCAGGGAACGCTTTGTTTCTGATTTAGATGATAAAAAAGAAAACGGAAGCAGGAGGAGAAACAACATAGAACGTCTGCTTGATGAAAAATCCCTCTTTCATCGCTATGTTGCTGAGACGTAGGAGATCTCTTCGTCCATGTGTTAAAGCTCTAATTCCCAAGTCTCCCCGATCAGCTCATGGCCAAAGCTGTGATGCTTTTCTTCGGCTACAAGCGTAAATCCAAGTTTTTGATAAATATGTCTTGCAGCTATAAGAACGCTGTTGGTCCAAAGGACAAGCTTTTGGTACTCTTTTCGTTTAGCAAAGCGAATGCATTCTTGAACAAGATGTGTACCAAGCCCCAATCCGCGCGCCTGCGGATCAACTAAGAGCAAACGCAATTTGGCAATGGCGTCACTTTCGTGTACCACCATGACAGAACCGACAATGTCGCCGTTCATCTCGGCGATCCAGCACCGTTCTTTATCAGGATTATAATGGTTAATAAAATCGGCAACAATTTGAGCAACCAGCGCTTCAAACTGCTCATTCCATCCATACTCCTTCGCGTAGAGTGCCCCGTGCTTATGAACGATCCACCCCATATCGCCTGGCTCGTGTTGTCGTAAAAAGTACGGTCCAGAGAATTTAAACCTGCGATTTTTAGTAAGTATTCCTTCAATCGTTTGCATAGCGTGAATGAGCTGTTGCTGTTCAATATCTGATAATTCACTTAGGAATTCAGATACTTCATCATATGAACGTTGGTTGAGCAAGGAAAAAACCGCTTTTCCTTCTGAAGTAAGCTTTAAAATTCGTTGCCTTCCATCGGTTTCTGATCGCTCTTTATAAATAACTCCCTGTTCTTCTAATCGTGTTAAAATCCGGCTTAAATAGCCTGGATCTAATCCTAACTGCCTAGTCAAATCTGAGGCGGTGATTTGGCTATGATTAGCAATTTCAAATAATATTCTAGATTCTGTAAGGGAATAGGGGCTATGTAATAATCCTTCTTGTAATGCACCAATTTGTCTTGTGATAAACCGATTAAAATGACGGACAGCATTGATTCGTTCCTCAAAAATCATACGAGTGCCTCCTAATTTATTTGATTTTGTCAAATATTTTATTTGATTATATTGCTTTAGTCAATTATATATCTAAAAAACGGCCAGTCTATGTTCTGTTTGAGGCAAAAGCCTGATCTATCCAATCATTTAGTGAGATAGGTTCATCAAATAAAATAGATTAGACTTAAATGGTTTTTTATCGTATTCGACTTAGGAGACGTGTGATTGTTTCGGTTCATCGCCGGATGGTGTTCTATAAAAAATCGTTTTTTCGGTAATAGGGGGATCATTCGATTGATTGAAAAAAAGCAAAATCACATATTCGCCTGACAAAGGTTTGTCTAATGCGCTCTGTCTGTATGAGTTTCTATACTCTGTATCTTCAGTTGGCGAAAAAGTAGTTGTAAAAGCGCTTTCAAATGATATATAATTTAACTAAACCGGTTTATAAAATAATTTGTTTGTTTGCTTGTTTACTAAATCGATTTAGTATCAGGAAAGTAGGGATATCCTTGCAAAAAATTACAATGGCCGACGTGGCGAAAGCAGCGAATGTTTCCAAAAGTACAGTTTCCCAGTATTTAAATAAGCGTTATGAATATATGAGTGAAGAGACGAAAAAACGTATTGCGCAAGCGATTGAAGAACTTGGCTATCAACCGAACTTTGTCGCACGGAGCCTAAAGCAAAAATCTACTTCTACGATCGGTGTCATTGTTTTTAATATTTTACATATGCTAACAACACAGGTGCTTCGGGCGATTGAAGACGTATGTCAAGAACGGGATTTTCATGTCATTGTATGCAACACCGATGATGATCCGGAGAAAGAAAAAAAGTATATTGAAATGCTAAGAGCCAAGCAGGTTGATGGATTAATTATTTTTCCGACAGGAAGAAACTATGAATGGTATGAAAAGATGGTCAATGAATCGTTTCCGCTTGTATTTGTCGATCGCACGGTTCCAGATCTGCCTGTGGATGCGGTTCTCTTGGATAACTATAAAGCAGCTAAACTTGCGGTGGATCATTTGGCTGATGTAGGATACGAACGGATTGGAATCGTAACCCCTCCGCTTGTATCGTATAACATTCCAAGAACGGAGAGGGTGGAAGGCTTTAAGCTAGCTGTAAAGGCGAGAGGACTACAGGTAATGGATGAGTACATCGTGAATCTGGAGATCCCTTGCATCAAGGAAGGGCTGACGAAGCTTTTTCGGTCTGGCTGTCCGCCACAAGCGTTGTTTGCGATTAATGATTTAACATTGATGGAGGTACTTCATTTTGTTCAAGAAAATCAGCTCCGCATTCCGTATGACATCGCTCTTATTAGCATTGACGATGTACCGTTTGCTTCCATTTATACCCCAACTTTAACGACAATTGCCCAACCAGCGTTTGAAATGGGAAGGAAAGCAGCGGAACGGTTGTTTCAAAAGATAGAGCGCAGCCATGAAGAAAAAGAGCCGCAAATTTTACGATTGGAGCCCGTGCTAAAAAAACGCCAGTCTGTGTCATGGCATTCAAACCTATGACAACCTGAGGACAAATGGAAGCAATCGAGTATGTGTGGGGCTGATCAGGCATTTTGATCTTAATATGGTTATTAACTTGTGATCCCACGAAGCAGTGGAAAAAATCTGTCATTCTATCATTGCTATGTGGATGTAACTTCACAGGCGAACATTTGCGTGATGGAGCTTCAACCGTTTTTGACGGTTGTTTTCCTTATACGGATGCATACAGATATTTTTAAACCAATCCATCTTATAGAGAACAGACAAGAAAAAGGAGCAGGTGACCGTGAACAACAGCAGAAATGTCGTCATCGGAGTCGATATTGGCACAACAAGTACAAAAGTGGTGGTGTTTGGCAAATTTAGCCAAGTCGTTTCATCCGCTTCATTTGATTATCCTATTATACAGCCGCATCCTGGCTGGGCAGAGCAGGATCCTGACCTCATTTTTTCTGCCGTTGTCCGAAGTGTAAACGCTGCCATAAAAAAAGCGGGTATTCGGCCTGCTCAAGTTAAAGCTTTAGGATTTAGCGCGGCGATGCATTCGCTGATTGCCCTAGATGAACAAGGGATTCCTTTGACGCGCTGTTTAATCTGGGCAGATAATCGAAGCGCTGCGCAGTCGGAGAGGCTGTTGGATGAAATGAAAGGATTAGAGATTTATCAACGGACAGGAACGCCTGTCCATCCGATGTCTCCTTTGCCTAAATTGCTTTGGATGAAAGAAGAGCAGCCGCCATTATTTCGGCAGGCCCATAAATTTGTATCGATTAAGGAATATGTTATTTATCGGCTATATGAACAATACGTTGTAGATTATTCGACCGCCTCCGCAACCGGGCTTTTCCATCTTGACACATTGGACTGGGACGACGGTGTTCTACATTTGCTCGGAGTGACGAAACAGCATTTATCCCGCCCTGTTCCAGTAACTTATATTTTGCAAGGAATGAAAAAAGAATGGGCAGAACAAATGGGAGTAGACCAAGGAATCCCTGCCGTGATCGGGGCGAGTGACGGGGTACTTGCCAACGTTGGAGTAGGGGCCGTTTCTCCTGGAGAAGCGGCGATTACGATCGGGACAAGCGGTGCTGTACGTACGATTTCCTCTGTGCCAAAAACAGATTTAAGAGGGCGGACATTTTGTTATGCGCTGACCGATCATCATTGGATCGTCGGCGGGCCAACTAATAATGGAGGAATTTTGTTAAGATGGCTGCGCGATGAGTTTGGCGGTCAGGAACGAGAGGTGGCTAAAAAGCTGGGAATGGATCCATATGATCTTTTGACACAGTATGCCGAAACCGTCCCGGCAGGCTCAGAAGGGTTAGTATTTCTTCCGTTTCTCTCGGGAGAACGGGCGCCATATTGGAATGCGAAGGCGCGAGGAACCTTCTTTGGAATTAGTCTTCATCATAAGCGCGAGCATTTTATTCGTGCGGTGATGGAGGGCGTGTGTCTGAGCATCCTTTCTGTCGTTCTAGCCATCCGCGATGTGACCGGTTCGCTGTCGGAGATACGCGTATCAGGCGGGTTTGCAAAATCGGCATTTTGGCGGCAAATGCTCTCCGATATGCTGGGGAAAGAGCTGCTTGTTCCGGAAACGCACGAAGCGTCAGCGCTGGGAGCGGCGGTTATGGCGCTTTATGCGCTTGGCGACCTTTCGTCATTGGAAGAGGTTAAGCAGTGGGTTCATATTCAAGCGACCCATGTTCCGAACGAGAAAAATACAGCGGTTTATTTGGAACTATTTGATTTATATGAGCGGTTGTACCAGCGATTGAAAGATGAATTTGGCGCTCTTAGCGCATTTCAAGCAAAATATTCACGAAAATAGGATAGATGTTGACAACGATCGGATGATCAAACCTAAGCCGAATAGGTGCATTCTTTATGATTCATCGAAACTAAACCGATTTAGTTGAACAGGAGGATAAGGGGATGGGAATGGTTATTGTGATTGCGGCGATTGTCATTTTGCTTCTTTTAATTACTGTTGCAAAGCTTCATCCGTTTGTTGCGTTAATATTGACCGCAGTTGGTGTTGGTCTAGCGATGGGGATGCCCCTCATTGCTCCTTCCGATGAAGTGCCTGGTATTATCGATTCGATTAAAGCAGGGCTTGGCAACACTCTTGGATTTTTGGCGATTGTGTTAGCGCTTGGAACGATGCTCGGAAAAATGATGGCAGAGTCAGGAGGGGCAGAACGAATTGCCAAGACGCTCATTCAGCGCTTTGGACAAAAAAGAGTGCATTGGGCTATGATGGTTGTCGCTTTTTTAGTGGGGATTCCGGTATTTTTCCAAGTGGGATTTGTGCTATTAGTTCCGCTTGTATTTACGATTGCCATGGAAACGGGCATCTCGCTTATTACCGTTGGTGTTCCGCTTGTTGCGGGATTATCGGTTGTACATGGGCTCGTTCCGCCGCACCCGGCTGCGATGGCTGCGGTTGGCATCTTTCAAGCAGATGTTGGCTTAACCATTTTGTATTCATTCATTGTTGGATTACCAACAGCCATTATTGCAGGGCCGTTGTTTGGAAAATGGATCGGTGCGCGCCTGCATAAGAAAGTGCCGGATGAAATGGCTGAGCAGTTGGTGCTGCATCATGAAGCGAAGGAACTTCCAAGCTTCGCAAACACACTGTTTACGATTTTGCTGCCAGTTCTTTTAATGTTGATGGCCTCGATCGCCAATGTTGCCTTCGACCAGGAGAAGGAGACAGAAGCCGCGAAGGTGATCCGCTTTATTGGCGACCCGATCGTTGCTTTATTGATTGCAACCGTTTACTCTTTCTTTAGCCTGGGATATGCACGCGGATGGAAGCGTGATAAAGTGTTAAAGCTAGCGAACGACTGCCTTGGTCCCGTGGCCAATATTTTGCTTGTCATTGGCGCTGGTGGAGCATTTAACAAGGTGCTGCTCGATTCGGGAATCGGCACACAAATTGCGGAAGCGGCTCAGCATTCGCATATTTCGCCGCTATTGCTAGGCTGGGGGATTGCGGCGCTTATTCGCATTGCCACAGGATCGGCTACAGTTTCCATGATGACTGCTGCTGGCATTGTGGCGCCGATTGCTTCCAGTATTCCAGGAACTAATATGGAGCTTCTTGTGCTGGCGACAGGCGCTGGCTCCCTCATTTTGTCACATGTCAATGACTCGGGATTCTGGATGATTAAGGAGTATTTTGGCATGACCGTCAAAGAGACGCTGATGACGTGGACCGCTCTTGAGACCATCATTTCGGTGGTAGCATTAGGATTGCTCGCATTATTAAATCTGATTGTTTAACCTACCTATAAACAAGCCGGACTCTAAAGGGAATGGCATAATGAAGAGGCCAGTCAATGACTGGCCTCTTGCTGTTCAAGTGGTTCATTTTTAAAGATTGGCGGCCGAGCGGTCGGTTGGTTTGTTGGATTGTTTCGTCTTTGCTTTGACTATAAAAGAGAATAAAATAAGCAGACAAAGCGTTACAAGACAAACCGCTGAACCGATCCAATTGTTTTGATTAAACAGAAAAGAAATGAAAATGGCAGATAAAGACAATGCGGCAAAACTAGTTAAGTACGGGAATCCCTTGACATGAAATGCCGGGATTTGTTGATAACGAAACCGCAGCTTTAACTGGGCCAAGCAAATACCGATCCACAATAAAAGAACAGTAAATCCAGGAATGCTCATTAAATAACTGATAATTTGTCCGGGAGCGATATAAGCTAAAAATAAACCGATGATAATACAGATGGCTGCAATCGTGAGCCCAATAATCGGTACCCCTTGCTTATTTACTTTTAATAAAGCTTTTGGCGCTTCGCCGTTTTGTGCCATTGAATATAACATTCTCGAAGTTGCATATACTCCCGAGTTCGCCGCTGATAGAACAGCTGTCACTAAAACAAAGTTCATAATATGGGCCGCTCCTGGCAACCCGGTCATATCTAATACTTGGACAAATGGGCTGTTTTCGCCTGTCACTTTATCCCATGGCATTAAACCGCAAATAATAAGCATAGGGAGCATATAAAACAAAATTACTCGCCACATCGTTCCTTTCACTACTTTTGGCAGCACTTGTTCCGCATTTTTGGTTTCTGTCACGGCGACGCCGATTAACTCCGCACCGCCATATGAGAACATCACCACTAAGAGGGCACTTAGCACCCCTGTTATTCCGTGAGGGAAAAAGCCGCCGTGATCCGTGTAATGAGAGAGCGCATCGATTGTTTGTCCTGGGATGATGTTTGTTAACAGCAAACAGCCCAAAACAATAAAGGCGGTTAACGCCAAAATTTTAATGGCGGCAAACCAAAACTCAATTTCTCCATAATATTTCACTTGAACAAAGTTAATGGCGAAAATGAAGCTGGCGCAAAGCAAGCTTAAAAGCCATAGCGGAATGGCTGGAAACCAATATTGCAGAAAGCTGCCTGCTGCTAAAATTTCAACGATGATAACAATCGTCCAGTTGATCCAGTAGAGCCAGCCCGCAATAAAAGAGACATGAAAGCCAAACGCCTTATCTATCAGGTGCTGAACATTTGAGTTTGGATGGGCGATGGCCATTTCCGCTAATGCCGACATGACGATAAATAAAAGCAAGCCCCCTAATAAATAAGCAAAAACAACCCCAGGTCCCGCGATTGATAGCGTGTCTGAACTGCCTTTAAAGATGCCGGTGCCAATCATTCCAGCTAAAGCAATAAATTGGACATGCCTAGGCAGCAGTCCCCGCTTTAAGTCTTGCTGACGATTTTTCATGCTGTTCCTTCCTTTCTTCTCTTTTGCTGAAAAAAATGAGCGATAGTTTCAAGAAATTTTTCTACAACTTTAATACTTAAACGCTTTTATGCTTTTATGCGTTTAAGTAAAAAATATGTTACTAGAATATAATAGTTTGATTTGCTTTGTCAATAGAAGGATAGAGATACCAATGGTGCTAGTTGAGCGTCACATGCAACCATATAAATTGGCATTGAAAAAGGGATATAAATGAAAAGCGACAATGAACCAAAAGCATCACAGAAAATCGTGTGTGGATCCTGAGAATGAACGGACATCTATATAAAAATAAAATACGATAAAAGCAAGCATTTAAAAAACGGGAAGGTGATTGGTTTTATATATAGTAGCGGTGGCATGGATATGGAGTGCGACGGTTGTTTTCGTCATGTGCGGGTGCAACGAAAAGGCAAGTGGCTGACTGGCCTTACAATCGCGTTTTTTACAGATGGGATTCGTTCAATCTTTATAATTATATTTGTGCTTAGATCTTACATGTTGAAAAAATGTCATGATTACGGGGGGATGGAAAGGATCTTTTATCTTTGTGGAGAAATAGAACTTTTCAGGTCAGGAGCTTGGAGGTTGTATCGATTTTTTTAGAGTCCGTTCGCTCCCTTTCCAAGTGTATGGCGGGCACCGTCATGAAAATAGTGAGAAACATGGTATAGATGAAACATTTGATATGAAGTTTGCACCTTTTCAACCGTCGGAGGCTTTCTTCCGACCGTTGAAAAAATGGGGATTCTGCTTTGGAATGGGTCTTCTTATAGGTGTGGTTAGGTTCGTTTACAGGCCTGATGGATGGGATGGATAGATCGAATCATCCATTGGTTTGCTTTGATTGTGTTCATCACGTTTTCTTAGGCTAGGAGAGCTTCCTAAAAATTTCATGATGACAACCGCTCCAGACAACAAAAGAACTGCTCCGATAAAAAGCTCCATTCTCAACACCTCCTTATGTTCATTATAGCATTTTTTGTAATTTTCTATCATTATTTATATCGCTCTAAAACGGAGAAAAATTGCTTCACAAACTCATAAAATACTTTTACAGATGGTGCCGGCTCGTGATAATCAGAAAGAATAATGCCGACATTTCGTTTGACGTCAGGCATGGAAATCGGAATTTTCACGGTAAAGCGCGGCATTGTATCATAAAATGTATTCTCAGGAAGCAGGGTGACGCCAATGCCGGCAGACACAAGCCCTTTAATGGCATCTAAATCTTCTCCCTCAGATGAGATGATTGGCGAAAATCCGGCCTGCTTACAAGCATCAAGCACAATTTTATGCAAAATGTAACCGGCTGGAAAAGTAACAAACGGCTCGTGGCGCAGCTCATTCAGCAGCAGGCTTTCTTTTTTAGCAAACCGGTGATTTTGCGGCAGCAGCACGGCAAAAGATTCAATAAATAAAATCTCTTTTTTGATTCCTTTTTCCTCGGTCGGGACAGGTCCGAGGAAGGCAAGATCGATCTCTCTTTTTTTTACGGCCTCAATTAAAAATCGATAAGATCCTTGACGCAAATGAAATTTTACGTTTGGATGCCGCTCTTTGAAGGCGGAGATCACCATTGGCATGGTGTGACTTGCCAGACTAGAAGGGAAGCCAATTTTAATCGTTCCTTGCTCTGGATCTAAATATTCATCGATTTGCTGCTTGGCATGTTCGACTGCTCGCAGCACCGTTTCAGCATGCGGAAGAAAGTAACGGCCAACCGGGGTAAGCCTCACATTTCTCCCGTCCCGTTCAAACAGTTGGACGCCGAGCTCAGCCTCTAAATTAGCGATTTGGCGGCTGATGGCGGATTGGGCGACATGAAGCACTTCAGCGGTCTCTGATACGTGTTCGCGCTTGGCGACTTCAACAAAGTATTTTAGCTGCCTTAGCTCCATTTTTGTTCTCTCCTTCTCATTTATCTCAAAATGAGATTGATTTAATCTGAATTATATATTGTTTATATCATTTTTGGAAACTAAAATTACAATAACAGACTTTATCGGTAAAAGGAATGGGGGAGAAGACAAATGAAACATTACGGATTACCGCAAGCACAAGGTCTCTACCGTCCTGAATTTGAACATGACGCATGTGGCATCGGCTTATATGCACATCTTAAAGGAAAGCCATCCCATGATATTGTAAAAAAAGGACTTCATATGCTGCGCCAGCTTGAGCATCGCGGCGGGCAAGGAAGCGATCCAGAAACAGGAGACGGCGCCGGCATTATGGTACAAATTCCGCACGAGTATTTTCAGCAGGTTTGTGGGAAAATGCGTCTTCCCGAAAAAGGGAGATACGGTGTTGGGATGGTATTTTTGCCGGAAAACGAGCAGGAACGGATCGATTATGAACGTAAAATTAATGAGATCATTCAAAATGAAGGACAAACATTATTAGGATGGCGGACGGTACCCGTGGATATCAGAAAACTCGGAAAACAGGCTGGGCAGACAAAGCCCTATATCCGCCAAGTGTTTATCGAAGCGAGCCGTGATCTTGTCGATCAGCTTGCTTTTGAAAGAAAGTTGTATATCATACGTAAGCAAGCGGAAAAGCTGATTTCTGACAGCGAATTTTATTTCGCTAGCTTATCGAGCCGCACCATTGTTTATAAAGGTTTGTTAACTCCGGATCAGCTTGATGAGTTCTATGTTGATCTTCAAGACGAACGGTTTCAATCCGCCTTTGCCCTTGTGCATTCTCGCTTCAGCACCAATACGTTCCCAAGCTGGGAAAGAGCCCATCCAAACCGCTATTTGATTCATAATGGTGAGATTAACACGTTGCGCGGGAATATTAATTGGATGGCAGCGCGAGAAAAGCAATTTGTCTCCGAGCTTTTTGGCGATGATTTAGCGAAAATCACTCCGATTTTAGATATGAATGGCAGCGATTCCTCCATTTTAGATAACGCGTTTGAATTTTTTGTTCTAGCGGGCAAAAAGCCGGCACATGCGGCGATGATGCTGATTCCAGAGCCGTGGTTTTGGGATCAAGAGATGAATGACGAGAAAAAAGCATTTTATGAATATCATAGCTGTTTAATGGAGCCATGGGATGGACCCACCGCCATTGTGTTTACAGACGGGAAACAAATCGGAGCGATTTTGGATCGCAATGGGTTGAGACCGGCTCGTTATTATGTCACAAAAGATGATTACATCGTTCTTTCGTCAGAAGTAGGAGTGATTGAATTAGAACCGGAAAACATTTTATATAAAGATCGTCTAAGCCCGGGAAAAATGCTGTTAATGGATTTGGAAGAGGGAAGAATTATTTCCGATGAGGAGGTCAAAGCAGAAATTGCTAAAGAGCAGCCGTATCGGCAATGGCTTCAAGAACAGTTGATATCGTTGGAAGACTTGCCAATTCCAGAGCAAATGGAGCAGGTGGAGGAGCTGGTTGTCAAGCAAAAGGCGTTTGGCTATACACACGAAGATGTGGAAAAGACGATTTTCACAATGGTCAAAGATGGGAAGGATCCTGTCGGAGCCATGGGGAATGACACGCCGCTTGCGGTGTTATCAGATCAACCGCAAAGCTTGTTTAACTACTTTAAGCAGCTGTTTGCACAAGTGACAAATCCACCGATCGATTCGCTTCGTGAATACATCGTCACCTCCACGATGACACTCCTCGGAAAAGAAGGGAATATTCTTCATCCGGATGCATCAGCGGCCCGCCGCATCCGCTTAGACTCTCCGATTCTTTTGAATGAAGAGCTTGCTGCGCTTAAAGCAAATCCGTACCCAGAGTTTCGCTGTGCTGTGCTGCCGTCATTATTCACAGATCATTTGAAATATGCACTCGATCAGCTTTGTGAAGCAGCAGATGCTGCTATAAGAGAAGGAAAAACGCTTCTTATTCTCTCTGATCGGGGCATGGATGAGCAGCATATCGCTATTCCACCGCTTTTGGCGGTGAGTGCGCTTCATCAGCATTTAATTCGCAAAGGAACGCGCACGAATGCAAGCATTATCGTCGAATGCGGGGAAGCGCGAGAGGTTCATCATTTTGCGGCCTTGATCGGGTATGGGGCTGATGCAGTGAATCCTTATTTGGCTTTAGAAACGATTCGCGACGCGATCCAAAAAGAAGTACTTGCTTATTCTTACAAGGATGCGGTGAGCAAATATAAAAAAGCAGCGACAGATGGTGTGGTCAAGGTTATGTCGAAAATGGGGATTTCGACGGTGCAAAGTTATCGGGGAGCACAAATTTTTGAAGCGGTCGGCATCGGCGAAGAAGTGATAAATCAGTATTTTACTGGAACCGCCTCACAAATCGGTGGAATCGGGCTGAATGAGATTGCATTAGAAGCGAAATTGCGCCATGAGCGAGCATTCCAGTCAACGGAACGGGAAGCGACACTGGATTCGGGCAGCGAGTTCCAGTGGCGAAGAAACGGCGAGCATCATGCGTTTAATCCAAAGACGATTCATACGCTTCAATGGGCTTGCCGAAAAAACGACTATCAGCTCTTTAAGGAATATAGCAAAATGGCAAATGAAGAACGCATGACATTTTTGCGAAATTTGTTCGAATTTGATAAAACGAGAAAACCGGTTCCAATCGAAGAAGTAGAGCCGGTAGAGTCGATCGTGCGCCGCTTTAAAACAGGAGCGATGTCCTATGGCTCATTGAGCCAGGAAGCTCATGAAGCGCTGGCGATCGCGATGAACCGCATTGGCGGGAAAAGCAATAGCGGCGAAGGCGGAGAGGACCCAAGCCGATACGTTCCTGATGAAAACGGCGATCTTCGTAAAAGCGCCATTAAACAAATCGCTTCAGGCCGTTTTGGGGTGAAAAGCCATTACTTAGTTCATGCGGATGAGCTGCAAATCAAAATGGCACAAGGAGCAAAGCCTGGCGAAGGAGGACAACTGCCAGGAAACAAAGTGTATCCTTGGATCGGCAAGGTTCGCGGTTCTACGCCGGGAGTTGAGCTAATCTCTCCACCTCCGCATCATGATATTTATTCAATCGAAGACTTAGCTCAGCTTATTTACGACTTGAAAAACGCGAATCGAAAAGCGCGTATTAGCGTCAAACTTGTTTCGAAGGCTGGAGTGGGAACGATTGCGGCAGGTGTGGCTAAAGGGGCGGCCGATGTCATTGTTATTAGCGGCTATGATGGCGGTACAGGAGCGTCGCCGAAAACAAGTATTAAGCATGCGGGCCTTCCTTGGGAGCTGGGGCTTGCTGAAACGCATCAAACGCTCATGTTAAATGGTCTGCGTGACCGCGTTGTTTTGGAAACAGACGGCAAGCTGATGACAGGTCGCGATGTGGTGATGGCTGCTCTTTTCGGTGCTGAAGAATTTGGATTTGCTACAGCGCCGCTGGTGGTTCTCGGCTGTGTCATGATGAGAGTCTGTCATTTAGATACATGTCCGGTTGGGGTGGCTACGCAAAATCCGGAACTGCGCGAAAAATTTATGGGAAAACCAGAGCATGTTGTGAATTTTATGTATTTCATCGCTCAAGAAGTAAGAGAAATGATGGCAGAGCTCGGTTTTCGGACCATCGATGAAATGGTTGGACGCGTCGATGTATTAAAAGTGAGCGATCGTATGAAGCAGCATTGGAAAGCCAAGCATCTTGATCTATCTCGATTGCTCTATCAAGTGGATGGACCGCGTACTTTTGCACGACCGCAATACCATAAAATCGAAGAGTCGCTTGATTGTCATGAGCTGTTGCCGGTTGCTGCTTCAGCGCTAGAGAATGGGGAGCCAGTAGAGAAGCATCTTTCTATCCGAAATATCCATCGCACAGTTGGAGCGATTGTCGGCAGCGAAATATCGAAGCGCTATGGCGAAGAAGGGCTTCCTGAAGATACTATACGCTTCCATTTTTATGGATCTGCTGGTCAGAGCTTTGCGGCATTTGTGCCAAAAGGAATGACTATGACTTTGACCGGTGACGCCAATGACTATATTGGAAAAGGGCTTTCTGGAGGAAAAGTGATTGTTCTTCCGCCAGAGGAAGCCGCTTTCTCTTCGGGTGATAACGTTATAGTCGGGAATGTCGCATTTTATGGAGCCACTAGCGGCGAAGCCTATATTCGCGGACGGGCAGGAGAGCGATTCTGTGTAAGAAATAGCGGCGTGAATGCGGTTGTCGAAGGAATCGGCGATCATGGCTGTGAATATATGACAGGAGGGCGTGTTGTCATCCTAGGGGCCGTCGGCAAAAATTTTGCAGCGGGAATGTCTGGTGGTATCGCCTATGTATTGGCCGATCATGCGGAACAATTTATGCGTACAGCGAACAAGGAAATGGTATTGTTTGAGAAGCTGGAAAATGAAGAAGAAATCAAGCGGGTACGAGAAATGATGACGAAGCATTATCAATATACCGGCAGTCCAAGAGCCGCTCATGTATTGGCTCATTGGGAAGAATTTGTCGCGAAATTTATCAAAGTCATCCCGAAAAACTACAAATTAATGATAGAAACAATCGAAGAAATGGAACGTTCAGGTCTCTCGAAGGAAAAAGCGCTTTTGACGGCATTCGAAGTGGTGGCAAAGCAAAAAAAGTCGATTGACATTCAGCATGCAAATTTAGAGGCGATCGCAAAATAGGCGATAGCCTCTGCACAGCGGAAAAGGAGGGGGAATGACAATGGGCAAAGCAACAGGCTTTATGGAGTATGCGCGCGAAGAAGAAGTGAAGCGTCAGCCACTTTCCCGCTTAGATGATTGGAAGGAATATACATTTCCGTTTTCTGATGAAACGTTGGCAAGACAAGGTGCCCGCTGTATGGATTGCGGGACCCCTTTCTGCCATATGGGCATGGAATGGAACGGATTAACCTCTGGATGTCCGATTCATAACTTGATTCCGGAATGGAATGATCTTGTTTACCGCGGCCGATGGAAGGAGGCATTAGACCGCCTTTTAAAAACAAATAATTTCCCAGAGTTTACAGGAAGGGTATGTCCTGCGCCGTGTGAAGGGTCCTGTACGGTGGCGATTTCAGATCCAGCTGTGGCAATTAAAGGAATTGAACGCGCTATTATTGATAAAGGGTTTGCCGAAGGATGGATTCAGCCAAGGATTCCGAAAAAACGGACAGGGAAAAAGGTGGCGATTGTCGGATCGGGGCCGGCGGGTCTAGCCTGCGCCGATCAGTTAAACCAAGCCGGGCATTCCGTTACGGTTTATGAGCGAGCAGATCGCATCGGTGGTTTATTGATGTATGGCATTCCAAACATGAAGCTTGAAAAAGAAGTCGTGGAACGAAGAGTCCGCCTTTTAGAAGAAGAGGGAATTTCATTTGTCACGAATACGGAGATAGGAAGAGACGTCACAGCTGATGAACTGCGTTCACAATACGATGCGGTCGTTTTATGTACAGGCGCTCAAAAGCAACGCGATCTGGTCATTGAAGGCCGAGAGCTTGAAGGCATCCATTTTGCTATGGACTATCTAACATTGACGACCAAAAGCCTGCTTGATTCCAACTTTACAGATGACGGTTTGATTGATGCGCGCGATAAGCATGTGATTGTCATTGGCGGCGGAGATACGGGGGCGGACTGTGTGGCTACGGCGCTAAGACAGAAATGTAAAAGCGTCGTTCAGTTTGGCAAACATCCGGCCTTACCGCAACAGCGCGCTGAAAATAATCCTTGGCCGCAGTTTCCTCTTGTGTTTACATTAGACTACGCCTATGAAGAAGCAAAAGTGAAATTTGGTGCAGATCCTCGGCAGTACTGTATTCAAACGAAAAAAATGGTTGGGGATGAACAGGGCAAAGTCAAAGAGCTGCATACGATTCAAATGGAAAAAATCACAGATGAAAGCGGAAGAGCGGTATTTAAAGAAATTCCTGGGACTGAACAAGTGTGGCCGTGTGATTTAGTGTTTATTGCTATTGGCTTTGAAGGCACTGAACAGCCTCTTTTACAGCAATTTGGCGTCGAAACCGTGAATCAAAAAGTGAAGGCTCCTTATGGTCAATATACAACCAATGTAGAGGGAGTGTTTGCTGCAGGTGATGCGAGACGCGGTCAAAGCTTAGTCGTATGGGCCATTCATGAAGGTCGGGAAGCAGCAAGAGAAGTGGACCGTTTCTTAATGGGAGTGACCTATTTACCGTAATGGTATAGATGATGTTAAAAAGCGGAAGAGATCTTCAAGGTCCCTTCCGTTTTTTATAGTCGAGTGCCTAAATCACAAGTCTATAAATCCAATCTAAAAACGATAATGTTCGAACGAACAAGCAGATGGCGGTGTTCGTTTCTAGTTCATCCGCCCCATCTTCCCTTGAACTTATCTATCGAGAAATCTCCCGTTTTGAAACGAAGGGGAGGCGGGAGAGGTTCATAAAGAGTTTGGTTATAGAAGAAAACTACGATTGCATATGCTTTAACGTTTCTTTAATACCGACTGCATAAGGAGTTTGCGGAATCGGACCGACGGTTTTTTCATATTTGCCGCCGTCTAATATGACCGGCTTTTCGTTTAAATACATCATTTCTGCATATTCTCTCATAAAGGGATTAAACATCCCGACAAGTTGAATCATCCATTTGTAGATGGGTTTGATGCGGATGTTAGCGTTTAAATAGCCTCCGGCAATTTCAGCGATTTCTTTTCCGGAAATCGTTCCGGCTCCTGGTATATTCCATGATTGATAAAAACAATCATGACGCAGCGATAATTCTACTAATGCTTCTGCTCCATCTTTAATGTAAATAAATTCTCTTTGAATGGAAGGATCGCCAACATAAAAAGCCATTTTCCTTTTTAGCATTTGCTGAAATGTAAAATGAAGAAGGGTGTTTCCTGCGTTGGGGCCGTAAAAATCAGGAAAATGGGCGATTAGGTATGGAATGCTAGATTGTTCAATTTGCTCCAACAGCTTTAACCGCAGTTTGCCTTTTTTTGTATGCGGTTTTTTAGGAGACGCTTCGGTTGTTTTTTGAGATTGCAAACCATATGAATAAATATTATCTACGTAAACAAACGGTTTATTGTAGATTCGGCACGCTTCTAAAATGTTTGAAAGAATAATCGCTAGATTAGGATCCCAATGTTGATAGGGAAGGTTGATAGCATGAAAGACCATGTCTCCTTTTGCTACGGCGGCTTCGACATCCTCGAGATTCATAGCATCGCCGGGCAAGATGCTTGTGAGGTTTCCCCAGTTTTGCTGTTTATCTAATAATGTTGGTTTTGAACGGGCTACCGCTATCACATATATTTTACGTTTGATAAGGGCTTCGACTAATGCGCTTCCCATTCCCCCAGTAGCGCCAAACACAACGGCCGTTTTCATTGTTTCACTCCCTTGACTGATTAGAGAAGAATCATTGTTCTAATAATTGTTTATGATAGGAAAAAAATTAAAATGCTGTTAATTTATTATAACGTATTGAGGATTGCTTGTAAATGATTGGAACGAATGTATGGTTATGCGGAAAAGAAGGTCGCACCCCAATAAATGGACAAGGTTTATATGTGTCATTATGGTATAATAAAATCAAGAACACAAGTGTTGATGCTCCATTATTTTACTGAAAATATGAAATGATCTAGCTAGATACAAGATTTCTGCCTCTTCCCTCAAACAATGTCAATTGGTTTTTATTGGATCATCAACACACCTGAGTCAAGAAAGGTATGTAGCCATGATAAATGAAGAAAGAGAGGCGAGACAATGAACCTTCGTCTTGTAAAGGCCGGGTATTTTATGGGAATCGGGCTGATGATGGCTTCTGTTATTTATTTTTTTGCTGCTAATTGGCAAGGATTTGATCGATTGGAAAAGATAGTAGTAAGTATAGGGGTTATGTGTTTATTGTATGGCATCAGTATTTTGTTGGCTTATGTCATGAATCGCCACGATTTTTTGAGCCAATGGCTGTTTGTGGCAGGAGCCATTGGATTTGGGGTTTCTGTTGCGCTGATAGGACAAATTTATAATTCACATGCGGATAGCTTTTGGCTTTTCTTCATTTGGTTTATACCAAGTGCTGTATTTGCGCTCATCACTCGTTATGAGCCCTTTCGCGTCTTAAGTGCTGTGCTGCTGCAACTAACCTTTTGGTTTTATTATTTTCCGTCCTCTTATCAGACTGAAAGAGATCAGTGGGTATCCTTTTTATTTCTGCTTGTGTTTGCAGCTGTGAATGGAGCTGTTTTTTTTCTCCACCGTTCTTCTTTTGTTTCCTATCTTTTGTATGTGGCCATGCAAGGATGGTTGTTCTTGATTGTCGGATCCGGTTTGACTGAAGGCAGCTTTACGTGGTGGCCTTATGTGTATTCATTGCTTTTGCTCGTGTTTCTTTATTATTTTTTCGCCATTGTTAAGCATCGCTCCTATGTCCTTATCACAAGTTTATTTGCAGGAGGATTTTTGATTGTCCAATATTTCCGATTTGTGGCCCGGCATTTTCAAGAAGGTGTTTTGCTTGCAGGTCTGCTGTTGGCGGCGGGGATTGTTTATGGAAGTCTGTTTTTGCTGAAGAGGTTAAGAAATTGGGCAATGGAAGAAAACGCTGGAACCACTTTTTTAGCTGTGTTTCAGGCTATTGTCACAGCCGTTGCTTCCATTATTGCCATTTCAAGTATTATGGGCCTTTTTTCGCTTTGGACCCATCATTTCTCGTCAAATCTATTATTTGCTTTATCCGTCGGAGCGTTTGTTTTGCCAGGGATGCTTATGCAAAGCTGGAATGATGTAGTTCGCTGCACGCTGCTTGCGATCGGTTATGGAGTTGGTGTGATTGCATCCATGGATATTTCCATTTGGATTGTCACAACCTATTTTCTGGTCCTGCTTGTTGGATACTTTAAATCAGAAAAAACGGGGATTAAGCTTCTTACTCATGTAGCATTATCTGCTTTCGGAATGCTCATTGTCGAAGAATGGAGCGACAAGCTGCGCCTTGCTCTTTTATTCGTTGTCCTGTTGAATGCGTTTTTATATATGGCATCCCACCAGCGGAAGCATACTCAGCGTTTGTCTCTCTTTATAGGCATGGGGTCTCTTTTATTATTAACAAGTATGGATTTTTTTGCTCTTGATCTTTGGGTGGTATTGGCGAATCTTTTATTGATATTCATCACAGCAGGATGGATCGCTTTTCAATCGAAGCAACAGGAGCCCATTGGATTAGGGATTGCTTGGTTTTATTTGTGGCTATTTCTTGTTTTAAAATATTACGAATTTGCGTGGAGTCTTCTCGACAAAGCCATAAGTCTGTTGATTTTTGGAATTCTCGTGCTGGCAGGTACAATATTTTTAGAAAAAAAGAAACATCTTCTGCCAAACGAACAAGTAAGCTGGGTTCGCAGCAAATGGATTCCTTTGCTTATGATCATCGCGCTGCAAATCGTTTTTATCGGCTATACCGTATTTGATAAAGAAAGGCTTTTGCGAAATGGAGAAGTGGTAAAGCTGGAGCTCATGCCGATGGATCCGCGCTCTTTACTCCAGGGTGATTATGTTCGCCTGCGCTATGAAATTTCGCAGATTCAAGGAATGAGCGGGAACGGAAAGGTTCAACTCATTTTGCAAAAAGATGAGGCAGGAGTTTACCGCTTTGCACGCGTATATGTTATGAACGGGAAAAAGGATTTGTCGTATATCCGGAAAAAGGGCGAAGTCATCATCAATGGGAAGTGGCAAGGAGATACGATCCTTTATGGAATTGAATCCTTTTTTGTTCCAGAAAAAACAGGAATAGAACTGCAGCAGCGCGCTCGTTACGCCTATGTCCGAGTAAGCCAAACGGGCGATGCTTTGCTAGAGAGTGTTAGTGACCGTTAAAAGCGTTCGGGAAACCCCGAATGTTTTTTTCTTACCACTTATTTGACGATGTGTAATGAGAGGAAAGGAGGAAAGAGTTTATCGTACCCTCTATGCGGATTTAACGACATCGGAAGGATGGAACACACCATTTTGGAGAGCAGCAATCGGGAAGAAAACATTATGCCAAAGCGTGACAGAGTGCCGGACAGCAGACCAATAAGGGCGTCTGTGAGCCGTATTGTTTGGTTCGCCCGACCGCAGAAAAACGTTCTCAACTTCATATCCAAACAAATGTTAAACGATCGGATTCAGGCTGCTGACAAATGCTTTCAATCATAGGCGCTGGTCTCGCTCGGCTGCGCATGCACTTTTTGGTTCGATTTATGCTCCTTGTCTGGCAAGCATTTTTAACACATTCACCGAGAAGTCTCCCACCTCTAAGCGAAGTGTAGGTGGGAGAGGTTGATGTCAGCTTGCTGTGAAATAATGCTTAAAACCGTTATAGCCATACAACATTTGATATCGTTTGTACAAACGTGAATGAAAGGGAGAAAGAAGTATGAAATGGTTGTATATTTTATTATCTTTAGTAGGCGGAATGCTAGCAGGGCTTCAAGCGCCGATCAACGGAAGCCTTGGAAAGAAAATAGGGAGTCTGGAAGGAGCCTTTACTTCCTTTTTTGTCGGTACCTTATTTTTAACGTTTGTCGCTTTATTTTTTGGCAAAGGACAGTTGGTGCAGTTGCTTCAAGTTCCTAAATGGAATTTATTAGGAGGTTTATTAGGAGCCGTTTTTGTGACGATTACGATTATTTCAGTTCCAAAAGTAGGGGCAGCAGCTGCTATTTTGGCTGCTATCGTTGGACAACTTGTTATTAGTATGGTCATTGATCATTTTGGTTTATTTGGCGTACCTAAAATTCCGATGAATATGAATCGGCTTTTTGGGCTATTGTTTATGCTAGCCGCTCTCTTTTTTATTTATCGCAGCAATGCAGCATCGTAAAAGGAATCAAATGGACATGTTGAATAATGAACAAACTTCTTTATTTAACAAAATGTATAATGAAAAGCTTAACGCTACCAAGTAAAATATGTTTAAATATTTTAATTTTTCTGTTAATAGCAAAAAGATTCTGGGTTTAACCCAATCATAAGGAATGAAATATAGGTATGTCTCATAGATTATAAGGCAGAGCTCATCCACCGCTTTTCTCATGCTAAAAAGTACAGATGGACATGTACGATTGACGCCATGGTTAGAAAAGCGTTTCTTTTTTCGCTAGGCTAATTTGGAAACTTGAGCATGAAGACAGCCATAGCCTCGTTTGCCGTAGCAAAGGAGTGAACACAAATCCAGTTGTTTTACTGAAAGAAGGGCGAAGCTGCTCAATAGATTTCTATATCTAGGAATCTTGTATGTAGCCTTAGCAAAGGCAAATAATAAACAGTGGAGTCTAGCAACGCTCCTAGATAGGCAGACATCGTTTCTTGAAGGGATTAGGGTTTTAGCTCTATTCCCTTTTTTAAAATAAAAAATGAATAAGGAGGCTGTGTGCCATGAATCAATCCTCATTCGATTTATCGAAAAACTTTCAAGAAGCCGCGTCTGGATTGACCCAGCGGGAGGCGATTGAGGAAGCGAATCGCTGCTTATATTGCTACGATGCTCCCTGTATTCAGGCTTGCCCGACAGGAATTGATATTCCCGCCTTCATCAAAAAGATTGCATCAGGGAATCTGAAAGGGGCAGCAAAGACTATTATGCTGTCAAATCCTGTAGGGGCAAGCTGCGCGAGAGTATGTCCGACAGAGGAGCTATGCGAAGGAGCCTGTGTTCTGAACCATTCGACAAAGCCGATTATGATCGGAAACTTGCAGCGGTATGCGACAGATTGGGCCATACAAAATGACGAACCGCTATTTCAAGCAGGAAGAACAAACGGTAGGGCGGTAGCGGTCGTTGGTGGCGGACCAGCAGGATTGTCAGCAGCTAGGGAGCTGGCGCTTATGGGGTACAGCGTGACGATCTTTGAAGCAGAAAAGGAAGCCGGTGGGTTAAATACGTATGGGATTGTTTCATTCCGTCTTCCGCAGCGCGTGCCATTGTGGGAAGTTCACCAAGTCAAGCGTTTAGGTGTGGACATTCGGACGAATACAAAGGTAGGAAAAGATATAACCGCAAACGAGATTTTAGAAAGCTATGATGCGGTTGTTTTGGCTGCGGGGATGGGGAAAGTTCCGATGCTGGGGATTGAAGGAGAGGATTTAGAAGGGGTGTATGACGCGATTGAACTCATTAAAGAAACGAAAACCAAGCCGTTAACGGATCGGTTGGTAGGGAAAAAGGTTGTTGTCATTGGTGCCGGAAATACAGCGATTGACGGGGCCACATGTTCGGTACGGCTAGGGGCGGAAAACGTAAAGATTTTATATCGCCGTACAAAGGAAGAGATGACAGCTTATGATTTTGAATACGAATTTGCCAAACAGGAAGGAGTCGAGTTTCGTTGGCTGACGGCTCCTAAACGAATCATCGGCGATGAGAAAGGAAGAGTCACTCATATCGAATGCATCCGCATGCAATTAGGGGAGCCGGATCAAGATGGGCGACGGCGTCCGGTTCCGATTGAAGGATCGGAATTTATCATGCAGGTAGATGCCGTGATTAAGGCGATTGGCCAGATGCGGCACCTGGAGCTAATCACGGAGTTTGAATTAGAGCACGATGCTGGAGTTGTTCGGATTCGTCAGGGAAGCTACCAAACCTCGCATCCAAAAATATTTGCTTGCGGCGATATCGTTTTCGGCAAAGGACAAGGTGAAGCGATGGTAGTCACAGCTGCGCAGCAAGGAAAAGAGGCTGCTTATGCGATTCATCAATATTTAGAAAAGCACATAAGCGAGACGGCTTAAATGAAGGGGGAATACAACAATGGCCGACTTAAGCATGAATTTAGCGGGGATCAAGTCTCCTAACCCGTTCTGGTTGGCGTCTGCGCCGCCGACGAACTCGGGATACCAGGTGCAACGAGCATTTGAAGCTGGATGGGGCGGAGCCGTTTGGAAAACACTTGGAGAACCGATTTTAAATGTATCGTCGCGGTTTGCAGCCATCAGCTTCAACGGTCAACGGATCGCGGGGTTTAATAACATTGAATTGATTACGGATCGTCCGCTTGAGGTGAACTTAAAGGAAATTTATGAAACAAAAAAACGATTTCCTAACCATGCCATTATCGCTTCTCTTATGGTCGAGCCAAAAAGGGAAAAATGGCATGAAATTGTGAAAAGAGTACAGGATGTGGGAGTGGATGGATTTGAATTAAACTTCGGTTGTCCGCACGGAATGGCGGAACGCGGAATGGGATCGGCATCGGGGCAGGTACCAGAGTTAGTAGAAAAGCAGACATATTGGGTCAAAGAGGTCGCGGAAAAACCGGTTATTGTCAAATTAACCCCTAATATTACGGATATTACAGCAACAGCGGAGGCCGCTGTTCAAGGAGGAGCTGATGCCATCAGCATGATCAATACAATCAACAGCTTAATGGGGGTCGATTTGGATACGTGGCATACCATTCCGCATGTCGCAGGGAAAGGGGCGCATGGCGGTTATTGCGGTCCAGCAGTGAAGCCGATCGCCCTAAATATGGTAGCTGAATGTGCTCGCCACCCGCGAATTAATGTGCCAATTTCCGGAATGGGCGGGGTATCGAGCTGGAAGGAAGCCGTAGAATTTATGCTGATGGGAGCAACGGGAGTGCAAGTGTGCACGGCGGTGATGCATCATGGCTTCCGCATTATCGAGGACATGGTGGAAGGGCTCCAGCATTATCTTGACAGCAAAGGGATTGCTTCGGTGATGGATCTTGTCGGCAAAGCCGTTCACCGATATTCGGATTGGGGCAATCTTGATTTGAACTATAAAGTAGCTGCCCGTATTAACACCGATGTGTGCATTAATTGTAATAAATGCTATATCGCTTGTGAAGATGCATCCCACCAATGCATCGATCGCCTTGCTGACGCCACTGGCCGTGAGTATTTAAAAGTGCGGGAGGAAGATTGTGTAGGATGCAATTTATGTTCGCTTGTCTGTCCTGTTGACGGCGCGATTGATATGGTCGAACTTCCAAGGGAGTGCCCGCCGATGACATGGAACGAACGCCAAGCGGCGATCAGTGCATTAACAGTTTCCAATGCGGAAGCCAAGTAAAGAACACAAGGAGGAAATATTTTTATGAAAAAGCTGATAAAAAATGGAACGATTGTAACGGCAGCGGATGTTTATCATGCAGATGTGCTAATTGAAGATGGAAAAATTGCGGCGATTGGCGAACATGTAAGTCCGCATGATGCTGAAATCATTGATGCAAAAGGCTGCTATGTTTTTCCGGGAGGAATTGATCCGCATACTCATTTAGATATGCCGTTTGGCGGGACAGTGACAAAGGATGATTTTCAATCGGGAACGATTGCCGCGGCATTTGGCGGAACAACGACAGTGATTGACTTTTGTTTAACGAATAAAGGGGAGCCGCTGGCGAAGGCCATTGAAACCTGGCACAACAAAGCGAAAGGCAAAGCCGTCATTGATTATGGCTTCCATTTGATGATTAGCGAAATCAATGATGATGTATTAAGCGAATTGCCAAAGGTGATCGAAGAAGAGGGGATTACATCTTTTAAAGTATTTATGGCCTACAAAAACGTGTTCCAAGCAGACGACGGCACTTTGTACAGAACGCTTTCTGCCGCCAAACAGCTGGGCGCTCTCGTCATGGTCCATGCCGAAAATGGAGATGTGATTGATTATTTAATAAAGCAAGCGCTCGCTGAAGGCCACACAGAGCCCATTTATCATGCGCTTACTCGGCCCCCGGAATTGGAAGGAGAAGCGACAGGCCGCGCTTGTCAGCTGACGCAGCTGGCCGACTCGCAGCTTTATGTTGTCCATGTGTCTTGTGCACAAGCAGTCGAAAAAATCGCCGAAGCGCGCAATAAAGGATTAAATGTGTGGGGGGAAACATGTCCACAATATTTGGTGCTAGACCAGTCATATTTAGAAAAACCGAACTTTGAGGGGGCTAAATATGTATGGTCACCGCCGCTTCGAGAAAAATGGCATCAAGAAGTGTTATGGAATGCCTTAAAAAATGGACAACTGCAAACCTTGGGATCCGATCAATGCTCATTTGATTTTAAAGGACAGAAGGAACTGGGAAGAGCCGACTTTACGAAAATACCAAACGGAGGCCCCATCATTGAAGATCGACTCAGCATTTTATTTAGTGAAGGTGTAAAGAAAGGACGAATCACCCTCAACCAGTTTGTCGACATTACATCGACGAGAATCGCGAAGCTGTTTGGATTATTTCCGAAAAAAGGAACGATCGCTGTTGGCTCTGACGCCGACTTGGTCATTTTTGATCCGAATGTGGAACGGGTGATTTCCGCTGAAACTCATCATATGGCCGTTGACTATAACCCGTTTGAAGGAATGAAAGTGGCAGGAGAGCCAATATCAGTGCTTTCAAGAGGTGAGTTTGTTGTACGGGACAAAGTCTTTGTCGGGAAACCAGGCTATGGCCAATATTTAAAACGGGAGAAGTATGGAAAATACACCGTTCTAAACGAAAACAAGAAATTAACGATTTAATAGAATAGACCACAAGAGAGAGGACTTACGGTCCTGCTGTTTGGCTAGATGGTAGATATAAAGGGGGAGATACGGTGTCTTATCAAGAGTTTCTGGTGGAGCGCGAGCGAATGGATGCATTGCTTCGTCAAGGGTATGTGATCAAGCGTGTTCATGAAAATTTAAACGGCGCGTTTATAGAATTTGCGCTGCCAACTCCGGCTGCTTCTGAGCCAAAACAGCCTTTGCAAACATTGCACATTCAAACGGCTGATGCCAGAAAATATGTTTCTTCTTTGCTGATTCAGCAAATGAAGCGATCGTCCTAATGGGCTTTTGACAGCCAAGGAGAGAAGCAGTTTTTCCAAATCTTTATGACAATCAGCGAAAAGGCGAAAGGTAGACAAAGTCATTTTGACTTTGTCTACCTTTATTTTTGCATCTAGTTATTTAGTTTTTCTTACTAGAGGGGATATCATGTTTTCTTGTGCTGTTTCTTCTTACTCGAATCGTCCGATGGAAAGGCGAATGGGATAAAATAAAATGGATTTTAAAGGAGAGGGCAAAGGTATCGAGATCCAATACTCTATGTTCGTACTGTGGATACCAAAGCAAAGATGTTAAGAATCTCAACCTTCGTGAATGGATAGGCCCATCTTACGGAACACATCACGATAGAGATTTAAACGCAAGCAAAAACATTCTATAAAGAAGGATTTCGATTGTTGTCTTGTTTGGACAATGAAACCGTAGGAACTATGGGGATCGCCTACTAATTCTCCTTTCATAAGAAGTAAAAGCGCAGGAATCAAAGCAAAAGTGGGAGTAGTTCAAAGGCAGCCATTACACGATGTACCTATCTGAGATTGGCATGAATAAAAAGGAGGAATCGATTTGTTTGCGGTGAATAATTATTTAGTGTGATGGGACAATCTCCGTTGATAGAGGAGGGGAAGGAGTGCACGAGCATTTTCAATTTACTGTTTTGGACGTATTAAACAGAAAGCACTTTGAGCATACTCAGGTCATTGCAGGACATCAAGGATTGCACCGGACGGTCAAATGGGTCCATGTGGTGGAAGTGACGAAGATTCATAAACTATTAAATGGAAAAGAACTCATTTTATCTACGGGTGTAGGATGGAAAGAAAATGGAGAGTTATTCCTTTCCTTTGTGGAGCAATTGATTGAAAGCGACGCCTCCGGGTTATGCATCGAAATCGGAACCTACACGTCATCCATCCCACCAGAAGTGATTCAGCTAGCGAACAAGCACCACTTTCCAATCATCCTTTTTTTGAAAGAAGTTCCATTCGTTGAAATTACTCAAGATATCCACGCCTATTTGATTAATCAACACTATCAAATGATCTACAATTTAGAAGCTTATTCCCAGCAGTTAAATCAAAAACTTTTATCTATTGAGCATTACAATGAAATTTTAAAATATTTGCATCGGTATTTAGGTCATCAAATTCTCTTTCGCATGCATGGCAAGGAAGTTGAATTTGTTCCGGAGTGCTGTGAAGCAAAAAAACAGCTATGGCTCAAACAAGTGGCTCAGCCAACGAAAAAAGCGGCCTCCCAGTCGATCCAGCTTTTTAGCCATGAATATGCGGAGCTGTCGATGATTTCTACAGACCAGGATATTAGCGAGTTTGACTTGCTGATTTTAGATCGAACGGCGACGGCGCTCGCCCAGTATTTGCTGCGCGATTTATATGTTGAAGAGAAGAAAAGAGCAAGGGAGCAAGAATGGCTAAAAGGGTGGCTGGAGGGCGAACATAGCGTGCAAACGATTTTGGATTATTTAGCTGACCATGATGTTGAGCTAAAGCCAAAAGGCGGCTGTGTCTGTATTTGTAAATTTAAATCATTAAAGCAGCATTCCGCTTTTGATATGACTTATTTCAAGTTGCTCTTTCGCACGATGCTGGAACAGCAGGGGTTCCAATCCTTCCCGATTGAGATGCGCGGCAGCATCGTGTTTATTTTAGTGGATAAACGAAGCGTGAAAACATGGAAGCAGCGGATGCAAACGGGAATTCAGCGCTTGATGGACTCTGAATTTGCCAATATGAAAAACATGCCGTGCTTTTTTTTAAGTGTCGGAAAATTTGCGGACAATCTTGCACTTATTCATAAAAGCTATCAAACCGCTCTTGAAACAAGCAAAATCCAGCAGCAGCTTTCTCAAAAAACAAAAAGCTGTTTTTATGAAGATTTACATTTAGCTAGAATTATTTCTCTTATCCACAAGGACGGTGATCTGCATGAAATGATGATGGAATATCTGGAGCCGGTGATTCAATATGACAAAAAGTATAATGGCAAGCTGATGGAAACATTAAAAGTTTATTTGGCCTGCAATGGTTCGAAAAAAGAAACGGCCAAACGTTTATATGTCGTCAGACAAACGCTTTATCATCGCATTCAAAAGCTAGAATCGCTACTAGGAGCTGATTTTATGAATCCTGAGAAGCGGCTTGCTATCGAGTTTATGATTCAGGCCTATGAATATTTGGCAGCCGGCAATGAATGAAAAACTCTCCTGAAACAGCAGGAGAGTTTTTCATTTTGCGTCATAAAGTCTAAGTAGTTGTCATATTGTGGAATGGGAACGAACGCACTTTTTACATTATGTCTAATGAATGCGTCAACGAACTAAGCGATAATGGAAATGAATGACGAGTGTTGATGATCCGCTCTTTTATTTAAGGAAGCAGGAAGTCCAGCCGCTAAGCGACCGCAACGAATCTTTTGGTTCATCAACGCGGCGATCAATGAATATTTCGCACCATCAATCAATAGGAGGGAACGCCATGGCTTTGGTTAGAAACGAAACCGCTGTTTTAAAAAATTTCATTAATGGAAAGTGGGTAGATTCGAGCGGAGCGGAAACGCTGGAAGTACCGAATCCGGCGACAGGGGAAGTGCTGGCTAGAGTTCCGATTTCTACAAAAGAAGATGTGGAGCGTGCCGTACAAGCGGCGAAAAAGGCGTTTGCTTCATGGAAGAACACTCCTGTTCCAAAACGGGCGCGCATCATGTTTAAGTTCCACCATTTGTTGACGGAGCATCATGAAGAATTGGCAAGGCTGATCGTGCAAGAGAACGGAAAAGCATATAAAGAAGCGTATGGCGAGGTTCAACGCGGAATTGAATGCGTCGAGTTTGCCGCGGGGGCTCCGACTTTAATGATGGGCGAGACGCTTGCAGAAATTGCGGAAGACATTGATTCGGAAATGCTTCGCTATCCGTTAGGAGTTGTCGGGGGAATTACACCGTTCAATTTTCCGATGATGGTACCGCTTTGGATGTTTCCATTGGCGATTGCCTGCGGAAATACATTTGTGCTAAAGCCTTCCGAGCGCACGCCCATTTTAGCGAATAAATTAGCCGAGTTATTTACGCAAGCCGGTGCGCCGGAAGGGGTTTTAAATATTGTGCACGGCGCCCACGATGTGGTCAACGCGCTGATTGCCCATGAAGATATTCGGGCTATTTCCTTTGTCGGTTCCCAGCCTGTAGCCAAATATGTGTATGAGCAATCGGCTGCAAGAGGCAAACGCGTACAGGCTCTTTCCGGGGCGAAAAACCACCATATTGTGATGCCCGATGCCAATGTTGAGCTTGCTGCGCAGCATATCATCAACTCCGCTTTCGGAAGTGCAGGCCAGCGCTGCATGGCGTGCAGTGCCGTCGTGGTGGTAGGAGAGAATGAACGGTTTGTCCAAACGTTAAAAAAGCAAGCGGATGAACTGGTGATCGGCAATGGAATGGATGAGGACGTGTTGCTGACCCCGGTCATTCGCCAATCACATCGGGAGAAAGTGCTTGGTTACATCGAAAAAGGAGTGGAAGAAGGCGCTGTGCTGATTCGCGACGGACGAAAAGAAATGGCGGAGCTTTCGGAAGGGAATTTCCTCGGGCCAACGATTTTTGATCATGTAACGCCAACAATGACAATTGCCAAAGAAGAAATTTTTGCCCCTGTCCTTAGCTTGCTTCGCGCGGCTGATTTAGATGAAGCGCTTGAATATATCCGCCAATCCCGCTATGGAAATGGAGCGACCATTTATACAAAGGATGCAAAAGCCGTCCGTCAATTTCGCGAAGAAGCAGATGCCGGAATGTTAGGAATTAATGTCGGTGTGCCAGCGACGATGGCCTTTTTCCCATTTTCAGGATGGAAGGATTCATTTTATGGCGATCTTCATGTCAACGGAAAAGATGGTGTAAATTTCTATACACGAAAAAAAATGATAACCTCCCGATTTGATTTTTAATTTTCACAGAAGGAAGGGAACAGAATGGTTCAAACAGATCAAAGCCAACATTTATTGGAAAAAGATGGTCGATATATATGGCATGCCATGAAGCCGTACAATCCTAAATCAACATTGATTGTCGAGGAAGCAAAGGGATGCTGGGTAACCGATCATACCGGAAAAAAATATTTAGATGCCATGGCCGGGCTTTGGTGCGTCAATGTCGGTTACGGTCGCGAGGAGTTAGCAGAGGCCGCTTATGAGCAGCTAAAGAAGCTTGCTTATTTTCCGCTGACGCAAAGCCATGCACCGGCAGTTGAACTGGGAGAGAAATTGAACGAGCTGCTAGGAGACGAATATGTCATTTTCTTCTCTAACAGCGGTTCCGAGGCTAATGAAACCGCCTTTAAAATGGCCCGGCAATATCATCAGCAAAAAGGAGAGCATAGCCGCTATAAAATTATTTCCCGTTATCGGGCGTATCATGGAAACTCGATGGGAGCACTCGCGGCTACTGGACAGGCGCAGCGCAAATATAAATACGAACCTTTGGCACCGGGCTTTATTCATGTCGCTCCTCCCGATTGCTACCGCGATAACGAGACAGCGGAAAATCCGCGCAATTTAAAATCCGTTCAAGCGATTGATCAAGTGATGACATGGGAATTAAGTGAAACCATCGCCGCGGTCATCATGGAACCGATGATCACAGGCGGGGGAGTGCTCATTCCGCCGGATGGTTATATGAAAGCGGTGAAGGAAGTGTGTGAAAAGCACGGAGCTTTGCTGATTGTCGATGAAGTGATATGCGGGTTCGGCCGAACAGGCAAACCGTTTGGCTTTATGCATGATGGAGTGAAACCGGATATCATCACCATGGCGAAAGGAATTACAAGCGCTTACTTGCCGCTATCGGCCACTGCGGTCCGCAAAGAAATTTATGAGGCATTCAAAGGGGAAGAGGAATATGATTATTTCCGTCATATAAATACGTTTGGCGGAAATCCGGCCGCATGCGCCCTTGCCTTAAAAAATTTAGAAATTATGGAAAAAGAGCGTTTGTTTGACCGGTCCCGCGAAGTTGGAGAACAGCTGTTGAATGAGTTGAAGCATAAACTGCAAAACCATCCTTATGTCGGCGACGTTCGCGGCAGGGGCTTGCTGATTGGGATCGAGCTGGTGAAAGATAAAGCTACAAAAGAGCCGCTGGATGTGTCGCTTGTCAATCAAGCCATCAATATTTGCAAAAACAACGGCTTGTTGATTGGCAAAAACGGTGTGACGGTAGCTGGCTTTAATAATGTGTTAACATTGTCGCCTCCTTTGACGATTGAAAGCGAGGATGCTGCCTTTTTAGTGCAAACATTAACAGAGGCGCTTGAAGAAATAAAGTAGTATATTTATATGATTCATTGTGTATCCACACAGGGCTCATTCATATGAATGGGCCCTATGTTTTTTGTTGATCAACGATACGGTTACCGTGAGGCGTGTAGTGGATCATGATGATACTCAATTGATTAACGTGTGATATTGCAAAGAGACAGATGATTTAGACGGGTATAGAAAACTATGGATTGAAAGACATGGCTATAAGGTGACGATACCGTTGTTGGTTTGGATAGGTTCATATTATGAGCATGAATATTATCGAGTTTTATCATGAAGGAAAAATGGTGATCGGGATTACCAATCGCTATGATATATTGAAATGGCGAATCGATTGCTTAGCAGTTCGAACGAGAAAAGTGGAGTTAGGCATCGATCGCCAAAGGAAAAGGATGAACGTGTCCTCTTTATAGAATAGAGGCCACGCTCTGTTGTTTATATTCTTCGTTCCAACTCCCGATCCGTCTCCGCCAATACATCGCCGATTTTTCGATTTTGGATGACAAGATCGGCCCATTCGTCCAGTTCGGTCGGCTCTAGGTTGACGATGACGAGTTGGGCGCCGTTTCGTTTGGCGATGAGCGGCAGCTGATTGGCGGGCGATACTTGCAAGGAAGAACCGAGCACGATGAACAGTTTGGCTCGCTCGGCGGCGCGCCATGCTTGTTCTACCGCTTCCGCTGGCAGCGCTTCGCCAAATAGAACGACAGAGGGGCGCAAAAAGCCGCCGCATGTGCAGGAAAAGGTATCATCAAGATAAGCATCGCTTTCATAAGATTGGTTACAGCGCGAACAACGGATCGTCCGAAGTGAACCGTGAAGTTCGATGACCTTTCGGCTGCCGGCCTGCTGATGAAATCCGTCGACATTTTGGGTGATGACAGTTTGAATAAGCCCGCGTGCTTCCCAGTCAGCGAGAATACGATGACCAGCATGGGGTTGACATTGCCGGAGCGTGCGAATGCGGTATTGATAAAAAGAGATAAAGTCCTCTCGGTGATATTGAAGCGCATGCGTACTTGCTAAGCGCTGCGGATCTTTTTGTTGCCATAATCCTGTCTGTACGGAACGGAAATCCGGCAATCCGCTTTCTGTTGCCATTCCTGCCCCTGTCAATATGACTGTATGCATTGAATCAAGCATTAGCTTTGCTAAAAGCATCTATTTCACCTTCTTGTGAAAACGTATTATTCGTATATACCGTTTGTGTACATTTCTGTTAAATGATAAACGGCATCATCCAATGAAAAAGGAACCTCTTGTTCGGTTAATTCCCACATATACATTTCGTTAGCGTAAAACCAACCTCGTGCGACCAAACTTGGCTGCAAATGTGATTTTGCTAGTCCGTTTGCCTGCGAATAGGCAACATCCTGTGCGATGCGGGTGATAAATTGTTCACGGATTGCCTTCCATTTTTTCGCGACTAAATCAGAAATGCCGATCGCTTCTTTCATTAACTGAAGCAGCCGCTGCTCCTGGATGGCCAATTGTAAAAAAAGGCGGACTTGATGCTCAATGAGATGGCGGGCTTCTTCTTTTGTTTGGGGAGCAAATGGGATTTCCGCTACTTCGTAAAATTTTCTCATCGTTTTTTCCATCATTTCAACAAAAATGTCATCCTTGTTTTTAAAATACACATACGCTGTTCCATAGCCCACATTTGCTTTTTGGATAATTTGCGAAATGGTGGCTTTCTGAAATCCGTTTTCTAAAAATACGTCGTAGGATGCAGCGATAATTTTTTGTCTTGTTTCCATTGCTTGAAGCTGTCTTGAAGAAAGCTTTTTCATCGCTTATCTTCCTTTCTGTATGTTGGTGATAATCTGTCATTGACATTGTGTCAACTTACCTATATATTTTAACTAAAAATATAGAAAATTCAAACACAACAAACAAGGCGGTGGGAGAATGTATTCGCGAGAGGAAGCACGCCAGCTTGATCGGCTAGATAAGTTGGCATCGTATCGAAAGGAATTTTATCTTCAAGAAGGCACGATTTATTTGGATGGCAATTCACTTGGCTTGCTTTCACAACGCGCGGAACGGTCGTTGCTGGAAATTCTAGATTCATGGAAATCATACGGCATTGACGGGTGGACAAACGGACAACATCCATGGTTTTATTTATCAGAAGCATTGGGAGAGCGCATGGCTTATCTTGTTGGCTGCAAACCGGAGGAAGTAGTGGTTACAGGTTCCACGACGGTTAACCTTCATCAGCTTGTGGCTACATTTTATCAACCGACAGCTACAAGAACGAAAATTTTAGCCGATGAACTGACGTTTCCATCGGATATTTATGCATTAAAGAGCCAACTTAAGCTAAAAGGATACGACCCGAAGGAGCATCTCGTGCTCGTCAAAAGCAGGGATGGAAAAACCATCGAGGAGGCCGATTTGATTGAAGCGATGACAGAGGAGATTGCTCTCATTGTGCTGCCAAGCGTTCTTTATCGCAGCGGTCAGCTTTTTGACATGAAAACGCTCACAGAAGAAGCGCATAAACGTGGAATTATGATCGGATTTGATTTATGTCATTCCGTCGGCGCCATTCCGCATCAGCTCCATGACTGGGAAGTCGACTTTGCTTTTTGGTGCAATTACAAATATTTGAACGGCGGCCCAGGATGTGTGGCGGCCCTGTATGTTCACGAAAGGCATTTTGGGAGAGAACCTGGATTAAGCGGCTGGTTTAGCTCAAAGAAAAACAAGCAGTTTGATATGGAGCCGGACCTGACTCCTGAAGAGCATGCTGGCGCTTTTCAAATCGGCACACCACATATTTTAAGCACTGCTCCTCTGATTGGCTCTCTTTCTCTATTTTGCGAGGTAGGGATGGAGAACATTCGCCAAAAATCATTGCGACTCACCGAGTATATGATGGCGCTGATCGAGCGTGAATTGGCAAACTACGAATTTATGATAGGGAATCCAAGAGAAGATGAGCGCAGAGGAGGGCATGTTTATTTAGAGCATCCAGAAGCGGCGAGAATTTGCCAAGCGTTGAAGGCAGAAGGGGTCATTCCTGATTTTCGTAAGCCGAACGGGATTCGTTTGGCTCCGGTCGCATTATACAACACGTATGAAGATGTTTGGCAAGCGGTTCATATTTTAAAGGAGATTATGGAGAAAGAAAAGCATAAAAAATTTCCGAACGAACGGGGAGTGGTGGCATGACAAAAAAAACATCCTCTTCATGGATCGATATTTCACAGCCGCTTTCTCATTCGATTGCTCATTGGCCGGGGGACACACCATTTGCGTATGAGGTATCTTTTACAAAAGAACAAACGGGTTCAGTCAATATCGGAAAAATGACAACAAGCGTTCATATTGGCACACATGTCGATGCACCGTTTCATTTTGATGATCATGGTCAAAAAATAATCGATTTGGCGATCGATGTTTTTATTGGACCGGCGCGTGTGATTGATGTATCACCATTCTCCATTATTAATAGCGCTGTGCTGCAATCCTTCGATCTTTCCGGCGTTCAGCGTCTATTATTAAAAACAAATGTTCCGAACCAGCCAGAGCGGTTTCCTGAGTCGATTCCGCTGCTTGATCCAGATTTAGGCCCGTTTTTCAAAGAGAAAGGGATTGTGCTGCTTGGAGTGGATGTTCCGTCAGTCGATCCGCTTGACAGCAAAGATCTTAAGACGCACCATTCATTTGCCAAAAACGGTGTGCATATTTTAGAAAATGTAATGCTTGACCATGTCGAATGCGGCGACTATGAGCTTATCGCACTGCCGCTTCCGTTAAAGGATGCTGACGGAAGCCCGGTGCGCGCAGTTATTAAGCCGATGGCAACATAGATAAGAAGGGGGTTTCTATCATGCACAGTTCATCAGAAAGAAATCAAAAGCTAGCGGCGGAAAAAGGCATTCATACGGATTTTTTAAATAAAATGACCTATGGTGATTATTTGCAGTTGAATGCGCTTCTATCAAGCCAAAAGCGTCTGTCCGATCACCATGATGAAATGCTATTTATTATCATTCACCAAGTGAGTGAATTATGGATGAAACTGATTCTTCACGAACTAAAAGCAGCGATTCAAGCCATTGAACGGAATGAAATGGATCCAGCCTTTAAAATGCTGGCGAGAGTGTCGAAAATTCAGTCGCAAATCATTCATGCCTGGGACGTACTGGCGACATTGACTCCATCTGAATATATGGAGTTTCGCGATCAATTAGGACAGGCGTCCGGCTTTCAGTCTTACCAATATCGCATGATTGAGTTCGCTCTCGGTTACAAAACGGACTATATTTTAAAAATTTACGAGAAGGATCCAGTTTTGTATGAGGAGCTAAAAGAAGCGCTATATGCTCCAAGCATCTACGATGTCGCCTTAAAGGCGCTTGCGCGTGCTGGATTTGCGATTAATCCATCCCTTTTGGACCGGGATTATTCAGAGCCGTATCAAGAAGATTCGACGGTGGAAGCCGCTTGGTTAGATGTATATAAAAAGGTGGACCAATATTGGGAATTATATCAGCTGGCTGAAAAGCTCATTGATATTGAAGATTGGCTTCAGCAATGGCGGTTCCGGCATATGAAAACAGTGGAACGCATTATCGGGCACAAAATAGGGACAGGAGGTTCATCGGGTGTCACGTATTTAAAGAAAGTGCTTGATCATCGCTTCTTCCCTGAATTATGGAATATTCGCACAAAATTATAAGCAGGGGGGAGCGAGCAGAAAAGGAGTGGGGAATGTGGATTTGACGTTGATCCTATCTTTTTTAGGAGTCGCCGTTTTATTGACGCTTATGCCAGGACCGGATATTTTATTTGTGATCGCTCAAAGCCTTTCACAAAATAAGAAAGCGGGAATAGCCACAGCGTTTGGTCTATGCTCAGGACTCATTGTCCATATAACAGCCGCTACGCTCGGCGTTTCGGCATTGATTTATCAATCGGCTCTAGCATTCGCTGTTGTAAAATATGCCGGTGCTGCTTATTTGCTCTATTTGGCGTGGCAGGCGTGGCGCGAAAAGCAAGAAGGCTTTCATTTAGATAACCAGCAATCTTTAGAATACAAAGCTCTATACAAAAAGGGCATTTTGATGAATTTATTAAACCCGAAGGTCTCACTATTCTTTTTAGCGCTGTTGCCACAGTTCGTCAATAAATCGATAGGGCATGCAGCGCTGCAAGTGTTCATCTTGGGGCTGATCTTTCTGATCCAAGCTCTTGTTATTTTTGTCGCTGTCAGTGTGGGGGCTGAAAAACTGCGGCATGTGTTGCTTGTCCATTCATCGATCGCCAAGCGAATCAATCGGGTCAAGGCGGTATTATTGGGGTCTATTGGAATACAAATCGCATTTAGCAAACATAATTAATATTATGTTAACTATTAAAATGGCATTTACTTCAGAGTTTTAGAGGAGGGGGGATCACTGCTTTTTCCTGTGCCACTGAACTCGCTCGATCGCTTATGAACGTCTTGGTTTCATTTGTGCCTGCATTCAGTTGCGTTTCTTGTCCGCCAAGCGTTTTCAAAACTTCCTGAGGCGAATGCCTTAATGGATGATAGCCAAAGTTAAAATGGACTTTGGCTATCATTTTAGGAGCATAGACGTCTATGCTCCTTTTACTTCGATATAAAAAGCGGCTAAAAATTTCTTTACGTTAATCCGGCATTTCGTTGTTTTTTTGCCGGCTTCCAGCTCCTTCATGCGAAGGCGAATTTGCTTGAAATCAAATAAACGCGGCGCAAAATGCTCGAAGGTAGGGTTTGTATAGTCGGTTAATCCGAGTGAGGATAAATGGGTAAAAGCTTGAAAAATCATCCGGCGAACCCGTTGCTCCATCGCTTTAATTTCTTTTTGAAGGGATGGCTCCTCGTCTGAGCCGTGCAGCCGCTTGATAATTTGCCGATATAGCTCTTTTAACGGTGGCAAATCATGCATGGTCGCTCCTTTATGTTCCGCTTCAGCAAGCCATTGCATAATGTGCAACAAATCGGCCGCGCCCGATTCGCCAGCAATTCCTAATGTTAAAAGGAGTTGTTCAATTTTTTGCTCCAAGCTCGCTTTTTCATAACGAGCCGTATGCTGCGGCGGAGAAGGATACATGTCATGTTTTTTGCTTTGCTCCAAAGTGTGCAATAAACGGCGGATCGAATTCAGGGAAGAAACAGCCGCCATATAGTCGGCTACTCGTCTGAGAACCGAAATGACCTCATATCGATTAATCGGCTTGTGGATGTACGTATCAATTCCGCAAAGATAAGCCTGCCCGATCATTTCTTTATGCTCTACTTGTGAAATCATAATAAAAGGACCGGTAAATCCTTGCGCTTTTAATTTTTTGATGGTTTGTATCCCATCTAAGCCCGGCATCAAAAGATCAATCAAAATAACATCGACGGAATAGAGCTGATCGATTGATACATGCAAGCCATCCTCCGCTTGACCTACCACTTCGCCAAGTCCGCTTTCTACAATTATTTTTTCTAGCATTTTTCGGACAACAGCATCATCTTCAATAAGAAAAAAACGAAGGGACATCACACGGCTTCCTCCTTTCGCAGCAGCTGACTGCCTGGAATTCTGACTTGAAATTGTGTTCGGTTGTGTTCGTCAAATGTCAGTTGTATGTGCCCCTTAAAGCTATGAACAATTTCTTGCGCATGGGTCAATCCAATCCCGTTGGAAGGGTTGCCATTTTCATCATATTTTGTCGTAAATCCCGGCTGAAAAATCCAATCCTGATCCTCATCGGGAATTCCAGGACCTGAGTCAGTTACACGAAACACCAGTTCATTGTGCTCAAATTGCACATGAAGAGAGACCCATCCAGAATCTGGCACCGCCTCGACGGCATTGGCGACTAAATTGTTTAGGACTGAAAGAAGGGCGTATACATGATGGGTCGGTAAATCGATGTCACATGCTTCATGAAAATGAATCGATTTGCCGAGAAGTTCTGCGTATTTTTTGTTAGTGCGAATGACCATGCGGCAAAGCTCCTTGATCGGCAAATTCAATTCTGCTTGTTCTTGGCTAATCAGATCAGACAATCCGGCCAAAATTCGCTGCGAGTCCTTTTTGACTTCGTGAATATGCTCAGCGATATACAGGGCGGTGCCCGGCTCGGCTTGTTTAGACTCCATCAACTGTGTATACAGCTCATAACTTTTGTGCGTAATCTCCTCTAAATGGCTCATCGATTTTCGCAGATAGAATGCTTCTTCATAAAGGCTTGTATTAATCATGACAAGGCGTTCCAGCTCTTGTCTTCGCGCTTCCCCTAAAGCCCGCATATGCTGAATGGTTAAAATGTTATATAGTCCTATTACACAGAAGCTTCGCAAAATTGCAAACAAAAGCAGCATAAAAACGGTTTCGTGTGCGATGGTGAAAGATTCACCAAGCAGCTGACGAATGAACAGTTCTACGATATTAGCTGTAAAATCAATCGCTGCCCCAAGCACTCCGACGTGGATAGGGTGGTCCAGATGCTGGCGGAATTTTGTCATATATACAAGCCAAGCAAAGAAAATGTAATAAATGCCTGCAGGCAAATGAATCAATAAGCTATCAGCCAATGGCTGCTGTTTGGTTAACCAATCAATCATTACGCGAAAGGCGGTGACAAACACCCCAACACAAAAGCCAGTCAGACATAGAGGAATCGTACGAAGCCAAACAAGTCCAAAGAAAAAAGCGACACTTCCTAAAGAAAATCGGAAAGAACTGGAAAATGGATTTACTTTCATCTCTCCAAGAAAAGCTGTAGCAGAGATGAGAAGCAATAAGGTTAAAATTCGTTCACGCATCGTGTTCCCCTCTGTCTATCAGGAAATCTTCTCCCATTCTATCATATTATTATACAATAAAAGGGTATTAAGAAAATGTATGGATTTCTTATCATTATATTTTATATAAAACTAAATGGATTTTCCAATCTGTTTCATAGGATGAAGAATCGTCTTTTTTATGCTCAGCATTTCGAGTGACAGAAAACGTTTCCGATGGGAGAAGAGTGGAGAAGTCGGCCGTATAAATTTAAAGATTGAACGAACGATGTCTGTGAATCTATGGTTGAAGGGCATGCCTATAGCATGCCCGGTAGGCAAGCAAACCCGCTTGTTTATTTCAGCAAAAAAAAGCAAGCAATCCCGTACTGTTCATTGAGTTTTACTGGATGATCAACACTCCTGATTCTTCATTCTTTCTTTTATTTATCGGTGCTTATATTCGAGCTTTCGCGAAAGCAGTGATAATGAATAATTCACGACAAAATACATGATAGCGACGAGCAAGAAGATCGGAATGACATAATTAACATTTCTTCCGTTAATGATTTGAGCATGATTCATTAATTCAGGAAGGGCAATGACAACAGCTAGCGATGTATCCTTCAATAAAGAAATAAATTGTCCGACAATGGGCGGCACCATGCGTCTTAACGCTTGGGGAAGGACAATATGCCATAGCGTTTGCAAATACGTCAGCCCTGATGATCTCGCTGCCTCAATTTGCCCTTTTTCAATGGAATTTAATCCGCTTCTCACAATTTCTGATAGCATAGCTGATTCGAAGATAACAAGCGCCAAAATCGCGGCATAAAGCTTATCGAGCTTAAAGCCGATCTCAGGAAGAGCGAAATAAGTAAAGAAAATAATCAATAATAACGGCAAGTTGCGGATGACCTCAACTAGGATTGCGAGAATGTGGGAAACGACAGGAATCTGCCCATAACGCAATATCCCAACGATAATGCCGATCGCAAAGCTAAGCGCAATAGAAATAAAAGCTACTTCAAGCGTGACGGCAAATCCTTCAAGTAAAAATTTTAAATGAACTGGAGAATAGGCGCCGATAAAGTCCATTTCTCACCCCACCTTTTTCTATTATCTTATCGACTTCTTGCTAAGCGGCGTTCAAGCGCGCCAACGCCTAAGCTAAGCGGAATGGTTAATACTAGATAAAACATGGCAACAAAAATATAGACGTCAAAAGTGACAAACGTTTCAGAGGAAATTAAATCACCAAAATACATCAGATCTAACCCTGCAATAACGCCTAGAACAGAAGAGTTTTTAACGAGATTGATAAATTGGTTGCCCATAGGCGGTATGACAATTTTAATAGCTTGAGGCAAAATCACATGCCACATGGCTTGCAAATAAGTTAATCCCGATGATCGTGCAGCTTCCATCTGTCCTTTTGGCACAGAAAGGATCCCGGCACGGATGACTTCGGCGATAAAGGCAGCTGTGTAAACGGTTAATCCCAATGTTCCGGCGGTGAAGGAGTCCAAACGAATGCCAAGAGACGGCAACCCGACGAAAAATACAAACACAATTAAAATGAGCGGGATATTGCGAATAAATTCAACATATGCCGCTCCAATCCAATTCAATGGACGCACCGGCGCAATGCGAAAGATGGCCATCACCGTTCCAATAAGTAAACTGCCGATTAGGGCAAGAACACTGGATTTTATCGTATGAAGAAACCCTTGCATATACAGATCCCAATGTTCGATTAAAATTGAATAATCAGGCATGATTGCACCTCCTCGTTATGCTTGGTACAAGGTTGTTTTTGATATACGAATAGATGGCAAGCTAGGCTTTTGTCGCACAATTCGCGTGGCAGAAGGAGAGTTTGTGGCTTGGCTTGTTGTCTGCATTCGCTCTGTTGCCAAATGGTCTTTCTATAGAATAGCAGATGAGCGGAATATGCCCGCTCATCCGTTCAAATGGCTATTATTGCTTTGGCTTTTCTCCAATCCATTTTTCATAGATTTTATCGTATTCGCCATTCTCCTTAATTTCGCGCAAATATTCGTTAATGAGATCGACAAACTCTTTGTCTCCTTTACGCACTGCAATTCCGTAAGGCTCTTCAGAAAATGTCTCATCCACAACCCGGAAATTCGGATCCTGTTTCGCCATGCCAAAAAGCAATGCATTATCGGTTGTGAGGGCATCGCCTTGTCCAGCTTTTAATGCTGTAAAGGCTTCCGCATAATTTTCAAACTCCAAGACGGTTGCTTCTGGAGCCTTGGCGCGAATATTTTGCGCAGAAGTGGACCCTTTTGCGGTTAAAACGGTAACTCCTTTTTTGATATCTTTTATTCCATTAATCTTACTGTTCTTTTTGACAAGCAAGGATTGTCCAGCCATAAAATAAACATCAGAAAAATCGACTTCCTTTTTCCGGTCTTCTGTAATCGTCATCGTAGCGATGATGGCATCAATTTCGCCATTATTTAACATCGGAATTCGCGTTTTCGATGTTACTTCTTTTAATTCAATTTTATTTTCATCACCGAGAATTTTTTTGGCGAGACCCTTGGCGATGTCAATATCAAAGCCTTCTACTTCACCAGTTTCCGGATTTTTTAACCCGAAAAGATTCAAATCATATTTTACTCCGACGACGAGCTTTCCTCTTTCTTTAATCTTGTCTAGGGTGCTTTGAGCTGATTCTGTTTGCTTCGATCCGTCTCCTTTGCTGTCTGTGGATGCTGTTTCACTGCTGTTGCAGCCGGCTAAAGCGAATAAACAGAGTATGGCTGCTAATACAAGTCCGCTTCCTTTTTTCCACATTCTTTTGGCTTTCATAAAAATTCCCCCCTATTTGTTGTCTAATGACTAAGAATACGGCTCAGAAACAAGCGAGCTCGCTCCTCGCGCGGATGGGCAAAAAATTCTCCCGGCGAGGCCTCTTCGAGAATTTGCCCTTTGTCCATAAAGACAATTCGGTCTGCCACTTCACGAGCAAACCCCATCTCGTGCGTAACAACGACCATAGTCATTCCTTCTGTAGCCAATGTTTTCATTACATCTAGCACTTCGCCAATGGTTTCGGGATCCAGCGCTGATGTCGGTTCGTCAAACAGCATAATTTTCGGCTTCATGGCGAGGCCTCTGGCAATGGCGACCCGCTGCTGCTGACCGCCAGATAATTCAGCGGGATAAGCGTTTGCTTTATCTGGAATCCCCACTTTTTCGAGATAATACATAGCGGTTTCTTTTGCTTCTTTTTCTGAAACGCCTAAAACTTTAATAGGTGCGAGCGTAATATTTTGCAATACAGTTTTATGCGGATATAAGTTAAAATGCTGGAAGACCATGCCGATATTGCGGCGAAGCTTATTAATGTCGACATTTTTGTCATTCACCTTCACACCGTCGACGATTAATTCGCCGCTTGTGATCGTTTCAAGACGATTAATGCAGCGGACTAAGGTGCTTTTTCCTGAGCCAGATGGACCGATAATGACGACAACTTCTCCTTGTTCAATGGAAAGATTGATATCTTTTAGAACGTGGAAGCTGCCGTAATGTTTGTTCACTTGGCGAAAATGAATCAATGATTTCCCCCCTTTAAAATGATTTTGAAAAATTTATTTTTTTCTGAATAGACTATAAAGGACAATCTACTGAAATCTACAAAAAACAACGAGAAAAAATAATTTTGTTGTTTCGCGATGAAAATTTTTTGGTATCATGAGAGTAGGTGAAAATGATAATTTTTATCATTACGGAGGTTTGGAAGGCAGAAATGAAGAAGATCTGTTTTTGTAAGAAAAATAAGTTTGAATCAAAACAGCTTTATGTGTTTTTAAAAGATACCTATAAAAACATTAAAATTAAGCGCAAAGACTGTTTAGGAAAATGCAAGACATGCAAACGCTGTCCATTTGCATTGATTGATAAAGAGGTGGTAAGATGCAGCACGGTGGATGAATTGTACGGCGAAGTTCAACAGCGCCTGATTCAAGATTGGCGGAAAATTCGCGCAAAATCCGCGCAATGATCGATTGGCTATTTCATTTAAAAGCTGACGGCAGTGGCGCGATAAAAGGGTAGAGAGAAAAGATGGAAAAAGCGTCATATTTATATGGCGTTGTATCGAAGATGAATCGCTGATGGAAACCAGGACCAATGTATTGGTTCTTTTTTTTATGTTGGACTTGGTGGGCGATGCAATCGATTCATGGATTATCCTTAGGCGGTAATCGGTAGGAGAAAGGTATAAAAACTCATGGTCAGAACACAAGTCTGTACATGTGACTTTCAACCGGAGAAAATGGGGCATGCCCTTGCTCATATCAAATATCGATGAATCACAAGTTTCATCTATCAGCGCTTTGCGTGTCGTGGCTAACGAGTTCCGTGGGGAGGAAAAGTCTTTTTATTGGATTTTGCGAACCCATTAACGAAAAGGATTCCTGTGAAGGGTTTTTATTTAATAAAATCATGTGAATTCAGTTAGAAAAACGTCAGCAAACCTGGGGGTAGAAGGAGTTTAGACCATGCAAAGATGGAGGATTTGTTTTTAGTATATTCCCGTCATCAAGCGGTTATTTTGACATGTATCACAACGGTTAAGAAGCAAATGGTTAATCAAATAACGTATAGAAAAACCTCCCGCCTCTTTCATAAAAGGCAGGAGAGATTTTGCGCGGAATAAGAGGGATTGCTAAGACGATTGGTTATTTGTCGGCGTGCTCGCTTGGTTTTGTGTAAGCTCCTGTGAAAGCTCCACCGTTGCTAAACTCGGCTGTTTCATTCCTTGATTTCGGTTCATTAAGCTGTTCATTTTATTCATGGCTTGTTGAAGTGGCTGTTTGAGGGAAAATGCAGAGATTCGAGCTTTTCTCCTATTCAAAACAGCCGTTAACGCCATTCCTAAACCGAAGCTCAGAATGCTCCAAGTCGCTGTGCGGTTATTGTTTCGCCGCCCCATTAGACGTAATGCTTGCTTCCACATCTTGCGATTACGTCCGAAATTGAATAGACGTAACAGGTTCATTTTGTTTACACTCCTCTTTCGTCAATATATACAAACGGTTAAATGAATCGGTTTAAACAGTTATTAATGTGTACGAATTAAGCGAAATCATGTATGGAAAAGAATAGTGGATCATCAGTGAGACAGGAAGGCTCATCGAGTGATGGAAAATGGATACCAAAAAAATAAAGAATATTCAAAAAAAGATTCAGTTGTTTTTTGAATCAATGTTATAATTTTGTTATAAAATATAACATCGAAGGAGAGATTGTATGTTTTTATTAAAGCGGCGTTTGAAAGAAAACGGTTTGTTACATCATTCCGGTGAAGCGGATAATCGACATGTTATGGGACAGATCCAGGTAGCAGCTGATCAGTTAAAAGGAATTATTGAACAAATGAAGCTGGCTGCCCATTCTCTCGATGAAACATCTTCGTCCAGCAAGGAAAGCACAGTTGGATTAACGGCACACCTTGAAAAAACAGTGAATGATGTGTTAAGTGTGGCGGAAAAAATAAAAAAAATCGAAGCGGCGGCTGTGCAGATTTCTGCTGTTTCCCAAGAAATTCATTCCAGCAGCCAATTGTTTTATGAAGAGCTGGCCCGTTCATGGGAGTCGCTCAAAAAATTACAGGAAGAAATGGCGGAACTTCGGAGCAGTCATCAAATGCTGCTGCGGCAAATGGATAGCCTCGTCAATCGATCGCAGGAAATCAATCAAATTCTTTCAACGATCGGTGCTATTTCACAAAGAACGAGCATTTTGGCATTAAACGCCAACATTGAGTCGGCGCGAGCAGGGGAGCACGGCAAAGGGTTTTCGGTAGTAGCCAATGAAGTCGGAAATTTAGCTGGACAAACATCAAAAGCGGTTGAACAAACGCGGGAAATTTTATCATTGATCCAAAAAGAAATTGCTTTATCGACAGACATGGTGAAAAAGGAGACGGAACAAATTGAACATGGCTCAAAAGAAATGACGGATGTGCTTTACATTCTTGATACATTTAAGGGGAAGCTAAGCGGAATTACAGGCATGGTATCGGATTCGACACAAGCGGTAGAGGCACAAACGGAAAGCATTCAAGAAATCGCGTTATTGCTTGATGAAATCTCCAATATGTCGGTAGCAAATAAAGAATATGCTCAGACAGTAGCAAAGGATATGGATCGTCAGCACCAAAATGTCCAGCAAATCATGCGAATCAATGAAGCTTTAGAGCAAACTTCCAACGAATTGCAAGGCATGATGAAACAAGATCATGCGATAACGATTGCTTCTCTTGATGAACAAATGATCGAAGAAGCGAAAAAGCAGCTGTTTACGTTTTTGCAGACGTGCCCATTATATAAACTGGACGAGCGGCAGCACCAAAAATATTTGAACGAATTTTTGCGCTCTCATTCTAATATTGAAGCGGTCTGGTCGAATCGTTTAGATGGGACCTTCGTTTATTCCAATCCTCCCGCAGGGCTTGTCAACGCGAAGGCACGTCCTTGGTTTATCGAGGCAAGCAAAGGAAACACGTTTATTTCAGACGTTTATATCTCAGCGTTAACGAAGAAGCCGTGCCTGACGATTTCTGCGCCTATTTTGCATCAGCAGCAAATTGTCGGTGTAGTAGGTGTGGATTTATCAGTGTCGGTCATATAGGAAAAAGCCCCGTTATTCGAAGCGTAGGTTCGGGTAATCGGGGCTTTGGCTGCCAGATGGCGGAGCGCACCGATATCTTTCGGTAGCACCGATCCGGCTTCTCTACAGATCACAGGCCACTTTCTCCACCTGTTCAGCAGATGCAGCGACATCGGCGATGGCTTGGCTCATTTCTGACACAACATGAACGTATTGTTTCATTTCGTGATCAATGCGTTGATTTTGTTCACGAATTTGCTTTAAGGACAAGCCAAACTCATTGAAAAATTGATTGATTTTCTCCATATCATCTGTACCTTCAGCAATTAATGAAGCCATGGCATCCAATGATTGCGAGATCGTATGAACCTTTGAGTTGAGCTCGTTTAAAATGTCCGCTACACTCGAAACCGATTGTTTCGTTTGCGAGGCAAGGTTGCGAACTTCGTTGGCAACGACCGCAAACCCTTTTCCGTGCTCTCCGGCCCGGGCAGCCTCAATCGAAGCGTTAAGCGAGAGCATATTGGTTTGGTCGGCGATGGCTGTGACAAGGCTGTTGATATTTTCAATCTTCGCAGCTGATTGTTGGAGGCTATGTACTTCCGTCTGAATTTTTTTCATCATCTGTTGAAAATTACGAATCGTTGATTGCTGGCGCTGTAGTTTTTCTTGGCCTTTGACCGATTGTTGTTCGCTCGTATCGGCAATTTGAACGGCTTCTTTAGCAAATTGCAAAATATCCTTGGCTTGAGTTGTTAATCCATCAGCCGAGGAGCTGACTTCGCTTGATACAGTAGAAAGCTCTTGAACCATCGCTTTGAGCTGTTCTTTCATTTCATTTTTTATTTGCTCCATTTGCATCCGGTTTCTTTCGTTTGCTTTTTCATATTCCTCTAACACAATTTGCTGTTCAAGGCTTAGTACTTTGGTTATCGATTGAGTGGCTTCCATTAGCGCATGCGGCTCAGAAATATGAGGAGAAATGACGTCTAATAGAGCCAACAGCAATTGCTGAAAGGCGCACATATACCATTTTGGGAGAAGCTGGATACGCAAATGGGCGATCGCAATGCGCGTGCGTTTCGCGATGAACTCATCATCAATTCTTCCGCTGAACATTTCAATGACATGGACCTTTAACGTTTGTTTTAATTGTTCAACAGAGCTGTGCTGTTGAATAATGGCGAGCAGTGAAGGCTCTGTTTGAAGCACATCATAGAAGCGGGTGACAATGGCATCGATTTTTTCTTCAATAAACGGCTTTAACGCTTGAAGTATGGCCAGATCCCGTTCGGTTAGCGCAACCATTTCGATTTGTTTGTTAATAGAAGGATTCTGAAGACGGACCAGCCTAGTTGGAACGTTTGGATTAATATGGATTGTGCTGGCGGGCTGCTCCTTTTTTCTCATAAAAATTGAAAAACTCATGTGTGCTCGCTCCCTTTATAACTATAATAAATGTAAAAATAGTATAAATATACTATAAAACATGATCCGAAAGGAATAAGCAAACGGGGCTTTCTGCCGATGAACTCAATGATTGGTGAATGGATGTTTGAGAAGTAAACGTTTACTTATTTCGATTGTAATTGTACAACACCTATTGAAAATAGTGAATAAAAAGATGAAAGAGAAAATGTGAGGTTAAAAATTGCCTATATCCTTAGAAGTGGAGAATCATCAACAGCAGGACTTTTCCGTCAAAAAGACGAATAAAGATAATGGTGGTTGTGTTAGCATGTTATGGCTATTGAGGAGAACGGAAAGGGTGTTAGAGGCAACCTGTCGTTTGTGCAATCAAAAGGAAAGGGTGGGAGTACGATGAAAACGACTTTTGAAAAAAAGAAGCTATATATTGATGGGGAGTGGGTGGAAGCAAGAGCGTATACGACATTGCGGTCTCCTTATTCTGGCGAGGCGCTTGCCGAAATTCCAGCTGCGACGGAGGAAGAGGTTCGTTTAGCGATTGCGGCTGCATATGAAGCGCGGGGAAAAATGAAGCAAATGCCAGCCTACCAACGAGCGGCTATTTTAGAAAAGGTGGCGTCACTTTTGCAGGAGCGTTCAGAGGAGGCAGCGCAAATCATCGCGACAGAAGCTGCGAAGCCGCTGACAACGGCAAAAGCGGAAGTGGCCCGCACCATTCAAACCTATAAATTTGCTGCGGAGGAAGCGAAGCGTATTCATGGTGAAACCATCCCGTTAGATGCGGCGCCGGGTGGGGAAAACCGAATCGCATTTACGACGAGAGAGCCGATTGGAGTCATCGGGGCGATCACTCCTTTTAACTTCCCAATGAATCTTGTTGCGCACAAGCTCGGACCGGCCTTTGCCTCCGGAAATACGGTCGTATTAAAGCCGGCAAGCCAAACTCCGCTTTCGTCCTATTTGATTGCTGAGCTGTTTGAAGCTGCGGGACTGCCAAAAGGAGCGCTCAATGTAGTAACGGGAAGCGGCCGAACTGTAGGCGATCAGATCGTCACGGATCCCCGCGTCAGTATGGTGACATTTACGGGAAGCCCAGAGGTAGGGATTGGCATTCGCAATAAGGCCGGGCTTAAGCGTGTGACGCTGGAGCTTGGATCGAATTCGGCCGTCATTGTCGATGAACAAACAGACATCGACCGGATGATCCCGCGCTGTGTCTTTGGGGCTTTCTCTTTCCAAGGGCAAGTGTGTATTTCCCTTCAGCGCATCTATGTTCATGAAAAACGATATGACGAATTTGTAGAAAAATTTATTGCAGCTGCTCAGCAGTTAAAAATCGGCGATCCGCTTGATGCTAGTACAGATGTCTCAGCATTGATTACACCTCAAGATGTCGAGCGGTCATTGCAGTGGATTGAAGAAGCGAAACAAAGCGGTGCGACAGTAGCAATCGGCGGAGAGCGGCAAGGAAATATTTTGCTGCCGACGGTCATTTTAAATGCAGCGCCTACGTTGAAAGTATCGTGCTATGAAGTGTTTGCGCCGATTGTTTTGATTAATAAAGTTTCATCTATTGATGAAGCGATTGAATTGGTCAATGATTCACGTTACGGTTTGCAAGCCGGCATCTATACAGATAATGTCCATGTCGCGTGGGAAGCAGCAGAAAAGCTGCATGTCGGCGGAGTGCTTGTCAATGATATTCCGACGTTCCGGGTGGATCATATGCCATATGGAGGCGTCAAAGAAAGCGGATTTGGCCGTGAAGGCATCCGCTATGCAATCGAAGAAATGACAGAGTTAAAACTTGTGGTTTTCAATCGCAATCAGTAAGGAGAAACCGTGCCGCTTCTTTTAGACGGCACGGTTTTTTTGCTTAAAAAGCGGTAGGACAGCTTGCTTGATAGCAGGTTTGAATGAATGCTTGTATTGGCTTCCATATTATAACCATGGGAAAAAAAGAGCGAAGCTCGATCGATTTTGGCGGCTCTGAACATGATCAGCCGTGTCTGCAGCGAAAAGGGGACAATGGATCCATCCGGGAAGCTCCCTGCATGATTGGGCACGAAATGTCGGACGGCGTTCCTTCATTCCTGTTATTCTATGGTCAAGGAGGTCATCAAGATGGATTTGCTTAAGAATATGAACGAAGCGATGAAGTACATTGAAGCCAATTTGACGGCAGAAATTGATTTTAAAGAAGCAGCAAAGCTGGCACTTTGCTCAGAATACCATTTCAAAAGGATGTTTTCTTTTCTTTCGGGGATTCCGTTATCCGAATATATCCGGCGCCGACGTCTGACGCTTGCCGCTTTGGAGCTCAAGGAGAGCAAGGCAAAGATTATTGATATAGCCCTGAAATATGGATACAGCTCCCCGGATTCATTTGCCCGAGCATTTCAAGGGCTGCATGGGATCACACCATCGGAAGCTAGGAATGGCGGCTGTTCATTGAAAGCTTATCCGTCCATGACCTTCCAGTTATCTGTAAGAGGAGGAAATGAAATGAACTATCGCATTGAAGAAAAAGGACCGTTTCGCATCGTTGGCATCATGAGACGAGTTCCGCTGATTTTTCATGGAGTCAATCCGGAGATTGCCTCCATGTGGAAAAGCTTAGATGATGACACAATCAATGAGTTGAAGCGGCTTTCAAATGTGGAACCGTTAGGGCTGCTTAGCGCCTCTGTGAACTTTTCTGAGGGAAGAATGGAAGAGAAGGGAGAATTGGACCATTATATTGGCGTGGCGACAACGAAAGAATGCCCAGATCATCTAACGAAGCTTGAGGTTTCTGCCTCGACATGGGCTGTATTTGAAGTAGTGGGACCTTTTCCCCAAGCATTGCAAGAAGGATGGGGACGTATTTATTCTGAATGGTTTCCTTCAACCCATTATGAAGCGGCTGAGGGGCCGGAAATTTTGTGGAATGAGAATAAAAATATCCACTCGCCCACTTTCAAGAGCGAAATATGGATTCCCATCTCAAAAAAATCCATATAATTGAAGTGAGGGAATAAACGGTGATAAATTTTCATGAGGAAAATTTATCACCGTTGAATGTGTCAGCTTTCTTTATTGATGAGCGAAAGTATTTCCAGAGCTTTGAGGTTAACGTTGGGAGTTTAATCAGGCGTCTGCCGAAACAACGGCCTCATCAATACGGTGGAAAAGCAACGCATTCGAACCTTTACCACTCGTTTTCATGATGAAGGAAAATCCACAAATTTCTCTTTATTTCGTCGCCTGGGCCATCGGTAAGTTGTATGTAAAAAATGAGCTGTCCTAAACAGCTCATTTTTTTGATTCGGAATATGTTTGCTTGAGAGATGGCTCCCTCCAAATCAAAAGGATTCTTCACGTTTCTTCCTAAAGCTACATCGTAAACGATTTGAAATTCAATAGTTAACTATTATCTATTCATGGTACAATAAAATTGTACGAACAAAAAATATGTGGATTTTATGTTTTATAAGGAGACGGAAATGGACGAATTTTCTATTTTGTTTATTGATGCGTACAAATTAAAGCGAATGCGAAACCATATTTTTGCTTTGGATTTATTTAGCGCCTGATCGCTACATTTATAAAAGCCTGTGACCATATAAATATACCGAAAGTTTCCTAATCTAGACATATATTTTTGGAATTTCAACTATAAAGCGTTTCAAACGGTTCTTTTGCCTTATTGAAACGCCTTACTTATCTGGATTTTTCAATTTGAACGATATGAGGAGGGATTCCAGAGATCAGAATTAAAAGCTCACGTGAAAAGGGGGGATTGATCACGCTGAGGGACAAGTGTTCATGCATCAATCTAGATCTGTATAGTTGCATTTGATGCTCGACTAGCATCACGGGTAATGAGAAGGTTAGACTTCTAGCCGATTCGAATCGGCAGAATCTTTTTTTCGACTGTTGGATTTTCAAAGTGGATTTTTTCTATCTTTTAGACCCTGATCCAATTTTAGAAAAAGGGTGGAACGAATCAAGTTGTATCATGTTTTAACATCCTATGGTGACAATAGACAGGGGGATTGCCATGAAAAAATTGTTATTGGTTTATGTTTTTTTAATCGGTGTCTTTCTCATTTATGTATATAACTATCATTTGCAAGCTTCCCGTATTCGGACTGTTAATCAAGAAGAGCAAACTTTACAAGGAAAAATCGAGGAGACGTATGTAATGGTCACTTTTTTATCTGGAATTGACTATTGGAAAAATTGTTTAAAGGGATTTGAGGATGCGGCTCAAGCACTCAATGTTTCAGTAGAGTATCGGGGGGCGACACAATATGACGTAAATGAACAGGTGACGGTGCTTGAGCAAGTAATTGCCAAAAAACCAGCTGGCATTGCGATTTCTGCAATAGATCCAAATAAACTGACTGGAACGATTAATAAAGCTGTGGAACAGGGAATTCCAGTTGTATTATTCGATTCCGATGCTCTTTCTAGTAAAGCGTTTTCATTCCTAGGAACGAATAATTATAATGCCGGAGTGACAGCGGCGCATAAAATGGCAGAGCTGTTAGGAAAAAAAGGGAAAGTAGCGGTTATTACGCTTCCCAATCAGTTAAATCACCAACAAAGGACAAAAGGGTTTATTGAAACGATTGATAAAGAATATCCGGAAATGGAAGTCGTAACAGTAAAGGATGGGAAAGGAGATGCCCTTGCCTCGAAGCAAGCCGCTCTAGAGCTGTTAAAACAATATCCAGAGCTATCAGGTATTTTTGTTACCGAGGCCAATGGAGGAGTCGGAGTGGGTGAAGCCGTTGCATCGTTTGCAACAGCGAAGAAAGTAAAAATTATTAGCTTTGATACCGATAAACGAACATTGGATATGGTGAAACAAGGAATGATAGAAGCCACATTGGCTCAAGGAACATGGAATATGGGATATTGGTCATTGCAATTTTTATTTCACCTTCACCATCGCTTAACTCCTTCTTTGCCATCTGGCTATCCTTTATTGCCTGCGTATATGGACACTGGAATTACAGTTGTAACGAAAGAAAACGTGGATAGCTTTTATGCGAAATAAGGGAAAGAATGCGGATGCTAGAAATGAGGGATCAGGATTGAAGCAAATGAAATATTTTCAGATTAATAATGTACCTATTCGCTATAAGCTGATTTTCCTTTTTTTATTCATTATCATTTTTCCCTCCATCGGACTTGGGAGCGTAACAGGTTGGACAGTTGATCGGATTATTGATCGGCAAATTAATCAAAATACACTTCAAGTGATTAACCAAGTGAATCGAACGCTCGAGTTTTACTTGAATAATATGCAAAATATTACCTATTTAACAGCATTTAATCCAGAAATAAAAAAGTTTTTAGAAGGAAACGAGAGGATGCAAGGAATTGGTGAAACGAGCGATGAATATCGAATTCGTCAATTTCTGCGCGGATTAACAACATTGTATCCTGAAGTTGCGGGTATTCTTGTTGCTAATCATAAAGGAGAGTATATCAGCAACGAAATGTATACCCGTTCAGCTAAGCCGCTCACAGAGGAAGGATGGTATCAGGAGGCTGTACAAAATAAAGGCATTTTTAAAATTATTGGCCACCCGGAGAAACGTAATGTAACAACACACACGAATTATAAACGAGAGGAAGTGGTGTCAGTTGTTAGAGCCGTTTTAAATCCAGAAACTCAGCAGGTAGAAGGAGTGATTTTAATCGACCTAAAGCTGCGTGTTATTGCGGAAGCCGTGAAAAGTGTTCGTTTAGGAAAATCAGGATACTTAATGGTTATCGATCATCGCGGCGAAAATATTTATTCACCTGCCCATCCGCTTATCGCGAATATCCCGGCTCAATGGCTTGGCAATCGGGATTCCGGAACATTTAGCAAGAAGGTAGATGGACAATATTTGCAATTTATTTATCAGCGTTCACCGTTTACAAGCTGGACAACGATTGGGGTCTTCTCCAATCAAGAATCAGCGTTAGAAATCATGGAAATCCGTTTTTATGTCACTTGTTTTGTATTTTTGGTCTGTCTTATTGGTATCGGCGCTTCTTACTATTTGGCTCATTCGCTATCACGACCGATCAGACAATTGATCTCATTTATGAAAAAAGTAGAGGGAGGCGATTTAACGAGCCGCTATCACAGTGTTCGTGCAGATGAAATCGGTATGTTAGGAAGAAGTTTTAATCGAATGCTCGATCAAATCCAAAAATTCATTTCTCTTGTAGAGTGGAAGGAACGACAAAGATGGGAAGCGGAGCTTCGGAGCTTGCAGGCGCATATTAAACCTCATTTTCTTTACAATACGTTAGATACGATTCATTGGCTGGCTAGAAAAAGAGGAGCGGAGGATGTAGCCCAAGTAGTGGAAGCGTTGTCAAAGCTATTTCGCATCGGATTAAGCAAAGGAAGGGATATCATTTCATTTGCGGAAGAAATGGAACATATTCAAAGCTATTTAAGCATTCAAAAAACGAGATATCGAGACAAGTTGAACTATACATTTGACATCGCTTCTAACGTTCAAGATTTATATATTTTAAAGCTTGTCTTGCAGCCGATAGTAGAAAATGCGATTTATCACGGTATCAAGCAGCGGAGAGGACCTGGCCATATTTTGATTCAAGCTGAGGAACAGGATGGAAAGCTGATCATTCGCATTCATGATGATGGTGTCGGAATGTCAAAAGAATTATTGTCATCTTTGCGTGAAGACTTAACGGTTGATTTTACGGCTCGTGACAAAGAAAAGGAGATAGGAAAGGTGCAGGGATATGGAATGTTGAATGTGCAAGCGCGAATGCAATTAACCTTTGGGAGTACTTACGGTTTATGGATCGACAGTGAAGAAGGAAAAGGAACGACCGTGACGATGATCCATCCAATTGTTAGACAAGCGATGTAGGAGGAAAGAGAGATGTGGAAGGTGTTAATTGCTGATGATGAACCGATTATTCGCGAAGGAATACGAGAGGCAATCAATTGGAGAGAATTTGACATGGAGATAATCGCGGAAGCTGAGGATGGAGAAGAAGCGTTAGAACTGGCTGTATATCATGAGATTCACGTTCTTTTTGTTGATTTGAATATGCCAATGATGGATGGCATTACATTAATGAGGCAGATTCGTGAAAAACTGCCTGCATGCAGAATGGTGGTTATTACCGGATACGATGAATTTACTTATGCACAAGAAGCGATTCGTTTGCAGGTTGACGATTATATATTGAAGCCGACTCATCCTCAGCATTTGCGAGAGGTCGTAATGAAAATAAAACAAGCGCTGGAACAAGGGTTCAAGCAAAACGAATACATCAGGATGCTGTCGGAGCAGGTTCAAAAAAACTTTTCGCTCATCCGGCAACAATTTTGTTTAAAATGGATCCATGGCGAGCTGACAGAGAAAGAAATTATGGCGCAACTTTCCTTTTTCCAGCTTCCTTCATCTGCCCCGAATCAATTAGCAATGATTTATTGGCAAGATTTTTTTAATCATCAGCCATTGCTCAATGACCGGGATAAGCAGCTGCTCTTTTTTGCAATCGAAAACATTGCGTCTGAATTGCTGTCTACTGATTGTCATGTAATGTTTCGAGATACTGCTGGATTTATCGTCGCTTGTATTTGGGGGCAAATTGATGAAGGGATGATCCGAACCATTGAAAAAACACTGAAACAATATTTGAATGTACAGACTAACGTTTACATACAAAGCATCGAGGGAGGGATGAGAAAGGTAGCTGAGGCCTATCAGCATTGTAAAGAACTAATTTATAAAGAAACGAATATTTCTCCGATTGTGCGCCGCGCCAAACAATATATTCAAGAGCATTTTTCGAATCCAAAGCTAACATTGGAATCTGTTGCTCAATTTTTAAACGTGTCTCCTGTTTATTTAAGCCGCATGATGAAACAAGAGCTTGGAGTATCATTTGTTAATTTAGTAACAGAAGCCCGAATGAAAAAGGCTATTCAGTTATTGACTTCTACCGAACTCCCTATTTATGAAATTTCCGAACAAGTAGGATATGAAACACAGCATTATTTTAGCACAGCTTTCAAGAAAACAGTTGGAATCCCTCCAAATCAATATCGTAAGGGGGCCTTCCTTTTTAAAGAAATTCATGAAAATTTACTATAAAGGGATCCGCGTAAGTTTCCATTGGTTAAGTGAGAGCTATTAATAGCTCTTCTTTTTTTTGAAAGCGCTTTAAGTAAGTCAAATTTTTATAAAAATAGTTATTTTATTGAAAAGACTGAAAATTATCTTGGTGCTATATTTTAGGTAATTATTCAATCACTTTATAAAAGGGGGAGAAAAAAGCTATGAAAAAATGGTTGTCATTCATGATTTTATTTATGTTTGCCTTTGCGTTGACTGCATGTAGTGGAAATGGAGCAGGCGATGGCAAAGCGGGATTTGTAGGCATCTCAATGCCGACGAAATCATCGGAAAGATGGATTAGTGACGGAAAAAATATGGAAAAGGAATTTCGAAAGCTTGGTTATAAAACCGATTTGCAATACGCCGAAGATGTCGTTGAAAATCAAGTATCGCAAATTGAAAACATGATTACAAAAGGAGTCAATGTTTTAGTTATTGCTCCGATTGACGGCGAGGCATTGACGGATGTTCTTGAAAAGGCGCATAAACAAGGAATTAAAGTCATCTCTTACGATCGTCTGATTAAAAACAGCAAATATGTCGATTACTATGCGACATTTGACAACTTTAAAGTTGGAGTATTGCAAGGGACATACATCGAACAAAAACTAGGATTGAAGGAAGGGAAAGGTCCATTTAACATTGAACTGTTTGCGGGCTCGCCTGACGATAATAATGCCTATTTCTTTTTTGATGGGGCGATGTCTGTATTAAAGCCTTATATTGATTCCGGAAAATTGGTGGTTCGCAGCGGTCAAACAAAATTTGATCAAGCAGCCACGTTACGATGGGATGGAGCAACTGCGCAAGCAAGAATGGACAATTTGCTAAGTGCCCATTATACGAATGAAAAAGTGGATGCTGTTTTGTCACCTTATGATGGCATTAGCATCGGTATCATTTCATCGCTGAAAGGAGTTGGCTATGGCACAACCAGCAAGCCGATGCCTGTTATAACTGGACAAGATGCCGAATTAGCGTCGGTGAAATCGATCATTGCTGGTGAGCAAACGCAAACAGTATTTAAAGATACACGTGAACTGGCGAAAAAAGCTGTTGAAATGGCGGATGCTGTATTAAAAGGAAAAAAACCAGAGGTTAACGATACAAAAACATATAACAATGGGGTAAAGATAGTACCATCCTATTTGCTTGAGCCTGTTTCGGTGGATCAATCTAACTACGAAAAAGTATTGGTGGACAGCGGCTATTATAAAAAAGAAGACTTAGAGAAATAGATCGAAGAGAAAGGCGGATACAAGGGCATTGATCCCCCTTATATCCGTACTCTCTCGCAAGGAGGAAGACATATGTCCGAGTTTATTTTAGAAATGAGGGGGATTACAAAGGAATTCCCTGGGGTGAAAGCGCTTGATAATGTGAATTTAAAAGTACGGGAAGGTGAAATTCACGCGCTTTGCGGGGAGAATGGGGCAGGAAAATCAACGTTGATGAAAGTGTTAAGCGGCGTCTACTCGTACGGAACGTATGATGGAGAGATTTTATTTAAGGGAGAGGTATGCAAGTTTAAAGATATTAAGCAGAGTGAGCAGCTAGGAATTGTGATTATTCATCAGGAATTGGCCTTAATTCCGTACTTATCAATTGCAGAGAATATTTTTTTAGGAAATGAGCAGGCAAAAAGAGGGATCATCAACTGGAATGAAACGGTTGCTAAAACGAAAGAATTGCTCAGTAAAGTCGGATTAGATGAATCGCCTCATACGTTAGTGGGGACTCTCGGAGTGGGGAAGCAGCAGCTTGTGGAAATTGCTAAGGCGTTAGCAAAGAAAGTGAAATTGCTCATTTTAGACGAACCAACTGCTGCCTTAAATGAGGCTGATAGCGAGAACTTGTTAAATCTCTTATTAGAATTGAAAAAGCAAGGAGTATCCGCGATTATTATTTCTCATAAGCTAAACGAAGTCGCACGTGTTGCTGACTCCATTACGATTTTGCGGGATGGAAAAACGATCGAAACGCTAAATATGAAGAAAGATCATGTGACAGAAGATCGGATTATTAAAGGAATGGTTGGAAGGGACTTAACAGCCCGTTATCCCAAACGGGACTCAAAAATTGGCGAAGTCATATTTGAAGTGAAAAATTGGAACGTTTATCATCCTTTTCAGCATGAACGAAAAGTAATTGATGATGTTCATTTATATATCCGTAAAGGAGAAATTGTCGGCATTGCTGGTTTGATGGGATCAGGGAGAACCGAACTCGCAATGAGTCTTTTTGGGCGATCTTATGGAAAAAAAATTAGCGGACAAATTTTTAAAAATGGCGTGGAAATTGATGTTCGGAATGTTAGCAAGGCCATTGAGCAGGGCATTGCTTATGTAACAGAGGATCGGAAAGGAAACGGTCTGATTTTAATGGAGGATATTCGTAAAAATATGACCTTGTCTCGTCTAAATAAAATCGCGAAGTGGTTTATTGTCAATGAGAATCTGGAAATCATCGAATCTGAAAAGTTCCGAAACAGATTGAAAATTAAAACACCGAGTGTTTTTCAAAAAGCGGAAAAGCTAAGCGGCGGAAATCAACAAAAGATTGTATTAGGAAAATGGATGTTTGCGGAACCGGACATTTTGATTTTAGATGAGCCGACACGCGGGATTGATATTGGAGCGAAATATGAGATTTATACGATCATGAACCAGCTGGCTCAAGAAGGAAAGGGGATCTTAATGATCTCATCGGAGCTGCCAGAGCTTCTTGGCATGTGTGATCGAATCTATGCGATGAGTGAAGGAAGAATAACCGGGGAAGTAGATCGATATGAGGCGACACAGGAAGGCTTGATGAAACTCATGACCAAAACAAGGGTGAGGGGGTAGACAGCATGCAAGTACCAACACAAAAAATGTCTTCACATCATTCAGCCGCAAATGAAAGCAAAACAAGGCTGTTTGCACAAACAATCAAAAATAATATTCGCAGCTACAGCATGGTCGTAGCACTTGTACTTATTATCGGTTTATTTCAAATTTTAACAGACGGTATTTTATTGCGTCCGTTAAACGTAACCAACTTAATTCTCCAAAATAGCTATATTCTCATCTTAGCCATCGGCATGATGCTTGTCATTATTACCGGACACATTGATTTATCCGTTGGCTCGGTAGCAGCTTTTGTAGGGGCTTTAGCTGGTATTTTAATGGTTGAACATCATGTTTCCATGACGGCGACGGTGCTGGTTTGTTTGCTGCTGGGAGCATTGATTGGAGCGTGGCAAGGCTTTTGGATCGCCTATGTGAGAATTCCTGCTTTTATTGTTACACTTGCGGGCATGCTATTATTTAGAGGATTGACGATGGTTATTTTAGAAGGACAGTCCATTGCCCCGTTTCCAAAATCGTTTCAGAATATAAGCTCTGGCTTTATTCCAGACGTATTTCATGGAGACAGCCTTCATATTTTCACAATGGTGCTGGCCGCTCTATTGTCCCTGCTATTTTTATGGCTTGAAATAAGAAAAAGAAACGAGCAGAAGAAATACGGATTTGAAGTAGGACATCAAGCTGTGTTTATCGCGAAGTTAATTGGGGTGATGGCGGTTATTAATCTTTTTGCTTACGTGCTAGCTACCTATGAGGGAATTCCTAATATTTTGCTAATTTTAGCCGTTTTGATTACTGTCTATTCCTTCATTGCGAACAAGACCATTGCTGGCCGTCATATATATGCCATCGGCGGCAATGAGAAGGCGGCACAGCTGTCAGGTGTAAAGACGAAAAGAGTCACTTTTTGGGTATTTGTCAATATGGGAGTTTTAGCCGCATTATCCGGATTAATTTTTGCTGCCCGTTTAAACGCAGCCACTCCGAAAGCTGGGAATTTATTTGAACTAGATGCCATTGCTGCTTGTTTTATTGGCGGAGCATCGGCATACGGGGGAATCGGAAGTGTAAGCGGAGCGATTATCGGTGGTTTGGTAATGGGCGTCATGAACAATGGGATGTCGCTACTTGGCTTAGGAATTGATTGGCAGCAAGCGATTAAAGGACTTGTGCTGCTCGCGGCTGTCGCTTTCGATATTTATAATAAAAACAAATCAGCTTAGGGACAAGTGTGTGAAAGAGAGGGGGAGCCCCCTCTTTTATTATGAAAAAAATGCCATGTTATATATACGTACAAATAAAAACTGTTATAATGAATGATAGATGGTGCCGATGCTTCGACCGTTGCAAAATGAAACGGAATGCTGAAACTAAGCAAGACAATCTGGATAGTGAATGAGCCAATTTGCAAATCGATATTTGGTCATAAGGCGGTGAACATATGAAGGATAAAAATATACCAAAGTATTTGCAGTTAAAAAATGAAATTTTATCTTGGATAAAGTCAGGGAAATTAAAACCGGATGAAAAAATACCGACAGAATATGAAATTGCAACCCAATTTCAGTTAAGCCGCCATACCGTTCGCCAGGCGTTGGGGGAACTTGAGCATGAAGGATGGCTATATAAAATCCAAGGAAGCGGAACGTTTGTTTCTAAGCCCAAATCAATAGGAAAACAAGAAACCACTAAAACGGTAGCGATCTTAACGACGTATATTTCTGATTATATTTTCCCCCACATTGTTCGAGGAGCGGAGGAAGCCCTTTATGAAAAAGGCTATCGGCTGCTTTTAGCCAGCACAGGCAATAATAAGGATAAGGAACGGGAACATTTAGAGGCGATGATTCAGCAGCCGCTAAGTGGCCTCATCATCGAACCGACAAAAAGCGCCCAAGGGAACCCTAATTTAAACTATTATTTAGTGCTTAACAATCTGCACATCCCTTACGTGATGATTAACGAGCGATATTTGGAAATGAATTGTCCGTACATAAAAATGGATGATGCGCGTGGTGGTTATTTGCTTACTGATCACTTAATCCAGCTTGGGCATCGACGGATTGCAGGGTTTTTCAAAACGGATGATTTGCAAGGTGTCAATCGACTCAAAGGCTTTATTCAAGCACATCAAGAGCATGGCATGCCGCTGACGACAGGCCATCTTATCTCTTATATGACAGAGGAAAGAGACACGAAGCCATTAGAAGCAGCACGCCTTTTTTTGCAGCAGCCTAAAGAAGCAAGGCCAACTGCGTTTGTGTGCTACAATGATGAACTGGCGGTCAAACTATTAGATGTCATTCGGCAGCAAGGGCTCAGTGTCCCTAACGACATTTCCATCGTTGGTTTTGATGATTCGACATTTGCTACAGCGACAGAAGTGAAATTGACCACCATTCGCCATCCAAAAGTGGACATGGGGGTGAGGGCAGCTGAAATGCTCGTGAAAATGATTGAAAAGCAACATGAAGAAATAGAGGATGTTGTATATCAGCCTGAACTGATTATTCGTGATTCGACGAAAAGAGTTTAAAATATCCGAATAAAATTTTCAAAAAACTATAGAAAAATTGTACGTACAAAATTATAATGGAGGTGACATCACTTTTATTAGGGAGTGGGGAGATGATTGACGAGTTAAAACAGCTTGTTTGGGAAGCGAATTTACAGCTTCCCAAACAGAAATTAGTCACGTTTACATGGGGAAATGTCAGCGGGATTGACCGTGAGCAAGGCCTTGTGGTCATTAAGCCAAGCGGCATCGCTTATGAAAAAATGACAAAAGAGGATATGGTCGTTGTCGATTTAGAAGGAAAGGTTGTCGAAGGGAACTTAAAGCCTTCATCTGATACTCCTACGCATTTAGTCTTATACAAAGCGTTTCCTCATATTGGCGGCATTGTCCATACGCACTCTCCTTGGGCGACGATCTGGGCACAGGCTGGAAAAGGGATTCCGCCGTTAGGAACGACACATGCCGACTATTTTTACGGAGAAATTCCTTGCACGAGAAAAATGACGCAAGCGGAAATTAAAAGAGCGTATGAACTAGAGACGGGAAACCTCATTGTGGAGACGTTCCATTCTCTTGATCCGATGCAAGTACCTGGAGTGCTCGTTCATGGCCATGGCCCCTTTACTTGGGGAAAAGATCCTAATCAGGCCGTTTATCATGCCGTCGTTCTTGAAGAAGTAGCAAAAATGGCAGCGAGAACATATCAGCTGAATCCAAATGTCCAGACAATAGATCAATCTTTATTAGATCAGCACTATCTTCGGAAGCATGGAGTAAACGCTTACTATGGGCAATGACGGAGGGGATATCGTGATGAAATATGTGATTGGCATTGATTATGGAACGGAGTCTGGGCGAGCGGTCCTTGTCGATTTAGAGGGAAACGAAATCGCCGATCATGTTACTTTATATGCTCATGGAGTGATCGATGAAGTACTGCCAGAATCGAATATAAAGCTGGAGCCAGACTGGGCGCTCCAGCATCCGGGAGACTATATCGAAGTATTAGCTACGGCGGTTCCTGCCGTTTTGCAAAAGTCGGGTGTTCGTCCTGAGGATGTGATTGGTGTTGGCATTGATTTTACATCATGTACAATGTTACCGGTTGATGCTTTCGGCGAGCCGCTTTGTTTCCAACCGAACTTTAAGCATCGGCCGCACAGTTGGGTCAAATTATGGAAGCATCATGCGGCTCAAGATGAAGCGAACAAGTTAAATGAGATCGCTGCCAAAAGAGGAGAAGCGTTTTTGCCGAGATACGGTGGGAAAATTTCATCCGAATGGATGATTGCAAAAATCTGGCAGATTTTGAACGAAGCACCGGACATCTACGAGCAAACCGACCTCTTTTTAGAGGCGACCGACTGGGTTGTTTTCAAGATGACGGGACAAATCGTGCGGAACAGTTGCACGGCGGGCTACAAATCGATTTGGCATAAACAAGACGGCTATCCAAGCAAGGAGTTTTTCCAAGCGCTTGATCCGCGGCTGGAACACTTAACAGAAACGAAACTGCGCGGCGAAATCGTTTCTCTCGGAACTAAAGCAGGCGGATTGAGCAACGAAATGGCGGCAATGATGGGATTGCTTCCAGGAACAGCGGTCGCCGTAGGAAATGTCGATGCCCATGCTGCTGTACCTGGAGTTGGTGTGGTAGAACCCGGAAAGCTTGTCATGGCGATGGGAACCTCTATTTGCCATATGCTGCTCGGAACAGAAGAGAAACAGGTGGAAGGAATGTGCGGTGTCGTTGAAGACGGAATCATCCCTGGCTATCTCGGTTATGAAGCAGGACAATCCGCGGTCGGTGATATTTTTGCTTGGTATGTCGAACAAGGCGTTCCGGCATATGTCAAAGAAGCGGCGGAAAAAGAAGGGGTCAACGTCCACGAATGGCTCGAAAAGCGGGCTGCTGCCTATCTGCCGGGAGAAACCGGGCTGCTTGCCTTGGACTGGTGGAACGGCAACCGTTCGGTGCTGGTCGATGCCGATTTAACGGGGCTCATCGTTGGCTATACATTGCTGACAAAACCTGAAGAAATTTATCGAGCTTTGCTTGAAGCGACGGCATTTGGCACACGGAAAATCATCGATGCCTTTGTTGAAAGCGGTGTCAAAGTGGAGGAGCTTTATGCGTGTGGCGGATTGCCGCAAAAAAATAAATTGCTTATGCAAATTTATGCCGATGTAACGAATCGTCCTATTAAAGTGGCAGCTTCCAAGCACACCCCGGCTGTTGGGGCAGCGATGTTTGCAGCCGTCGCTGCTGGCAAAGAAAACGGCGGATATGAATCGATTGTAGAGGCGGCGCAAAAAATGGGAAGAGTCCGCGATGAAGTATTTCAACCGGTACGGGAAAATGTGGCTATTTATGAGCAGCTTTATCAAGAGTATGTAAAGCTTCATGACTATTTTGGGCGCGGCGGAAATCATGTCATGAAGCGATTAAAAGCGCTGAAAGAAAATGCAAGATTAGAAGAATCCAATGTTTAATCAATGAGGGGAGAGGTTGGATGCTACAGTTACGTCCATATGAATTTTGGTTTGTCATAGGAAGCCAACATTTATACGGGGAAGAGGCATTATCCCAAGTGGAGGTTCATGCCAACAGAATAACGGAAGGGCTCAATCAGGATAGCGCTCTTCCATTTAAAATAGTGTTGAAACCAATTGCTACAACGGCAGATGGCATTCGTAGGCTTTGTATAGAAGCGAATGCCGATGACGCTTGTGCGGGGATGATCACATGGATGCATACATTTTCTCCAGCGAAAATGTGGATTGGCGGTCTGTCGCAGCTAAGAAAACCGCTATTGCATCTCCACACTCAATTTAACCGTGACATTCCATGGGATCGCATTGATATGGACTTTATGAACTTAAATCAATCAGCCCACGGTGATCGGGAATACGGATTTATCGGCGCAAGAATGGGGATCGCCCGGAAAGTGATCGTTGGTCATTGGGAGGAGAAGGATGTTCGTAAGCGAATGGCAGGATGGATGTGGACGGCTGTCGCCTTTGCGGAAAGCCGAAATCTAAAAGTGGCCCGTTTTGGCGACAACATGCGCGAAGTAGCAGTTACTGAAGGGGACAAAGTTGGAGCGCAAATCCAATTCGGTTGGTCGGTCAACGGCTATGGCGTTGGGGATTTAGTCCAATACATCCGCGATGTTTCCGAACAAAAAGTGAACGAGCTGCTTGATGAATACGAGGAGCTGTATGACATTGTACCCGCCGGCTGCCAAGAAGGGCCTGTTCGCGAGTCGATCCGTGAACAGGCGCGGATTGAACTTGGGCTAAAGGCCTTTTTGCAAGATGGAAACTTTACTGCCTTCACGACGACGTTCGAGGATTTGCATGGCATGAAGCAGCTTCCAGGACTCGCGGTTCAGCGGCTTATGGCGGAAGGATACGGTTTCGGCGGCGAGGGAGACTGGAAAACAGCTGCGCTTGTCCGGCTTATGAAAGTGATGGCCAATGGCAAAGGAACGTCATTTATGGAAGATTACACGTACCACTTTGAGCCGGGCAACGAAATGATTCTCGGCGCCCATATGCTTGAAGTGTGCCCGACGATTGCCGCAACAAAACCGAGAATTGAAGTTCATCCTCTGTCGATCGGAGGAAAAGAGGATCCGGCCCGCCTTGTTTTTGATGGTGATGCGGGATCAGCGGTGAATGCTTGCTTAATTGATCTTGGACATCGTTTCCGATTGATTGTGAACGAGGTGGATGCGGTTAAAATAGAAAAGGAAATGCCTAATCTCCCAGTTGCAAGAGTTTTATGGAGCCCACGCCCGTCACTTCGCGATTCCGCAGAAGCGTGGATTTTAGCTGGAGGTGCTCACCATACATGCTTCTCGTTTGCCGTCACAACGGAGCAATTGCAAGATTTTGCAGAAATGAGCGGCATTGAATGTGTAGTTATCGATGAGCGCACTTCGCCGCAAACGATCAAAAATGAGCTCATGTGGAATGAAGTAGTATGGCGGTATCGCTAAGATGTTGAAGTGAACGCAACCAAAAGACATGGAGGAGGAAATTGCTTCTCATGTCTTTTTTTATATATCAACGCAGAGTTTAGTTATACGTACATATTATGGAGATGTATCGATATCAAAAGAGAAATATGTTAGATCAATTATCGACGTAACAATTCAGAAATAATAGAATTTTTTTAATTTTCTATTGAAAAAATCATGATAAATGATAAAATTTAATTAATATTATACGTACAATTTCATGTAGTTGATTTTTATTTGTAAGATCAAATGTTAAGAAATTCATTTTTTACTATAAGGAGAAAATGGAGATTGCGTGTTTCTTTCAAAACGAAAAAAGAACAATATCCGTTCCTTAAAAACAAACAGAAAGCATTGATAAATGAAAAGGAGGTTTAATCAATGAAAGAACAAATTAAAGAAAAAGTGTTACGACTTTTAGAAAAAGTAAACATTGTTTTAACAGAAGAAGAAAAAAACAATTTAGAAATTACTGATTTAGGATTAGGGAATATTGAGATAGAGGGATTGCAAATAGTTACATACATGAACAACGAGCGATATTGCGCTAAGGAATTAATTTTATTACCGAATCAAACATGTCCAGAACATTTACATCCACCGATACATGGTGAACCCGGTAAAAAAGAAACTTTTCGATGTCGATGGGGGGTTGTCCATTTATTTGTGGAAGGAGAGGAAACAAAAAATCCACTTGTTTCGCCTCCAAAAGGAAAAGAAGAATTTTATACGGCGAAAAGTGAAAGCGTTTTATATCCAGGGCAACAGTTTACGATACCACCAGGAGTTAAGCATTGGTTTAAAGCCGGGAATGAAGGTGCAATAGTTTCTGAGTTTTCTAGTACAAGTAGAGACGAGTTTGATATTTTTACAGATCCCAATGTTCAACGTGTCTAATGATTTTAAGGGGGTGGTTTCTTAATAAGAAAACGTCTCTTGAAAACCATATAAAAAATTCAAGGGTAGGAGAAGTGAAACATGAAGAAAAAACTTTTAACGTTATTATCCGTTCTGATATTGGTTGCTGGTTTAGTTGGATGTGGTTCAAAGGAAGAAAACACAGGAGGAAGTGAATCGTCTACCTCAAAGGAGTTAAAGAAAGTAGCGATGACCGTTATGACTCTTGATAATCCCTATTTTGTTGCTTATAAGAATGCATTAGAAGAAGAAGCGAAGAAATATGGTTTTGAGATTATTGTGGAAAGTGCCAACCTTGACTTAAATACGCAAATTAGCCAAGTAGAAAATTTCATTACACAAAATGTGGATCTTATTTTGCTTAACGCAGTAGACAAAAAAGGGATTGCTGGTGCTGTAGAGCAAGCAAAAGCTGCTGGTATTCCAATCATTGCAGTTGATGCTGCCGCTGATGGAGGGACTACAGCAACTGTTATGTCTGATAACTATGAAGCGGGTAAATTAGCAGGAGAATATATTGTGAAACGGTTAAATGGAAAGGGAAATGTTGTAATTATGAATGGTCTTCCGATGTCTTCAATTATGGATCGTGTGCAGGGATTTAAAGATGTATTGAAAAATTATCCTGATATCAAAATTGTGGCTGAACAAAATGGTAAAAACAATCGTGCCGATTCTACCAATGTGTTTGAGGGAGTTTTGGCTGCACATGGAAAGGGAAAAATTGATGCAGTATTTGGTGCAAACGATCCAATCGCAATTGGCTCTTATCTCGCTGCTAAAGCAGCGAATCGTACGGAAATGTTCTTTGCTGGCGTTGATGGATCTCAAGATGCAGTGAACCTTATTAAAGAAAACGGCCCGTTCGCCTATACCTCTGCTCAGCATCCATCCCTGCAAGTAGAAAAAGCAATTGAACTGGCTAAGAAAATACTCGCTGGAGAAAAAGTGGATTCTGAAAAACCTTATCTTGTTCCTGTTGATCCTATTAGTATTGACAATGTTGATGAGTTTAAACCTGAGTTTTAGTTAAATTGAACAAAAAGGATATGAAAAATTTTCATATCCTTGTTTTTATAAGGAGGCCATCTATGAGTGATCGTGAAGTTATTCTTGAGCTAAAGGGAATTACAAAAGAATTTCCAGGAGTGAAATCGTTAGACAATGTGCACTTTTCATTAAAAAAAGGGGAAGTTCATGCTTTAATGGGTGAAAACGGTGCTGGAAAATCGACGCTAATGAAAATTGTTAGCGGCGTCTACGCTCCTGATAGCGGCGATATTTATTATAAAGGTAAAAAAGTAAAATGGAACAGCCCTTTAGAAGCAAGAGAAAAAGGAATTAGCATCATCCACCAAGAGTTGAAATTGGCGCCTAATTTAACAGTTGGTGAAAACGTTTTAATGGGGGCTCCAACTCCTAAAAATCGGTTTGGTTTTATTTCATGGAACGACATTCATAAGCAAGCAAAAACCATTCTTGAATCTATTGGATCCGACTTGGATACTAGAAAGTTAGTTTCCACTTTAAGTGTCGCTCAACAGCAAATTGTTGAAATTGCGAGGGCGTTATCCATTCAGGCAGATGTCATGATCATGGATGAGCCAACTGCAACACTTACCAATAAAGAGATTGATAAATTATTTGCTTTGATCGAGCTTTTAAAGTCAAAAGGAGTAGGGATTGTCTATATTTCTCATAGAATGGAAGAAATATTTAAAATTTCTGATCGATGCACGGTATTAAGGGATGGTCAATATGTTGCTACGTTATACACAAAAGATACAAACGAGAAAGAACTTGTTAAATTGATGGTTGGTCGTGAGGTTACCATTGAAACGAAAAAGAAGAGTCGGTCCATCGATAGAAAATCCCTCCAACCGGTTTTAGAGGTCGAGCATTTACAGAATGGCACAATCCTTAAAGACGGAACGTTTAAAGTTTATCCTGGTGAAGTAGTTGGTATAGCAGGGCTTGTCGGTTCAGGACGTTCAGAGCTATTACAAGCGATCTTTGGTCATACAAAAGCATCAAATGGAATAATTAAGCTAAACGGTGAACGAATTTATAATAAATCACCCAAAGATGCAATCGCAAAAGGAATTGCTCTTGTTCCAGAAAGCAGAAAAGAACAGTCGTTGTTTTTAGAATTAGGAGTAGGAGAAAATATAAGTGTGTTAAAAGCTTCTGAATTAAATATTTTTGGTTTTATTCGTCAAAAAGCCATCAACGAGCTTGAGGAAACATATAAAACCAAATTGAACGTGAAAACTCCCTCATTAAAAGCAAAGATTCTTCATTTAAGTGGGGGAAATCAGCAAAAAGCAATTATTGCTCGTTGGCTTAGTGTTTCTCCTAAAGTCCTTTTGCTTGATGAACCGACACGCGGGGTTGATGTTGGAGCTAAATCGGAAATTTACGATATTATATTCGGATTAACAGAAGAAGGATATAGTGTGGTTATCGTTTCGTCAGAACTCCCAGAAATTATCGCATTATCTGATCGAGTTTATGTTATGCATGAAGGAAGAATTGTTGGGGAGTTAGAAGGAGAGCAGATTCATCAAGAAATCATTATGACTTATGCAACAGGGGGATATGTAAAATGAATAGCCAAGTACAAATAAATCGTCGATTGAATGTTTTTAAAAGCAAATATATCTATTTTTTAGATAAAATAGGAATAATTGTTATCGTATTACTCCTTTGTGTGTTTTTTGCTTTAATGAATGAGCAATTCCTTGATGAAGCCAATATTATGAACGTATTTAGGCAAACTTCTATCAATGCTATCTTAGCTGCTGGAATGACATTTGTTATTTTAACGGGAGGGATTGATTTATCAGTTGGAGCTATTATTGCTTTGACTGGTGTTGTTTCTGCTTATTTGGTTGCAAATACATCTGTTCCGGCTCCTCTAGCTGTTCTTTCCGGAATCATGGTTGGTGGGGTAGCCGGTTATATTAATGGAATATTGACATCTGTTACAAAACTGCCGCCGATTATGGTAACGCTTGGTAGCATGACCTATTTGCGCGGCATTGCATATGTTATTACTGGTGGATATCCTTTAGTAGTGGCAAACAGTTTTTTTAAACAAATTGGCATAGGTTATGTTGGACCTATTCCAATTCCTGTGATTATTATGATTGTTGTATATATTCTTTCGCATATTGTGTTAAAATACACAGTTTTTGGTCGAAATGTCTATATGATTGGCGGGAATGAAGAAGCAGCAAGGCTTACGGGTATAAAAGTGGTATCACGTGTGACATGGGTTTATACAATTAGTGGTATTTGTGCCGGTATTGCTGGCGTCATCCTAGCGGCCCGCATGTATTCAGGTCAACCAAATGCAGGTACAGGCTACGAACTTGACGCTATTGCTGCTGTAGTTTTAGGGGGAACCAGTCTTGTTGGTGGAGTAGGACTCGTTGTTGGAAGCTTGTTCGGGGCTTTGTTTATGTCTATTTTAAGCAATGGTTTAACGTTAATGAATGTCGAGTATTATTGGCAATTAATTATTAAAGGAATCGTTATCATTCTTGCTATTTATGTTGACCATGTTCGCCGCAAGAAAACAAAATAATATCAATTAAAAAGATCTGCATTTTGAACTGAACCAGAAAAATGAGACAGACGAAGCAAGGGGAAGGGTCGTTTATTTGCAGATCTTTTAGTTTTGTTTGTTGAAAGAACCTGTCGATAAATATATTAGTTTGTTTTCTGTACAAACTAACTGAACCTTGCTATGATGGAAGCGTTACGATTCATTTTTAGAAATTTCAAGCAGTGTGGTATTGGGTTGGTTACGCGACTGCCAACTGATCTCTTAACCGATTAGTAAAAGGAGTGAAGGAAGATGAGTTCCAAAGTCCGCTGGGGGATTTTAAGCACCGCTGCGATTGCAAGAGAAACGTTGATTCCTGCGATTCAGCGTTCGCAAAATGCTGAAGTGGTAGCGATTGCAAGCGAGAGCGGAAAAGCGCATGAAGTGGCGCGTCAGCTGGGAATTGCAAAGGCTTATGATCGCTATGAAGTTTTGCTTCATGATCCTGATATTGATGCTGTGTATATTCCACTTCCTAATAGTCTGCATGCCGAATGGACCATTCAAGCAGCAGAACATAAAAAACATGTGCTGTGCGAAAAACCGGCCGCTTTATGTGAGAAAGATGTCAGCAATATGGTGGCGGCTTGTGAAAAGAATCAAGTCATTTTGATGGAAGCATTTATGTATCAGTTTCATCCGCAGCATCAAAGAGTGAAAGATATTCTTGCTTCAGGTGAAATAGGAGAGATAAAGACCATTCGAGTGGGCTTCTCGTTTGATCTTCAGGAACGCAAAAATAATATCCGGATGAATGCACAATTAGGCGGCGGAAGCCTGTTCGATATTGGCTGCTACTGCGTCCATTCCATTCGTTATCTATTAAATGCGGAGCCGGTTGAATTAGCCGTTCATTCCAGCTATGACAACCAGTATTCGGTTGATGTAACGACAAGCGGATGGATGAAAATGGACAATGGTGTTCATGCTTTATTTGACTGTAGTTTTGAAGCCGTTTGGCGCAATGAATATGAAATCATTGGAACAAAGGGGAAACTGACCGTGCCGCGGGCATATCGGCCCGATTTGCACGATGGCAAGGGATGGATTGTGGTGCAAACCGCTTCTGGCGAAATGCGTGAGGAAATAGTGGCGGGCGATCAATATGTGCTTGAGATTGAACACATTTCTGAATGTATTTTGACAGAAAAGCAGCCAAGCTACTCCCATCAGGCGATGCTTCAGCAGGCTAGAGTGCTGGAGGCATGCCGGATATCAGCAGAGACGGGACGAAAAGTACCGCTAGCATGATGAGTGTTGAGCGTTTTTTACTAATAGAGGAGGAGGGCTGCGGCGATGAAAATCATTGAGAAAAATTGGGCAGAGCTGTCAGAGCGCCCTATTGTCGCTTTTACGATGATCAATGACAACGGCGTAGAGGTGACGTGCCTTAATTATGGATGTATTATTACGAAACTAATCGCTCCGGATCGTCATGGAAACTATGAAAATATCGTACTTGGCTTTGATGACTTTACTCCTTATATAAAAAATGAACCGTATTTCGGCGCTGTCATCGGGCGGGTAGCAGGCAGAGTCCATCAAGCGTCTTTTGAGTTGAATGGAACAACCTATGCGCTTCATAAAAATGAGAATGGGAACCATTTACATGGGGGGATCAATGGATTTCATCGCGTGATTTGGGATGCGAAAGTCATTGAAGCTGATCATGAGGCCGGAGTGCAATTTTCTTATACGAGTCCTGATGGTGAAGAAGGATATCCGGGCCAAGTGCATGTCCAAGTCACTTATACGCTGAATCATGCGAACGAATGGACCATTGCGTATCGGGCTGTCGCCGATCAGGATACCCCGTTGAGTTTGACCAATCATACGTATTTTAACTTAAGCGGCAACGGCAAACGTGATATTTTGGATCACATGTTGATGATCCAAAGCTCGCGCGTACTGGAGTTGAATGAGGAGCTGATTCCCACGGGCCGCGTCTTGGATGTCACTGGCACGCCGTTTGACTTGCGGCAAGGAAAGAGCATACGAGAGGCTGTCGCATCCGGGCATCCGCAAATCGAGTTGGTTGGTGGGGGGTATGACCACCCGTTTTGGTTGGATCGGCATCATGACAACGAGATTGTGCTTTATGACAGAGAGAGCGGCCGGATATTGACGGTTGAGACGGATGAAGTCGGCGTCGTTGTGTACACGTCGAACCAGTTGCCGGAAGGATTGGATGTAGGCGGCGTGCCGTCAAGGAAATATCTCGGCATTTGCCTAGAAACACAAGGGTTGCCGGACGCTGTTCATCATCCGCATTTTCCTAGCCCGATCTTGCGTGCAGGTGATACCTATTCTTCTGTAACGAAGTATAAGATTGGCGTAGCTGATTAAAAAATAGATGCTTACATATGGAGGGAGAAAGGCATGAAGTATCGCCGTTTAGGAAATACCGAGCTTGAGGTAAGTGAAATTAGCTTTGGGACATGGGCGATTGGCGGATCATGGGGACAGACGGATGAAGAAGAGGCACTAAAAGGGTTGCAGCGGGCGATTGCAGCTGGTGTAAACTTCTTCGATACGGCCGATGTATATGGAGATGGACGCAGTGAAGAACTTCTAGCGAAAGCGACAAAAGGAAAAGCAGACGACATCTACATCGCCACAAAATTTTGCCGGGCGGGCGATATTCATGATTTCCGCACATATTCTGCGGAACAGGTGCGCAAGTATTGTGAAGGAAGCTTAAAGCGCCTGCAGCGTGAGCGGATTGATCTCTATCAAATTCATTGCCCGCCGCTGGAAGTGCTGAAGGATGGGCGTGTGTTTGAAGTGCTTGATCAATTGCAGCAAGAAGGGAAGATCCGTTATTACGGCGTCAGTGTTGAGACGGTGGAGGAAGGGCTCGTTTGTTTGGCCAATCCGAACGTCAAAGCGCTGCAAGTCATTTTTAATATTTTCCGGCAAAAGCCTTTAGAAAAGCTGCTTCCACAGGCGAAAGAGCAGGGAGTAGGCATATTGGCGCGGCTGCCGCTGGCCAGCGGATTGCTGACAGGAAAATTTACAAAAACGACAACGTTTGCAGAAGGTGACCATCGCCACTTTAATCGAAATGGCGAGCATTTCAATGTCGGAGAAACATTTGCCGGCCTTGAGTTCCATAAAGGGGTAGAGCTCAGCGAACAGCTAGAGTGGATTGCCAATGGCCGGGGAAATATGACAAGAGCAGCCCTTCGCTGGATTTTAGATCATGACTCAATTACATGCGTCATTCCAGGATTTAAGACGATCAAACAGGTGGAGGACAATTTGCAAGCTGCCATGGTTCCTTCTTTTAGCCCAGAGGAAAAGGAAAAATTAGCCGAGTTTTATCGAAACGAAGTGCATCCGTTTATTCGAGGGGCGTATTAACTAAAAGAAAGGGGATCCCAGCCTGTTATGGGATCCCCTTGTTTGTTATCAGCTCGTCACTTGCTTCTCAACGGTCGATGAGAGCTGGTTATAGAAATACTTGTATTTTTTCTCCTTTTTTCAAAAAATCTTCAATGGCAAACAAAGCCATTCCTAGTGCCGTTGAATCAATGGATAGCTTAGAAAAATGAAGGCTTAAATGGGTTGGCTGAAACGGCAAGGTGCGAGAAGAGAGCGCTTGCTGAATCGCCGGCTTAATCCACTGTTTTGCCATCGAAAGGCGGTTGCCGATGATGATTTGCTGTGGATTAAAGGTATTGAGAAGGTTATTGATTCCAATCGCTAAATAGCGGCCAATTTCAGCAAATAACTGAATGGCTTTTTGATCATTTTGCTTGGCCAAGCTTAATAAAGTCTCCAAAGAAACTTCTTTTGTTTCAGAAATAACATTCTGCTGTTTGGCTTTTTCCAAAATGGCTTGTTCTGAGGCGTACAGCTCCCAGCATCCTTTATTTCCGCAGCGGCAAACGGGTCCGTCGATGTCAATCGTCATATGGCCGCTTTCTCCTGCGAAGCCGTTCGTTCCTCGATAAAGCTCACCGTTAAGCACCAAACCAACACCGATGCCAATGCCAGCGCTCACATAAAGAATGTGGTCGAATTCTTGTCCTGCGCCGAGGCGTTTTTCTCCATATGCTCCCGCATTGGCTTCATTATCAATGACGACAGGAACATGAAAGACAGCCTCCATTTCCTGTTTTAAAGGGATATCCTTCCACGATAAATTCGGAGCAAACAGCACCGTCCCTGCTTTATCAACAATTCCTGGTACGCCCATTCCGATACCGACCAATCCGTAGCGGCTCTTTGGCATATGTTCAAGCAGAGAGAGAACGGTTTCTTTGATAAGGACCAATACCGCTTGATACCCTTTATTTTGAAAAGACACTCGCTTTTGGGCCATGACGTTTCCTTGAAGGTCTGTTAACACTCCCAAAATGTAGTGAACCCCTAAATCGATGCCGATCGAGAAGCCAGCTTTTTCATTAAACAGCAGCAGAACAGGCCGCCGTCCGCCGCTTGATTCTCCTTGGCCTATTTCATATACGAGCTCTTCCTCGATTAATTCTTTGACTAAGGAAGAAACCGTCCCTTTATTCAATCCGGAACGCTGTGCTACATCAGCTCGCGACAAAGGACCCTGTGTTCTTATCATCTCAAGCACTAGCGACTTATTAATTTTTTTAATTAGATGTGGATTTCCCGTTACTTTTGTCAAATGAATCACCCTATGTACCACTGTATCATAATTTATACGGCAATTCTAGATGGTTGGCAAACTTTGTTTGTCACATAAACAAACAAAAGGTATAATAAAATTAAATTTCGCAACATTTAGACTTGTTCAATAACAACGATTTTTTTGCGCAAAATGCTGGATGAAAGAATAGGTGAGCTTGTAAAAACGAAGCTGTCGACGGGGGGAGTGAATCCATGGGCTGCATCGATATAGAACGGAGTGAATCTTTCTGTTAGCGGCATCATCTCGTGTTACGATTTCCTACGCCAATAAGCAGGTGTGACGGTAGGAGACAAGTCTGTGATTTGTCTCCTGCCGTCGCAAACATCTATAATTTGCTCTGATCCTGCGAGCGATCTTTCATCTATGTAATATGTGCGTCATAAATGGTAGGTGTCTTGCTGAATATGAAGATAAGAGAAAAATTGAATCGATTTAATACTCTTCGCAATCAAATTCTAATCGTTTTTATATTCGTCATGACATTTGTCTTGCTATTCGTAGGAATGATGACATTTCATTTCGTATCGGTGTTATTAAAACAAAATGCCGAGGAGCAAATTCGCCAAACAGCCATTCAGGCAAACGGCAGATTGGAAGCGCTTTATGGACAACTGGATGCATTGACCAATCAAGTGGCGACAGACGCGTATGTACAAAAATTGCTTTTAAAAGAGGCTGGAGGCCATTTGCTTGGGTTTAGCGAACGGCAATATTTAATGCAAATCGTCAATTCGTACCAAACGTATTCTCAAGGTATTCATTCCTTTGAACTTTATACGAATCGTTACAAACGAGTGTTCCCGCTGAATGAAATGGATTTGGTCAATCGCATAGGAGCTTTATCGATTCAAAGAGCGAATGATGCGAAAGGGGGGATTGTTTGGATTGGACGAGATCCAGCCTCTTCAGATTTTTTAGCGATTCGGCAAATTCGTTTAATGGACCGCTGGTTTTCTCCAGGAGGGTATTTATTAGTACGTGTGAATCGCGACTATTTTCAACTAACGGACGTTTATAGCAATGAAACAGAGGAAAAAGGCTATATGCTGCTTGTCGATCATGATTTCCAATCTATTTTTTCTAATTTTCAAGGAGATCCTACTTCTATTTTGCATACCCAACAGCGGATGATCAAGCAAGATGGAAAGGAGTATATTGTGGTCAAACAGCGATCTCCCCTGACCGGTTGGTTGCTTGTTATGATGACACCAGTAGAGGTGCTGACAAGTGGCCTCTCAATCTTAAAAAATGCGATCCTACTTTCAGGAGCTATCGGCTTTCTCATTTTTCTCATCTTCTCCTTTATTCTCTCGACCATAGTCACGAAGCCGATCTTAAGGCTAACCAAAATCATGAAGCGAGGAAAAAACGGGACATTAAAGCCGAGTCCGCCTATTTTTTCTACTATTGAGATTAATGAATTAAACAATACGTACAATTCATTAGTAGACAACATCAATCATTTGATTCAAGTTGTTTATGAAAAAGAATTGGTACGTAGCCGCACTGAACTAAAGGCGCTGCAAGCGCAAATTAACCCTCATTTCCTTTTTAACACGCTCGATGCTCTATATTGGTCACTTGTCGATAAAGAAGAAGAGGAATTATCGCAATTTGTTTTAAATATGTCCGAGTTGTTTCGCTATACGATTAGCCATTCAAAGAACGATGAATGGGTAACGCTTCGCGAGGAAATTGAACATATTCGCCGCTATCTTGAGATCATGAAATTAAGGTGGGGAGACCGCCTTTTATGGAATATGGTTGTTCCTTTTCAATATTTAGAGATTCCTATTCCTAAGCTACTGATTCAACCTCTAGTAGAAAATGCTGTTTTGCATGGCATCGGCAATAAGGCGGATCCGGGCTTTGTTTGGGTCACCATCGAGGAAGACAGCGATTCCTCTGATTTAATCATTAAAGTTACGGACAATGGACATGGAATGGATGAACAAACCGTTCAAGAGATCTGTAAGCGTCTCTATGATAAAGAGTTTTCGCTTTTGAAAGGGAGCGGCATGGCGATCATCAATGTCAATCGGCGCTTGCAGCTTTATTATGGAGAAGATAGAAGGCTGTTCATTCATAGTGAATTAGGAAAAGGAACGCACGTTTCTATGAAAATCCCTAAGCGTGGTGAACAAAGATGATGGATGTAAAGACGATTTTAGTCGTCGATGATGAACCGAGAGCGCGAATCGGACTGAAAAAAACGCTGGATGCTTGGGCGATGGGAACATGCGAGATTCTTTGTGCAGCCAGCGGGGATGAAGCAATCGAGCTTCTGAGACAGCGCCCCGTTCATTTAATCTTAACAGATATCCGCATGCCGCAAATGTCTGGGCTTCAGCTGATCGAGGCCTTTGCGGAGCACAAGCATAAGCCAGTTGTGATTATTATTTCCGCTTACTCTGAATTTGCCTATGCCCAAAAAGCAATCAAATTAGGAGTGGTCAATTATCTTCTCAAACCGGTCAGCAAACATAAACTCATTGAGGCGGTGGAACAGGCGCTGGCGATATTGGCAGATCGAAAAAAATCAGAAATGCTGGCACAGATGATCGATCATCAAGTCATTCAAATTCAAGAACATATCCGCTCCTCTTCCGTAAGGGAAGCCATACAGTTCATTCATAAAAATTTGCATCAGCCATTGAGCCTGCGCGATGTGTCTAGGCATGTACATTTGAATGCAAGCTATTTTAGTGTCCTATTTAAAGAAGAAACAGATATGACCTTTAGTGAATATGTGACAAGATGCAGGATACAGAAAGCCAAGAGCTTGCTAGTGGCAACCGATTTATCTGTTGAAGAAATTGCCGAATCTGTCGGTTATCAAACAGCGAAATATTTTATTAAAGTATTTAAAGAATTTGAAGGAATGACTCCCTATCGCTTCAGAAAGCAACATCTAAAAAAAGTAGAATTTTAGGCAATGAGTGTGACCTTATTTCCCCATCAGCCAATGATATAATCTTAGCAAACCAAAAAGATTCAAAGGGGGAAATGGCTTTGTTGAAAAAGAAAGCGCATTCATGGCTGATCGGCATGATGTTAGTATTGTCACTAGCCGTCACAGGCTGCTCTAGCTCCAGCTCAAGCAATGAAAATGGAGCTTCACCCGAAGGCGGGAAAAAAGTGACGCTTACATTTATGCATCTATGGCCTGCCGGAAGCTCAAAGCAGCACTATATGATTGTTAATGACATTATTAAAGAATTTGAAAAAGAAAATCCGAATGTAACAGTCAAAACGGAAATTCTCGAAAACGAACAATATAAAAACAAGCTAAAAGTATTAGCAGCTTCCAATGAGCTTCCTGATGTTGGGATGACTTGGGCAGCAGGATTTTTAGAGCCATACGTGAAAGGAAATTTATTTGCACCTTTAGATGATGTTTTAGACGGTGGTCTTAAAGATCAGTTTGTTTCCGGGACAACAGAAGCATATGCGGTTGACAACAAAACGTATGCCCTTCCATTGGAGCTTAACATCACTCCTGTGTACTATAATAAGGAAATTTTTGCGAAATATCATTTAGAAGTCCCTAAAACATATGAAGAGTTCAAGCATGTGGTGCAAACGCTTGTGAAAAATGGCGTAGCCCCAATCGCGTTAGGCAATAAGGATCGCTGGACGGGATCGATGTGGTATATGTATTTAGCCGATCGAATCGGCGGCGCTGACACGTTAAAAAATGCGATAAACGGAAGCGGCACATTTGAAGACCCAGGATTAATCAAAGCGGCGGAAGAAGTCCAAAACCTCGTCAAAATGAAAGCGTTTATCAAAGGATTTAACGGTTTATCGAATGATGAAGCAAAAGCGGAGTTTACCAATGAAAAAGCAGCCATGTATTTAATGGGAACATGGGATTTGCCGCAGTTTACAACAAATGAAGATGTTCCAAAGGAGTTTCGCGACAAAGTCGGATTCTTTAAATTTCCTGTTGTTGAAGGCGGAAAAGGAAATGTGGATAGCTGGGTCGGAGGACCGGGAGTCGGATTGTTTGTAGCGCAAAATTCGAAAGCGAAGGAGGAAGCGAAAAAGTTTGTAAGATTTTTCGTTGAAAAATGGGGCGAGCAGTCAGTCACGAAAGCGGGTGTCATTCCAGCAACAAAAGTGAACACGGCTAATGTCGATCTGCCGCAAATGTATATCGATGTGCTCAATGAATTAAACAAAGCTAGCAATATTACATTATTTGCCGATGTGCAAATGAATCCAGAAGCAGCGCAAACACATTTAAATTTAATCCAATCGTTATTTGGTGAAGAAGTGACACCGAAAGACTTCACTAAACAGCATCAAGAAGTGCTGTCTAAGACGCAATGATGAGGGAAAAGAAGGGCGACAAAAAGGGCATATGTCATATATGTCCTTTTTGTCCAATGCGAAAGGAGGAGACAGCATGAATAAAATGATGTCCGATAAAAAAATCATTGCGCTTTATATTTTGCCGTCTTTGCTGCTGCTTTTGGCATTGGTGTACATTCCGATCGTGATGACGGGCTATTACAGCTTTATGAAATGGGACGGCATCGGCCGTATGGAGTTTATCGCGCTCGATAATTATAAAGAGCTGCTAAAAGATAAGATGTTTTGGAAAAGCGTATACCACTCCTTTTTGCTGGCGGTGTTTTCCGTGATCAGCCTCGCCGGTTATTTGGCGGTTTCTCTCGTATTGTCAGGAAAAATCAAGGGAGCCCATTTATTAAGAAAAATTTATTTAATTCCGATGCTGTTGTCTTCAGTTGCCATTGCTCAGCTATGGTTACGAATTTATCACCCATCGAACGGAATGTTAAATCATTTTCTCATGTTTCTAGGAATAGATGATCCGCCAAACTGGCTGGCTGATCCTTCGATTGCCCTATATTCCATTTTTGTTCCAATTATATGGCAATATGCCGGATTTTATATTTTGATTTATTATGCTGCTTTAAAAAACATTCCCGCATCGATTATGGAGGCGGCAGTAATCGACGGTGCTAATCCGTGGCAGCTCGCCTATAAAATCAAGCTTCCGTTAATTGCGGGAGTTATTAAAGTCACGATTGTGTTAGCTGTTGTCGGTTCGTTAAAATATTTTGATTTAATCTATGTGATGACGGGCGGGGGGCCAAACGGCGCGAGTGAAGTCATCGCTTCTTATATGTACCAGAAGGCATTCCGCAGTTTTAATTTCGGATATGGAAGCACCGTCGCTTTTTCATTACTGCTGATTTGCGTTTTAGTGACATGGTTGATTAGAAAACTTACCCGTTCAAATGAAGAAATCCAGTATTAGCACAAAAGGGGGAAGCACTAGTGTCAGGAAAAACGGAAGCTTCGTTATCATCCTTTCGAGCCCTGGGGAAAAGAATAGGGATGGCCATTTTTTATGCCATCTTAATCATTTTAGCTATTTTTCAAATCCTTCCTCTTGTTTGGCTGTTATTCTTTTCGCTTAAAAATAATCAAGAGGTTTTTAATACGCCGTTATTGGCGCTTCCGTCTCCACCTCGCTGGGAAAATTATGTGAAAGTATGGGTGGAGGGAGACATTGGCCGTTATTTTTTCAATAGTGTTTGGATTACTACCGTATCAGTCATTTTTACGGTCTTGTTGGCGAGCTTTGCCACATTCGCGCTAACGCGCATGAATTGGAAGCTGAAACACGTGGTGCTAGGGATGTTTATCGTTGGGTTGATGATTCCCGTGCATTCCACACTAATCCCATTATTCGGTTTTTTTACTAAACTTCAATTAATTGATCATCCAATGTCGATCATTTTAACGAATATCGGGTTTAATTTGCCGATTACGATCATGATTTTGCTTGGATTTTACCATTCCTTGCCGCGCGAATTGGAGGAATCGGCTATTATTGACGGATGCTCTGTCCACCGGATGTTTTTCCAAGTGATTTTGCCGATGACATCCCCTGTCATTGTCACGACTACCATTATTAATCTGATTTACAACTGGAATGAGTTTGTGTTTGTTAATACATTTATTAGCTCTGAGCAATATAAAACCTTGACTGTAGGAATTCAAAACTTTATTGGGCAATATACGACCGATTGGGGGGCCATTGGTGCCACGCTGATGATTAGTGTTTTGCCGATTTTAATCGCTTTCTTTTTTCTCAGTGACAAAATTGTGGAAGGGATTACGGCCGGTGCCATTAAGGGATAAAGAGAGTTTGATGGCATAAGAGAACGAATAGCTTGAAAACGATCGATCAAGCAAACGAAGCTTTTTAGCCTTTTCCGCTTAAAAGGGAGTGTGTGGTTTTTCGGCGATCGAGAAGTGATTGGCCAACGAAGCGCTTCACACATTCGTTGATGGAGCTATGGATCACTGTTGTCTGAATCTTGGCCGTTCGACAAAACCAGTTTTATAGATTTGTTCTCGGTCGTGGATGCTTCACATTCGAGCTTTAAGGTACATTTCGAGGAGAAAGGAGATAATGCTCAATGCCTAACAATATATTTTTTAACGCCCATCATTCGCCCGTCGGAGCGTTTGCCAGTTTTACGTTAGGGTTTCCAGGAAAAAGCGGGGGATTGGATTTGGAACTCGCCCGACCGCCGCGGCAAAACGTATTTATTGGTGTAGAATCGCTCAACGAGCCAGGTTTATATTACATCCTGCCATTTTCAGAAACAGCGAGAGATGATGAAAGCAAACGGTATGACATTGAAAATCCCGATCCAAATCCGCAAAAGCCGAACATTCTTCTTCCGTTTGCCAAAGAGGCCATCGAACGGGAATTTCGCGTTGCGACGGATACATGGAAAGCGGAAGATTTAACGTTTACGATTTATTCTCCGGTGAAGGAGGTGCCGGATCCAAAGACAGCGACCGCTGAAGAGCTGAAACTGGCGTTAGTCCCAGCCGTTATCGTCGAGATGACGATTGACAATACAAACGGAACAAAAGCGCGACGGGCATTCTTCGGATTTGAAGGCACCGATCCGTATACGTCGATGAGACGAATCGATGAAACGTGCCAAGAGCTGTGCGGGATTGGCCAAGGTCGGATTGTTGGGATTGTATCAAAAGATGAAGGCGTCCGCTCTGCTTTGCATTTTAGTATGGAAGATATTTTGACGACTCCGCTCGAAGAAAACTGGACGTTCGGACTCGGGAAAATCGGCGCATTAATTGCGGATGTGCCAGCTGGGGAGAAGAAAACATATCAATTTGCCGTTTGTTTCTACCGTGGCGGTTATGCAACGGCGGGAATGGATACTTCTTATTTCTATACCCGTTTTTTCAACAATATCGAAGAAGTCGGCCTTTATGCGTTAGAGCAGGTGGAAGTGTTGAAAGAACAGTCGTTCCGTTCGAACGAGCTCGTTAAAAAACAATGGCTGTCCGATGATCAAAAATTTATGATGGCTCATGCCATTCGAAGTTATTACGGCAACACCCAGCTGCTTGAGCATGAAGGGAAGCCGATTTGGGTTGTCAATGAAGGCGAATATCGCATGATGAATACCTTTGACTTAACAGTAGATCAGCTGTTTTTTGAGTTGAAAATGAATCCGTGGACAGTTAAAAATGTGCTTGATTTATATGTTGAGCGGTATAGCTATGAGGATCGCGTCCGCTTTCCGGGAGAGGAAACAGAATATCCGGGAGGCATCAGCTTCACTCATGATATGGGAGTGGCCAATACGTTTTCCCGCCCTCAGTATTCTTCTTATGAGCTATATGGAATCAGCGGTTGCTTTTCGCATATGACGCACGAACAACTCGTCAACTGGGTGCTCTGCGCCGCGGTATACATCGAGCAAACAAAAGATTGGGCATGGCGCCAACAGCGGCTCCCCATCTTAGAACAATGCTTGGAAAGCATGATTCGCCGCGATCATCCCCAGCCGCAAAAGCGGAATGGAATAATGGGACTTGATAGCAGCCGAACGATGGGGGGAGCGGAAATCACGACATATGATAGTTTAGATGTTTCTCTTGGCCAAGCGCGCAACAACTTATATTTGGCGGGCAAATGTTGGGCGGCCTATGTAGCGCTTGAGAAATTGTTCCGTGATGTCGGCAAGGAAGAAGGAGCCGCACTGGCTGGGGAGCAGGCGGAAAAATGCGCGGCGACAATCGTCAGCTATGTGACCGATGACGGGTATATTCCGGCCGTAATGGGAGAAGGAAATGATTCGAAAATCATTCCGGCCATCGAGGGGCTTGTATTCCCTTATTTCACGAATTGCCACGAGGCTTTAAAAGACGACGGACGCTTTGGGGGATATATTCAAGCGCTGCGCAAACATTTGCGTTATGTGTTACGAGAAGGAGTTTGCCTCTTCCCGGACGGCGGATGGAAAATTTCATCAACAAGTAACAATTCATGGCTCAGCAAAATTTATTTGTGCCAATTTATTGCACGGCATCTTTTAGGATGGAAATGGGATGAATTAGGAAAGAAAGCCGATGCGGCGCATGTAGCATGGCTCACACATCCCGAGCTATCGATTTGGAGCTGGAGCGATCAAATAATTGCCGGTGAAATTAGCGGCAGCAAATATTACCCGCGCGGCGTGACGAGCATTTTATGGCTTGAGGAGGGGGAGCGAACATGAGTTGTTTGTCCCCCTCCACAAGGTGTTTGCGAATGATTTTGACATCGGCGCCGCAGTTAACCCAATTACTATTGAAGCGCAAAAACAACTGTTGGTCGCCCATGTAAACGGCATGACAGCGGAAAATCATATGAAGTTTGAACACCTTCAACCAAAGGAAGGAGAGTTGGCATTTGAACAAGCCGATCAAATTGTTGAGTTTGCGTATTCCCATCAGATGATGGCCCGCGGGCATACCTTATATGGCACAATCAAACTCCAGATTGGGTGCTTCAGGACAGTCAAGGCCGTTTTGTTAGTCGGGATGCGCTGCTTGAGCGGATGAAATCCCATATTTCAACCGTTGTTCAGCGTTACAAGGGAAAAGTATATGGCTGGGATGTCGTCAATGAAGCAGTCGCCGACGAAGGGGATGAGTTGTTGCGTTCATCCAAATGGCGGCAAATCATCGGGGCCGATTTTATTGAACAAGCGTTTCTTTATGCACATGAAGCCGATCCAGATGCCCTGCTTTTTTACAATGACTACAATGAATGTTTTCTGGAAAAACGAGAGAAAATTTTTGCGCTTGTCAAGTCATTGCGCACCAGAGGAATTCCAGTTCATGGCATCGGTGTATGCAGGCTTATTGGAGCTTGACTCGCCCATCGCTGGATGAGATTCGCTCAGCCATGTAACCAGAAGTAGGAAAAGTTCTTGTGAAAAATAATCAAAAAATTTTGACAGATGGGTATTGAATATAGATTGACTTTCTTTTATAATCGGAATTAAACTAGTATACTAGTATTACTAATAATCATTCAGTGCGAAATTATGCGTTTGGCTGTTATATCTTTTGGAAGTAATTAAGGAAGATTGTTGCCAAACTAACATACTAGAATGTTAATTTTTTGATGATTACATTCTGCAGGGAGAGAATATCGCTTGTTAAGGTTTATTTTGAAATCGCTTACTTTTAGTCGTGAAAGGGGGGATTGAATTAGAGGGATACCGTTTTTCTTTATAGCAGTTTCCGGTCAAGGGGGATCTAGAAAAGTAGGATTGGAGGGAGAAAAATGCTAAAAAAGTTTTTGGCCACTTTAGCAGCAACAGCATTGGCTGCTGGAATGCTTGCGGGGTGCACGGACAATGAATCAGCTTCATCAGGCGACTCCAGTGAATCGAAAGATGGAAAAGTCACCATTACAACTGTGCGTACCCTAAAAGATGACACAAAATTTCGAAATGGGGAAGATTTGAATAACAATCCGATCACACGATGGTCAGAAAAGGAATTGGGGATTAAATGGAAAACTCTCTGGACGGCTCCGAACGATGAGCAATATCATAATAAGATTCGCCTCGCTCTATCGTCCGGCCAGAAGTTGCCTGACGTATTCAAAGTGTCGGACGGACAATTAATCAACGATTTGATTCGTTCTGGAAAAGTAATGCCTATTGATGAGGCGATTGAAAAATACGCATCTCCGAGGTTGAAGGAAATTTTTAATCAGTTCCCAGAAGCGTTTTACCCGGCTACGGTTGATGGAAAACGTTACGGCATTCCGCGTTTTTCTGGCGGTAACGGCTCAGATTCATTGCTTTGGATCCGCAAAGATTGGCTCGACAAATTAGGATTGCAGCCGCCAAAAACGATTGAAGACCTTGAAAAAATCATGGATGCTTTCGTAAACAATGATCCTGACGGAAATGGGAAAAAAGATACCATTGGTTTGACGCTGGCCAGTAAAAATGGTTTGGCGACATGGCTTGCTGACGGAAGTTTTATTTTTGGTGCGTACGGCAATTATGAACCTGGTTCATGGTCAAAAGGTGAAGATGGCTCTTTAGTCTATGGTTCTGTCCAGCCGTCGATCAAAAAGGGATTAGAGAAATTACATGAATGGTATGAAAAAGGATACTTAGATCAAGAAGTTGGGATTTTAGACGAACAAACAGCGATTAAAAGTTTTGTAGCTGGAAAATCCGGTATCATCTCTGCGCCTCCATGGGCATCTGGATGGCCGATTACAGACGCGTTAAAAAACAACCCAGGAGCGGTGGTTGAGCCATATCCGCTGCCAAGTGGGCCAGACGGAAAAATTGGACGCCGCGGTGAAGGGCTCGTTACAGGAATGTTCTTATTTAGCAAAGATTTTAAACATATGGATAAGTTTTTTGAGTACTTAGATGAAGCCTTCGCTTATGTATATAACGATTCGAAGTATTTTAAATATGGATTGGCTGAAGGCTATGACTATGTCATGAAAGACGGCAAGGCTGTTTATGATGACAAAGAAATTCCAGGTGGAAGATTGGATCCAGGAACCTATTTTATTACTGAAGCCATTCCGACCGTCCCGTATATGCTTTACGATTTAGTCGAAGAACTGTATACAACCAAACGCCAGCCGAAAAACGCTTATGAGTATACACGGATTGTCTCCCTAGGCGATTCCTTTATGAAAGCGGCTACCATCGTCAATGAGCAAAACCAATACCGTATTGAAAATGAGTTTACTGGACCGCCAACAAAAACGATGCAAAAACGTTCGGAATTCTTGACGAAAATGGAGAGGGAAACGTTCGCTAACATCATTTATGGTCGAGCGCCGCTCAGTGCATTTGACGAGTTTGTGAAAAAGTGGGAAGAGTCTGGCGGTAAAGAAATGACAAAAGAAGTAAATGAGTGGTATCAATCGGTGAAAGGGGAAAAGTAAAGCGGAATGAATGTGACGGTGCGGACATGGTTGGAATGGTTGAAATCACAATCAATGTCTGCACCTATTTTTTAGTATGAACCGATTCTGAAAAAATGTTTTTGATCAGACGAAAGGAGGAGGAAACCATGCAGCCGGCAGTGGATTTAAAAGGACAAACAGCGGCAGTTGAAGTAAGGAAACAACGAAAATGGAAGGGGACATGGCAACTGCATGCGATGCTGCTTCCCGCCATTGTCATTGTGTTTATTTTTCAATACATTCCAATGGTCGGACTCGTGATGGCGTTTCAGGATTATGAACCGTGGCTTGGCTTTTTGCGCTCGCCATGGGTCGGTCTTGAACATTTTAAAACGATGTTTGAATATGAAGATGCGCGTCAAGTGATATGGAATACATTTGTTATTTCCACATTGAAAATCATTTTTAACCTCGGAGTGCCGCTTGCGTTTGCTTTGCTCCTTAACGAAATATACGTGATGAAGTTTAAACGAACTGTCCAGACGATCGTGTATTTGCCGCACTTTTTATCCTGGGTAATTTTAGGCGGGATTTTGATTGATATGCTTTCTCCTGAAGGAGGAATGGTCAATCGCGTGTTATCTTTATTTGGAATTGATTCTATTTTTTTCCTCGGTGACAACGATTGGTTTCGTACGGTCGTTGTTGTGACGGATGTATGGAAAGAATGCGGATTTAATACGATCGTGTTTTTAGCCGCCCTTACTTCAATCAATCCATCGTTGTATGAAGCCGCGATCGTTGATGGTGCGAATCGTTGGCAGCAAACCATTTACATTACGCTGCCTTCCATGCTGCCGATTATCATTGTTGTTGGAACATTATCGTTAGGAAATATTTTAAATGCCGGGTTTGACCAAATTTTAAACTTGTACAATCCGCTTGTTTATAAAACGGGCGATATTATTGATACGTACGTTTATCGCATTGGTCTTTTAAATGGAGACTTCAGTTATGCGACCGCCGTTGGGTTATTTAAATCCATTATCAGCTTTATGTTAGTGGTAACAGGATATCGACTCGCTTATAAATATGCCAACTATAAAATCTTTTAAGGGAGGAGAGGATATGCATCATCATTATCAAAAAAGCTTGTCCTATAAAATATTTACCATTTTTAACTATGTTCTTTTAACCGTCATTGCGTTGCTTTGTATTTTGCCGTTGATTCATATTTTAGCCGTTTCTTTTAGCGGAAGTGCGGCGGCGACCGCCAATCTTGTCGGGCTGTGGCCGGTCGATTTTACAGTTGATGCGTACGAAAAAACGATTGGAAATGAAAACTTTTTGCGCTCGCTCTGGAATTCGTTTTTGCGGGTTATATTAGGAACTGTCATTTCTATGGCAGTCATGTTGTGTGCGGCCTATCCGTTATCCAAAAGTGACAAAGCATTTCGTGGTCGGAAAATTTATATGTGGTTTTTCGTTTTTACTATGCTGTTTCACGGCGGCCTTGTGCCAACTTATATGGTCGTGACGAAACTTGGATTGATGGATACCATTTGGGCGTTGATTTTGCCATCGGCGGTCAGTTCGTTCAACTTAATTTTGCTTGTTAACTTTTTCCGGACATCGGTACCGAAATCGCTTGAAGAAGCCGCTTTGATGGATGGGGCTAATCATTTTACGATTTTTTGGAAAATTTATTTGCCGATCTCTATTCCAGCTATTGCGACGATTTCGCTTTTTACAATGGTGTTTCATTGGAATTCATGGTTTGATGGGATGATTTACATGTCTGATGTTAAACATTATCCGTTATCCACTTTCTTGCAAACAATCATTGTTCAACAAGACTTTACGAAAATGAGTGTCGATGCCGAAACAATGAAAAATTTGTCTGAACGGACCGTGAAAGCAGCGCAAATTTTTATCGCGGCGTTGCCGATGCTGGTCGTCTATCCATTTGTGCAAAGGTTTTTTGTTAAGGGGATTGTATTAGGGGCAGAAAAAGAATGAGAGGAGATAGGCGGACATGACGAAAGAATATGAATCTTGCTGGCTGCGATATGAGAAAAATGATAAATATCAAGACAGTCCATTATTGGTTAAAACGATTGTAGCCAAAGGGGAGTCCTCGGTTTTCCGCGCGGCAGTGGAAGAGCTAAAGGTCGGAATGGCATCGATGTTTGGCATCGAGCCGCAAGTAACGGCGAAAGCTGGACAAACGAGTTTTATTTGGCTCGGAACGCTTGATGATGATGAGATAAAGAAGCAATGGCCGGATCGTGATGCTACGGCAGTTTATGATCCGGACGGCTATGTTATTTATTCTCATGTTCACGATGGGCTACCGTACATCTACATTGCCGGGAAGACAGAGAAAGGAACGCTATATGGTGTGTTTCACTTTCTTCGCTTGCTTGAGATGAAGGAAGATGTTTACCATTTGTCAATCGTAGAACAGCCGAGAAATCAATTGCGCATGATCAATCACTGGGATAATATGGATGGAAGTATTGAGCGAGGATATGCGGGACGATCGATTTTCTTTGCCGACGGACAGTTTGTCAAACAAAAGCAACGGATTAAAGATTATGCGCGGCTGCTTGCTTCCATAGGCATTAATGCGCTTTCGATCAACAATGTAAACGTTCATCAAACAGAAACGAATTTGATCACGGAAGAGTTTTTACCTGAAGTGGCGGAAGTGGCCGATATCTTCCGGATATACGGCATTCAAACGTTCTTAAGCATTAACTATGCGAGTCCGATTGAAATCGGTGGGCTTTCGACCGCCGATCCGCTTCATCCAAGTGTAAAGCAATGGTGGAAGAAAACTGTTGAACAAATTTATCGCTATATCCCTGATTTTGGCGGTTTTGTCGTCAAGGCGGACTCCGAGTTCCGCCCCGGTCCGTTTACATATGGACGCAATCATGTGGATGGAGCAAATATGTTGGCCGAAGCGCTGGAACCGTTCGGAGGTGTCGTGATTTGGAGATGTTTTGTCTATAACTGCCAGCAGGACTGGCGAGACAGAACAACAGATCGGGCAAAAGCCGCTTATGAGCATTTTAAGCCATTAGATGGGCAGTTTCATTCGAACGTTATTTTACAAATTAAAAACGGCCCGATGGATTTTCAAGTGCGGGAACCCGTTTCCCCTTTATTCGGCGCCATGCCGAAAACGAACCAAATGCTAGAAGTTCAAATCACCCAAGAATATACAGGACAGCAAAAGCATTTATGTTTTCTTGTTCCTCAATGGAAAGAGGTGCTTGAATTTGATACATATGCCAAAGGGAAAGGATCAGAAGTGAAAAAAGTGATCGATGGTTCTTTATTCGATTACCGGTATAGTGGCATGGTCGGTGTATCCAATATTGGCGATGACTCGAACTGGACTGGGCATACGCTCGCACAAGCCAATTTATATGGATTTGGGCGTCTTGCTTGGAATCCGGATTTGTCTGCGGAGGAAATAGCGAAGGAATGGATTGTGCAAACATTTGGGAATGATCCGCAACTCGTTGAGCAAATTAGCGGAATGCTTTTAGACTCATGGCGCATTTACGAAAACTATACCGCTCCGCTTGGCGTCGGCTGGATGGTGAACCCAGGCCACCATTATGGACCGAATGTGGATGGATATGAATATTCCCATTGGGGAACGTACCATTATGCTGACTGCAAAGGAATCGGAGTCGATCGGACGATCGCAACCGGAACCGGCTATACCGCACAGTATTTTCCGGAAAATGCGACGATGTATGAATCATTGGATACTTGTCCTGATGAGCTGCTACTGTTTTTTCACCATGTTCCGTATACCTATCGCTTAAAATCAGGTGAAACGGTGATCCAGCATATTTACAACACTCATTTTGCTGGAGTAGAGCAGACCAAACAGCTCAAAAAACGGTGGGAGCAGCTGAAAGGAAAAATGGATGAAAAACGGTATATGGATGTATTGGAACGGCTTGCGATTCAGATTGAACATGCAAAGGAATGGCGTGATGTCATCAATACGTATTTTTATCGCAAATCGGGCATCGATGACCAATATGGCCGGAAAATTTATCGATGATGAATAGGGGAGGCGTAGAGGATGAAAATCGTTAAAGTGCCGGATGGTGGGCGAATGAACTTCAGGAAGAATTGGAAATTTTGTGTTGGCACCGGCCGGCTCGGCCTTGCTTTACAAAAGGAATATTTAGATCATCTGAAGCTCGTCCAAGAGAAAATTGGATTTCAATATATTCGCGGCCATGGCTTGCTTTCCGATGATGTCGGGATTTATCGAGAAGTAGAAATAGACGGAGAAATGAGAACGTTCTACAACTTTACGTACATCGACCGGATTCTTGATTCATATTTGGATTTGAACATTCGCCCGTTTATTGAGCTCGGGTTCATGCCGAGCGCGCTCGCTTCAGGAGAGCAAACCGTTTTTTATTGGAAAGGAAATGTTACCCCGCCGAAAGATTATGGCAAGTGGCGCGATTTAATTGTGGCAGTCGTTTCCCATTTTGTTGAGCGCTACGGGATGGAGGAAGTGAGAACATGGCCGTTTGAAGTATGGAATGAGCCGAATTTAGTAAATTTTTGGAAGGATGCAGACAAACAAGAATATTTTAAGCTATATGAAGTGACGGCACAAGCGGTAAAAAGTGTGCATCCCCAATTGCAAGTCGGAGGCCCCGCTATTTGCGGGGGAAGCGACGAATGGATTGTCGATTTCTTGAATTTTTGTGCCGAAAAACACATCCCCGTTGATTTTGTAAGTCGACATGCCTATACGTCGAAGGCGCCGCATAAGAAAACGTTTGAATATTACTATCAGGAGCTTGAGCCGCCCGAAGATATGCTTGAACAGTTCAAAACGGTGCGCGAATTGATTAACCAATCCCCGTTCCCGAATTTACCGTTTCATATTACGGAATATAACACATCGTATAGCCCGATCAACCCGATTCATGATACGGCTCTCAATGCTGCCTATATCGCTCGTATTTTGAGTGAAGGCGGCGATTATGTCGATTCGTTTTCGTATTGGACGTTTAGCGATGTGTTTGAGGAAATGGACGTACCAAAAGCGGTGTTTCACGGCGGATTCGGTTTGGTGGCACTCCATTCGATTCCGAAACCGACGTTTCATGTATTTACGTTTTTTAATGCATTGGGCGAGGAACTGTTGTATCGTGACTCAGAGATGATGGTGACTAGGCGGAAAGATGGATCGGTCGCGGTGGTGCTCTGGAATTTAGTTATGAAAAAAGGCGAGGGATGGGCCAAAGAAATACGGCTGGATATTCCCATTCCATTTACTGATGGATTTATGAAACGGCAAACAGTTAATGAGGAGTACGGAAACCCGTGGAGAGTATGGAAACAGATGGGCCGGCCCCGCTTTCCAAACCGGAAAGCAATTGAGACGTTGCGTCAAGTGGCACGGCCGAAAGTAACGACTGAACGGCTGAGGGCGGAAAACGGTGCGGCTCGTTTGTCTCTTCTGTTGACGAAAAATGAAGTAACGCTCATCGAAATCGAACCGATTAAAGATGCCACGTATACGTATTCCGGTCTTGATGACAGTCAAATGACATCGTATTCGTAAGTTTATGGGTTTAAAAATCGTAACGTATGATCTTTAAATGCACGTAAAGATTATGAGGTTTTGGGTAAAAACAGTTAACAAAAGGAGGGATAGGGATGGGATGGACATTGTCGCCATTGGAGAATCGATTGCGTCCTTTACACCGACAAGCGGCGGATTAACGAGGCAAGCTGTTACATGTACGAGACGACTCAGCGGGGATTAGAATCAATAGACGAACTTGTCTTGATCGTGAGGGGAGAGTGAAAAAAGAACAGATCATTCGGAGGATAAAGGTGGATAGGTGGAACAGATTGGAGTAAAATGAAGGAAAACCATTTGTTTGGTTTCTACCATACTAGTATAGAAGAAAGGGAGAACTCAATGACGATGTTTACTTCCCAGCAAAGCCAGCAAATCAAAAGTTCCATTAGAGGCTCAGCGCGAGATCAGTTGTATGACATGCTGAAAGAAAAAATTTTGCGTCTGAAGCTTGAACCAGGAACGAAAATTTCAGAAAAAGAAATTGCTGAGCAGCTTCATATTAGCCGCACCCCGGTACGCGAAGCGTTTTTAAAACTGGCGCAGGAAGAGCTGCTCGATATCATTCCACAGAGTGGGACGATCGTTTCGCGTATTAATCTGGAACATGTTGAAGAAGGGCGTTTCATTCGTGAGGTGGTTGAAAAAGAAGTCGCGGCGTTAGCTTGCACGAGATTTCGCCAAGATCATTTGTTTCAACTTGAGAAGAACATTATGATGCAGGAACTGTGCGTGGAAAAAGGGAATTTTTTGGAACTTTTTGAGCTTGATGAGATGTTTCATCAACTTATTTTTGATGGTTGCCGCATGTCGCGCTCATGGAAGATGGTGCAAAGCTTAAACAGTCATTTCAACCGTTTACGCGTACTGCGATTGTCTTCCGACTTAGACTGGGATATTATCATTTCTCATCACAAGCAAATTTATCAATTGATTGCGGATAAAGAAGCAGAGAAAGTCCGGAAAGTAATGGAGGAACATTTGCGGCTTGTGGATATTGAAAAGGATCAGTTGAAAAAACAATATCCGCACTACTTTGTTTAACTGGCAAAGAAAAGAGAGGGGAGAAACCGTGCAGCCGTTCATTCATGATCATTTTTTGCTGCAAAACAAACATGCACAAGCGCTGTATCATGAATATGCGAAAACGTTGCCCATCATCGATTATCACTGCCATTTAAGCGCGAGGGAGATTGCCGAAGACCGACGGTTTCATGATATGACTGAGCTTTGGCTCGAAGGGGACCATTACAAATGGCGGGCGATGCGGATGTTAGGAGTTGAGGAACCGTATATTACTGGAAAAGCTTCGGCTGAGGAAAAATTTCGCGCCTGGGCCCGAACGGTTCCTTACTGTATCGGGAATCCGCTCTATCATTGGACACACTTGGAGTTGAAACGGTATTTTCAGGTCGATGCCCTTTTGAACGAACAGACATGGTGGGAAATATGGAATCATTGCAATACGTTGCTGCAACAAGAGGGATTTTCAGCCCGTGGCTTTATTCTGAAGTCCAATGTTGAATGGATCGGCACAACCGATGATCCGCTTGATGATTTATCATACCATAAACAAATCGCCGAAGATCTATCGTTTCCTGTTAAAGTAGTGCCTTCGTTTCGACCAGACGCTCTTTTGGAACTGAATCGGTCCTCTTTTTTAGATTATGTTGATGAATTAGGAAAAACGGCAGGCGTTTCGATCACGCATTACGAGCAGCTGTTGCAAGCTATCGAAAACCGCGTTCGCTATTTCCATGAGGCTGGATGCCGGATGGCCGATCACGGATTGGAATATCTGCCGTATGCTTGGTGCGATTGGAATGAAGCAAGTGCCATTTTTCAAAAACGAAAAGAAGGCTTTGCCGTCAGCGGGGAGGAAGAAGAAAAATATAAAACATTCACTTTATGTTTTCTGGCTCGCCTCTACCAATCACTCGGCTGGGTGATGCAACTTCACATCGGTTCGATTAGAAATGCAAACGAGAAAATGTTTCGACAACTCGGGCCCAACACCGGTTATGACTCGATTAACGATTTTCTCTTTGCGAAGCCGTTGAACGCCTTTTTAAATGCATTAGACAAAGAAGGGCAATTGCCGAGAACGATTGTGTATACGTTAAACCCAATTTATAACTATGTCGTTGCTTCAACGATCGGCAACTTTCAGCAAGAAGGGATAAAAGGAAAAGTGCAATTTGGTGCGGCTTGGTGGTTTAACGATCATCAAGATGGCATTGTGACGCATTTAAAGGATCTCGCCAATGTGGGGGTGTTAAGCACATTTGTTGGCATGTTGACCGATTCTAGAAGCTTTTTATCCTATGTGCGCCACGAATATTTTCGAAGAATTGTCTGCAACTTGATCGGTTCATGGGTCGAAAGAGGGGAGATTCCCCGAGATTACGCGTTATTAGGAAAAATCATCCAAGATATATGCTATTTCAATGCTAAGCAATACTTTCCTTTACCATGAAAGGAGGACAGATGAGAATGAAGATGGTGTTTCGCTGGTTTGGAAAAGACTATGATACGGTTTCGTTGGATGATATTAGACAAATCCCAGGGGTTGAAGGAATCGTTGGGGCGCTCTACCACATTCCGGTCGGAGAGGTTTGGCCTCTTGATGATATATTGGAATTAAAGCGGCACGTCCATGAAAAAGGATTTCATCTTGAAGTCATTGAGAGTGTCAACGTCCATGAAGATATTAAGCTAGGCTTGCCGACACGAGAGCGGTACATTGAAAATTACAAACAAACGATTCGCCATTTAGCCAAGGCAAACGTCAAAGTGGTTTGTTACAACTTCATGCCGATTTTCGACTGGACGCGTTCGGATTTGGCTAAAAGGAGGCCAGATGGCTCTACCGTCCTTGCCTATGAAAAAGAAAAAATTGAACAAATTGACCCGGAAGAAATGGTACGGAGCGTTGAAAACGGAGCAAACGGCTTTTTGCTGCCCGGCTGGGAACCGGAACGGTTGAAGACGATCAAACGCCTTTTTGAGTTGTACAAAGGGGTGACAGAAGACGATTTGTTTGACCATTTGCACTATTTTTTAGAACAAATTATTCCAGTCGCTGAGGAATGCGGCATTCAAATGGCGCTGCACCCTGATGACCCGCCTTGGTCGGTATTCGGGCTGCCGCGAATTGTAACGAATCAAGAAAATTTAGAGAAAATCGTCAACATGGTTGATAGTCCAGCCAATGGACTGACATTATGTTCCGGTTCGCTAGGGGCCAACCCAAACAATGACATTCCGCAAATCTTCCGTCATTTTCTGGCCATGGGGAGGGTTCCATTTGCCCATGTCCGCAATGTTCAAATTTACGAGAATGGTAATTTTGAAGAAACATCTCATCGTAGCTGCGACGGTTCATTGAATATCTGTGAAATTGTCAAGGCGCTGCACGAGGCGAATTTCCAAGGGTATATCCGGCCAGATCACGGACGGATGATTTGGAATGAAAAAGCGAGGCCCGGCTACGGACTGTATGATCGGGCACTTGGCATTATGTATCTTTGGGGCGTTTGGGACAGTCTGGAGAATGAAAAGAAAAAACAGGAAGGAGAAAGCGTATGCTCCCCATCCATCCAAATTTAAAAGGAAAAGTGGCAGTTGTAACAGGAGGCGGCGGAGTGCTGTGCAGCTGCATGGCAAAAGAGTTGGCCCGTCAAGGAATGAAAGTCGCAATTTTAAACCGGACGATGGAAAAGGCGGAAAAGGTGCAGCAGGACATTGCCGAGCAAGGTGGCGAGGCGCTGGCTGTTTCATGCAATGTATTGGATATTGATAGTGTCAAACAGGCGGCGGAAACGATATTGTCTGTCTATGGACCGTGCGATGTCCTCATTAATGGAGCGGGCGGCAATCATCCGCAAGGCATCACAACAAAAGAGATGTTGGAACGGCAAGACCTCGAGAACCGGAACATCCTAACATTTTTTGATTTAACGGCCGATGGATTTAAGTATGTGTTCGATTTAAATATTCTTGGCACGGTGATTCCGACGCAAATATTTCTGAAGCAAATGGTCAGGAAAGGAGGCACAGTTATTAATATCTCTTCTATGAGCGCACCGCGGCCGATGACGAAGGTGCCGGCATACAGCGCGGCGAAAGCCGGAATTGAAAATTTTACGAAATGGCTGGCAGTGCATGTTGCTGAAGCTGGAATTCGCGTCAATGCCATTGCCCCCGGATTCTTTTTGACGAAGCAAAACGAGCATCTTTTGAAACATCCGGACGGGTCCTATACCGAACGAACGGAGAAAATTTTATCCCATACCCCGATGCGACGGCTAGGAAATCCGGAAGATTTGTTGGGAACGCTGCTTTGGTTGGTCGATGAACGCACGAGCGGTTTTGTCACTGGAATTACCGTCCCGGTCGATGGCGGCTTTTTGGCCTATTCAGGAGTATGAATCTGCTTTTGCCTTATCCTGCACTAGGAATGAAATTTGATTGGTAAATAGGGTAATAGAAAGGGAGAATCAAGAAGCTCCTCCTTTCTCTTTTTGGAGTGTGGTATACTAGTTTCAAAAGAAAGCAAGGACAAAGGTGGAGGAGTCGTCATGCGTTCCGGTCTTTTAGATGGGAAGCTGTACCGTATTTGTGAGTGGATTACAAGACTTGCGTATATCAATATTTTGTGGCTGCTTTTTGCGGCACTCGGAGCCGTCGTGTTCGGTATCGCCCCAGCGACGGTGGCGTTGTTTACAATTGTGCGGAAGTGGCTTTTGTTTCATGATGATTCTGTTCCTGTGTTTAAAACGTTTATTCAAACATACAAAAAGGAGTTTTTGCGGGCGAATCGGATTGGGCTTTTACTTATGGTCGTAGCGTATATGATCTATATCGATATGTTATATATCGCCCAGGTTTCAGCAACGTGGCAATTGCCTTTTTCCGTTGCTTTGTTTATTGTTTCTATCTTTTACGTCGTGACATTGTTATATGTGTTCCCGATTTATGTGCATTATGAGCTGCGCTTTTGGCAGTATATTAAGTACGCCTTTCTAATCGGAATGACCAATCCGTTTATGACTCTTGTCATGTTGATCAGCCTAGGGCTATTGCTCATCGTTTTTATGTCGATCCCAGGGCTTATTCCGTTTTTCAGCATCAGTCTCTTTTCACTTATTGTGATGGGCAGCGCTTTGTGGACATTCCGCAAAATGGAGGAAAAACAAGCGGCGTGGCAACAGGAAAAATAAATAGTCTTATCAGCAAAGAAGGCTGTCGCAAAAGCTTGCTTTGCAGCCTTTAAGCTGTTGAGTATGGTCGATAACGGTTCAATGGGCGGGCTTTAGATCATGATACTTGAAGCCTAGAAAAATTCAGCATAATATTAGTTTGGATGATAAACGAACTAAGACCCCCAATCTATACTCGTGTTAGTAGTTGTCGGTGAGATGCTTATGTTTGAGGATTAGGAAACGTTTTCCAAAAAAATTATAGGTTTGAATCAATAAATGATTGTAAATAGACTGCTAGGAAAGGAATAGAGTCATGACGCTAACTGTCCAGAATGTGTTGAATAAACTGATGGAACCGATAGGGAAAATTCCAAACGCGGTGGATACCCTGGTGTATGGCGACCCAAACACGAAAGTCAAGGGGATCGCGACTAGTTTTATGCCTACTTGTCATGTCATTCAACAGGTGGTTGCGATGGGGGCAAATCTTCTCATTACTCATGAAGGGCTATTTTATAGCCACACACACAATACAGAAATATTGAAAAATGATCCTGTATATGATGAAAAACGTCTCCTGATCCATGAATCTCGTGTTGCGATCTATCGATTTCATGATTACTGGCACCGATATCAGCCGGATGGTATTATGGTTGGGTTAGTCCGCGCTTTGGAATGGGAAGCGTATGTTTCCGAGCATCAACCAACCGCAACCATTTTGACCATTCCGAAAATGACTGTAAAAGAAATTGCCGAGTACGTGAAAAGAAGGCTAGGTATTCCATTTGTACGTGTCTCTGGGGATTTATCAGCCCCATGCACCCGCATCGGGCTATTGGCCGGGTATCGAGGTGGAGGGGCTTTATCTATCCCGCTGTTTGAAAAAGAGGGTCTTGACTTAATTATTTATGGAGAAGGTCCAGAATGGGAAACTCCGGAATACGTTCGGGATGCTGTGCACCAGGGGAGACAAAAGGCTTTGATTGTGCTTGGGCACGCAGAAAGTGAAGAGCCAGGCATGAAGTATCTGGCTGAATGGTTGAAAGTAATACTTCCAAATATACCCATTTATTTTATTTCTGAAAAACCGATATTTCAGGTGGTTTAGTTGAAGCTTAAGTCGAGCAAGTTTGTTTAATTTTCAAAGGGGAGAAGCAAATGAAGATCAGAAAGGGGGAAAAGTTGTTATTTATTGGCGATTCTATAACAGATTGTGACCGCTCCAAGCCAGAGGGAGAAGGACTATTCGGAGCGTTAGGCACAGGATATGTATCTTATATCAATGGCCTCCTGCAAGCGGTTTATCCGGAACTTGGCATCCGGGTTGTCAACAAAGGGATAAGCGGCCATACGGTGCGCGATTTAAAGGAAAGGTGGCAGGAGGATGTCATTGCTCAAAAACCGGACTGGGTATCGATTATGATTGGAATTAACGATGTTTGGCGGCAATACGATTTGCCATTCATAAAAGAAAAACACGTGTACTTAGATGAATACGAGGAAACGCTCCGTAGCCTTGTGATCGAGACAAAGCCTTTCGTAAAAGGAATGATCCTTATGACGCCATTTTATATAGAAGGAAATGAACAGGATCCGATGCGCCGGACAATGGACCAATACGGCCTGGTTGTCAAGAAAATAGCCGAAGAAGCGAACTGTGTATTCGTCGATACCCAGTCAGCCTTTAATGATGTATTAACGGCCCTTTATCCTGCTGCTTTAGCTTGGGACCGCGTTCATCCATCCACCGCAGGCCATATGATTTTGGCAAGAGAGTTCTTAAAAGCCATTGGTTTTGCTTGGGACAAATCGAATAATCGATGAAAAAGTAAATCAAAATTGAAGAAAGGATGAGGGCAAATATGGAAATGCTTAAGGTTACTAAAAACAAGATTACCGATCAAAACGGAAATCCTGTACAGTTAAGAGGCACTTGTATCGGTGGTTGGATGAACATGGAAGATTTTATTAACGGTTATACCGGTTCGGAGCATGCATTGCGCCATACGGTTGCTGAAGTCATTGGAAAAGAAAAAGCGGAGTTTTTATTTGAAAGAATGCAGCATTATTTTTTTGGAGAAGACGACATTCGATTTATTAAAAGCTGGGGGGCCAATGTAATCCGTCTGCCTTTGAATTATCGGCATTTTGAGGATGACGAGCACCCGTTTACTTACAAGGAAAGCGGTTTTGAACGATTGGACAAAATCATCCATTTGTGTGAGAAGCATGGGCTATACGTTATTTTAGATCTTCACGCTGTTCAAGGGTATCAAAATACTCACTGGCATTCAGATAATGATACTCGACATAGCTTGTTTTGGCATGATCGGACATACCAAGATCGGTTTGTCGCATTATGGGAGGAATTCGCACGCCGTTATCAGGGAAGAGCCGTTATCGCCGGTTATAATTTGATGAATGAACCTTGCGTAAATACACCACATGGAGATTACCCACATACGTTTTTCAACCATTATAAGCCAGATTGGGAGAGGATCAATCGCATTTACCGGCGAGCGGTCGAGGCTGTGCGCCATATCGATCCGGATCATATCATTTTTCTTGAAGGTGATCGTTATTCTGTTTTGTTTGATGGCTTAGAAGCGCCGTTTGCGGACAATCTTGTTTACAGCAGTCATAACTATACGGCGGCAGGATTTGGACCAGGATCATATCCAGGGGTGGCGGATGCTAAAAACGCCCGTGTTGCGGGGGGCAAATATTGGGATAAAGACGTACAAAGACAGGAATTTAAAAACCATCAAGGCACCCAGTTTGCCGAAAGATATCATGTTCCGCTTTGGATAGGGGAATTTGGTTCCGTGTATAACGGACCGGCTAATGAAATTCCCGACCGTTTGCGGGCCATGGATGACCAAATTAGCATGTTCGAAGAGTTTGGAGCACATTGGACGACATGGACCTACAAAGATGTCGGGGTAATGGGACTTGTCACACTGGATCCCGAATCGGAGTATATGCAGCGGATCGCTCCGATTATTAAGCTGAAGCATGCACTAAATACGGATGATTGGATGATTTGGCTTCCGGGCTTTAAGGCAAGAAAGACGGTGGAACAATTGGCGGATCATTTGGAAGAAGTCATTGGGGATTCTGATATTATTCATAGTCATAATATCGCTTGCCTCTCCCAAACCATTTTAACCGTCTATGCAGGGGCATTAATTCAGCCGACGTATGCAAAACTGTTTAAAGGATTATCGGAGGAAAAAATAGATGATATTATGCAATCGTTCGCATTTGAAAATTGCCAAATCAACCATGGCCTATTGAAGATATTAACGAAGTACACGAATCCATCCGTTTCCCATTTATAAACCTCCAGTTAAATAGAGATGGTTGTGTTGCTGACAAAACCATAGGTAGGATTGAGGAGATTCATGTTGGAAAATCCGCAAAGCACGATGACGTTGCATAACGGTGTGCAAATGCCTTAGTTAAAAGTTTTAGGGTAAAAATTATAAATGCCGTAAAAACCGCTTCCGAGGCATAGATACAGCTGTGATTGACGCCAATGAACAGCGGGGAGGAAAAGCTACTGCAGAATTAGGCGTCCACGCGATGAGCCATTTAGTAAAATAAAAAACACTCAACATCAAAACACCATTTGAAGCAACCTTCATCCCGATCCGTCTTTTGTTGCACGGAAGTCGGCTCATACTTTTTAAGAAAGAGTGATAGAATACTTTGTTTATCTGATAGACAAACAAATATGAAAGCGCTATAATGGAACTGAAGCAATATGATTCTTGCGTGTTGATATCAATTAACCGCTAAGGGGGATTCGAATATGAATTATTTTCCGAATATTGGCTCGATTGCGTATGAAGGTCCACAGTCACGCAATCCATTCGCGTTTAAGTTTTACAATCCGGAAGAAAAAGTCGGCGACAAGACGATGGCGGAGCATTTGCGGTTTTCGGTTGCATATTGGCATACCTTTACCGGAAATGGGTCGGATCCGTTTGGCGCTGGCAATATGATTCGCCCGTGGGACCATTACAGCGGCATGGATTTGGCGAAAGCACGCGTCGAGGCGGCGTTTGAGCTATTTGAAAAGTTAAACGTTCCGTTTTTCTGCTTCCATGATGTCGATATCGCTCCAGAAGGAGATACGCTTGCTGAAACGTACAAAAACCTCGATGAGATTGTCGACATGATCGAAGAGTACATGAAAACGAGCAAAACGAAGCTGCTTTGGAATACGGCGAATTTGTTCAGCCATCCGCGCTTTGTTCACGGAGCGGCGACGTCGTGCAACGCCGATGTGTTCGCTTATGCAGCAGCGAAGGTGAAAAAAGGGCTCGAGATTGCCAAACGGCTCGGAGCGGAAAACTACGTCTTCTGGGGCGGACGGGAAGGCTATGAGACGCTGCTGAATACCGATATGAAGCTGGAACTTGACAACTTGGCCCGTTTCTTACGTATGGCGGTGGACTATGCGAAAGAAATTGGCTTCGATGGACAATTTTTGATTGAGCCGAAGCCAAAAGAGCCGACGAAGCACCAGTACGACTTCGATGTGGCAACTGCTCTTGCGTTTTTGCAAACATATGGGCTGAAAGACTACTTTAAATTCAACATTGAAGCCAATCATGCAACATTGGCTGGCCATACGTTTGAGCACGAATTGCAAGTCGCCCGCATTCACGGCATGCTCGGTTCGGTCGATGCGAATCAAGGAGATGCGCTATTAGGCTGGGATACGGATGAGTTTCCGACGGACTTGTATTCTACTACTCTAGCCATGTACGAAATTTTGAAAAACAACGGTCTTGGCAAAGGCGGTTTGAACTTTGACGCTAAGGTGAGAAGAGGATCATTTGAACCGGAAGATTTGTTCTACGCCCATATCGCCGGCATGGACAGCTTTGCGATCGGCTTGAAAGTGGCCCATCGTCTGCTTGAAGATCGCGTATTTGAACAATTGATCGAAGAGCGGTACAAGAGCTATACGGAAGGCATTGGTCGCGAGATTGTCGAAGGAACAGCTGATTTTAAAAAATTAGAAAAATATGCGCTGCAGCTTGGTGAGATTCGCAATACGTCCGGCCGTCTCGAGCGCCTTAAGACGTTGCTCAACCAATATTTGCTTGAAGTCAGCGTGTTGAGTGTATCCCGTTAATGAAAGAGAGGTCCATATGGAATACGTTATCGGAATTGATTTAGGGACAAGTGCGGTAAAAGTGTTGCTTATTGACCGAAACGGGCAGGTGAGAGGGGAGTGGACGGAGCCCTACCCTCTCTATCAGCCGCAATCTGGATATAGTGAGCAAAACCCGGAGGATTGGGTTGAAAAAACGATGGTTGCGTTAAGACAAGTAGTACAAACAGCCAATATCGATCCGCGCTCCGTATGCGGATTAAGCTTTTCCGGACAGATGCACGGATTGGTGCTCTTAAATGAGAAAGGCGAGGCGCTGCGAAAGGCCATTCTTTGGAATGATACAAGAACGGCAAATGAGTGTCGTGAAATTGAAGAACGGGTCGGAGTGGATCGATTGCTATCTATTACGCAAAATCGCGCGTTAGAAGGATTTACCTTACCGAAAATATTGTGGGTGAAAAAGCACGAGCCTCAGTTATACCAACAAGCCTACACATTTTTGTTGCCAAAGGATTATGTTCGCTTTCGGCTGACCGGGCAGATGGCAATGGAGTATTCCGATGCTGCTGGCACGTTATTACTGGATATACGAAAGAAAGCATGGAGCCGAGAAATTTGCGAGCTTCTGGACATTGATGAGCGATTGTGTCCACCTCTTGTGGAATCGACTAGCTATGTAGGCACACTGCTTTCCGATATTGCCGAACAGATCGGGCTTTCCGCGAATGTCAAGGTGTTTGCCGGTGGAGCGGATAATGCGTGTGGAGCGATCGGAGCTGGCATTTTATCAGAAGGAACAACGATGTGCAGCATCGGCACATCGGGTGTTGTTTTAGCATATGAGCAAACGGCGACCAAAGATTTTGCTGGAAAGGTGCACTATTTTAACCATGCGAAGCCAAACTCGTATTATATTATGGGCGTTACCTTGGCTGCCGGATATAGTTTTGATTGGTTAAAACGAACATTTATGCCGGAAATCTCGTTTTCAGAAGTGATTCACCAAGCAGCAGAATCGCCAATCGGAGCCAATGGACTGTTATTTACGCCATATTTAGTCGGGGAACGAACACCGCATGCCGATGCGCATATTCGCGCCTCTTTTATCGGAATTGATGCATCGCATACAAAGTGGGATTTTGCGCGTGCCGTGATGGAAGGCATTATTTTTTCTTTAAATGAGTCGGTGGAGATCATAAAGCGGAGCGGCAAAAAAATGAAGTCGATCGTTTCCATCGGCGGGGGAGCCAAAAGTCATGAGTGGCTACAAATTCAAGCTAATATTTTTCATACACCGATTGAAAAGCTGAAAAATGAACAAGGCCCAGGTTTAGGGGCAGCAATGATTGCGGCATGCGGCTGCGGCTGGTTTGAGTCTCTGGAAGAGTGTGCAGCTACGTTTAAGCAAGTCGAACAGCTGGTTGAGCCTCAAGAGGACGAAGCTCAGCGCTATCAAGAGCTATTCCATGTGTATCGGCAAATTTATGCACAGACAAAAGAAATCAATGAACAGTTAAAGAAGTTTCGAAAATAAGCAAGAGGGTGTCCCAAAAGCAGCTTGGAACCCCCTCTTTCAGACTGTTGACAAAATAGGTGTAAGACTTTTGTCTTACACCTATTTTGTTTCATTTTTCGTAGTTGTTTTTCTTGGTGAAACGACAAACATAAATGCATACTCGAATGCAAAAGAAGGGAGGGGCCCTTTCTCCATAGGCAGTTATCAAATTCATGGCCGCATAAACAAGCATCGCCTGCATCTGGTTTCTTTCCCATCCTCCGTAGAAAGAAAAAACTTTTTATTTGCTGCTTTCTTTTGTCGGCGAGAAAATTTTTCGAATTAAAGCTCACGAAAAATTCCTTTGGAGGTATATGGGGGCTGGGGGCTTCTATGCCCCACGTCTTGATTTTATTTAGAAGCTTTAGGAGTTAATCCTGTTACTATAACAGAGACAGCATCCTTAAGAAATTCTTCGTTTGAAATAGGAATATTTGAAAATCCTAGCAACGTTTCTGAAACAAAGTGACCATAATTGAACCGCATAAATAAGGCTACAAATGAATCGATGTTGCCTTTAATCAATTTGCCCCGATTTTGCATTTCCTTAAAGTAATCTAATAAAAACTGCTGAATTTCTTCAACGTTTTTGTGAAGAGTCAGGTGAAGATCAGGCATGGTGTTTCGCTCGAGAACAGATATCATGTAAATTTGTTTGTTTTTCATCATATAATTTTGATAAATCGTCGAGTATAGTAATAAATCATGTTCTAATTCGTATGTTAGCTCTTTTTCCAATTGTTCTTTTATGAAAGAAGCATATTGAAATTTAGCGATAATGGCGTCTAAAATATTTTGTTTGTTCCCAAATTGGCGGTATACTGTCATTTCACTGACAGAAGCATGTCTTGCTATTTCTTTAATAGTGACAGCTTTATATCCCTTTGAAGCCATTAATGAAATAGCTGAATCTAAAATTTTTTCGTTTGTTTCCATATCATCACCCGTTTCGCAATCGTTATAAACCCAAAAAATATAAAAGAAAGTTGGTATAATGCTATTTTACATGCTGTCTTTTTTTTAGATATAACTGCTGTATCCTCCTAATTCTATTAATAAAAAAACCGACAAGGAAAGCTGACATAATCGTTCCTTCTCTAATGCCTTGTATATCCCCAAATGCCCAAAACGAAATAAGAGCAGCAATGATTACTTGGAATGAGTCAAAGGCTATTTTCAATCTTCCAAAGTTCCGTTCGTACTTCATGGAAATAACTTTTATGATCCCATCTGCAGGGTTAAGAATCGTATTTGCTGCTAATTGAAGGATCACTCCTAATGCGATCATGACACACCCTACAACTAATAAAATTAGCTTTTCAATATAAAAGGAAGGGTGATAATAAGAAAAAATCAACATACCCAAGTCGATAAAGTAACCTAGCACAAGACCAATTAATAGCTGTAAGTATTGAAATTTGGGAAAATCTTTCCTTAAAATAATTACTTGGACTAATACAAATAAAACAGTGAGGAAGATCGTAAATTGTCCTATCGTTAAAGGAAAAATAAGACTTAATACATACGGTATACTAGCAATCGGAGTGGTACCTAGTTCAGCTTGCGTAACCATTGCAATGCCTATGCCCATGACTAGCAATCCTATAATTAAAATTATATATTGTTTCATCTCTTTTTGCACATTCCTCATCCTCTCTTAAATGTGTTAGTTAGTACTAACTAACAACATGATAATATGATATAAATCATATGTCAAATTTTAGTACTATGTTTAGAAAATGTTTGGAGTTCAACATTACTCGAAGCTGACTACAGTTGGAAACTCGATAACCCTTGTAACGACGAAGTTATTATTCGTTATTGTGAAAATTGTCATGGAGAAATTTATGAAGGTGAAGAAGCTTATAACATTAGCAATGACAAATGGGTTTATGAGGATTGTTTTCGTGAGTTTGCAATAAACGCTCTGAACGCTGTTTTAAAACAGGCAACTTTTCTCTCAAGAAAGGAATGGTGTGACCGCTAAATAAAACTGAACAGAATTCGATTGATTAAATTGAACAGTTTTTTACCAGTTAGAAGCGTGCACTTTACATGGAGTGGCGTACATGATAGCCTCGTTTCATGCGGCTGATTCTTGTTGTTGCTCGCTTTTTAGGAAATATCTTGTACGCAGAGGCTCCATGTCAAGTGATAGGGATTACGCTGGAATTTCCAAAAAAGTGTTCACTCTTATTTAGCGAAAACTGTTCAATTTTTCTCGTCGGTTACAAATGGCGAGCTAATGGAGCTTTTCTATTATGAATTAAAGATTTTGAAAAACTTTTTTAACCATGGGAAATTATCGCTTAATCAATATATAAAACTTCTGGAGAAGTTGGTCGAATGGGAGCAATATTACGTTTAATTATACAGGAAATTTCACTAATTCTAGTTGGAGTAAACAGTATGTTGTCAGTTATGGAAAAAATAAAAGGAACTTACTCAAGGAGTATTAACGTGGAAGAGTTAGATTGAGTATAGTTCCATCAACACAATTTTCCCTTTATCGTGTCCAATGAAAAAAGAGTATAATGGTTCGAAAACCATTTGATACCAAAAGCTTCGCGTTTCAGACGACTTTGTCTCGACGTGAAGATGTATATGGCGCATTTGCGTTCCTTTCTATCATCGAAAATGAAGGTAGGGCATTGCCTCCATAAAGCACGTGGTCGTTTACATATTTACATGTGTACCCTTATACAAAACGGGTATTGCCGCTGCTATAAGGATCATGCCTATAAAAGCGGGTGCGGCATGCCCAAGTGATACATAGATTTGCCCTCCAATAATTGGCCCAATTATTCTTGCTAAAGCCTGAATAGATTGGCTGCCACCTTGGAGCCTTCCTTGTTGACTAAAATCGACAGACTTCGAGAGCATCCCATTGAAGGAAGGGCCGAAGATCGAATCGCCAAAACCGAATATAAACATTCTGGCGATATATAGAGGATAGAACGCGATAAGAATGTAGCCTATCATCTCTGAAACCATTCCAAGAATGGCTATCTGTTTATCGTTGCGTTTTTTCAAGAGCTTTGGCATGATGAAACCTTGTGAAACGATGTCTTGGATGCCAATAATGGAAAACATAAGTCCGATTAGTGCAGGTTTCCAACTAAAAGTATCCATTGTAAATTGTGAAAACACCGCTTGCAAAGATCCGTTCGGTATCCAAAGCAAGAACGCGGAGACAAGCAGCCTATTTAAGTTTTTTATGGAAAGTATGTTTGTAAGCTGCGTAAATGGGTTCAGTCTTACTATGATAATCTCTTTCAGTCTTTTATTCTTGTCAAGGCTCTCAGGCATAAAAAAGAATCCATAAACAACATTCAATAAAGTGATGATCGCTCCAAAATACATGTATATTAGATTTTTATTTTCGTTTCAAAACTCTATTTGTTTATAGGATGGGGTGTCGGCTTTACGCCGCTGCTCTTTTTTGAGGATAACGGACCATAATGATGGCTTTACTAGATGCGAGGGGGTGGATTTTGGCTTATAAAAAAGGAATTTTGCTTGCTATGAGGAAATACAAATAAAAGGGCTGTGGATTGTTCAAGCTTTTTTCCGCATGCCGTCTGTCATGCCGGCAGTTTTACAGAAAATGAAAATAAGACGGTCTTGCTATGAATGATCGCACCCATATGAGTCAAACAAGGGGGAGAAAAATGGAAACAGTCGTGCTTTCTTTTTCAGGAAACTTGGCGTTATTAGAGCTCAATCGTCCCGAATCATTAAATGCGATCAATGTTCAAATGCTAAATGAACTGTTAGAAGCGTTGCATCAAGTCGAGCAAAGTGAAGCCTCCATTCTTGTCATTCGCGGCAGAGGAAGAGGGTTTTCTGCCGGTGGCGATATTAAAACGATGCTTAATGTAGATGACCCAGAAGCGTTTCATAAGGTGATGAGTACGATTCAAAAGATTATTGTGACTTTGTATACGTTGCCAAAGGTCGTCATTGCTTCGATTCATGGACCTGCAGCAGGGTTGGGATTAAGCTTGGCTTTAGCGGGCGATTATGTGATGGCTGCGAAGGAAGCGCGTTTAGCCATGAATTTTATTGGGATTGGGCTGATTCCGGATGGAGGAGGTCATTTCTTTTTAGCGAAACGGATCGGTGAAATCAAGGCTAAGCAATTGATTTGGGAAGGAAAACAAATGAGCGCACATGAAGCCTATGAGCTTGGCATCGTTGATTGGCTAGCGGAAGATGGGGAGCAAATCGAGCAAAAAATCAGCGAATGGCAGGTTAAGCCGCTGCAAGCGATGATTGCCAGTAAAATGTTGTATGCCCGTTTAGGCAAAAATGAGTTATTAAAGGTATTGCAGCTTGAAGCAGAATGGCAGCAGCATATGCGGCAAACAAAAGATCATCGTGAAGGGATTCGCGCCTTTCTTGAAAAACGGAAGCCAAATTTTATCGGAAAGTAGCTTATATATACGGTTCTTTCAACAGAAGCAAAGTATTTCGGTGGACTGTAAAGAAAATTTATCCCAAAATGGTTGTTGGATTTCGGATAGTTATCCTGTATTCATCTATGACATCATGCAGCTTTTTATGGGTGCGCAACAGTCGGAAAGGGGGAGATGCCGATGAACGGAATGCTGCGCTCGCTTCAGCTTCCTATTATTCAGGCCCCAATGGCAGGCGGGGCCTCAACTCCACAGCTGGCCGCTGCAGTGTCCAATGGCGGAGGGCTCGGTTTTTTAGCTGGCGGCTATAAAACGGCGGAAGAAATGAGAAGTGAAATAAAAAAGATTCGGGGCTTGACCACTGCTCCATTTGGCGTCAACGTATTTGTACCTGGGGAAAATAAAGCAGACGAGCAGGAATTAGTCAGCTACAAAGCAGAATTAGCGGAAGAAGCGAAACGTTTTGGCATCACGCTTGAAGCAGAAAAATGGGACGATGATGAGTGGGAGGAGAAGCTTGCGGTTTTAAGGGAAGAAAAAGTCCCGGTCGTCAGTTTTACATTTGGTTGTCCTTCACGCGAGGTGATGGAGTCATTACAAGCTCATGGCTCCTTTATAATTGTAACCGTGACATCAAAGGATGAAGCGATCCAGGCAGTACAAGAGGGAGCGGATGCTCTTTGTGTGCAAGGAATGGAAGCGGGAGGGCATCGTTCCGTATTTCGCAACAGCAAAGAAGCGGACGACCAAACGAGCTTATTGGTTTTATTGCAGCAAGTTCGCGATGTTGTCAAGGTGCCGTTGATTGCAGCAGGGGGAATCATGACAGGACGGGATATTGCTTCCGTGTTGGCGGCAGGAGCATGTGCCGCACAGTTGGGAACCGCTTTTTTGCGTTGCCCAGAGAGCGGGGCACATCCGGTGCACAAGGCAGCGCTTGCTGATCCGCAGTTTCAAACGACAGCGGTTACCCGTGCGTTTACAGGGCGGCCGGCACGAGGTCTTGTGAATCGATTTTTCCTTCAACATGATGCAACCGCTCCAGCTGCTTATCCGCAGGTGCATCATTTGACTAAACAGCTGCGCAAAGCTGCTGCCCAGCATGGCGACCCGCATGCGATGGCATTATGGGCTGGACAGGGATATCGGCTAGCTAAGGCGCTGCCGGCAGCCGAACTGCTTTCACTATTAAGGGAGCAGCTGAAGGAAGCATGGGCGGAAAGGATGGTTTTGGATCTGTAAAATGGATTGCCTACGAAAGCATAGATGATTTTTCATCAATCATGAAAGCGGGGGAGAAGCTGATTTTCTAGCCCCGTTTTTTTATCGCTTTTTTGGCTATTCGAGCACTGTCTGATGCGAAAGTAGAACGAATATATTTTTTGATTTTTCTGTAAATATCAACACCAAAAGTTCTAGCGAAATGTGTAAAACATGATATGATAAAAAATAGAGGTGAGAGCGATGTGGCAGCTTTGTCTTTCCATGGTTGAAAGGCTTGGAATTATTGTGATGGTCGCTTTTTTATTGACGCGTCTTCCATATTTTCGCCGCTTAATTTATCATCAAGAAGTAGACGGGATGCAGCGGTTTATTATTATGGTCATTTTCGGAATTTTCGGCATTGTTGGTACTTATACAGGCTTGACCGTTCGGGTTGAAACATTTGAAATTATGAAATGGCCATGGTCGTTAAAAGAGAATGAAGCGCTTGCTAATTCGCGTGTTATTGGAGTTGTTATTGCCGGTCTTCTCGGCGGCTGGAAAGTAGGGCTTGGAGCCGGGCTGATTGCCGGAATTCACCGGTTGTTTCTTGGTGGATTTACCGCTGTGGCTTGCGGAATTTCTACGATGGCTGCCGGTGCTATTGCTGGGATTGTGCATCATCGTAAAAAAAGAGCGAACGCTCTTTCGCCACGTGTGGCACTTATGGTGGGAATGGCCGCCGAGTCTTTGCAAATGCTTGTCATTTTGTTGGTGGCCAAGCCATTTGCGAGTGCGTGGCTTTTGGTAGAAGAAATCGGAATTCCAATGATTATTGCGAACGGGCTTGGCAGCGCCATTTTTATTTTAGTGATTCGCAATGTTTTTCAAGAGGAAGAAAAAGCGGGGGCTCTACAGGCTGAAAAAGCGATGCGTCTGGCGGAAGCAACCGTTCATCATTTGCGAAACGGCTTGACTCCGCAGTCCGCTAGGGCGATATGCGAGCTTTTTATTCGGGAGGTGCCGTCCGTAGCGGTGGCCGTTACGGATCGAACTCATATTCTTGCCCATGTGGGGGCAGGCAGTGACCACCACTTGGCTGACGAGCCGATCCAAACAGAAATGACGCGCCGAGTGATTGAAACAGGAGAAATGATAATTGTGCGCGATCGTGTGATTTGCGGCCACCGGCATTGTCCGCTGCATAAAGCCATTATTGCTCCGCTGAAGCGAAAAGATGAAACCATTGGGACACTTAAGTTTTATTTTCATTCGGAAGCGGAGCTATCATCGATTGCAGTAGAATTTGTAAAAGGGCTATCTTCGCTTTTAAGCCTGCAGCTTGAAATTGCCGAAGCAGAAAAATATTATCAGCTTATGAAAGAAGCGAAAATTAAAGCGCTGCACGCACAGGTGCACCCGCATTTTTTATTTAATGCGTTGAATACGATTGTCTCATGTATTCGAATCGATCCGAATCGCGCCAGACAGCTTCTTGTGTCTTTAGCGTATTATTTTCGCAAAAATTTAGCGGATGCAACGGAGATGCTGTCAACACTGGAAGAGGAGATCAGGCATGTCCAGGCGTATTTGACGATTGAAGAAGCGAGATTTCAAGATAAATTGCGCGTCCGCTATGAAATCGAGGCCGGGTATGAGCAAATGACCCTGCCGACGATGACATTGCAGCCGCTTGTCGAAAATGCGGTGCGGCATGGTTTGAAGCATATGAAAAAAGGAAGCGAAATTGTTATTTCTGTCAAAGCAGAGGGAAGTATGGTGAAAATCTCCGTTTCTGATAATGGAAAAGGAATGACAGAGGAGCAATTATCGCAATTGTTGAAGGCACCGATTGCTTCCCAATCCGGTGCAGGAATCGGATTGTATAATGTCTATGAGCGTTTAAAATCGCTGCTTGGGGAGGAGGCGGAGCTTTCGCTTGCCTCTGAAAAAGGAAAGGGAACAACGGTTCAATTGCTTGTTCCATATACAGAAAGAAAGGTGGGATATGCGGTTGCGTATTCAGGTTATGGTCGTAGATGATGAGCCTTTGAGCCGCGAAGAGCTAAAGCATCTGCTCTGTGTATATGAACAGATCGAACTTGTCGGTGAAGCGGATTGCGGAGAAAGCGCATTAGAGAAAATTGTTACATTAGAGCCCGATGTGGTTTTTCTTGATATTGAAATGGCGGAAATGTCCGGATTAAGTCTAGCTAAAATGCTGCAGCGCATGAAGCAGCCGCCGAGCATTGTGTTCGCTACCGCCTATCCTAATTATGCGGTAGAGGCGTTCCGATGTGAAGCGGTCGATTATTTGCTGAAGCCATTTGATGAAGGGCAGATTCGCGAAACGATATGGCGTTTGATTCGCAAATTTGAAAAAGAAAGGCCGGCTGCTTCTGAGGAGGCGGTTCGCAAGCTGGCCGTCGAGGAAAACGACGGGATTGTTTATGTTTCGCCACACGATATTTTGTATTGCTGTCGAGAAATTAAAGATACGCTTATTGTTACGAAGCAAAAAACGTATTATACGAAGGTGTCGCTAAAGGATTTGGAGCAAAAGCTAAAAGGAAATCTGTTTTTCCGGCCGCATAAAAGCTACTTGGTGAATGTGGAAAAAATTGCGCAGCTCACTCCCTGGTTTAATGGAGCATATCAGCTGTCACTCGAGGGAACGGCCGATAAAATTCCGGTGAGCCGGAATTATGTCAAAGCATTGCGACAACGGTTGGAATTATAGAGGAAGCTGGTTTAGTTCACTTTATTTGAAATGGAAAATCAAGGGATGGAAACGAGACATAAAAGGCTATTGAAAAAATGCTGATGAAGAAGAGGAGCTAATTTTATGCTCCTTTTTTGTACATAGGGCCCCCTGAACGAAAAGGAGTGAGAGGCAGGGGGCGATGAAAGGTCATCTGTTTTGTACGAATCGCAACAATTCGTACGCTCGATCGCCGACAAGAAGAATAAGCTGTTCAAACAGTTCGTCGCGTTTTATATCTAAATCTACGACTTTTTTAGCTAATTCAAGAGCTTGCCGATTCAACATCATCCCCTCCGTTTCTTTTCCGCCGGCTTTTATTTTTCTCATATTCATGACGCAGATCGCTTACGGTCCATTGGGAAAGGAGATCGGGATTGACAAACTGTCCCGTCCTCATCAGTTCATAAATATAAAACTGCTTTTGTTTCGACAGGGCTTTCCGCATGAATGCTCCCATATGATCAACTCCCTTTTTCTTTTCATCTTATATGATTCAGCTAATGATTTCATATCTTTTTGTTAGTTTTTCTTACATAAAATCGGAATGATTGTTAATTTTTTTAACAATATGGTAACAGTTTTCCCTTAAAACTTTTATAATAATGTTAGAAAAACTATCATAGGAGGGGCGCCATGTCACATAAAGAAGATTCTTATAAATTCAAAAAGGTTATTTCGATCGGAATTGTTAGTGAGTTAACAGGGCTCTCGCAACGGCAGATTCGCTACTATGAGGAACGAAAGCTCATTTTTCCAGATCGATCAAAGGGAGCGCGCAAATATTCATTTGATGATGTAGAACGATTAATGGATATTGCCGATAAGCGAGAAGAGGGCGTTACGACCCGAGAAATTCGCAAAGAGTTGACAAAGGAAGTTAGAGAAAAAATGTTAAAAGGACAAATGAATGCTCACTTTCGTCTGCGCGGATAAACCAATAGCCAAAATGGAGAAGAGAATACATTTTAGCTGTACGAATCATACTAACATATAAAGTAAAAGATTTATTGACAAAGGAGCAGTTCATGATGGAGCCTTCTTGGAAATCTCTTCTCCCGTTTTTAATTGTGATTCCACTATCAATATGGACGCGGCAAGTCATTCCCGGTTTGTTTGCTGCGCTGATGCTAGGCAGCTACTTAATAGAGCCAACGCTGCTTGGCGGTTTAAAAACGATGCTGTCTTATGTCGTTCATAATCTTATGCAAACGAATAACATCCGAATTATTATGTTCCTTTATGTATTTGCTGGCTTAATTAGTATGATCAAATATACAGGAGGAATCAAAGGCTTTGTTCACCTCGTGAGCAAAAAGGTGAAAACAGCGAGAAGCGCTCTCCTGCTTACGTGGGTTTCGACGATGGTGACCTTTAGCGATCCTGATTTTCGGATTGTGACAGTGGCTCCTATTATGAAAGCGCTGAAAAGACGTCTTCATTTATCGTCCCAGCAAATCGGTTTTACAATTGAAGTGACCTCCAATCCTGTCGTAGCGTTGATTCCGCTGGCGACTGCGTTTGTCGGATACATGGTGTCGGTGATTGATAAAGCGCTGAAAACCGCCGGGATTCATGAAAAAGCCTACACCATTTATGTCCAAAGCATTCCTTTTAACTTTTTTTCATTCACCATTATTGTGGTTGGTCTGTATTATAGCTTTTTTAAATACTCGAAAAAAACGGAGCCGATGGCCGACATAAAAAAATGGAATCAGGCGGTCATGGTTGAAGCGGCAAGCGAGGCGGAAACCAATCCGAACGAGGCTCAAGGGGAAGAAGGATTAGAAACCTGTCCAAAGGCATTTGAAAAAGAAACGCCGATCAGGCCTTGGAATTTAATGATTCCTCTTTCATTTGTGCTTGTATTAACGTTATTTCTTAGCTGGTGGGACGGACGGAAAGGAGCAAACAGCTTTTTTGATGCTTTTCTGCGCAGCGATGCCCTTGGAGTCATGCTGGAATCGTTAATCATAACGGTCATCGTCGCTGTGGCCTACTTTTTATTTCAAAAATTTAAGCTAGCGGATTTGCTCACTCATTTTGTCAAAGGCGGAAATGAGTTAATGTCTGTCATTATTATGCTTTCATTAATTTGGGCGGTGTCCGCGATTTCTGAGGACTTGGGATTCTCGCAGTATATTACGGATCATGTAAAAGGCTGGATTCCTCACTATTTTGTAGCTCCTGTATTGTTTTTATTGGGTGCGCTGATTTCTTATTTTATCGGCTCCTCTTGGGGAACGTGGGGATTATTAATGCCGCTTGGCGTTACGCTTGCTCATGAATCAGGCACGAACATTTTATTAGTGATTGGCGCTGTATTTGCTAGCGGTACATTTGGCGCTTTTGCTTCCCCGCTTAGCGATAACACGGTAACGCTTTGTACCATTTTAGATCTGCCGGTGATTGAATATGCGCGCACGAAGCTGCTTCCTTCTTTTATTGCAGCGGGCCTAGCCGTCATTTTATTCAGCGTCATGTCGTTTATTATGCGGTAGTCTGGTAGCATGGCTGAAAAGCGGCTAAGTGAAAAAGTCTATATAAGGGTCACTTGATTCATATGGATCTCGTGCGGTTTTTCAACGGCCGGAGGAAGGTTTTTGAACTTGCCTCCGGCCGCTATTTTTTCAGAGCTTCCAGTTACTGAACCTTGCTTACTAGGCATGCCTCGACAGTTTTTCAAATGGTGAATATCTGCCAATCGGTTTTTTTGATATAATACAGATAATCACCCTTTTATTTGTCCAGTTGCATCATCGGCTTCATCCTGAGAGCTAGCTGCTACGTTAGTTGTAGACAGAAGAAACAATCAATCATCATCCCCTTCCTTGTTGTCTTCTCATTGTCTAGTGAATTCAAATGACCCGTGGCGTTCTAGTGTAAAATGGAAAGCCAAACAAGATGCGCACGGTCAAGAAAGCAAGCATTGACGTACCATATAGAGAAAGAATGATGATCCATATGCAGCCGTTTATCAATCAGGGGACAGAGAAGCTTGTTGTTTGCCTAAAAACCGGCGGATAAACCTCCTAAAAGGCGGGTGGAGGAAGATGGAAAATGAAATGAACCTGTTGAAAAGTGTTCAGGAGCTTGAACAGTGGAATTGCGAGGACTGCGATACGCAGTTGATGGTATTGAAGGAAAACCAGCAGCAAATCCAAGCGGATGCAAGGATCTATTACGATGAAACAAAAGATGGTCAAGCGATTAAGAGATATTACCGGAAGATTGAGCATCAAGCGGATAAGCTGTCCCTGTTTGTACAGTATCACGAACTGATTACAAAAACGCATAAGCGGAGATTGCCGTATTTTTTCAGTAAGGATGAGTATTTGTATACATGGGTCGATCTTCATCCGGATGGCTCCGTTCAAAGCATTTATTCAGGAGAGAAAAAGGCCCCGGAAACGATGATTGTCCGAGATTATGAAATCGTTAAAAAGAGATATGAGGAATTCCGGCTGCTGTTAAAAAAAATAAGAAAAAGTGAATTGAATGTCGAACAAAAGATAAAAGGGATTGAACAGCAATTTAAATTTAACACGGAGCATGTTGTGCCGCAATCATGGTTTGGAGCGCGAGAGCCGATGAAAGGAGATTTGCATCATCTGTTTGTGTGCCAGCCGGAATGCAATACGGTCCGCTCTAACTTTCCATATGCTGACTTTCCCTTCTATGAACCAGAATCACCTGATGAACTGATTCAAAATCATTGCGGCGTCGCTGAAAATGGCTTTTTTGAACCGGAATACGGAAAAGGGACAGTGGCAAGAGCGATGTTATATTTTTTACTGCGCTATCCGACGCAAATTGCCAAGGGAGTCCGCCGTAAAATTGATGTTCCGTTGCTTATTCGCTGGCACAAACAGTTTCCCGCTACGCTTTACGAAAGACATCGAAATCAAGCCATTTTTCTGATTCAAGGCAATCGCAATCCGTTTATTGATGTTCCGGAGTTAGCAGAGCATATGGTATTTCCGATCAAGCTCATAAAAAATAAAGCGATATAAATCGTGGTTATTTTTTCCGGGAGGGGCATTTAGGGGGACATAGAAGCAAGTAAGACAATCCTATCTCTAAGTAAAGGAGACGCTGGAACGCCTTCTCCTTTTGAAAGGTGGCCGAAGATCATCGCTTGGCAGGCAGTGAAAGGCGGTGCCGCTCGGCCATTTGTTATGCGAAATGATCGATAGAGAACGGAATGAACCTTTCTTTTCGTGGTGTAATCGAGTGCAACGGTATGAATGGAATGTGTCCACATTTCTCTCGCCAATGATCAGATAGGGTATTCGGACGACCGTTTTCGTCATCAAGATGCATGACGCAAAGGAAAGGTGTGAGGTCGATAAGCCGGCTGCTTCGCCTTCCGATTACCAAAAACATTCGTTTCCCTCGCTTCGCCTTTAAGCTGTATAATAGAGTTTGAAACGAGAAGAAGGGCGATTGAAAGATATCTTGATATAAATAGTTCTAAACTCCTATTTACATTTTTATACAAGAATAGATTTAATGGATATAAAGGGTAATAATTTTCTAAATATTTTTTCTGATTTTTGCATGAGAAAAGCAAGTGCTTGGACTGGCCTCCAACCATTGACTTCCCAGTTCTTCGCAAGGTGGATGTATATAGATTCAGAGAATGAGATGGCATAGGGCATGCGCGCGAATTTTGACGATTGATGGAAGGTGCGAGAGGCAAAGGAGAGTAAAAGATGGTCTATGACGGTATTCTTTTATCATTATTAATCGGTTTATTGCGCGGGGGAAATTTGAAAGGGATTGCCCATATAAACTTGCGCGGCGGCTGGCTTTTTCCTATTTTACTAGGGATTGAAATTTGTATTTTTATGTTGCAAAATAAAATAGATATAATTGGTCAAGCTAGCAATGTCTTGTTTCTTTTGATTTATGTAGTTGGTCTGATTTTTCTCTGGATGAATCGACACCAGCCGGGTTTTTTGGTGATTTTTGCAGGAGTGTTTTTGAATTTCATTGTTATGGCAGTCAACGGCGGAAGGATGCCTGTTTCCATTGAAGCTGCACAAACGCTTGGGCGGGAGTATGTTGAAATTTTGAAGGCTGGCATATATGGAAAGCATGAAGCGATTCACGCTTCCACTGTTTTGCCGTTTTTAGGAGACATTATTCCGCTTTCCCCGCCATATCCGCGCCGGCAAGTAATCAGCATCGGCGATGTGGTCATGAATGTAGGAGCGTTTCTCTTTGTTCAGCATCTTATGGTGAATGGACAGAATAATCCTTCTTCACATCAAACCGCCCATGAAGGGAGGTGAACAGGATGAACGCAACCGTTAAAAAAGTGCTTGTGAACCTATTCATCATCGGTTCTGTTATCGTGGCGTTGACATCGGGATTTCGCTTAACATAAGTCCAAGTTTGGAGAAGTGTTATACTTCTCCTTAAAACCTTTGAAAACGAGAGTGGTTAAAGATGTTTTCAAATAAATATTTTCATCAAAAAAATTTAGTTAAACTATATGTAGCAATTATTTATGGCGCAGGCTTATTTGTATGCTTGTGGAAAAGCAGTTTTTTTACTCAATCCTTAGAGGATTGGGTTTTAATTTATATGCTGTCTTCATCGGTTCTTTTATTAAGTTATTTTTCTATTCATCTTCCTCCGAAAGATAACTCATTTTCTATGGATTCAGCTATTTATTTAGCATCAATGTTTTTGTATGGTATTAGTTTAACATTAAATGTTTTGCTTTTTAGTATTATTATTGAATTATTGTATAAAAGAAGAAGAGTTGCTTCGTGGAAACATCTTTTTAATTTTTCTATGTATTCTTTAATGATGGTGGGAGCATATTATACATTTTTGCTTTTTGGTGGAAGAATAGGAGAGATTAATACCAACAATTTATTTCCATACATGATTAGTTTAGTAGTTTATTTTAGCTTGAATATTATGTTTATGTTTCTATTTTTCTTTCTGTCTGGGCAAATTTTCAAAGGTACTTTCAATTTGGGAGTTTTAGGAGAAGCTTGTATTAGTTATTTTGTTACTTTATTGCTTTCTTTGGTTTTAGCCATTTTATTAGAAGAACAAAAATATTTTGGTTTGTTTTTATTTACTGTTTTAGTCACATTGCTTTCATTTGTATTTCGAAAGTTTTTGCAGCTATATCAATCCGTCGCTGAACGAGCGAATCGGGATGATTTAACGGGTTTGTACAATCATGGTTTTTTTAAAGAAACGTTAAAAGAACATTTTGCAGATGTGAAAAAGTTGCCGCAATCTTTTTGCCTCGCGTTGCTGGATTTGGATGATTTTAAAAAATATAACGACTGCAATGGCCATTTGCGCGGGGACGAGCTGTTGAAGTTTTTCGGTGATTTATTGCAAGCCGAAACAAAGGAGAAAAATTATATTGTGGCGCGTTATGGCGGCGAAGAATTTGCCATTTTAATGCCGAACACAACGAAAGAAGCGGCCTTTTTATTTCTCGATCGGCTGCGTAAAAAAGTGAATGATACGTATTTTATTGGTGTTGAATATGTTCCTTATCGCTGTCTTTCTTTTTCCTGTGGAATTGCTGAATATGAAAAAGGAATGTATGACAGTGGTGAGTTAATTCATAAAGCAGACCAAGCCATGTATTATGCAAAAGCGCAAGGCAAGAATAATGTACAAATATATGACGAGGAAAATATTTGTTGGAGCCAAATTGAATTTAAAGAAGATTTGGAGGACATGGAGCAGCTGTTGAGAATTTTTTTGTCAAAGGATGTCTATACGTACCGTCACAGCAAGCGGGTCTTTACGTATGCGCTTGAATTCAGTGAACGGCTTGATCTAACCGATCATGAAAAACAAACGCTTATTTTAGGAGCGCTTATTCACGATATCGGAAAGATCGAAGTGCCGCGCGACATTTTAAATAAAAAAGGAAAGCTGGAGCCTCATGAATGGGAAATTATCCAAAAGCACGTGATATGGGGAAAAGAAATTTTAGCTTCGAATCGCCGGTTTGAAGATGTGCTGCCGCTTGTTGAGCTTCACCATGAACGATATGATGGAAAAGGCTATCCATATGGATTAAAAGGAGAGGAAATTCCGAAGCTGGCTCGCATCTTATGCATCATCGATTCCTTTGATGCGATGACAACAGAGCGCCCGTATCAGCCCACCAAGACATTTGAAGAAGCTGTGGCCGAACTACGCGCCTGTGCAGGAACACAGTTTGACCCTTATTATGCCCAGCAGTTTATTCAGTTTATCGAAACGCAATATATGCCGCGTTTGGAGCGGACGAATCGCTAGCCATGTATATGAATATAGAGTTCGTGTTGTTTTTTGACGGCCGAAGATGAGTATGTGGACTTATCTTCGGCCGTTATTTTTTAGAGACCTTTTGTTCGACCTTCAAGCTGTATTTATCGGGAATGATTATTTTTGATTGATTTATAGATAATTTTTGATTTTTTATGAATGAAATTGATTGATTTTGATTGATTTTTCGTTCGCCATACGATATGATGAAAGCAACGATATGATTCAGAAGGGGAGGTGAGACCGTGCTGACAGTGGAAAGACATCGCCTGATTCTAGAATTATTAGCAGAAAAAAAGATTGTGAAATTGCAGGAACTGGTTGAAGCAACGGCGTCTTCCGAATCAACCATCCGCCGCGATTTAAACCAGCTGGAGAAGGAGAAAAAATTGCGGCGCGTTCATGGAGGAGCTGCTGTTTTGCATCAAAAAAGAGAGGAATTGAGCATACTTGAGAAATCAGAAAAGTATATACAAGAAAAACGAATGATCGCTCAATATGCTGCGGGTTTTGTTGAAGCTGGCGATTGCATTTACTTAGATGCAGGCACAACGACTCTTGAATTGATACCGCATTTAAATGCCAAAGATCTTGTTGTTGTGACCAATGGCATCACTCATTTAGAAGCATTGCTGGAGAAAAATATTCCCACTTATTTGCTAGGGGGATTGATTAAAAAGAAAACAAAGGCGCTAATTGGCCGCGGGGCGCTTCATTCATTAGAAAATTATAGCTTTGACAAATGCTTTATTGGTGTGAATGGCATCCATTTTGAATACGGATATACAACACCAGATCCGGAAGAAGCGATGGTGAAAAGCATGGCGATTAAGCTTTCCCGGCAAGCCTATGTTTTAGCAGACCACTCGAAAATAAATGAAAGCACATTTGCGAAAATTGCCGATTTGCCAGCGGCTACAATTATTACAGATGAGTTAGATGAAGAACTGCTGGAACAATACGAAGCAAAGACCGAGGTTAAGGTTGTGACAAAATGATTTATACATGTACACTAAATCCTTCTGTTGACTATATTGTCGAAGTAGATCATTTCCAAATTGGTGAATTGAATCGAGCGGTGAGTGCAACGACCTTTCCAGGCGGAAAAGGAATTAATGTATCGCGCGTACTGAGACGTCTTGGTGTGCCAAATACGGCTTTAGGCTTTATTGGTGGATTTACAGGAGCCTTTATTGAGCATGAATTACAGCGCGAAAATATTCAGTTTGATTTTGTCAAAGTGCCGGAAGATACGCGGATTAATATTAAATTAAAATCGGGAAAAGAAACTGAAATTAATGGAAAAGGCCCGACGATTTCCTTTGATTCGCAAAAGGAAATGCTCAAAAAAATTCAATGTTTGCGGCCGGACGATTTTCTCGTGCTGGCTGGCAGCATCCCTTCCTCGCTTTCTGTGCGTTTTTATGAACAAATCATGGACGTGGCGAAAAAAGCGCAGGTAAAAGTGGTCGTGGATACAAGCGGCCCTGCCCTAAAGAGGCTCATGAACGACCAGCCGTTTTTAATGAAGCCGAATCATCGCGAGCTAGGGGAATTATTTGATACGGTTTTTCATTCGAAAAGAGAGGCCGTCATATATGGACGCCGCCTAGTTGAATGGGGTGTGAAGCATGTCATTGTCTCACTTGCAGGAGAGGGAGCGTTCTTTTTTGATAAGGATACCGCGCTGTTTGCTGAAGCGCCGAAGGGAGCGGTAAGAAATTCGGTTGGCGCTGGTGATTCGATGGTCGCAGGCTTTCTAGCTGCCTATACGAGCGGAAAAAGTGTGGAAGAATCGTTTGCTTATAGTGTCGCCTCCGGAAGCGCTACCGCTTTTTCGCAGGACTTATGCACAAAAGAAAATGTCGAGCGGTTGCTTGGCCAAGTAAAAATCATGCGCATTTAAAAGGAGGGTGTGATCGTGAAAATTACGGATTTATTAACAGAGGAAACGATAGTTCTTGAGGTGAAGGCGAGAACAAAGGAGGAAATTATTGACGAGCTTGCTCAAACATTAGAGCAAGCAGGTGTATTGCATGATTTGAAAGCGTTTAAAGAGGCGGTTTTGCTCCGTGAAGCGCAGAGTACGACGGGAATCGGCGATGGAATTGCCATTCCTCATGCGAAAACATCCGCGGTGGCCAGACCGGCGGTGGCCTTTGGCCGATCTAATCTTGGAATCGATTATGACGCATTGGACGGAAAGCCAAGCCATTTATTTTTTATGATTGCTGCTCCGGATGGGGCGGATCACACTCATTTGGAAGCGCTCGCCCGTCTATCATCCATGCTGATGGATGCCGCATTTCGTTCACGTGTTGAAAGCGCTTCAACTAAGGAAGAGCTGCTTTCTGTCATCAAAGAAAAAGAAGCGGCAGAAGAGATAGAGCCTGAAACGGCGCCAGCTTCAGCGAAAAAAATAGTAGCGGTTACAGCTTGTCCAACCGGAATTGCCCATACGTATATGGCGGCTGATGCGCTCAAAGCGAAAGCGAAAGAAATGAATATCGACATCAAAGTTGAAACGAACGGTTCAAGCGGTGTCAAAAATGAATTAACAGCGAAAGATATTGAAGAAGCCTCTGCTGTTATCGTTGCGGCAGATAAGCAAGTAGAAATGGAGCGCTTCAGAGGGAAGCCTGTGCTGCAAGTGCCTGTTGCTCAAGCGATCCGCCAACCGGAACGGCTGATTGAGCAGGCCTTAAAGCAAGAAGCACCCGTCTATCAAGGAAGTGGGGCCAAGCTGGAATCAACTCATGTGAAAGGACGTACAGGCTTTTACAAGCATTTGATGAACGGCGTATCAAACATGCTTCCGTTCGTGGTCGGCGGGGGGATTTTGATTGCGATCTCCTTCCTGTTTGGAATCAAAGCCTTTGATCCAAACGATCCATCGTTTCATCCATTAGCCAAGGCATTGATGGATATTGGAAGCGGCAACGCCTTTGCGCTTATGATTCCTGTACTTGCGGGGTTCATTGCCATGAGCATTGCTGATCGCCCAGGATTTGCGCCAGGAATGGTTGGCGGATTTATCGCAGCTAATGGCGGGGCTGGATTTTTAGGAGGATTAATCGCAGGCTTTTTAGCCGGATATTTAGTGGTTGGACTTAAGAAAGCCTTTCATAAGCTCCCTGCTGCGTTTGAAGGCATTAAGCCTGTATTGATTTATCCGCTATTTGGTATTCTTATCACTGGGTTTATTATGCTGTATGTAATTGTCGATCCAGTAAAAGCATTAAATGATGGAATGAAGCATTGGCTTTCCAGTCTGGGAACAGGGAATCTTGTACTATTGGGACTCATTCTTGGCGGAATGATGGCGATTGATATGGGTGGACCGATTAATAAAGCGGCCTTTACATTCGGACTTGCTATGATTGATGCCGGAAATTACGCTCCACATGCGGCGATTATGGCAGGAGGGATGGTTCCTCCGCTCGGTCTGGCCTTGGCCACGACATTGTTTAAGCGTAAATTTACAAAAGCGGAACGGGAAGCTGGAAAAACATGCTATATTATGGGCGCCACGTTTATTACGGAAGGAGCCATTCCATTTGCAGCCGCCGATCCGGTGCGTGTCATCCCTTCGATTATTGTCGGGTCGGCGATTGCCGGAGCGTTAACGATGCTGTTTAAAATCGGCCTTCCAGCGCCGCATGGCGGAATTTTTGTCATTCCGATCGTCAAAGGAAGTCCATGGTTATATATACTTGCTATTTTAATAGGATCCATCGTCACAGCCTTGATGATTGGTCTGTGGAAAAAAGAAGTGAAAGAATAAAAGATGGATAGGAAAACGAGGCGTGGAAACGCTTCGTTTTTTTATGAGAAAATTTTATGAAATTCTCATGAAAAGGATGGATCAGTCGTGCTAAAATAAAAAAGTTGCTGTTAGGGTATATTTGTCAATAACGACGGAATCGGTCGGAAAACGGTGTTGTGTGAACTTTTGCTATACATTCGTGCGACAGGTAAGTCTCTGGCGATTGGCTTCCGTCAGCGATCATTTGTTTCATCCGGCATAAAAAGACGCTATTGGCCAATGCGGATAAACGGAAACATATTCAACAAATAAGGTGTTTTATTAATAAATTTTTTGCCATAGACCTCTATATGATGATCCGATTGCCACGGGCAACCGATGCTGCTTCCTGCAAGTGGCTTTGTTTGTATGCGGCTGATTGTTCGGCGCTCAGTGGCGCTTTGGCGTGACAGAAGTCCGTTACCGATTGATCTTCCGTTGTCGAAAAAATGGAGGAGATGGGTTTCTGGTGAAAACTCCATCTGTATTTCCATATAGAAAGTTTGAAACGTTCAGTTGTATTATGATAGTATAACGATCATCGATGCTTCGCATACAGCAACGGCACGTCTGGAACGATGGAATCAGTCGGCTGATTGCAACATGATCCGTTGATGGAATGGCCAATATATAGTTGGAATTGGTCATGTTCACAGTTGCATGGATACGAAGGTTGAACCGATTTTTCCACTCATTTTCGTTACAGAAGTGCGTGGTGAAAAACAAGTCGCGAGACCCTTTCGACCGAGGGCTGTTACAGATACCATTTGTTCAATTGTTTTAGTTATAATTTATACAGATATAATGGGAGATCCTGTTATGAACTTTATTAAAGAAAAGGAGAGGCCGCATGAAGTCCTTTCTACAGCTTAATACTATTTTTGTTAGTATTTTAATAGAGTCTATTCCTTTTATATTAATTGGTGTATTTATTTCGGGCATTATTCAAATGTTTGTGACAGAAGAAATGGTCAAAAAATGGGTTCCGAAAAATAAAGTGCTGGCTGTCCTGTATTCAGCTCTCATTGGCGTGTTGTTTCCAGCATGCGAATGCGGCATTGTACCGATTACCCGCCGTTTAGTTACGAAAGGGGTGCCGCTACATGCTGCCATTCCGTTTATGTTGACAGGGCCTGTCGTTAATCCAATCGTCCTGTTTTCTACGTATATTGCCTTTGGCAGCAATTTTAAAATGGTGATTTATCGTGCGGTTTTTGCGTATATTGTGGCCGTCATGGTTGGACTCATATTATCGATACAATATAAAGATGAGCAGCTGCGAAACCAAGAAGTGATCCATGCTTCCCCGTCCCGGACATTGAAGGAAAAATGGATGGGGACGCTAGAGCATACGGTGGAAGAATTTTTTACGTCAGGGAAATATTTAATTATCGGTGCTTTTATCGCTTCTACTATGCAAACGTACGTCAAAACATCAACACTTCTGGCCATTGGACATGGGAAAATGACGGCATCTCTTGTGATGATGGCGCTGGCGTTTGTGCTTTCATTATGCTCTGAAGCGGATGCATTTATTGCTTCGTCGTTTCAAAATACATTTTCTTTTGGAGCATTGGCTGCCTTTTTAGTATATGGACCGATGTTGGATATTAAGAATACGCTTATGCTGCTTCAATCGTTTAAAACACGATTTGTGCTTGTGCTGATTGCTTATATTACACTCTTTGTTTTTATCGGCTCATTATTGATTTAACATAACCTGTCGAGAAGTCTCCCGCCTCTAAACAAAGGGTAAGTGGAGGGGAATTCATCAAGGAGAACGACTTTTCTGATCCGGAAATTTTACTATCCATATGGCTTGGAAGCAGGGCGATAGTTGAATCGATGAGATGAAGCAGCTTGGTGGCCATATCTTGCTGGCAGTTCAGCATAAAAAAGCGGTGAATAAGGGGGGGCGGTTCGATGCTGCGCACATATATTTTACTTGGCTTTGCTTTTGTTTTTTTTCATTTACATGCCACTGGTGATATAAGCAAATACATTAATATGCGCTACTCTTACTTGTCGTTTAGTGCCATTTTTTTGTTTGTTTTTCTAACGGTTATTCAATTTATCATCGCAAATCGAAAGGAGAAACATACACATCATCACCATTGTCATGATGATTGCTGCCATCATCATGAAGAGGGGCAGCCGAAGTGGAAAAAAGCGCTTAATTATGCTATTTTCATTTTTCCGATCGTCTCAGCATTAGCATTTCCCATCGCTACGTTGGATTCAGACATTGTCAAAGCCAAAGGGTTTCATATTCCAGGATTTGATACGCAAAGCGAAGACCCTACCGTGCAGCGGCAGTTTTTGCGTCCTGATACAAGCATTTATTATGATCGAAGCGGCTATGAGGATTTAATGAGAAAGGATTTGGCTCAGTTCTCTAAAAAATCCAGTCTGATTCTCAATGACCAAAACTATTTAAAAGCGATTGAGACCATTTATCAATTTCCAGGTGAGTTTAGCGATAAAGAGATTGAATTGGATGGCTTTGTTTACCATGATGAAACAACGAATAAGGACCAAGTATTTATTTTGCGATTTGGTATCATCCATTGTGTAGCTGATTCAGGGGTCTATGGACTGCTGGCTGAGTTTGCAAAACCGCCTGCTCTCAAAAATGATGAATGGATTCATATAAAAGGGGAACTATCCACTATGTATTACCAGCCGTATAATGCTGTTATTCCATATGTGAAGGTAGCATCTTGGCATACGATGAAACAACCGGAAGAGCCCTATGTGTTTCGCGGCTATGACCGTTAGCAAATGGAATAGGAGATGGATGATCGTCAGACAGCCCTTGCCGTTTATTAAGCAGCAAGGGCTGTCTGCCTATGCTGGCTAGCCGCAGCAATTCAATACTTCTCCAAGCTTTAAGCAGCGCAGCCGTTCTAGATCGAGCTGGCGCCTTTGCCATTCAGATACGAGACGGTCAAGCGCTTCCTGCGGTGTGTCATCAGCGAGGCGGAACGCTCCATAATGCATGGGAATAAATATATTGGCTTGACAGTCCATAAAGGCTTGAACGGCTTCCTCAGGAGTCACGTGCTGCGGCCCCATAAACCATTCTGGTTCATAAGCGCCGATGGGCAGGAGCGCATAGTCGATAGAAAAACGTTCACCAATTTCGCGAAAGCCGCGAAAATAGCCGCTGTCACCGGCAAAATAAAAGGTTGGCTGTCCATCTGTATGGATGATCCAGCCTCCCCAGTGGGAGGTATTCATATCTAGCAATGTTCTTCTTGTCCAGTGCTGTGCGGGCACAAAGGTAAAGAATGTTCCTCGATACTCCACGGTATCCCACCAAGAGCATTCTGTCACATGTTGATATCCTTTTCGGCGGAATAGACGTCCAAGGCCAACTGGAACGAAAAAATGAGGATTTCCTTTTAGTTTGCGAATGCTGGAAAAATGCAAATGGTCGTAATGGCCGTGTGAAATAAGAACAACATCGACAGTTGGCATGTCGTTGATCGCAATTCCCGGAGCAGTAAGCCGTTTAGCTGTCCCCATTCTTTTAGCCCATACAGGGTCTGTCACAACCGTTATTCCATTTATTTGGATAACAAAGGTAGAATGGCCGATCCATGAAAGCAATGTATTCGCTTGATTCTCATGAAGCTGTTGATATTCAGGCGGATCAACGTGTGGAACTTGATAGGAAAGATCCTTTTGTTTGGTTTTTCGTTCTTTTTGCCATCGACGAAAGTCAGAAAATGTTTTTTTAGTCGAAATAAGGTCTAAATTTTCATATCGCTTCATGATGCTTTCCTTCCTTTTTAAACCGTTTGAGAGCTATCATATCACATTCTCTCTTCCTGCTGCTTTGACAGGTTCATTTTTCACGATGTATCTAAATGATTTGTACGAACGGCAAATAAAAAGTGAATAAGATGGTCCGCGCAAAAGGCGGACCTCCATTCATTTTATATGGAACAAGTAGTCAAAATTAACGGTCCGTTTTTCGTAATGGCAATTGTATGCTCGTATTGGGCAGAATAAGATCCGTCTACCGTTCTGGCTGTCCAGCCGTTCTTGTCCATGCGGCTCTGCCATTTTCCGGTGTTTACCATCGGTTCAATCGTAATCACCATGCCCTCTTTTAGGCGCATCCCTTTTCCTTTTTGCCCGAAGTGGGGAATGAACGGTTCTTCGTGAATGGTCGGACCGATGCCATGACCCGTAAAGTCGCGGACAACTGAAAAACCTTGTGCTTCCACATATGTTTGGATAGCATAACCGATATCCCCGATCCGGTTTCCGACTACAGCCTGTTCAATTCCTTTATATAAAGATTGTTCCGTAACAAATAACAAGGATTTCAGCTCCTCGCTGATTTCGCCAACGGCATATGTCCATGCCGAATCAGCAAGCGCTCCATGCAAATTTACAACGAAATCAATGGTGACGATATCCCCGTTTTTCAGCGGCTCATGGCGTGGAAAACCATGACATATTTCATCATTGATCGAAGCGCATGTGGCATATTGATAGCCTTTATACCCCTTTTGTTCTGGAGTAGCTCCATGTTGAGCTAAAAAATTCTCAACAAAATGGTCAATTTCTGCTGTTGTTATTCCTGGCTGAATGAGTTTGGCAATTTCTTGATGGCAAGCAGCCAGTAATTTTCCGGCTTCCTGCATAAGCTGAATTTCTCGTTCTGTTTTTAAATGAATCATTGTCAATAAGCTTCTCCTTTATTCTCATCTTTCTTTCTTATTTTAACATATTTGCCGAGAAATCTCTCATCTTGACAGCGCGTAGGCTGGAGCGGTTCATATTATGTATATGAAGGAAAAGGTTAAATGACTAGAGCATTTTCTTGGTCGCTGGCCGTCTGCTTTTGTCTTGATTGCGCTAATGGGAAATAGATACATACGGTTGTCCCTTTGTTAACTTCGCTTGTAATATGAATGGTTCCGTCCATCGATTCAACGATGCGATAAACGACCATCATGCCAAGTCCTGTTCCTTTTGTGCCTTTCGTCGTAAAATAAGGTTCACCAAGCCGGTCGATTTGTTCTTTTGTCATGCCGATTCCTGTATCACTCACACGGATTAAAATTTGCTCATGCTCAATAGATACATAAATATCAAGTGTTCCGCCATTTTGCATTGCTTCAATGGAGTTTTTCATAATATTCAATAAACATTGCTGGAATTTTTCTCGTTCTCCTTTTACATGGAAGGGGATTAACGATGCTTGAATATCCACACTGTTCATGTTGGCAAGCGGACGCAGCAAATCAATGACTCGTTCAATTTCTGTTTTGACATTGAGCTTTTCTACATATTCTGGGGCCGGTTTAGCAAATGTCAAATAATCCGTAATAATCGACTCCGCCCGATCTAATTCTTCGATGGCAATTTGGATGTACTGCTTTCGTTTTTCCGGTGGCAAATGGCTCTGCTCAAGCAACTGCATAAAACCTCGGGCGGCAGTGAGCGGATTGCGCACCTCATGAGAAATGGAAGCGGCTAAGTGGCTAACGACTTCCATTTTTTCTGCTCGAATAATTTGTTTGCGCAATGAGTTGTTTTTATAAAGCATTTCTTTTAAATAACAGGCTGTTGCCATGCTAATGGGTTGAATAATCAAATACGAAGACCAAAACGGCAGCGATGAGAACGCCATTTGATCCAATAGGACGGTCAACATCCCGGAAAAGGTGGATAAAACAAAGGTGAGCAAGATACGCTGCTTAACAGACAATGATAAAAAATATTTTGACAGCAGCATGCTAACGAACATCACAAAAAAGGATGGAATGACGGTAATCATCCATTGTTCTTTTCCTAAAAGTATGTGATATCCAATTGCAAGCAAACAAAGAATGAAGCCAACAAGCGGTCCTTTATATAAACTTCCGAGCCAAAGAGGAATTTGGTGCAGATTGTAATCGCGCTCTGTGTCGGTGCTGATCGGAAAAGTCATGCAAAGAAAGGTCGTTAAAGCAAACGAAACGGTTAGCACATGATTTTTAAGCAGTTTTGGCACCTTTCGTTCCTCTAGCCATAACGGAACGGCGAAAATGGGAGCTAAAATGAAAAATAAATTCAACAAAAAATCCTTCAAAATATTAAGCATAAAAGCACCTTCTTTCGCATTTCGACAGCATGTACTAGTCTATTTCATTGTAAACAAAAAAACTGTCAAATGTTAAGGGGGAATCATTAGAGTTATTTTGACATAAATCCTGCTTTTTCAACACATTGATGCATAAATGACAAGGTTCGTTTAACTGCTCAAAAATTTGTTGATTTTTTTTGGTTTATTGTTCAATATTTTCTTCTATATAATTTTATTGGAATGGAAAGAAAAAGGGGGAGTTTTATGACAGGGGATCAGTATAACCAACTTATCCAATGGATTCAGCAAAAACAGCCTGTCAAAATCAAGATGCGTCATGGAGAAGCAACATTTTTGCCGGTAAAGCTATATCAAGATGCGCAAAAATTATTTGTATACAACAGAGAAATGCGGTTGATGAATATTGCTTTTGACGATATTATCTCCATCAAGCCAACACGTATTTACGGTTCGTTTGATCGGCGCAAGCTGATACATATGTATATGCTGTAAAAAAAGGGCGGTCTGTGACCGCTCTTTGTCGCTTTTAGAGGTTATATGGATAGGTGGCCAACGCTTTTCCTTTTGTTATATACTATGTGTATGAAAAATGAAACAAATCTGAAACCTGTATTTCCTTTGGCTAGCAAGCGAGCCGTTGTTTGGTCTATGGTCGTTTAAATTAGGATCCGCAGTGCTAGTTGAGCAAAACGTATGGTTGATGCTTCAACATCTATCTTCATGTGAGCAAGTGATGCTCCCGCCTCTGACCGTTGGTTTTTACATGGATATACAAGTCAATCAAGCTCTAAACGTTTTAGAGACTGTTGACCAATGTTTTGTATTCTGCATTAGGGACCTCGCATGGCTGCGCTCTTAAGCCATTTGCGGCTGAAGAAATCGACATAAGATAGTTTACAAGAATGATAGGGCAAGGTTCATGGTGATTTTGTCTAGCAAATAAACATCATTGCAAGGAAGGGGAAGCAAAAATTGAAGGGAAAACGAGTCGCTTTATGTGCATCAAGAAAGCTGGAAGAAATGGCAACGTTGATTGAAAAGCAAGGAGGCATTCCGCTTGTGCGACCTGCTCAAGGAACGGTATTTGCTAAAAAAGAAGAGCTTGTTCACGAAATCGAAGAGGTGATTGTAAGCTGCCCAAGTTGGATGATCTTTACAACGGGGATTGGAGTAGATGCATTATTAGAAGCAGCTGAGCGAGGAGGAATGAAAGAAAAGTGGCTGGAGACGATTCGGCAAGCGAATGTTGCTATTCGCGGCTATAAAACGGCAGCCGCCCTGAAACGAATCGGAATCGCTCCTATTGCGGAAAGCGATGACGGAACGACGAAAGGATTAATTCGCTCGCTACAATCATTTTCATTGGCTCAAAAACGTGTGGTTGTCCAACTATACGGAGATACTGCTCCGTCATTAAAGCAATTTCTCCAGGAATCGGGCGCCATTTATACGGAATTGTTGCCTTATCAGCATATTGCACCGGATGAAGCGGTTCTTGAGCAGCTATATGAAGAAGTGACGAACCAGCAGGTTGATGCTGTTTGTTTTACGACAGCGATGCAAGTGCGTTTTTTCTTTTCTTTTGCTAAGGAAAAGAAAGACCTTGAGCAGCTGCGTCGGGCTTTTGCTAGGGATGTGGTCGCTTGTGCCGTTGGGAAAGTAACGGCTGAGGCGCTTTCTGAGGAAGGGGTTGATCGCATCGTTGCTCCAGAGCTGGAGCGTATGGGAGCGATGATCATTACTCTTGCCAAACACTTTAGTGCTAATTAAGAATGGCGAAAATAACAAGAAAGTTTTGTATGCTTTTTCACAAAGCGATGTAAAAAGAGAAAAAAACTAAACACTATATAAATCTTAATAAAGGCTCTTTTTCTGTAAATAACTCGTCGGCTTTGATTTGCAGCTCAATTTCTTTAGCAAGCAGTTCGGCATCATGAAATGAGTAAAGCGGCAGTGAGGCGAGATGAGGATATTCGTAGTAAAATATGTTTTCATTGTTTGATGGGTATACTTTGACGGTCCAATAATACAGCTCGCTAGCGTGGTCCGTTGGCGAGCCTTCTAAGGCGATGACCCAATGGGTTGCGGAAAACAACGTTTTTTTGTTTTCAGAAAGATTTTGTATAAAAGCGGTGCGGTCATTTTCCCCCATTGGAATAGCTGAGGTAGGATAAAGTTCTTTGTAGTTTGGAAACATAGCACCCCTCCCTTATATACATCATATATGTGCTAAAAAAATAAAATGCCTTCTTTTTTAAAAAGCGAGGAAATGAAATAGAGTGGATGAGAAAAAATGAACAGGCCATCAGCAAGCCGGTTTAAACACGTATGAGGAGTAATCATGGTGAGAGGGATTTACCTAGGATAATGGCTAACGTTTTTCACCAATTTTCTTGCCGTCTATTGCGATTAGGCGCTTTTCGTATTAGAATGTGAGGAGACGAACAAATATTCTTTTTTGTGGTATCATCAATGAAAACGTGTTTGTAGGTGATGGTTGATTGCGGTATCATACTCATGTGGTGACATCGTTGTGCATTGGAGCGGCAATCGCTTCACAAACCTCTTTGCCGTTTACGATCAGCTATACGGCCGGAATTATAGTGGGGAGCTTGCTGCCGGATATTGATGAACCGAAATCATATGTCGGCCGCCGGTCATTAGGAGCTGCGCAAAAAGTGAAGCAGGCGTTCGGCCATCGCGGAATGACTCACTCACTTTTTGTTTGGGCTGTACTCGCTCTTATGATTATGCTTGAATCGCCGTCGGTTTTTGCAAGCGGGCTCGTATTGGGTTATTTGCTTCACATTTTAGAGGATTTTTTATCGGTTCAGGGAGTGCCGCTGTTCTGGCCTTTGCAGGATAAACGATACAAAATTCCGTTATACCGGACAGGGAGCCGCTTGGAAACGGTCCTCTTTTATGGTTCCTTTTCGTTGCTGATCTACATAGCCAGCCAGTATCAGCTGTTTCATGAATGGCTGCGATCGCTGCGGTCGTTTTTTCAGCAAATATGGTGAGGGGCGAACATCTCGCTTTTTTTTCTTAAACAAATCTGTTATGTTTATGTTAGGTAGGACGCTGAAAGAAATGAGGTAGGGGAAATGGAAGCACCCTTTGATCTGCTGCCCTATTTATCGTTAGTAAGCGCTTTGTTTGTAGCGATGAAATGCTACATGACTCAATATCGGAAAAATAGGCTGTTTCTCCATCAGCTTGAGTTTTATGATGTGGAGGTACACAGCCGGCAGCAGGATCATCAATGGATATGGCTGCCGCTGTATCGCTTGTTTATATGGAGGCAGCGAAAGATTCCAGTCAGAGAACGATCACCTGTTTCCGATGAGGATGGAAGGAGTCTCCTTGCTTTTCGCTAAAAAGAGAATAAGCAAGGAGGCTAAATGATGAAGAAAAAATGGCTGTTGATGTTATTCGTGATTGCCGGAGTGTTAAGTGGCTGCAATCGCAATGCTCCGATTAATGAGCATAGCCAAGGAATTTGGGATCATTATTTTGTTTATCCGATGTCCAAGCTGCTTTTGATATTGGGAGATTGGTTTGGCGGAAACTATGGCCTGGCGATCATTGCTGTTACGTTGATGGTGCGGTTTTGTTTGCTTCCGCTCATGCTGAAGCAGTTCCGAACATCGTTAGCGATGCAAAAGCTTCGACCGGAGATCCAAAAATTGCAGGAAAAGTATAAAAGCAAAGATATGCAAACACAACAAAAGCTTCAGCAGGAAATGATGCAGCTATATCAAAAGCACGGAGTGAATCCGATGAGTGGCTGCCTGCCAGCATTAATTCAAATGCCGATTTTTATGGCACTGTATTATGCGATTCGACGGACTCAGGAAATTACACTTCATTCATTTTTATGGGTACAGCTCGGGCATCGCGACCCATATTTGATTTTGCCGATTTTAGCTGCTCTCACGACATTCATCTCCATGAAATTGTCACCAACGATGTCGGAGCAGCAAATGTCACAAATGGCCATCATGTCCTATATTATGCCGATCATGATTTTTATAGGGGCGAACTCTGTTCCGTCCGCTTTATCATTGTATTGGGTAGTCGGCGGTTGTTTTTCGATTATTCAATCGTTGATTTTTCGCATGCAGCTGAAATCAGCAAGAATGTCAAACGAGCAGGCATCGTAATGAACAGACCGCTTCCATTCGTATGGAAGCGGTCTGTTTTTGCTATATCTTGCCTTGTTTTCGCAAAATGTGTTCCATTTCATTGACAAGCGAGTCGAAGTAAGCGAAAAGACTATTTAACGGTTGCGGAGAAGTCATATCCACTCCGGCTTTTTTTAATAAAGAAATTGGATCATCCGATGTTCCGGAGCTTAAAAATGTTAAGTAGCGCTTTGTTGCTTCTCCTGTTTGGTCTTTCTTCATTTGTTTGACGAGCTCAAACGATGCGGCAATCGATGTTGCATATTTATATACGTAAAAGGCGTCATAGAAATGAGGAATGCGCAACCATCCAAGCCCGGCTTCAGGATCTGCCGCATAAGCAGGGCCGTGGTATTTTTTCAACAAACGAAGCCAAAGCGCATTCAAATCTTCAGCGGTTAGGCTACCGCCCTGCCGCACCTGATCATGAATCGTTTTTTCAAATTCAGAATACATCACTTGCGTATATAAGGTACCGCGAATTTGATCAATTTGTTGATTGAGTAAATATAATTTTTCTTCATCGTTTTTTGCCTGTTTGATGAAATAATCCATCATCAGCCACTCGTTAGCTGTCGAAGCCACTTCTGCCGTAAAGATGGATTGCCCTGAATAGCGGTAAGGTTGTGTTTGGTTTGTATAGACAGAGTTCATAGCGTGGCCGATCTCATGAGCGATCGTCAATGTTTGGTCTAGTGAATGGTCATAATTTAACAAAATAAATGGATGGGTATCATAGGCTCCCGTGTTATATCCGCCTGTATATTTTTTAGGGCGAGGATATACATCAAGCCAACGATGATCAAAGGCATATTTCACTTGCTTTATATATTCTTTGCCGAGCGGTTTTAAGCCTTCGAGTATAAGCGCCTGTGCTTTGTCAATCGGAAACCTCATTTGGTTGGCCACTGTTTGTGAGACGAGCGGAACGTACATATCATAGCTATGGATTTGGTCTGTTTTTAATATGTTTTTTCGCAGCTCCACATAGCGGTGCAGCGACGGTAAATGCTGGTTGACTCCTGAGATCAGATTCGTGAACACTTGTTCCGGTACATCATCGGCCGATAGAGCCGCATCAAGGCCTGATTTGTACCGGCGTGCTTTGGCATATAGCTCATCCGCCTTAACAGAAGCATATAATGTTGCTGCTGCGGTATTTTTGATGGACTCATAGCTTTTAAAAAATGTTTGGAACGCCTGCTGGCGATAGGCCCGGTCAGGGTGCTCAAGCGCTTTTAAATAATTGCCTTCTGTAAGCTGCACCGTTTGGCCATCTGCCGTTTTCATAACGGGAGGAGTATAATCGCCTCGTGAAGCGTTATTGTAAATATTTTCGGCATCGCTTGTGATCGGAGAGAGCTTAGCGAGCAGTTGTTCTTCCTTTTTTGACAACGTATGCTTTTTTTGCTCCAGCAGCTCTTGAAAATAGCGGCGGTATCCTTTTAGTTGTTTGCTTGTTTGAAAATCATTCAGCTTGCTTTTAGGAAGCGATAAAATTTCTGGTTCGATAAATGAAGTAGCGGCTTGATAACGAGAAAAAAGCACCTCTAGCTTCGCCTTTAAACTGGCTGCTGTTTTGTCTTCAATATTTAAATCTTGCTTCATATGTGCATAAAGAGAGAGCTTTTCAAGCGTGCGCGCTGTTTTTTCCTGCAGAGCGAACAGTTTGGCCACATTGCTTTCGTTATGAAGCTTTCCTTGATAGGATGATAATAACGGGATGTTTTTGGCTGCTTTTTCGTAATCTTTGTTGAAATCGTCTTCAGATGGATAAATATCGGCGAGATTCCAAGTATAACGTTGAGCGTTGCTTGCTGCTTGTGTATGATGGAGCGGAATGATAATCATCCACAGCGTGAGCATGATGAGAAGCATTCGCTTCATTTTTGCCACTCCCTTTCCTGTAGGTTCCATATAGTAGTATGTGCAAAAATAGCGAACTTACTCGATAGAGATGGATGGAACTTGGCATGTTTACCTTTGCATGCAGGAGTTTGGCCTGTTTTTCAACGGTCATGTTCGTGATGAGACTTTTCCGACTGGAGATTTTTAAGACATCCTTCGGTTCATCTTTAAAGTTGATTGATATAGGAAAAATGTCGTTTATCGGTTAAAGGAGAGAGAAGCTATGAAAGTGATTATCGCGGAAAAACCAGATCAAGGAATCGCGTTGGCCTCGATTTTTCAGACCAAAAAACGCCAGGGCTATCTTGAAATTTTACCAAACGAGTTGTTTCCAAAGGGGGCTTATATGACATGGGCAGTCGGCCATTTGCTCCAGCTGGCTCCGCCTGAACGGTATCGGCCGGAGTGGAAGCAATGGAAGCTGGAAATGCTGCCGATCATTCCCGAGCAATTTCGCTATGAAGTGGAAAAATCCAAGGCGAAGCAGTTTCAAATAGTGAAGGAGCTCTTGCGAAAACCGGAGGTTATAGAAATTATTCACGCAGGAGATGCCGGGAGGGAAGGAGAGCTGATCATCCGCAATATCATTCACATGAGCGGTGTGAAAAAGCCGATGAAACGTCTTTGGATTTCTTCGTTAACTCCAAAAGCGATTGATGAAGGGTTTCGCCGGCTGCTTGATGAAAAAGAAACATGGCCGCTATTTGAAGAGGCATATGCGCGCGCTTGTGCCGATTGGCTTGTCGGCATGAACGCGTCTCGCATTTACAGCATTTTACTTAAACAAAAAGGAATGAATGATGTTTTTTCAGCTGGAAGGGTGCAAACCCCAACTCTCGCTTTAATTGTCAAGCGTGAAAAAGAAATCGAAAGCTTTAAACCAGAGCCGTTTTGGGAGGTTGTTGCTTCATTTGTTATGAACGGCAAACAGTATGAGGGCAAATGGATGCAACAGCAGGATTCTCGTTTAAAGGACCAAGAGCTGGCTAATAAAATTGCCGCATTTTGCCAAGATAAACAAGCGGAAGTCAAAGAAATCAAGACGGAACGAAAAACGTTTCAGCCGCCGCTTTTATTTAACTTATCGTCGCTGCAAGCAACGGCCAACAAACTTTATCAATTCTCTCCGCAAAAAACGCTTGATATTTTACAAAAGCTATATCAAAGAGGAATCGTTTCGTATCCCCGTTCTGATTCACAATATGTAACAAGAGGGGAAGCGGAAGCGTTTCCAGAAATTTTGCAAAAATTAAGCCAGTTTGCAGCGTATCAATCCTTCTTTCCGCTTCCAAATACAAGTATTTTACATAATAAACGTTATGTAAATGAAAAAAAGGTGACAGACCATTATGCGATCATTCCAACTGAGCAGGTGGTGAATCCTGAAACGTTATCGAAAGAGGAGCGAAATATTTATGATCTAGTTGTCCGGAGATTGCTTGCTGCCCATTATCCTGAAGCCATTTTTGATTATACGACAGTGACGACGCTTGTTGATGGGCGGGCGGTTTTCATATCAAAAGGAAAGCAGCAAATTCAGGAAGGATGGCGGAAAGTTTTCTTTCAGCATGACGAAGAGAATGTAGCCGCTCTTCCGCCGCTTGCGGAAGGAGAACGGGGGAAAGTGGAAAAAGTCGATGTGAAAGAAGGCAAAACGCAGCCGCCAAAGCGGTATACAGAAGGTCAATTGATTACGTTGATGAAAACGGCGGGGAAATTTTTAGAAAACGAAGAATTAGAAAAAGTGCTTGCTAAAACGGAAGGTCTCGGTACGGAAGCGACACGGGCTGGCATTATTACGATGTTGAAAAACCGAAAGTATATCGAAGTGAAAAAAAATCAAGTATATGCTACTGACAAAGCGAAAATTTTAATTGAAGCGATTGGGGATAAAATTTTAGCCTCGCCGGAAATGACCGCAAAATGGGAGCAGCGTTTAAGCGAGATTGGCGAAGGAAAAGCCTCTGCTTCCCTATTTATGGAACAAGTAAAAAAGCTGTCGATAAAAATCATAGAAGATGCAACAGCGATGGCGAAGGATTGGAATTTCTCAGGATTCGATACCGCTTCTATTCAGCGTACAACATCGAAAGCAACGCTTGGCAAACCGATCGGCCCATGCAAGTATTGCGGCGGAACAGTCATTGATAAAGGAGAGTTTTATGGCTGCGCGCATTATGCGAAAACAAAATGCTCATTTACGATCTCAAAGGTGATTCTCGGTAAAAAGATTTCACAAACGAATGTAAAAAAGCTTCTGCAGCACGGAAAGACAGATTTAATCAAAGGATTTAAAAAAGGGGATCAAACATTTAATGCCCATTTAGTGTGGAATGAGCAGGAAAAAAGAATTACTTTTTTATTTTAACATTATCCACCAAGAAGTCTCCCGTCTCTTTAACGGATTGTAGGTGGGGGAGGCTCATTGCAAAATATTAAAAAATGCTTGCTCTTTTTCTACCCGGCATAGCTGAGCACGTGCCGGGTAGAAAGCAAACTTAAGCAGCAACCATTAGCAATGGCGAAAGATTTCCATAAACTGATCTGGCTCATGCAGCACTTCAAATCCGAACGGCTGGTAAAGACCATGCGCATCCTTTGTCACTAATAAAAAGCGGCGGATATTGAGAAGATCCGGGTGCTGCAGGACACATTCTACCAGCCACTTGCCAAGCTCTCTGCCGCGATAGGCTTCATCAATAAAAACATCGCATAAATAGGCGAATGTCGCTCCGTCAGTAACCACGCGTGCAAATCCAATCTGTGTCTGGCCGTGAAAAAGAGAAAAGCATAGCGAATGTTCAATCGATTTGATAATCGTTGTTCGTTCCCTTTGATTGGCCCAATAGGACTGAGCCAGAAACTCGCATACGCGGTCCATTTGAATGAGGGCACGATTAGTGGAAATCATCATATCATTTCGTTTATATTCAACGACTTGAAACAAAGCGTTTCCTCCTCCCTATTTCGACGAATTATAAGCGATTTTAAGAAAAAAGGCAATGCTGGGTACTGGGAAAAGGAAAAAAACAACAGATTTGGGCAGTCTATCATATATCGCTTTTGTTTCCTCCCTCTTATTGGTGTAAGAGCTTCATGCCTTTGCGTGACAAGGACGAACCGAGCCGCCGACTCCTTCAATCAGATGATTTATTCGGCGTTTATAGCCCGTTTGGTGGAACTTTTCTATTGCTAAAGGCATGATGGATTCAAAGCAACGTCATTTTATGGTGAAACAGAAGGCACAGATGTTTGACAGGAGCGAAATTCAAAGGTACATTGAAGCTAACAAACACGAAATGCAAAAGATGTAAAAAACACATAATGAAGGAGGAAGGATAAGAATGGATATGATTAGAAAAATGTTGGCGTTTGGGCTTGGTTTGGCGTCTGTCAGCAAAGAGCAAGCAGAGAAATTGGTGGATGAGCTAGTGAAAAGAGGAGAATTATCTTTAGAAGAGTCAAAAGATGTAATTGATCAATGGATTCGGCAAAAGGAAGAAGGGAAAGCGGAGTTTCAGCGCGCTGTGCGTGAGCAGCTTAAACAAATGCTCGATAAACTTGATTTAGCTACAAAAGAGGATATTCGCCAATTAGAAGAACGAATTCAACGCTTGGAGCAGAAAAACGAGTAAATAAAAAGATTTTGGAGCTGCAAAAGGAGACAGACCAATGGCCGGAAAAAGGATGCGTCATGTAAGTCGTTATCGGGAGATCGCTGTCGCTTTGATTCGCCATGGCTTTGGGATCGTAGCGGAGGAAATCGGGTTTTCCCAGTTTCTTTCTCTTCCACAAAGATTATTTTTCGATGCGCAGGAAAAGAATGAAAAAACAATTGGAGAACGAATCAGGCTCGTGTTACAGGAGTTGGGTCCAACTTTCGTGAAGCTGGGGCAGATTGCGAGCACGCGTCCGGATTTAATTCCTGGCCCTATTATTCGGGAATTGGAAAAGCTGCAAGATCAAGTTTCTCCTTTTTCATTTGCCGAAGTCGCACGAACAGTTCAAGAGGAATTAGGAAGTGATGTGGATCGATTGTTTCAACAGTTCGAGGCGGTTCCGATTGCGGCCGCTTCGATTGGACAAGTTCATCGAGCCATCTTGCATTCAGGAGAACAAGTCGCTGTTAAAATTCAGCGCCCGAATATCGCCCATATGATTGAAACGGATTTAGAAATTCTGCAAGATTTAGCGATTCTCGCTGAGCGCCGCCTTTCATGGGCCGCGCAATATCAAATCGGCGATATGGTTGAAGAATTCTCGCAATCTCTTCGGGCCGAGCTTGATTATACGATTGAAGCGAGGAATGCTGATAAAATTTTTCAGCAATTTAAACAAGATCCTAGCATTTATGTTCCAAAAGTATTTTGGGAGTATTCAAGCAAAAAAGTGCTAACGATGGAATATGTGGAAGGCATCAAGCTTAACGAGTTGGAGCGGCTGAAGGAAAGCGGCTATGACTTGAAACGTTTGGCCGAACGTCTAACGAAGGCCATTTTGCAGCAAATTTTAAGAGAAGGGTTTTTCCATGGAGATCCTCATCCCGGCAATCTATTCGTATTGCCGGGGGAGGTGATCGCTTTTATTGATTTTGGGATGACCGGGCGTCTGACGCCAGATATGAAATATCACTTTTCTTCGTTAGTGATTGCTTTAATGCGTCATAATACAGACGGAATTATAAAATCGCTGTATCAAATGGGGCTTGTTCCTGAGCATGTCGATGTATCGCGATTGCATGAGGATATCGAACAATTAAGAGAGAAATACTACAATGTTCCGCTCAGCCAAATCAGTCTTGGCGAGGCGCTTCATGATTTGTTTCATGTTGCCTTTCAACACTCTATTCGCATTCCGAAGGATTTAACCCTTCTGGGGAAGGCGTTGCTAACAGTGGAAGGCGTAGCAGAGCAGTTAGATCCGGAGCTGAACATCCTCAATATTGCTGAACCGTTCGGCCGCCAACTATTAAAGGAGCGATTGCATCCTAAGCATCTAACCGAAGAAGTATGGAAGCGCGTGTTCAATTATGGAGAAATGTTGCTGGATCTCCCTAAGAACGTGAAGGAGTTAACGGCATTTATTAAACAAGGAAAGCTGCATTTGAAAATGGATATTCCTGAATGGCCGCTTTTTTTAAAAAAATTAGATCAAATTAGCAATCGCTTATCCTTCAGTATTGTGCTGCTGTCCTTCAGCATTATTATGGCAGGGATTATTATTGGCGCTTCTTTAGGTAGGCAATCGACTTTACTCTGGAAAATTCCAGCGATTGAGATTGGGTTTGGTATCGCCTCTTTGATGTTTTTATGGCTGTTATATTTAATTTATAGATCAGGACGGTTTTAGCTGTTGACCTAATCGCTGGTGGTAGATTCACTTGTTTTATTCTCGTGCTGTATAAAATGGAGAGCCACGGCCAGAAGATAGGCCGCTGACTTGTCTCGGTCACGCCAAAGCGTGCTGTCGAAACCTGCTTATATAGGGACTGCCTGCAGAGGCTCGACTAGAATGTGTTACGATAATAATTTTATGTAAACAATCAGGTGTGCTGATGATCCAATAAAAACCATTGGCATTACTTGATTCCCAGCTTTTCTGCCGTAGTCGGCAAGCAAATGACTTGCCGACTGGGCATGCATATGGCGGAAAAGCTTGTGTCTAGCTCAATCATTCCATATTTTTAGTAAAATGATCATCCACACTTGCGGGAAACCATATTAGTTCTTCTTATTTCACCGTTCCTCTGTTTTTTTTGACGGATTTTGCAGGATTTTTTTTCAAAATGTCAAAAGGATTTAATAGACAAAGAAAAATGGGGGAAGGGAAATTAAATGAAGACAGCAGATTTATGTGATCAATTTTTGTCGGAGCTGCAAGTGTGCCAATTACCGTTGCATTCTTATGGCGGAAAAACAGAGTTTTCCGGACCGATTGCCACTGTTGAGGTATTCGAGGACAATGTGCTCGTTCGCGAAGCGCTAGAAACCATTCCGGCAGGCACGGTGTTAGTTGTTGATGGAAAAGGTTCGCGAAATTGTGCATTGCTCGGAGATCGTCTGGCACAAATCGCTTGTGAACGAGGACTTGCAGGCGTGATTGTCCATGGTTGCATTCGCGATTCAGCTGAAATTGCGCAAATGCCGCTTGGCGTAATCGCTCTTGGGACATGCCCTGTCAAAAGCAAAAAAGAAGGGAAAGGGGCGCGTGATCGCGTTCTTGAATTCGGGGGCGTACGTTGGGAGCCGGGCGCGCATGTGTATGTTGATAGCGATGGAGTTGTTGTCGCTAAAACAAAACTGTTCGAAAAATAAAAATGGTTGACTTTTTTCGAAAATTCATCATATCATTGTGGAGGAACAACTAAATCATTGAATCGTTTGCTAAAGCAAGTAAGGTGCCTTTCTCTATTGGGACAGGCTTAAAAGGGAAGTACGGTGAAAAGCCGTCACGGTACCCGCCACTGTGATGAGGAGCTTCATTGCATCATGTCACTGAAGGAAACTTCGGGAAGGCGCAATGAAGCGATGACTCTAAGTCAGGAGACCTGCCTTATTTGCTCGGCCGGATACCTACGGGATTATAGGTAGACGTGCGGGGGAATGGTATACATATGCATTTGTGATTGGCCGTATGCATTTTTCTGCACCTCTATCGATAGAGGTGCTTTTTTATTTCATCAAAAAGGAGAGGATCGGTGTGACAACGTGGAATTTAACTGGAGTAAAGCATCACGTATTGATCTGTAACGGCGGCAGCTGCATGCGAAAAGGCGGAGAGGAGGTGACAATCGCCATTCGTGATGAAATTGCGCGGCTGGAATTGGACAGCACTGTACACACAACGAGAACGCGCTGCAATGGCCGCTGTAATGATGCGTGCGTAGTAATCGTGTATCCGCAAGGAGTTTGGTACAAGGGGGTGACGCCGGATAAAGGAAGAGAGCTTGTCCAAACACATTTAAAAGATGGTGATCCTTTAAAAGATATCGTCACCTATCAGTATGGAGAAGATGGATTATCGATGTGCCATCCAACAGCTGCGGTTGGCATTACTAAAAAAGCTAGCATCAAGGAGGAGAGGGTATGAAGCAATGGAAGTTTCTGTTGCTGCTATGTGGCCTTGTTGTTTATTTTACTGTCAATAGCGGCACACCAGCCTATGCTATGCATATTATGGAAGGATTTTTGCCGATGAAATGGGCGCTATTTTGGTGGATTGTTTTTCTGCCGTTTTTCATCGCAGGAGTGCGATCGCTAATGAAGATCACAAAGCGCCATCCTGAATTAAAATTGTTGATTGCGCTTTCAGGAGCTTTTACCTTTGTACTTTCGGCGTTAAAAATCCCATCGGTGACAGGAAGCAGCTCCCATCCGACTGGAGTCGGGCTCGGGGCCGTCTTATTTGGTCCACTAATAATGACGGTGATGGGGAGCATCGTTCTGTTATTCCAGACGTTACTACTGGCGCATGGGGGATTGACGACATTAGGAGCGAACGCGATGTCAATGGCGGTATGCGGTCCGCTAGTAGCATACGGGGTGTATCGTATAGGAAAAAGGTATAACATTTCGCAGCGATTTGTCATTTTTTTAGCCGCTTTTCTTTCTGACTTGGCCACATATGTAGTTACATCATGGCAATTGGCGCTTGCTTTTCCCGATACAACAGGAGGAGTAGTAGCTTCATTTCTTAAATTTGCCGGAATTTTTGCGATTACGCAAATACCGCTCGCGATCACCGAAGGGCTGCTGACTGTTGTTGTGTGGAACTTTTTATCTACTTACAGCAGTCGAGAGCTGAATCAACTTCAGAAAGGAGCCTAGCAGATGAAGCGAAATCTATTGCTTATTGTTCTTGCTTTTGTATTAGCTGCCGCCCCCTTGCTATTGGTTCGCCATTCGGATTTTAGCGGTACAGATGATCAAGCGGAAAAAGCGATTCAAACGATCGTCCCGGATTATAAGCCTTGGTTTGAGACGATCTTTTCACCGCCGGGCGGGGAAGTGGAAACATTGTTATTTTCTTTGCAAGCCGCGCTTGGCGCCGGGGTGATTGGCTATATTATCGGCGTTTATAAAGGTCGAGCCGGTCGAAGAGATGAAGCGGAATGATTCGGCATTTTGACATGATTGCCTATCATAATCGTCTGCGCCGTCTGCGGCCTGAACAAAAGACTTTATTCTCTTTTCTCTTGCTTTTGAACACTATGGTAGGAAGCAGAGGAACGCATCTTTTTATTATTTTCTGGCTAGCCATATGGACGATTGGGTATGCAGGTGTTTCTTGGAAAGTATATGTAAAAACGTTGGGAATGGTCATCCTTTTCCTTTTAATTAGCTGGCCGATTTTGCTTATTTCCCTTGATTCATGGCACATATCCGTGAATCGAGGAAATATTCCGGCAGCAATCGATGTATCGCTGCGCTCCATTGCAGCATGGTCGTGCTTATTTTTCCTTTTAGTAACAACGCCGTTTCCAGAGTTGCTCTATGTATTAAAAAAACTGAAAATACCATCCGTTATGATTGAATTACTATTTTTTATGTATCGATTTGTCTTTGTGTTGGAGCAGGCGGCGGAGGAATTATATACAGCGATGAAAGCCCGCAACGGCGGCAGTCATTGGCGGCATGGCGCCATGCTTATTTTTCAGCTTTGGCAAAAAATATGGGACGCTTACCATGCTTTATTGCTCGCATTACGGGCGCGCGGGTTTTCCGATGAGCTTGTCTATATTCAAAACGAAACGTGTGGTGTATGGAGCAAGCGCTATATTGTAGAGGCGATTGCCGGAATGGGGGTACTCATATGGATGCGATGATCGAGAGGAAAAAAAGATGTTGAGATTAGAAGAGGTGTATTACCAATATCCTCATGGCCAAGAAGTGCTGAAGGGAGTGTCTCTTCAGATTTTCACAGGGAAAAAATATGCGCTTATTGGCCATAATGGCTGTGGGAAAACGACGTTATTTTTGCATATGAACGGGCTGTTGCGCCCCAGTCGCGGATGCATCTATTGGAAAGAGCAAAAAATGGATGACCGGCGCCAAACGATTCAACAATGGCGCCGAGAGGTAGGCATTGTTTTTCAAAATCCAGAACATCAGCTTTTGGCTCCTGTTGTGAGAGATGAATTAGCCTTTGGCTTGCATCAGCTGGGGCTACATGAAGCAGAAATCAATCAGGAAATCGACAGAACGGTTCGTGAATTTGGCCTGCAATCATGGATGGATAAGCCTGTCCACCATTTAAGTCTCGGCCAAAAAAAATGGCTGACTCTTGCTTCGGTGATGGCCATGAGGCCGCATTTGCTAGTGTTAGATGAACCGACAGCCTATTTGGATCTCTTACAAACAGAGCGATTGGTAGAAAAAATCAATGATATTTATCAAGCAGGAACAACGGTATTCATTGCGACTCACGATTTTGACTTTGTTTTGAAATGGGCTGACATCGTTTTTGTGATGCATGAAGGGCAAATTGTGATGCACGGGGAGCCTCAAGAGCTGTTTGCGCGGCCGAGCATACTGCAAGAATACCGTCTCGGCATTCCGCTGCTTGCTTCCGTTTGGAACGCCCTTTTTCCCGAAGACGCAAAAATCCCTCGCGATATTTGCGAGCTGAAGCAACGATTAGGCGAAAAAGCAGAATGGTACGCGAACGCGCTTTTTTAAGATTCTTAAATGCTTTAAATCAGACTAAATCATAAACGGTTAGCCAGTTTGCTAGGTTCCCAGCCTTCTAGAGTGATAGAGGCATCATTTTATAGTTTTGATGGCCGAATTCTTGAGCCGCCAGCCGCTGTCAAGCATTGATGATCAACCTTTGAAAGCGGTGCTATCTGGTCTTTTGTTGACATGATCTCGGCCGTCCGCCTTGTTAAATCTTCATGGCTAAAGGAGAAGGCTGAATCATAAAGAGAGAGGTGAAACAATGCAAGGAAAATTATTGGTCATCGGATTTGGGCCGGGCAGTGCCGACCACATGACGAAACGGGCACGACAAGCGATTGAAGAAAGTGATATTGTGATTGGCTATAAGACTTACATCGAGCTTGTGGCGGATTTAATAGGAGAAAAACCGATGATCAGCACAGGTATGACAGAAGAGGTGAGCCGGGCGCAGGAAGCGGTGAAATGGGCGGAACAGGGCAAGAAAGTAGCGGTCATTTCAAGCGGCGATGCGGGTGTGTATGGCATGGCGGGACTTGTATATGAGGTATTAATTGAGAAGGGATGGACAAAAGAAAGCGGAGTAGAAGTCGAAATCATTCCGGGAGTTTCTGCCATCCATTCCTGTGCAGCGCTATTAGGGGCCCCGATTATGCACGATGCTTGTACCATTAGCTTAAGCGATCACTTGACGCCGTGGGCGGTGATTGAGAAACGGATTGAAGCAGCGGCGATGGCCGATTTTGTCATTGCTCTTTATAACCCAAAAAGCGGAAGGAGAACGAGGCAAATTGTCGAAGCTCAGCGCATTTTGCTGCGCTACCGTTCTCCACAAACCCCTGTTGGTCTAGTGAAAAGCGCATACCGCACCCGGCAGAATGTGGTTATGACAGATCTAGAACATATGCTGGAACATGATATTGGTATGCTAACGACTGTCATTATTGGCAATTCATCGACATTTGTGCATGATGGGCTGATGATTACGCCGCGCGGATATCAGCGGAAATATAGCTTGGATAAGCTGGAGCAGCGGTTAAAACCGCACGAACGGCTGCGCAAGGAGGCCGAGCCGTGGGCGCTCGATCAAACAGAAGAAACAGAGAGTGTGCGCAAAACAGCGGAAGAAGCCCTGCAAAAAGTGGCCATTCGTCAATACGAACAAGCGAGAGCAATCGAGGAGATTTTTGAACTGGCAGTAAGTCCGGGAGTCGCGAATAAGGCCTTTACGCCACAGCAAATGCTGCTGATTGCGGAAATGGTCGAGAACCGTGGCAAGATGATGTATACACCGGATCATTATTTAAAGCTGGAAATGTTGACAGACCGTCCTGATGATATGGTTCGAAAATTGAAGGAAGCAGGTCTTGTTGTCATGCCGATTGGCAACGTATTAACCGTTAAAGCATGCGATTTTTGCGATGGTGAGAAAAAAGAGGGGATTCCATACGCTGAACAGCTGCACGAAAAGCTGGGAGGAATGGCGCTGCCAAAAGAGCTAAAGCTGGGAATTAACGGCTGTGGAATGGCGTGCTACGGAGCGGTAAGAGAAGATATTGGCATTGTCTACCGCAAAGGCGCGTTTGATTTATTTTTAGGTGGAAAAACGATTGGGAGAAATGCCCATCCTGGGCAGCTTGTGGCAGAAGGGATACCGCCTGAGCAAATCGTTCCTGTCGTCATGCAAATTATTCAAGAATATAAGGAGCACGGGCATCCTAATGAAAGATTCCATAAATTTTTCCAAAGAGTAAAAAAAGCAGGAGGTTTTGTTTACCAAGAACCTCGCACCAATCAAAAAATCGAAGTTTCGGCGTGTGGAGAATAGGGGGAGAAAAGAGTGAAGGCGATTTTATTTGTAGGGCACGGAAGCCGGGATCCGGAAGGGAACGAACAAGTCATCCAATTTGTGGAGCGTTTGCGTCCACAAGTGGATGCTCGCTATCATATGGAAACATGTTTTTTAGAGTTTGGCTTGCCGACGATGTTGGAGGGAATGAAGCGCTGTGTTGAAGAAGGAGCAGATGAAGTGATCGTCATTCCGATTATTTTGCTTGCGGCTGGCCATTCCAAGCTACATGTTCCAGCTGCAATCGATGAAGCGAAACAGCAATATCCGCATGTCACCTTTATATATGGTAGACCGATTGGCATTCATGAGCAAACATTGACTATTTTAAAAGAAAGATTGCAAGAAATTGGTGAAAATGTGGAAGCTCCTGATCCTGATACCGCTATTTTGCTGCTTGGACGTGGGGGCAGCGATCCTGATGCCAATAGCGATTTATATAAAATCGCACGGCTGTTTTGGGAACGAACGAACTACTCGCTCGTTGAGCCGGCGTTTATGGGGGTCACAGCTCCGCTTTTAGAGGAAGGGGTGGAACGCTGTATAAAACTTGGTGCGAAAAAGGTTGTTATTTTGCCGTATTTTCTATTTACCGGCGTTCTTATCAAAAGGCTTGAAGCCAAAGTTTCCGAGTTTAGCGGTCGTTATCCGCAAATACAGTTTGCTTTAGCTGGGTATTTCGGGTTTCACCCAAAGCTGCAAACGATTGTGCTTGATCGCTTAGAGGAAGCCCTTGGACAAACGGTGAAGATGAATTGCGATTTATGCCAATATCGCTTGCATATGGCCGATCACCATCATCACCACCACCATCATCATTAAGGAGAGATGCTATGATTATTGTTTTAGCAGGTACAAGCGATGCGCGGGAATTGGCGCTTGAAATTCAGCAAGCGGGCTATCGTGTGATGGCGACTGTCGTCACAGAGCACGCAGCCGAGCAATTGGAAAGCGCGGGGATTTCAGTTCACCTCGGCCGTTTGACAGCCGCTCAATTGACGGAGCTCGTTTATACAAAAAAAGCTCAAGCCATTGTTGATGCCAGTCATCCATTTGCTGAAGAAGCTTCGAAAAATGCAATAAAAGCGGCTCAGGATGCTAACGTTCCCTATATTCGTTATGAACGAAAATCTGTTCCGTTGGCGTATGAACGTGTCACATTCGTTGATACCTATGAGGAAGCCGCTCATTTAGCAGCAATAAAAAAAGGGGTTATTATGCTGACGACTGGGAGCAAAACGCTGCCTATCTTTGCGGACAAGCTGCTTGGTTTGCCGGATGTGCGTGTGATTGCTCGCATGCTTCCGCGCAAGGATAATATGGAAAAGTGCGAAATGCTGCAATTTCCTCAAGAAAATATTGTAGCGATGCAAGGACCGTTTACGAAAGAATTAGATCTCGCGCTTTTCAAACATTTTGGCGTCACACTTTTGATTACAAAGGAAAGCGGCAAAGTGGGATTTGTCGATGAAAAAATCTCCGCTGCTGAAGAAATGGGAATTGAAACGATTGTCATTCGCAGACCATCGATTCAGTATGGCACGGTCTATTCCGAATTTTCCGACGTCCTTGCTGCGCTGAAGGAAACCTTACCACGATTATAAATGAAAGGAGTTTTGCCAATGGACTTTCGTACAGAATTTCGTCCTGTGACGATTCAACCGCAGCAAATTGAAGAACGCAGTTTTCAAATTATTGATGAAGAGATGGGAGAGCACTCTTTTACGGAACAGCAATATCCAATTGTTCAACGTGTTATTCATGCATCAGCTGATTTTGAATTAGGAAAAAGCCTGCTGTTTCATCCGCATGCGATCAGCGCAGGGATTCAAGCGATTCGTGCAGGGAAAAAAGTAGTCGCTGACGTTCAAATGGTGCAAGTGGGCGTGAATAAAGCAAGAATTGAAAAATATGGCGGAAGTGTGCATGTCTACATTTCTGATCCTGATGTGATAGAGGAAGCGAAGCGATTGAACACGACAAGAGCGATCGTTGCTATGCGGAAAGCGGTCAAAGAAGCCGATGGGGGCATTTTTGCGATTGGAAATGCACCAACGGCATTGCTTGAACTGATTCGGCTCATTAAAGAAGGAGAAGCGCGGCCGGGATTAGTAATTGGCTTGCCCGTCGGATTCGTATCGGCTGCCGAGTCGAAAGAGGAGCTTGCAAAGTTAGATGTTCCATTTATTACGAATATCGGACGAAAAGGAGGCAGCACAGTCACGGTAGCGGCGCTGAATGCACTTTCGATTTTAGCTGAGCGAGGGTAAGAAGATGGAAGAAACAAAATTGCGTGAAGGATATACGACAGGCGCTTGTGCCACTGCGGCGACCAAAGCAGCACTGACCGCTCTCATTACCGGCATTCCGCAAACGGAGACGACGATCTATTTGCCTGTAGGGCGATGGGTCACTTTTGCAGTGCAACGGTGCGAAATGGTTGGCAATAGGGCAACAGCCGTTGTCATCAAGGATGGAGGAGATGATCCGGATGCGACGCATGGAGCGGAAATTGTTTCAACCGTTTCTTGGATTGAAGATCATCGAATTGAATTAGATGGAGGAGAAGGGGTAGGACGGGTAACGAAGCCGGGGTTGCCCGTCTCTGTCGGAGAGGCAGCTATCAATCCGGTGCCGCGCAAAATGATTATCGAGACCGCGCGAGATGTCCTTCAGCAATACGGAAGGCTTGGCGGTATACGGATCGTGATTTCTGTTCCAAAAGGAGAAGAAATCGCGAAAAAAACGTTAAATGCCCGGCTTGGCATTATCGGCGGCATTTCCATTTTAGGAACGCGCGGCATCGTTGTCCCTTTTTCGACATCCGCTTATCGAGCCAGTATTGTTCGGGCGATTGAAGTAGCCAAAGCGACGGGTTGTCGCCATGTCGTTATAACGACAGGCGGAAGAAGCGAAAAGTATGCGATGAAGCAATATTCTCATCTGCCAGAGGAAGCGTTTATTGAGATGGGGGATTTCGTTGGATTTACGCTTAAGCAATGTAAAAGGCAAGGAATCAAAACGGTATCGATGGTTGGAATGATGGGGAAGTTTTCGAAAATTGCTCAAGGAGTCATGATGGTCCATTCAAAAAGCGCTCCTGTTGATTTTCATTTCTTAGCATCGATTGCTCAAGCGTCGGGGGCTTCTCCTGAACTTGTTCGTTCCATTCAGGAAGCCAATACCGCCTCACAAGTCGGCGATCTAATGTATGAAGCAGGACACATGTCATTTTTTGAAAAAATATGTGAGCATTGCTGCGCTTCTGCTTTAAGAGAAGTTGGTGGCGGTCTTGTGGTGGAAACCTCTCTTTATACGATGAGCGGACAATTTTTAGGAAAGGCGGTGCAAGCGGATGCAGCCGATTAAACTGATCGGTATTGGCGCAGACGGAAAACAAAGTCTGCCGTCCTTGTATGCACAATGGATCGAAAATAGTGAACGATTGGTCGGGGGAGAACGCCATCTATCGTTTTTTCCCGATTACCGTGGGGAAAAGCTGGTGATCAAAAACGGTCTCTCTGCTCTTGTCGAACGGCTGCGCACGGAAGAAAAGCGCACCGTGATTTTAGCATCGGGCGATCCGCTTTTTTATGGGATCGGTAGCTACTTATCTCGCAAGCTTCCAATTGAAGTGTATCCAGCTGTCAGCTCGCTACAGTGGGCATTTGCGAAGATGGGAGAGAGCTGGCAGGATGCATATGTTGTCAGCGTGCATGGTCGGAGCATGAAAGGACTGGCGCAACGAATTGACGGGCGCGATAAAGTCGCGATTTTAACGGATGCAGAGCATTCACCGAACGAGATTGCTAGCTACCTGCTTTCATATGGAATGACAGAATATCGCGCATTTGTAGGGGAAAATCTCGGCAGCGATGAGGAGCGGTGCCGCTTTTTTGAATTGGAAGAGATGGCACAAACCGAATTTCATCCTTTAAATATTGTTATTTTGCAAAAAAAAGAAGCCGGACCTATTTGGCCTTTTGGAATCGATGATGAAGCCTTTTTGCAGCGCAAGCCAGAAAAAGGGCTAATTACAAAAAAAGAGATTCGGATTTTAAGCGTTAGTGCCCTTCAGCTGCGGGAAACGAGCGTTGTTTGGGATATTGGAACCTGCACGGGCTCTGTAGCGATTGAAGCGGCGAAAATCGCACGCGAGGGAGCGATATTTGCGATTGAAAAAAATGAATATGATATCGATATTTGCCAGCAGAATATGCGGAAATTCCGCACGGATTTCACCCTTGTTCACGGCCGTGCGCCGGATCATCTCAATGAATTTCCCGATCCCGATGCGATTTTTATCGGCGGTACATCTGGGGAAATGGATCGGCTGCTTGATGTTTGCTGCGAGAGGCTTAAGCCAAACGGACGTATCGTGATCAACGCGGTGACGATCGAAACATTGCACGAAGCGGCGGAAGGGCTAAAACAGCGGGGATTTCAGGCTGATATCACATTGGCGCAATTATCAAGAAGCAAACCGATTTTGCAGCTGACCCGCTTTGATGCTCTAAACCCTATTTATATTATTTCTGCTTATAGGAAGGAAGAAGAACAATGATCGGAATGCTGTACGGTGTCGGGGTGGGCCCGGGAGATCCAGAGCTATTGACAGTCAAGGCGTTTCGCTGTTTAAAAGAAGCGGATGTGATCGCCTATCCGAAAAAACAGCGCGGCAGTAAAAGCTATGCTCAGCAAATTATTGAAGCTTATTTTTCCCCAAGCGAAAAAGAAATGCTTGGTCTCGTGTTTCCCATGACAAAGGATCCCGCCGTTTTACGGGAAAAATGGAAGGAAACAGTTCAGATTGTGTGGGAGCATCTTGCTGCTGGAAAAAATGTTGCGTTTGTCACTGAAGGCGATCCATTTTTATATAGCACATTTATTCATTTTATGAGAACGATGCAAACGAACTATCCGGATGTGCGTATCGAAGTGATCCCGGGCATCTCATCTGTCAATGCGGCTGCCGCCCGTTTGCAGCTGCCTTTGGCTGATGGCGATGAGCATGTCGCCATTATTCCAGCACGCGATGATTATGAGGAGATGAAAAAAGCGATTGAAACGCACGATTGTGTCGTATTTATTAAAGTCGCCAAAGTCATTCCTATGATGCTGCGGCTGTTGCGGGAGCTTGATTTAGCACAAAAAGCCGCAGTGGTGACAAAGGTGACATCAAACGAAGAAGTGATTTGGGATATTGAGCAGCTCGAAGGAGTAGAGCTCGAATACTTAACGTTAATGGTGGTGAAAAAATGAAGCTGTATATTGTCGGTGCCGGACCCGGCGATCCAGAGCTGATTACCGTGAAAGGGCAAAAGCTGCTCCAAGAAGCGGATGCGATTTTTTATACAGATTCGCTTGTGAATGATGCCTTACTTAAGCAAGCTAAACCGGAAGCGGAAATCTTCCACACAGCAGGCATGTACTTAGAACAGATCGTTCAGCTGATGGTGGAGCGCGTCAAAAGCGGCAAAAAAGTGGTGCGCCTCCATACCGGCGATCCGTCGATCTATGGAGCAACGCTTGAACAAATGGTTCAATTAAAAAAAGAAGCGATTGGCGTTGAAATCGTTCCTGGTGTCAGCTCTGTATTTGCAGCAGCGGCTGCTGCTCATGCTGAACTTACCGTTCCCGATTTAACCCAGACCGTGATTTTAACGCGCGCAGAAGGACGCACCCCTGTTCCTGAGAAGGAAAAGCTGGAGGAATTAGCGAAACATCATTGTACGCTAGCGTTATTTTTAAGCGCCACGTTGACGAAAAAGGTAACGAAAGCGCTGCTTGAGGCGGGATGGAGCGAGGAAACGCCAATCGTTGTAGTGTACAAAGCGACATGGCCAGATCAAAAAATGGTCCGTTCAACAGTCGGAACATTAGATGAAGATATGCGTGCCAACGGCATTCGCAAGCACGCGCTGATCTTGGCAGGATGGGCGCTTGATTCGGCAATAGCTGAGCGTTCGTACCGCTCAAAGCTCTATGATCGGACGTTTACGCATGGATATAGGCAGGGGGAGAAATAGCATGTACGCTGTTGTTGCGATTACGAAGCATGGGGTGACTATCGCGCGCCAAATCGGCGAACAGCTGCCAGGCGCCCGTGTATATTACGCGAGCAAATTTGCCAGAGGCGATGAAGAGGAGAAAGGCATTCATTTATTTGAAGGAAATGTGCGTCTCTTGCTTCCCTCACTGTTTGTTACATACCGTGGGTTGATTCTCATTATTTCGCTTGGCGCGGTTGTGCGGATGATTGCTCCGCTATTAAAGGATAAAAAAACAGATCCGGCCGTTGTTGTCATTGATGATAAAGGGGAGCATGTCATAAGCGTATTATCTGGCCATCTTGGCGGGGCGAACGAATTAACTCGTGAGGTAGCTCAACTTTTGCATGCCCATCCCGTTATCACAACCGCTTCCGATGTTCAAAAAACAATCGCTGTAGATTTATTCGGCCGCTCATTCGGCTGGGTATGGGAGTCGGACGACAAGCTGACCCCTGTGAGCGCTGCGGTGGTGAATGAGCAGCATGTTGCCATTATTCAAGAATCAGGCGAACGGAATTGGTGGCGATATGATGCGCCTTTACCGTCTAATATTCGCGTCTATGCTTCGATTGCAGATGCACTTGCTGCTAAGCCGGATGCGGCCCTTGTTGTTACGCATCGGCTGCTTGCCAAAAATGAAGAAGCGATTTTACAGAATGGCGTGCTATATCGTCCAAAGGTTCTTGTTCTTGGCGTTGGCTGCAATCGTGGCACATCTGCCGAGGAGATTGAAGCGGTCATTATGGAAACGCTCAAGGAGCTGCAATTTTCCTGGAAGAGCGTGAAAACGATTTGTACAATTGATTTGAAAAAGGACGAAGAAGGGCTCCTCAAGATTGTGCAAAAATACGGTTGGGAGTTTATTTGTTATTCTCCCGCACAGCTTAATCAAGTGGAGATCGAACAACCTTCGGAAACGGTCTTTCGTTATACGGGAGCGTATGGTGTCAGCGAGCCGGCAGCAAAATTGTACAGCGGTGCTGATACGCTTGCACTTGTGAAGAAAAAATTAGGCAATGTAACGATTTCCGTTGCTTTGCTTCAGGAGGAGAAAAGGCAATGCGCAGAATGGTGATCGCCGGAACGGGAAGCGGTGTCGGCAAAACAACCATTACTATTGGCGTGATGGCAGCGCTAAAAAAGAAAGGATATACGGTTCAGGGATTTAAGTGCGGTCCTGATTATATTGATCCGACCTATCATGCCGCTGTTACCGGCCGTCCATCCCGCAACTTAGACAGCTGGATGGGCGGAGAGGACATTGTGAAAGCGGTCTGCCAAAAAGGGGCGGAAGGGGCAGACATTGCCGTGATTGAAGGTGTCATGGGCTTCTTTGATGGCAAACAAGCGACTTCGATAGAAGGGTCGACGGCCGAAATCAGCTTATTGACAAAAAGCCCGGTGTTGTTAGTGGTGGATTGTTCAGGGATGGCACGCAGTGCAGCTGCTGTTGTCCGCGGCTTTCAGCTGTTGGATGAGCGCGTGCATATTGCTGGAGTCATTGCGAATCGCGTGGGCAGCGAAGGGCATTTTCGATTAGTCAAGGCCGCGATTGAACAAGAATGCGGCATTCCGGTCATTGGATATTTGCAAAAACAAGACGATTTACATATTCCTGAACGGCATTTGGGACTCGTACCATCTATTGAACGCGGCGAGCTTGACCATTTTTTTGCAAAGCTTGGCGAGCGAATCGCCCAAACGATTGATCTTGATCGGCTGTTGCAATTAGCTCAAGCTCCCGAATTAGAAGGGAAGCCTTCTTTTTTATCCAGTGATGCTGTCTTTCCTGTGCGGATCGCGGTTGCGAAGGATGCTGCCTTTCATTTCTATTATCCAGAAAATCTTGAGATGCTGGAAGCATATGGCGCGAAGCTTATGTTTTTTTCACCGCTGGCTGGAGAAACGGTTCCAGATGATGCAGACGGTTTGTATATCGGCGGGGGATTTCCGGAAGAATTTGCCGAACAGCTATCCAAACAAGAGCATGTGAAGCAATCAGTAAAGCAGGCCATTGAACGAGGAATTCCTACCCTTGCAGAGTGCGGAGGATTTATGTTTTTGACAGAAGGAATTGAAACGACAGATCGCACGTTTTATGAGATGGTCGGTGTCATTCCGGGGAGAGTGCGCATGCAGGAGAAGTTAACCGCTCTTGGTTATCGTGAAGTAACAGGAGATCATTTTTTGCTTCCGAAAGGGACGGCAGCCCGAGGTCATGAATTTCATTATTCTACTTTTACGCGTTTGGCAGAAAGCGATTTTGCTTATGAAGCAAAAGGATTGCGCGGAGTGAAGAAGGATGGCTATATGTGTGGAAATCTTGTCGCTGGCTATATTCATCTGTATTTTCCATCATGTCCTGATATGGTAAAGCGTTGGCTTCAACAATGCGAAAGGATGAAGCATCATGCCTAAAGCGCTGCCGATTATGTTTCAAGGAACGCATTCCGATGCAGGCAAAAGCATCATTACCACTGCTTTTTGCCGGATTTTTGCCCAGGAAGGATGGAAAACAGCTCCATTTAAATCGCAAAATATGTCGCTCAATTCATATGTCACGATTGACGGGAAAGAAATTGGCCGCGCACAAGGAGTGCAGGCAGAAGCAGCGGGAATTGTGGCAACTACAGATATGAATCCCATCTTAATTAAGCCGAGCCGGGAAAATGAGTCGCAGATCGTGGTCCACGGAAAGCCGTATGCAAACATGAAAGCAAGTGCATATCGAAACGAATTTTTTGCGATGGGGCTGCAAGTTGTTGAGCGCTCATTGCGGAAGTTGATGGCCGAATATGATCGAATCGTCATCGAAGGAGCTGGAAGTCCGGCTGAAATTAATTTAAACGATCGTGAGCTTGTCAATATGCGTATTGCTCGCATGGCGAATGCTCCTGTCATTTTGATTGGCGATATTGAGCGGGGCGGCGTGTTTGCAAGTTTAGTAGGAACGTTGCAGCTTTTAGAAGAAGCCGACCGCAAACGAGTGATCGGCGTGATCATTAATAAATTTCGCGGTGATGTGGCGCTTTTGCAGCCCGGATTGGATTGGTTTGAAGCCTATACAAATGTGCCGGTGCTCGGCGTCATTCCGTACATGCCGGATTTACCTATTGATGCAGAAGATTCTGTTAAGCTGGCGGAGTTTTCTAGATACAAAAATGCTCAAAAAGAGATTGATATTGTCGTTGTTCAATATCCCCGTATCTCGAATTTTACCGATATCGATCCATTTTTCAGCGAGCCGGATTGTCATGTTCGTTTTGCTACAAAAGCAAGAGAAATTGGTCAGCCGGATCTATTGATTTTGCCGGGAAGCAAAAATACGATGGAGGATTTGCTATATATAAAAGAAAGGGGCATCGCAGACGAAATCAATCGTCTTTATGAACAAGGAAATACCGTCATCATTGGAATTTGCGGCGGCTATCAAATGCTTGGCCGGCATATTCGCGATCCATTCGGCGTGGAGACAACCGTGAAGCAGCTGAAAGGACTATGCTTTCTTCCGATCGATACGACCTTGAAGAAAGAAAAAACAACCGTGCTTTCAGAGGGGGTGTTGATGCTTGGCAATGAGCGCTTCCAAGTACGCGGATATGAAATTCATATGGGACATTCAACACCTTGTGACGGATATCTTCCGCTGATTGCTACGGGAGCTCATACAGACGGATGCAAGACAGAGGATGAACGGGTATGGGGGACTTATTTTCATGATATTTTCCATAACGATTCCGTTCGCGCTCATTTATTAAATCATATCCGGCATAGCAAGGGGCTTCCGCCTTTATATGACCGTCCTTCGTATCGAGCGATGCGCGAGCAGGCCTTTGATCGATTAGCAGATTGTGTCAAGCGCCATATCCGAATCGAGACAATTGAACAAAAAATGAAGGAGTTTCAAAGGAGGTAGTCCCATTGTTTGATATTCCAGCATTAGATGAACAAGCAGGACAAAAGGTAGAAGCCCATGTCAACCAGCTTACCAAACCGCTTGGCAGCCTTGGACGTTTAGAGCAGCTTGTCATTGAGCTTGCCAAAATGACAGGGTCTTATGTTCCGCAGGTGACCCCGCCTGGTGTGCTTCTGTTTGCTGCCGACCACGGAGTAGCCAAAACAGGTGTTTCTGCATTTCCGCAAGAAGTAACGGCGCAAATGGTGCTGAATTTTGTGCGCGGTGGGGCGGCGATCAATGCATTTAGCCAACAAATTGGCGCATTATTTGCTGTCGTGGATGTGGGGGTAGCATCCGATATTCCGGGAGAAGGGGTTATTCGACAAAAGGTGAAATATGGAACGAATCATTTTTGCGAAAAAGAAGCGATGACGCAGGAAGAGGCAAAGCAAGCTTTATTGGTCGGTTATCAGCAAGCTAATGAGATGATTGAACAAGGGATTCGCTGTTTGATCGTCGGGGAAATGGGAATTGCCAATACAACCGTTGCCAGTGCGATTTTAGCGGCATTAAGCGGCCAAAAAGCCGAACAGCTCGTTGGAAAAGGAACGGGTATTTCCGATGATAGGATCGCCCATAAAACGAAAGTCATCGAACAGGCATTGCGGCTTCATCGCCCGGATCCTTCTCAGCCGCTTGAGCTGCTAGCGAAGATTGGCGGCCTCGAAATAGCGGCAATGGCTGGCGCGATGCTATGCGCGGCGGAAAAGCGTATTCCGATTTTACTTGATGGTTTTATTTGTACAACTGCTGCTCTTCTAGCTAAATTGTTTCATCCCTATGCAGCCGACTATATGATTGCAGGGCATCGCTCGCAAGAACCGGGCCATCGTGTGGCATTAACGTTGTTAGGAAAAGAGCCGCTCCTTGATTTAAGCATGCGGCTTGGCGAAGGGAGCGGGGCGGCAGTGGCCTTTCCGTTGCTGCAATTTGCTGTGAATATGTTGAATATGACGACATTTGCAGAAGCGAGTGTATCGCAAGGTGGTGAGCAAACATGAGCAAAGGAAAAGTATATTTAGTAGGAGCGGGACCAGGCGATCCGAAGCTGATGACCGTTTATGGATTGGAATGTATTCAAAAAGCCGATGTCATTATTTATGATCGTCTCGTTAATCAAGATTTGCTCCAATATGCGAAAAACGAGGCGCAATTGATATATGCCGGAAAAGAGCCGGGAAAGCATGACAACATTCAAGAGCAAATTCACCAATGGCTTGTGGAGAAAGCGCTGCAAGGCAAAATGGTGGTCCGCCTAAAAGGAGGCGATCCATTTGTATTTGGACGAGGCGGGGAAGAAGCGGAGGTGCTAGTAAAGCACGGCATCCCGTTTGAAGTAATTCCCGGAATTACCGCAGGCATTGCCGCTGCTGCTTATGCAGGCATTCCGGTCACGTATCGTCATCTGGCGACTTCATTTACCATTGTGACTGGACATGTCCGCAGCAAGCATGGAGCCGATTCCTTAAATTGGAGAGCGTTAGCGGATGGGAGCGACACGATCGCGTTTTACATGGGGATCGGAAATTTGCCTTATATTTGCCAGCAGCTGATCCAACATGGAAAGGATCCTGAAACGAAAGTCGCTATTATTGAATGGGGCACGACGATGCGGCAGCGCACGGTTGTTGGCACGCTACAAAATATTGCTGAAAAAGCGGAAGGAGCGGGCATTTCTCATCCAGCGATCATTCTTGTCGGAGAAGTGGTAAAGTTGCGGGAAACCATTCAATGGTTTCCTGAATTAGAAGGTGAGATCGTTGACACAAAATAAAGGAAGACTGATTGTGTATACGGGTGATGGAAAAGGAAAAACGACGGCCGCTCTTGGACTGGCGCTGCGAGCGGCGGGAAGAGGGAAAAAAGTAGCCATCATCCAATTTATTAAATCGCCTGAGCGGACATATGGAGAGCATATAATGCTGAAAAAATTAGGGATTGAGATACATGCGATGGGAGCTGGATTCACATGGACGAAAACACCAGAAGAGCATCGTCGAGCATTAGCTGAAGCATGGCGGTTTGCCAAGGAAAAAATCATGTCGGGAAGCTATGATCTGATGATTTTAGATGAACTCAATAATGCGCTGGCGATTCAGCGTTTTCCTATTGATGATATTCTTTCCTTGGACGAGGTAGTCGAGCTGATGAAAATGCGCCCCTCCCATCTTCATCTGGTGGTTACGGGGCGCTCAGCCGCAAAGGAATTAATAGCTCTAGCCGATATTGTAACGAACATGCAAGCGGTGAAGCATGATTATCATGAAGGGATTTCCGCTGTTAAGGGAATCGAGTTTTAACCTAATCCGCCGCGCGTCTCTCACCCTAAGAGTGGAAGTGGGAGAGGGGGGAGCGAAAAAATAAAGTTTGCTATCATGCTAGTCTAAAGCATGTGGTCCTTCTCAATCATTGAAGATCAATGTATAATCGGTTTACAGCCACTTTTTCACTTAGAGGAGATGGAAGCAGCGAACATGAACATGTTTAAATGGCACGAAGAAGCGAAAAAGCAGTGGGACGAACGGGCCGAATTTTGGAATAAAAGCAGTGAGGACATGTGGGAACGCGGAAGCAGGAAAACGATTTTGCCGTTTCTTGCCTCCTATATCCCCATTGGGAGCGAAATGATTGATTTAGGATGCGGAGACGGATATGGAAGCTGGAAGTTGGCGCAGTCAGGCTACCGAGTGGTAGGCATCGACTTATCGTATGAAATGGTGGAAAAAGCGAGAATAAGAGGAGAAAATGAGCAGCTTCGGTTTATTCAAGGGGATTTGACTCATTTGCCCTTTGATGATGAAGCGTTTTCCGGAGCGATGGCGATTAATTCGCTTGAATGGACGGAAGAACCGTTAAAAGCGTTAAATGAAATGAAACGGGTCATTAAGCGCGGCCACTATTTATGTGTCGGGCTGCTTGGTCCGACAGCAGGCCCTCGAGCCAACAGCTATCAGCGTCTATACGGCAAGTCGGTCATTTGCAATACGATGATGCCATGGGAGTTTGAAAAACTGGCGCAAGAGAATGGCTGGGAACTTGTGGACGGGAAAGGCGTGTATAAAAAAGAAGTGGATGAAGAGGCTGTTTCCGGTCTGCCGACAGAGTTAAAACAGGCGCTGACATTTATGTGGCTATTTATGTTGCGCAAACGACGCTAAAGGGGCGTGAGTCGTTTATTCTGGCACCGCACCACACGAGTATCTACTATGAAAAAGCATAAAAGGGCTTGCCTTTGTTAATGGGCAAACCCTTTTATGCTGCGTCATTGGCCTTATTCATCCGCTCATGAACGTTTCTTGTTCGATTTGCGTCTTTACTCGGCTATGCTCCTTGTTTGTTAAGCCTCTTGAAATTAAAATGGTTGTAGACAACGTCAACATCAACTTTGTCTACAACCTGCTTTTTATTTAACTGGCAATATATTTATCTTCCCACTTATTTCGCCATTTGTTGCGCCGTTCCATCCGCGATCCTTTATATAGGTGCTTATACTTTTTCCAATGACTTTTCCATTGTTTTCTTCGTTCGGCTCTCATCCCTATGTCATCCCTTTCTTTTTTCTGTGCTGAATCGCTTTCTTCTTTATTTCTCTTTTTTTTGTGTCGAACCCTTTAGCTGTTTTTGTCGAGATATAAGAAGTTTTGCTGTGTAGAAGGAATCAGTATAGTACTGTCGACAAGCAACCATTTAAACATTATAACAAATTTTTAGTTTAAAGTCTTACATGCAGCCAGCAGACGTCATCGCTGGCCTAATTTCATGCCTAAAAAGGCGAGAAGCATCCCGAATAGATAACTTGCGCCTAAGTATAGAAGGAACATTTTCCGTTTCCGATTCGCATGCAGCTGAATCGCTTCCAATTTAAATGTAGAGAAGGTCGTGAAAGCTCCCATAAACCCAGTGCCTAATAGCAGCTGCCAGCCTTGATTCAGCTCTTTGCCTAAGATGTATCCCAATAGAAAAGCTCCCGCTAAATTGATTACAAAGGTGCCCGTTGGAAAAGGGGTGCTTCCACTCCGTTTCAACCAATTGTTTATACTGAATCGGGCAATGGCGCCAAAAAATCCACCGATCGCTACTAATAAAGCAGAATGATTGAGCATTACTTTTTTTCTCCTTCGAAACGATGCTTTTGTGTTGATTTAACAAAAAGGAAATTACCTGTCTGAGCTCCCAGCCAAGACATTGCAAGCCCTCCTGCTAAACTGCTGAAAATATAGCTAAGGGCGATGGCCCATTCGGATTGTTGAAGGAGTCTTACCGATTCCACACTAAATGTGGAGAATGTTGTAAACGAACCGATAAATCCGGTATTAATGGCTGTTATAAGCTCGGAAGGGAGTCTATGCAAACGCGCTAAATACATGGTGATCCAACTGATTGCAAAGCAGCCGATCAGATTGATGGACAATGTGGCAAACGGAAATGGGTGATGCCACCATATATCCACGAACAGCCCCAAATAATAGCGAGACAACGCTCCGATCATGCCAGCGATGCCAACAACAATATAAATCATTTTTTCCACCTCTTCAATAGTTTGGACAAAAAAAGACTCCACCAGTATTTGCATACCGGTAGGAGTCATCAGCTCAAAGGCAATTACGGCGAACTCCATCGCCTCTTCAATTACCTTGGATTATATCAAGGAAGCTCGGCTTCTGTCAATGATCGAAAGGCCTACATAAGGATCTGGCGTTCATTTTGTACGATAAGCTGGATTATGCAGGGGGAATAGACGGAGAGATAAAAAATGGTAAGCAGAATATGCCCCCACCTCCATTCCGTAAGAGGTGGGGAAACTTCCCGGTGGATGATGGTACATTAAAATGAATGATAGGAAAATAAGTGAAAAATATTAATTTGATAAGCCTTTCAATTTAGCCGAATCTAAAGAAAAAGAATCGACTTACTCCCAAATATATGACGTTCTTTGTGAAATTCTATGTAAATATGATATCTAAAAAATAAGCGGGATTGCTCCCGCTTTTTCTGTGACCACATTGACCACGCATTTGACCACGTAATTAGGTGAAAATGAGTTAAATACAATAAAAACAATAAGGGAAGATAGGTGGAAAAAACCTATTAAATCAAGTTTTTTCTTCAATTAGATAAACACGAAGAAAAAAGAATAACATCACTCCCAAATATAAGGCGTTTCTTGATAGACGTAGTAATTGAGCCAGTTGACAAATAACAAATTGGCATGAGCACGCCATGTATTCAACGGCGGTTTGGTCGGATCGTCATTTGGAAAATAAGATTCCGGAATTTGAATAGGCAGGCCTTTAGAGAGATCCCGCTCGTACTCTTCTTGGAGTGTAGTGGCATCGTATTCTGGATGCCCTGTTAGAAAAATGTGTTTGCCATCGTTTGAGGCGACGAGACATACTCCTGCTTTATCGGAGGACGCTAGAATCGTCAACTCTGGAACGGCTTCGATATCTTTGTGCGAAATATCAGTATGGCGCGAATGCGGAACGCGAAATACATCGTCAAACCCGCGTAATAGTTTGATATTTTTTGCTTTGATCGAGTGTTCAAAGACGCCAAAGCATTTTTGCGGCAGCTGATATTTTGGAACGCCATAATGGAAATAAAGCCCCGCTTGCGCTCCCCAGCAAATATGCAAGGTCGAGGTCACATTGGTTGTTGTCCATTCCATAATGTCTCGAAGCTCGCGCCAATAGTCCACCTTTTCAAATGGCAAATGCTCGATAGGAGCTCCGGTAATAATCATTCCATCAAATTTGCGATGTCGAATCGAAGGAAAGGTCGTATAAAATTGTTCGAGATGATGCTTGCTTGTCGTTTTTGCTTCATGTGTTTCCGGATGCAAAAAGGTAATATTCACTTGCAGCGGCGAGTTGCCGAGCAGGCGCAATAGCTGTGTTTCTGTTTTTTCTTTTTGTGGCATTAAATTTAAAATCGCTATATTCAACGGGCGGATATCTTGGGAATAAGCCCGTTCTTCATCCATCACGAAAATGTTTTCTTGCTCTAATATTTCTTTAGCAGGTAGATTTTTGGGAATATTAATAGGCAATCGTCTCATCCTCCATTCCTTATTTTTCTAAATAATTTAATTATAAGAACATTACGAATTTTGTTCAATCAATTTTTTCACATTTCTCTAAATGATAAAATAAATACTAATAGAACAAGCTGTTGAATAGATGGAGGAAAAGCGATGACAACGAAAACGAAATGGAAGACAGATCTTGAAATTGCCAAAGAAATCAAATTAAAGCGCATTCAGGAGATTGCGCAGGAACTTGGTCTTTTAGAGGAGGAGTTTGAGCCATATGGTCACTATAAGGCGAAAATCTCGCTTGATGTGATGAAACGGTTAGCCAGCAAGCCAGATGGGAAAGTGATTTTAGTGACAGCGATTAACCCGACTCCTGCCGGAGAAGGGAAATCAACCGTTACAGTAGGGTTGGGGCAGGCGTTGAACAAGCTTGGCAAAAAAGCCATTGTGGCCATGCGCGAACCATCGCTTGGGCCGACGATGGGCGTAAAGGGCGGCGCAACTGGAGGAGGTTATTCACAGGTGCTGCCGATGGATGAAATTAATCTTCATTTTACAGGAGATTTGCATGCGATTACGACCGCGACAAACGCCTTGGCAGCGTTTATCGACAATCATATTCATCAAGGAAATGAACTGCGCATTGACGTGCGCCGCATTGTTTGGAAGCGAGCGGTCGATTTAAATGACCGCGCCCTCCGCCGCGTGATCGTCGGTCTCGGCGGTCCAACTCAAGGCATGCCGCGTGAGGATGGCTTTGATATTACCGTTGCTTCAGAAATTATGGCTGTCTTTTGTTTAGCCAAAGATTTAACCGATTTAAAAGAGCGTTTGTCGCGAATGGTGGTGGCGTATAATGTTGATAAGCAACCGGTGACCGTCGGTGATTTGGGTGTTGAGGGAGCGTTAACGCTGCTTTTAAAGGATGCATTTAAACCGAATTTAGTTCAAACGGCTGAGCATACACCAGCACTGGTGCACGGTGGTCCGTTCGCTAACATTGCCCATGGCTGCAATAGCATCATTGCGACGAAAATGGCGCAGAAGCTCGGTGAGTATGTGGTAACAGAGGCAGGATTCGGTGCGGATTTAGGCGCGGAAAAGTTTTTGCATATTAAAGCTCGCTTCGCAGGAATCGAACCGGCTGCTGTCGTTATTGTTGCGACCGTTCGTGCGTTGAAAATGCATGGAGGCGTTTCCAAGCAAGAACTGTCAGTCGAAAATGTGGATGCGTTGCGAAGAGGGTTAAGCAATTTACAAAAGCATATCGAAACCATTCAAGCCTTCGGTTTGCCGTTTGTCGTTGCTCTTAATCGCTTTATCACTGATGCGGATCAAGAAATCGAAACGCTGCTGTCATTTTGCCGCGACCATCACTATCCAGTTGCTTTAACAGAAGTATGGGAAAAAGGCGGCGAAGGAGGAATGGAGCTAGCGGAAAAAGTGCTGGATATGATCGAACATGGCACAAACCAATTTGCTCCTTTATATGATCTCCATGATCCTCTGCCTGACAAAATTCGCAAAATTGCCCATGCTGTTTACGGAGCCCAAGCGGTCGAGTTTTCTACAAAGGCGCAAAAGCAAATGGCTCAATTTGCGGAATACGGATGGGATCGTTTACCTGTGTGCATGGCGAAAACGCAGTATTCGCTGTCTGACGATCCACAAAAATTAGGGCGTCCGACAGGCTTTGCCATTACGGTGAGGGAGTTAAAGCCATCGATAGGCGCCGGTTTCATTGTCGCTTTGACGGGAGACGTTATGACGATGCCGGGACTGCCGAAAGAGCCGGCCGCATTAAAGATGGATATTGATGAGCGCGGACAAGCGATTGGGCTGTTTTAACTAAGTGGCTGATCCGGCGAAGCTGGCCGTCTGCCGAACAGAAGTATTTTTTTGTTGATGACGAGAATGCTGTTGTTCTCATCCCCTTCGCTTTCGAGTGAAAGAGGCCCATGTTCAACTTTGCTGCTGAAAAATAAAGATGGAGTTCATAAAGAGGGAGACACACGAATGTTTGATCCAACCGTGTTTGATAATTTGAAAACAGTGATCGAAGGAGCTGTTTATGATTTAGATTTAGAAGGCGTCATCGCGGTGATAGAGCGCCATGATTTCATCGATTTAGCGCACCTTTCACGAATGTACGAGATTGCTTTTCAGCTACGGGGACAGCTAGGAGTGGATGTATCGTGCAAGGTGGAGCTGACAATGGATTTGGAGCAAATGGCTGGAGAACTGCTGCAAACATTAGCGGCTCCAGGGTGCAAATTAACGATTATGTTTACGATGCCACTAATGCAGGAGGAAACGGTCTGCCCTTTAGTGGAAGAAGTGCTCCAAAAGATTTGGGGAAGCAATCGGAGCATTTCGCAAACTTTGCGACGCGATTATAAAAGCGGACAAGGCAGCCATGAAATAAAAGTGCAATTTGGCCGGCTTATTGATGAAACCCATATCGATGATTTGCAGGAAATGCTGCCATATATGCTAAAATCTCTTCACGAACTGAAATTATTGGCCAAATGATAAAATGCCAGAGTGGAAAAGTTCCTCTCCGTTCTTTTATTATAAAAGAGAGAGGGGTGATGCTAATTGAGCATTTACGATTTCACAGTGAAAACGATTCATGGTGAGGAGAAAACGTTAGCGGAGTACAAGGGAAATATCTTATTGATTGTCAATACGGCGAGCAAATGCGGATTTACTCCGCAATATAAGGAACTACAAGAATTGTACGACCAATATCGCGATAAGGGATTGGTGGTTCTCGGGTTTCCATGTAATCAATTTGGAAACCAAGAGCCAGGAACGGAGGAAGAAATTGCTCAATTTTGCGAGCTGAATTACGGGGTGACGTTCCCGATGTTTGCAAAGGTTGATGTGAACGGAGAATATGCTCATCCGCTGTTTGATTATTTAACAAAGAAAGCGCCAGGGGTATTTGGAACAAAAGCGATTAAGTGGAACTTTACCAAATTTCTTGTTGATCGCGATGGAACGGTTATTGAACGATTTGCGCCAAAGACAAGACCTGCGGAATTAAAACAGGAAATTGAGAAATTATTATAAAAAGGAATAAGCTGCCTCTCCTTAAGGGAAGGGCGGTTTTTTGTCGGTGATGGGATGAAAAACAAAGAACAAATGATTCGTGAAACCGAAAAGTACGTAAAAACTGTATTGGAGCATGACTCAAGCGGTCACGATTGGTGGCATATGGAACGGGTTCGCCGCCTTGGCTGTTGGCTGGCAAAAAGAGAAGGAGCTGACGTGTTTATCGTGGAAATGGCCACGCTGCTTCATGATCTTGCAGATGAAAAGATAGCGGGAAGTGAAGAGGTGGGAATGAAAAAGGTTAGACAATGGCTGGAACACTGCTCACTCTCGAAAAAAGAAGAAAACAGTGTCATCGAGGCGATTTCAACCGTTTCTTATAAAGGAGGAAATGGAGAAGCGCCGCGAACATTGGAAGCGATGGTTGTCCAAGATGCCGACCGGCTCGATGCGATTGGGGCGATTGGAATTGCAAGAACGTTTATGTATGCCGGCCATCGCGGGCAGGCCATGTATGATCCGACACTGCCGGTTCGAAATGTGATGACGAAAGAAGAATATCGGCATGGCCCTAGCAGCACGATTCATCATTTTTATGAAAAACTATTGAAGTTAAAAAGCTTATTGCATACCAAAAGCGCCAAAAAGCTTGCGATCCGCCGCCATGAATTTATGGAGCAATTTTTACAGCAATTTTATAAAGAGTGGGATTTTCATGATGAAGGAGGGAGCGATTTTGCGGATTCGATCGATTGAACCAACCCCAAGTCCAAATACGATGAAAGTATTGCTGGATGAGGAGCTTCCATTTGGGAAGAGCCATAATTATAAAGCGGATAATATTCATACGGCTCCGCCACTTTTGCAGCAAATTATGCAAATTGAAGGAGTAAAAGGGATTTATCATGTGGCTGATTTCTTAGCCATTGAACGAAACGCTAAGTATCATTGGAAAGAAATTTTGCAAAAGGTGCGGGAAGTGTTCGGAGAAGACGCGGAAGATGCCCAAGCCGGGCCGCGTATGCATAATGAGCATTTCGGTGAAGTAAAGGTATACGTCCAAATGCTGTACGGTCTGCCTATGCAGGTCAAGCTGACAGATGGAGAGCAGGAGCGGCGGTTTGGCTTGCCAGAACGGTTTATGGACGCTGTAAAAGAAGCGCAAAAATATGCTGATAATGTAGTTCTTGAGAGAAAATGGTCGGAAAAAGGAGTTCGTTATGGTACGTTTGACGAAATTGGAGCTGAAGTGATCGAAGAGCTCTCCGCTGCTTATCCGCCTGAGCGTCTGGAGCGAATCGTGGAAATGTTTCGCAGCGGAGACCAAGCGAAGACACAACGGCGTACCAGTCTAAAAGTAACAGAAGAAATGCTCGATCATCCAGATTGGACCAAGCGCTATGCCGCTTTAGAGCAAATGGCGGAGCCGAGCGAAGCGGACTTGCCTGTTTTGGCAAAAGCGCTGAAGGATGAAAAAGTATCGATTCGCCGTTTAGCTGTTGCTTATTTAGGGATGATTGGCGGTAAAAAGGTGCTGCCATATTTATATGAGGCGTTAAAGGATAAAGCGGTGTCTGTTCGCCGTACGGCTGGCGACTGTTTGTCCGATATCGGCGATCCTGAGGCGATTCCGGTGATGATTGAAGCGCTAAAGGATGAAAGCAAGCTTGTCCGCTGGCGCGCCGCGATGTTTCTATACGAAACCGGCGATGAATCCGCTTTGCCAGCATTAAAAGCGGCAGAAGACGATCCGGAATTTGAAGTGAGCATGCAAATAAAAATGGCCATTGAGCGTATTGAAGGTGGCGAAGAAGCAAAAGGGTCAGTGTGGAAACAGATGACAGAAACGAGAAAACAAGAAAAGTGAGATTTTATATGTCGTATGAAGAAGTGACAATCAATCTCAAAAATGAATCAAAGCGTGATGGATGGCCCGTCACGCTTTGATTGTATAGTTTTATAAAAAAGTTACGTTTCAACGTCTGTCGTTGCGGTTGGAGCGAATTGCACAATTTCGAGCACAATCGGCGTTCCAGCCGGAATAGTATCTGTGCCCGCCGGCACGTCAATCGCAAGCGATCCCACCCCAGTACCACCTGGCGTATAGGTAGAGATTCCATCCATTTGTAAAACTCCATTCACATAAACCGTGTAATAGCTGTTGTCGGTCGCTAAAGCTGGTAGCGTTGTCACCGCGTTTCCGCTGTCATCCAAAAAGTCTGCCGCATCAATCGTAAGCGTAGCTCCTGCTGCTGTATCAGCTGCAGCGACGTAGAAAAATTTGGTGCTGGTCGGCACGGTCGTGATGGCCGTAGCAGCGCCAACAAAGAGCTTCATAAGTTGAAGAGCCATGAACATATCCCCCTTTCCTCTTGATTTTTAATTAAGAAAGCAATAAACCAACATAGTAAGCAAGGCATAAAAAAAGAAAGCAACTGCGCGGGTCATGTTTATTGCTTAACTGTTCATGATTTATCATATGAGTGAGGACGGTAAAATGATTTAGCCAATTATCATGTATTTGAATAAAAAAGAAAAATAGATTCAGCCCATTGGCTGTGACAACATCACTTCCGCAAATGAGCAGATAAGGAGCCTATGATGACATGATGACGGTCGGATGACTGAACAACATCGCTTCCAGACAGATAAATTTTGTCGGGAAGTGGCTGGCTGTTTTGTTCTTGGTCACGCTTTGGCATGATCGAGGCAAGCAACCGACTTGCCTCCGTCCGTAAAAAAGAGAGCGATATATTCCGTCTTCTCATCGGATCTATTAACATATCCACTGAGATGGAGTAGAGGTTCATCTTAGTTTGTATAATCTTCTTTCCTTGTTCACTTTATGTTTTTTTCTGCATAAAAATATAAAAAGCAGGCGAATGCCTGAATCAATCCAACCCGTTTATGCGCCGTTTTTCCTTCTGTTTCTGACAGAAAGATCGATTGATCCGCTGGCATTTTTTGATTGAAGGGCCGTCTAATGATATCGATCAGAACAGACTCCCATCCATATTGGCCGGGAAATCGGTTATCCTATTCGTTCCATTGATAGGTCAAGCGTTTCAAACGCTTGCATAAAAGGCAAATAGCGCTTGATAAAGAGAAAGATTGGTTATCTATTTTTCAGTTTGGGTGGTATCTATGAGAAAAAAACAGAACGATCAGAGGCATGTGATTGCTGTTCCAAGGGTATATGACTGGGTGAATCGAACTACAACGATTCATCTCAGCGTAGATTTGCTCATCCCGCCGCAAATTTTGCAAGTCGAAACGTATCAATATAATTCGATATCCGATGGCTGCAAAACGGTTTATACAAATGATGATGAACTAAAGGAATACGGAAATCGAGGAATACTGGACCCGAAGAACGTATCCTTTATCAATTTGTTTATAAACGGGGTGCTACAGCCGCAAAACGTGTATGAAGTACAGGAAGGAAAGTTGATTTTAAATTCTGCCGATGTTCCACTTAAAGGTACGCCGATCATTTTGCAATTTGTCACCATTAAACAAGGAGGAAGGCATCATCAAGATTGATGGAATAAAGGCTGTTTATATAAATCTAACTTCAAAAAGAGGAAACCCAGAACGGGGTCTGTAAAAACTCACGGTTGGAAGAGACCTTTACTACTCATGAACTCCATATCCATACACATGTTAACATGTCAATTTGATGAGCCGATCCCGTTTACACGCCGTTTCAAGATGTAAAAATCAAGTATCATAGTGAACTTGCTGGTGGCTAGAGACGTATTTGCTTCTATCGATACAGCAGTATTTTTCGTTGATTTTTTCGTAAGGAAATAGTATCCTTTTGACATTGAAGACATGTTTAGGAGGGATTCAAATGTCAATGGCATATGAAGAATATATGCGCCAGCTCGTTCAACCGATGCGTGATGAGCTTGTCCGCGCGGGATTTCAAGAGCTGACAACGGCTGAGGAAGTGGAGAACTTTATGGAACAGGTTCAAGGAACAACCTTTGTCGTTGTCAATTCGGTTTGCGGGTGTGCGGCTGGCTTGGCGCGTCCTGCCGCAACACAAGCGATTTTACGCAGTGAGAAAAAACCGGATCATTTAGTGACGGTGTTTGCCGGTCAGGATCGTGAAGCGACAGCAAAAATGCGCGAGTATTTCGTGGGAATCGAGCCTTCTTCGCCATCGATGGCGCTGCTTAAGGGAAAAGAGGTTGTCCATTTCATCCCGCGCCATGAAATTGAAGGAAATTCAATGGAAGCGGTCATGGAAAATATTATGAGTGCATTAGAAGCGCACTGCGAATAAGGATGTCTTCAAGACATCCTTATTTGGTGGAGGTTTGTATGATTGTTACGACTGCAGGAAGAACGAATCCAAGCATGATCGCCAAGGCAAAACAAATCGCGGATGAGCTCGATATTCTGTACGTGCCGCGTCAGAAAATGTCGGTAGAAGCCTTACAAATGCAATACGGCGATGAAGTGATGGTAGTCGGAAAAAAACGTTTAGAAATATATCCGTCTGATGGAACGTCCTCTTTCTTTTTTCATCCGAATTCGGCGATGTTTCGAGTGAAAAGGGTATTGCGCGGAGAGACGGAGCCGTTTTTAGAAGCCACTAAACTGCAAACAGGAATGTCGTTTTTAGATTGTACAGTAGGAATCGGTTCAGACAGCATCGTAGCCAGTACGGTAACAGGGGAAAACGGCATTGTTGTTGGAACAGAAGGGAACCGTTATATCGCTTATTTAGTTCAGCAAGGATTGCGCCAATGGGATTCAGGTATCGTCCAAATGAATGAGGCGATGAGGCGCATTCAAGTGTTCCACGCTGATTACCTTTCTTTTTTACGTTCCCTTCCGGATCATTCATTTGATGTCGTTTATTTCGATCCGATGTTTGAACAATCCATTGTCGAATCGGACGGCATTCAAGGCATAAAGTCCTTTGCCCTTTATACAGAACTGACGGAAGAGGCCATCTTCCATGCGAAACGGGTGGCGCGGCAGCGCGTGGTGCTTAAAGACTATTGGCAGAGCACAAGGTTTCATCGTTTCGGCTTTTCGGTCTATGCGCGTAAAACGGCTAAGTTCCATTTTGCGGTGATTGAATTGGCAGAAGGAATAGAGAAAAATAAAGATGGGGACGTTCATGGACGGAGGTGACAACATATCAAAACGAAAAAAAGATTCGTCCAAGACGGGTTTAAGCTCTCCGCATATCCAAGGGCAAGGAACGACGACTACGGAAACGGGAGCGCACGAACTTGATTCTGCTCGCAAAAAAACAATAGCGATAGATAGGAAGGTTGAGCGATCGAACAACACCGCTGATAGGAACGTATTTGTCATTAACGGCGGGCTGTTCGGTCTTTTGTTTATGCTAAATCGCAGCAAAAGCAAGTTACCGACTGTCGAAATATATCCAAATAGTCATGAAAACAAAAACTCGCAGGCCCCCCTGCGAGTTTTTACGAGTCGGCAAAACAGCTATAAATGTAATAAGCAATCGTCAGCAAGCTTAATCCGAAAAAAATCGCATTCATTTTTATCCTACCCTTTCTATTTTAGAGTGATTAAATTGTGCTACACTGGTATTGTGGAATCCTTTGTCTCGGAGTATTCCTTATATTCATAATATATATCAAAAAAACAAGAAAAAGAAAGGGGTTTTTTGGAGAATGGAAATGAAAATCTCAGAGCGCATGAAAGCGTTCGGCGCTTCTGTATTTAGTGAGTTGATTGCTTATAAAAAAGCAAAGATGGCTCAAGGATTCGATATGATTGATTTAAGTATCGGAAGTCCCGATTTGCCGCCGCCGTCCTTTGTAAGAGAAACCATCGCTTTTTATGCCAGCCAGCCTGATACATACGGTTATTCTTTAACAGGAACGAGTGAATTTTACGATGCGGTGGCTTCCTATTACCAAACGGAGCATAAAGTGCAGCTGAACCCAAATGAAGAAGTCGTTTGCTTAATGGGATCTCAGGATGGTCTTGTTCATTTGCCGATGGTGTTTGCCGATCCCGGTGATTTTATTTTAGTTCCTGATCCAGGCTATACGGCGTATGCAACAGGAATTGCGATGGCCCAAGCAGAGCCTTATTTCATGCCGCTTCGCAAAGAAAATGGCTTTCTTCCAGATCTTCGCGAGATCCCGGAGGAAGTGGCAAAACGTGCGGCGATGATGATCGTCAACTTTCCGGGAAACCCTGTTCCGGCGTTAGCCACTGAGTCTTTTTTTCAAGAGGTCATTGCATTTGCCAAACGATATAACGTGATCGTTGTTTCAGATTTCGCCTATAGCGAGCTGTATTATGAAGGACATAAGCCGATTAGTTTTCTATCTATTCCTGGAGCGAAGGATGTAGGCATTGAGATCAACTCGCTGTCGAAAAGCTATAATATGGCTGGATGCCGAATTGGATATGCCTGTGGAAATGCAGAAATTCTCAAGGTGTTTTCACAGTTTAAATCCAACCTAGACTATGGCGTGTTTTTGCCTGTTCAAAAAGCGGCTGTCGCAGCTCTGACAAAAGGAGCTTCTTTTTGTGAAGAAAGCCGAAACATTTATCAATCTCGCCGCGATTTATTAATTGAGGGCCTTTCTTCTATTGGCTGGAAAATTGAACGGCCAAAAGCAAGCATGTTTGTTTGGGCAGAAATTCCCGATGGATGGACATCGTTAGAGTTTGTTTATGCTTTGATGGATCGAGCCCATGTTGTGGTAACGCCAGGACATGCATTCGGCCCGAATGGGGAAGGTTTTGTCCGCATTGCTCTTGTTCAAGATGAGGAGAGATTAGCCGAAGCTGTTAGCCGCATAAAGCAAAGCGGCATCTTCCATCTTCCCTCTTTTTCCTAAAATTATGCATTTCTCTAGCTGTTTTCGTGTGCTATAGTAGAAAAAAAGAGTCTGTTGGCTTGCTAGTTTCATAGCATGCAGGAAAAGGCAGGGAAATAGCTGGATGAAACGTTTGATTGGTCTCATGGCAATGGTTGTAGCTGTTATTCCGCTGCTTTCGTTTTCGCCATATCCGAATACGTACGGTGTTTTATTAAGAGCAAGCTCTCTTGCTGGGATGGACGTTCCCTCTTATTCGCTATTGCGAAACATGGTCATTTTGCCTGATGGGCCATTCAACCAGGTAGAGGCCAAAAAAATGGTGAGCACACTGGCGCGCATTGACGGGGATTTATTACAAAAAATGGCCGATAAACAGATATATATTAAACTGTTTAATGGAAAGCTGACGGATGAGCCGTCCGCCCGATCATTGCGCGGAAAGGTGCCCCGCGGCTATATGGCGCTTTCAACATGGGATGATGTGCCAGGGATGGGCGGTTCACGTCTTGTGCTCGTCAAAATCGGGCACAGTGACAAAGGAAAAGGGCATGGTTCCATCAATTTAGAATTGCACGAGCTTGCCCATTCTGTAGATGATATTGTATTGAACGACATTCATGAAACCCCGGATTTTTTGGCGATTTGGCGCGAAGAAGCAGAGCGCCTGTTTCCCGGTCAGTACTATTTTCTCGATTATCCGGAAGAATATTTTGCGGAAGCGTTTGCTTATTACTATCATAACGATGAAACGCGCGCTCATTTGCAGAGATTGGCACCAAAAACGTCTGAATTTATGCAGCAATTGACGAAAAGAACTCGAAAATGAGTTCTTTTTCATTTATGATAGAACATGAGGTGAGCACGATGCAGCAATATTTACAATTACTTGAAGATATTTTGGAAAATGGAATTGAAAAAACAGACCGAACAGGAGTGGGGACCCGATCAGTATTCGGTCGGCAGCTGCGATTTGATTTGCAACAGGGTTTCCCGCTATTAACAACGAAAAAGCTACATATTCGGTCCATTATTTATGAGCTGCTGTGGTTTTTAAGCGGCAACACCAATGTTCGCTATTTACAGGAAAATGGCGTAACGATTTGGGATGAATGGGCTGACGAAAACGGAGAATTGGGGCCTGTCTATGGGGCGCAGTGGCGTTCTTGGAAAGGAGCGGACGGCAAAACGGTTGACCAGATTAGCCAAGTCATTGAACAAATTAAAACAAATCCTGATTCGCGCCGTTTGCTTGTTAGTGCATGGAATGTCGCGGAAATTGACAAAATGAAATTGCCGCCTTGCCACTATGCATTTCAATTTTATGTGGCGGATGGAAAATTGTCTTGCATGTGGCAGCAACGTTCTGTCGATACGTTTCTTGGCTTGCCGTTTAACATTGCCAGCTATGCCCTGCTGACGCATATGATCGCCCAACAATGCGAATTGGAAGTTGGTGAGCTCATTTTTACAGGCGGGGATGTTCATTTGTATTTGAACCATCTGGAACAAGCAAGGCTTCAATTAACAAGAGAGCCGCGACCGTTGCCAAAGCTGGTGATTAAGCGGAAGCCGGACTCTATTTTTAATTATCAGTTTGAGGATTTTGAAATTGTTGACTATCATCCGCATCCGCATATTAAAGCATCGGTTGCGATCTAAAGGAGAGAGAAGATGATTTCGCTTATTGTCGCAATGGATCACCATCGCGTGATTGGGAAGGATAATCAATTGCCTTGGCATTTGCCAGCCGATCTTGCCTATTTTAAGCGCGTTACGATGGGCCATCCCATCATTATGGGCAGAAAAACGTTTGAGTCGATTGGCCGGCCGCTGCCAGGAAGAGAAAATATTATTATAACCCGCAATCATTCTTTTCGTCCCGAAGGCTGCACGGTTATTCATTCTGTAGCGGATATTCAAAAAATCGCAGCAGAGCGCGAGAATGAAGAGATTTTTATTATCGGAGGAGCTGAGTTATTCCGAGCGACGCTGCCGTTGGCTGATCGCCTTTATATCACAAAGATTGCTGGGCAATTTGCTGGGGATACCTTCTTCCCTTCGTTTGATGAGAGAGAATGGTGCCTAGTGTCAAGCCAGCAAGGCCAAAAGGACGAAAAAAACCGGTATGACTTTGCGTTTCTCGTCTATGAACGCAAGCGGCCGCACTCAGAACATGGCCGGTCTTTGACATGAAAAAATGCGCGTCCCGATTCTCCGTAAACCGTGTTTTTCAGTTTTCGTTTCTCTTTTGTCCGGCACCACAAGAAAGGGTGAAAACACATAATTGGATGGATATAGGACTTACCGCGTCCGTTTCCGTCTGCGCAAAAACGTGCTTCGCTTATTGCGAAGCACGTTTTTCTTTTGACCGATTTTGAATAGAGAGGGTGTAGAAAAGGAACGATAACAATAACCAAACGAGAATGGAGGGAGAAGTTATGAAGCATATCATTTCATTCGTGATCAAATTTGTTTTATGGAGTACGGTGTTGCTTTCGTTTTTAACCATTTTTAATACGCCGATTTCGCTTATTTTTTTTATTTCATTGGCGGCAACAGTGATTTCATATGTACTTGGCGATTTATTGATTTTACCGCGAATGGGAAATTTCGTGGCAACGCTTGCTGATCTTGTTTTGTCATTCGGGCTGATTTGGTTTTTTTGTTATTGGTTAATCGAACGAACGGCCAATATGGCTTATGTTGCTTTTTTCGCAACGTTGGCGATTGGAGCTGCAGAAGCATTTTTTCATCTGTTTCTTGAAAACCATCTTTTCACTGACCGCACCATGCGGCAAACAAGAAATTGGTTCGATGAAGGAAGATGGGCGACCGAATTCGCAGAGGAGTATGAAGAACCGAAACAAAACGACGATTCTCAGTAAATGCCCTGTTTTTATAAATTTTTTGAAAATTCCCTTTCCTTTTTTAAAATTTGTGATATAATTTTCAAATTAAAAAAGTGATGGAAAGGACAAGGGAATATGGAACAGCAATTGAAACGAAAACGAGGAGCCGTGTATGTGGAAGATGTTTTAATCGCGCATCATACGCTAAAAGATGTCGTATACCACACCCCGCTACAAAGAAATGCATTGCTATCGGAGCGCTATGGCTGTCAAGTTTATTTAAAGCGTGAGGATTTGCAGGTTGTGCGCTCGTTTAAAATTCGCGGTGCTTATAACTGCATGAAGCATCTGACAGACGAAGAACGAAAACGGGGAATTGTTTGTGCTAGCGCAGGTAATCACGCTCAAGGAGTGGCCTATTCATGTCGCGCGTTAGGTGTGCATGGAAAAATTTATATGCCTGCGACAACACCACGCCAAAAGGTTTCACAAGTTCAATTATTCGGAAAAGAGATGGTAGAGATTGTTTTAGTTGGCGACACATTTGACGATTCCTTTAACGAGGCTGTTCAATGCGCTGAGCGAGAAGAGAGAACGTTTATTCACCCGTTTGATGACGAGTATGTGATGGCTGGACAAGGAACGATCGGAGTGGAGATTCTTAATGACTGTGAGGAACCGATTGATTTTGTGTTTGCCAGCATTGGTGGCGGCGGATTGATGGCAGGTCTCGGTACATATATCAAAAGCATCTCGTCTGCCACAAAACTGATTGGCGTCGAACCAGCCGGAGCTCCATCCATGAAAGCGGCACTTGAGAAAGGGGAAGTTGTGACTTTAGAGGAAATTGATAAATTTGTGGATGGAGCAGCAGTCAAAACAGTAGGAGAAAAAACGTTTGCGTTATGCAGAGAAATGATTGACGACATCGTCGTTGTGCCAGAAGGCAAAGTGTGTACGACCATTTTAGAGCTTTATAACGAAAATGCCATCGTGGTTGAACCAGCTGGAGCCTTGCCAATCGCCGCTTTGGATTTGTATCAAGAGCAAATTCGCGGAAAAACCGTTGTTTGTGTTATTAGCGGAGGAAACAACGATATTGATCGGATGCAGGAAATCAAAGAACGTTCCATGATTTATGAAGGCTTGCAGCATTATTTTATCGTTAATTTCCCACAGCGTGCTGGAGCATTGCGCGAATTTTTAGATGAAGTGCTGGGACCGACGGACGATATTACGCGGTTTGAATACACAAAGAAAAATAATAAAGAGAACGGACCTGCATTAGTGGGAATCGAACTGAAGCGGCGGGAGGATTATGCTCCGCTCATCGAGAGAATGAAAAAGAAGGGATTCCCTTATCAGGAAGTCAATAAAGATCCGAACTTATTTCATTTACTTATTTAATATATCCATTGAGAAGTCTCCCACCGCTTAACAGAGTGTAGGGGAGAGAGGGGTGTTTGGAAGCGGCGGTGTTCGGTCGTCCGACTACCAAAATCAGATGATCGTCTGCTCATTTGAGGCCAAATGTGGATACAGGTCGATATCGTTATGTGGAGCACGATGAGTCATTCGTTATTTTTCGCTAAAAAAATTATAAATCTTTCGCGCAATCTGACATACTTTTACACCGATTTCGTGTATAATAATAGTAAATCGGTCAAAAAAGAGGATTGATATTTTGCTATTCAAAAGCCTGGAGTTCAAGAATGCTTATGGACAGAAGGTAAAAATTATTGAGATTCCAGTATTGGAGGAAGATAACACCTATCGCTTTATCGTTCAATCACGTTTAGAGACGCTGATAGCAAAAGTCTATTGGTCTCAGGAAGCACGTTGTGTTTATTCGTTTAGGGATCATTTAAAAAGAGTGTTGAAATGGCCTGTCTATGAACAAATTTTCAAGACAGATATTTTAAAAAATAATGCATAAGCATCATATGAAAAAGTTGCTTTGCTTTGGCAAAGCAACTTTTTTTGCATTTATTATAGGCATTTCACTCGTTTCATTGTATAATGTTCAATGAGGCTTAACTCTAGGAAGTGAAATAATGAGCAAAATCAAAATTGTAACGGATTCGACAGTAGATGTTCCTACTGAAACATTAAATAGGTATGGAATTGAAGTGATTCCGCTCACTTTTACAATGGACAACAAAGTCTATACAGATCGTCTGGATATCACATCAGAAGAATTTATGAAAAAAATGGCCCAAGCAAACGAGCTGCCGAAAAGTTCTCAACCTTCAATAGGAAGCTTTCTGGAGCTATATAACCGTTTGGGAGAAGATGGATGTGAAATCCTTTCGATTCATATGGCTGGCGCGCTAAGTGGGACGGTGCAATCGGCAAGACAGGCAGCGGCCATGTCACAGGCAAATGTGACAGTTGTTGACTCGCAATTTATCTCGCTTGCCCTAGGATTCCAGGTCATAGAAGCAGCAAAGCAAGCGGCAGAAGGGAAGAGCTGCGCTGATATTATTCAGCATCTTGAAAAAGTCCGTTGCGGCACGCATCTCTATATAGCTGTTGACACGTTGGACCATTTAGTGAAGGGGGGCCGAATTGGACGCGGCAAAGCGTTGCTCGGCTCATTGCTGAACATCAAGCCGATTGCGGCGCTGATGGATGGCATCTATACGCCTGTGATGAAAGCGCGGAGCTATTCGCAGATCGTCAGCTATTTCACACAACGGCTGGTCGAGGATGCGACCGGCAAAACGATTCGTGCGATCGGCATTGCCCATGCTGATGCGTTGACGTTGGCGAATCGCTTAAGGCAATCTATTGCTGAGGCAACTGGCTATGAGCAGATTGACATAGTATATACGACGCCGATTGTTTCGATTCATACAGGTGCAGGTGCGATTGGTTTTATGTACTACGTTGAATAAATCATGAAACATTTGGTAAAATGAAAGAGGAAATGAAAACGGGTGGATTTAGCGATGAGAAAAACAAGTGCCATTGTGCTTATAAGCATACTTTTGTTATTCACAGCTGCATGCAGTAAAAAGATCCCTGATGCCCAAAACTGGCCGGTTGCGTCTTTTACCTTTACGGATCAGAATAATCAACCGTTTGGCTTAAAAGACCTAAAAGGGAAAGTATGGGTAGCTGATTTTATATTTACTCGCTGTGCGGATGTATGTCCGCCAATGACGGCCAATATGGCGAAGCTGCAACGAATGGCCAAAGAAGAGGGATTAGAGGTTGAATTTGTTTCTTTTAGTGTGGATCCGGAAAACGATCATCCGGAGCAATTAAAAGCATATATTGAGAAATTTGATGCTGACACTCGTCATTGGCATTTGCTGACGGGATACACTCAGCAAGAAATTGAAGCTTTTGCTCAAAAGAATTTTAAAACGATTGTACAAAAGCCAGCAAACCAAAGCCAGGTCATCCACGGAACCAGTTTCTATTTAGTCGATCAAAAAGGAAAAGTGGTTCAATATTATAATGGAATGAACAACGTTCCATACAAGAAAATTCTAGAGCATATTAAAATTTTGCAATCATCATAAAGAGGCAAAAATGTGGTGGCATTTTTGCCTCTTCGTGTTTTCCTTTTTCTAGGAAGGTGAAAGAAATGAAAAAATGGGGACTTCTGTTTTTGTCACTGCTTCTAAGTGGGGGATGCTCAGCCACGGAAGCGATGAAAATGGAAAATATTCCATTGCGGCAAATCGGTCTTCCGAGCCGTTTAATAATCGACCAGGATTTTATCCCTCGGGATTGGAATGTGGTGGCTTTTGGTGATTCATTAACGGAAGGAGTAGGAGATCAAGACCATCAGGGCGGCTATGTTTTTGATCTCAAAGAAAAATTATTGCATAATAAGGGAGTTCGCTCTGTTACGGTCACGAATTTAGGAAAAAGAGGCTTACGTCTTTCACAATTGAAGGATGTCATTCAGTCTCACGAACAAGAGATAAGGGAAGCCGATATGATGTTGATCACGATCGGTGGTAACGATATTATGAAAGTTGTCCGTTCTCATTTGTTTGATTTAACCTATGATTTATTTGAGAAAAACCAGAAAAGCTTTGCTGCCAAATTAGACCGGCTCATGCAATCGCTGCGCGCGCTGAATCCACATGCTACGATTGTTCTTGTTGGGGTGTATAATCCATTCTCAAGCCCGCTTCAAGACGTTCCTGAAATCGATGAGGTGATCGATATGTGGAACCGCGGAAGCCAAGCGGTTTTAAGCAAATATGATCGAACGATTTTTGTCGATGTGAAGGATTTATTCGATAACCGTGATGATTTGCTTTACGATGATCAATTTCATCCGAATGAATTAGGATATGAAAAAATTGCTGAACGTGTCTATGAACATTTGTTAGGGAGTATGGAACAATGAAATGGAAAATCGCTTTTTTTGGATTATTAGCAATCAATATGGTCATTGTGGTAAGTTTACTGTTTCTTATTCTTCAGCCGTCTTCAACAAAGCTTCCGGCCCCAAAAGCTGTAAAGGGAGCCACATTTCTCGTTCATTCATCAAAAGAAGATGTCAATATTTTGCTGAATGACTATCTGAAAGAAAAAACAAAAAATAGTTTGCTTTCGTATCGGGTTTGGATTGATGATCGTGTATATGTAGCGAGTCAAGTCCCGCTTTTTAGCAGAAATGTGGATTTAACGGTTTCGTTTGTGCCTAAAATCGTGAAAGGCGGCAATTTAGAACTAAGAGATCCGGATTTATCATTAGGACAATGGCAACTTCCGGTGAACTATACGCTGTCATATTTGCAAAAGCATGCGAAACTGCCTGACGAAGTCATGATTGAGCCCGATGCTCACCGAATTTATATTGATTTAGCCAATACCCAGTTAAAAAATGGATATCGCATTACGGCAAAAGAATTTGATCTAGAGCATGACAAAATTGTGTTTGCGTTAACCGTTCCAGTAAAGTAGCAAAAGGTGACAAGCGGTTAACAAATATGTTGATGCGGCGTGATTTGCTTCGCTTGTCTGTCGATGAACATTTTGGTTTCATTCTCGTCTTGGTTTGGCGGCATTTTGGTTTCATGGACGTTTTCAAAACCGTCTGGGACGGGAAAATGCAAGTGGTCATTTCATTTGTTTGCTCATCAAAAAATCGTCCTTTCTGAAAATGCTGTTGAGCAAAGAAAGGACGATTTTTTTGCGCATTTTTTTACAGAATCCACCGAGAAGTTTCCCGTCTTTTAACGGAGTGGAGGCAGGGGAGGTTCAGATGAATCAAAAAGGGGCTTCCGAAAGCCAACTAGCTACAGCCCCTAAATTCTTAGCCCCTTTGGATAAAAATTTTTCAACGTTCCTTTTACTTCCTTTCCCCAGCCGAGCGGGTAGCCGTCAATCGTGACCATAGTCCAGCCGCGGTTTCCGCCTGTTTCAAGCGTTTCGCCGCGCAAATATTTCATGATCGGCTCTTGGTCGCTGCTGTTTAAATCGAGCGAATGAGCGACCTCCTCTTTTTTTAAGGCTAAGGCGAGCGCGTGATTCGGCTCAAAGCGCTGTTTCTTTAACTCTCCTAAATGCAAGCCCGCTCGCACCACTTTTAATCCCTCAAAATTCGGGCAATCCTTTGGCAGCGCAAATAGCTGTTGTTGAAATGCATAAATGGTGTGGGTGATTTCGATTTTTAGCACCTCTTTTTCAAATGCTTGATAGTCACGCTGTGCCGATTTGGAAAGGTTGGAAGCAGCGGTTTTGCCATTCCATTGGTTGGATCTTCCTGTTTTTTGCAGCTTAGCAACAAAATGTCCTTCTCCTTTTAAATAATGTGGCCAAAGCCGTGCTGTTTTCGCCATTTCTTTCATATGAGTATTTGTCCATTCCGGTCTTCCTGGCTGAATGCCTGCTGTTTTATCAATCGGCAATAAAATCAGATCCTCATATTCTGCAAGAAGCGCTTCGATCGTTTGCTCGTTTTCTTCTGGAGAAAACGTGCATGTCGAATAAACAAGGATGCCTCCTTCTTTTAACATGCGATAGGCACAGGACAAAATGTGGCGCTGCTTGCTGGCGCATTGCGCTACATGCGCTTCGCTCCAATAACGGATGGCCTCCTCATCCTTCCGAAACATTCCTTCACCTGAACAAGGCGCATCAACTAAAATTTTATCAAAATATCCTGTGAAGCGCTCTGCCAGCTTTTCTGGCGTTTCGTTTGTGACAAGCGCATTGGTGATGCCCAATCGCTCAATATTCTCTGATAGTGCTTTGACGCGTTTTGGATGAATCTCATTCGCAAGCAAAAAGCCGGTATTGTTCATCATAGTTGCCAGTTGTGTCGTCTTCCCCCCGGGAGCCGCACAAAGATCAAGCACTTTTTCTCCCGGTTCAGGACGCAATGCTTCAGCGACAAACATGGCGCTTGGTTCTTGAATATAATAAAGGCCGGCGGCATGATACGGATGTTTTCCCGGCTGTTCCGAAGCATCATAGTAAAAGCCGGTCGAACAAAATGGAACAGGTGATAAGGAAAACGGCATCAGTTCTAAAAAGGTGCTCCGCTCTATTTTAAGGGGATTCAAACGAATCCCATTCGTTTTGTTTTCTTCATATGTATGAAAGAAGGGAAGCGCTTCTTCCTGTAAGAGTCGATTCATTTTTTCGCGAAATGGCTCCGGTAATTTCAACAAATAAAACTCCTTTCATTGGTCTTGTGCGTCTATTGCTTGAAAAAGAACGAATGCGATCATCCGATCGTCGCAGGATCCGCAAAAGAGGCTGCCCGAGTGAATGGGACAGCCCTGTGAGCATTTATAGCCATTTGATTTTTGGTTCCGTTTTATTTATAATCCGCTTAATGTTGGCGCGATGACGATAAAAAACAAAGAGAGTAAGCAAAGTAACGCCGATCCTCAGCGGAATGTCATCAGTAAAGAAAATCGTATAAATAATCGCGTAAACTCCCGCCAGCATCGAAGAGAGAGAGACATATTTTGAAAGATATAGTACAAGAAAAAAGACCACTAACAGTGTGATAAATAAAAATGGCGAACAAACTAGCAAGACTCCCCCCGAAGTAGCAACGGCTTTTCCGCCGCGGAATCCGGCGAAAATCGGGTATGTATGTCCAAGCACTGCCAGTGCTCCGGCAACGAGCGGATGAATGTCTACATGAAACAGCACCGGTAAGCTAGCGGCGAGCGTTCCTTTTAAAATATCGCTGATCGTTACAATCAATCCTGCTTTGACACCGAGTACCCGAAACGTATTTGTGCCGCCCAAGTTTCCGCTCCCATGCTCGCGAATATCAATGCCAAACCCGACTTTTCCGACAATGAGCGCGGAGGGAATGGAACCAAGAAGGTAAGCGGCGATTAAAATCAATAGCTTTGTCACCAATCTTCATACACCCTTTACTTTTTCAAATTCATGCATGATTTTATTTTACCATGCATTAAAAAAAACGCCAGATAAGAATTTGGGATTTGTATGAAGCGGGAATGGGCTAAAGGGGTTTTTTTAAAAACTGGTCATGGATTTTTGAAAGAGCCAACCAAGCTAATATGGAGCCGATGAGACAAAACAGCATATCCCATTGTGTATCCCATATGTCGCCTTGGGTGCCCAGAAAATCTTGCACTTGCTTTACCTGTTTGGCCAATTGCCCGATTATCCATTCAATGATTTCATACAATGCGGCAATCGCCAGCATCATGCTCATCACAATCAAAAATAGCCATCCGTCTCGTGTCAGCGAGGTTTTCCGTAGTAAAATTTCTCTGAGCACGATGGCAAATAACCCCTTTAAAAAATGACCGAAACGATCATAATGATTGCGTTCTAAATCGAACGTGTCTTTCACCCAATTAAACAAGGGAACGTTGGAATAAACATAATGCCCCCCGATAAACATGCTGATGGCCAAAAGTGAAATAATAGCATATGAAAGGGTGGTCAAGCGAAAGCGGCGATAGAGGAGGATCACAATAAGCAACCCTGCAATAGCAGGACTGACTTCCAGCAGCCATGTTAAATAGCTTGCAGGCTTGACCGCTGACCATATCAATGCGGCAGTCACCAAGAATAGCAAAACGAGATGTTCTTTTAGATGTTGGGATGTAGCCATATCATGCCCTCCTTGCCATCGTATCGTTGCGACCGGCTCCATCTAATTTGAAAATGGAACAAAGCGATTCAGAAAAGGAGCGTATTGGATTTTTTCGATCATATGAACGAGGCCAAACAACACGATGATTCTATAGACCAATGAATGATAGGAGTCAGTCGGCACAACGGCCCTAACTCTAAACGTTAAAAGATTGCGTTAATAGTATGAGAAAAAAGAAAGCCGCTTATGCAGCAAGAAGCGGCTTGTTTGTTTATCGTTTTTGCTGTCTATAAAACAGGCGTGAAATGATGACGCCAATGCTGCCAAGTCCGATGAACAGGATAGAGCGCATCCATAAAGAAACAATCGGCAGATCGATAAATACCAATTTCAGCAATGTTAAAAAAATCAATCCGATTCCTAATAAACGCATCGCTTTTTTGTCGCGAATCGTTCCAAAAACGACACTTCCAGCGGCGAAAGCAGCCCAGCTGAATGACAACAATATTGGTTCTTTAAGTAATATAGCTGCGCAGTCTGAGCGAAAAGAGCGACATGCTGTCCCAATCTAAGGCATATGGAACGAATAGAAAAAACAAAAGGACATGACCGGCGGCCAATACCCTTTTGTTTTCTTTTTATGTAAGATGTTAGGCTTTTTGTTCAAACAGTTTCGCAATTTCGATAATGACTTGCGTTGCTTTGACCATATTATCGACAGAAATATACTCATAACGGCCATGGAAGTTTTCTCCGCCTGTAAAAATGTTTGGTGTAGGCAAGCCCATGTAAGAGAGCTGAGAACCGTCAGTGCCGCCACGGATCGGCGAAACTTTTGGCTCAATGCCGAGATTTTCCATCGCTTCATATGCAATGTCGACAATTTCTTTCACTGGTTCAATTTTTTCTCTCATATTGTAATACTGATCGTTTATTTCCCATTCGACACGCTCTTTACCATATTTTTCTTGAAACTGTGCAGCCAGTTCCGTTATTTTTGTTTTTCGTGCTTCGAATGCGTTTCGGTCGAAATCGCGGATAATATAGGAAAGAGTGGTTTTTTCGACATCTCCCTGAAAGGATAACAGATGATAAAATCCTTCATAGCCTTCAGTGTGCTCCGGCGCTTCATGAGCTGGCAGCTGGCTATGGAATTCCATGGCCAGTTTGATGGAGTTGACCATTTTGCCTTTAGCCGTACTAGGATGCACGTTTTTTCCTTTAAAGATAATTTTCGCTTGTGCGGCATTAAAGCTTTCATATTCTAGTTCGCCAAGCGGTCCTCCGTCCACTGTATAAGCGTATTTCGCCCGAAAAGCGTCCACATCGAATTTATGCGGACCTCTGCCGATTTCCTCATCCGGTGTAAAAGCGACGCGAATTTCGCCGTGCTTCACTTCTGGATGCTGAATAAGATACGCCATCGCTGTCATAATTTCAGCAATGCCCGCTTTATTGTCGGCTCCTAGCAAGGTCGTTCCATCGGTTGTGATCAAGGTATGTCCTTTGTAGCCAGCGAGCTCAGGAAAATCGGCGGGCGAAAGAACAATAGAAAGCTCGTGATTTAAGATGATATCGCCTCCGTCATAGCTTTCAATCAGTTGCGGATGAACATTTTCCCCCGTAAACTCGGTCGCCGTATCTAAATGTGCCAAAAATCCGATCGTCGGCACTTCTTTCTCTGTATTGGCTGGCAGTGTGGCCATCACATAGCCATTTTGATCAACCGTCACCTCTGTCATGCCGATCGCTTTTAACTCTTCTGCCAGCATGTTGGCTAGTTCGAGCTGACCTGGAGTTGAAGGGCACGTGTCGCTGTTCGGATCAGATTGGGTATTCACCTTCACATATCTAGTCAAGCGCTCAATGATTTCTTGTTTCATATCGTCCATCTCCTTATGATTTGCTATCTTTTTCCGATGTTATTTTATCATAAAACGCTTATTTCAAGAAAAAATGGAATCCTGATTTAGACCATTGATCATCGGATACAAGCTTTATGATGCGAATGAGTGACAAGAGCTCTGAACAGGGGTTGTTTCTGCAGCCGAGTAGATGAATTTACGAATGAATGATGTTATCTCGGCGGTTGATCGTGGAAAGCGTATAAAAGCCTTAACGTTAAGAAGCGAAGCTTTATGCATGGACAATATTCAGCAAAACATGTATAGTATAAATGGAATAAATAAAATTTAGATTGATTCATCTTCGGGGCAGGGCGAAATTCCCGACCGGCGGTGATGAAGCGAATAAGCTTCTAAGCCCGCGAGCCGAAAGGCAGGATCCGGTGCAATTCCGGAGCCGACAGTTATAGTCTGGATGGGAGAAGATGAAGGTTTGCCGGCGTTCGGCGGTTGCGCTTGAACGTCTGTTTGCGCATGCCTGCTATTCTCCCTTAAGCGTTTAGGCTTAAGGGTTTTTTATGGTCAGTCGGCAGCCTTCTTCTTGTGAGGATGAGTCACGAGAAGGAGAGGAGAATCAACATGAAAAACATGAACGTATCCGCTTTTGCGGCGATTGGATTGTTTAGCGCCATCGCTTATCTATTGATGCTGCTCAATTTCCCGATTCCGCCATTTCCTCCTTTTTTGCTTGTTGATTTTAGCGATGTTCCAGCATTAGTCGCTGCTCTAATGTATGGACCGATTGCTGGGATGCTCGTCGAATTATTAAAAAATGTGCTCAACTATTTCCTTGTCGGCAGCGCGACTGGCGTTCCAGTCGGTCATTTTGCGAATTTTATGGCTGGAATAACGTTTATTTTACCGACCTATTATATTTATCGTAAAGCAGCATCAAAACAGGGAATGGTCATCGGTTTGGTGGCGGGCACCATCGTGATGGCAACGGCGATGAGCGTATTGAACTATTATATCTTTCTGCCGGCCTATACCATTTTTCTCGGTTCGCCGGCAATGAGCGCCCCGGAAGCGAAAGCGCTCATTGTTTCCGCGATTTTGCCATTTAATGCCTTAAAAGGCGTGTTTATAACCGTTGTTTTTATGCTTCTTTTTCTCCGGCTTCGTCCATGGCTGCATAAACGAGCGGCAAGCCGCATCTGAGCCGCAAAAAGGCTGCGTTTACGAACGCAGCTTTTTTGTTAAAGCTTCGACAGCGTTGAATCGGAAAACCGCTCCTCTTGAAATGGGTTCGCTGTCATTGAATAACCTCTCACTTCCCAATAGCCAGGCTCATCTGTTTTCATAAAACGGATGCCGGTCGCCCATTTCGCCCCTTTCCATAAATAAAAAGAAGCAGGGGGAATGAACCTCAGCGGATAGCCGTGCTTTGGCGAGATCTCTTGCCAATCGTGATGAGGGTCCTTCCATCGGTACACAAAAAGCGCGTCATCTCTCATGAGAGCATGAAGAGGCAAATTGGCTGAATAGCCGAAGGGATCGCCGTTTAAATATCCATAAACTTTGACATAAGCGACGTCTGGATTCAGCTCGACGAAACGCAAAAATTCGCGAAAAGCAATGCCCTCAAATGTCGTGTCAAACTTGGACCATGTTGTGACGCAATGCATATCAATGGTTGAGATCGTTTTTGGCAATTCCATAACTTGCTGATAAGAAAGAGAAACCTCTTCTTTCACCTCGCCGAATAATGTGAATTTCCATGTAGCCTCATGAAACTCGTATACATCGCCTTCGTGAAGAATCGGCCATTTCTCCGTTGCAAATTGCCCTGGAGGCAGTTGTTTTGTCAATGTTCTGCACCCTTTCTTCCAACATGATATGATTTACCATCATACGGAGATTTGTGAGAAAATGCAATACAAACCGGAAGGAAATTGGCAAATGATGTAGAATATTCCGGAAAGCAGAAGGCGATGAAAAAGGAGGGTTCCTATGAATGGAGATTTGACGCCGCATATAGTGCTCGTTCCTTTCGTTTGCTTCTACGCTTATGGTTTCGGGAGTGTTAGTGCTTCTCTTTGTTAGCATATGGATGCAAAACCGGACATTGAAAGGCATGAAAAGAAAGTTAGAGAGCTTCAAGTAAGGACAAGGAGTAAGAGAATAATGGAACATGTTCAGATTGTGCGTGATATCGCAAATGCGAATTGGACAAAGATGAGAGAAATCTACGAATCTGTTGGCTGGGTTAAGCATACAGAGCCAATCATTCAACGAGTTTTTCAAGCGAGTCATATAGTAGCGCTTGCCTTTTGCTTCGGCCGTCTGGTTGGATTTGGCCGCGCTCTGTCAGACGGCGTATTCAATGCGGCGATTTATGATGTCGTCGTTCACCGCGATTATCAAGGTAAAGGTATTGGAAAAGCGATCATGAAAGATCTGCTCGAACAGCTTGATGCCATTTCATGCATTCATCTTATTTCGACGATAGGAAACGAACCGTTTTATATTCAATCAGGATTTCGTAAAGCAAAGACGGCGTTCGCTCGTTATCGCAGCATGGATTTGGCACAGATCTATTTAGAAGGAGGGGATGGGAGTGAACATTCGGCAGGCAAAGGTGGATGATGCCGAACGATTAACAGCGTTGATTTTGCAAGTAGAGCGCGAATCAGCCTATTTGTTGTTTGAAGCGGGGGAACGGCCTCTTACGGTTAAAGAGCAGCGCCGCCAGCTTGAGGCGATCGAGCATGAAGAAAATGCCGCGATTTTTTTGGCGGAGACAGAAGAAGGGGAGCTCATCGGTTATTTAGTGGCAAGAGGCGGACGTGCTAAGCGCAATCGTCATACTGTATATATCGTTGTCGGTTTGCATGCTTCCTATCGGGGAAAAGGAATTGGCACGATGCTATTTACAGAATTGGAGCGCTGGGCGCGGACAAAAGGGATCCATCGTTTGGAGCTGACGGTTGTGACAGACAATGTCCCCGCGATTTCTCTCTATAAAAAAATGGGATTTGTTCAGGAGGGAATCAAACGCCATTCGCTGAAAATCGACGGGCAATATGTCGATGAATATTATATGGCGAAGCTTCTGTAGGTGAACACTCCCTTTTCACGTAACCAAAACGCAAGCGGGAATTCAGAAAACGGAGAGGGCTTATCTTGATTTTGATGATGTCATTTTAACGCTCCGTTACTACCGCATACATAAACAAGATAGAGCACTAGCGATCAATAAGTACTCGGTGAGTTAAGGGGCATTGGGGAGGCCAATTTTCTTTTTTTACTGTAGCACTAATCGAGATTCTATTACGTTTTTTATTCTTGAAAAATTTGAGTAGCATCGGACATAGCGTGTTAGGCGAAACGTTGGATCTTATGTGAATCGTAATGGTTTCTTATGGAGATTCGAATGGAACGTTTGCGATTGTGACATAGGAGCTTGTTTATGAGGTGGTATGAATCGAAATATCTTGTTTATTTTCCTATATATATGCTTAAATGGTAATAGATGCAAACATGTGCTGTTTAGCGACCTATTTCCATTTACAAGGGGGGAACAAGGCCGTGGGCTGGATGATTCAGTATATTCTCGCCTTTTTTGTGTTTGTTTTTTCCACTCTTGCTTCTTGGTACGAAGGAAGCGAAATAAGGTCTAACCCATGGGAGTGGAAGTATTCTGCTTTTTTTTCACAGATGCTGCATGGTTCCATCACCAATAGCAGCGATATTTCACAGCTCGATCATTTTATTTATGCTGCTAAATTCAAGCCTGCTTTTCCTTTGCTTATGGCATTGAGCATTATTTATATAGTGATGCTAACAGGGTATTGGCTATGCCGGAGAAACAACAAAAGATTTCGCTTGTTTTATGCCGGTAGTCTGCTATTTTGGATACTGGGGGTGATCGTAGCCGATTCCCCGACGATCGGTGGGCATTATTTTACAATGCTTTTTATGGCTGCGGGTGCCGGAAGTGCAGCAATGGCTCTTTTGCCTGTGCTTCGGGCAAAGTGTTGGCGAGGTGAGGAGCTAAAATAATGGATACCGTGATGAAAAACGAACGTAATATCATCCAATGGATTCAGAAGGACGAGTGGATGATGGAAACATTGCGAGCCGTACAGTCGCTGAATTTGCCCGATTGGTGGGTGTATGCCAGATTTGTCCGTGCGAAAATTTGGGATGTGCTGCCTGGATTTCAAGAAAGAACGCCGCTTCCAGATATCGATGTCATTTATTTTGACCGCAAGCATACGGAGAAAGCGGCAGAAAAGAAGCTGGAACAGAAGCTGTACCATTTCCTCCCCGATCGTCCATGGTCGGTGAAAAATCAGGCGCGAATGCATGAAATAAATGGCGGCTCTCCTTATTTATCTTCCGTCGATGCCATGTCCAAATTTCCAGACACTGCCACTGTTTTAGGGGTAAGGCTTGATGAAAAAAGCGGTGTCGTCTTGGCGGCACCTTGGGGAGTCGAAGATGTTTGTGAGCTTCTTGTCAAGCCAACTCCATATTTTTATGAAACAAAAAAACGGGCTCAAATGTATGAAGAACGAGTGCGGAAAAAGAAGTGGACAAGCATTTGGCACAAGCTAACAATCGTGACGCTAAAAAATGCTTAAAAACGCGAGACAATGATTTTTCTATTGCAGCATAGGGAAGGAGACAAAATCATGGAAATTCGTTATCGGTTAACGGAAGAAGATTATGTGCAGTTTAATTTGTTTCATATCAAGCATTCGAAAGCAGCCCGGAGAACGTTGGCGATTCAGCGAGTTATCCCTCCCGTTCTTTTTCTTTTGGTTGCCTGGGTATTTGCTGAAATCGGACATGCTTCCTTTTTAGGATTGCTGATTACATTTTCGATTATGGCGGTTTTATGGATGATTTTTTATCCGAGTTACTTTGATCGAGCCATTATTCGCAGCGCAAAGAGAATGGTGAAAGATGGAAATAATGAAGGGTTATTAGGAGAGCATCATCTTGTGATGACAGAAGAAGGAATCGTTGACTCGACTTCTTACGGAGAAACAAAAGTAAGCTGGGGAGGCATAAAGGCTTTCAAGGAAGACCGGAACAGCTTTTATCTCTATAATAGTGCTGTCAGCGCTTATATTATTCCAAAGCGAGAGCTGAAAAACATAGAGGAGATTCGATCATATCTTCACACAAAGCTTGAGCCTATTGAATCAGAAAATAAGTGATCAATGATCGGTGGGCATATCCCAGCGGCAAGCGAATGGCTTGCCGACTATTCAACGATTTTATATCAGTGACTCCATCATTTCCATAACCTTACTAAAAAGGCCCAAAGAACGAACGGCACCTCAAACGTAGAAATCATGACTCATCATTCGAAGTGCCGTTCGAAACAGGGCCGTTTTCATTTTAAAATGTCGGCAAGTTATCGAGATTGTTGCTTGGATCTCCATCGGCATTGCTACGCAGATGCCAGTCGCCGTCCTTCCCTCTAAATGTGTTTACACCCTCGATCTCGCCGTTTTGTGCCATCGCTTGTGCCTGTTTGTAATCGACAATCCGTCCAGAAGATAGCTTGAGCTCAACAATATAGCCATCGCCATTTTTTCGGACTGCTACCACTTTTTCACTCATCACTTTCACCCCCTCTATCATTTTAGTATGGGGGATTTGTCAGCCATTTTATGCACATACAGCCTCAATAGCAAACGCTCTTCATTGAAGACGAACCCATATTTCGGAATAAAAATCAGGGCTGGTTGGATCGTCGTCCGGATATACTTCTAATTGCGGCGTGCCTGCAAGCTTGTAATGTTGGGATGGCAACCATTCTGAAAAAATTTGCTCCCATGCTTTTTGTATCGCTTCCGGCATCGATCCGCGCACCTCAAATATGCCCCATTTAGAAGCGGGTATTTCTAACGCCAACAGCCCGTTAGGCACCTCGCCATTATACTCTGCGGCTATCCAATAATCGATCGTTTGTCCTGACTGGTCATCGCTGTGTGCGGTACATACACCGATCAAGCCTTTTAATGAGCCATTGTTCAGTGATGATAATAACTTAACGGTGCTGTTTTGATGCACCTCCTCCCACATCTTAGCAATCCCTGCATGATTCTCTCCATTGACTAGCGAAAATGTCCGCTTGATTCCCACTACTTGAAAACGATCTTTTTCAATGATTTGGTGATTCATTGATTTTCCTCCCATCTCAAGATAAAGAAACGATTCTAGGCTTGCTTGTGTATGGCCACTATCTATTTGATTATAGAACATATGTTCGTGTATGACTCCCTATCTTTCTGTTTAGAAAAAATGTTTTTAGAAGCAAAAAATGATGGCAGATTTGAATGGGAAAAAGGGGGCTCGACTGTTTAACAAGAACGGAGGACCGTTTTTTTGACAACTGGGGGATTATTTAAATGTTATATTACATATAAATGGAATTTATTGTTCATTCAAAAGTAGAGCGGAGGTCGGAGGCATGGCGGTGACTTGCTTTTGTTACGCCAAAGCGTACTAGATTTGAAATAAAATAGAGAAACTTTCAAACTATTTTCTAATAAATAACGAATATATGAATGAAAGGCTAGCCTTTGAAAGAAGTAGGAGTAGAAGTCAATGGAGAAAATAAAGGAATGGATCACCAAAGCCAAAAAAGGAGATCGCGATGCCGCTAACCAGCTTGTCAGTTTTTATTATAAGGATCTATATGCTTATATTTACAGGCAGACATTAAACAAGGATTTAGCAATGGATCTAACCCAGGAAGCATTTATCAGCATGCTTCGTTCGATCCGTTCGTATGACGAGAGAAAGGCGTCATTTCGAACGTGGTTATATCGAATTGCCACTTACCAAACGATCAACTACTATCGCTCAAAATATTACAAACAGCAATCAATTGTGACGGAGATCGATCACGAGTTAGGGCAAGAAGAAGATTTTACATTGAAGCTGGAATACAAGGAGGAGGTTGAGCGGATTTTAGCGGTATTGAATACGTTTGAAGCGTCTGTCCAGCAAATTTTCCGTCTTAAATTGTTTGGTGAATATACCTTTGCTGAAATTGCTGCTGCCACTGGCTTAACGGAATCGACAGTGAAAACGAAATTTTATAGTACCGTAAGAAAAATAGGCAGTAACATAACGATTGTCGATTGGAAGCAGGATTTTCTTTCTATCTGTTGAATGTTCGAAAAGGCGAAGAGAACCTTGGGAGGACTTGTATGATGAAACTATTCACATTTGCTAAAAAAGCCGGCACCGCCATGACAAAATACAACTCCAAGTTACCGAGCTATATGAGAATAACGAAACTAACCGAATCTGCCGCCATCGGCTGCATGTACATCGAACCGAACGGAGTGGTCGGCTATCATGAAGCGCCAGTGCCGCAGCTGTTTCTTGTTGTACAGGGGGAAGGCTGGGTGACAGGGGCGGATCGCAAAAAAGTGTTTGTCAAAAGTGGAGAGGCGGTGTTTTAGGAAAAAGGCGAATGGCACGAATCGGGAAGCGAGCAAGGAATGACCGCGATGATTGTTCAGTCTGAACATTTGACACCGGAATATTTCATACAATCGCAAGCATCCGAGTAAGTAATTTGATTTATAAGAATCAAGTGAACCGAAAACGGCGCGGTCAAATCACCGCGCCGTTTATCTTGGCGTTTCTTGAAAGGTAATGCCTATTACTCGCTCTGTTGCGGTGTTAAATTGGATATTGACAAAAACACCAAATTCTTTCTGGTTGGTTCTCAGCCATAGCTTAAATTTTTCCGTCGTCACATTCGCTTGTTGGTCGCGGCCAATATGGAGGTAGTCGACGATTTGGGCGTTTGGATATTTTTCCTTTGTTTTTTGAAGAGCGAGTCTTCCCCATTTGGCATATGGTGGCATTTCGGTTTGGGCGATCGCGTGATGGACGATTTCAATCGGTTGGATGCCCATCCCCGCAACTGACCAGACACTGAGAGCGAATAAAGTGATCCATCTGTTTTTCATATATAATAAAACCTTTCTTTTTTTATGTTTAGCGTGCACGATGCTTGTCAGATTATTCATCCTCTCTAAAACGGAGAAAGAAAATGACGGTTCATGATGCAGCTGTTTGATGTGTATCGCTCTCCGTTTTTAATAGTGCGGGCAAAGAAAGAAGATGCTTGTCTGCTTATAAAATTCTGTTGTCCGATTCGCGTTTTCACTCGTCTGTAAAGGGAACTTTTTCATTTATTACAAAAAATTCAATATCGATTGAAACCTTTTTGCGTTTTGAACGTTAATATTATGGAAGATAAGCGGCGAGGTTGAGAACTAAAAAATATGGAATGTGTTGCAGCATGTGATCTATGTTTCAAACAGGAGATCAGCTGATGGAAAGCATGAGCATACGGTTCCCTGTCCCTTAAAGCTGGAGCGAATGCCGTCTATTTATGAAATTCGAAGGAGTGCATGAGGAATGAACTTTTTTAAAAAATTGAGCTATAGCGTAGGGGATGTCAGACGTTATCCGGACATGGTGGCGCAAGGCGCAGGAAAAGCTTTTTTATATTTGCTTTTATTTGCGCTTTTGTTTGGCACGCTGAATAGCATCATTGTCGGCTATCAATTTAATCAAAGCATCGGCCATTTTACCGGAACATTAGAAAGCAAAATCCCGGAATTCACCTTTCAAAACGGAGAGTTGAATGTAGAAGGAACGATGCCGATTGTGTTGGATGATTCTAAAAATGGCGCTGTCATTATCGATACGACGGGCCAAACAACAGAAGATCGTTTAAATCCGTACTCGTCGGGAGTGCTGATTTTAAAGGACCGGATGATTAGCAAGCAAGCTGGAGGGCAAACACAAGTTTTCTTATTTCGTGATTTTCAAGGCGTAACGTTTGATAAACAAGATCTGGTCGGCTTTTTGCCATATTTAAAATGGCTCGCTCCCATTGTGGCAGTGATTGCTTGGATCGGCTTTTTCATTGGCAAAATATTCAGCGCTTTATTTTTAGCGATTATCAATCTGATGATTTCTAAGCTACAAAAAGCGAACTTGCCTTTTGGCCGGCTATACAGCTTGAGCATTTATTCATTATCTTTGCCGATCATCCTTGATCTGATCTTTAAGCTGTTCCATTTCCGTTTACCGGGATTGATTTATTATATCGTCGCGTTAGTATATAGCTGGCTGGCGATTAACCAAATCAAAAAACAAGCGGGAGAGGCTTTTTAATAGATCGGATCCCCTTTTGTGTGGGATGAGAGCCGTCCGCTAAGCCGCGCTTCGTCTTTGTTAAAGAAGCGCTGTTGCTCGAAAAATCAGCTGCGGTAGGAGATTGGTATGAATCGTGAATCATGATCCTAAGATAGGGGCTGTCCAAAAAGTCAGGGTAACTGACCTTTTGGACAGCCCCTCATTTTTTCAATTTAAAAAGGACACAAAAATCATCCTTTCTAGTAAAATGAAGTTGCGACACAACATTACAGAAAGGACGATTTTTTATGAGCAATCAAATGATTACTCCTGGAAAGGATCACACACAGCCTCTAGATGGAAAAGAAGAAAAACTCCTGCCAAAAGAAATGTAGCCCCTACTTTCAAGCCATATGACAACCGTCAAGTTCAAATGATTTATGATATTGAATCGCTCGTACCCGAACATCACGTGGCACGTGTCGTGGACGAAATGGTGGAGGCGATACCAGATAAACCATTGTTTTTTCATTAGGCGGTGGCAGAATTTATAATAAATACCAAAATGTTCTGTATCTTATTCTCAAAAGACTTATTCTTGTCGAGGAATCGAAAAGCTCGTTAAAGAAACTATTCCGCTATGTGGCTTTCAGCGATGCAACAACCAGATTTCCGGACCATCAACGAATTCCGAGGCGAACGGGGTCCTCATGGATGAGTTATTTGAAGCGAAGGGAAGAGAAAAAACTCAAGAAACACTGCAGTGCATTCAAGAACTAACCCAATTAGAAGCAGGGACAGCACAAAAAGAGGCGAAAGAAGCTCCAGAAATCACGGAACAGAACTTAGAAGCCATCGCTCAAAAATTAGAAGAAAAAGCCGAAATCCTAGCCGAGGAAATCGAACAGGAATCCGAACCAAAAATTCGGAAGGAAAAACGAACAGAACGGAAGAAATGGAAAAAACTTTAAAACGGATTCGAGAAAATTTTTTATCTCGACCAGCCAAATGCAAGGAGCAGAATGAAATCTTTGGCGATCGTAACAGCGATTCAAAAACGGATAAAAACGCAACTTTTATGCGAATGAAAGAAGATCATATCTTCCCTTCACCTTATCGCTTCCCTTTTCTTATTCAAGGAGCCCACATACTGAAACTGATTCTTATAAGGGCAGTGAAGTAGGCCGGTTTTTTTATTACGAACTCAAGGTTCTGGGGCTTTCACGACCTATCTCCACTCCTACTAATCTTAGTATGTTTTTTTTGATAAGGTTGAGCGAAGGCATGGGGATGGCCCAGCTGCCAAATCGTCTCAAAAATAGACAGGCGGCATTTATTACGCGGAAACTGACAGCTGAAAATGTTACACTTTTTCCTCTTTGCGATGAGCTGTGGCCTGCTTAAGCCACATGTTTTTTGGGTGCCATATTGGCTGAATGAGTCGGCTTAAACTATAGCCAAGCATTCCGCCTAACGTATTTAAAATTAAATCATCGATGTCAAAGCTTCCTAATTCAAATAATAGCTGCATCACTTCGTATGTAAAGCTTAAACACAAGGTTGCAAGCATGGTAGCAGAAAAGCTGCGAAAGCGTGTCGACAGCAATGGAAGCATCCATCCGAAAGGAATAAAACCGATAATGTTTCCAGCTAAGTTTTCAATTTTAATGTTTAAATTGACATCGGCAAAGAATAAATAAAAAATAATGGTTTTCAGGGGAGTAAAGTTGCTTGAATGCCATTGGTTTTGAATGGCGCTGAAGTCGAAATGGTAGATCATTTCTTTCCAAGAGACATATTTAAATAAGACCATTTTCGTGAGAATAAATAAATAGAGACAAAATAGCCATACGAACATTTGATAAAAAAACTTTTTCATTCACTTGCGACTCCTAAAGTTCATCGTTTTATTTTTTAGCGTTTGAACCGTGCTGATCACTTCCACCCATATGTTTATGTTTCAGCTGCTTCTGTGCTTGGAGCGCAACGGCATTGTACGCTTTATTACCATGTTAAATGATCATCGTTTTTATTTCAATCATTTCCCGAAATAGTTGGTGGTCAATCGCGGCAGCTGCTATAGAATGAGGAAGATGGAGATGAGGAAAACGTTTGTAGGCCTACCTCCCCGGCTGTCGTCGGAGATGAATGCAGACAGATCATTTCGCTTTCATCTCGCGTCACTGGCCTCGCACGTCCGCTTACGGTCTTCTTTTAGCTTCACCTGTTTTTATCTTGTCTAACCGTTTTCAAGCCCGTTCGATCGGGAAAATCAGCTGCTTAAAAAGGGAAGACAAAGCTCATTTTGCACCTTATCTACAATGAGAGATCCATGAAAAGTTTGTAGAGATCGGAAAAAATCCATTACTTTCTTTTCCAAAAGGTATTTGCAAAGAAAATCCCCTTGCGGATGGGGCGCAAGGAGATCGGCTGCTCACTTAGACATTTTTCATTCTTTTGATAAAAATGATGATATAAATCATTAGGGTAATAATGGTGAGCGCAGGACCTATATTCATTAAGGTTAAAAAGTTGCCGTAAAACCATCCTTCTTGAGCGAATAAGGAAACCGGCAAAGCATGGGCCGAGCTATTGGCATGATAGACGGGTTCCCATAAAAGAAAAGTAAAAAATCCTGCTAAAAATCCGTGAATAATGCGAGAAACGAAAAAAGGCTTAAAGCTGATATCGCTTTGTGCTAAAAGGCTGGCGACTTGAGCTTGTACACTAAGACCGCTGAAAGCAAGAATAAAGCTTATAATAATGGCTTTATGCATTAAAGAGACTCCCTGGACTTGGCTTGTCATTTGCCCGCCTAACGTGATCTCAAATAAGCCGGATATAAGAGGGGTGCTCAATGCTTCTGGCAAATGGAACAAACGAAGCGCATATGCTACTAGTTCTCCTAAAAACTGGGTAATATGTAGACTCGATAGCAGCCTATTGATGACAGAAAACAAAATGATAAAACCGCCGATCATTAATAAAGTATGAACAGAAGAGATGACGGCATCCCCGAGCAGCTTGCCAATCGGTCTTTTTTCTTTCATACGTGTGGTATGCAAGGCGGAAAAGGCTCTGCGCAATAGTGCTTCGTCTCTGGCCTCCTTTGGATCTTGTGGCTGCTCCTTTCCGTAAAACCTCATCATAAGGCCAATACATATGTTTCCTAAATAATGCGATAAAATCAAGACGGCGCCAAGCTGTGCATTATGAAAAAACGAGATGGATACGGCACCGATGATAAAAAGCGGACTGGATGAATTGGTAAAACAGACCAACCTTTCTGCCTCCACTTTACTGAGTTGTTTTTCTTGCCGCAATAGTACAGTGAGTCTTGCGCCTGTCGGAAAGCCAGAAACCATTCCCATCGCCCATACAAATCCCCCGACGCCGGGAACCTTAAATAGGGGCTTCATGAGAGGTTCAAGTATAACACCGATAAATTTTACAACCCCAAAATTAATCAGCAATTCACAGATAATGAAAAAAGGCAGCAGCGAAGGAAAGACGGTCCCCCACCAGATTTTCAGTCCCTGCTTTGAAGCATTGACGGATTCCTGCGGGAAGGAGACGAGGGAGACGGCAATAAAAGTAGCTGCTAAGGCTAATACGATCGTTTTGAATCGGGAACGGGACACTTCTCAATCCTCCTCAAATGGATAAGCTAATGTTGCTGTTATAAAGTTTATTTGCGATGAGAGTAGATTAGAACTGATGGCACCGTGTTTGTCCGCTGCCATCAAACCTTGGTTAGAAAAGGGGCGTGGAAGTGACCGCCGCCGGCAAAAGGATAGAAATACTCTTTGACGTTCGATCAACTTTCACTATCGATGAAACGTAATCTTTGAAGATGTGATGTTTCGGCGGGGCAGACGCGTAAATGATGAACCGTTTGACAATCCCATCAATGGACCTGAAAGCGTTTTGACAAAAGCAAGTTCACATAGATGGGCCTTTGCCCGTCGGTTTTCAGAAATGATCGTTCCATCTAGAAACGGTATGGTATGATCGATAAGAAAACGTTTGAGGCAATCAAAAAAATAGGAAAAAGAGCAGAAGGAAAGGGAAGAGGAAAAATAGAATAAAAAACAAGAACATATATTCCTGTATTGATGAATCTATGCTATAATAAAGATGCACAGCTATATGCAGGGTGGGAGCGGCCTACTCCCTTAGAGAAGGGAGGTGCCGCTGATGATATCTGTGACCGATACACTGACGCTAATGATTGCTTTTGCATCATTAATGGTAGCTGTTATCGCTGTAGCGAGAGACAAAAAATAACCCACCCTGCTCGCCTTAAGTGAGGGTGGGTTACAACCGCCTGTTTTCGGCCGCTGCACGTCTTGCAGTCAGCTGTGTATTGAATGGACATTGGTTGCCGCCAATGTCCTATTTTTATTTTATGCTTTATACGTTTATTATACGCATAAAAGTGTCGGAATGACAAGGAATTTCTCTTTGTGCGAAGCCGCAGGTGAGACGGTTGGTGTTAAATCGTAAATATTACGATTTGAACTTTATTCATTTATCAGGAACCAACAAATGCAGGGAGGGGATCGAAAAATGTTTCCCAATTCTGGCTCATTTCCTGAGCGGTAAGTAAACATTGGTCTAACGAATCTTCTATTTCTTCTTGATTCATCTCGATGCCGATAAAGACGAGCTCGGTCATGCGGTCGCCATATGTTTGATCCCATTTTTCAAGAAGTTCAGGGTTCTCCATTAAAATTTGTTGGCGCTCAGCTTCAGGATAAGCAGCGACCCATTCGCCCGCTCCTTGGATCACGATCGATGTGCCCGCTTGTGATAGAAGGCCGCATACATCATTTCTTGATGCAAGCCAAAAAAAGCCCTTGGCGCGAATCACTTCAATTGGCCAATTCTCAAGCCATTTCATAAACCGTTCTGGATGAAAAGGCTGTCTTCTCCGATATACAAAAGAGGAGATGCCATATTCTTCGGTTTCTGGAGTATGCTCTTCATTCAACTCTTTGATCCAGCCGGCTGCTTGGCTGGCACTTTCGAAATCGAATAAATGCGTGTTTAAAATTTCGTCTAACGCTACTTGGCCGAATGTCGTAGGGATGATTTTCGCTTCCGGATTCAGTTTTTTTAACATCTTTTCAAGCTCTTTTGCCTCTTCGGGATGAATTAAATCGATTTTATTAAGCAAAATGACATTAGCAAATTCGATTTGATCGATTAACAAATCAGCTACTTCGCGTGTATCTGAATCATCGACAGCTTGCTTGCGATCGAGCAAGCTCTCTCCAGAAGAAAAATCGTTCCAAAATCGGTTAGCGTCGACAACGGTGACCATCGTATCTAAACGACATTTTTTAGTGAGATCAATTCCTAAATTTTCATCTATGTAGGTAAAAGTTTGCGCTACCGGAATCGGCTCGCTGATTCCTGAAGATTCAATGACGATGTAATCAAGTCCCCCTGCGTCTACTAATCTTTCTATTTCCTTCATTAAATCATCGCGCAATGTACAACAAATACAGCCGTTTTGAAATTGAACAAGCTTTTCTTCTGTTCGGGAGAATCCCCCTTGTTTAATCAATTCCGCGTCGATATTCACTTCACTCATATCATTCACAATAACGGCAATTTTTTTGTTTTCACGATTATGCAAAATATGATTGAGTAAGGTGGTTTTTCCAGAGCCTAAATAACCGCTTAATACAGTAACTGGCACTTTTTTCATGATAAGTAACTCCTCCCTTTGGTAAATCGTAATTATTACGTTTTAACAACGTCAATCATACAAGAAAATAAGAAAAATAGCAACTACGAGAATGAAAGGGAGGTATAGATATCGTTCATTCTATCTTTGAGCTGCCATGATCGGATAGATTTTTCAAGATCAGTTCATCGCTTTCATCGTTTTTTATTATAGAGAGATACGATGAGAAAATGACACTTATAGCTAACCGATTCAAATTTTCCAACGGTCGCCCGACTAGCGAAATCAGATCATCTGCGCACTTGGCGACAAATGTTGACGGAGCAATTGATATTTCATCGTCATATTTTTGTGGACAATCTATGTATATATGTTAATAGGAAAAATTACGATTTGTTAAGAAGAAATGAGAGCATGAATGGAGGAAATGAATGTGAAAAAGGAGATGTCTCATACAATCAATGATGGACTAGCGTTTGTTCTTTTATTGTTATTTTTATATTTATTCTTTTTTTATGGAATGGGGAATATGAATTTTACATTGCCGAAAGAGTGGGCGATTGTCCATACTATGTTTTTAAGCATTGTTTTAGAAGCGATTCCGTTTATTTTAGTAGGCGTCTTTGTATCCGCTTTGATTCAAACCTTTATTTCAGAGGATACGCTGCGGCGTTGGCTTCCGAAAAACCCGTATGTGGCCATTGTATCTGCCGCCTTTTTCGGAATCATTTTTCCCGTTTGTGAGTGTGCGATTATTCCAATTGTAAGAAGGCTGATTAAAAAAGGAATGCCGCCAGCAGTTGGCATGACATTTTTGATGAGTGCGCCCATCATCAATCCGATTGTTTTCCTCTCGACCTACTATGCGTTTCAGCAAAAAAGCGAAATCGCTTTTGCTCGCGTGGGCCTTGCTTTTTGCGTTTCTGTGTTGGTAGGCTTGCTTTTATACCGCTTTTTTCAACATAAGACTCCGCTCAAACCAACAGCCTCTTCCTCGCACGAACATATTCATTCTACAAATAAATGGAAAGAAACGTTGCATCATGCCAGCGAAGAATTTTTTGACACGGGAAAATATTTAATCATTGGCGCGTTTTTAGCCAGTTTATTGCAAACGTTTCTTAATCGGAACGAATTGCTGCAAATTGGAGCCAATGAACTCATCTCTCCTGTTGTGATGATGGGTTTTGCTTATTTGCTCTCGCTTTGCTCGGAGGCCGACGCTTTTGTGGCTGCTTCGTTTAGTCACACCTTTTCTACAGGCGCGATTTTAGCGTTTCTTATTTATGGAGCCATGCTTGATTTGAAAAATACCTTGCTGCTGCTTGCTTATTTTCGAACACGGTTTGTCATTGCGTTTATTCTCGTGTTGACATGTGTTGTTTATTTGGTTGTTTGGCTCTATCAAACAATCTTTATCCATGGATGAGGAGGTGAAGGAAGTTGAATAATCAGCTTTTTTTGCGGGGAGTTCTGCTCGTGGGCTTTGCGTTAGTCATGTTTAAATTAATCGTAACAGGGCAAATCCAGCAATTTATTGCACCAAAGATGTTTCCTTTCCTTTATTTTGCGATGGGCGTACTGTTTATTCTTGGCATTTTTCAAATTTGGCGAAGTGATCATCACGATCATGCGGTTGGTTGTGAATGCGGCCATCATAAGGATAAGCATCCTCTAAAGACGTGGATGATTTATCTTTTATTCATTGTGCCCATCATCACAGGTTTAATGTTTTCAAGTCAAGTATTGGACAGCTCGGTCGCTGCCAAGCGCGGTGTGCAAATGGGTGGGGGGCAGAAGCAAAGCGATCCATCAGCGCATGCTCAAACGCAATCCTTAACCGAATCAGCACAGACCGAACAGCAGCCAGCCGAAAAAAGCATTGACAAACAGCAGCTTGCTAAGAAGTTAAAATCTGCGAAAAAGATAGAGTTTACGAATGAAAACTATTTAGCTACTCTGGAAATCATTCATAATCATGTCCAAGAGTTTATTGGGAAAGAGATTCAACTTACCGGATTTGTCTATCGCGAACCTGATTTTCCAAAAGGGGAAGCAGTCATTGCGCGATTTGCTGTTACTTGCTGTGTTGCCGATGCTTCCGTTTATGGAATGCTATCAAACGGAGAACAGCTAAAAGAGCTCAAGCCGGATGAATGGGTAGAAGTAAAAGGAGTCATCGGCCAAACAACGTATGAAGGAAATATCCTTCCTTGTATCAACATCAAAACAGTGAAAAAAGTTCAACAGCCTGATGAGCCTTATGTTTATGACCGCACTCCTTACTGATATCCATTTTAAAGACACCGTGAGCGCGAATAACAGCAAAACAAAAGCGATGGCGTTCATCACCCGCTCCGTTAGACCCGAGGTAATCAGCGCGCCGCCCGCTAATGTGCCAACAAAGGAGGCTGCTCCTCCGATGGCGATCAGTGCGAAAAAAAGTGTGCCCAACATGATCCCTTCTTAATCTGTTAATCTAAAAAATGGATCCAACGAACACCATGGGTACATTTTCTATACTACCATTTATTTCTGGATCGTTGCATAGATCATATGACACAATATATGGAAAGCGAAAGAGGAAATGTTCTATTTCCCCGGCAAGCGCAAATTGCGACAAAAAAGCAGGAGAATCGGGGGCGGTGCTGCGAATTTTGTAAAGGGAAGATAGAGGAAAAAGTTTGATTCTCTCTGTTTTCTGGAATTTAGTAAAATAACAAGCAGATAAACAACGGTTATATGTTTATAGGTCTTTTTGGACAGTTTCTTATGATAATGAATGTAATACATCATGTAGTTAAGAATAGAAAATGGTTTCTATATTTTTCTATTTCTACAACTTGAGAAGCCAACACGGGTTTCTATGTGAGCGAGTAACGATTCATCTAGCTAGCAAGAGAACAATAAAACGAATCGGTTTTATCATCTGTTACTGAAGCAAAGCTTATGTAGCAAAAAAGGGGAGGAACGGGGTGATTCTAGAAACACCGCGATTGATATGGAGACCATTTACCGATAGCGATCTGTTCGCTTTACATAGCATTTTTTTTTGATCAAGACATGATGAAGTTTTATTCGGCCCCTTTTACTATGGCGCAAACCCAAGATTGGATTTAACGAAAGTGAACTACTCACCACTTAGCTAAAGCTTGAAGTGGGAGCTTCTCAGTTCCACGACGAAAGCCGCCTTTCGTCTCCCTGAGCGTGACTTCGGGTCGTTCCAACCCTAGATGTCCGACAATTCGGAGTTCTTTTGTACCTTGGATATTTTACGCATGGAAGGATCCGCTTGGTTTTCGCATTTTATTTTCTCCATGCAACCTCCTATATCCAGTTATGAAAGAACGACATAGGTTTATTTTACCACAGGGTCAGACAATTGAACAGGCAAAAGCCTGTCCTTGTCCGAAGTCGATTCATCTCCCACTTTCATCAAGCTTCGCAAGATTTAGAAGTGGGAGACTTCTCGACTGAAGAATGTTAAAAAAGGTATCATAAGCGCTGCTTTTATTTAATGTGAAAATTTGGATGTTCGCTCTCTATCAAAGAAAGGAGACATGTAAATGGAAGAAATTGTGGTGCCAATGACATTTGAACATTTACAGGAATGTATCGAACTGTATATAAGAGTGTTTCATCGTGAGCCTTGGAATGAGAATTGGACGTATGAGGCGGCTCGAGAGCGGCTCACCGATTTATTGCATACGCCTAAGTTTATCGGATTTGTATGTAAACAGCGTGAAGCGATCCTTGGTTTTATCGCTGGTCACAGCAAAGCGAGCGATCAGGGGATGACGTTTTATCTGGCGGAGTTGTGCATCGATCAGAAAGCCCAAGGGAAAGGATATGGCTCTCAACTGCTGCAAGTCCTTGAGGAGGAACTACAGAAGCAACACGTCAAAAGCATCTATTTGTTAACATCCGCTTACGGAGCGGCGGCAGCGTTTTATCGAAAAAACGGCTACACCGTCCGCGCTGACCGGATCGTGATGAAAAAGAGCCTTTAACCGCTTTTCGGCTGCCTGTTGCTTTTCGCCGAGCGTCAGGGTATTGTGAATTCAGCTGCTTGCAGATACAAACGGCTGGAGTGAATCCGTATGATAGAGGAGATAGCCAGATGATGTCTCAAAATGACAGCATAGCATAAATATAGTACATCCATGAGATCATTAGCTGGCGCGAAATGAAAACAAGCATCGATTTTTGTGATCCGACAACACACTTCTGCGGCGAAAAGCAGAGCCGTAACAAAACGAATCTTTGATTTTATTTCAGCTAAGTGCGGCTTGCTATTTTTTTAAGATGCCTAAATATTCGATCCAAGGTCCGACATCTTCCTTGTATCTTTTGGCCATCACTCTGACAATTTGGGCGATGTGGGTCAAATCATGGACAGCCCAAGTAGACAGCAGTTCTCTCAGCTTTACAGGACCAAAAGCTGGATGAATCCCCATCCATTCAAAATCGGTTTCTGGGCCGATGAGATGGTTTAGCTTGGCGAGATTTTGTTCACGCAACTCTTGAAATAAACGCAGCTTTTCTTCGATGGTCTCTCCTGAGTGTTCTTTTAAATGGCTGAATCGGTCGAAAACGGGAAAGGTTTTATCTCCGTGTTCTTGAAGAATGATTTCAAGCCTTGGAATCCAATTCGTTTTCTCAGCTTCTATCAGATGCTCGATAACTTCTGTCGCATTCCATGTGCCTTCTCCCTCGCGGCATTGCAACCATCCAGCGGATAATCCGGATAAAAAATTTTCCAATGTTTTCGGCGTACGCTGCAGTAATTCAATGGCTTCTTGTAACTGAAAGTTCATAGAAATAGCTCCTTTCATCATTTATTAATAACTTACCATAATCAGCGGATGATGCAAATAGAATGACCGAAGACTTGACGAATAGCAGAACGGATACGCAACAAAATGTGATGAAAACAGAAAACGATGGAATGGATGATAGGCTTATATCGAGTTTTTGCGGCTGAATCCCTTGAGAATATTTTTTTCGTTCGCCGGCGACAATGGATGATAGAAATTCCGATGAAAAGAGGTCAAAAGAAAAATGTCCGAGCTAGCAGGATTCCTTTGACCAATGCCGAAATTAGTACACACAAGACACGAGACGAAAGGGGAACACATATGCCAATCGTGAATCCAAGCCGCGAAGAAATCGGCGATATGTTGCAAAAAGCAAAGCGCATTGCTGTTGTAGGTCTGTCCAATAATCCAGAACGCACGTCATATATGATCGCTCAAGCGATGAAGGAAGCAGGATATGAGATTATTCCTGTCAATCCAACCATTGATGAATGGGAAGGGATTCCGGCTGTTAAATCATTAAAGGACATTGACGGGCATGTGGATATTGTGAACGTGTTTCGCCGTTCAGAGCATTTGCCGGAAATTGCCCGTGAATTTGCACAAATCGATGCCGATGTGTTTTGGGGGCAGCTGGGTGTAGCCAATGAGGAAGCCTATGAATTTCTCAAAGAAAAAGGATATACAGTTGTGATGGATCGCTGCATTAAAGTAGAACATGCTTTAACGAAAAAGAATTGAATGGAATCAAAACGGCCATCTTTAGTTGTGAAAGATGGTCATTTCCATTTTCGACAAAAATTTTGCGTGTTCGGCTGAAAACGGTAAAATAGGCATAGACGTTTTGCAAATTTATGCTACAATAAAACAGAAACAAACGTTCTTGTTTTTGAAAGGGGTATGTTCGTGACAAATCAGCAACGATATGAATATAACGATGATGCGATCCAAGTGCTTGAAGGGCTTGAAGCGGTGAGAAAACGTCCGGGAATGTATATCGGCAGCACCGACAGCCGCGGCTTGCATCATCTTGTATATGAAATTGTCGATAACTCCGTTGATGAAGCGTTGGCGGGGTACGGAAACTATATTCTCGTCAAAATACATAAAGATAATAGCATCACGGTGCTTGACGAAGGCCGGGGAATGCCGACGGGAATGCATAAGCTTGGCAAGCCGACTCCGGAAGTGATTTTAACCGTCTTGCATGCAGGCGGCAAATTCGGACAAGGCGGGTATAAAACAAGTGGCGGTTTGCATGGAGTCGGGGCCTCGGTCGTCAACGCTTTATCGGAGTGGCTTGTTGTCACGATTCATCGCGATGGATTTATCTATCGGCAGCGGTTTGAAAACGGTGGAACGCCCGTGACGACATTGGAGAAAATCGGAACGACATCGAAAACGGGGACGATGATCCAATTTAAGCCGGACTCCAGCATCTTTAGCACGACGTCGTTCAATTATGAAACGCTCAGCGAACGGCTAAGAGAATCGGCCTTTTTATTAAAAGGACTGAAAATTGAACTAATCGATGAGCGGACCGGCGCAAAAGAGAAATTTCATTATGAAAACGGAATTGAAGCGTTTGTTGCTTATCTCAACGAGGAAAAGGATGCTCTGCATCCAGTCGTGTATTTTGAAGGGCAGCAAAATGGCATCGAGGTGGAGTTTGCGTTTCAATTTAATGACGGCTACTCGGAGAACGTGCTTTCATTTGTTAATAACGTCCGCACAAAGGATGGCGGAACGCATGAAGCGGGCGCCAAAACAGCCATGACCCGCGTGTTTAATGAATACGCTCGCAAAACCGGCTTATTAAAAGAAAAAGATAAAAATCTAGAAGGTTCCGATATTCGCGAGGGACTCTCAGCGATTGTTTCTGTAAGAATCCCCGAGCATTTATTGCAGTTTGAAGGCCAGACAAAGGGAAAGCTTGGAACGAGTGAAGCTCGTTCAGCCGTCGATGCGATCGTCGCCGAGCATTTAACTTATTTTTTACAGGAAAATCCGGATATCAGTGCGATGCTCGTCAAAAAAGCGATAAAGGCTTACCAAGCGCGAGAAGCAGCGCGCAAGGCACGCGAGGAAGCGCGAAGCGGAAAAAAGAAAAAAGGAAAAGAAGCGGTATTAAGCGGCAAGCTGACGCCGGCCCAGTCGCGCAATCCGAACAAAAATGAGCTGTATTTAGTCGAAGGGGATTCGGCAGGCGGCTCCGCGAAGCAAGGACGAGATCGCCGCTTCCAAGCTGTGCTGCCTCTCAGGGGGAAGGTCATTAACACAGAAAAAGCGAAGCTGGCTGATATTTTTAAAAATGAAGAAATCAACACGATCATTCACGCGATCGGCGGCGGCGTGGGAGCCGATTTTTCCTTGGCCGATATCAACTACGATAAGGTGATTATTATGACCGATGCCGACACCGACGGCGCCCATATTCAAGTGCTGCTTCTTACATTTTTCTACCGCTATATGCGGCCGCTAATTGAAGCAGGCAAGGTGTATATCGCGCTTCCGCCGCTCTATAAAATTAGCAAAGGAGCGGGAAGAAAAGAAATCATAGAATATGCTTGGACGGATGAGCAATTAAAAGAAGCGGTGAAAAAATTCGGCAAAGGCTACACGATTCAACGCTATAAAGGTCTTGGCGAAATGAACGCTGACCAGCTATGGGAAACGACGATGAATCCAGAAACGCGTACGCTGATTCGCGTGCGAATTGATGATGCTGCCAGAGCGGAGCGGCGCGTCACAACGCTGATGGGAGATAAAGTCGAACCGCGGCGCAAATGGATTGAAGCGAATGTCCAATTTGGCTTAGAAGAAGATCTGAACATTTTAGATAACGAACATGTCGTAGCAGCAGAGGAGGGAGTCAGATGACCGAACGGTTATTGGATTTGCCATTGGAGGATGTGTTGGGCGACCGCTTTGGACGATACAGTAAATATATTATTCAGGAGCGCGCGCTGCCTGATGCTCGCGATGGACTTAAGCCGGTGCAGCGCCGCATCTTGTATGCCATGTATGTCGACGGCAATACAGCGGATAAGGGCTTCCGCAAAGCGGCGAAGACGGTCGGCAACGTGATTGGCAACTTCCATCCACATGGGGATTCGTCTGTTTATGAAGCAATGGTACGAATGAGCCAAGATTGGAAGCTGCGCAACATTTTGATTGAAATGCACGGAAATAACGGCAGCATCGACGGAGACCCTCCGGCAGCGATGCGTTATACGGAAGCGCGCCTCTCTGCGATTGCCGTAGAGTTGCTGCGAGATATTGAAAAACAAACGGTAGAGTTTGTCCCTAACTTTGACGACACAAGCGAGGAACCGGTCGTTCTGCCGGCGATGTTTCCGAATTTATTAGTGAACGGTTCGACCGGAATCTCGGCAGGATATGCTACTGAAATTCCTCCCCATCATTTAGGAGAAGTGATTGATGCTGTCATTATGCGAATTGATAAGCCAAATTGTACAGTGGATGAGATCATGACCGTTCTTCACGGTCCGGATTTTCCGACGGGAGGAATCATTCAAGGAAGAGAAGGAATCAAAAAAGCGTATGAAACCGGAAAAGGAAAAATTATGATCCGGGGAACAGCAACGATTGAAGCCGCAAAGGGCGGCAAGCAGCAAATTATCATTACAGAGCTGCCTTATGAAGTAAACAAGGCCAATTTGGTCAAAAAAATGGATGAGCTCCGTTTTGACCGAAAGCTTGATGGAATTGCCGATGTTCGTGACGAAACGGACCGCACGGGCCTTCGCATTGTCGTTGAATTAAAGAAAGAGGCAGATGCGGAAGGAATTTTAAACTATTTATATAAAAATACGGATTTACAGGTGCCGTATAATTTTAATATGGTTGCCATTCATAACCGTCGTCCGAAGCTGCTGAGCTTGCTTGAGCTGCTGGATGCCTACATTGAGCATCAAAAGGAAGTGGTTACCAATCGTTCGCGATATGAGCTGAAAAAAGCCCATGATCGCCAGCACATCGTCGAAGGATTGATGAAAGCATTATCCATTTTGGATGAGATCATCGCGGCAATCCGGGCTTCGAAGGATAAGCGGGAGGCAAAAGACCGGTTAATCGCTCAATACGCGTTCACGGAAGCTCAGGCAGAAGCGATTGTGTCCCTTCAGCTTTATCGTTTGACTAACACCGATATTACGGCCCTAAAGCAAGAGGCGGAAGAGCTGGAGAAAAAAATCAGCGAGCTAAGCGCGATTTTGGCCAGTGAAAAAAAACTGTTGTCCGTCATTAAAGCGGAATTAAGAAAATTAAAAAAGACATATGCTGATGAACGAAGAACCGCAATTCAAGAGGAAATTGAAGAAATTAAAATTAATTTGGAAGTTATGATTCCGGCGGAAGATGTCATCGTTACTGTCACAAAAGAAGGATATGTGAAACGGACGAGCCTTCGCTCATACACAGCCTCTAATGGACAGGATTTTGGCATGAAAGAATCCGATCGGCTGCTGGCGCAGTTTGAGATGAATACAACGGATGTGCTGCTTTTGTTTACAAGACAGGGAAGCTATATATATTGTCCTGTTCATGAGCTGCCGGATATTCGTTGGAAGGAGCTTGGTCAGCATATTTCCCATATGGTCCCGCTCGATCGGGAGGACGAGCTGATCGCAGCGGTTTCCGTTCAGGATTTTGAGCAGCCGCATGATCTGATGTTTGTCACCAAGCAAGGGATGGTCAAACGAACGCCGATCCAACAATATAAAGTGCAGCGTTATGGCCGACCGTTAGTTGCGTTGAATTTAAAAGAGCATGATGAGGTTGTCCATGTTTATATGACGGACGGACATCAAGATCTTTTTCTTGTGACTCACCAAGGATACGGGCTATGGTTTAGCGAAGAGGAAGTGAATCCGGTCGGTGTCCGAGCGGCAGGGGTGAAGGGCATTCAATTAAAAGAAAACGACTTTGTTGTCGCAGCACAGCCTATTTTTTCACCGGAGCAAGCCAAAATTGTCATCGCTACGCAACGGGGAGCAGTGAAAAAGATGGGGCTTGGCGAATTTGAAAAATCTTCGCGCGCTAAGCGGGGATTGGTGATGATTCGTGAATTAAAAACGAACCCTCACCGAATTGCGGCGGCGGCCATAGTGGAAAGCGACCCAAGCCAAATGGTGGTGCGGACGGAAAAAGGAGAAATAGAAGTGCTTGATCTTTCGCAGCTGAAGCTGGTTGATCGATATAATAGCGGGAAATTTGTCGTGGACCATGAAGAAGCAGGAGATGTTAAAGAAATGTGGCTCACCGATTTCAATCACGGAAGCTGACAGATAGCTAGAAATGGACATGGAATCGATAGACGAAGGATGAGCGGGAGGGAGAACGACGATGCGATTTAAGCGAAACGAAGCCTTTCGCTATCAATTCGGACAGCCGCTTTTGGGCACATTCCGCATCGCTTATATTGATGGAAAAGAGATGGACAGCGAAAAAGGAGCTGTTGAAATTTACGATATCAGTCCAAAGGGGATGAAGATCCGCACGGTATTTGACATTCCTCCGCGCCCGCGGGATGTCTGTATTCAAGTGACATTTATGCTTAACGATGTCGAATTCAATTTATTAGGAATCATCGTGTGGCAAAAGAGGGACTTTAGAGGTTACTTTTATGGATTGCAGCTGCACCTGTCACATGAACAGGAAGAAATCATGATTCGCGAACTTAAGCGATATGTGACACTTCGCCAGAGCGATTAGCAATCAATAGGCGTGTGCCCCCCATCCTCATGTTAGGAGGGGGGATTTTAATGTCAAGGATAAGGCAGACTGTCCAACTTTTTGGCGAAAATAAAAAATAGAAAGGCTCTTAGAAAGCCCGCGAGACATCGTGCCGCAACATGAGCCAATCGCTTTATTAGTGTGTACACGGCTTTATCATCATCAACAGCAAGTCTTTTTGTGGCTTGCTTTTTTTGTTTTTTCGTTCCGAATAAAAATAGGATTGACTACCTTGTATATACAGGTTAAAATGATGCCTAAAGAAAGTGCATGTATATACATGTTCATTTTTATATGAATGAAAGGGTGAACCATAATGATACCTTGGCAAGAGGAAGAGATTATTTTCGCACCATTGAATGGTCGGATTATACCGCTGGAAGAGGTACCGAATCCCACGTTTTCGCATAAATTTTTAGGAGACGGCATCGCGATTATGCCAAACGATGGACAAGTCGTTGCTCCAGTGGATGGCAGAGTGGCTAATATTTTTCGTTCCAAACATGCCATTGGAATTTTATCGAACAAAGGAGTAGAGATTTTGATTCATGTAGGGCTGGAGACGGTGCTGTTGAACGGAGAAGGCTTCACCGTCCATGTTAAAAGGGGAGAAATGGTGAAAAGAGGGGATTTGCTGCTGTCATTTCATTTAAAAACGATCAAAAAAAGAGCGGCTAGCCTTCTAACGCCAGTTATTATCACCAATCATGAGCAGGCAGAGATTACGAAAATTGCTTCACGGCCAACATGCGTCGCAGGACAAAGCGCGCTGCTGCGGGTAATGGTCACAAGAACATGCCTGTTTCGTGTGAAATAAATCAGGAGGGATTTTTATCGTCTGTTCAGTCTGAATATTTGCACTTTTGTAAAAAATATATGGATGTAGGTTGAGTTTCTTGGATCCCCCTCACTAAATCGCTCTATTCTATCGATTTTGTTATTCGAACGATGTGAGAATGAGAGAGTACATAAACGTCTCTTTAAAGATGAAACGAATGATCTCTGGATATGGGCGGTTGGAAAAGGTTCAATGATTTGCTTTTTTATCATGTATGCATGATAAAGACTTGAATCATATTCTTTTTTCTGCTCCTGTAAGGGCTTTAAGAAGAAGCGATTGGTTATTCAACCGTCCGGCCGCCGAAAATGAATCCGGACTTGATGTCTATAAGCACCTTTATCTTAAAAAATACTCTATGCCTTGCGCAGATGAATCATATCGTGAAAAGAGAATGAACATGATGATATACAGACGATTTTTTTATTGACGAACCTGTATATACAGGTTAAAATAAAAACATCTTGTATATACAAGTTTTGAAAGCGGTTAAAAGGAGAGTTCATGATGTTAAAAAAATGGTTTCGCAAAAAAGAAGAAACGCTCGTAGCGCCTTTAACTGGAAAAATAGTCGAGATCGAACAAGTTCCTGACCCAACGTTTTCCCAAAAGCTTATGGGGGATGGAGTAGCGATTGATCCTGCAGAGGGGATTGTCGTTTCGCCGGTCAATGGGGAAGTGATTCAATTTTTCCATACAAAGCATGCGATTGGCATTCGCTCAGATGCAGGGTTGGAGCTATTAATCCACGTTGGCTTAGACACCGTCATGATGAATGGTGAAGGGTTTGTTGGACATGTGAAAGTCGGCGACAAAGTCAAGGCAGGCGACCGCTTATTGACGTTTGACCTGGAGTTGGTTAAGGAAAAGGCGGCAAGCACGATCACACCGATTGTCATTACCAATATGGATGCTATTCAATCACTTGAAAAGAAGCCGCTTGAAAACGTGCAGGCAGGAACGGATTGGTTACTATTTGTCGTAGCAAAGTAGCACTTATTTTGTAAACGGTTACGGAGGGATCATCATGAGCATCAGCAAACAATCAGTCGAAAAGATTGTAGAGTCTGTTGGAGGAAAAGAGAATATTGTGGCGGCAACACATTGTGTCACCCGCTTAAGATTTGCATTAAAGGATGAGAGCAAAGTAGATAAAGAGACTTTAGAAAGTATTGATCTCGTCAAAGGTTCCTTTTCGGCAAACGGCCAGTTTCAAGTCGTAATTGGACAAGGGCTTGTTGATAAAGTGTACAACGAAATGGTGGAGTTGACGGGTATTGGCCGCGCGACAAAGCAAGAGATTAAAGATGCAGCGGAAGCGAAGCTAAACCCGTTTCAGCGCGCGATTAAAACATTAGCGGATATCTTTATTCCGATTTTGCCGGCGATTGTAACAGCGGGTTTATTGATGGGGATTAATAACATTCTAACAGGCCAAGGGATTTTTTACGAAAATAAATCGTTTGTGGAAGTGCATAAAGAGTGGGCCGATTTTGCTAGCATCATTAACTTAATTGCCAACACGGCGTTCGTCTTTCTGCCAGGTTTAATCGGCTGGTCAGCGGTAACGAAATTTGGCGGCAGTCCATTGCTTGGTATTGTGCTTGGCTTAATGCTCGTTCATCCAGATTTGTTAAACGCATGGGGATGGGGAGCAGCGAAAGAAGAAGGGAAAATTCCTGTATGGAATCTGTTTGGATTGGATGTTCAAAAAGTAGGATACCAGGGGCAAGTATTGCCTGTGTTAGTGGCATCATACGTGCTGGCAAAAACAGAACTGTTTTTGCGCAAACGAATTCCTGATGCGTTTCAATTGCTGCTAGTTGCCCCGCTTTCGTTGCTTTTTACCGGCTTTTTAGCGTTTATCGCGATCGGGCCGATTACATTTGCCATCGGCAACGGAATTACGAGTGTATTTGTTTCCGTGTTTCATAATGTTCCCGCGATTGGCGGGCTTCTATATGGAGCGTTATATGCCCCTCTTGTGGTCACGGGGATGCATCATACGTTCTTGCCGGTTGATTTGCAGCTGATCACCAACACGGGCGGAACATTTTTATGGCCGATTCTTGCTCTTTCGAATATCGCTCAAGGTTCAGCAGCGTTAGCGATGATGTTTTTAGCAAAAGATGAGAAACTGAAAGGGTTATCATTCACATCTGCTGTTTCAGCTTATTTAGGAATCACGGAACCGGCCATGTTTGGAGTGAATTTACGCTTCCGTTATCCATTTATTTCAGCGATGATTGGAGCCGCGGTTGGCGGAATGTTCATCACACTCAATAAAGTGATCGCAGCTTCCATCGGCGTGGGCGGTCTTCCTGGTTTCTTATCAATCGTTCCGCAAAAATGGGCGCCGTTTTTCATTGGAATGGCGATCGCGATTGTGCTGCCATTTGTTCTAACGTTTGTGTTGGGAAAAATTCGCAAAGACTATAATTAATAGAACTATGTTCTAAATAATCAATATGAATAACTAAAGATTCATACCATTGGTGAATGACCGCCAATGGTATCGTTTTTCCCGATAGTCGCAAAATTATAAACGAGGTGATATTCATTGAAGCAACCATGGTGGAAAAAAGCCGTTGTTTATCAAATTTATCCGAAGAGCTTTAAAGATACGACGGGAAATGGAATAGGAGATTTGCAAGGGATTATCGAAAAATTAGACTATTTAAAGACATTAGGGATTGACGTCATTTGGCTGACGCCTATTTATGCTTCGCCACAGCGAGATAACGGCTATGATATTAGTGATTATTTTAGTGTCCATCAAGATTATGGAACAATGGAGGACTTCGAGCGTCTGCTTGCTGAAGCTCATCAACGCGGTATCAAAGTGATTATGGATATGGTCGTCAACCACACCTCAACCGATCATGAGTGGTTTCAGCAGGCGCGTTCGTCAAAAGAAAACCGCTACCGTCATTTTTATATTTGGAAGGATCCTAAACCAGACGGCAGCCCTCCAACAAACTGGACGTCCAAATTTGGCGGATCGGCTTGGGAGTATGATGAGAAAACGGGGCAATATTATCTGCACTTGTTTGACGTCACTCAGGCGGACTTGAATTGGGAAAATGAAGAACTGCGCAAAACGATTTATGAAATGATGCATTTTTGGTTTCAAAAGGGCGTCGACGGTTTTCGCTTGGATGTCATTAATTTGATTTCGAAAGATCAACGTTTTCTCGATGATGATGAATCCTTGCCGTTGGGGGACGGCCGCCGATTTTATACAGACGGTCCGCGCATTCATGAGTTTTTGCAGGAAATGAATCGGGAAGTGTTTGCAAAATATGATATTATGACGGTGGGGGAGATGTCATCGACCACCATTGATCATTGTATTCAATATACCAATCCAGCGCGAAACGAATTGAATATGACATTTAACTTTCACCATTTAAAGGTAGACTACCCAAATGGTGAGAAATGGGCGGCGGCTCCATTCGATTTTCTGGCTTTAAAACAAATTTTATCTACTTGGCAGGTGGAAATGAATAAAGGAGGAGGATGGAATGCCCTCTTCTGGTGTAATCATGACCAGCCGAGAATCGTGTCGCGCTATGGTGATGATCAAGTCTATCATAAAGAATCAGCGAAGATGCTGGCGACCGTTATTCATATGATGCAAGGAACACCTTACATCTATCAAGGGGAAGAAATCGGCATGACCAACCCGAAGTTCGAGCGAATTGAAGAATACCGCGATGTGGAAACCTTAAATATGTATAAAATTTTACTGGAGCAAGGAAAAACAGAAGCAGAAGTACTTGAAATTTTAAAATGCAAATCGCGGGATAATTCACGGACACCGATGCAATGGGACGATAGTCCGCATGCGGGATTTACAACTGGAACTCCTTGGATTTCTGTCGCACCGAATTTTAAAGAAATTAATGTAAAAAATGCATTAGAGGATCCGACATCGATTTTCTATCATTACAAGCGTTTGATTGAATTGCGAAAAAACTATGAGATTATTACAACAGGAAACTATCAGTTATTGCTAGAGGATCATCCGCGAATTTTTGCTTATGCGCGCAATGGAAATGGCGAAAAGCTGCTGGTAGTAGCCAACTTTTTTGGCGGCCAAGCGACCTTTATTTTGCCAGACGAGTTGGATATAAGCGGATATACAAGCCGCATCTTGCTTTCCAACTATAATGACTCCTCTGAGCATGTACAAGAAATTATGTTGCGTCCATATGAGGCGATTGTGTATCATTTAACAAAATGATACAATACAATTCGGTGATGACCATGAAGGAAAATAAATTTTTAGCGATTTACAACGATCTTTTGCTTCAGATTCGCAAAGGCGCTTTTCAACCGAACGAAAAGCTGCCTTCTGAAAATGAACTGTCCCAGCAATATCGAACATCGCGCGAAACCATTCGCAAAGCGCTCAATCTTTTGTCAGAGCATGGCTATATTCAAAAAATAAAAGGAAAGGGGTCCATCGTATTAGATGTCGGGAAATATGACTTTCCTGTCTCTGGACTTGTCAGCTTTAAGGAATTGGCGCAAAAAATGAACAAGCCGGCAAGAACGATCGTACATGAACTGGAACTGATTGAGCCTGATGAATATATTAAACGGCAATTGGAAACCGAAAATAAGGAAAAAGTATGGAAAGTGATTCGTGCTCGGGAAATTGAAGGAGAGAAAATTATTTTAGACAAGGACTTTCTTTGCCAAAAATTTGTTCCAATATTGACTCGCGACATTTGTGAAAATTCAATTTATGAATATGTGGAAAACGAACTAAAGCTTCGCATTAGCTTTGCCAAAAAAGAAATGTTTGTTGACCGAGTGACAGCTGAGGATCAAAAATATTTGGATTTAAACGGCTATGAACATGTAGTCGTTGTGAAAAATTTTGTCTACTTAGAAGATGCGAGCTTATTTCAGTTTACTGAGTCGAGACATCGACTCGATAAATTTCGGTTTGTTGATTTTGCCCGGCGTACTCATCACCCGCACTTGCTTCCATAAGCACGTGCGGGTTTTTTTCGGTAATACAATTTAATAAAACTATGTGCTAAATAATCAATAAATGAAGTAATAGTTTAAAGCATTTATGGCTATCCTTCTAACATAAGGATGGTGAATATCAAATTGGAAGGAACATGGGTTTCATTATTGCCGTTTCTCATTGTCATCCCGCTTGCTATTTGGCTTCGAGAAATTCTGCCGGGACTCGTTGCCGGTTTGTTGATCGGAGCATTTTTTCTAGAACAACATTTCCTTTTAGCGATTGAGCAAGCCGTTCAGGCAACGCTGCAGGCCGCAACGGAAATGAGTCATATCCAAGTGCTTGCTTTTCTTTATTTATTTGGCGCCTTAGTCGGAATGATGCAGATTACCGGCGGAATGAAAGGATTTGTGCAATGGATCAGCAAAAAAATCCATTCTCGGCGCCGCTTGCTATGGTTTATTTGGCTTACCATTCCCTTTACGTTTTTTACACCGATGTTTCGTATCATGCTGATCGGTCCTGTTATGAAATCGTTGCTCGACAAGTTTCATATCGATAAACGAAAAATGGCGTATATGATTGATGTCTCGACGGAGCCTATCATTGTGTTGCTTCCAGCGGCAACGGCTTTTGTCGGTTTTATGACATCGGTTGTAGATGGGGCGCTCAAGCAAAACCAAATGGAAGAAAATGCGTTTTCTCTCTTTCTTGCAAGCTTGCCTTATAATTTTTTTGCCATTATTGCGCTATTGATCGGAGTGGTGACTACTTTTAAAAATATCGGCATCGGCCAAGAAGAAAAGGAAAAAGGAGACGAACAGAATTATTTCCATCGTCTCGGTCTGAAAAAAGAGCTCGCTTTAGTAGTGGGAGAGCCGCTGCACTTATTTTTTCCGCTTCTCCTTGTCCTTTCCTTCACGCTTTTTTTCTTTTGGTATGATGGCACAAAGCGGGGAGCTGACAACCTGATCGCCGCCTTTACTGCAGCGGACGCAACATTTGTGATGGTGGTGTCACTATTTGTGACCATTATTGTGACCATGTTATTTTATTTATTCCGCCGCCAAAAGCTGGATGAATTAATTTATCATCTTTTTGACGGGGGAAATGAGTTAATGGCTCCGATCGGTATGCTTATTCTTGTATGGGCCCTGTCTGCTACGGCGGAGCAGTTGGGCTTTTCGCACTATATTGCTTCCACTTTTGGCGGAATGCTGCCAAAAGAAATGGTTCCGGCGATGATGTTCGCGCTTGGTTCGTTTATTTCTTATTTTATCGGCACATCTTGGGGAACATGGGGCCTGTTTATGCCGCTCGGTGTCACACTGGCCGCAGCGACGGGCGCTTCACTTCCGATGACCGTAGGTGCTGTATTTGCTAGCGGCACATTCGGCGCTTTTGCTTCACCGCTGGGCGATACAACGATAACAACTTCTTCCATTATGGATTTGGATTTAATGGAATATGCCAAATATAAATTAAAAATTTCGCTTGTGTGTGGTGTTCTTTCATTACTCAGCTATTTGGCCGCCGCTTGGCTTTTGCCCTGATTAGCAGAATCAATCGCTCCATAAATAGATAGGAAAAGACGATTTTATTTTATAAAAATGCTTTCTGTTTACTGATCTATTGTTCAAAAATGAAAACACAAGATCCATTCCCTTATGCTTCGGGGAATATAAAAGCTATCAGCTTATCCCTATATTCTTAAACTATGTTCTAAATAATCAAAAAATATTTTCAAACAATAATTGCCAAAGACAAAAATTTCCGCTATGATGAAGGAAAGCATATGGATAAGCCTTTATAGGGGAAAGGGGGAGAAAAATGGCTACGCATATTACTCATATCACCGTTCGTTTTGGAGAAACAGATGCGCTTGGCCATGTTAACAATACGAATTATTTTGTATATTTAGAGGAGGCGAGAATTCGCTTATTTGAGCAGCTCGGCTTTGGCTCTGCCGATCCTCATGAATGGAAGTTTATCGTCGCCTCTGCTAAATGCGATTTTATCAACCAAGCATATTTTGGCCAAACGCTCAAGGTGGAAACGAATGTATCCAAAATCGGAAATAAAAGTTTTACGCTTGTTCATCGCATTGTAGACGCGAACAATCAAACATTAATTGCGCTTGGAGAGGTAGTCGGTGTTTATTTTAATTTTGCGACGCAAAAAAGTGAGCCAATTCCAGAGGATTTGCGCAGCCGACTCGAGAAATATAGCGTGTCTGACATCGAAAACCACTTGAAATCATAACAAGCTGCCTAATTATTAGGCAGCTTGTTTTTATGAACCCCTTTTTCTGTTTATACATACTGTATCATAAACATAATGGAAGGGGGAGTATGCTTATGGAAATTAAGGCAGTGATCGGCAGTCAACGGTTTACTTCCCACGGAGAATTAGAAACTTACTTTCAGCCATTTCGTCAAGCGACGATCGGAGCGGAGTTTTCCTTTACCACTCCATTTGGTCAGCAGAGAATGATTTATGCCGATTGGACAGCAAGCGGCCGCTTATATGCGCCAATCGAACGTAAAATCATGGAGGAAATAGGCCCATATGTCGCCAATACCCACACAGAGTCGAATATTACAGGCACTAAAATGACCTTAGCATACCAGTACGCAAAAGATGTGATGAAAAGACATGTCAATGCGGGTCCCCATGATGTCCTTTTATTAGAAGGAGCAGGAACGACAAGCGCCGTGAACAAGCTTCAGCGCCTTCTCGGCTTGCGTATACCGGAGCGGTTTCGTCCCTATATCGAACTCCCCAAAAGTAAAGTACCTGTTATTTTTGTTACCCATATGGAGCATCACTCCAATTTGTTGTCGTGGATGGAGACAATTGGCGAAGTCATCACGATTCGCCCGACCGCCACAGGAGAGGTAGATGTCCATCATTTGCAAGCGCTATTACACCAATATAAGGACCGTTCTTTAAAAATTGGCGCTTTCACTGCATGCTCCAATGTGACCGGGCTGCAAACCCCTTATTACACCCTTGCCAAAATGATGCATGAGCATGGCGGGCTTTGCTTTGTTGATTTTGCCGCTTCAGCTCCATATGTCTCGATCAATATGCATCCCGATGATCCGCTGCAAAAATTAGACGCCATTTACTTTTCGCCCCATAAGTTTTTAGGCGGGCCCGGAAGCGCGGGGATATTAGTTTTTGATGGGCGCTTATATCAAAATCGCATTCCAGATCATCCGGGAGGAGGAACGGTGCTATGGACGAATCCATGGGGAGAATATCAATATGTGACAAATATTGAAGAGCGGGAGGATGGAGGCACCCCGCCGTTTTTGCAAGCGATTCGAGCGGCGCTAGCCATCAAATTGAAGGAAAAAATGGGGATAGAGGCAATCAGAAAAAGAGAACAGGAGTTAATAAGACTGCTTTTGCCTTCATTAAAAACCATTCCTAGCGTGCATGTGCTGGAAGGAGAGCGGGAGGATCGGCTCGGGATCATTTCCTTTATTATCGAAGACTTGCATTATAATTTAGTTGTTAAACTTCTTAATGATTATTTCGGCATCCAAGCACGTGGAGGATGTTCATGTGCTGGGCCGTATGGCCATTATTTGCTTGGGATCGATCAAAAACAATCTGCAAGCATGGTCAAAAGCATGGGGGAGGGAAACTTGTTAGCCAAACCAGGATGGGTGCGCATCTCCTTGCATCCCATTATGACGAATCATGATATGTATCAAATCATTCGTGCGATTCGCTACATTGTACAGCATAAGGAAAGCTTGAAAACGGCATATGAATATGATGAAGCAAAAAATGAATTTTATCATCGTGAAGACGATCGTCATGTCCGCCATCTTTTTACTTTTTAGATGGATCGATTCTACAAACTTGAAGCTGGAATGAATAGAACTCTAGGCACATATTAATGGCATATGGTTTCCATTCCGATCGGAGAACAGGTACAATAAAACATAGAAACCTATATTTATTGAAGAAGGAGAAACCGAGATGAATCATCTATACCATTTATTTCTCCGCACCGAACGGGAACAAATGCTGTACGAACGGGCGCGGCAGCTATCCGAGCAGTTTCGGACGCGCGCAGCTTGGCATGATGAGCAGGCGGCGTTTCCCTTTGATAATTTTGCTGAGTTAAAAGAAGCTGGATTGCTTGCACTGACGGTACCGGAAAAATATGGCGGAGAAGGTAGTTCATTATACGAGTTTTTACTAGTACAAGAAATGCTGGCCCAAGGCGATGGGGCTACAGCATTGTCGCTTGGCTGGCACTTAGGCATTGTCATGAGTTTAGCTGAAGAAGATAGGTGGCCGCCATCGATCTTTGCTCGACTTTGTCAGGAAATTGTTGAAAAAAAGGTGTTGCTGAACAGTGCCCACTCAGAAGCGGCAACAGGAAGTCCGGCACGTGGCGGAAAACCGGAGACAACGGCTGAAAGACGAAAAGACGGCTGGCGGATTTCGGGACGGAAGACATTTACATCGCTGGCTCCTGCGCTCGATTATTTTATTGTCTCAGCCACCATCAAAGAGACGGGGGAAGTCGGTCATTTTCTCATTCCTAAGACGGCGTGTGGGCTTAAAATCGAAGAAACATGGAACACCCTTGGAATGCGGGGGACCAGAAGCGACGACTTAATTTTAGATCGTGTCGAGGTTGAAGAAGAAGCGCTTGTCGAGATTCTTCGTACACCGAAAACAAAAGCGAAAGCGCAAGGCTGGCTACTTCATATCCCGGCATGCTATTTAGGAATTGCGATAGCAGCTCGCAACGACGCCGTTGATTTTGCAAAAGCATACAAGCCTAATAGCCTTCCTCATCCGATTGCTGAAGTGCCGGAAGTGCAGCGGAAAATCGCTGAAATCGACCTTGAACTAATGACAGCGCGTCATTTTATGTATGCGGTCGCTGATAGGTGGGATCGCGATCCGGCCAAACGACCGGAGATGAAAGAGGAGCTGGCGGCTGTGAAATATGTGGCTACGAATGCGGCCGTTCGTATAGTCGATTGGTCGATGCGCATTGTCGGCGCTCAAAGCTTATTTGCAACGAATTCCTTACAGCGTTATTACCGCGATGTCCGTGCCGGCCTGCATAACCCGCCGGCTGATGATATCACCCTTTCCATGCTGGCAACACGTGCGCTGAAATAACGTTCGTAGGAAAAAGAAGAGAAATAGAAAAAACATGCTTGCTGCGGTACGGACACAGCAGAAAAACTAGCTTGCTACTAGTCAGAGAATAGTATATAAAGACCGAGGTAACAAAACAAAAGCCGCCTTCCTAAAATAGTAGGAAGGCGGCTTCTATTAAAATTAAAGTGCTTTTCGCATAAACTCAGGAAGCTGAAAGCATTGCTTTAGCACCGCTTCGTTTACATATTTTGTATCAGTTGGCACCGCGGCGCTTTCCGGAAGTGAAAGCGGAATGTTAGAGCCGATCGTAAAGCTCCATAGTCCGCCTGGATAGGTTGGCACTGTCGCTGTATACACAGCAGCGTGCGGAAATAACTGACGAATATTGGTGTGTGTTTGTTTTAAGATGTCTAAGTGGAAAATAGGTGATTGGCTTTGACAAACCATCAGCCCATCGTCTTTAAGAGCTTGACGGATGCTAGCGTAGAAATCGCGGGAAAATAGCGCCTCAGCCGGTCCTACTGGATCAGATGAATCAACGATAATGACATCATATTCTTTCGTGCGCTCTTTGACAAACGCAACTCCGTCCGTATAAATAAAGCGGACGCGCGGATCAGAAAGGTTTCCGGAAACAGCTGGCAGATGCTCCTTGCAGGACTGCACGACGACTTCATCAATTTCTACCATATCAATTTGCTCAAGCTGCTGATATTTGGCCGCTTCTTTTGCAGCGCCGCAGTCGCCGCCGCCGATAATCAGTACTTTTTTAGCAGCTGGATGAAGCTGTAGCGGAATATGGGAAATCATTTCATTGTAAATATGTCCGTCAATCGATGTCGTTTGTACAACACCATCAAGCACAAGCATTCGCCCAAAATCGTATGAGTCCAAAATCATGACGTGCTGAAAAGCCGATTGCTGAGAAAAAATCACTTCTTTTATGCGATAGCTGATTTTTAAATTTTCACGATCATCCTCCGTAAGCCACAGCTCTCCATTTTCAACTTTTAAATAAGGCGGTAGTGAATCGTGTAGATGTTTCATTGCAACCTCCTTCAAGCATATTCCGTTTTTTTCACACCTTTCTAATAGTAATACATTTTGCCTCATGTGACAAATATCAAAACATGAAATAAAGAGCTACTGTCCATGATCAGAGGAGTGCATGCCGCCTCCTGTCGAATCTGTTGATTGGTTTTGTTTCTGCTGCTTTTCTTGATCGCCGCTGCAGCTTGTAAGCATCGTTGCTGCAAGCAGTGTGATTAGCCGTAGAGTCCCTTTTTTGTTCATCGTTCTCCTCCTTTTTTTCGATCCTCTATTTTGTGTATGAGGCACGTATTTTTCGTAGTATGCCGTAAATGCAACAAAAATATCAAAAGCCGTCTGTACATAAGGACAGAACGGCTTATATGAATCGAGAGGGAAAATGAATTCAATGGAAGCGAAACTGGTTTTTGGTGCGGAAACATGCGAGAAGAGATGAAAGGCTAAGCTTTATGATTTGCATTACGGAAGCCGATGAAATATTTGATGGAGCTGTTGCTTATTGGCAAGGAGATCGGCTAATGTATAAGAATCCAGTACATGCAAAAACGCTTCTAATGCTTCGTGAAGAACGTGCTTTAGTTGGCAAGCAGGAGTAATGACACAATGATTGCCATGAGCCGCAAAACACTCGACGAGTGATAAATTATCCTCCGTTTGGCGAACAACCGCACCTAGCCGAATCTCCTCCGGTTTTTTGGCAAGGCGAATGCCTCCATTGCGCCCGCGAATGGTTTCAATCCATCCATACTTTCCTAATTCGTATACAATTTTGCTTAAATGATGTTCAGAGATCGCGTAGGCTTCGGAAATTTCTTTAATATTCGTTTTATCCCCGGGTTCAAGCGTTCCCAAAAACAGCAGAACGCGCAGGGCATATTCCGTATAGTTGGTTAATTGCATAAGATTTCACACACCTTTCGTATTGTCATTTTACCATACTTGCTTTCTTTTTTTGAATGAAAGAAGAATATGAACATTTTGTTAAAGATGTATTTGAAATATTGCTTTTATCTAAAATCCTATGGTTCAATAAAGATGTATATAAAATACATGTTTTTGCGGAGGGGAAAGAACGATGAATCAAACAGCTTCCTTACTAGATGAAAAAACAATCCGTATCATTCAATCAACCGTTCCAGTGTTGGAGAAATACGGAGAGCAAATTACGAAACGATTTTATCAGTTGATGTTCTCCAATCATCCAGAGCTATTAAACATCTTTAACCATGCTCATCAACAGCAAGGGCGTCAGCAAAAAGCGCTCGCTGCTTCTGTTTATGCGGCAGCCAAGCATATCGATCGCTTAGAAGCCATCTTGCCAGTTGTCAAGCAAATTGGCCATAAACATCGCAGCTTAGGAGTAAAAAAAGAGCATTATCCGATTGTTGGGAAACATTTATTGCTAGCAATTAAAGATGTGTTAGGAGATGCTGCGACGGATGAGATCATCGAGGCGTGGAAAGAGGCTTATGGAGTGATCGCCAATGTTTTCATTCAAGTGGAAGAGCAATTGTATGATGAAGCGGCGATGAAAGCAGGGGGATGGAAAGATTTTCGAAGATTCGTCGTACAAAAGAAAGTCAAAGAAAGCTCATTGATTACCTCTTTCTATCTTGCACCGGAAGACGGCGGGGGCATTAGCGATTTTTTGCCGGGACAATATGTGAGCGTGAAAGTCCATATTCCTGGAGAAGAGTATACACATATTCGCCAATACAGTTTGTCTGACGCCCCAGGAACAGGATATTACCGCATTAGTGTCAAGCGGGAAGCAGGAACGGATGCTCAGCCGGCTGGCATTGTGTCTCATTATTTGCATGATTCGGTGAAGGAAGGCGACGTGCTTGAGCTGAGCGCGCCAGCTGGCGATTTTACCCTTGATTTGACAAAAGAAACACCGGTTGTATTGATCAGCGGAGGTGTCGGCATGACCCCGCTATTGAGCATGGCGAATACATTAGTAGCGAAACAGCCACAGCGATGTGTAACGTTCATTCATGCTGCTGTCAATGGCCGTGTTCACGCGTTTGATGCTCACCTTGCACGCCTAGCGAAGGAACATCCATCGTTTTCATATGGAGTTTGCTATCAAACGCCTGAAAATCATGATCGCGAAAATCCTTACTTTGTGAAGGAAGGATTCGTTGATTTGACACTGATCCAATCCATGGTTCCAGATTCTCATGCCGACTTTTATGTATGCGGACCCGTCCCATTTATGAAAACCGTCTATCATGCACTGAAACAATGGGGCATAGCAGATGATAGGATTCACTACGAATTTTTCGGTCCAGCCGGCGATTTAACAAAATAGCGTGACGTTTAAGGCAGCTTCTTTGTTTAAGGAAGCTGCCTATTTTGGTATGATAAAAATAAAGGAGGATGGTCCACATGGAATATGAGCTTGCTACATTTGCTGGCGGCTGCTTTTGGTGCATGGTGTCTCCGTTTGAGGAGCAGCCGGGGATTATGAAGGTCGTATCTGGATACACAGGCGGTCATAAAGAAAATCCTACATATGAAGAAGTGTGTACGCATACGACAGGGCATTACGAAGCTGTCCAAATTACATTTGATCCTGCTATTTTCCCTTATCAAAAACTGCTGGATATTTATTGGCAGCAAATCGACCCAACGGATGCTGGCGGGCAATTTCACGATCGAGGGGAATCCTACCGTACGGCCATTTTTTATCATCATGAGCAACAGCGTCAATTAGCCGAGCAATCCAAACGGGAGCTGGAAGCGAGCGGCCGGTTTTCGAAACCGATTGTGACGCAAATTTTGCCTGCTTCTATATTTTATCCGGCGGAAGATTACCATCAAAACTATCATAAAAAAAATCCGCTTCGTTATAAGCTTTATCGGGTCGGTTCCGGCCGAGATGCGTTTTTGAAAAAGCATTGGCGTGATGAAAAAAGAGAGGAAATGCTAAGAAAAAAACTGACGCCGCTTCAGTTCGAGGTGACACAGCGCAACGCGACAGAGCCTCCGTTTGATAATCCTTACTGGAATAACCAACGCGAAGGGATTTACGTCGATATCGTATCGGGAGAGCCGTTATTTAGCACGCTCGACCAATTTGATTCAGGTTGCGGGTGGCCAAGTTTTACGCAACCGCTTCGTCCGGAAAATATCCAAACGGAGCTAGATGTAAGCCACGGCATGATTCGGACCGAAGTGCGCAGCCGCGGAGCCGATTCGCATTTGGGGCATGTGTTTAATGACGGACCGGCGCCAACTGGACTGCGCTATTGCATCAACTCAGCAGCACTGCGGTTTATTCCAAAAGAGGATTTGGAAAAAGAGGGCTATGGCGAATATGTATCGTTATTTCAGTAAAAACAGTTGGCATGCCAACTGTTTTTTTGTATGATGAGAAGAAATGAAAAAAGAGGGGGATTTTTTTATGCATATTTTTCGAGAACGTCGTTTGCAGACGTTTCTGCAAAACTATCAAAATCGTGCCCGTTTATTGATTTCTTGCCCAGATCAGCTTGGCATCGTAGCGGCGGTGACGAGCTTTTTATACGAGCAAGGAGCCAATATTGTCGAATCAAGCCAGTATTCGACCGATCCACAGGGAGGCACCTTTTTCTTGCGGATTGAATTTGACTGCCCGGATATGACGGCAAAGAAAGCAGAAATGGAAAAGGAATTTGCGAAAATTGCTGAGACATTTGAAATGAAGTGGCGTTTAAGTTTACATAACGATTTAAAAAAAATGGCCATTTTTGTTTCAAAAGAAGAGCATTGCTTGCTCGAGCTGTTATGGGAATGGGAGGCAGGAGAACTGCTGGCCGATATCGCTTTTGTGATAAGCAACCATGAACATATGCGCGAGAGCGTGGAAGCTCTCGGGATTCCTTACTATTACATACCCGTGACGAAGGAAGGAAAAAACGAAGCGGAAAGAAAGCAAATCGCGTTATTGAAGGAACATAAGGTAGATACGATTGTCCTTGCCCGTTATATGCAAATTTTAACACCAGCCTTTGTAGCGGAATTCCCGTTTCAAATTATTAACATCCATCATTCATTTTTACCGGCCTTTATTGGCGCCAGACCATATGAACAAGCTTACAGACGAGGAGTGAAACTGATCGGAGCCACTTCTCATTATGTTACGGATGACCTAGATGAAGGACCGATTATTGAACAAGATGTGGCGAGAGTGGATCATCGCTATCATCCAGAAGATTTAAAACGGGTTGGACGCATTATTGAAAAAACGGTCCTTGCCAGAGCCTTGAAATGGCATTTAGAAGACAGAGTCATCATCCATGAAAATAAAACCATTGTATTTTCTTGATATTGACCAATAACGGAATGTCCCCATGATCGAGGCGTTCCGTTTTATTTTATGTTAAAATAAACTATGTTCTAAATAAAAACATAAGAAAAAAGCAGGATTTCTATAAATAAAATGGAATGAATATAAATACAACCTGAAAAGCAAAAGGAGGAGGGCAAATGCGGGAAAAGCGGACGTCAAGCGGGTTTTTGCTGAAGCAGCGAGCCTTTTTAAAGCTGTACTTAATTACATTAACTGAGCAGGAACGCCTTTATGGCCTCAAAATATTAGATGTTCTGCGCCAAGAATTTAAACCGTATGGATATAAGCCGAACCACTCCGAAGTATATAAAGCGCTTCATGATTTAATTGAGGACGGAATTTTGAAGCAAATGAAACAAAAAAAAGAAGGAATGAAGTATCAAGAGGTAGTGTATTACCGTTTTGCTGATGGAGGATATGAGAAAGCAAAGCTATACAAGCGGCAATTAAAAGCCGAATTAGACCGCTGTGAGGCATTGATTCGCAAAGCCATTCAAGATAATTTTAGTTGAGAGGAGGACTTGTTCTCCTCCATATCACTGATTGTTTACATAATGTGTTTATGCGATACTTACGGTTTCTTTGCATCTAGGCTTGGCATTTAGTAGAATGATATGGTATGCATTTATAAAGAAAGGGCGACAGACACCATGAACGTTCTATCATTGCCTCCAATGATTGAGCAAATGATTCAAGAGCGAAACGAGCAGTTTGCTTGTGAGAAAGATGCGTATCTCATTGGAAAAGGCGGCTATACAGCCGAAAATGAAACGATTGTGTATGATGCGATCATTGCTTTGGCACTCGGGAAAAACGTGCTGCTAAAAGGTCCCACAGGGGCAGGAAAAACAAAACTTGCCGAGACGCTGTCCCACTTATTCGGACAGCCGATGCATAGTGTGAATTGTTCGGTGGACTTGGATGCAGAAGCGCTTCTTGGCTTTAAGACAATTAATGAACATAATGGAAAAACAGCGATCGAGTTTATCCCTGGTCCAGTGATCCAAGCGATGAACAAGGGGCATTTATTGTATATTGATGAAATTAATATGGCTAAACCAGAAACGCTTCCTATTTTAAACGGTGTGCTTGATTACCGAAAAATGATTACAAACCCGTTTACTGGAGAGGTAGTAAAGGCAGAAAAAACATTTGGCGTCATTGCGGCGATCAATGAGGGATATGTGGGAACGGTTCCGCTCAATGAAGCGTTGAAAAACCGTTTTGTTGTCATCGATGTTCCATATGTTCAAGGTGGTGCATTGAAAAATGTGTTACAGACACAGAGCCTTTTGAAAGACGAAGCTTTAATCCATCGTTTTGTTACTCTATCGTCTGATTTAATCGCTCAAGTAAGAAATGGACAAATTTCCGAAGAAGCCGCTTCGATCCGCGCTTTAATCGATGCGTGTGATTTAGCCGTCTATTTGCCGCCGCTCAGAGCCATTGAACGGGCCATTATCGATAAACTTGAGGACGAGCGTGAAAAGGCGGCTGTAAGAAACATCGCAGAAACTCTCTTTGAGTGAGGGTGTGAAAATGAAACGGTTCATTCAGTTTAACGATAAAAAAATCGATTCCTTTTTATTCATGCAGCTGTCTGATTTAGCGAAGACGCTGACAAAACAAAGTGAGTGGGAAGTTGAGTTCGGCTTTCAATCATATGTTGACTTCCCAGCTCGAAAGCTGTATGTGAGCTATTTTTGGGATAATCGGCCGGAAACAGAAAAGCTGCATGGCTTAAAAACGGATGTATGCCTTCGCGCCATCGGAACCCTTTATTATACCGATATCGACGCAGTGACAGCCTTTATCCAAAAAACCAATCGATTATCGATGCCCAGCTTTGCGAAGCAACTATTGATGCTAGCTGAAGACTTGCGGCTAGAGGAGCTTTGCAAAAAAGAGCGACCCGGCACGAAAAAGTGGTTTAATACTCGCCGAGATGTGTATCGCCGCTACTTTCAAAGCCAAGCGCAAGCCAACCTGACAAAGAGCGTCTATACGGATGCTCTTTTTGCAGTGCTGTACTTGCTTTTGACATCTGCATCCCCGCTTGAGGATGTACCGTTCATCCATGAACGCATCGATCCAATGATCCCATGGATTCGGCAGACGATCGGCCATTTGTTTGATGCTTCTTCCACGAAAGACATCGCTCGTATCGTTTTGTTGCTTACGGAAGCACTAGAGGATGTGTTGGAACATGATATGTTAAACACGTATTTTTATTTGCCGCAGCATGCGTATAATCAAGAAGAAGCACATATGACATTGGCAGATCTTAAACGAAGCAGCCGTTTAAACAACTGCGATGTGCTTGATAAGCAAAAAAGCGGGGATGAAGACATTCACGATCAAGAGCTGCCGACGTGGCACCGCGAAACGAGCGATATGACAAAAAGCTTTTTGCAGTTTGAATTGGAACAAGGATCTCGGACCCATTTGTTAGGAAAAGGCGGCCGGCCGGGAGAAGATGGTGACCAGGCGTTAGGAATGGTTCAAGGCTCTGCACAAAAAAGCAGCCGGAATGAGTACACAAGACCAATCAGCCTTGAGAGGAAGCAGGATGCCCGACAATCCGGCGGCGGTGAAGCTTATGGCAAAGAAAACCGGCATGCGGAAGCGATCTTTCTCACTCCGCATTCTCCTTCTGTCCAAGAACAGGCAGAATATGAGAAAAAGAAGCTTGAGATTATCGCTTATCAAAAAAAGTTGAAAAAAATGATAGAAAAAACGTTAGAGCATAAGCAAGCATTGCCACGAACCGATCTGCACTTTGGCCGCTTGCATAAAAAGCTTCTCCGGCTTTGGACAGATGAGCAGCCGCGCCTTTTTTATAAAAAGCGAACCCCTTCTCCGGAACTGGACGCGGTCTTTACCCTTTTAGTCGACTGTTCCGCCTCCATGTACGATAAGATGGAGGAAACGAAGCGGGGAATTATTTTATTTCATGAATCACTAAAATCCGTGCGGGTGTTCCACGAAGTTGTCGGCTTTTGGGAAGATTCCAACGAAGCGATGGAAACGAAGCAACCGAATTATTTCCAAACGGTGATCTCCTTTTCCGAATCGTTAAAGAAACAGACAGGACCAGAAATTCTTCAGCTTGAGCCTCAAGAGGATAATCGCGACGGTTTTGCCATCCGGCTTATGACAGAGCAGCTGCTGCGGCGTACGGAGAAACAAAAATTTTTATTAGTGTTTTCAGATGGAGAGCCGGCGGCATATCACTATGAACAAAACGGCATTATCGACACTCATGAAGCAGTGCTTGAGGCACGAAAAAGAGGAATTGAAGTGCTGAATGTATTTTTAGCAAATGGAGAAATTACGGAAGAACAGCAGCGAACGATCCAGAATATTTATGGAAAACATTGCATTATCGTCTCGAATGTTGAACAGCTGCCAGACATTCTGTTCCCTCTATTGAAAAAATTACTGCATAAAAGCTTGGTATAAATAAAAAAGATAAGGGGGATGTTTCGCTGATGATGAAATTATTTACTGACAGTGATTTAGATGGGGTAGGTTGCGGCTTATTAGCTACTCTTGCCTTTGGAAGCGAGGTTGATGTTTCCTACTGTTCGTATCGAAATTTGAACGAACGGGTAAGGAGTTTTCTTGAGAATCGTCAGCATGATTCCGCATTTGTATGGATCACCGATTTAGCTGTCAATCATGAGATAGAAGAAATGCTGGACCACCGATTTAAAACCGGCAAGCATGTACAAATGATTGATCATCACATCACGGCTCTTCATTTTAATCGACATCCATGGGGATGGGTGGTACCTGTAGATGAATGCGGAAAGAAGACATGTGCTACTTCTTTGTTTTATGAATATCTCATCCGGGAACAAAAATTAGAAAGAAAAGAAATATTGGATGAATTCGTTGAACTTGTCCGTCAATATGACACGTGGGAATGGGATGAAAATAACAATGTACGGGCGAAGCATTTAAATGATTTATTATCTATGCTTGGCATTGATGAGTTTGTTAGGCAAATGCTCGAACGACTACAAAAGGAGTCATCGTTTGCGTTTACTGATTTAGAAGCGTTTGTGCTGCAAATCGAAGAAAAGAAAATCCAACGCTATATTCGCCTTAAACAAAAGCAAATCGTTCAAACATGGATTGAAGGTCGTTGTGTCGGGATTGTTTTTGCAGAACAGTATATATCAGAATTAGGAAATGCTTTATCTAAACGACTTCCTCATCTAGATATGATTGCGATGGTCAATCCGGGAACAAAGCATATCGGCTTTCGCACTATCCATGATGAGGTGAACGTCGCAGAATTTGCCCAAAGATTTGGCGGAGGCGGTCATCCAAAAGCTTCAGGCTGTTCAGCCGATGCGGATGCGTTTCTGCGCTTTGCCGTACCTGCTTTTCAGCTTCCTTCGGTTTATCTTGATGCTGAACAAAACCGTTTCAATCAGAAGGAGCATGCTGCGGGAATCTTCTTTAAAAATCATCAAGATCAGTGGCTTTTGACTGCTTTTTGCGATGAGCAGAAAAAATGGAAGGTATGGGGAGCTGCTTTAGTGCCTGCGGTTTCTTTTTCTACATTTGAAGAAGCGGAACGATGGATGAAACGAAGCTTTGCCGCAGGCATAGCGGATGATGCGTTGGTGATCGATTATTTATGCCAGCAATTATCGTGGTCAAAGGATGAAGTAATGGCCCGCTATACAGAAGCTGTGGAACAATATAAAAACCAACACAACTGAGAGTGAAAAGATCTCAGCAACTTTTTTCACGTGTGGCGCTTTCGCTACACGTTTTTTATTGCGATTGAATATGGTGGAAAACAGGGAAGTAGCACAACACGAAAAGCTTGGAGCGGAAGAGATCGTTTTTTTCTTAATATTAATAATAAATAATGGAAAGGGAGGAAACCACATATGGTTGTAGATATACCTGTCCAAATTCGGACTGCACATGTAAAACAAAAGCGAATGGAGTTATATTATCCGATTGTATACGGATTGCCAAATAAAGAGGCAGAGCACAAAATCAATTATGAAATTACGTCGTTAATGAAAAAATTAATGGTTCAGCAAGGATTTTATCAAAATCCGCTAACGGAGATCACAGGAAGCTATGAGTTGAAAACGAACGAAAGAGGCGTGTTAAGCTTAACTATGAGCAACTATGCTTATTCAGGAGGAGCTCATGGAATGACCGTTGTAAAAGGTCTGACCTTTGATACGAAAACAGGCAAGAAATATTCCCTTCATGAGTTATTTTTACCTCAAGCCGATTATGTTAAGGCATTATCAAGTATCGTAGCAAAACAAATTAAAGAGCGGGATATTTTTCTTTTAAATCCGCCTTTTAAGGAGATATCTTCAAATCAAGACTTTTATATCTCAGATAAGGCTCTTGTGCTTTTTTATCAATTGTATGAATTAACCGCCTATGCATATGGAATCCCTTACTTTCCGATTTCTGTGTATGAAATTCAACCGCTCATTAACGAGCAGTCTCCATTAGGAAAAATGCTTTAATGTAAAAATGGTGGATAAAAAGTTAACACAACTGTAACAGTTTATTAGTTTTAATGGACACAGATTTTCTCTATAATAGTAGATGGGAGGTGAGATTATTGAAACAGTATGTATTTATTTTTTATACAGATCATCCGAAGGGATCGATGTGGGAGGAAACGATTCATGCAGCTGGCATGATGGAAGCGTTTTTAAAAGCCAAAAAACTTTTAGCAGCATATGAAAAAGAAAAACAGGCTTCCGTTCGTGTTCAATATAAAGGTGTGCGCTACCACAGTATCGATATTGCTTAATTCGCTTGGAAGGATTGAATCGCAATGCTTCAAACGCATCCATACATCAACAGCGTAAAAGACATTGACGTGCAGTGGATCCGTGTAGAAATCATCATGGAAAGCCGCTGCACGTTTCATTTTTCTTTTTTGTCTCAATTTAATGAGTTTACTTCATATTTGAGATAATTCTCGTATAACTTCCTATAATTTATATTATGTAAACTAAATGATTTCTGCACAAATAGAGGGTTTCTTCCCTCAAGTGCCCATAAAATCAATTATTCGGAACTTGTTAACCTAAGTTCCGAATAATTTTTTGTGTCTACGAATTATCATTGTTTTTTTACCGATTATCAGCTGGAGGTGTTTTTTATGTTGTTTCGACAAGACATTGATGAATTTGAATTCGCGTGGTTTACATAAGATATTTAAAGAAATCTTACAAAAAGCAGGTCTGCCACCTAATAAACGATTCTTCAACAACGTTAAAAACCAAGAGCTGCTACGATGAGAGCTCCTGAACACATAGAACCTATTAATTGCTCCGAACTATTTAATTTAAGTCTTTTGAGGTAATTTTCATCTTTAATAAAGCTTTCTTGTTCCCGGACCACTCGCAAACAGAATGGCATCTGCATTTCCTAATTGATCAATTATAGAGTGGACTGGTACTGTTAAGCCGGTGACAGACCGATGAAAATCTTTCGTTCTGTAAATTTTGACGGTCCATCCACGTTCTTTAACGCGATTTAATAAATCCCAAGGCAAAAACACATCAATATCGGTAAAATCATCAAAAGTTACAAATCCTTTTACTTAATCAACCTGTCCTGTGAGACAGACATAAAGCGATCTTCACCACAGATGATAAAAGTTAACTCGTTCTTTCATGGGAATTGAATAAGGGATTATTCTTTTTAACATTCTTCAGTCGAGAAGTCTCCCACTTCTAAATCTTGCGAAGCTTGATGAAAGTGGGAGATGAATCGACTTCGGACAAGGACAGGCTTTTGCCTGTTCAATTGTCTGACCCTGTGGTAAAATAAACCTATGTCGTTCTTTCATAACTGGATATAGGAGGTTGCATGGAGAAAATAAAATGCGAAAACCAAGCGGATCCTTCCATGCGTAAAATATCCAAGGTACAAAAGAACTCCGAATTGTCGGACATCTAGGGTTGGAACGACCCGAAGTCACGCTCAGGGAGACGAAAGGCGGCTTTCGTCGTGGAACTGAGAAGCTCCCACTTCAAGCTTTAGCTAAGTGGTGAGTAGTTCACACTCATTCCATTCCTCACGAAGAATACCCATTCGGATGGAATCATAGTATTCACCATTATAGTAGCGGCATTTTCTCATTCTACCTTCTAATCGCATTCCCAATTTTTCTGCACATCTTATCATTCGTGGATTTCCAGACCAAGTCGTCAGACCCACTCTCTCGATGGTTAGATTTTCAAAGAGATAGTCAATCCATAAAGACATTGCTTCCGTTCCAAATCCACCATTCCAATGTTCAGGAGAATATATGACGATTCCCATTTCAAGCCATCGTGTACGTTGATCCTCCCAATAATAGCTAACCATACCTATAATTTGACCTTGATATTCTATAATCATTTGACTTGGTACATCCGTAACATTCATTTTTTCTTTCATTCTCTTAGAAAACTTTTCAAAGGTGCAAAATTCAAGCGGATAATAAGGAGCGTCGTACTTTTTCCATTCTGGATTCTCCACACCGTATATCAGGTTATATAGAATTGGCAGATCATCCTGTGTTGGTGTGCGCAGAGATATTCTTTTTCCTGTCAGCGACAACTTTTGTAACATATATCCACCCCCTATCTTACAGAATTCAACAATCCATGCTATTATCCCTTCTATAAAAGACTTTATTATCGTTAATTATTGATTTTCGACCAAATGAAAAAGCCACCTTATGATGTAAGGTAGCTTTTTTGTACATATTTTATTTAAATATCGGACCCTTAGTTCAATAACCCTTCGTTACTTTCTTTAACCCCGAGTATATATAATGGTTCTTACCGAAAATAAATACTTCTTTTTCCTTAGTGAAACCAATCTTCTCTGCCACACGAATGGATGGAACATTTCTTGGATCAATAATACTGATCAGCTTATTTAAACCCAATTTGTAAAACGCATATTCCTTGCACGCTTTGGCTGCTTCTGTTGCGAATCTCTTTGACCAATACTTTTTTATTCATGTGATATCCAATCTCCACCTCAATACTGTCATTTATTTTTTGTTTAACAAGACCACAATCACCTATCAATTCATTCGTTTCCTTCAAACAAACCGCCCATAATCCATAACCATCATTCCGATATCTATCTTGATTTCGTTTAATCCAGTCTTGAGTTTGCTCAATACTAAAGGGAGCTGGATAAAACTTCATGGTTTCTGGGTCAGAAAAAATATGATGTAGAGGAGTAATATCTTCATCTTCATACTGTCTTAATATCAACCTTTGTGTTTCAAGAACAACCATTTCCCCATCCCCTTTTGTTTAACGTTTTATTTGATTTAAGATAATGAATTCCTTGCTCCTTCAACCTTTCTGCTCCCTTAGCCAACCATGAAGCAGGCTTCACCACAGATGATGGAAGGTAACTAGTTCTTCCATGGGAGACAATCATGTCGCATCTATACGGCACCATCAGGAGAATGAAAAAGGATAGCTTAATAAAAAAACTACTGGATACACTAACTGATTTCATAAACTAACCATTCAGACAATTGACCACCCATTTTGTTGTAAAGAGATTGAGCAACTAAATTATCCTTTGCAGTTTCCCATGTCATGTAGGCAAAATCATTCTCTCTTATATAAGACAAGCATGTTTGAAACAGTTTCTCGCCTAGTTTTTGCCCTCTTGCTTCTGGTATCACAAACAAGTCATTTAAAATAGCCATTCTTTTCACCTGAAGAGTGCTAAAGGAGAAATACAGGGTTGTAAAACCTAATAATTTTCCATCTTGTTCTGCAACAAATTGTATTCCATTCGCGGGGTTATCCAATAAATGCTGTATCAATCCTTTAAGTGACTCTTCAGTCGGTCTAGGTCTTTTATAAAAATCAACAATGTATTGATACATTAAATTTAAAAGTTGCGGAATATCTTCTTGATTAGCTGTTCTGATAGCTAAATCCCCCATCTCTTTTCCCCTCCATTGTATCTTTATAAATTTCTTTTAAACATTCCTGCCTCGTTAGCTTGAGAAGTAAAGAGTTGCCACAGCAACCCCAATGGAATCGTTTATTCATAAAAAGGTTGATTATGTTCTAGTCATGCCTTTTGCAACAGATTCAACAATTCTTGTTCTGAAACGGGATGATAAAGGGCATGATCCGCATTAGTCATTACAGCCCAGTATCTGTCACCGTATGACCAGTGCCACCATTCCGTGAAGTAGTTAACAAAACCAACAGACTGAAGAGCGTGTGCGAGGATCTGGCGATTTTGCATTGCTTGTACGCTGATGTTGGTTGCATCAAAAAAAGTTGTGTTGTCCGTTTCTTGTGGTATGGCATCATATGGTGTGCCAAGATCCAATTCGCTACCATTGGAGTCAATCAGGGTTAAGTCTACTGCACCACCTGTTGGATGAGGTGCTACATCAAGAGGTGCTACGTATTTGGATACCTCAGCCATTAAATGATCTAAATCTTGATTTGAAGAATTTTCTTTTACCCGTTGTAATGCCCGCTCAAAGGCTCGCTGTTGAATATGTAAAGGCCTGTATCCTTCCTTAATGAGAAAACGGATACCTTTTGGAAGGAATTTTTTAGCTAAGGACAGTTTATTAGCTACGGAAAGACGGACAAAAGAAAAGTAACGACTCCTGTTAGAAAGAGATGGATCCACAGCGATATCTGGATCAAAGTGAACAAGGTCAACAAATGGTTCTTGAGAAGGATGTACATTCATTGAGGAAACTAATGGATCACTCATTAAAATTTTTCTTAATTCTTTCATAAAATATCCCCTTCTTGTAATGATTTAGCTACCTACAAAAACTCCAGATTCCTCCGTTCAATCTCTCAGCAAACAAATCTAAATCTTTAATATGACCGACAACATTTTCTATTATATATGATTCAACCCATATTCTCTAAAACATTCCGAAAATTCTATCGTAGAACTATACTGCTCCGTTGGCTACCCATGAAGTGGGCTTCACCACAGATGTTGGAGTTAATTTGTTTTTCCATAGGGGCTTAATAGAGGGGCTTAATAGGAACCCAAAAAATTCGTTTGAAGCTCTTCCTCTATAACCTTCCTCACCTTGTTATCCAAATAAACTTTATAAGCCTTTGCCTTTGGTCTAGAACTAACTATATTACTTATGTTTTGTTCAATATAATGGATGGCAACTCCATCATCTGCTGCAATACCAGCTTGTATGGCTCCAGAATAAATTAGTTTATGATACGAAGGTCTTCTGTCTAACTCTCCATCATAATGCGGACAATTACTCCCCTTTAGAAAACCTAAGCATTTAATTGGTTCTAATCACTCTCCAAATGAATCTGTGACGCCTTCCTCGAACCAACATATAGAACCAGCACTAATGCCAGCTAAAACAATCCCTTGGTTCCAAGCTTTTCTCAAAATATTATCTAAACCCCACTCTTTCCATAAAACTAATAAGTTCCTTGTATTTCCCCCACCAACATATATATAATGATCTGAATCCCCGCTGGCAGTGGGGATAAAACAAATCTTTGGAGTAGTTTTCTTTGCTTGTTTCAATATGTAAAGATCTAATAACGGGTTATCCGGTTCCATTGAGAAACCTCCACCGCCTAGAACAATGATTTGCCGCATCTTATTCCTTCCTTTCTAAAAAGAACTATTATCTTAGTAATCTTATCCAATTTTTTGGCGTAATTATCATTTTTTTATACGAATTATCAAAGTTTATACGCGATTATTAAGTTAACTTACTTTTTTATCATTTTTTTATCGTTTCACTTTATATTATGTAAACTAAAATCTGAAAATATAAAAGTAGTTATTCGCTACTTAACTTCCCTTTCTTTATAAGCAACAGCCTGTTTTGTTCTTTTTAGTTTCTGAATTTTACATATTTTACTATCTTGTATATAGACAAATAAGAACGCATTTGCTAATGTTTACATAAATAATCTCGATCTCGATGAGTTACTGATGAAGATGTTTCATGAGTTTTATCCCAATGAAAAAGAGAAGAAAAGATAAAAGACCTCCCCTTTAGTTAGCCTAAAGGGGATTTTGATATCCTTACTGCTTATATGTTTGTGAGGATACAAGGAAGCTTCAGCTATTCTTCGGACAAAGGATTGTATATCTTTCTTAATTAATACTGCCAGTTTACATTTACTGTTCCTGTTGTACTCGTAGGTGTAGTATAAACGTGATTGGAACCGCTTTCCCAAATAACATTGCCACTTCCGTCTTTTTTAATAAACTTAAACTCAATTGTCTTTCCTTCTGGTACGCTGACATCAACATACCATGTAGGATAGGAGTAAATAACTTGGTTAAATAATGGACCAATTGCTTTGCTTGTATTCCAATTGCCAAGTTCATGCACATTACCGACAAGATAAACGTTTTCTCCCCAGTTTGTGTTGGCGTTGTTTACAACAAAACGAACAGATACTTGGTCATTCGTTAATACTTCAAAATTATCATAGGCAGCGCTCACTTGCCCTCCGGATGTTTGGACGGTAATGTTATATTTTCCTGCAGGTATATTCGGTACAGTTACAGTGATTTGATTGTTAGACCAAGACACTACGGATGCGACTGTGTTTCCGAATTTCACGGTACCAACATTTGTTCCGAATCCTTCACCGTCAATGGTTAATTTGTGACCGACCTGCCCCATCATCGGTCCAATATGACCAATAATTGGCACACTTTCTGCTGCACTATATGTCCATACACCAACTTCCCCTGGTCCTAAGTTAAATGCGTTAACTGCCCCATTTGAACCGACTTGAATTGTATTTCCGTCTAAAAGAGCGCCAAGCTGATCCGTATAGGTTCCTGATGGTAATGCTGTAAATAGGCCAGTAATCGAATAGCTTTTGCTTAAACTGCGATTAACAGCGACTAACACAACATCTTTTCCAAACTGTCTCTCATAAATGTATACATCACTATTAATCCATCTCTGTTCTGTATCGCCATAAGAGAGCGCCGGATTGCTTCGTCGAAGGGAAGATAGTTTCTGAATTACTTGATAAGCACGGGTATTTTTATTAAATGAAGTCATCATTTTACGGTTATTAGGATCACCGTTTCCAGTCATATATTGTTCCGTACCATAATAAATATTCGGCACACCACGGGATGTCAATAAAACGGCGAGTGCTATATCAACCTTGCGTGGATCTCCCTCGTCAACCATAAACCGATCCATATCATGATTGTCTATGAATGTTACTTGATCGATAACCTCATCGTATGCCGATGCTGTATCTTGAATCATTTGGTTAAATCCATACCAATCATCGCTGTTATTGCGCAATACTTGGCGAAGCTTTTGTCCGAAACGAAAATCAAGTAAACTCATTCCACTTTCATTCGCGAAGAAGTGATTATTGGAATCAACTTCATTTTCTGACAAAAACCATTCCCCAAATGTAAAGACAGGACGATAGTCATAAACCTCATCCATGAACGATTTTTGCCAGCCGAATGGCATGTGCTTAACCGCATCCATGCGAATACCGTCAATCCCCATATCGAGCCACAATTTTATCGCATCTTTTAAATATTTATCAATAAATTGATTTTGATGATTAAAGTCTGCCAAATCAAACAAATTCCGATAAATACCATCCTCTAAGTTTGAAAACGTCGTTCCGCCATTGTGATGGAAATAACTATTGGTATCATTTGTGTAACCACCAATTAACGTACCGTTATCATAAAGACGACCATTTTCCATATAAGAAGGATTAGTTTCTGAAGCAGGAGAAGTATGATTCGGTGCAAAGTCAATGATTACTTTTATTCCTTTAGCATGTGCGGCATCGACTAAGCGTTGGAAATCACTTAGGGTACCGAAGAAGGGGTTCGTCTTTTTAAAGTCACGTGCCCAATAACCGTGGTATGATGTAGAGCCATCGGCATCGTTCATAACAGCAAATACATTTTCCACTGGTTGGGATATCCATATCGCTGTTACACCCATTTCTGTTAAATATCCATCGTTAATTTTGTTAATAATACCTTGCCAATCACCACCGCAATACTTGCGTAAATTCGTACATCCTGAGCTAAATAAGGATCCACTTGGATTATTAGATGTATTTCCATCCACAAAGCGGTCTACCACAATTTGATAAACAATATCCGATGTAAAGTTTACCTTATTAAGATTTCCAGCTGCTTCAACGGTAACTTTCTGTGTATCAGAAACCAAAAAAAATGCGCTGAATACAAGTGACATGCTCAAAACCACCGAAAGCCATCTTTTCATGCAATGATCCTCCTTATACTTAATAATAGCTTTTAAAATGGTAGAGTTGCTAAGGATGACCTCACCTCCTAATATATAAAAACCCCGTCATATCAATAAAGATACGACGGGGTTGTGTTTCCATCTCCAATCAATGAAAACAAGCATTGCCCTCAGATTGAAACACCAACAACGAAGTCATTTTTATAATATTCTGTCTGTTATTTCTTGTCAAGACGGTAAGTGGCAAGGAAGGTAAAAAGGAACAAGAATTATTATTTCGTCTTAAGAAGTTGTTTTCCAACTCCCTTTCCCCGGCTCACATCTCGAACATACGCACTCACCTCTCAGCGATCTGATACCTTACTTTTACACTAGCCTTTAATGCCTTCTTCATCTTCAGCGACTACACATAAATTTGCGGCAATAGTCGATTCCCATTTTTCTAATGACGGTACTGTCGTTTCAACGTTGCTTGTCCTGCCGCGCAATTCCTTGCTACGAATATTCATATTAAAAATCCCTCCTTATTTTCATTTTCGCTAAATTTGTAAGCATTATGTCATTATTTTAATCTTAATTTTTGTAAGATATCTTTATACACTTTGACCATTCATATAACTTCATTCATGTTCTAATTTGTTTATCAAACTTTTTGCTTCTTTAGCATCTCCCTTTAAATACAATTATAGTTCCCTTCTGCCTATTTGAAGGGAACCTCCGCATGGCTAAAAATATAAACGAAGCTAAAAACATCAACCGCTGATGGTGAACGTCTTGAAAAGTAATCACGTGATGGTTAATTTGGTGACTTTCGCTTTTTTGAGATTACAATCCTCTTCCTCATTATTGTTCTGTGGCAAGTGCTTCTCTATCCTCCGCCATTGGTGGCTGTTCCACCCATTTGTTTTTAATCATCAGACTAAACGCATCCTCCATATACTGCGCAAGTTCCGCCATGAACCTTGCATAATGAAGGGATAAGTCCGCACGCTGGCAAGATCCTATCGCTGTTCCATACAGAGATAAGGTAGTAGAACCAAAAAGTGTCTTATGATACATCATCAAGCGATCAGAAAAAGGGGCAACAGTAGAATTTGTAATTTCCGCTTCCTCTGATTTTGGAGTAGAGAGCTGTTCTTGAGATAAGATGGATTCCATGACTTCAATTTGTTTCGTGTAAATTTCTACCCCTCTCCATAAATGTTTGCTGACTTCTTTGGATTGAGCTACTTGAGCGAAAGCCATCGTAAAGGCTTTGCTTAGCTGAATTTTTTTCAAATCCCAATATACATGGCTAATCTCTATACAGCTGAGCGGCCTTTTTCCTCCTAGAAAACTTCCCATAAAACGTTTACTTTCAATAAACTCCACCTCTTTACGAGGATAGATGTATGGGGGCCTTGATACAAATCCTTTTTGCAATAGTAGATCGATGGACTGATTAAAGAGTTCCATCGATTCATCTTCACATTGAATAAAGTAATCCCTTACATCTTTACGTATCGCTGTAGCAATGGCACCAGCATACAAAGCCATTCCGTTAACCGCCATTAAGTACGTGTAAGTTAAACAAATTTCGTCTGAAAACAGCCTAGGAGCACTCAGATTGACATCGGCCTCATTAAATCCGTGAGGAATCGGGAACTCATCTTGACTTAAATAGTCCTTTACTTTTGTTATGTGACTTTCTGCTAATTTAAAGGCAAACTCTAGAATAGGACGAATAGATGCATCCTTCACAATATTCAGCATGTATTTGTAAACACAGACGGCCATTGTGTCACTTTGATATTGCGACCAAAGGGCAGCAATTTCTGGGGCGGTTAGCCTTATATAATGGGGTGTTTGTTTGCTTACATTGTCAATCTGCTGGTTCATATGTTGTATCCCTCCACCAATCTTTGTTTCGTGTATGTATTATTATGCACAGAAACAGATTTCTCATATGTGGTATTATTCCCGTTGATTTGTAAAATAACATAAATAAAAATCATGTCGTTTATGCATACTACTTTTAATTATGGATTAAGCACGATTTGGCCATTCCTAAATAAATAAGACAGGAAGCTTATTTGCTCCTGTCAAGTTTATTTTTTAAAACATGGATTTTAGTTTATAAAAGAAAAATAACCAATTAGGGATCATATATGATGGGAAAGTTAGATAACAATTCTGCTTTTCGATTCCTCGTTTATTGTATGAATTTGACCCATTTCTTCTCCTCTTATCTATAACTAAATGTAACAATGATTTCGGACTGAAAAGCTTCAACGTTTACTTGAAGGTTATCAATTTTTTTAGTTCCTAAATTTTTCATGAAAGTCTCTAGGCTATTGTAATTCATCCAAAACTCCTGATGTGAGTGATAAAGAGGGTACACATACGCAAATACCTTTTCCCCTGTTCCTTGTCCAAACAAGGCTGCCAAACTGTTTTTTAATTTGTCTTTGATGTATGTTTCGGCGTATTCCCCTTTTATCCGATTGTGATAGTCATCCCACAGACGATTGATGAACAAGGAGATGACAATTTTATCACTGTGATTAGAATAATGAGGCTTTTGATAGGCTTGGTCCCACATTAGAAAAGAAAAATTATAATTAGCTTTTGCTATAAAAGCGGGATTTCTCCCAAATTGAATCGCCACTCTCGACTCTGCCGCGTTGCTAGAATTGTAGGATACTTTTGTGTAATAGCGGGTATCTACCAGTGACTGTACCACACTGTAAATTTGCCGCTGGATGTACGGATTGATTTTGCTGCCAGGCAATTTTGGGTTCATGTTGTCAAAATAGAAAGCGCCATTTTTCACTTGGAAGGTTTCAAATGAGAGATGATCTTTGTATTTTTCCACCTTAAAAGGACTACCCGTTAAAGCGCGATAAATGAACGCTGCCATTTGGGCTCGCGTGACATAATGGTTGGGCTTGAAGGTCAGATCCATATATCCGTTAGTGACCTCGCTTGCGGCCAACTTATCGATATAGGAATATGCCCAGAACTTAGCGTTCACGTCTTTAAAATCTACCGGATAGTCGCTTTTTAAATGAAAGGCCTCTACAAGCACTTTGGCCATTTGCGCGCGAGTTAACGGTTTATCCGGACCGAATTTGCCGCTATCATCCCCTTTGAAAATTCCTTCGTTAACGGCCGCTTGGATATAATCATAATCCGGATGGTCTTTGGCCATATCAGGGAAATGAACATCCTTATACTTCGGATTGTTGATATTTAGTTTTAAGGCTTTAACGAGCATTCTAGCGGCTTTTGCCCGTGTAATATTCTCATTCGGATAATAGTTGTTTCCCTTTAGAGCTTCTGCAATCCCTTGATTCAACAAATATTGAATTTCTTCAAAAGCCCAATAAGTCGAATTCACGTCGTTAAATGCCTTGATTTGAGCGGCTTCAACACGTTGTAACCGACGAGAAAAATTGAACAGTTTTCGCTAAATAAGAGTGAACACTTTTCTGGAAATTCCAGCGTAATCCCTATCACTTGACATGGAGCCTCTGCGTACAAGATATTTCCTAAAAAGCGAGCAACAACAAGAATCAGCCGCATGAAACGAGGCTATCATGTACGCCACTCCATGTAAAGTGCACGCTTCTAACTGGTTAAAAACTGTTCAATTTAATCAATCGAATTCTGTTCAGTTTTATTTAGCGGTCACACACGTGTAGGCTGCTGAATATTTGGGAAAGCCGATCCCCCTCCCACTATAAGATTTAAGCCGCAAATCACAGGAACTATTTTTTTCATGTAACTCCCCCCATTTCTAATAGTTGGTGTTTATCTAGTTTTTTGATTATTTAGCACATAGTTCTATATTTTAAATAAGCGATGTAGATAAAAAGAAGGATCTATTTTACATTATATGTAAATCTTACCTGCCATGGCTCTATTTGTTTTGTATTATTCCTTCTGGATGACATGGCACACTCTAAATCTATCCATTCGACGCTCCTGATATTTTCTTCAGGTGATTTTCAAGTCGAGTCGCTCGAATGCTTTTTTGTCCTATTAGCAGCACTCACGGCTAGATGCAGGAGAGCAACATTCCCGATCCATCTGCTTGTTTTTGTCCAAATTTTTCTCCGTTTCTTTCACTTCAACAATTTGGATATCGCAACAGTCTTTGCTTTCTTCAGATTTGCCAAATAGAACTTTCAACATGTTCATTTAAAATCCCTCCTTATATCACATAAAATAACCATCCTGATAATGTGGCCATTGTTATGACAGAACCGATAAACGCAGCAATAAGCTTCTTTTTAAAGATGCTGTGCAATAATGTAATCTCTGGCAAGCTTGCACCGGCTGAACTAATCATCAACGCCATGATAGGTCCCAATGCCATCCCTTTGGCGAGCAACATTTGTGAAATAGGAATCATTGTGGAAAGACGAATATACAATGGAATTCCGATGATTGCTGCCAGCGGAACAAGCCACCATTTATCACCTCCCATATAGGTCGAAATCCATTCGGACGGCACCACTCCATGAATTATGGCCCCAATGCCTGCGCCAACAAGTAAATATGGATAAACGTTTTTCATGAGCTGAAACGTCTCTTGAAGAGCTTCTTTTATGTTGCGCTTTTTGCCAAGGCGCATTTCTCCTTTCACAATGACCTGTTTCACTTGATGTTCGAATCGGAATTTTTCAAGTGCAAAACCAATGAGAATGGACATGATAGCGGTGATTATCGTATAAGCAAGCGCTACTTTTACTCCTAGTATCGTTGCCATGAGGGTTAATATGGTTGGGTCTAGCACAGGCGAAGCAAATAGAAATACCATTACAATCCCAAAACGGACTTGCTGATTTAGAAGTGATACAACAACCGGTATCGTTGAACAGGAGCAAAACGGCGTAATAAAAGCAAATGCTATAGCAATCCCTGCTCCTAATAATGGGTGATGCTTTGTTAAGAAATATGTCATTTTGGCATAAGGGATATAGCCTTCTAAAAAGTTAATGATGAATGAAATACTAAAAAACAAAAGAGTCAATTCAAACATAATATAAAGAAAATCTTGAAGAGCAGCTATGCTCATGGACACTCCCCCATTGCGTTTATTTTATTTGCAAAATACAAATATTTGTTTTAATGATTGGCAAGCCTTATTAGACTTGCCTTAAAACAAGGGTTTACAACAAACGCTCGATTTCGCCATGCATTCATTCAGTAATTTAATCGAACGAATCACGGTTTCTTTCTCAAATTCAGTCATATGCGAAAATACCTCGGCTAAATATTGATTGATTTCTCGATCAATGGTTGTTGCAATAAACTTTCCTTGGGTTGTTAAGGACAGCGTGTATACGCGTCTATCTTCAGGGGATGGCTCTTTTTTTACAAGCCCCATTTTCACTAAATTTTGAATTTGCCTGCTGAATGTTGTGATATCCATTGCTAATATATCGGCTATTTGCTGCATGGAAGGAGAATGATGCTTATCAATTTCATAAAGAATATGGCTTTGAGCCAGCGAAATATCTACAGGATCAATGGAACAGCAATTTTTATTCAGCAATCCGAAACGACGTGTCATCACCTGAAACAGCTCTCTAATGTTTTCCATTTTTTTCACCTCTATCATTATTTATATCATTTTATTTGTAAATTGCAACATTTTTTTATGTAAAAAAAGCAGCTTTTTGACTGTATCAACTTCAATAAAAACAGCCGAGAAGATTCTTCTCGGCTGTTTTTCAGTGTTATTCTCCTGTTTCAGAAAATGTTTTGATGCGGGCGCCAATTTCATCGCGAACACGCTGAAATACAGTCCATTTTTCTTCCTCGGTTCCTTCCGCCTTCGCAGGATCATCAAATCCCCAATGTACGCGCTTCACATGTGGCGGTGTTACCGGACAGTGATCGGCTGCATGGCCGCATAATGTTACGACTAAATCTGCTTGATTTAAAATTTCAGGATCAATGACGTCGGATGTTTGGCTAGAAATATCAATTCCTACTTCTTTCATGGCTTTTACTGCGTTCGGATGAAGTCCGTGAGCTTCGATACCTGCACTATAAACGTCCCATTCATCACCAAGGTATTTTTTGGCCCATCCTTCGGCCATTTGGCTACGGCAAGAGTTTCCTGTGCATAAGAAGTAAATGGTCTTTTTATCTTGCAATTTTTATCCCACCTTTTGTTGTTAGTATGATACAGATTCTGTTTTGAAGTATTTTCGTTGAAACCGTAGTGCCACGTTGACCAGCGCGATCATAATCGGCACTTCCACAAGCGGTCCAATAACAGCTGTAAAGGCTGCGCCCGAATGGATTCCAAATACACCAACAGCGACGGCAATGGCTAATTCAAAGTTATTGCTTCCGGCTGTAAAGGCAAGGGTTGTCGTTATAGGGTAGCTCGCGCCGATTTTCCTTCCCAAGAAGAAGGAAACAAAGAACATCAACACAAAGTAAATGAGCAATGGAATGGCCACTCTCACGACATCCAATGGCAAGCTGACAATAACCTCTCCTTTTAATGAGAACATGACGATAATCGTATATAACAGTGAAATGAATGTAATCGGACTGATGTTTGGAATGAATACGTTTTCGTACCATTGCTTTCCCCTTGCTTGTACCAAGATAAAGCGCGTGATCATTCCGCTGAGAAACGGGATTCCTAAGTAAATGAACACGGACTTCGCGACTTCCATCATCGTGATATGAATGCCAACACCTTCTAATCCTAGCCATTCTGGAATGATTGTTACAAACACATACGCGTAAATCGAGAAAAAGAGCATTTGAAATACAGAATTAAATGCTACGAGTCCAGCTGCATACTCTCGATCTCCCTTTGCTAAATCATTCCAGACGATCACCATCGCAATACAACGAGCCAGGCCAATCAGGATCAGTCCGACCATATATTCAGGCTTATCCGGCAAAAATACAATGGCCAATACAAACATTAAAATTGGTCCAATGATCCAATTTTGGATAAGGGACAAAACCAATATTTTTAGATCTTTAAATACGCGTCCCATCTCTTCATAACGAACTTTAGCTAACGGAGGATACATCATTAAAATTAAACCAACAGCAATTGGAATGGATGTCGTTCCCGTCTGTAAACGGTTCATCTTCTCTACAAAGTCTGGAAAGAAGAAACCCATCCCCATTCCCGCTGCCATCGCGAGAAAAATCCAAAGCGTTAAGTATCGATCCAAGAACGATAGCCGCTTTCTTTTCGTATTATTCATCTTTCCTCTCCTCATTTCATATCGATTAACAGCCGCAACGAAGCGTAGGATTGGTTTCTTCGATCCTACGGATATTCTCGGTTTGATCGGGAATATGTTGTAAAATAGCCTCGATCAAATCATATTCCTTGTTTTGTGGATGAAGAGAATAGTAAATCCACTGTCCCCTTCTCTCCTCTTTGATTAATCCGGCATCCTTCAACTTACGAAGATGTTGACTCACAGATGGCTGGCTCATATTAAACACTTCAAGAAGCTCACAAACACAACATTCCCGCTGTTTTAAAATAGCGACAATGGTTAAGCGGGTTTTATCGCCTAACAATTTTAAAATATGCGCTGCTTTTTCGATTTCCCAAGCGGTCTCACTCATCAACTCTCCTCCCTTTTTAAGTCTTGCTGTAGAAATAGAAGACGTAAAATCATTCTCTAATCACTGAATATAATCATATAAGCATATACTTATATAAAGCAAGTGAGGATAAGAAATCTTAACATACTTTTAACATAAAAAAGCAGAAAGACAGAAGTCTTCTTGCTTCTGTCGCTATATGAATCTCCCTCACCTACACTTTGCTTAGAGGTGAGAGACTTCTCAATGGATGATGTTAAAAAATCCCCTAATATATTTTGTAAGCAGAAGTGAATCTGTAAGACGTGTTTTCTTATGGATGGGGATGAATTCCTAAACCAAACCAAATGATGCCCATGCAAGAAACGATGAGAATAAGGTGAAGAACGCCGGCTAAATAAGAATAGAATCGATCATTTTTGACCCATCCAAACAAACAGATAAGCATTCCAAACAATGAAATCCAAATATAACGAATACGAAAAACAGGGATATCCACTATCGCTTGCACATTTAACAAAATCAGCAAAAATATAGCGACTAATGTATTGAGCAGATGGATGGATAGCATTTTCATTTTTAATCATCTCCCTTTATTACGGCCAATAGATCTGTCCTAAGCGAATCACATGAACTTCCTTCATCTTTTCCAAAGATAATACATCTTTAGCGGTTCCTGTTATAGCGATTCCATAAACCTTCAATTCTTTATTCTTTTTCACCCATTTCAGTCGCTCGGCCATCTTTAAGTTTTTATATTCCGTTAATTGTGTTGCCTATTTTTCGTTTTTGGTTAATAGCTCGAGCCCTTTGACTACTTCTTCGTAATCAGTAAACGAGCGATTGAATACAGAATCTACATGCACTTTTTTGTATGGAAAGCCAATGACAGGTGTTTGCATAAAATCTAAATCATCCTTCATTTGTTTCTCAACTCCTGTATCTAATGCAAGCCACGTGATATGGTATCCTTTGAATTTTTCATTGATTTCTTTTAAGGAATAGGACCGATTCAAAGAAATATAGAATGGAAGAGGGATTAACGGAGAACACAAAGTCAAGAACAGAATGCACATATCTATCTGTCCGAATGGCAAAGACGACAACCAGACAAAGATAACGTGAATGTAAATCTAACCAAATGAAATGTGCGCAATCCCCTTTCATCGAACAGAGAAAAACAGAAAAGGATCACGTGTCAAGCATAAAGAAGCCATTAAGCTAAATCGTTTTCCTCCAAAAGCTATGGGTGATCGACGAATGTCGATCACCCATTTGGTCAACTGTCTACTTTGGTTTCATGTGTCTTTCCCACACGCACGCTCTTGTTTTCGATTATGATTTCCGTAAAATCTTCTCCATCGCCTTCCCTCTTGCTAGCTCATCAATCAGCTTATCTAAATAGCGGATTTCTCGCATGATGGGTTCTTCGATATTTTCCACCCGGACACCGCAGACCACACCTTTGATGAGAGTTCGCGAAGGGTTCAAGTGCGGGGCTTCTGTAAAGAAAGTTTCAAAGTCTGTCTTTTTTTCTAAGTGTGTATTTAACTCTTCCTGGCTGTATCCAGTCAACCAACAAATGATTGTATCAACCTCCTCTTTCGAGCGCCCTTTTTTCTCTGCCTTTGTCACATAGTGAGGATAGACACTGGCGACACTTGTTGTATAAATCCGATGCTTGTCCATAATATCTCCCCTTTCTATCGTTTTTTATTATATGAGAACCACCGTCTTTTTAACGTGGAGAAAGACCGTTAAATAACAACCGGACCATTTCAGAGGCAACTTCTTCCACCATTTGGCGCTTATTCATTACTTCTTGGCGATTGCGAACGGTCAACATGGCGACAAAAAGATGGGAAAGCAAGAAAGGATCATACGGCACAATCTCCTCCTTTTCCATTGCTTTTTGAAAGGCGTGCTCAAGCACTTCATGCAACTTCCGTTCAGCATTGCGAATTTCTGCAGTTTGTTCCTCCGATAACTCCGACGAGGCTTCACGCATCATCGTTTCAAAATCCACATACGTATTTTGCATATAGCGTATAGCGACCTCCCGCAGACGTTCCTGCAATGTCCCGGGACCGTTCATAATGGCAACGGTTTGATCGTGTGCAACCTTTAACACAAACAACAGACATTTGGTAAATAACATGGATTTGTTACTGAAATAGTAATAAACACTTGCTTTGGTTAAACCGCATGTTTTAGCTACGGTTTCAAGGGACACCTTTTCAAACCCATGTTCCATAAATAAAGCGGAAGCAGTCCGCAATATTTGTATCATCGTTTGTGAAGACTCGGTTGCTTTTGGACGGCCTGGTTTACGTTTTTCTCTGGATTGATTCACAGTTGCTCCCTCCCGCTCTAAAATAAAACTTGATTAATTAACCTTCTGGTATATATAATTATATCATCTCCACATAAAAGATACGTAAATAGTGTCAAAACGCGTAAAGAAAGGAAGGACAGTAATATGTTTCATTCGATCGGAGCGCTGGTTAGCGGACCGAAAACACGTTGGGCAACGCTGATTGTCTGGGTAGCCATGGCCATCATTCTCTCGGTTTCCTTACCAGCCGCAGGTGATCAAAAACAAAACAACGCCGGCAATCTTCATAAAGACAGTTCCTCTTTACAGGCGGCTCGTGTCATGGAAAAGTATTTCCCTGGGGAGTCAGGGCTCCCTGCTTTAGTGGTTTGGCATCGGCCTGACGGTTTGAACGAACAGGATTTTCGTCTGATGGCAGAAATTTCTCAACAGCTCAAAGAAAAACCGCTGAAAGGCCAAAAAAGCTTGCTTTCCTTGCATCAGTTTCCTCCTCCTGCCTTGAAACAAATGGTTTCTGAGGATGGCAGCACACTTGTTCAGCCGATCATATTTGATGAGAGTATGGAGCCGGAGCAGCTTAAAAAGAGTTTACATGCTCTTCAGGACAGAATCAAGAAAGCTTCTGGTACCGATCCTTTTACCACAACAATGGACGCGCCGGACAAATTGAGTCTTCGCATTAGCGGTCCCGCAGGCATTGCGGTGGATGCTACCGATTTGTTTCTGAATGCTGATTTCGTTTTATTGATCGCCACCATCTTGTTAGTGTTAGTCGTTTTGCTCTTGATCTACCGTTCTCCTCTCTTAGCGATCATCCCGTTAATTGGTGTTGGTTTCGCTTATGCTGTAACCAGTCCCCTATTGGGCTGGATGGCCAAGAAAGGATGGATTGTAGTCGACTCTCAAAGCCTTGCGATCATGACCGTCCTTCTTTTCGGCGCTGGGACAGACTATTGTCTATTTTTCATTACCCGCTTCCGGCAAGAGCTGATGCGTGACAGCAATCGTTTTCATGCACTGCGCCGCACCTTCCGGGAAGCTTCAGGTGCCATAGCCATGAGCGGCTTCACCGTGATGCTAGCTTTGCTAGCATTGCTTGTAGCTAAATATGGTGCATACGAACGTTTCGCAGTGCCGTTTAGCTTATCTATTCTGATCATGATGCTTGCCAGTCTGACGTTGGTGCCGGCGTTGCTGGCCATCATCGGACGCGTCGCCTTCTTCCCATTTGTTCCTCGGACACCAGAAGAAGAGCAGCAGCGTGCCGTTGAGAAGGGCAAGGATTATAAACCTAAAAAAGCTAGACGTACCTTGAGTGCCACTGTCGGTCAACTAGTCGTTACCAAACCGCGAAGAGTCGTCATTGCCTGCACCATCACGCTTGGGCTTTTGGCCGCATTCGCCAATCAAATAACCTTTACGTATGATTTGCTGTCATCGTTCCCGAAAGATATGCCTTCCCGCGAGGGGTTTGAACGCATAGCCGAGAGCTATTCCCCTGGGGAGCTTGCTCCGGTTTCCGTGATCGTCAAAAACGGTCCCGATCTAAGCAAAACTCTGGCGGAACATCCTGCGGTGAATGAGGTTGCTGAGCGTCAAATCAGCACCATTGATCCCGCCTACTCTTTATACCGTCTAGTTCTTAACACAAACCCTTATTCACAAGAAGCGATGAAGGTTATTCCGGAGCTGCGCAACATTGCCGCAGAGGCTCTGGAAACTAGCGGAGCCGTACAGAATGACCCTTCTATTTGGCTTGCTGGACAAACAGCGGAGCAATATGATGTGAAATCATGGACCGATCGGGACAGCCACGTGATCATTCCCCTTGTGATCGGTCTGATCGCGGTCTTGCTTTTTGCATACTTGCGCTCGCTCATAACGACGATTAATCTAATATTGACTGTTTTACTTTCTTATGTTGCGGCCTTGGGAATGGGTTGGATTATCCTTCATTACGGATTTGGCGTAGCAGCGATTCAAGGAGCCATTCCTCTGTATGCTTTCGTCTTCTTGATTGCTCTTGGCGAAGATTATAATATTTTTATGATTTCGAGTATCTGGAAAAAAGCCAAGACTATGCCGTTAAAAGAAGCCATTAAAGAAGGGGTGACACAAACGAGCGGTGTCATTACATCAGCAGGTCTGATCCTAGCGGCCACCTTCGCTGTATTGATCACCATGCCTATACAAGTCCTTGTTCAATTTGGTTTAATCACGGCTCTTGGCGTACTTTTAGATACTTTTGTCGTTCGAGCATTGCTGGTGCCTTCCTTGACGGCGCTTATGGGAAAAATGGCATTTTGGCCGAGTCGTTCAAAACAGCAGGAATCTTCGTTGAAAACACGAGCCAAGTAAAATCAGCCATCCAAAGCATATCAAATTCTCTTGGTGTGATGACGGGGTTTTGTCTACCGACACCCCTGCATCACACTCAGGGAGCTTTTTTGATCAAGCCTCTGCACAGGAATGTTTCTATTATACCACTTGTCCCTCTCCTCAACCTATTCCTTATTGAAAAACCGATGCAAAACAAAAGGACGCCTCAACAGAGGAAAGGGAAATTTTATTGTGAGTCCCCGTTTGGATCTTCATCGAACGAGAGGGTTGGTCTGTTGGGAAAGCAGCGAATAAAAAAGAGAACGCCGGAGCTAGCGACGTTCTCTAAACAATTGACATTGTTCATTTCATCATTTGATTTTGTTTTCACTTAGGAATCGCGTGTCAACGTTCCATGCAAAAAAACATCAATCGCTTTGTGATATAATTTCAATGCCTCTTGAAACTGGATACGCCGTGAGATTTCCCCCAATCCCATTATCATCGCTCCAAGAATAACCGCCAACATCTGCGCTTGATCCTGTTGTAGCTCTCCGTCGTCCATCGCTGTCTGTATCATCTCTTGAAAAAAAGCAATCTGATCGGAATAGAACTTCGTTACCCTTTCCTGCACTTCACTGTTATTCCATTCACTATTGAGAAATTCATCCATCGCGTTTGTCAAGGGATGATTTACATCATTTGTAACAATATGCTCTGCCAATCCGAGAAGCTTTTCGGCAAACGTCGACCACTGCGACTCTTTTTGCTTCCACTTCTCCCGCCAATCACGATCCCATTCATCCAACAAATATTGAAACAGCTGTTCCTTATTGCCGAAGTGATAATAAATATTGCCCTTGCTCTTTCCTGTTGCCGCGACGATATCTTCGATAGATGTCCCCTTATATCCTTTTTGGGCAAACAATGGCAGGGCTGCTTCGGCAATGCATTTTTTCGTCTGTTCGCTCTGCAGCTTCTTTTTATTCATTGTATGCCCTCCTGCCACCTTCATCATAATAGTTTTTTGTTTTGGTGTTGCTTTGGTGAACCGGCCGGTGCTCTTTCCTCTCCTTGCGAATCCAGTACAAATTCAACAAAAAACCAGCCAGCATAATCAGACTGCCGATTAGAAATGGCGAATTCATTTGAATATCGAACAAAGCTCCGGCCAGCAAAGGACCGGCAATATTTCCAAGACTCGTATACGATGCGTTCATTCCAGCCACAAATCCTTGGTCATCACCTGCGATTCTAGAGAAATACGTGCTGATGGCTGGCCGTACAAAATCAACTGCTAAAAAGACAAGAGTGACTGAAGTGACCATCATCCAATAACGGAACGAAAAAAGGGTCACCACCATGAACACGACGATCAGCAATAGACAATAGGCCGACAGCTTCTTCTCGCCGATCCAATTGATTAATCGTCCAAAGAGTGTCAACTGCGCGACGGCTCCAATGATGGAGCCGATCATGATCAACCAGGCAATTTCTCTCGGGGTATATCCATACTTGTGATCGACAAAGAGCCCAAGCACGGTTTCATATTGAGAGATTCCAAGCGAGATGATCAAAATAATCACCAATCCGGTAAAGTATGGCGTGCGGTAAGACCGAGCGAGTTGTGCCATCTGATTGGTTCGTTTCTTTTGAGACGCCATCATGTCAAAGCGTTTACTCTTGTCGAGCGATTCAGGAAGAATGGTCGAAACAACGCCAGCAACAGCGGCGGCGCTGGCTGCTGCGAAGAAAGGTACTCGCAAACCGTATTCCGCCAAAAATCCGCCGATCGCCGGCCCGATGATAAAACCAGTCGAAATAGCCGCATTGACCCAGCCCATTCCTGTGCCCCGCTCTTCTTCTGAGGTAATGTCAATCACATACGCCATGACAGCTGGCATAATGAAGGCGACTGACACACCGCCCAACATTCTCGATAGAAACAGGAGAAGAGCGTCATTGGCCAGACCAAAAATGAATTCGGAAACGGCAAAAATCAACATACCAATCACAATCACCCATTTTCTCCCATATAAGTCTGACCAACTTCCTGCATAAGGCGCCACCAAAAATTGGGTTAAAGAAAAAACGGCCACCAGAAAGCCGACAACCGTTCCAGAAATCCCAAGCACGTTCATGTATGTCGGCATAATCGGGATAACCAGGCCGACACCGACAAAAGCCAAAAAAATGTTCAACATAAGGATGAGTATGGCTCCTCTGTTCCTTGTTGCCAATTCCATCATCTTGTGTTCCTCCAAGTCAATTTTGTCACTGTGATCGGTATACATTATTATTATACTGAACGTTCATTCTATATTCTATCAAAAACGTTTTCAAACCATCAAGTTTACAAAAGCATGGCCATCATGAATATGAGGAAAAATGTTAAAGATGGCCGAGATTCCACAATAAAGAAAAAATAGTCCTACGTCATATCCGGTATGGAAACAGTATAAAGAACCAAGTTCAATCGTTTTTCTCCCAAAACTATGGGTGATAGACGAATGTCTATCACCCCATTTTGTTATAGGATTGGGTTTAAATCGATCAAACAGGCACCGACGCTCTTACGTTTTTTAAATGAATATCAAAGCGGTCAGCATTCATCACTTTGACCCAAGCTTTAATAAAATCACGGACAAATTTTTCTTGATTATCATCTTGGGCGTAAAATTCGGAGTAGGAACGGAGCACCGAGTTAGAGCCGAAAATGAGGTCCACCCGGGTAGCCGTCCACAGCACTTCATCTGTTTGCCGGTCGCGAATTTCATAAATACCGCCTTCCACCGGTACCCATTTATTGTTCATATCTACCAAGTTAACAAAGAAATCATTGGTCAGCACGCCAACGCGGTGCGTGAATACGCCATGAGGCAGATCACGATAATTAGCCCCCAACACCCGCAGACCGCCGATTAACACCGTCATTTCAGGAGCGGTCAGATCCAGCAGCTGCGCCTTGTCTAGCAGCAACTCTTCAGGACCGACGCTGTATTCCTTCTTTTGATAGTTGCGGAAACCGTCTGCAACTGGTTCTAATACCGCAAAACTTTCCGCATCTGTCTGTTCTTGTGTCGCATCACCCCGTCCTGGAATAAAAGGCACCGTGACATCAAAGCCGGCATCGCGGGCTGCCTTTTCCACTGCCGCGCTGCCACCAAGAACGATCAAATCGGCAAGGCTTACCTTTTTAGGTAGCTCGCTTTGAATATCTTCATAAACAGCTAGCACTTTTGCTAATGGTTCCGGTTCGTTTACTTCCCAATCTTTTTGGGGAGCAAGGCGAATACGGGCACCGTTGGCTCCACCGCGCTTATCAGAGTTGCGGAACGTGCTGGCAGAAGCCCAAGCCGTTTTCACCAACTCGCTGACGGTTAGTCCCGAATTCAAAATTTTCGCTTTGATTTCTTCAATTTCGGAATCGGTTAATTCATAGTCAACTTCAGGAATCGGATCTTGCCAAACGAAATCTTCTTTTGGCACTTCCGGACCGAGATATCTCGTTTTTGGTCCCATGTCTCTATGAAGCAGTTTAAACCAGGCGCGGGCAAAAGCATCCGCAAATTCATCTGGATTTTGATGGAACCGGCGGGCAATCTTTTCATATTCCGGATCAAAACGAAGCGCCAGATCTGTTGTAAACATGATCGTTGGAACTTTTTTCGAAGGATCTTCAGCATCTGGGGCTAAGTCTTTTTCATCCTGATTCACAGCTTGCCATTGCCATGCTCCGGCCGGGCTCTTTGTCAGCCACCATTCATATCCAAACAACAAATCAAAATAAGACATATCCCACTTGGTAGGAGTTGGGGTCCAAGAGCCTTCAAGCCCGCTCGTAATCGTATCACGGCCTTTTCCTTTTCCATAGGAACTGATCCATCCTAATCCTTGTGCTTCAATCGGCGCCGCTTCAGGTTCAGGACCTACGTGCGAGGCATCACCGGCACCGTGCGCCTTGCCAAACGTATGCCCTCCAGCAATAAGCGCAACTGTTTCTTCATCGTTCATCCCCATGCGTTTGAATGTCTCCCGGATGTCACGGGCCGCCGCAATTGGATCTGGTTTCCCATCAGGACCTTCGGGATTGACATAAATGAGCCCCATCTGAACAGCCGCAAGCGGATTTTCTAGATCGCGCTCTCCTGTGTAACGTTTCTCATCAAGCCATTCCTTTTCAGCTCCCCAGTAAACGTCTTCTTCCGGATGCCAAACGTCGACACGGCCGGCGCCGAAACCGATCGTTTTCCCTCCCATGGATTCAATAGCCACATTGCCAGCTAATACGATCAGGTCAGCCCAGGAAATTTTGTTGCCATATTTCTTCTTGATCGGCCACAATAGCCGGCGCGCTTTATCTAAGTTGACATTATCCGGCCAACTGTTCAGAGGAGCAAAACGTTGCGAACCCGTAGCAGCGCCGCCTCGTCCATCACCGATGCGGTACGTTCCTGCAGAATGCCAGGCCATGCGAATAAACAGCGGACCATAATGGCCATAATCAGCTGGCCACCAATCTTGGCTTTGCGTCATGAGTTTGCGCAAATCTTCTTTTAATGCATAGTAATCTAGTTTTTGAAATTCCTGTGCGTATTCAAACTCTTCATCATGAGGATTGGTTTTTCGGTCATGTTGGTGAAGAATGCTTAAATTCAGCTGGTTAGGCCACCAGTCTTTATTTGTTGTTCTCTTAGAGGTATGACTTGTTACACTGCCATGAGAAAACGGGCATTGGGATGCGTTGTGATGATTTTTGTTTTCCATCACTCTTCTCCTTTCAATCGTAAATTCAATCATTATCTGTTTTCGTTGTTATCCTTTAACAACTTAATTGATAATGATTACTACATTAAAATTATATTAAATTAATACTTAGTAGTAAAGAAAAAAGATTCAGTATTTTTAACAACTATGATTTCTATGAGTGATGCTGGCTTTCCCCTTAACGAATCTAGCGTCACTGGGGAAAACGTATCGATGCGAACAACATAATGGACAAAGTATGATGCCCCGCAATTCTTTTTCTTTAGCTATTTATTTTAATGTGATTTATAATCTTTCCTCCATAGCCGCAACCGCAGTATGATCGGCCATGATCATTAAGATATTTTTGTAAAGGCGGGCCAAGTCTTTTGAGGTGCGTTTTATTCATCAAACGCTCCATTGTATAAATCATTTTATTGGTTAGGGAAGTCATTGGTGGATGATGCGGAATCGAAAACGATAGACCACTTCGAACAGATACAAGCAGCAATGAAGGAGAATAGAAAGACGCTCTTCTTCCGTTCATTATAATAAAATAAAAGTAAAAGCTTCTCTTTCCTCTTTTTGATTACGCAGGAGTGCTGAATCATGTTTGTTTTTTTGCATATTTTCTCATGTTGTCATTTAAAAGTTATTTCGAATGTCTCGCCATCAAGCTCTAACTCCACATGATGGTTCCCGGTTAGAAATTCATCGCATATTATGGATAATTTATTATTAGACCAACCATGAAACTGGATATTATCCATTTTTATTGGACTATGTACTGGAATCTTGTCTTCTAAATTCGATTTTATAATTTCAATATCATAATAATCAGCTATTACAAAATCTCCTAAAGGAGTTACAGTTAGACTTCGATATTGGGGATGAGACTCATATTCGACTAATTCTTCACTAAAACAATCAAGCTTAAATAAATAATCCGAAGTGAGAACAAGAACGATGTTATACTTATTTGATACTGCAACATCTCGCGGAAACCCTCGAAAGTTTCCACACCATTCTGTTAAATCATCATTTGTGAACTTTATCCAACTCCAATTTTGAGAGTTCCATGGACTCGAAATATCATATATCTTCTCCTTGTATTGCCCTGAATAAGGTTGATTGATTAACTCTGCTTTGGTTATCATTTCGTTTGTCCCCTTTGAACGTCTCCCAATGGTTTATACTTTTCAACGCTCAATACCAACTATTAATGAATGTGTTATCTTGAGGCTTAAATATTAGAATCACATGAATATGTATTAATTCGGGATACTCTACATAAAATCCTCCTCAATTAGGAGGATTTCTTAGGTTTTTCTTTTTGGATGCGATCCATCGTTTAGTTTTTAGGATAAGTTAGAATGGAATCGGCCATTATTCATCTGCTGTAACCCTACATAAACATCATCCAAACACCTGTGCTGCGATTCCATATAACGTCCCGTTTCGTGGGGGTAGTTGCTTTGAATTTATAATCATGACTGAAGGCTGGCTTACTTTATAAAAATCATGCTGTTCCAGAAATAACATAAATTCTTCATGTCCTGATGGAACATCAATTCTTACTCTTCCTTGATGATTGCGAGCTAATTTATCTACCAATAAACACGCTATTTCAAAATTAGGAGCTACAATTGGACCTAAGATAAGATTGACAGGTCCTAGAATCGAAAGTCCATAGCCGATCACGGTTCCGTCCCTATCTTTTACAGTTAAACATTCTTTTGCTTGTTCAATCCTATTAATAAGGAATTTTTTTCTTTTCGCTCCAACCGCTCTTTCATCTAATGTTACTATTTGCGCTAAATCTTTTGGACTAAAAGTATGTATTTCCATCTCCATTTTATCGTTTGATTGAATAGGGATATAACGATCACAAAGATATTTTTGGACACAATCCACTGCACTAAACCCCATTTTTTCATATAAAGGTTTTCCTTGTTCCGTCGCGATTAGCATAATAGTAGTATCCTTTGAAACCGTATCTATACACATTTGTGTAACAATTTTCCCAAGCCCCATTCCCCTGTATGCTTCATGAACGATTACCATGCCAATAGAAGCTAAAGAAGCGTCATAAGGGACAATAGTACATATGTTCTTATTCTTCAATCATTTTGGCTAATGCCGACTGTCATCCATCCCCTTCTAATCATCGAGAGAATGTTCTTCCGCTTTTAGAGGCGAGAGGCTTTTGTCAGGAAATACGTAATAATGATATCAATAAACTTTATAACACGAAAGATGGCTACACTTAATCTCTTATTTTCTGTATTTAAAAACATATTTTTTCATACAAGTTCATCACTTTTCCATTACGTCTATAAATCTTTCCTTCATGCTTTCTGCATTTTTTCTGTAAAACAAATGAGAGATCTAAAAAGCCTATCGATTATGATTGCCTTCCTTTTCAAATTATTTTATCATATTAAGCATCTTAACTGATGTGTAAACATGGCTTTATTTACAATCTGGAATAATGGAAAGGAGAAAAAGATGGAACCATTTGTGCAGCAGCCAACAGGTGTATTTCCGTCCGTTTGTTCTCTGGATTGTCCCGATCAATGCGGGTTGCTCGTACATAAGCAAGATGGAAAAATCGTGAAAATCCAAGGAGATCCGGATCATCCTGTGACAAAAGGAAATATATGCAATAAAGTGCGGAATATGACCGAACGAATTTACGATCCCAAGCGCTTGAAATATCCATTGAAACGTACAGGGGCTAAAGGTGAAGGAAAATTTACGCGGATCAGCTGGGACGAAGCGATGGAGACCATTACGGCAAAATGGAAAGAGCTGATTGAAACAGAAGGACCTGAAAGCATTCTTCCGTATAGCTTTTATGGCAATATGGGGAGACTTAGCGCCGAAGGAATGGATCGGCGGTTTTTCCATCGGTTGGGCGCCTCTCTGTTGGATCGAACCATTTGTTCGTCAGCTGGATCAGAAGGACTTCAATATACAATGGGAGGCGGCTTTGGAACAGATCCGGAAGATACGATTCATGCAAAACTCATCATCTTCTGGGGAATCAATGCGGTCAGCACGAACATGCATCAAGTGGTATTGGCCCAAAAAGCCCGAAAAAACGGAGCAAAGATCATTGTTATTGATGTTCATAAAAATCAAACCGGCCAGTTCGCCGATTGGTTCATTCCGATTTTGCCGGGTACCGATGCGGCTCTTGCTTTAGGCGTGATGCATATTTTGTTTATGGAAAATATGGTAGACGATGACTTTCTGGCGAAATATACAGTCGGACATGAAGAATTGCGTGAGCATGTCGTCCAATACGACCCTATCACGGTTTCCAAAGTGACAGGTGTTCCTGTTGCAGATATTTATCAGCTTGCTAGATGGTATGGGCAAACAACACCTTCTTTTATTCGAATTGGCAATGGCCTTCAGCATCACGACAATGGAGGCATGTGTATCCGGACCATCGCTTGCCTTCCTGCCTTGACCGGACAATGGCTTGTCAAAGGCGGCGGAGCGATCAAATCCAATAGCGGCTATTTGGCGCTTAATCAAAAGAGCTTGCAGCGCCCGGATTTGCTGCAAAAGAAGGATACGCGAATCATTAACATGAATCTGCTCGGCCGGGCATTATTGGAACAAGATCCGCCGATCAAATCTTTATTCGTGTATGGTACAAACCCGGCAGTGGTCGCCCCGGATAGCAATAAGGTAAGGAGAGGATTGGCAAGAGAAGATCTTTTTGTCGTCGTGCATGACTTATTTTTAACAGAAACAGCCAAATATGCAGATATTGTGCTTCCTGCCACCTCTTCATTCGAAAATACGGATCTTTATACCTCATACTGGCACCATTATATTCAAATCCAGCAGCCTGTAATTGAACGGTATGGAGAGGCCAAATCCAATGTCGAAGTATTCCAATTGCTTGCGAAAAACATGGGCTTTGAGGATTCGTGTTTATACGAAACCGAAGAGGAAATGATTAGGCAAGCCTTGGATAACCCAAATCATCCTTTTTTACAAGGAATCGATTATGAAACATTGGTGGAAAAGCAGTATATAAAAGCAAATGTCAAACCGTTGCTGCCGGGAAAGCTGCCGACTCCAAGCGGAAAAATTGAGCTTTATTCAAAAAAAATGGAACAACATGGCTATCCACCGTTGCCAACCTATACACCGATTGCTGATGATGGAGACTTTCCTTTTTTATTTGTGCCTGGTCCTAATCATAATTTCTTAAACACCACTTTTTCGAATCACGAAAAACACATTTCTTTCGAAAAAGAACCGCGTTTATATATGAATATCCAAGATGCTTTAGCGAAAGGAATTCAGGATGGAGACCAAGTCCGGGTGTGGAATGAGCGCGGGGAATGTATATTGAAAGCTTCTGTTGGAGAATATGTGCTTCCTGGTGTCGTTGTCACGCAAGGGCTTTGGGCAGATTCTCCAGGAGCGAAGCGTTTAGTAAACTCCCTTACTCCAGATCGGATCGCCGATATGGGCGGTGGAGCCACTTTTTTTTCAGGACGTGTCGATGTGGAGAAATGTTAGGATGAAAAGAGGATTATTGGCGTGAATAGGTGCACCATGGCTCCCCTCTTTTCACACCAAACACAAAGGGTGAAATCGAGGATGCATCTTTTTGCTTGTTTTTGCTTACGCAATAAAAACAAACAGTCTAAGGATCTCTCTTCCTTGGACTGTTTGTTTTTGATGTGATGCAAGTCAATGGCTTGCCTTTGTTCGTTGAAACAATAGGATGCTGCCTTTGCATGGGTGATCCGTTCCAATTTCTACTTATCCTTAACTGGTAAAATCACTTATGCGATATAATAAATAGCCGTTAATGGATCGATTCATCTTGAACACATGTGCGTTATCGTGTTCTTAACCGCTGTTGGGACATCGCTTATTTCAAAATCTTAAATCCATATTTTTCAAAGATTCGGCGAGCCTCTTTTGTCTGTATGTATTGGTAGAAAGTTGTCGCTTCTGTTTTATGCTTCGTATTCTTTATGATCCCGACCGGATAAATAATCGGATCATGCGTATTACCAGCTGCTGTGTCAACCATTTTTACTTTATCAGAGATTTGGGCATCCGTTTTGAATACAATCCCCGCATCCACCGTATTTGTTTCTACATACAATAATACTTGACGCACATCCTTCGTATACACGATTTTCCCTTCTAATTTTGTCCAAAGATTTAACTTGGACAATGTTTGCTTTCCGTATTGGCCTGCTGGAGTTGTTTCAGGATTCCCGATGGCCAATTGCTTGATGTTGCCGTCTCCTAAAGACGGAAAATCTTTTATAGTACCTGCTTTGTCTTTCGGAACGATTAAAACGAGTTCATTTCCTAACAAATTTTTACTCTCTTCCTTGTTAATCAATCCTTTGTCTACGAGAGGGCGAAATTTATCTTCAGCAGCTGAGAAAAATAAATCAACTGGCGCTCCTTGTTCGATTTGCTGCTGTAGTGCACCAGAACTTCCAAAGTTAAAGGATAATTTGATATTTTTGTGTTCTTTCTCATACTGTTTCTGGATTTCCGTCAGCGCGTCTTGTAAACTGGATGCTGCTGAGATGGTTAGCTTTACAGTCTGCTTCGCTTCCTGTTTTTCCTCTTGATTCGTACAACCAAAAAGAAAGAGGAAAGAAGCACACAAAAACATACTCATGATCACGCGAATCGAATGCTTCATGATTCTGCCCCTTCCTTTCTTCATTTGTCATCAATAAAACTAATTATAATTATTTAAAATCATTTTGTACATTATATAATTAAATCATATAAGATATAACTAAATATAAAAATATGAAATCATACGGAAAACAAAAGCCAGAGTTTTCGAGAAAGAACTCTGGCCATCATTTATTCCAGCTTTAAATTGGCTGGATATCACTCGATTCATGTTTCATAAACCACCTGTCCTGTTTGTGATAAATCGTAGCCGCCTAATGCTTCCAAATCATTTCGAAAGCTGTCAGAGCTTAAAATTTGCAGCACTTGACTTATTAATTCTCGATTCTCCTCATTCTTTAAAATCACCAAATCATACTTTTCGTTGACAAGCGGAATGAAATCAACCTCTTTCACTAGATTAGCGCCCCTTTCAATTCCGACGCCGACATCCGCTCTCCCTTTAGCGACAGCACTTGCGACACTGACATGATTGGTTACCTCGTCATCGTAACCATTGATTCCAGATACAGGGATGCGATATTTTTTCAAACTTTCATCCAGTAAAACTCGAGCGCCAGCTCCTTTTTCACGGTTCACCATTTTTATATCTTTTTTTCTTAAATCTTCCCAATGCTTTATATTCAATGGATTTCCTTTTTTGACATAAAAGCCTGCCCTCCTAGCCAGCAGTCGAATGACGATATACTGAAAATTCACGAGTATCTTATTGATATAGGGAACATTATATTCACCAGAAACACCTTCTATTAAATGTGTACTGACAATGTCTGAATAGCCCTGATACATGGAAATAAGACTTTCCAAGCTCCCGGTATAAGAACGCAGCGGACGAAACTTTTTCGAGGATTTTTCTAAGTAGTTAGCCAAAATATCTAAACTGATATCTTGACCACTTATGACTAATCGCCTTACTTGCAAATACTCTTGTGTGTCGCTTGTTGTTTCTTTATGATGGAATGGCTGTAGCTTTCCTTTTGACCGTTTGATATACTCTTCTAAATCAGAAGGATCGATTCTCATTTGCCGTCCGACACGATAAGCAGGCAATCGCCCTTTTTTCACCAAATCGTATACAGTTAATTTGGAAACTTTTAATATGTTAGCAACTTCCTCGGTTGTATAAGAATGATTTTTTTCCATAACCACTTAACTCCTCCATTGAAAAGTTTGATTATAAGTAATTAAATTTAATTTTATATAATATATTGATAACCTCCATACCATCATTTATAGTTGATGATATAGATCATCTGTCATGTATCTCTTTTTCGATGAAGCGACCGTTTGATTTTTCGTCTGCCCTGGCGGCCGAATAATGAACGATGGCGGTCTTGTCCAAGGAAAGAGCAGAAACAAACTTGTGTTTTATTATATCATTCCTTCTACGCCGAAGCTGATGATAATATTTAAAAGGTGACTGGAAACCATGAATTACTCTCCGCTTATACTCTCGTTGAAAACAGCTACCATCGCAACGCTGATCGTCTTTATTACCGGGGTTGTGTTGGCGCGATTGATCAGCCGTAGTTCCTTTAAAGGAAAAAGTATGATAGAAGCGGTCATTTTATTGCCGCTTGTGCTTCCCCCTACCGTTGTGGGGTTTGGTTTATTATATGTATTCGGTAAAAACGGGTTTATAGGCCGATTACTGCTTGATTGGTTTGATTTCCAGATTGTTTTCACGTGGTATGGTGTAGTGATTGCAGCTGTAGTTGTATCCTTCCCTTTAATGTATCAAAGTGCCGCTGCAGCGTTCCAGCAGTATGACCAAAATATTGAAAATGCGGCTTATACGATGGGAGCCTCTAAATGGAGGGTATTTTGGACGATTTCCTTTCCGCTTGCATGGCCGGGTTTGTTATCTGGCTTCGTTTTATCCTTTGCCCGAGCGTTAGGAGAATTCGGCGCTACCCTCATGATCGCAGGCTATATTCCGAACGTTACCGACACCATTCCTCTCGCCATCTATTTTGCCGTGGAGTCAGGAAATATGGAGGCAGCAAAATTTTGGGTGATAATGATCGTTTGCCTTGGCTTTAGTGCTATTTTATGGCTTAATTGGTGGAGCAAAAAGAACATGATGAAACATATACACAAATAAAATCAGCACGTGAATCCGAAACCTTATTGGTATTGCGCAAAGGAGTTTTTCTTATGCTTGTCGTCGATATCCAAAAACAACTCTCCCATTTTGAATTAAATGTCAACTTTTCGGTAGCGAATGAGATTGTTGTCCTTTTTGGCCCTTCTGGATCTGGGAAAACGACCATCTTAAATTGTATTGCTGGAATCAGTAAGCCCACTTCCGGAATCATCCAGCTCCATGACACGATTTTATTTCAACATAAGAAGGTGTTTGTTCCGATCCAAAAAAGAAATATTGGCTATGTATTTCAGGATTACGCGCTTTTTCCGCATATGACGGTTTGGAAAAATATTGCTTATGGTATGAAAAACGAAAGCTTTGCAAAAGAATTAATGAAAGAGCTGCGAATTGATCATCTTAGAGACAGCTATCCATCTGAGATTTCAGGTGGTGAAAAACAACGGGTCGCTATTGCTCGAGCCATCGCCACCGAGCCGGATGCTTTGCTTTTAGACGAACCTTTTTCTGCTTTAGATGAACAAACAAGGTTAAAAGGCCATGAGGAATTATTACGTATCCATAAACATTGGAGGATTCCTATTATACTCGTAACACACCATAATGAGGAAGCAAAAAAATTAGGGGATCGAATCTTATATTTACATGAAGGAAAAATTCATGACGATAAAATGAAAGCGGACCTTTCCCTGACTTATTCATCCTCAACAAACTGAAAATGCTTTCTCATATTCTAAAAGATCCATCTCGTGAACTACTCACCACTTAGCTAAAGCTTGAAGTGGGAGCTTCTCAGTTCCACGACGAAAGCCGCCTTTCGTCTCCCTGAGCGTGACTTCGGGTCGTTCCAACCCTAGATGTCCGACAATTCGGAGTTCTTTTGTACCTTGGATATTTTACGCATGGAAGGATCAGCTTGGTTTTCGCATTTTATTTTCTCCATGCAACCTCCTATATCCAGTTATGAAAGAACGACATAGGTTTATTTTACCACAGGGTCAGACAATTGAACAGGCAAAAGCCTGTCCTTGTCCGAAGTCGATTCATCTCCCACTTTCATCAAGCTTCGCAAGATTTAGAAGTGGGAGACTTCTCGACTGAAGAATGTTAAATCATGAGAAAACCTCCCCTCTTATCATCAGGAATCATCCTTCGTCTAGAGACGGGAGGTTTCTCGATGAAAAACGTTAGTGAGCGCGGCCAACTTTGATGAAAGCGTGTTTGAACCCCTTTTTCTCTAGACATTCACCGTTCAAATATAAAAGACATTTAACATTCGGGAATGGGCCACACTTCTGTTTAGGAGCCCCATTGGCGCGACTTGAAATGAAAATGGCTCTAGAAACCTTCTTAGAAAGATTTTCACATATCGAGCCAGTGGAAGGATATGAATTAGAAAAAAATTTGACGGCTTCTGCCCCGGGACAGTCCTTAACTTATCTGCCAATGAAGGTTTATCAATAAGAATGGCGTTTCGTCCTATAAGTTCACCCTTGCTTGCAAGCATGCTAAAGCATTTTATTAACCGGGAAGATATCCAAAAGAGAGGGAGTCTAATCCCTCTCTTTTTTTGATGGAAAAGAGTCTACGTGGTTAGAGGCTTGAAATTTGTATATGGGGACAACGCTTTCTGATTTCAGACATAAATCGTTCCGTTTCTTCAGGTGAAATTTTCACACTTCCAAGAGTGGCTGATTTATAAAATATTTCAATACCGTTTTTAGAGGTTAACAATCTATATCCTGTAAAAATATCTTTCGTTGGCGCAATTTTGGTGATTTCTTGATAGGCAATTTTGCTTTTGAAGGGTCCTCCTTTTACTAGAAGATAGTCTTCGTAAAAAATATATTTAATAGAAAATATGGACCATAATAAGAAACCAACTGAAAACAAAAAGATGGATAGCATGATAACTATAGTCGATGTTGTGATTTCTTTATCTATGATTAAAGGAGCGATTGTGACGATGCCGATAAAGAGAATAGCAATCACGATAAATGTTATAAAATAAGCGTCGATTTTTGAACGGAAAGTCATTGATTATATACCTCCTAACGACTATCCTTCTGTCTGAGCGAAGGTTTTGTATGGATCTATTCATTTAAGCGATTCAATCTAATTATATCTTATTTCTCATCCGAATCCAGTAAAGGAGTGCGTGCTTCTAAATGATTGTTTATTTTCACTTCCGAGAAGATGATATGGGTAAGAGTGGTGGCAAAGGCAGAAATGTCATTAATAAACTCTTCGATTTCCTCTAATCGACTTACCGTCAGCATCACCATATAGCATGCTCGTCCGGCAATACGATAACAAGATAATGCGGTTGGGTACTGTTCAATAAACTCTTTGAATCGCTTATATTCCCCGTTTTTGATCGTCACTTCCATCATACAGTCGATCGTAAATCCCAGTTTTTTGCGATTGATTTGAATGGTGTATCCCTCAATCACTCCATGTTCCTCTAATCTTTTCACTCTTTCGGTAACCGAAGGAGGCGATAAGCGGACTTTCCTTCCTAACTCTCTCATGGACAAACGTGCATCTTTTTTCAATTCCGCTATAATTTGCAGATCAATTTCATCTATTTTCAATTGTAAACCTCCTTATTACTTTATGTTTCAAACGAATAGTATCTATCAAAATTACATTTTATATCAAATGCCTTTTTTCGTCAAAATCCTTTAAAATAAAAGAAAACGAAAGGAGGATATCAATGGCTAGAATTTCATTCGCCAACCACGGAGAAACCCCATTTCAACGACTGCTCGGCCACAATCCAACAATTATGGAAGCTTGGAGACGGCTAGGCGAAGAACTTGAAAAAGATGGTCTTCTTTCTTCCCAATTGAAAGAACAAGTGCGACGCATGCTTGCTCAAAACAATGGTTGTGAGTACTGCAAAGCAAAAGGAAAGCCCGAACCGCATTTATTTGATGAAAAAACATCACTGGCTATCGGATTTGCGGAGGTGTTTGTCCAACAACAAGGACAAATCGGGGACTCGCTCTTTTCCGTCTTAAAAAAAGATTTTAGCGATGCGGAAATTAGCGAACTATGCGCATTTATTTGTTTTACAACGGCCTCGCAATATTTTGGCGCCATTATGGGGCTTAAACCGGAAGAAAAAACGAATAATGATAACAGCCATTCAACAAACTGAAAAAGCAGGATCTCCCTGCTTTTTTTGCACACAAAAGCATATTCCTCAATTTTCTTCCATCTCTTTTCCCAGATCTCCCTGCTTTTTTTTTTGCCAACACCAGGGGGACAACTTGAAAAAGCCGTTTAAAGACAATGATCAATTCTACAGAATTATCATAATCCTGACACCAATTTTTTACCCTTGAACCTCCCGTTACGTTACGATGTATGATAAAGAAAAAGCCGACAGAAAAGGAGACTAGGGGATGAAAACTTATTCGATCAGCGAAATCGCTAAAAAAACAGGGGTATCGATCCGAACATTGCGATATTATGACGAAATCGGCCTGCTGCAACCGGCAAAAGCCCCCTCATCCGGGCATCGTATGTATACGGAAGAAGATATTGTCCGTCTATATAAAATTATGAGCTTAAAGTTTATCGGGCTCCGTTTGGATGAAATTCGCCAATATATTGACCAGCCGACATACGACCTTTCTTTAAAAGAAACAAGGAGTTTTTGCCCCCACCAAAGGTGTGGAATCAGGCGATGCCTGATAAAACGATGGGGACAAATTATTTCAGTTTTCTATGTGAACTCTATATATCATTCTATATAGTTTTTATAAGCTTTAAAACGGTCATTATTTAATTTGGACATCAAACCATCAAAGTAATTGACAATTAAGCCTGCTCATTTTTTGCTAACTTATAATAAGCAGCAAGCTTTTGATTGCTCGATAACCAAAATTTATGCCAAATCCTATTAAAATCACTCCTGCAATGACTGATAACCATTTTAAGAAACGCTGATTCGTAAATTTGCGTCCGAAATGGACTGATGTGGCAACGGTTAGATCCCAAAGAGCAATTCCAATAAAAATAGCACTACTATAAAGGAAAGACTGTTCTTGACTTACAGTATTTAGAGTAGTTGTAAGAACAGAGCCATAAATACCTATCCAGAAAATAATATTGAGAGGATTAGAGATAGCGATTAAAAATCCTGATAAAAAAGACTTCGATATACTTTCTTTTTGTATTTCATTGGATATATGGACTTCTTTAAATGCATCTCTTATACTTTCATATCCCAAGTAGACTAGTATGAGGAATCCGAAAATCCACATGATTAACTGGGCTATTGGCGTAGTCAAGTAAGTAGATACGCCAAAATAGATTAAAAACATTAGTACTATGTCTGCTGACATTCCTCCTAAACCGACCGCCCAAGAATGCCAAAATCCGTTCTTTATACCCCTTTTTATCATTTCTATATTAATGGGGCCAACGGGTATAGAAAGCGAAAGACCGAGAATGATGTAACTGAAAATATTCATAATTAAACCGTTCTCCTTGTGATTGGACATCTTACTACACTTTCCTCATTGGTTTCTGGTAGTACGTATTGCTTCCATTCTCTGTTAGTTGGGTCACCATAATTACCAATGTCAGGATGTGCATCTATTTTATCATAATTTTTCAATCGTTCTCGAATTACTTTTCTTACTTGTTGACCCAATTTCGTATCAGCCGTAATATCGTCAAGTGTACCACGAGGTTGCATCGTAATTTCAAGCCCATTAGCAGTAAATCTACTTTTCCTATCCGAATAAAACGGCGCCCGGCAAACTAAAAAGATAGGTTCTCCTCCAAAACAAAACTCCCATTCAGGATGATTTGGATCTTTTGGAATTTCGGAAGGCCAAGGTTCCGGATCATTTTCATTCAAAAATTTAACAACATTCCAAAATTTTTTTTTATAGTCTTCTGCTCGCAATTCATTTTCTGAAGGTTTAAAAAAGATAACTAGTGTCGTTCTTTTACCTATAGATTTGTAGCTTTTTATGTATTCATAAACTCCGTCTCTAATATTTAATAATTCATGCGTATCGTAAGCCGATTCAGCAAATATATAACGAATAAGCCCATTTTTTTCTGCTTCTACTGCAAAATAACAAGGATATGGAGCAGAATCATCAAGTAACGAGTTTCGAAAATCAGAATAGGTGGTAATCATCCATTCCTTTAGAATACCTTTTTCCATTCCCTCTTTGATTTTTTCTTGATCCAAAAGTGAACTAATTTTAATCATTAAGCTCCCCCCCTATTTTATCAACCGTGTGTATGGTGATAATAATAAAATAATGCCAATTATTTAAAAATTTATACTATTTTACAATATTTTTGTGTTTAAGAGTGCGCCGTAACCACCCTACGGCAAACACTTCGTGAGAACCCTGCATTAACTACGGTTTTTATTACTGTTTTTATATTCATATTGTACATTGGAAACAGTGAGTTGCGCAAGGGTGGAATTTAGAACATTTTAGAATATTTAGGACGTGTTTGCCAAGCGATGGCGGCGTGTCCTTTTTCGTTTCCGGAAAATTAGAAGGAGACGAAGAAATGAGAAAACAAGCAATCACCATCATATCAAATGAAGAAACATCCACTAATTGACAAACCTTTGAGAGTGTTCAAGAATTAAATAAAGCAGTCAAATACTATAAACAAAAATACCAAAACGAATTAAAAAAGAATGATATTAGAGTGCTTGAACATTTAAGACGATATTCTTGCAAATATCCTGGAGTTCCTTTTAAACCAAAAATAACATTGCTGAAGCATTAAAGAGATCGAGAAGCTGGACGAAAAGGCGACAGAACCGATGGAGTTTGAAAAAAAGTGGCACGAGTTAACTCCTCTCCCCTTTTCTAAGGAAGAGGAACAATGGCTGCAAGAAGCGATGGAGTACTATATGAAACGGTATGAAAAATTTGAAAAAGAGGAAAGGAAAAAGAAGGATGAAAGAAACTAAGGATCATGCAAAAGGAAAGCCCGCACAACTTTTTCATTTACTGAAACAAGGACGGCTGAACAAACCTCTTATCTTGTTTGCGCTTGTGCTTGCCTTGTTGGAAAGCGGTGCCGGTTTAGTCATCCCGCTTTTCACTCGCGACTTGATCGATTTGCTAGCCGATGGCGGAATCGAATGGCAGTCAATCGTATTCTTGTTGGCCGCTTTTCTCGTCCAGACAGCGGCAGGCGGTTTTTCGTTTTATCTGATGGCCTACGTCGGTGAAGCGATGGTCGCCGAAATCCGCAGCAAATTATGGGAGCACGTTCTTGAATTGTCTCTCCCCTTTTTTGACCGCCATGAATCGGGGAAACGATGAGTCGGATTACGCAAGACACGGCGGTTATCAAAACGCTCATTTCCGATCATCTTGTCACTTTTTTTAGCGGCGCGGTTTCCGTCGTTGGTTCGGTAATCTTGCTGCTGATCTTGGATTGGCGCATCACGTTGTTTATCCTTTTGGCCGTTCCCATCACGATGCTTGTCGTCATGCCCTTAGGAAGAAAGATGTATCAAATTTCGTTGCGCACACAAGATGAACTCGCCAAATTTTCCGGCCATCTCGGAAGAATTTTGCAAGACATTCGTCTCGTAAAGTCTTATAATGGTCAACAAGCCGAATCACAAAAAGGGCGCCGCGAAATTAAAAATGTCATGAATTTCGGCTTGAAGGAGCGAAAATTTACGCATTTATCTCGCCGATGATTGCTACCGTCATGATGCTCGTTGTCGTCATCATCGTCGGTTATGGCGGCGCGCGGGTCGCATCAGGAGAGTTGACAGCGGGAACATTAGTCGCAATGATGATTTATATTTTCCAGATTGTCATGCCGTTTACCTCAATGGCTTCCTTTTTCACACATTTCCAAAAAGCTTTGGGCGCGACAGCACGGCTCAATGAAATGTTTCGGGAACAGCCAGAGCTTTCCGGTCGGCAAACAAAACTTGATTGGAACCAGCCGCTTACCTTCGAGCGCGTTTCCTTTTCTTATCAAAAAGATAAGCCTGTATTGAAACAAATCAATTTTACGATTGAATCCGGGAAAACATACGCGTTTGTCGGGCCGAGTGGCGGAGGGAAAACGACAATCTTCTCCCTCATCGAGCGCTTTTACCAACCGGATGAGGGCAGGATTTTACTAGGGGATGTTCCGATTGGCGAGACGGATTTGCGCGCGTGGCGGCAAGCGATTGGCTATGTTTCCCAAGAGACGCCGATTTTAGCTGGAACGATTCAAGAAAATATTTGCTATGGTTTAAAAAACAAACCAGAATATAGCAAAATAGAAGAAGCCGCCCGTTTGGCCCATGCCCATGAGTTCATCCAGCAATTCCCGGATGGTTATGAAACCGCCGTCGGGGAGCGGGGCATTAAACTTTCCGGTGGACAAAAACAACGAATCGCGATCGCCCGGGCCATTTTGCGAAACCCTAAACTTCTGCTCTTGGACGAGGCCACTTCCAATTTGGACGGGGAATCGGAAGCGCTCGTACAGGAGGCGCTAAAAAATGTGATGAAAGGCCGCACGACATTAGTCATCGCCCATCGGCTGTCGACGGTCACCGGGGCAGACACCATCTTCGTCGTCGAAGACGGTTCGATTACCGGGCAAGGAAGCCACGAATTATTACTAGCCACCCATCCTTTGTATCAGAAGCTTGTCCACCATCAATTTTTGCAAGGTTAGTAGGAAGCATTCCGAAAAGACAAGCATGGTCACAAGTTCGCCTCCATGTTGTTCCAATAGTTTCTCGCCCCTCCTCGACTGCACGATCGCAACAACGCGCAAAAAAGAAGCTTGGTATGCCAAGCTTCTTTTTATGCAAAGTCGTAAATCTGTGATGAGCATTTTTCCATCTATGGACCGCCCGTCTGTACCATTTGTCTACGCCTGATCCAACTTCCGTTTTTTCTCTAAAAGCAACTGAAATTCCTTCTCGAGTTCTTCACTTGGCTCCATACTTAGTCGGCTGAGCACCTCTGACATTTTCGTTTCAAGTAAGAGCCGTTGATCTGCTTGCGTATCCGCATGGCGATCTTTTTGACGGACATGTTGTTCATATTGTTGATAGGTGCCATCAAACCATTGAATGACTTTGTCCTTGATGACCAGCATTTTTGTCGCGACATTTTCAATGAATCGGCGGTCGTGCGAGGCGAAGATGACGGTTCCTTTATATTCTTGTAGCAGCGATTCCAATGCACGAGCTGCTTCAATATCGAGAAAATTCGTCGGTTCATCTAAAATGAGTGTATTCACATCACTGACAAATAATTTGGCCAGCGCTACTTTTACCCGTTCGCCGCCACTCAAAACTCCTACTGGCTTATACACATCATCTCTGAAAAAATGCAATCTTGCAAGAATGGTACGAATCAGCGTTTCCTCTTGTTTGGAAGTGGATTGTACATTCTCCAAAATCGACTTCTCAACCTCTAAAATATCTAAGTTTTGACTAAAATATCCGATTTTCACGATTGGCGAAATGACAATCCCGTCATCCCGATGAATCATTTTTTTTAGAAGTGTCGTTTTTCCGCTCCCATTCGGACCGATCACTGCCAGTTTATCTCCGCCGCGTACATGAAAACTGGTTTTTTCCCATAAAACACGTTGGCCAATGACACCCGTAACCTCCTCAACGCGAATGATGATGCGATCTTGAAAGGTGTCTTCATGAGGCAAACTCATTTTGATAGGAGCCGTTTCCTTTATTTTTTCCACTTTTTCCAGCTTTTCTAATCGGGTCTCCATCGCTTTGGCTGTTTTTTGCAGCTTCTTTTGTTTTTTGGCAAAGTATGGTTTGGCACCCATGATGTTTGCTTCTGATCGGCTCACCTTTTTGGGAGCTTTTGTTGCTCTTTCTGCTTTTTGTTTTTTTAATTCCAATGCTCTTTCTAACGCTTGTTTCTTTTTTTCATACTGTTCATAAGCGGATTGCTGTCTGCGGCGTTCCAACTCTTTTTGTTCTAAGTAATCGCTGTAATTGCCTTTATATTCTTTGATCTTTCCTTCGTCCATTTCCCAAATGGTTGTGCAAAGGGCATCAAGAAAGGCCCGATCATGGGATACAATGACAAAAGCTCCCTTCCATTGGCTTAGTTTCTTTTCCAGCCATTCAATATGCTCTCGATCCAGATGGGTTGTTGGTTCATCCGCCAATAAGAGCTTCGGCGCTTTTGAAAAGAGGGCATTCATGTATGACTGTGTGACTTCTCCCCCGCTTTTGATCGCATCGATTCTTTTGAGCTGCGGCAAAAGCCCGCATTGAGCGCGACATAACACGCTCCCTTGTTCTGGAGAAATCTTTTTCGCTAATATGTTCAACAATGTCGTTTTTCCGCTGCCATTCTTGCCAACTAAGCCAATTCGGTCATTTTCATAAATGGCTAATCGTTCGATCTCAAACAATAATCGGTCTTTTACATAGTGCTTCACATTCAATGCTTCTAAAAGAATCATATCATCATCCCCATTTTTCTGTGTTTTGTGGGGACAAAAAGGCCCCCTATCCGTTTCCAGAATAGGAGGCATAGACATCGTCAGACACCAAAAAGAGGCACACTCTATTTGGGTGCAACAAACGATAGAAATGCAATCCTATTCTGAAAACTTTAACTGAAGGCAACACAAAGAAAACAGAAATCGTCTTCCGCTAAAGAATGCCTTCAATTAACGTCTTTTCAAAATAGGATTAGCACTTCATGTTCGTCGATTCACCCTTCCGTTCGTATTGATTCACCTTGATTTTAAACAATATCTTAATCATTGTCAAATGTTGTATATCCAAACGGGCTCTCTTATACATAAACGAAGAGTGATGTTCTTCCATCATCAGGAGGATCGATTCCAGCATACACCCCGCAAATTCATCAATCAGATCGAACTAATTTGTCCGTTTCCGGATTTGAAACGGTACTGGCTGGATGTTTGCTGAGCTTATCTGGGATTCTTAAGCTAGTTAAATTGTTAAGACGCAATAAGCCTATGAGAGACACCATTGATCGCCTGATTGTCATGTCAATAGATTCATGTTGAAATGACGGGAATATGTTATAATAATCAAGATACTGAAAACGAAGAAAGGAGCATATTCATGGCGGAAATTACAAATGAAATGATTTTGCAAGCGATTAAAGAGCTGGCGGAGCAGCTAAAAAATCATGAGGAAGAAACCAATCAACGGTTTGAACAAATGGATCAACGGTTTGAACAAATGGATCAACGCTTTGAACAAACAAATCATCAGCTGACGGAAATCAATGAGCGGCTCAGCCAAGTTGAGCAAAAGATTGTCCAGATGGATAAACAGCTGACTGATGTAGCGAACGGGCAAAAAATTCTCGTGGAAGAGTTGTTTGAAAACAAAAAAGAAATAAAGCGAGTCAAAAATGTCCTCAACATATACTAATTTCATTCCGCCTATTGAACGGTTCTCTGTGCGGACTCTTGCAAACGAATGGTACCGTGAAACACAAACGGAGCATAAAATCAGCTTCTACTTTGCATTAGCCACTGCTTTCTTCTCAATAGCGTCCGACTACTGGAATCTTTTCCCGCTTCAACCGCCAAAGCGCTTTTCCACATTTCATATCCGTTATTTTGTATCAAGGAATATGAGAATGTGTCAAGCGAAAAAGGCTAAACATTCACTCTCAAATGATCACACATCACCAGTTTGCCTCTATCATTCGACTTCAAACAGGGTTCAAAGTTGCATTAAATGATGAAAAGCCGATTAACTGTGCAGCTGCACGTTTTCGGCTTTTCATCGATAGATGGAAACAATGGAGAAAGAGTTTCCCTGTTTTTGCAAACCTTATTCTTGTGATAGTCTCATCGCAGCCATGATGGAAAACTCCCTGTTCCATCGCTTTATGTACGTGAGTTACGCTCCGAAGAACGTTTGAAACAGCAAGTATCCGTTTAAGCCGATAATGATGATCGCTACGGCCCAAGCAAGAGCCTTGAGCCATAATGGGTTTGCAAATTCCCCCATTTTCTTTTTATCGCTTGTAAATTGGACAAGAGGGACAACGGCAAAAGAAAGCTGCAAAGAGAGAATCACTTGACTGAAAATAAGCAATTGAGCCGTTCCGCTTTCACCATAAAGAGCTGTAACGATCACAGCTGGGATAATCGCGATCAATCGGGTAATAAGTCTTCTTAACCAACCAGGAAGACGAATGTTGAGAAAGCCTTCCATCACAATTTGTCCCGCTAACGTTCCTGTTAATGTCGAGTTTTGTCCAGAAGCTAACAAAGCAACTCCAAACAAAATGCTTCCCATCGTCGTTCCGAGCAGCGGCGCAAGCAAATGATAAGCATCACTGATTTCTGCCACCTCTTTCATTCCTGCTTGATGAAAGGTAGCAGCTGAAACAATGAGAATGGCGGCATTAATAAATAAAGCAAAAAACAAGGCAATGGTCGAATCCCATGTAGCATATTGAATGGCTTGCCGTTTTCCTGCATGTGTTTGCTCATATTGGCGCGTTTGTACAATGGAAGAATGTAAATATAGATTATGCGGCATGACGGTCGCACCTAAAATACCAATTGCGATATAAAGCATCGATGGATTGTGGATGATTTCGGCACTTGGAACAAATCCCTTCAATATACCGCTGACATCCGGCTTGGAAAGAAAGATTTCTGTTGCAAAGCAAGCGCCAATCGTTCCAATTAAAACGATCACCAATGTTTCGATATAACGAAACCCTTTATTTTGCAAAATCAGTACGACCAGTACATCCACGGCGGTGATCAGGACTCCATATATTAATGGAAGACCAAACAATAAATTCAGCGCGATGGCTGAACCGATGACCTCTGCTAGATCGCATGCCGCAATAGCCAACTCGCATAATATCCACAATACGATCGCAGCAGGTTTGCTATAATGATCGCGGCAGGCTTGTGCTAAATCTCTTCCTGTTACAATTCCAAGCTTCCCGGCTAAGGCTTGAAGCAAGATTGCCATTAAATTAGAAAGTAAAATGACGGAAAGAAGCGTGTATCCAAACTGCGAGCCCCCGGCAATATCGGTCGCCCAGTTTCCAGGATCCATATATCCCACGGCCACTAAATACCCTGGCCCGGCAAACGCAAGAAACTTTTTGAACCAAGATCCCGTTTTGGGAATGCGCAAACTTCGATAGACTTCAGGCAACGTTGGTTGTGTTCGTTGCTTTCTCCATCCAGTTTCAACTGCAGTCGGCAGTTTTTTATGATTTTTATTCATGATGGCCACCTCATGATTGGTGTTCACTAAATATTTTGTACAGAGCAAACTTTTATTGCAAAAAAATTTGCTGATAAAACAGACCGACTTTAACGGCCTTCGTCAGAGTGAAAAAAGATTCGTTCGATCTTCTAATATATGTAAAGAGAAAAGAAACGTTAACTAGATAAATTGTACATCGGAAATTTTTTAAGTCAAGAAAATAACATTGAACAACGTTCCCTGTCCTAAATGATGTTTTACAAGAAGATTTTCATTATTTCATGCTTTCCATATACAAAACATCTGTATTTGTTGATAATATAAGCATCTGTTATTCTTAAAAAAATGGATAAATCCTTTTTTCATTTGTCAACCTATTATAAAAAAACGTCCGTTGGAAGTGTGTCTACGCCATCACTACCATCAAACCAATATATATAGCCGCTCCCCACATCACTAAGGCTGAGCCCTTGTTAAGGATTCGCAGCAGTCGTCCAGATGGATCTAGCTTCCCTGTTAGTTTTCCCATCAATGCTAAAAGGATGAACCATATCCATGAAACAATGATACATGCGGCCGTAAACGCAATCCTTTCTGAACCCGTATAGCTGAGTGAGCTTGTTCCGATCACCCCGATAGTGTCAAGAATTGCATGAGGATTCAGCAGCGACACCGAAGTGGAGAATGCAATTTGCTTCAAAGGGGTAAAAGCTTTCTCGGCTATCTGTTTGCTGCTATCGGCCGGAGTGCTTTTCCAAGTGTTCCATCCCATAAATAGCAAAAATAACAGACCAGCCCACATCAGTATGGTTTTAAGCCAAAATGAACCTAAGATCGCAACAGATACACCGAAAACAGCAAGCATAATTAACAATGTATCGCATAGCGAAGCAGTCAAAACAACCGGTAGCGCTTGAATCAAGCGAGACTGAAGAGCTCCTTGGTTAAAAACAAAAACATTTTGGACACCGAGCGGGAGAATCAACCCCAATGCAAGAATAAACCCATGAATAAAAGCTTCTACCATTCTATCTATTCCCTCCTTGCGTGCGATTGATACATAATGATTATACTTGGATAGCCATCATTGTCTCCAACCAATTGGATGGATTTTATCCCAACCAAAATATATAATCAAAGCAGAACGTGGAACAATCAGGGCGTAAATTTTAACATATCTACCGATTCCATCTTCCCCCTCTAAACGGAGTGTAGGTGGGGAGGTTTATTTAACCAGTGTGTTCTATGGTCCTAGAAAAGCAAACTCATCTTACAAAGGAGAGAATTTTTCATGATCGAATTGGATTGGAATCCTGATAAATCATCGCCAATCCCTCTTTATATTCAAATTAAGGACTATATAAGAGAAAAGATTGAAACAGGACAATGGACTGTAGGGACGAAAATTCCTCCGCAGCGTACATTGGCTCAAGCATGGGGCGTCAACCGCAGCACTATTGTTACGGCTGTAGAAGAATTAATCTCAGAGGGATTGCTCGAAGGAAAAAGCAGAAGCGGTACAAAGGTGATCAACAATACGTGGTCTTTGATGATGTCTGCCTCGCCTCCCGATTGGAACTCTTATGTGCAGGCAGGAATTCATCCGCCTAATTTACCTACGATACAGGAAATCCATAAAGCAGAATTTGCTCCTAACATCATTCGATTGGGGACAGGAAAGCTTTCTCCTGATCTATTTCCGCGTGAGATGATGAAACAAATCATGAATCGGATATCGGACCGCATAGATTCGCTTGGTTACGAAGAACCGAAAGGATTGCTTTTTCTGAGAGAACAACTTAGTACATATTTAAAAACGATCGGAATCGAGGCTTCTCCATCCTCTATCTTGATTGTGTCAGGGGCCCTACAAGCATTGCAATTGATTTCAATAGGTTTATTACATCGGGGTTCTACCATCTTTCTTGAGAAGCCATCGTATTTGTATTCTCTGCATGTGTTTCAATCCGCCGGCATGCGGTTATTTGGGCTTCCTTTAGATGGAAATGGTGTTCAAGCAAAAATGATTGCGCAACAAAAGAAGAGACAGAATGCTTCACTACTTTATACGATTCCATCTTTCCATAATCCAACAGGTATATTGATGTCTAAAGAGAGACGAAGAGAACTCATGGACGTATGTGAACAAGAGCAGCTGCCAATTATTGAAGATGACGTATACCGAGAACTCTGGATAGATTCACCGCCGCCTCCCCCCTTAAAGACTATTGATAAGAACGGACTTGTTCTATACTTAGGCAGCATATCGAAAACATTGAGTCCTGGTTTGCGCATCGGCTGGATGGTCGGACCAAAGCCTGTCATTGAACGACTAGCAGATATTAAAATGCAAACGGATTATGGATCGAGTTCCTTATCTCAATGGGTTGCGGCGGAATGGCTATCAAGTGGATTGTATCACCAACATTTAGAAAAAGTCAGAACAGAATTGAAGGTGCGCAGAGATGTCATGATTAATTCGTTACAAAAGCACTTTTTCGACATTGCGACATGGTCTGTTCCTAAGGGCGGTTTTTATCTATGGCTGCGCTTATTACCTCCGATTTCTAGCAGAAAGCTTTTTGAAAAAGCGTTAGAGCACGGAATTTTGTTAAATCCGGGAAATGTCTACGATCATCATGCAACCCAGTATCTTCGGCTTTCTTATTCCTATGCATCCTTGGATGAACTTGAAAACGGCATCTTTCGTTTGTCAGAAGTGATTCGTCAACTAACCTTATAACTCTTTTCTATCATCTATTTTACCTCTTTCCTTCGTCCACCGATGCGATACAATGAAAAATCCTCCTTTGACATACATACAAGGAGGATTTTTTTTTTATTTACAAAAAATCAGAAAAATGTCAGTCCGACTATAAAAATAATTCCCGATACTAATAACGTTGTTACGCAATATCCCATAATGTCTCGGACTCCTAACCCCGCAATCGCAAGAGCTGGCAGTGCCCAAAACGGCTGTGCCATATTCATCCATGCTTCGCCATACGCAATAGCCATTGCGGCAATACCTGGATCGACTCCTAACGAAGCAGCTGCCGGCATAATGAAAGGTCCTTGAACGACCCAATGCCCTCCTCCAGAGGGAACAAAGAAATTAATGAAGCCAGAGCTTAAAAAAGCGAGAATCGGAAAAGTATGTTCATTAGAAATGGAGATAAAGGCATTCGTAATCATGCCGCCTAATCCTGATTCCTCCATCATCCCTTGGATTCCGGCGTAAAAAGGAAATTGAATTAAAATGCCAGCTGTGCCGCGGGCAGCATTCGTGATTGCTTGCATATACGATAAAGGCGTGCCGTGTAATAATAAACCCGTAAAAAAGAAGATTAAGTTAACGGTATTGACATCCACTTTAAATCCATTTGTGACAAAGTAATAAATTAAATATGCGTACCCAAGCGCAACGATGAGATACGTTAAGATTCTGCTGTTTTCCATCCGCACCGCAAAGCTCTTTTCGCTTGTTGCTGCCAATGGTATATTGTTTTGGTCTTCAGCAAGCAGTTTTGGGTCAATTGTTACCACTTCGTGCGATTTCGGCATCATGAATCTTGTCATAATTGGTAAAACAATAAGAAGCGAGACGGTAATAAACAAATTAAAACCGGTAAAAATAGTTTCCGTTAATGGAATGATCCCGGATATTTTCTCCATCGGATTACCGGGTGTGGCTGCTAATAAAGGAACCGACCCAGAAAGTCCGCCATGCCACGTTAAAAACCCTATGTAAGCGCTTGCAATTAACAGACGATAATCAGAACCTGGCACTCGTTTCGCCACTTCTTTGGCAAACAAAGCGCCGACAATTAAGCCAAATCCCCAATTAATTAAAGAAGCGAGCGCCGCTCCTAATGTTACTAGGATGACTCCCTGAGCAGGCGCTTTAGCAACACCGGCAAGGTTTTGTAGTCCTTTTTTAACAAGCGGTGAACTTGCTAAAGCGTGCCCTGTTACTAAAATCAAGCTCATTTGCATAGCGAATGCCAGCAAGTCCCAAAAACCATCTCCCCAGAAATGAACCATCTCGAGTGGACTATGGGGAGTGAAGATGATCCCGGATATAAACAAAATAGCAGTTAGAATCAACGCGAAGACAAAAGGATCTGGCAAAAACCTTTGAACGAGTACAGTAAAAAAATTGGACAATACTTTCACAGCATTCTCTCCTTTACAACATGAATATTCATACTATTATAAATAAATAAAAGATTAGTAAATTAACAGTGTATTTGTTCCTAATTTTTCAATTTCTCAAATATTTGGAGAGAATGAACTGAAACTACTTCACTGTTTATTTATTATTATAACTAGATATAGGGCAGAGTATCTTATCCGACTTCATGCTGATAACGTAACGTAATGAAGGCAGACCATCACCTCCTTTTTGTCTTAAACATTAGCACCCTTTTAAAAACATCCGCAGCCAATTGTCCATATCCTTACACTTGGTCATTCAATAACACCCATCTGATGTGGTCTTCCCATTTTCCGTTCACTTTGAGCATTTTTTTGGCGATCCCTTCACATTCGAAGCCAAGTTTTTTGACTACTCGAATGGAGGCTTTATTTTTGGGCATAATGGGAGCTTCAATTCGATGAAGCCGATATTCATTGAAGATGATGTCGATTCCTTTTTTCAGTGCTTCCGTGATGTATCCTTTCTTTATTTCCTCTTGATCCAGCTTATATCCTAAAATACACGATTGAAAAATACCGCGGATTATATGGCTAAAACTGATGCAGCCAATGGTTGATGCTTCATCTCCAGCATCTTTGCGAAACAGCCAAAGCTTAAGCAAATTTCCTGCTTTAGCTAGTTCTAAATCTTGACGCAATCGATTGGCTTGATATGCCAATGTAAAAAAATGTTCTTGTCTGTCCGCCTCCCACTTCTGCAGAAAATCTCGGTTTTTTTCATAATACCTCAGCACGGTTTCAGCAAATGTGTCATCTAGTTCTCTTAACCGCAAGCGATCGGTTTCGTAGACTCTCATGATGCGATCCTCCTTATCTTTATCCTTTCCTGAAAAAAGAATGCCACGAAACGGTTGGCCGTCCTCATTCTTACATTCTCCTTGTTCGTTTGAAATCCTGTTCGATATAAAAAACACGCATATAATGCGTGTTTCAAGCTCTTGATAAACGATTTTATTTTGCGTCACTGTCGTCCTCTCATCATGAGATTCGAACGGCTACGTTCCTTGTTTACCAAGCGTTTTCAAGTCCATTTGCTGTGAAAACACCACCATAAATGAGCTTATTCTTTCGGCCATTTCTTCATTACCGTTTGGACGATTTGTTCCGCTGTTAGCCCGTAAACCTCTTTTAATTCATCCATTTTTCCAACTTGACCGAATTGTTCACGAACCCCCACACGGTATACTGGAACCGGATATGTTTCCATCAGCGTTTCAGCAACGGCACTCCCTAATCCGCCAATGACATTATGATTTTCGGCTGTGACAATCAATCTTGTTTTTTGAGCCGCATGTATGAGCAAATCTTGGTCAATTGGCTTGATGGAATACATGTCAATGACCATCGCTTCGATTCCTCGGCTGGCTAACTGTTCCGCTGCTTTCAATGCTTCTTCCACCATAATTCCGGATGCGATGATAGCGACGTCATGACCTTGGCGCAAGCATTTGCCTTTTCCTTTTGGAAAGGATTCACCATTTGTATAAAGACGCGTCGCTTTTTTACGGATGGTGCGAATATAATGAATCCCGTATTCTTGATAGATTTGTTTAAGCAGTACGCGAAACATGGTGCTGTCGCTGACTTCATAAACGGTCGCATGCGGAATCAATCTTACAAGACCAAGGTCCTCAAAAGCCATATGAGTTCCACCGTTATGCTCTGCCGTCACTCCCGCGTCAGATCCAATAATTTTTACATTTAATTGGGCGTATGCGCATGATACAAATAATTGATCAAAGGCTCGTCTTGTCGCGAATTGAGCAAATGTATGAACAAACGGAATTTTTCCAGTTAGGGAGAAGCCGGCCGCCACTCCCATCATATGAGCTTCCATAATGCCGCAATTGATTAGTTGCTTTGGAATAAACGACTGGATTTTATTGGTGGAGATCGAACTCATTAAATCTGCTTCTAAGGCGACCACACGCGGATCCTTTTGCGCCAGCTCTAAAAGCGTTTCCGCATAGATTTGGCGCATTTCCTTTTCTTCTAATTCCAACGGCCAGTACTTTAGGCTCATCTGATCACATCCTCGGTGGAACATTTTTGTTCGAGTTCATAAATCGCTTCCCCGATCGCTTGACGGTCTTCGTCTGATGGCCTTATATGGTGATTGTCCTCCTTTTGTTCTAAATACGGCACGCCTTGGCCCTTAATCGTATCGAGAATGATCGCCACGGGCTTTTCTGTTTGCTGTTTTCCCGCTTGAATGGCTGCTTCAATCTCTTCCAAGCTCGCGCCGTTCACTCGGCGCACCCAAAAGCCGAAAGAGCGGAACTTCTCTACAAAGTCGATAGGATCGCATATCTCTTTGGTCCAGCCGTCCAGTTGTTTTTTATTGTCATCGACAAAGACAAATAGGCGATGGAGCTTGTGATGGGCTGCAAACTGGATCGCTTCCCAGCACTGGCCTTCGTTTAACTCTCCATCTCCCACAATCGTATACGTATAAGACGGCAAGTCAGATAATTTTTGTGATAAGGCAACACCGACAGCGACCGAAAGTCCTTGTCCTAATGATCCTGTTGTCATTTCTACCCCCGGTGTTAAGTTGCGGTCGGGATGAGAAGGGAGACGGGTTCCAGTTTGATTTAACGTATAGAGTAGATCATATGAAAAAAAACCTTTGACAGCTAATGTCGCATAAAGGGCTGGTCCTCCATGCCCTTTTGATAAAATAAAACGGTCGCGCCGTTCATCGTGCATTTGTTGTGGAGAAATGTTCATGATTTTGCCGTATAGCACGGCTAGGACTTCAACAATTGAAAGGCTTCCTCCATAATGGCCGAACCCTAAAGCATACAGCTGCTTTAATGTCCATAATCTGATTTGATCGCGACATCGTTCCAGCTCGCTCATCTTTGCTTCCTCCTTCGTCGTGACTGATGCGAAAAAACTATTAAAATAAAACCGAGAGCAGACCATTCTAAGAAGAGAACCACCAACATTAAACGTTGGTGGTATGATCAGGAGAAGCATTTTTCTTGTTGCGAATAAAAGAAAGGGCGACGGCAATGACGACAGCAGCGATGATCGTTACAGTAATTCCTACTGAACCTAAATTATTCGCTATATAACCTAACACAATGCCAGAAGCTCCAAAATCGGCATCAGAGAAGGTGGTATTGGCAAATCCTAAATCTCCTAGCACCGGCATCAAGAACACTGGCAAGAAAGTAATCAGCAGCCCATTGGCGAAAGATCCAATGGTTGCGCCCCGTATTCCACCAGTAGCATTCCCGAATACGCCAGCTGTCGCACCTGTGAAGAAATGCGGAACAACCCCTGGCAAAATAATGATCGAACCGGCGACTCCAAGAATCATCATGCCGACGATCCCACCTAAGAAGCTGCAAAAAAATCCGATTAATACCGCATTTGGTGCATATGGAAACACAATGGGGCAATCAAGAGCTGGTTTGGCGTTTGGAACAAGCTTGGTCGAAATTCCTTTAAACGCAGGAACAATTTCTGCTAGGACAAGCCGAACTCCGGATAAAATAATGAACACTCCCGCGGCAAACGTAATCGCTTGAATGATGGAAAAGACAATGAAGTTTTTCCCACCGCTTAAATTTTTTTCAATGTAGTCCGGTCCAGCAATGCTGGCTACAATGATATAAAGGATGGTCATTGTTAATGCAATACTGATAGAGCTGTCTCTTAAAAAACCGAGCCCTTTTGGAAAGTTTATTTTTTCTGTTGAACGCGAATTTTTGCCGACAAGACTGCCGATCGCCCCAGATAAGGCATACCCGAGCGTGCTAAAATGGCCAAATCCGACTTGATCATTTCCTGTGATTTTTCTCATAAACGGTTGCGCCAGCGCTGGGAAAATTGCCATGATCAGACCAAGCGCTAAAGAACCGACGAAGGCGAGCTGAAATCCTTTTAATCCCGCAGCAACTAAAATCACGGCAATCATGCACGCCATATACAAGGTATGGTGTCCCGTTAGGAAAATATATTTTAATTTTGTAAAGCGAGCGACTAAAATATTAGCAATCATTCCAAAAAACATAATAAGAGCGGTTGATGATCCGTATTCGGATAATGCCATCGCCACAATCGCTTCATTATTTGGCACCACTCCATTGACGTGGAAAGCTTCTTGAAACATTTTGCCGAAAGGATCAAGCGAGCTCACTAAGATGCTAGCCCCGGCAGAGATAACAATGAAGCCTAAAAACGATTTGGTGGTTCCTTTAATGATATCGCTGGCAGGCTTTTTTTGAATGACGAGTCCAACTAGCGCAATGATGGAAACTAATACAGCCGGCTCGCTTAAAATATCCATCACAAACTTTAATACCGCATTTCCCACATGAACCCCCTCCTTATAATTATAATTTTCCTAATTCCTCCAGCTTCTGTTTTAGCTTATTTTTCATTTCTTCCTGATCGATAATGCTATCTAATATAATGCGATCTCCCAAATGGCTGGCGCCTTCTGCAATATCCTTAGCCATCACGAACAAATCAGCCATATCGCTTGTAGCGGAGCTGAGATCGCAATGTTCGACTTCGATGTGATCAACCCCTAGCTCCCTTAATACTTGTTGAATATTCATTTCCAGCATAAAACTGCTTCCAAGACCGGATCCACAAATGGCTAAAATTTTCAATCTAAATCCCTCCTAAAAAATGATTGGAATCAAATAGTTTTTTACAAAATAATCTTATGACCTCTGGAACATTGATGGTCAGAGATGACTTTCGCTTCTCTTCATCCTATATTCAGTTTTGGCTCAGCCATCCGACCAGCCGAAAAACGGCATCAATTCCATGTCTATGAAAATATTCGTATATGAAGTTTGGCCCTCCTCCTCCTTTCTCTATTTCATGAAGTTTCATTCATGCATTAAGTGAGTGAATATTGATGAATAAGCTGTAAAAGCTCGGCTTTATCTTTCGCTTGAAAAAGTGCTTGAAGGCTTTCTTTATTTCCTAATAGCTTCGTTAACTGAGCGAGAGCTTTGAGATGTGTTGTATTATCGATGGCTGCAAGACAAATCAACACTTTGACTGCATTCTTTTCTTCATTTAATAGATAAGTAGGCTCATCAAGCTTTAAAATACTCATTCCTAATTTTTGTACCCCGCATTCCGGTCTAGCATGAGGAATCGCTAGCTCTGGATGGACAATGAAATATGGTCCTAACTTCTCGACGTTTCCAATCATTTCATCAATGTAGGACGGCTGAATATATCCGTTTTGCAACAGTGGTTCTGCCACTTTAGCAATGGCTTTCTTCCAATCGGAGATGCCTGTTTCGAATTGAATCATTTCTTCTGTAATCAGTTCATTCAACAACGGTTGTCTCCTCCTCAAGTTGGTTTTGTTCGGCTGTCCATATAACACGGCCGTAATTTCTTCTTTCAATTTTTCTGCATGCTGCACCACGCAATATTTTTCGATAATTTTTATGATTTGCTCCGGTGTCGGATATGGAGTTGAATGGGTAAATAGTTGCTGCATTACCGTATGATGAAGAAGCTTTTTTTCCGCTTCGTTCATAATCGGTTTAACGATAAAGAGCGTCTTACTTGTTTGCAGCGGAACCGTAGAAAACACGATATCGTAGTCTCGCTCATCCAGATTGGAAAACGCATCCTTTGACATAGGCGAAAGCCAGTGGAAGTTTGGAAATAATGAGTGCAAATAAGTTTCAACCATTAAACTTGAACTAATACCGTTAGAACAAACAATGACCGCTCGTATCGGTTTTTTGTTTTTGGCTTCAAGTGCATTTTGTTCAAGCAAAGCACCAAAGTGAATCGTCAAAAACCCAATCTCATCTTCGGGAATATCGATATTAAGCATTTCTTGAATGGGCTTCATCACTTCTGATACAAAGCTGAACAAGCTTGCATGCTCTTCTTTAATTTCCTCTAATAGCGGATTGGTAATTGGAATTTTATACAGCATGCGATAATAGGCTGGTTTAAAATGACGATAAAGCGCTTCAATCGCTTTTGGTTTATTTTTTATTTGAAAGCACGCATATTTTTCAAAATCATTGATAATTTTTTCCGTCATAGAAGTTAGCAGCTCGGTCGATGTTGGCGATAATTGTCCTTGGGTAATTCCTAATAACAGAATAGTTAAATAGGCAAGTTCTTCAGTTTGTGTGCTTTCATTTAGAGCTTGTTGGATTGTCAGAGCCACTGGATACATATCATGCTTTTGTAAAAATTGGTTCGTATCAGAGTGAATTTGAACCCATTTTTGTTGATGCTGGCGAATGTGAATCATTTGCAGCAGGTAAATAAAGTCAAACATTCTTTCTTCAATAAAGGTTAAGCGAAAAGCTTTTTCCACGTTCTTTAAATGTTTTTCGTAAGTTGCAAATTGATCTTGATGCCCCTGCTTCCTAAAAAGATATTTAAAGATTTCGTGCTTAGAAGGATGGGACGAAAACATAGAAATGCATTTTAGCATTAAATTTCGTTTGTCTTCTTCCGATCCTCTTAAATGAAAACCTTGTTCTCTCGTATAGCGGATCTTGACCCTGAATTTTTTGCTGAACTCATTGGCGCGTTTAACATCAGTAGTAACCGTATTTTTGCTGACGTTTAATAAAAACTGGTAGTGCGCATTTGAAATCAGCTCTGTTCGAATAAAGGTATAAAGCAATAAAATCAAAACCCGCTCACATTCATCAAAATGAACCTGTTTCCTATGGATAGGGTTTGTTTTCATCTGTTGGCTCTTCCAATACTCAATCAGCTGACTTGGGATGATCAGCTCTGTTTGCTTTGTATCGATTTCTGGCAAATCGTTTTGTTTCAGCCAATCATTAATTTTTTCCAAATGGTAAAAAAAGCGCCTTGCGCTCAAGCTATGGGTTTCAATAAAAATCGGATAAGATTTCGGCCTTGTCGACATCAGCAGCTGAAATAATTCCGAATTTTTTTTATCAAGCATGAGGCAGCTCCTCCCTTTAGTTATAGTATAAGTGAAAGCGGATACAATGTGGCGGATGGTTTGGCACAATGAATGTTTCTGAGACAATGAATCATTGTGATCAATCTATTATACGATTAACCCATGGTGCTTGTTGAGCAAGAGATACAACGCCTCGCTCCCTCAACATTTGTCCCCGTGTAGCCGGCAACAGCTGGCCTTCCAACCGTGAGTTTTGACAAGTGCCGTCATTCATCATACGTATACAACACGAAGATCATAAGTGAATCGATCAATTGTTCATTTGCCATTTCTGTCATAAAAATAGCTGGCTATGAACAGCCAGCTGTTTTTTATTTTTCGATATTCATTTACAATATTTCACATGGTTCGTTAAGACAGGAGCTCCTAATTGCCTCGTTTTTGAATTGGATGGGCGCACTTGTATTTGCACTCCTGTCATTTGAGCGGTAATATCCTCTATTTTTCCCGCCCATATCGAACCATGCTTTTCTTGGATGGGCTGGAGCTTGAATCGCCAGCTAATTTCTCCTGGAATAAAAGCAAACCCTTCATACGTATCGTAATTTCCTAAAGTGCTAGGGGCGGGCAAATGGAGAGCGTGGATACTGATGCTTGTTCGCGGAAAACTTGGCGTCAGCTTCACCTTGTAAATCAGAGCGGCTCCGTTTGCATTTTTACTTTGCTGATCTACAGATGGCAAAACCATGCTGCATGGCAAAGATCGTTCGGATTCTGCATAAGTGTGGTGAGAGCTTACAGTCATCATCCCGATTAACCCTAACCCAAAAATAACCCGTTGCATATGTACCTCCATTCCGTTCATTTTGGGTTAGTGTTTCTCTTTTTTTACGCCCTTATACCATCCATCCGCTATTTTTTCGTCTGCTTCTTCAGCAGTTCAATGATCCGCTTGAGCTTTTCTTCTATTTGAGTTAATTGGCTTTCAGAGCCTCTGCTTCTCCTTAATAATGATCGGGTCACCCAAAAGATCGCACTTATGAAAGCCGCAACATCAACAGCAAAAAGATGAGGTCTCCCCAATACATGCCAACTCCCTTTTTTTCCTTATTGTACCATAAGGAGTGACGCGGTAGCAGAGAAAATTTTACTTTAAGCTTCCCTATGATGAGACAACATATATAAAGACGTGTTATGCTTCTTTATGCACAAAATACATAATTGAACATTCATCTAAGGATCATTTCGCTTCTTCTTTTTCCGTCCTTTTTGGCATATGCTCTTTCTCATAATTATCGCCTTCGACATTGTTGCGAATCGTTTTTTGCAGCACGAATGAGGACATGACTAAAAAACAGGCGCAGACGGCGTAATGATCCTTTCTCAACGAGCGGCGCATCCATATTGTACAGTCCAATCAACATGAACGCGTATGATAAAACGAAAGACGCCCAAGCTAAAAATAGTAAATGCCTGCGTGTTGCGGCGGCGGTAACGCCTTATTCGCTCCCCTTCCCAAACCAACTTCTCATAATTTATAATGGTACGTCGCCCCAGTAATAAGGCTTCTTATAAGCAATACTACAATCATAGATCGTTTTCTTCATATCTGTTTCCCCCTTATTCAACAAATAAAAACGGAGCCCCGTTGATAAGATCGTTACGAGCATGACATTGAAAAGTAAAGATACGAGGAAGATTTCAGTTCATTTGAACCATTCCTGTTTTAAAAACCTTTATTTTTTCTTTTTATAGTAAGATAGAAATGGAGGGAAAAACATGATCACAAAAGTTGTTCAATGGGGAGAGGCAAAAGTAAGATTAACGTGGAATCCGGATACACAGCTTCCGCCAAGACATTTAATAACAAGTGCTCACGCTTTTTGCTTTCAAGATGGCAAGCTGCTGCTGGTGAATCTTAACCATAGGGGATGGGACTTTCCCGGCGGACATATGGAACAAGGAGAAACTCCTACAGAATGTGTCAAACGTGAAGCATATGAGGAAGGCTATGTGAGAGGAAGCTGTTTTCTTTTAGGGCATATTGTCGTTGATCATAGCGCCAATCCCAAATGGGATGAAAGCAGTCCTTATCCCAAAATCGGCTATCAAGTTTTTTATCGTATGGATATTGAGCAAGTATTGGACTTTGAAGGAAAATACGAATCAGTTGAAAGAATTTTTATTAATCCAAATGAAGTAATAGACTATTATCATGATTGGAACGAACTTTATCAGGAAATCCTTTATCGTGCTATAAACCATCATAGACATTAACCTTCAAGCAAGAGTAAAGGGTTCGATGGGCTCCTATCGCCACATTTAGCTTCTTTCATCCTGTTTGCTGAACAATAGCTGTCCATCAGAGCAACCGTTTTGAAAGACATGAACCCTCCTGAATTTAGGAGCGATGTTCATGTCTCTTTTGTTTACATTTACGGTTTGAAATGTTGGATAATGATCCCTTTTCCGTTGTTCACTTTGACTTCAGCCAACGCTCCGTTAATAAAAGTGATTTGCGGCGGAACGTGTCCGCAGTCGATATCGTACACAATGGGAATTTGCAGCTCTTGCGCCAAATCTTGATACACATCTTCTGCTGTATAGCCATCAATCGGTTTATTGGCAGCGCTGCGCCCAAACAAAATTCCCGAACAATGATCAAACCAGCCCGCCAATTTCATTTGCACAAGAGAACGCCGCAAATCCGTAGTGGAAAGCTCGCAGTTTTCTAAATACCAAATGATAGGCTCGCCGTTGAGATGGGTTTGACGAAAATCACGGACACGGCCATAAGGTGTGCCAATCAAATGCCGAATGACATCAATGCAGCCACCGAGCAATCGGCCTTGCAGGTTGACAGGTCTATTTGTAATGTTTTTCCAATATGTCTCTTCTGTAAGATGGAACACGCATGGAGATGGGTTGTCATGCTGCCACTCCTTTTGATATTTTCGCGAAGAATATTGAATCACAGCTGCACCTGGCTGCGTCGACAAAACCGTCTCCCACATGGCTGTTGTCTCATCAACATATTCACCTCTAATATCTACAAAGTTCGTTCCGTGAGCAGTGGCGATTCCGGTGTTTAGCGTAATCGCTAATAGTAGAACGCTTGTATCAGAATACCCTAAAATCCATTTTTTGTTAATCTTTGCAAAATCGAGTTCTTCGAGAATCTCAATTGATAGCTCCCCTCCCCAAGGCGGGATGATCAAATCAATCTTTTCATTTTGCATCATGTCCATCCATTCGTTCGCTCTCTTTTTTGCATGAGCCGATTTGGCTTTTTCTTGCGTCCAAACCGTTTCACCGCAAACGACTTTATACCCTTTTTTCTCTATGCGTTCGCAAGCCCCTCGAAGCATCGGATGCAAAGCGGGCTTGACGCCTGAGGAAGGTGCGGTGATACCAATTGTTGCTCCTTTTCGTAAAAATGGATATTCGATCATTCGCCTCTCTCCTGTTCTGTCTAACCATTCAAATTTTGCAGTTTAGTCTTTGGATAACGACACCGCTATTGATTTATGAATGTTTATATAAACCGATCCGTTCTTGTTCGAAAACAGCGGGATAAAGGGCTTGGTTGGCTTGAGTCATCACCGCCCAATACCGGTCACCGTACGACCAATGCCACCATTCTGTAAAATCATTCACAAAACCGACAGATTGAAGAGCATGAGCGAGGATTTGCCGGTTTTTTCGAGCTTCTTCGCTAATATTGGCTGCGTCAAAAAAAGTGGCGTTGTCTGTCTCTTGCGGTATAGCATCATACGGTGTACCAAGGTCCAACTCGCTGCCGTTCACATCAACCAAAGTTAAATCGATGGCTCCTCCTGTTGGGTGAGGAGCTATATTTGGCGGAGCCACATATTTAGATGCCTCTGCTATAAGATCAGCTGAATTTTTGTTTGGAAACTGGAGCTTTGCCCGTTGCAAAGCACGATCAAAAGCACGCTGCTGAATATGCAAAGGTCTGTATCCTTCTTTAACCAAAAAGCGCAGGCCCTTTGGAAGCAAGGCTTTGGCTATAGAAAGCTTCTTGGCTATCGACAGGCGGACACAAACGAAAAGTAATCGCTTCTGTTTGCAAAAGCCGCATCTACTGCAATATCTGGATCAAAGTAAGCAAGGTCAACAAATGGTTCTTGTGACGGCTCAACAGGCATAGAGAAAACAAGGGCATCGCTCATTAAAATCGTTTTCGTTTCTTTCACAAACCTCTCTTCTTTTTCTCGATTTCCGTAAACCTCGCCATGTTTTTAAAAGCAACGCAGAAAGCTTCTTTTAGGCTAGTGTGAAAAACTCTTCGCTAACGGAATCCGGATGAACTTATCATCGTGATGACCGGGAACCCCTCTGCCGTCCGTGTTATTCGTGACAAAATATAAATCATCCTTCCATATAAACACATCACGTACCCGGCCCACATGATTCACGATTTGCTTATATGTTTTCGTTTCAAGATTGAACGCCAAAACTCCTTCGCCACGCAGTTGGGCAGCGTATAAAATCCCACGGTTATAAGCGAGTCCAGATGGCGCCCAAGTATGATCTCCAGAATGCAATAACGGCTTGATCATTCCTTCCTGTTTCTCGTCTCCCTGAATAAAAGGCCAGCCATAGTTGCCCCCAGGTTGGATCGTATTGATCTCATCATGCGCGCTGGAGCCGTGTTCAGAGCTATACAGCTGACCGTTCTCATCCCAAACCAGACCTTGGGGGTTGCGATGCCCATAGCTATAAACAAATGAGTCAGAAAAAGGATTGTCTTTTGGTATCGTCCCATCCAAATGCATCCGCAGAATTTTTCCTCCAAGCGACCATAAATCCTGCGCCAGCATTGGATCGGTTGCATCTCCAGTGGCAATATATAACTTGCGATCTGGTCCGATTTTGATTCTACCGCCATGGTGAAAATTGCCGCTTGGGATGCGATCTAACAACACTCGCTCTTCTGTCCATCCGTCACTCCTTTCACGCAGTTCCACTACCCGATTAAATTGTCCGTGTTCATCCTCGTATGTGTAATATAAAAAAGCATAGTTCTTTTTCTCTGGGTGGAGGGCAAAACCTAATACTCCTGCTTCAGCTGCCGTCGCAAGCCTTTTATCCAATTGAAGATTTTGTCTTACCTTCTGCTTGCCTGTTATTTTGACAATGGAACCTGTCCGTTCTGAAATATAAAAGGAGGTGCCGTCCCATTCTATCGCCCATGGCGCGCTTAAATCTTGCGCAATGATGCTTTCGTGTTCAACAGGATGGGAGTCATTTTGCTCGTTATCTTCCGATTGATTTGAACAACTTGCTAGAAAAATCATGATACAGGTGATGCTTGCTAAGCGTTTCTTCATTCGCTTTCTCCCCCATCATTCAATAGTTTTCGTTTTTGTCAATCTTCCTTCGTCGCTATGTTGATCATCATCACTTCATCATGTCGCTTATTTTTATCACGATCCATTTTTTACCCACGGACAGTTGATACAGCAAAAGGAGGGACAAAAATTTTATTGAACGACTTTTTCTCTTTTATGTGATGTGGAGAGTCATATAGTATTTATTTAGAGAAGTTTGTTTTCTATTTTTCATTCGGCAAAAATATGAAAATCCCTTTTGGCGGATGTTTTCGCTTTTTAATCCCCCTTTTTCTATCAATTCAAAAATTGATTATTTAGTTGACAAATGGCCACTGATGATTGATAATAGAGATACAGAACGTATATTCGTATATTTTCTCCTATTGTTTTTACACGTTTGCTAAAGGAGAAAATTGGAAAAGGGTTCAAACCAATAGAAATCAAGCATGTTTTTTCGTCATGAAAATGGGGCGGTTTGATATGCGGCATTCCTCTTAAAGGAACAAGCCGATGATGCGATTAACAGCAGCCATCCTCACTCGTTTACGCCGGCCATATTTTTAAGCAAGCAAACATTTGAACAGTGGCACAGGGAAGAAAAATTCTCATGCTGCTTGCTCCATCTCCATTCAGCCAACAGTTGGAGTGTCATGGCAGCTAAATCTTGCAAAGCCTTAACAGTTTGAAAATAAATACAAGTAGAGAGGTTATGTTATGTCCGTAACACATACAAATCCATCTATGGCTTCGCTATTGCGTAATCGCTTTATTCAAACGATTATGACAGCAGGAGTGCTTATCCAAATCGGCATTTGGATTCGCAACTTTGCGATTTTATTGTTTGTTACCGAAAAAACGAATGGCAACGCACTTGCTGTTTCACTTATTTCAGTGGCTGAATTTGCACCCATTTTTATCTTTTCATTTATCGGCGGAACGTTTGCCGACCGCTGGCGGCCTAAACGCACAATGATCTGGTGTGATCTCTTAAGTGCCCTATCAATTTTTGCCATCCTTCTTGCACTTTTATTTAGCACATGGAAAGCAGTGTTTCTCGCAACCTTTGTTTCTGCCATTTTATCGCAGTTTTCTCAGCCTTCGGGAATGAAATTATTTAAAGTGCACGTTCACGAAGCACAGATGCAAGCAGGCATGTCGCTATTCCAAACCATGATGGCCGTCTTTGTTGTGATTGGCCCTGTATTAGGAACATTTGTATTTCAACAATTTGGAATTTATATTTCCATGGCGATCGTCGGTCTCGCTTTTTTATTCTCTGCTCTTGTGCTAACCCTGCTGCCGCCGGATCGAATCGAAAAAGCTGATTCTTCTGTCCCCCTTTGGAATGAAATGAAGCAAGGCTTTCGCTATGTATGGTCGCGTAAAGTGCTTGTGATTCTTGGCGGAGGATTTATTGCCGCTGGATTCGGGATGGGATTAATCCAGCCTTTGTCTATCTTTCTTGTGACTGAGCGGCTTGGGATGGAAGAAAGCTATTTGCAATGGCTGTTCGCCGCACACGGGGCCGCTATGATGATCGGTGGAGGTTTAGCTATGGCATTTTCCCATCGAGTGGCGCCGCATATTTTACTCATGATGGGAATGGGCAGTATGGCCATAGGGATTTTTGTGATCGGCTGGTCCACTCTGTTTTGGCTCACTCTATTGGCAGAGTTTTCTATTGGTTTGTTTATGCCAGCTTTTCATATCGGCATGAACACCATTATTATGAATCAAACGGATGCAGCGTTCGTAGGCCGTGTCAACGGCATATTGACACCGATGTTCATGGGAGCGATGGTCATTACAATGAGCTTGTCTGGTCTCTTGAAGGAACAGCTATCTCTATTTCTTATTTATCAGATTTCCGCCGCGCTGTTTTTCATTGGGATGATCATCATGCTTCCGATGTTTCGAATGCTTCATCCTGCTAAAGCTAAATCATGACAGCTCACAAAGCCCAGCCGTTTGGGCGGCATGAGGCAGCCTGAAACAAAAAGCTGTTTGAGCGTATGAATCAAGTCATACGTTCAACAGCTTTTTTGCCTCCTTTAAAAACAGAAACTTTCATTCATTAGCATTATGAACCTCTCCTGCCTTCATTCCGTTTAGAGGGGGAGCTTCTCGGTAGATGTGTTAAAAATCAACCTCCATTGATAAGAAGCGACATTTTCGTTTTCACTGTCACCATGCCAATGCGGCCGTGAACCGTGAAAATATATTATACAAATCCTTCATGGTAAATAGCCGCACCAACCAATCGCTTGTTCATCGCGTATCTTCTCCTCGACTATTCGTATCAAATGATTCTTTTCTCATCATTCGTTTCTTTTGTTTAGTCCAATATACCATAGCAAGAAATAGCCCTGTTAGCACAAAGCCGAGTCCTCCCAATAAACCAAGCATTCGATTACTCACGGCTTCTAATATGATTCCAGCTGTGAACATGGATATTCCGATGAAGGTGTTTGACACGGTTACCAGCCATCCAAATACGAAGCCTTGCTGGCCAACAGGTGTTTCTTGCATAACGATGGAATCCATACATGTATTGCAAATACCAGATGCAAAAGAGATGAAAATATAAAGCAGACAAGCGATCCATGCTAAGTAGACGTGGCTTAAAACCATAAGACCTATCCCTTCTATTATAAGTGCGGCCAGCCCAATGAATAAAAGATGCTGAGTGATTCGCTGGGAAATCATAAAGCTTAACATTAATCCCACTCCAAGAGCCCCGTAAAACAGACCGACTCCTATATCGCCAAGATGAAACTCTTGAATGGCATAGATGCTAATGAGAACATTATCAATGCCATTAAACAGCGGCACAATCAGTTCAAACAAGCAGACAATATACAAAGCGGCAGAAGCTATTACTAACTTTTTGATTGTTTGGATCGAGTGAAAGATGCCTGTTCTTTTTTCTTTATCTGGCTCTCTCTTTCGATGGACGAATGGAATGGAAGCGATCATAAAAGCCGCAAGCAAAAATGAAAGCCCGTTCAGCCAAAATGTCAAATCCGTTCCAAAATAAAAAGCCACGATTCCCCCGGACAATGATCCTCCGATTAAAACAATGCCAAGCATAACTTGCTCTAAACTGTTAATTTTGATGATATGATCTTTTTTGACAAGCAACGGAATCCACGATTTTCGCGCAGGAGCGTAAATGGATTCTCCTGCGGCTAGCATAAACGTACTCATGTAAATCAGCCAAATATCATCTGCGCTATTGGCAAATGCCAACGAAATCGCAAAAATGATTCTAGATAGATCGGTTATAATTAGGATGTTTTTTCGTGAAAACTGATCGGCCAGCTTTCCTCCTAAAGGACCGAATAATAAAAAAGGAAAAACACGAATGGCTAAAACAGCACCAACAGCCCACCCGGAGCCCGTTAATTCTAAAAGTAACGATAACAGCGCCACTTGACTAAAGCGATCGCCGATTCCATTCACAATTCCCGCTCCAAATAGCCGCAGATAATGCTTTTCTTGTTGCAAAAGATGAGCTATGCTTCCCATCCAATTCCCCTCTCTAATTTGATATATATCTAATTAGATGAGCAAAAAATAATAAATGATGGATATCGTCGTTGTTTGCTCATCATTTTTTTACTGATTGATTTTTCCATCATCTGATGAAAATGCGGAAGCGTTATTATCTTTTCTTTTAATTCGATATACATCTAATTAGATATTAATCTAATTTGTTAATTCAAGCAAGCCTCACCAATAAAAATTTTCCTCTTTATATGTATAGATGCGATATCAAGCTTACTAATTGATTGGCTTTGCATGGCAAAGAAAAAGAGAAGGCTTACTTCTCCTCCGTTATTGCCGTGTCATTTTTAATTCTTGAATGAGTTGGGCGGTTTGCTGATACAGGCTTAATGGATATCGGTACCATTTTAACTCGGACGGAACACTAATTTGCAGGGAAAGCGCAGATACGTCAAGCAAGTCAGGCATCCGCCCGGAAGCTCCTGAATGATTTTGCTTCTCCATTGCTTGATGGAGCTGATTTCCCATGTATTCCCCCAGCATTTTTAATTGCATGGTCCATTGCTCTCGTTCATCTGCTGACATCGTTCCCATTTTGGTCCAGTCGTGGAACGGAGGAAGAATGTCGGAAATATACAGATAGCCTGTTGTCAACAGCGAAAGGAGATGCTTATATTGCTTTAATGACTGCTGTTTATTTTTTGAGAAAATGTTTAATTTAAGGCTTTTCTCTGCTTTTTGTAAATCCTTCTGCACTTGATGCAGCTCCTGCAGCAGGTCGGCTACATCTTTTTTTAACGCTTGTCCCTCAAGAGGATCACAGTGACCATGGACCCAATCAGCACTTCTCTTAAATAGCTGGATAAGATGAAAACCAAATTGATTTAAGGTTTGTCCGGCTTCTTTCATATAGCTCGGTGGAAAAAGCAACATGTGAATGAAAATAGCGGTAAATGCTCCGACGATGGTATCTCTCACCCGATCCGAGGCATAACTGGCTGTTTGATGAGCAAAGACAAACACTAACAAAATGGTCAAGGCCACTTGATGAATGATGGTTTTATGTACTCTTAGTATGACGGGAAGCAGCATCCCTCCAAGCAACAAGCAGCCAATCGTCCATCCACTTACCTCCAAACGACTGACAATAAAGACCGTCACAGCCACGCCAAAAACAGTGCCAATCATTCTGTAAAAAGCATAGGCAGCTGAATGCCAAACGGTTTCCTGCATAGAAAGAATGACGGTTAACGGTGCTAAGTAAGGATGTTTGGAGCCCAGCAGCTTCGCTACCTCCCATGATACGCCAGCTGCCAATGCAATTTTGACGATAAGCATGATTCCTTTTATTAGATCGCGCTGTTGTCTGCTTTTGTTGTTTTTCATAACAATCCCCTTATCCCAACTGGCTTCCTTGCTTTCGATTTGTATCGTTATTATGAACGGGAACGAATAAATTATGACAACCAAACGATTTTAGATCCCCTAAACCGTAAAAAAGGATTGAAGGCTGCTTTCCTTCAATCCCAATAAGAAGTTTATTGTTTAGAAAAGGGCATCTATTGCGTACTGTCCAGGTCCAATTAAGGCAACTCCTATCGCAACAGCGAGCAGAACAAAATTGTATTCAAAACCATTTTGTGTAACCCAAAACCCATTCGCTTGATGGACTTTCACAATGGCCACAAGCATCGTAAGCGCGAGAAGCAATCCTGCGATCCAAGTGAATAAGCCGGCAGCAAATAAAGCTCCGCCAATAAACTCGGCTAATCCAGCCAACAAGGCCATCGTCACCCCCGGTTTCATGCCTATAGACTCAAACCAGCTTCCTGTTCCCTTGATCCCATAACCGCCAAACCATCCAAATAATTTTTGTGCACCATGTCCCATAAATGTTAAACCAACCACCAATCGAATAATCAATAAACCTACATCCATCATTTTTCTGTCCCTCCCTAAGATGTTTTATAAATAGTTAACAAATTCAGATACCGGTTTACGGTATCCTCTTGGCCTTCTGCTTTGAATTTTTTCTTTCCCTACTGTAATCATCAGCACAGGCTCATATGGATCTGAAATATTTAACGTTTGCTTCAGTTCGTTAGGATCAAAGCCGATCATTGGGCAAGTGTCCCATCCTTTGCTCTTAGCAGCGAGCATAAACAGCATGGCTGATAACGACGCGTTTCGAATCGCTTCATCCCGCTGAAAGACTTCGCCCCTGTTTTCATAAAAAGAAACAGTATCCCCTACCATTTGCTCGAATTCATGCTTATTTAAAATTCCCAGTGCTAAAAGCCCTTCATAAATGTGAGCTGCTTCCCGATAAGCCTTTTTGTCTCCTAAGACTACAATGACGGCAGACGCTGTCGACACTTTGTGTTGTCCGTAAGCAGCTTTTTTTACTTTCTCTTTTAAGTCAGGATGAAGAACCACCAAATAGCGAGTATGCTGTAGATTAAAAGCTGATGGCGCGAGCTTTACTAACTCGAAGATCTCATTTAGCTCTTTTTCGCTAATCGGATGATTTTCAAGAAAATTATGAGCGGAACGACGTTCTTTGACTAATTGTGTGAAAGGTTCCATTTCGATTCCTCCAGTTTTTATACTTAATTCAAATATTGTTAATTCGAGACACTTTCTTACTTGCCCTTCACCTAACAAAACGGCTGGCTTATAGGAGGATCTGCCGGTACTGTGCTAAGATCTTTTTTCTTTCTATAAATTATGTGTGACAGGCAAGTCCTAAAACCAAATCCATATTGAATGCTCTTAAAGATTTTTGAAATATCTCGAATTAATTTATTTTTAATTCAAGATAAATATACTACGCTTTTTTTCATTTTGTCAATTTTTTTCATATCGTGCTGAAACTTAACACTTTAAGTTTTTACATCTTTAATTGTTCATCGACAGATGATTCATTCTATCTTCCTTCACATACATGAACAGCCGGCGCTTATTTTTCCGGATTAACCGTATAAAAAAGGGAAATGGAGACACATTAACAACAGAGATGGTTTTTCTTGAAAGGAGATGATCTAATCATGCTGAAATATGCAAAACTAATCATGACCTTGGCACTTGCCATTCCTCTTTTGTTTGGATGTGCCGCTAATAATTATGACAATGAAGCAAGAAATAACGATAACCGCGTACAAAATGTCCGGTATAATCCGCCTGACCGCAACCGTCCGACGAATCAAGAAACAAGAATGGAAGTCGCCCAAACAGCAGCTGACCGCGTTGCGGACTTGAAAGAAGTAAGCGATGCAAATGTGATTGTCGCTAATCGTACAGCGTATGTCGCGGTTATACTCAGCAATCATCTAAAAGGCAAAATGACAAAGGATGTTGAGCGAAAAATTGCGAATACAGTGAAACAGACAGATCCAAAAATCGATAATGTGTTTGTTTCAACAAATCCTGATTTTGTCGAACGCATGGCTGATTATTCACAAAAATTGCAGCAAGGGAGACCGGTCTCCGGACTTTTCGAGGAATTTAGCGAAATGGTCAGACGCGTCTTTCCAACAGCGCGCTAATCAAACGAGCAGTCAAGATTAAATGGAAAAAGTAGCACAAGAATAATCGATCATAGTAAGAAAGCTCAATCAGTCTGAGTCTTATTTGGCTGATTGAGCTTTTTCCTTGTTTAACTTTAGTCCGTTTTTTCTTTTTCTAATCGATCTTCGAATGATGCTTTTATGCAAAATGGTTCGTATGCTTAACATCCCTCCTGGCAGACTGAAACAAGGGCGAATTTTAGGTTTTACATAAACATAAAAAGGAAAACCAGCCTCATTATACCGTGATTCAGGTTACGATACCTCCTTCATTACAAAAAATAGAAACCATTTTCTTCTGTCTGATAGTCATTTTCAACATAAAAACTTAATTCCCTTTCTCCTCTAAGATGCAAAACGGTGTTCTTTCCGTTATACTTAATCAAGTAATCTGTTGATGGATGGAAAGGAGAATAGCATTGAAATCTCTCGTTCTTGCTGAAAAGCCGAGCGTCGCCCGTGAAATTGCCCGTGTGCTTGGCTGCAAACAGCCTCATAAGCACTACTTTGAAGGAAGCAAATATATTGTCACATGGGCGCTTGGCCATTTAATTGAATTAAAAATGCCGGAGCATTACGATCCGAAATATAAAACATGGAGACTCGAGGATTTGCCGATTATTCCACAGAAAATGGGATTAACTATTATTAAACAAACAAGTCCGCAATTTAGGGCGATTGCCCATTTGGCTAAACGCCCAGATATTAAGGATTGCATCATTGCTACAGATGCAGGACGCGAAGGCGAACTTGTCGCCAGATGGATTTTGCAAAAAATCCATTGGCAAAAGCCGCTCTGGCGCTTATGGATTTCTTCGCAAACAGACAAAGCGATTAGAGATGGATTCAAACAGCTAAAACCAGGAGCACAATTTGACTCTTTATATCAATCGGCTGTTTGTCGCGCAGAAGCGGATTGGTTGATCGGTTTAAATGTCACAAGAGCGTTAACGACAAAGTATAATGAACCTCTGTCGGCCGGACGCGTTCAAACCCCGACGCTCGCCATGATTATAGAGCGTGAAAAAGAAATTCAACACTTTGTCCCTAAGCCGTATTGGACCATTCATGCCCGCATCGGCCCGTTTTCAGCGGTTTGGGAGAAGAATGGCGAAAAGCGAATTTTTTCAAAAGAAGCGGCCCATCAGCTATATCAAAAGCTGCAAATACACCAAGCATCCGTTATTTCTATAGAACGAAAGAAAAAAACAGAACCACAGCCGCTTCCCTATGATTTAACTGAGCTGCAGCGCGAGGCCAACAAACGGTTTGGATTTTCCGCAAAGAAAACATTAAATATCTTGCAGCGGCTCTATGAGCATCATAAGCTTGTCACCTATCCGCGTACAGACTCCCGCTATTTAACACCAGATATGGAAGCAACGATGCTTGAGCGGCTGAAAGCGATGGCAGGAAGCTATAAGGAAGAAGTTGGTCCGCTTCTGGCCAAAAAAAGCAAGGTCATCGCCAGACGGGTGTTTAATCAAGAAAAAGTAACGGACCATCATGCTATTATTCCAACGGAAGAGCCGCTCCATCTGATGAAGCTCTCTGACGAAGAGCGAAAACTATATGATTTAATTGCTCGCCGTTTTTTGGCGCTATTTTATCCTGCTTATGAATATGAAACGATTCATGTTGTTTTTGATGCCGGAGGCGAGCAGCTAGCGGCTCGCGAAACAGCAATCGTGGATATCGGTTTTCGCAAAGTGCTAGGAAAAAGCGACAATGAGCCATCCCGGCCACATTTGCCGATCATAAGAAAAGGACAAGTGTTGACATTGAATGAGCTAGAACTTAAAGAAGCACTTACAGAGCCGCCCCTTCGTTATTCAGAAGCTGATATTTTATCACACATGGAAAAATACGGCCTTGGTACACCTGCCACAAGAGCCGATATTATTGAGCGCCTTCTCGAAACGGAAGCAGTGGAACGAAAAAATAGCCGCTTATATCCGACAAAAAAAGGAAAACAGCTAATCGAACTCGTTAATCAAGAGCTGAGATCACCTGAACTAACAGCGCGCTGGGAACGGGAGCTGGAAGCCATCGCTCGCGGAAAAGGAAATGCGAAAGCCTTTTTGCAAAACATCCGCCGGCAAACAGAACAGCTTGTCTCTGAGATTAAACAAAGCAAGCAAACCTACCGGGCGCACAATTTGACCGGCTCAATGTGCCCAGAGTGTGGCTCGTTTTTAAAGGAACGGACAACGAAAGAAGGCAAAGTGCTCATCTGTTCTAACACGGAGTGCCGCTATCGCAAGCATAAAAAGGAAGCGAAGCTGTCGAAACGGCGCTGCCCGCAATGTCAAAAACGAATGGAAATCCATGAAGGAAAAGCGGGCGTTTATTTTCAATGCCGCCGTTGCAACATGGTCGAAAAAGCCGAGGAAAAGAAAAGCACAGCGATTAACCGCCAAGACCGGGCGTTGTTGAAAAAGTATAGCGCGGAAAACGACGCATTTGGCACAAGTTTAGGAGAATTGCTTAAACAAGCATTAGACAAAAAGGAAAGCTAACATAAGACTAGAAACGGGCGCCTCTTTTCTTTTTACGAAAGAGGCGCCCGTTTTTTAGACACTCTCTCCTTACGATCTTTTTTCTTTGTGAAACTGCTTGATGACCATCCGCTCCCACCACTTCCACGGAAGTCGGTTTTTCAGCGCTATCGTTAGTTTCACCCCTCTGCCAACCGGATATCGTAAATCTGGGGCTGGGGACTTTGCTACCTCGACAATCTTTCGAATGACTTCGTCTGGAGGAGGTGCCGTCTCTGCAACGCGATTGACGTATTTTAAAACGGCGTTCATCTCCTTGGCATAAGCGGAATGAGGAGAGATCGTTACTCTTCCTAGCGATTTTGACCAAATATCCGTTTTGTAAGAGCCAGGTTCGATTAACACGACATAAACTCCGTATGGCAACATTTCCAAACGAAGCGACTCGCTAAACCCTTCTACGGCAAATTTTGATGCTACATAAGGGCCCATCGAAGGGAACCCGATTCGTCCGCTAATGCTGCTGATATTGACGATCTTGCCATTTCGCCGCTCTCTCATCGATGGCAACACCGCCTTTGTGACAGCGACTAGTCCAAAAAAGTTCGTTTGGAATTGCTGCTGCCATTCCTCTATATCAAGCTCTTCTGTAAAGCCGCCTGCGGCGAAGCCTGCGTTGTTTACTAATACATCAATCTGTCCATAACGGTTGATTACGTCTTGAATGACCATTTCCACAGCGGAAAAGTCGGTGACATCCAATGAAATAACCTCTAACCGATCGATGACCCCAGCTTCTTGAGCGGCCGTTTCTAGTCCTCCTTTATTCTGAACGTTTCGCATCGAAGCCACTACCTGATAACCTTCACGAGCAAGCGCCAGGCTTGTCCGTAATCCAAAGCCGCTTGATGCCCCCGTCACAAACGCAACGGGAGATTTATGTAAATTTTGATTCATACAATCATCCCCTCCTGACGTTTTGTTTCTTCTTCCGTCATATTCCTGATTAATGTGTTAAACGTGCCTATATTCAATTGGATAAGGATAGCGGTCATTCCTGCTTTCCTCACTTTTGTTATGGTTGCAGAAATAAACCTCCTTCCCTGAGGGGGCAGACTTCTCGGCCGATCATGTTAAAAACCCCCATCATGAACGGATGGAGGCTACTTTCTTTTCGGTCCTGTTTTCTCTTGCCATTACGACTAACATGGCGCCGCTTAGTACAATCAGCCCACCAATGATTTGCATCATGGACATTGTTTCATGCAAAAATACCATAGATAGGAGAAACGTAATGACTGGCTCAATCATGCTTAGAATCGATGCTTTGGTTGGCCCGATCATATTCATTCCGGCAAAAAATGTAAGCATAGCGAGAATGCTAGAGAAGAAAGAGGTTCCGATGACGGGAAGCCAGCCGATATGATCAAAATGAAAATGAAGCGTTTGCGTCAATGTGCCCCATATAAAAAAGGACATCGCCGCAAATAACGCAATATAGGCGCTAGTCGTAATCGGCTGTACTTGTGCCGTCACTTTGCTCCCCATAATAATATAGATCGAATAAATCACCGCTGCTCCGATCGCCAGTCCTACACCAGCTGGTTGAATGTCCCCCGCCGGAGCCCCTAACACCATTATCATCCCTATTAAAGAAATACCTATCGCGGTGATGATTCGCATGGTTAGCTTCTCTTTATTGATGAAAAATGAAAGAATAGCAACAAAGATCGGATTTAAGTAAAGCAATAAAGCCGCTAGTGAGGACGGGATGTACTTCACTGCATTAAAATAAAAAGTAGATTGCATAGTATAACAAATGCCGCCTAGCAAAAACAGATAAAAAAGATGGGACCATGACACTTTCCAATGCTTTTCTTTGATAAGTAAATACATAAAAAAGAAAAGTGCAGCAAACGCAAAACGCAAAAACAGCAAAGTTGTGACTGTTACACCGCTATCGTACGCATATAACGCAAAGATGGGAATGAAGGCAAATCCCGTTGCTGATAAAAATACGAGCACATATCCTTTCCACATATTGCTTGCACCTCGAATCATTAAAATCTAGAACGAAATGCGGCGATCCTTTAAAACCTCTTCCCCATCTTTACTTTTTTTGGGTGAACGGGTTATCGCAAAATCATATAGCATCCTAGATACAATTATAATCACTTTGAAATCTTAAACAATCTAATTTTCCGTACACGATTCATTTTTTCGCTTGAAGGAGACGCGGTCCATTTATCCTGTTGCTATCTTTCAGAACGATGAACCTGTTCGTTTTCTTTTTCAACAAAGATAGTTCCTTCATGAAGATGTTGAAGATCGTTGATCGTTCGCTTTTCCAGCTTCATTTTTGCAAAATAAATCGCTTGATGATGTGCCGTATTCTCTCCAAATCACTCGTATCTAGAAAAAGGAGCCATTCGGCCTCGCAAAAACTTTCGGATCCCCATGTATACTAGACGCCCTTCAATCATTCAAGCGTTTGGACGAATCATGTGCGAAAAATACTTATCTCCTTCCTTTTCACTTCTTCTTTTGGATCTTTTCCAGACAATGTTGTCTCATTCATAGAACAGAATATGAAGCTAGGCTGATAACGTTCTTGCTAGCGTCGTTTTTCCGCTGATGATATGGATTTTTTGAGAGATTCTTTCGCAATCACCCCAAATTGAGTTTTAAGTAAAAAAACACTCCATAAGCCGTTTTTAGGGACTCGTCAAAAAAATTTTTCCTTTGTTAAACGGTGTGGCTTCGACCGCGCGGATCGCTTCCTTTATATCGCCTAATGAATAATAGGCAGCAGGCGTCATCAACTGTAGCTTCTTTTCATGGATAAGTTCGAGCAAATGGTCAAAAGTTTCTTGCCAAGCTTGTACAGACACTTGTTGATTCCAGTGGCGAAGATGAAACAGTTTTATATGAACTTTCGCCTTTTCTGACACTTTCATCCAATTGACAGGAGTTCCTGATAAAAGGCCAATTGTTAGTAACACTCCTTCAGGACGAACGCAAAAGGCTAGCTCAGTCCCGTCCGCTCCGCCGATGGAATCAACAGCCGCAGTCGCACCCAATCCATTCGTAAGTTCCATAACAGTCCGATATAACAAGGTATTTGATGTATTAATCACATAGGAAGCGCCAAGGTCAAGCAGTTCTTTTGTGTGATGATCGTTTCTTGTCACGGCGATTAGGCGAAATCCGAGAATTTTTGAAAGCTGGGCAAAAATTCGGCCAATCGAGGAACCGCAAGCATTGACTAATAAAATCTCATTTGGTCGCAGCTTTAATACTTCGGTGCAAATAACCCACGCGGTAACCGGGTTGATATATAGTTGTGCAGCAGTAACATCATTGATAGAATGAGGGATTACAACCGCAAATTCCGCCGATGTTTTGACAAACTCCTGCCACGTACCTTCCCCCCGCAAAGGAAGGACACGCTTGCCAACCCAATCTCGTGAAACCAAAGGGCCGACATCTTCAACAATTCCTACTCCTTCATATCCGGGAATCGCAGGTAAGGAAATGCGGTGGGAGTAAACTCCTTGGATTGGCAGCAGATCAGAAGGATTGATCGGGCGTGCTTTCATACGAACAAGCACTTCTCCGTTTTTAGGTCGATGAATAGGTTTATTTTCCAATTTCAATACATTTTCAGGGTTTCCGAATTCATCAAACCGGATACATCTTGCTTGCAAATGCTCCCCTCCTTTTTCTAGTAGAAATAATCAGACGTTATTTTCAGTATATAATAGAGAATTGTTCAAGACTATCTATAAAGCTGGGGCATCGTGTTACAGAAAAAGGTCGTTCTTGGTGAAAATCACTGCCACCATGAACAACCTTTCGAAGCAAATGAAAAAGGGGAAAGATAGCTGATCAGCGGTTATTTTAATGGATATGCGTCCAATGCTTGTTTTCTTACTTTCGCTTTTTCAGCAAACGTTTGGTCAAGGTCGTAGCCATAAATAGCATTCTCCCAGTCGCCGTACATCGGATTCGGGAGAACAATAAATTTGCGGCCGAACTCTTCACGGAAGCGATCCACGTTAGCATTGCGCTCTTCTAATGGCTTTTGGTCAAACTCTTTTGTAAAATCGCTTAAATTATCTCCAAACAATGCTACAATTTCGTAGGTTTGCTGGATTTTTTGCCGGCGAGGTTCTTTGCTATTTTCTTTGGCGCGAAACAGCATATGGTCCGCTGTTGCTTGTGGAAATCCTTTTTCCTTCAAGTTTTTAATCGTTGCCTTTACCTCGTTTTCATCGCGGTTGGATACGTAGAAAATATCGATTCCTTTCGAATCAACGTATGTAAGGAATTCAACAGCACCTGGAAGAGCGTCTGCTTGTGCTTGCATCACCCATTTATGCCAGTCGGTAAAGTTCGGCACTCCTTTTTGAATAATATAAGCTTCATAGGGGCTATTATGTGAACTACTCACCACTTAGCTAAAGCTTGAAGTGGGAGCTTCTCAGTTCCACGACGAAAGCCGCCTTTCGTCTCCCTGAGCGTGACTTCGGGTCGTTCCAACCCTAGATGTCCGACAATTCGGAGTTCTTTTGTACCTTGGATATTTTACGCATGGAAGGATCAGCTTGGTTTTCGCATTTTATTTTCTCCATGCAACCTCCTATATCCAGTTATGAAAGAACGACATAGGTTTATTTTACCACAGGGTCAGACAATTGAACAGGCAAAAGCCTGTCCTTGTCCGAAGTCGATTCATCTCCCACTTTCATCAAGCTTCGCAAGATTTAGAAGTGGGAGACTTCTCGACTGAAGAATGTTAAAATGGTTTCATCAATGTCGAGCACGATGGCCAGTTTCTTCCTTGAATGACTATTGCGCTGCTGTTTAAGAGCGTCGTCAACCACCATTTTCCCCAGGTTGTATGCTTGATAATAAAGTGCTTGCATCTCTCCTGATTTCTGATACCAAAGGGTAGCCATCAGCATATGTTCGTTGTTGGATGTGGATGGCACCGTTTTTTCTACTGACTGCGGCGCTATGGCCGTCTCGGCGTTCACTGCAAAGACGGAAAAAGAAAAAATGTTAGCAGCAATCAGACCGCTTAATGTGCTGCTCCATTTGTTCATGCTGTTTACCTCCTAAGCTGCCTTGTGTTTTGAAGCATGTCCTCTTGTATTTTTTACACTTTTTTGCTGATCATGCATCTTTCTTTTTCAACCGCATCGCACCATCAGCTTTTATCATAGCTGGAATGAAGTGTCTCTGCTTTGTGGTGAATAGAAACCCATGGCCGCTTATTTTCCCAACGAACGCTGATGTCTAGCTGAAAGGCTTCAGATAAATGTTGATCGATCAGCACCTCCTCTTTTTTTCCCGAAGCAATGATTTTCCCTTCCTTTAATACTAAAACATGTGTCATTTCTTCAATAATCTCCTCGATATAGTGAGTGACATAGAGAATATGGCAGCGTTGACTAGCGATAATCTCTTTAATAGACCATAGCAATTCCTCCCGCGTTAAAATGTCTAATCCAACGGAAGGCTCGTCTAATATGAGCAGCTTAGGCTGGGCCATTAAGGCTCTGGCAATCAGCGTCTTCCGCTTTTCTCCCTGCGATAATGTATCATATGCTTTTCCTTGCAGGTGGTTCATTCGAAACATATGCATCAGCTGTTCTGCCTGCTTCCTATCTTCATCCGTCGTTTTTTCATATAAACCAATGCTGGCGAATTTGCCGCTGATAATAATATCCTCTACTGATTCAGAGGCAAGCGTTGATTGAAAAGCGTCTAAAGCGCTGCTCACAAAACCGATTTGCTTTCGAAGATTCGGCAAATTCGTTTTGCCAAATACATTTCCTAAAACCGTTACCTCTCCTTTTGTTGGATATTGATAGCCTGTCACAATATTCAATAAAGAGGTTTTTCCTGAACCGTTCAAACCTAAAATAACCCAATGCTCTTTCTCGTTAACTTCCCAGTTCAGCTCTTTCAAAATGACCCGATTTCCTTTAATCAGTGATACATTGTTCATCTGGATAATTGCTTCCATTCTATTGTACACCTCTATTCTAAAATCTTTCCACACCGCAAAACATGCCAACATCGCGACATTTACAAGCCCATCGCTCTAAACATGTATCGGGTTCATAGGGAACGGTGCTGTAAGTTGTATGAATGTTCTTTTGATAACAGCAGTCCGAACAACTCAATTAAAAAATTCTGAATATTACATTTTATTATAATTCTTTTTCTATTTTTTTGTAAATGATCGTTTGGAAAATGAACAGAGCAGCATCCGATAAGGAAAGAGATAGATGTTTTTCGAAGGTTCAAGGTAGGTTATAGACTTCTCTTCATCACGTAACCATCGAAAAATAGGAAGAAATCAAAATGCTTATAGAAATGTGGTCCGATGATTTGACCACAGTTAAAAAATAAAAGCATCCTAATCATTCATGATGAAGATTAAGATGCTTTTTTTCCATTACGAAAAGATACGGCTTTAGGAATGTCGATGATCCATTTAATAAATGAAACTGTGATTAGAGTTGAATTGCAACCCTTCCTGAATGTAAACCTTGCGTCTATATAGCGATTAATGGATCGTTGGACGAAAAGCTGATTGTAATTTTTCTTGAGCCATTAAGACAAGACGTTTTGTAATTTCTCCTCCGACAGAGCCATTTGCTCGAGAGCTTGTATCAGGACCAAGCTCGACACCAAACTCACGAGCGATTTCGTATTTCATTTGTTCAATCGCAGCCGCAGCATGAGGAATTAAAATCTCATTTGATTGGCTGCTTCTTCCGTGTTGTTGTGACATTGGCAATATCATCATCTCCTTTAATAGTTTGTTATTAATATTTATTAAAAAAAGTGTTTTATTCATCATTAATTCAGGTAATTTATGGAATGATAAAAATTGCCAATCAAACATTCAACAAAAGCAGCACGCATGCTACATAAAGAAATTAGGTTCGTTCTTCTATTCGAGGTTTGGCCGGATCGCAATGCGGACTTTCTAAGTCAGCGGATTCAGCCAGTTTCATTAAATAATAACACTCTTCGCGAAACATATGATCCGCCATAAGCGCGGTGAACGTGCCAAGAGCTTGGGCGCTAAGTTCAAGCTCCTCTAATTCTTGAAGAAATTGCTGGAACAGTTTAATCTCTAATGCGGCATCCGAATTCATCTTTTTTAATGCAGGAAAGCTAGATAAATTCGTACGCAAATATCCGGTAAGTTCAACCGCTTTTAAATAAAAAGCTTCAAAGTTCTTTTGATATTTTTTGCTTTTCTTCTTTAATGACTTTTCGACGTCATCTAAATTAGAAGATATGATACCGGCATGCCCCGCAGCGTCTAACAGCCAAATTAAATGATGGTGAAGCTCATGAGAAACAGGCGGCATTTGATTAGCTTTAAAATAACTCAATAGTCGCAAATATTCCTCCAGCTCATTCACCATATGATTAAGAAAGGTTGGTGAAAGATGTATTTTGATTTGTCCCAATAAATGCTTTCTGATCAGATGTAGCTTAAATTCGCGCAGTCGCAGCGCTTCCGCTTCTGCCGCTAAAGTTAATTGAGACCAATTTTCCGAATCCGTTTTGCCAAGAAGACGGTCAAATGCTTGGATAAACTGGTAGGCAGTCGCAATATCCTCTTTTTCTACTGGAGCCAAAGCCTCATAAATAAATCGGGCATGATCACCTAAAACCTGAAGCCAAAATCGATGTTCAAATCTCGCTTTCTCTTCCAGCGTACTGCTCATGAATGCCCTCTCCTTCTAAAAAAATCGAAACCACTTCAATATGTATTCCCAAATAGCATGGCCTATGCCCCAATCTGTTCATACAAGGAGAGATTCTAATTTTTTCTTTATTTCAGCTCTTTCACCATAAATACTTGCTGGACGATAGTCTGAAACCCAATTTCCTTTAAAATGGAATAGGTTTGTTTGGATTGATTGACAGGCAGATTGGGAATGATCGTAACGACCGAATCGTCAGCGAAGGCGAGCACTTGACCAATCATAAAACGAATGAGATCTTCTGCATCGTTTCTCTCAGGATGAGCCTCACATTGAAATAAGATCGTTTTTTCATGTTTTCCATGTCCATGAAAACTTCTGCGATAATAAGCATATCCGATGGGAAGTCCTTGTTCGTCTTTTACGATGATCGCCTCCCCATCTTTTGCGCTTTGCCATTGTGTTTGCCAAGGGTTTAATCCTTTATAAAAGGACAAATCGCTCACCTGTTGCGGAATAGTCTTTTCCACTAGATAAGGATAGGAAGCTGACTGTGCATGTAGATAAGCTCCCTTCCATTCCAAATGCTCCAGCTCATCGACCATTTGATATCCCATTTGTTCATAAAGAGAAATCGCTCTTTGATTGGCACGGATCGCCTCTAATGTGGCTAGCTGGACACCTTCTTCTTGATAGATAGAAAGAGCAGCTTCCATCATCGCTTTTCCAATGCCTTTTTTTCTAAATGCAGACGCCACCCCCGTTCCGCCATTCCAAGCAATTTTCATTCCATTGAACAGACGAATGCCATTTTTGATGATGCCAATTGGCTTCTCATCCTGAAAAGCAATGATTGATAGCGTTGGAGATAATCCTTCAAGTACGAGCCTCTCTAAAAATCGTTCAACGGTCATCGTAGCATCAAAATAGTATCCTTCAAAACCCGTATTCCAAGCCGTGACTGCTTCCTCTAACGTGCATTGTGATAATCGTTTAATATGTAGCATACATCTGTCTCCTCTCTGCTTTCTTCTCAATTATTCAATGTTTTGTGGCTTCTGTCACTCTGTTCAGCGAAGAAGAAAGGGCAATTGCTGCTGTCTGAGACCGTATTGGGTTTTGCCTCTTCTTTTATGATATGAACCGCCATGGAACCGAGATGAGCATTTTTTGCTTATGGATACAGATTGAACGAATAATGTCTGGAAAAAAGCATGGATGGAAAACTTTTGAAAATCGCCCTTTTTTCACCTATCCGCCTTCCATCCATAAGCTCTTTCCGTTCTATTCATTAAAAGCAATAAATAACATGATCATTTTTAATCAAATTTTTCTTCATTCTATATGTATTTTTACACATGAATGTAACTCCACAAATAGTATACGCTATTTAGACAGGAAAAAGTTTTTCAATCAATCTATAAAAAACCCGCTCTGTCTAGAGACGGGTTTCAAAAGTGCGCTCTTGTTCGATTTTATGAATCAGCTCATCGAGCCATTCGATGACTTGAGCAGAGGCTTTCTCCAATCGGCGTAAACTTGCTTCTGCTTGTTCGAGGCGTCCTTGGGCATAAAATTCTGCTGCCTCCTTTGCCGCGATATGAACACGCTGATGAGGCTCATCCAGCTGATCGAAGGCCGGGACTCCCTTTAATTGGGCTTGTATTTCGGGATCAAAATACCATTTTCCAAGACGACAGTGGCGATGAGAGGCCACATCTTCGGCACGAATATGCTCAAAGCCGATCATCATATTATAAATTCGCCATTTCCAAAGAAGGTGATCTGTTTTGGCCAAATAAAGAAGCGCTTTTGAAGAAAGATGAACACCACTATCTTGAACGAGCTGCAAGCGAAATTGGTCAATGGCTTTACTTAACTGATGCACCGTTTTTCCTGTTGTTTGGCCAATTTCACGCACAGATTCTGTTAGCGAAGCAATCGAGGACATACGTTGAGCAATTTCATCGACAGCCGCCGATTGCTCCTCAGCAACAGCTGCATTCGTACTGGTGTGATCTTGAATGTCATTCATTGCCTGCGTGATTTCATTTAACAATGGCATCGCTTCCTGAGCTTGTGTAACAGCTTGGCGAATAACAGAAGAGGTGGAATGAATAGCTGAAGAGACTTCAGCCGAAATATTTCGCAGCTCTCCTACGTTTTTGTGCACTTCGCTAAGCGACTGAACGGTGTGATCCGCTAGTTTACGGATCTCTTCAGCTACAACGGCAAACCCTCTGCCATGTTCTCCAGCACGCGCCGCCTCAATGGAGGCATTCAGCGCTAAAAGGTTGGTTTGGTCCGCGATGCCGTTGACAAGCTGCATCACTTTTTCAATAGCACTCAAATGCTGCTGTAAATGCTCAAAGCGCTCTACCATGTTGTTAAACATTTCATCTGTTTCGATGATTTCGTTAAATGCAGAAGTCATCATGTGCTGGCCCTTTTCCGCTCGTTCAACCGATGAGGTAGTTTTTTCAGCAATCGCCATCGCTGCATTAGCCACTTCGGAAACGGATGTGTTCATTTCTTCTGTTGCAGCTGTTACCATTTGGACATCTGCATTTTGTTCATCAAGAGAGTGCAGTAAATCTTTAATAAACATAATTTCTGCGTTTTTCTCCATTAATTGGGCCGTGCCGTCGGCAATTTGCTCAAGCATCGCTTCCGTGTAGGCTTCAACCAGCACTTCCAGTTCGATATTAAAAGCACGCTGTAGCGATCTCATTAGTGTTAAATATCGTTTAGGAGACCCCCCTTTTTTTGACAACAGAAGGGTGCCCATATAAAAGTTAAATTGATTAAAAGCGACGATCAATTTGCCAATATTCACTTTTTTTCTGCGCAGCAAATGGAAAAAGGACAAAATTTCATTGACATATGCCCGATTGCGCTCCATCGTAAAAAATGTATGGACGTACTGCGTAATGCGAGCTTGAGTAATGGATTGCGCTGCTTTTGCATGAATTTGTTGGAGCATTTCATAAAAAAACTGCACAAGTTCATCCTGATGAGAAGCGAGTAGTTGATAAACGTCCTGCAATTGACGGAAATCTTCCTTAGTAAAATGATTAAATGATAGTGTGTCAGCAAAACGACCTTCAAAAGAATAGTCTGTTCCTTGTTCAAGGAGTTCTTGCACATTTGGTTGTAGCCATTTTAACAGCATATAATCCCCCTTCACCTTTTGTAACAATATATAAGGTACAATATAGTTCTATTATACTACAAATTTAGTTCTTTTTTCTTATTTTTTATCATTCATTTAAAAAAATATGTAACCTGTCACAAAAGTGACAGAGCGCCAAGCAACAAGCCACCTATCGACAAATCCACTTGTCGATAGGCGGTGTTATTCGTCCGACCGCCAAAATCGGGAATCATCTGCCCATTTGATGACAAATCGTGGCGCATCAAGTTGGATGTCGCTTTTTCTATCCGAATCTATATATTCATTGCGCGTAAGATCCAACTAGCGTCAAGAGCTGAAATTAGATTTCTTCAAGATTCCCATCCAAATTACCTTTGCTCACTGTTGACACTGTTTCTTTGCAATTGAACTACCCATTCAATACATTGTTGATACCATAATAATGCTTCTGACAAAGAAAGGCCCAATTCTTCCGCCAATTGTTTCGCTTTCATCAAATCATTGAGCTCAATGGCCAACACAAATTGATATAAACCAAAAAACAAGTGTTTTTCTTTGAATAGTCCATCTTTAATCGCCTCATCTACGTTTAATTCATCTAAAATATCGGCTAAAGGACGTTCAAGCAAAAGGTGCAAGGAAGAACAAATCCCCATAAAAAACAAGCTGTCTTTTTCCTCATGCATATTTAAACGAACCGCAACTTGTTCCAACATTTTTGCCCGAATTAAAGAGTTGACAATCACCTCATTTTCAAATGGATTGCTGGCTTCTTGGAACGTTAATATCGTTAGCCAGCTGCGTAAATAGCTGACACCAAGCAAAATAGCTGCATGACGAATGGATTTAATTTTAGGAGAGGAGTATAAGAAAAATGAGTTCACCACTTTTAGCAAACGATACGCAAGCGCTGGATCATTTTCAATTGTTTTGACAATTTTATCAAAATTGAACTCCGCTTGGTTCATTTGTTTTAGCAACGTTAAACGGGAAGTATTCGTTATTTTTGGTAAAGATTTTTCTTTTAAAACGACGGGTTTATTGAAGAAATATCCTTGAAAATAGGAAAATCCATGATGAGTCGCCAATTGTAATTGATCGTGCGTTTCAATTTTTTCTGCAATAAACTGAATGTTGTATTGCTTGATGATGTTTTGAATATAACGAGCTTGTTCGATATTTAAATCAAAAAAATCAATCTTAATGAAATCGATGTAAGGAAAAAGAGGACGATAATCTGCTTGAAAAACAAAATCATCCAAAGCGATGATATATCCTTTTTCTTTAAGATTTTTACATATATGAAGCAACTTCTCGGAATATGGAATAGTTTCAAGAATTTCAACGACAATCAATTTATTTGGAAAATAGAGAGGAATGTTTTTTTCTAGCAGTTTTTCCGTAAAGTTAATAAAGCAGCGCGCGCCATTTGTCAATTTTTCAATTCCAATATTCATAAAACTATTAATAAGGACGTCTATTGTGGCATGGTCTCCATCAATGGAGTCATAAAAATTTTGCTCGCCGCTTCGATATAACAATTCGTAACCAAACAATTCGTATTTTTTGTTGAGAATAGGCTGCCGTCCCACATAAATGTCCATCACTGATCCCCCATTAACATCATAATGATATAACAATATAAAGTTCGCCATGAGACATATTTGATCTCTACAGATCAAATATGTCGATAGTCTAAGAAAAATCTATTGACATTTCTTGATTTCCCCGCTTTTCTGCCACAGTAGGCAAAGCTGGTTGCTCTTAGCATACGCTTTTTTTTTAAGTAAAATAATTAGATCGTCAATAGTGGTATTTACAGATAGATGAATGAAGCTCATTTTATATGATGATGATTTTACAACAGCCAAGTGCCAGAATTGAGGCATGATCTTACTTACATGTGGACAAATGTTGAGGCATTCATCTAGTTGTGCACCATGCTTAACTAGCACCACAGGTTCATAATATAGTCCTATTTTACCATATATCTGTACAAAACACATAAATTTTTACAAAAAATAACCATAGATTGCAGGCAGATGATATCTTTCCATAAAAACTTAAAAAGATTGCTTCATCACGGGGAACTGAGGCTCACTGCTTCCGGCTCAATCGAATGCTTTTCATTGTATGATGGGGGTGTTGATGATCCAATAACACCCCATTGACATGGCTTGATTCCTCGCCTTTCTGACGTAGTCGGCAAACCATTCACTTCGTTTAGACGTGGGAGACTTCTCGATGGATGGTTAAATGATGTAGTGATCGCTACGCCTCCTAGAGAATTAAAAACCCCCTCTCTTTTTATTAGAGATGGGGGCGGGCTGTTCATTGCCGTTGGATTTGTATCTACAAGTGTCTTATACGGGAACGGTATTGCTGAATGTATGATTGATTATGTTCAAATCCACCTTCCACATTTCCGCTCACAAAAACCGGTGGGATGATGCCTAAATGAAGCAGCTCTTCGATAACTTCTGCAATGAGCATATTTAAGATAAACGCTCCCACCACAGTAGAACTTGGGGCTATGTTGACTTTTAACTGTGGAATCGCAATCAGCGCATCGCCATAGGGGACATGGGTGTCAATCATAATATGCGCCAATTCATACAGTTTTTGGCCTGAAGAATGGCGGGAAGGTACTTGCGAATAAGCAGACGATGTAATGGCGATGACCTTTAGTCCTTTTTTTACTGCTTCCATCGCCATTTCTATTGGTACAGCATTCACTCCAGAATGGGAAACGATAATCATCACTTCATTAGGCTGGGGCTGATAACGTTCCAGGATCATCGAAGCATAGCCTTCCGTTTTTTCAAGCATCGAGCTTTTAACAGCCCCTTCATGAAGCATGAGACTTGTTTCGAATATGGGATTAACCGGAACAAGCCCTCCAGCACGATAAAAAATCTCCTCTGCCAGCATGTGAGAATGGCCGCAACCAAAAATATGCACAAGTCCTCCTTCTTTAATGGAATGAGCAATAAGCCGCGCTGCTTTCTCCACCTCTTTCCATTGAGTTTCTTCTACAAGCTGAAGCTGTTCTTTGATGCGTTGTGCATATCTTTTGCCAAGCATATTCCCATCTCCCATCTTTACGGTACTTTCCGAACATAACGGACCATTCTTTTGCAGCAATGGTCCGTTCGCTTTCTCTATCCCTGCTTTTTCATTTCATTCGCAATAAACTCTACATCGGTGCCAATGACGACTTGAAGATCGGTTTGATTGAGACGGATGACCCCTTTAGCCCCAAGTTGTTTTAACTGGTTATCTTGTACCTTTGACATATCCTTTACTTTTAGACGCAAGCGCGTCACACAATGATCAATCGTTGTTAAATTCTCTTTTCCGCCAAGCGCTTCCATATATTTCTCTGCTAATGCCTCATATTTGGTGGTTGCGGAGGTGGTTGGTTCATCATGGAATGCTAAATTTTCTTCATCGTCGTCTTCACGTCCTGGTGTTTTTAAATCAAGCTTTTTGATAAGAAAATAGAAGACGATAAAATAAACTCCGCCATAGATCATTCCTTGTAGTAGCAATAAGAGCGGTTTTTGCGCAATTCCCCAGTTTAAGAAAAAGTCGATCGCGCCAGCTGAAAAACCAAAACCGTGATGGATGCCAAGCATCGTTGCAATCGCGAGCGAAAGGCCTGTCAACACAGCGTGAACAACATAAAGCAGCGGAGATAAAAACATAAATAAAAATTCAATAGGTTCCGTCACACCTGTTAAAAAGGAAGTAAACGCAACTCCAAGCAACGCGCCTGCTACCATTTTGCGGCGTTCTTTTTTGGCGGTAGCGATCATAGCCAGCGCTGCCGCCGGAAGACCAAACATCATCACCGGGAAAAACCCGGCCATAAAAATTCCTGCGCTTGGATCCCCCGCAAAAAAGCGATTAAGATCGCCCGTTTTTCCAGCAAATTCTCCAAACACAAACCATACTAAACTATTTAAGACGTGATGTAAACCAACTGGGATTAATAGACGGTTTAAAAAGCCGAAAATACCGACTCCAACCGCACCGAGACCAACAATCCATTCGCCGACCGCATTAATGCCGTCTTGGATCGGCGGCCAAACATAGCCAGCAACAAGCGCTGCGATTAGCATTGTCAGCGAAGTGATAATCGGCACAAACCGTTTGCCGCCGAAAAAACCAAGCCAATCCGGTAATTTGATATTATGATAGCGATTATACAGCAAACCGGCCGCAATTCCGGAAATAAACCCGCCTAACACGGACATATCAATGTCCTTGTTAATGGAAACGGCTCCTTTGGTTAAGATGAAATATCCGATCGCCCCAGCTAAAGCAGCAGCACCGTTGTTATCTTTTGCTAGTCCTACTGCAACCCCGATCGCAAATAGCAAAGGCAAATTGGCGAACACAGCATTTCCTGTCTCGGCGACAAAAGGAATATCGAGTAAGTCGGGCTGACCTAAACGAAGCAGCAAGGCCGCTGCCGGCAAAACAGCGATCGGCAGCATTAACGCTTTGCCGAGCCTTTGTAAAAAACCTAACATAAGCATCCTCTCTCCTTTTCCCATCTATCATTTCATAACGTACACTTCATGAAATCGATTATCGTTCCATTTCAATCATAAATTTATAGCGGTCAGCTCGATACACCGACTTCACGACCTCAAGCGGCTGACCGTTTTCTAAATAGCTGTTGCGCTGGATCAGTAGCACGGGGGCCCCTTCTTTAATTTGCAAAAGATCGGCCTCAACTTTTCGAGCCACAGATGCTTCTAATATTTGTGTAGCGGATCGAATCGTCAGTAGCTGTTTCTGCTCAATAAATTCATAAAAGGAACCGCTTACAATTTCTTCTGTTAAATGAGGAACAAGCGAACATGGAACATAGGCGATCTCCAAGGCGATCGGCAGCTGATCAGCAAGGCGAAGGCGTCTGATTTCGTAGACTTCTTCTCCTTCCGAAACATGAAGCTGTCCTGCTAATGAAGAGCTCGCCGGAATGGTACTAAAGCTTAATACCTTTGTGCCCGGTTCCATTCCTCTTGCCCGCATATCCTCTGAAAAGCTGGTTAGCCCTTTTAGCGGCTGCTCAATTTTTTTCGTCGCGACAAACGTTCCTTTGCCGCGTTGTCTCACTAAATAGCCGTCATTCACTAGATTGTTGATTGCCTGTCGAACTGTCATTCGGCTAATGTCATATCGTTCTGACCATTCCCGTTCAGAGGGAATCATTTCTCCTGGTTGCAGCTGTCCTTTTTCAATCATTTCTTTAATTCCCTGTTCAAGCTGATAGTAAATCGGAAGCGGCGAATGTTTATTAATCATTGTGCATACACCTTTCTCTGTTCTTCACTAACTAAAGCGAGCGCTTTTTGATCAGCCATGATGGTGACATTGTCATGTGTTTTCAAAATGGAGGCCGGGATCGCTGGTGTTACTTCTGTTTCTAATAACTGAGATAAGATCGTGGCTTTTTCCTCTCCTGATGCTAATAAAAGAATTTGCTTGCTCTTCATAATGGTCGCTATTCCCATTGTAATCGCATGGGTTGGCACTTCTTCTATGGAAGAGAAAAAGCGCGCATTGGCTTTTCGGGTTGATTCAGCTAGCCTCACTACATGAGTAGTAGAATCAAATGAAGTGCCAGGTTCATTAAAGCCGATATGACCGTTTTGGCCAATCCCCACGATTTGTAAATCTATTCCTCCTACTGCTTGGATCATCTCCTCATAACGCTGGCATTCTGCTTCGACATCCTCCGCAAGCCCATTCGGAATATGCGTCTGCGATGGCGGGATGTCAATGAAATGGAAAAAATGATGATTCATATAATACCGGTAACTGCTAGGATGATCGCCATCCAGTCCGATATATTCATCTAAATTCACCGTATGAACATGGCGGTAGGTTGTTTGGTGATTTCGATAATCTTCCACAAGCGCCGCATAAGTTCCAAGCATCGTTCCTCCAGTGGCTAGTCCGAGCACTGAATGCGGATTGATTCGCACTTGATGGATGATCCACTCCGCTGCTTTTTGGCTCATCTCTTTGTAGTCGCGTACTTCAATGATTTTCACTGCGCAACACCTCCTGTTTGGCATAGGCTAGCCTTCCCCGGCAAAAAGTTAGGATAACCTCCCGTTCTTGATTAAGCACGACTATATCAGCATCTTTACCTGGGAGAATGCTTCCTTTTCGATCAAGAATGCCTAATTGTTTAGCAGGGTTCCAGCTCGCCATGCGGATCGCTTCTTCAAGCGAACACCGGGTAAATTCCATTATATTTTTCACAGCATCCTTTAATTTCAGTATGCTTCCTGCAAGCGTCCCGTCTTTTAATGTAGCTTGTTTTCCCCGAACGGTGACTTGCTGACCTCCCAGATCATACTGCCCTTCACCGAGACATTTGGCGCGCATTGCATCGGTAATCGCAATCAATCCCTCGCTTCCTTTGTTGCGATAAGCAAAGCGAACCATTTCAGGTGCTACATGAATGCCGTCTGCGATAATTTCACATAATACTTCCTCATGCATCAACACCGCGCCGACCACCCCAGGTTCCCGATGATGCAGTCCGCGCATACCGTTAAATAAATGCGTAGCCTGTGTCACCCCGGCTTGAATGGCTTCTTTCACTTCGGCATAAACCGCATCAGAATGGCCAATGGAGGCAATCACTCCTGTCTCCTTTAAATATGCAGTAAGAGACAGCCCGTTTTCTTCCTCTGGCGCCAGTGTGACAAGACGGATATGCCCATTGGCTTCCTTCTGCCATTTTTTGAAGAGTTCAATATCCGGCTTGATGATATTGCGGGGATACTGGGCACCCGCCCGCTTTGGCGAAAGAAAAGGCCCCTCTAAGTGAATTCCGAGCACCTCTGCTTCTCCGGGCCGATTGTCATGTGCCATATAGTTCGCTACATTTTTCACCGCTTTTTCAATCTCGCTGGAAGCTGCTGTCATCGTGGTTGCTAGAAAGCTAGTGGTTCCTTCCTTTGGCAATACGGAGGCCATTGTTTGTAAAGCTTTTGCTGTGGCATCCATCACATCAGCACCAGCAGCACCGTGAATATGAAGATCGATAAAACCAGGAAGCACACAATCATGAATGCTTAATTCAATTTCCTTAGCATTGGATGGCGGAGGGGTTGGGCCGACGTAGGTTATTTTGCCATTTTCAATTAATAAATATCCTCGTTGAATCTGTTCGTTTTCCGCATAGATCGTCGCATTTTTTAGTAAAAACTGATCCATTCTCGCACCCCTTCTTTCCTTAAAGTCATCTTAACATTATATTATATAGTTGTCTATACCAATTTAATATTTTTATAGATATGTATGAGGACATTGATTCGCTATCAACAAACGAATCTGGCCGTCTTCATAGGCATGGAAATAGCGCAAATAAAATAAAAAGGCTAATATGTTAACCATCCTTCATTGTTTGTGATGGGTTTCGCATCAGATGGGCTTAAACTTGGTGAACAAGGAACATAGCCGAGTGCGGACGAGAATCGAACAAGGGACGTTCTGAGCGGACGAACGAGATCCATTGACGTTTGTCAATAATCTACTGTAGTTGAGCAATTTTCATTACAATAATTACCATGCGAAAAGAGATAAACGGGGCACCCCTTATGCCACATGGAGCTGTTTTTTGACAACATCGATGGGGATATCTTGCTTCGCTGCATGGTAAATGAACTCCACGAGGCGATGTCCTTTTCTCTTGCGCAGGAGATCCAGCCCATTAGAAACCTCGCCGTTCGACTCGAACATGCTGTACACATAAGCGAGTTGCACCAACATCCCATACCGTTTCACCGCTCGAACTTGACGAACGCGGTACCCATCGAGCTTCAGCTGGTCTTTCGCTTGTCGAAAAAAGCATTCGATCGACCAACGCTGGGCATAGTAGCGCAAGATCTCTTCATCGCTTAGCTCCCGGTCGGTGCTCAAGACACAGTGAAGATGTTCGGGTGTCATCGGCTGATCGGCTTTCCAAGCAAGCAGCACCACGGCATCATCGAGACCTTTGAGAGCGCCTTCGTAGCGATACACCCGATAACGCTCTTCTCCCACCGTGACGAGGTGAGTGTCGTCTGGTTCGATGGAGCGGGCCAACTGCTTCGCTTGGACGGCGATGCCCTTCGGGTAGAGAATCCGGTTGGTCTTGAGCATGGCGATGACGTGGAATCCCTTTTTCAGACAAGCTTCCACGAGCGCTTGTGAGGGATACCACGAATCCATCAGCACATAGACGGGACATTGTACATCCAACGAAGAAAGCATCTCGATCGCGAGTTCCCCCTTGCTTTTCCCAGCCGCCTTGTCGTAGAGGCGGAACGCAAAGGGAAACGCTTGGGTCATCGTATGAACCATGAGCCAAACAAGAGAATGTCCCCAGACAGACTTTCTATCCGCATGAGAATAATGCCAATCACACCCTTGAATCGCGTGCGTGGCCCGTGACGAGGGCTTGGTTTTTTGGCAAATCGTATCATCGATCGAAACAAACAGGGGTTGATTCTCTCGTTTCGCGCTGCGTTCGACACGACGAAGGCTCCACTGCTGGAGTTTGCGAAGCAGCGTTTCTTCCTCCCAAGGGCTTTTCGTGAAAAAATGGCTGAGTGTCGTGCGATGGTTCGGATGAAAGCTCCCATGATGAAGATCGGTCAACGTTCCCGAAAAACCTTTCGTCACCATCGCATCCACGATATGAACGAGATGCTTCAGGACAGGTTTTGAAAAATAAAGGGACAACCCTAACATCGTAAAAAACTTGTGAATTTCTTGATGATGTGCTAGTCTATTATGAGACATGAACCTCCTTGTGGGTAGTTGGTAGCACATCTATTCTAACCAAGGAATCGGGTTCATGTCTCTTCTTTTGTTTAGTTGTAAATTTATGTTAGTGGATTTGCTCATCTACAGTATATAATTCTTCTAAACTGTACTCTAATGTTCTCCATATCTCCACGGTAACTTGCTGGCCATTCCGGCCGTTAATGCTATAAGGCAAGCGAAATACACACGTCACATCTGTAGCGGCTGTATCCGCTCCTAAATGCTTTAATGTAGCGATATGTTGAGTGGTAATGTATTGAGACAGGAAAGCCATTGTCGGCGCCGCTCCGCCGCTAATGGAATAGACCAGCTGCAGACCGCGCCCAGAGAAAATCACTAAATTGGGATTAGGGATTCTCCCTTTAATGATCAGCTGCTTAATCTCTTCTAAAGCCTTTGAAATGGAAACATTGACTTTGTAGCAATCAATATCAACGCCGATGTTACGGATCTGTTTTAATGCTTTGGTTGTGCGTGAACCATATTCGAAAGCGTTCAGGCTTAAATACACATCAGTTTTTCGTTTTTTCGTCTCTTTGAGCAATGCGTCTAAATCGTTAAGACCATAGAAACTGTGTTTTTTGTTAGCCAATTGTAGCGTACAGACAAAACCTGTTTTCTTTGACTCCGACAAATAGCAATCATGCCATTCTTCAATATATGTTTCTTGGATTTGCAACAAAAAAGCCACGTCGAAAACTCCTTTCAACGTGGATACATCCCCGTTTTCAACAACATTTCCAAAAAAAAAAACAAAAAAAACGAACACATCATTATTGAAATGTTCCTTTACTTGGTTTATATCTGAAACAATGTTAAAGCCGATGATAAAATCCCCAATATAGCCGGAATAAAATTCCTCACTTACAATAGAACCATCGTGTCAATGAGAGGAGCTATGGTTCATGATGACGAGAGGGGAATTTTTTATGATCAAAGAAATGTATGAAAGGGGAATGAGTATTTCCGATATGGCGAGGAAATGGGGGATCGATCGGAAAACCGTCCGAAAATATATTTGGACCTCTGTCAATAGATTGGACAGCCAGAATCGAGAAAATTACGCAATTTGACCGTACATTTGTTCGTATTGAAAAGGTGTAAGATACCCGATAGCGGAATGTACGCGTTTCCGGTTGTAGAAAAACTCGATGTATTCAAAAATCCGACTTTGGGCTTCCTTGCGGGTTCTGAACTTCTCCAGATAGACGAGTTCCTTTTTGAGCACGCTGTGGAACGATTCGATGCAGGCATGGTCATAGCAGTTGCCCTTGCGGCTCATGCTGCATTTCATCCCGTATTTCAAGAGCCGTTTTTGGTACTCATGAGATGCGTATTGGCTGCCGCGATCGGAATGATGCAGGACTTCGCCTTTCGGCCGTTGACGGTTGTAAGCCTGATCCAGAGCTTGCAGGACCAATTCCTTGGTCATTCGCTCATCGGCGTGCCAGCCTACGATTTTGCGCGTGTACAAGTCCATCACGCTCGCGACATAGAGCCATCCCTCGTCTGTCGGAACGTAAGTGATGTCCGCCATCCAGACTTGATGGGGAGCTTGTGCCCTGAACTGCTGGTTCAGCACATTGTCATGCACGGGCAGATTGTGGTTCGAGTTCGTCGTCGCCTTGTATGTCTTGACGGTGCGCGACTTAAGCCCCAGTTCCTTCATGATGCGGGCGACCGTTTTTTCGGATACCCGAACACCTTGCTGGCGCAAGACTTGAGCGATCTTCGGGCTGCCGTACAGGCGACGCGAGTCCACAAAGATACGGCTAATCTGTTGTTCCAGTTCTCGGCGACGTTTCTTTTGCTCGCTTTCCTGGCGCCTGGTCCATTGATAATAACCACTCCGGGATACGTTCAAAACCTTGCACATCTCCGATACCGGATACTTGGAGCGGTGTTTGTGGATAAACGCAAAGATCCGTTCCGGTCTTTTGCGAAGATGTGCATCGCCTTTTTTAAAATTTCGTTCTCCATCTCGAGTTGGCGGATTCGTTTCTGCATTTCGAGAAGGGTTTTTTCCTCGATTTTCAGGTTGCCGCTGCCGCGAAACGCATTGACCGGATCCTGTTTGAATTCGTTGATCCAGCGGTACAGAGTATTGTCGGATACGCCCAATTCTCGGGCGACCTGCGCCACCGGCTTCCCCTGTTCCTGAATCATTTTTACGGTTTGGATTTTGAACTCTTTGTCATATTTCTGACTCATCTTCGGACACCTCGACTTTACTAGGTTTATTGTCGCATTCTCGATTCTCGGTGTCCACTATTTAGTCTAGCATCAAGCGATGTTAGATCGATTACTGCATCATTCCATCATTTTTAATCTAAAGGGGGAAAGCTATCGATTACGGGAAAAGAGGATTCAACAAGAAAACAGAAGGATCAATGAAAGGTCCTTCTGGGGAATTTTAAACCGGCGATTTTGGGGAAAAAATAATCGGCCTTGACAACAACACATGGCAAAGCTGCAGAGTAATGTTGGTGATATAAAATTTTACATGTCGGAAAACGTATTATACTTGTCATACCTCTATCTTTTGATGTAGCAATTCTCTTTACAATGTCCTACGGGAACAATCTTTCTCTTTTTTGCTATATGATCATATAATTGTTTACCAAAACCGAGGATACTACTCAACCTAAGTACAAAATACATAGGGACTAATAAGGGTACCCTTATAGCTATAGCAGAAAAGGCATCTACATCAGTGACAATTTTTCCATTTCTAAAGATTTTTGCATGCATTCTTTCTTCTAAATTAGATTTATCGATATCTATTTTTAAATCTCCATCGCGGAAAGAGATAAAGTTAACTAATCGAAACCAATCTAGATATTCAATCTTTTTCTTAATGGATGTACACATTGGACACCAACTGTCATAATATACATCTATCTTAAATATATCTTTAATCATAATATCACCCTAGTTCTTTGACACACATTTGAAAATGGCATATGATATAGTAGTGTAAAGCATGAAGAAGCCATATTCGACCCTAACTTCCTTATTTAGAAATATCTCAAATTGGCTCGATACCTTATGTGAAAACTAAAACGGTGAACATCCGTCTTCGTTCCGCTGAATTCTCGGGTCACTATGGCATAAAATAACCAAAGGACTCATCACCACTTTCGAATATGTAGCGATCACTCTAAAGAAGATAAGATATTGCGGATCTCTTAGTAAGTGATAGTTTATTCGAGAGACATGAACCTTCTTGTGTAATAGTTTAGTGTTACATCTACTCTAACCAACGAATCAGGTTCATGTCCCCCTTTTATTTGTATGTTCAAGTACAGTTTATTATTCGATACTCAATCGTTCTACAACTGTATTTATAAACATTTCTTTTTCAAGATCACTACTATTTGCTGTAGATTTTGGCCAGAATTTTACACCGGCATATACATATACGCCAGCAACTGCGACAAATGTTTCGACTGCTCCACCAATTTGTACATATAGCACATAAGTATATACTTGATATCCTACCATGCACATACCAGTTGCTGTATCAGTTATATTTTCTCGTTTTTTTGCATTATGTTTTTTTAATACTTTTTCAAATAATTCTGCTCCTTCCCTCATTGCTTCATCAACTTTTAATTGATCTCCACTCGTAATCTTTTCTTTGAATCTAACAAAGAAACTAGGATCTAACTTTTTCATTTCCTGAATAATAAATGCAACAGCTTTTTTATTTTCCTCCGTGGATATTTTTTTTGAAATCTTTGGCGTCCAAATCTCAGGGAATAACTTACTAACAGGACCTTGTCCGAATAGTAAGCCTTTAAAAATGGTTTCTCCACTATATTTAGCAATATCCTCTTTAATTTGTTTGTCTTCTCTCTTATCAGCATTGTTGCTAAATAATTCAAACCATCGTTCTTTATACGTGTCTACAGTTTTAGCACTCGCCACTTGGGTACCTAAACCCGTTAATAGAGCTACAGATAATGTACTAGATATTACTTTTCTTGCTATTTTCTTGTTCATTTTAATTCCCCCTTTTTTTAATTTTTTAATGAAGAGAATAATAAGATGAGGTGTGTTTAACCTTTTTCATCTACCATGTAACCGACGAGAAAAATTGAACCGTTTTCGCTAAATAAGAGTGAACACTTTTCTGGAAATTCCAGCGTAATCCCTATCACTTGACATGGAGCCTCTGTGTACAAGATATTTCCTAAAAAGCGAGCAACAACAAGAATCAGCCGCATGAAACGAGGCTATCATGTACGCCACTCCATGTAAAGTGCATGCTTCTAACTGGTTAAAAACTGTTCAATTTAATCAATCGAATTCTGTTCAGTTTTATTTAGCGGTCACATACCACCTACCTTGTTTATTTTTAATTATGTTAGGCCCCTTGTTTTTCAATCATTGTTGCCTCATTATTGGAACTAAACTTAAATTTCCCTTTACCAAACTTGTATTCTTTATCCAAAGGTCTTAAATAAAGAATTAAAGCAGCAAACATAATGATTGCAAAACTAATGAGTCCTAACATAATAGCAATCAAACCATGCAGAATAAATCCACTTATTAGAAGTGGTTTTTTCCATTTATCTTTAGCAAATAAGCCTAAGAAAAGAAATAACTCTAAAACGGTTGTTCCCCAAGTAAAAAATGCTACTAGAGGGCTTGTTAAAATGGGATCTGCAAATTTTTTAATAAAATTTGGTAAACCTAGCATTGGATCGGATAAATAGTAATAAAGTGCTGTTCCATCGATCCATTCCTCTCTAAAGTATTTGGCTACTGCAGCATGGAAGTAAATAATGCTTACCTGAAACCTAATACATCCAAAACAAACCAAAGCTACTACTCTAGCATGCAATGCTTTAATAGAATGATCATATTTTTTAATAGATTCCCAATGCCACTTTCTTGGATCTGTTAATGTAATAGGAATCATTAGGAAGGTCAAAACTTGTGCAACCTGCTCTCCCCCGTCTAATGTAACAGCGGACGTCTGTAAACTGAATGCTATCCACCAATGTAAAATCCCTGTTATTCTTGGACGCCAACCACTAGCAGTAATTAAAAGAATAATAATAGCAATCCATTTAGCGACATTTAAATAAAAATAATCTGCTGGTACTAAACAAAAAATTGACAAATGGTTATTTGTGCAGTTAGGATATGTATCTACACCTGCAACAGGTCTAAAAAACGTTGTCACATCGTTTACTAATAATGTAAGAGCTGTGGAAAATGCAATTAAGCTTCTTGCTAGCCCATAGACATTGGTCCAAGGATTTTGATTGACTACCCATTCATAAACCTGGTTGCCTATCTTTTGGAGCATAATACATTCACCCTTACTACTTTAGATGGCATTTTAATATTTTCCATACTTTTACTCCAAGCCCAAGGCACAAGTTTTTTATTTACCACTCCTACTTCTCCACATATTGTCGGATTAGGAATGTCATTTTTTACTTCTATACTTTTTTCTAACTGATTTAGACAATCCATAGGATCCTTTTTACAGGTGCTCCAAGCAGAGGGAGGAATATTTGAGTAAATGCGACCATACTCAATTCCTTGTGCTCTCCCATATCGTCTTAAACCAAAAAAATTCTCAGGCCGGTTATTAGGAAAGGTAAAAACAGAATTACCTGTTTTCATGTCGTATGCGAAAAATTGTTCCTCTCTGGGATCCTTACTAAAAAAGCCCCATCCTTGAGGAAACCATTTGATCATATTGATCTTACTTTCGAACGGTAGTGTGACTGGATTAGTAGGTAGGGCAGCATGGATCGCGTAAACAAACAGTATAATCAAAGCACAGACTGTAATTAAAAAAGTTGCGCCTAGTGCCTTTTTATCACGAATACTTATAATTTCTCCTTTGTTCATTACATTAACACCTTCCTAATATCCTAATAGATTTAATTTATAATATTCACAAAAATCTAAAAAACAGAATTCATCTTAATAATAAATCAATTTCTTTATTTTGTGAACATATAATTACCAAAAAAGTAAAAAAAAGAACTAAACACCTCTAAGGCATCTAGTCTTTTTGAACCAAACCAATTTAACATTCAACGATTATTTCTGGCCTCATTTTTTTTATTTGTTTTAAAAATAACGATTTGTCTTTAGGAGAAATTAAGATGAACTTCGATTTCCCGTACACTACTTGTAAACGATCAAGTGATAGAGCTGGTGCCGCTAGAGGATTTTTAGACTCAGTAATCACTTCAATCTCTTCAAGAGGAATTGTCCAACTAAAAATTCCTCCTCTAACTTTTAAGACTTTGTCAGTTAAAATGTAAAATGTATGGAACCATCCTGAAAGCAAAAATAGTGTAAATAAACTACAAATGACTGTTAATAAAATTTTGTCAGTAACAGTTAGATCCTCCGCTATAGTACCTAACTCTAAGTGGACAGCTGTTGGCAACGCAATACTCCCAACGATTAATAGCCATGTCAGGATGGAACTAATGGGTCCTTTTTTCGAGTAAAATACCAACTCAATCCCTCCTTCCTTTTACATCTATGTTTATTATATTTTACCATGTTTATATATGTAAAAAACAAGTGATGCTTAAAAAAATTGAATAAAGACTTTATGAGATATTTTTTGCCATGAATTTTTTATGTACAGAGGACATATTTGTAAGTAATTTCTAACACTCTCACCCTGCTTGTGATGTCAAATTATTTTTATAACTGTAGTTGAGCAATTTTCATTACAATAATTACCATGCGAAAAGAGATAAACGGGGCACCCCTTATGCCACATGGAGCTGTTTTTTGACAACATCGATGGGGATATCTTGCTTCGCTGCATGGTAAATGAACTCCACGAGGCGATGTCCTTTTCTCTTGCGCAGGAGATCCAGCCCATTAGAAACCTCGCCGTTCGACTCGAACATGCTGTACACATAAGCGAGTTGCACCAACATCCCATACCGTTTCACCGCTCGAACTTGACGAACGCGGTACCCATCGAGCTTCAGCTGGTCTTTCGCTTGTCGAAAAAAGCATTCGATCGACCAACGCTGGGCATAGTAGCGCAAGATCTCTTCATCGCTTAGCTCCCGGTCGGTGCTCAAGACACAGTGAAGATGTTCGGGTGTCATCGGCTGATCGGCTTTCCAAGCGAGCAGCACCACGGCATCATCGAGACCTTTGAGAGCGCCTTCGTAGCGATACACCCGATAACGCTCTTCTCCCACCGTGACGAGGTGAGTGTCGTCTGGTTCGATGGAGCGGGCCAACTGCTTCGCTTGGACGGCGATGCCCTTCGGGTAGAGAATTCGGTTGGTCTTGAGCATGGCGATGACGTGGAATCCCTTTTTCAGACAAGCTTCCACGAGCGCTTGTGAGGGATACCACGAATCCATCAGCACATAGACGGGACGTTGTACATCCAACGAAGAAAGCATCTCGATCGCGAGTTCCCCCTTGCTTTTCCCAGCCGCCTTGTCGTAGAGGCGGAACGCAAAGGGAAACGCTTGGGTCATCGTATGAACCATGAGCCAAACAAGAGAATGTCCCCAGACAGACTTTCTATCCGCATGAGAATAATGCCAATCACACCCTTGAATCGCGTGCGTGGCCCGTGACGAGGGCTTGGTTTTTTGGCAAATCGTATCATCGATCGAAACAAACAGGGGTTGATTCTCTCGTTTCGCGCTGCGTTCGACACGACGAAGGATCCACTGCTGGAGTTTGCGAAGCAGCGTTTCTTCCTCCCAAGGGCTTTTCGTGAAAAAATGGCTGAGTGTCGTGCGATGGTTCGGATGAAAGCTCCCATGATGAAGATCGGTCAACGTTCCCGAAAAACCTTTCGTCACCATCGCATCTACGATATGAACGAGATGCTTCAGGACAGGTTTTGAAAAATAAAGGGACAACCCTAACATCGTAAAAAACTTGTGAATTTCTTGATGATGTGCTAGTCTATTCATGAGACATGAACCTCCTTGTGGGTAGTTGGTAGCGCATCTATTCTAACCAAGGAATCGGGTTCATGTCTCTTCTTTTGTTTAGTTGTAAATTTATGTTAGTGGATTTGCTCATCTACAGTAATCTAGAAGGAGGCTAATGCTAGCCCCCTTTACCTTTAACCCGCTTTCGTTGTTTCTTTGTTCCCTTGCTGCAGCTGATACATATGATAATAGATTCCCTCTTTTTTCATTAGCTCTTCATGCGTTCCGCGTTCAACAATCATCCCGCGATCTAGCACGAGAATTTGATCCGCATTTTTAATGGTTGACAAACGGTGAGCAATAATAAATGTTGTCCGTCCTTGTTTTAAAACTTCCAGCGCTTTTTGAATCGTCGCCTCCGTTTCTGTATCGATGTTGGCCGTCGCTTCGTCCAGCACTAGAATAGCCGGATCAAACGCCAACGCCCGTGCAAACGAAATCAGCTGTCTCTGTCCCGATGACAAGGTGCTGCCTCTTTCCACGACTGGTTCATCAAATCCATTTGGCAAATTTTCCAATAGTTGATCGGCTCCAATCTCCCGAAGGGCCTGTTCTATTTTCTGTCGGGAAATAGCAGGATCATTTAAACCGACATTTGAAGCAATCGTTCCTGTAAATAAAAACGCATCCTGCAACACGATCGCCATATGTTTTCGAAGCAGCTGTTTCGGGATGGTTTTTATATCCTTCCCATCAATGAAAATCTGTCCCTTTTCGATGTCATAAAAACGGAACAGCAAATTCATGATCGAGCTTTTTCCTGACCCCGTGTGGCCGACAAGTGCAATAGTTTCGCCCGGCTTAGCAGAAAAAGAAATGTCTTTTAGCACATATTCCCCTTCTTTATATCCAAAAAACACATGTTCAAATACGACATTTCCCTGATAGCGAGGCATCTCTCCATCATATACCTCTTCCCCTTCTTCATCAAGAAGCGTAAAAATACGATGAGCTGCTACTCTTGACTGCTCTAGGTTGGCCAATTGATTGACCATTTCTGTAATGGGCTGGAATAAGCGATTCAAATAATCAACAAACGCATAGAGAAGGCCGAGTGAAATCGCTTGGTGATTGAATGAATCGTGGCCAAAATGCCAAATTAATGCGACAAAGGCAAGATTGCGCAGCACCCCTACTAAATTGTGGGAGGTGAGCGAATTTAAGTTTAGAAGCTTGTTTTGATACACAAAATATTCGCGATTGAGTGTTTCAAATTCCCGTTCAGTTTCTTTTTGTCTGCGAAACGCTTGAATAATCGGCATGCCTTGAATAGACTCATTGACCATTGCATTAATGTCACTTAGCCGTGAACGAATAATATGGTTATAGCGAGACGCATATTGGCGGTAAATTTTCATCCAGACGGCTAAAATCGGAATAAGAATGAGGCATAGAAGCGCTAAGCGCACATCTAACAGAAACAAGGCAATAAAAATTCCTGTCATGTAAATAGTGCTTGTAAAAAAAGTAGCCAGCACCGTCACATACAATTCACGAATGGCTTCGGTATCATTTGTGATGCGGGCGACAATTTTTCCGACAGGCAGGCGGTCGAAATAGCGAATTGGCAGGCGTTGGATATGAGCGAACAAATCCTTGCGCATCGTTTGAATAATGCGATTAGCCGCCATTTGCAGACAGTAGCGCTGTCCATACTGAAACACTGTTGCCGCCAATAACAAAGAAAAATAAAGTGCCAAAAGATAAATAATCGACCGAATTTCCGGCTGATAAAAACGGAACAGCTCGCTGTTCGACAGTTTTTCAATCGGATATACGGCTTTTTGCTCACCATGTTGAATCACTAACATCCCGTTTTGAATCGACCGTTTGCCATCAAATGTGATCGCGCGGTCTACAAAATAATAATCGCGGCCAATTTGTAGCAAACGTACTTCTTTGCCTTTTGCTTCTCCTTGAGCGAAATCGTCGCTTCGTTTATACCATTTTCCATTATAAAAAACCGCTTGATCGTCATTTTTATCAGCCTCATACCATGGAGATTCAATTCCTAAAATGTGTCGATCAATAATTTTTTTAGCGATCAACGGACCCGTTAATTCGGCAGCCACTGAAATCGCCAGCATAAATAAGGCCGCCACAATGATTTTTTTGTACTGAAGCGCATAAGCGATTAGCCGTTTACCTGTATTCATAAAAACACCCCGCTGTTTTCTGGATCCTTTGCTGCTTGCTGACGAATAAATTGTTCTTTATACCAGCCATTTTGTTCTAATAGCTGCTCATGTGTGCCTTCCTCGATGATTCTTCCATTTTCCAAAACAAGAATCCAATCCGCGTGCTGAATGGCTGATAAGCGGTGGGTTACAATGATATTTGTTTTGCCGGTGCGCTCGCGCCGAATATTTTCAATAATAGCTGCTTCTGTTTTGGCATCGACGGCTGAAAGTGCATCATCCAAAATTAAAATCTCCGGATTGAGTAACAGCGCCCGAGCGATGGAAATCCGCTGCTTTTGTCCTCCAGATAGCGCGATTCCCTTCTCTCCTACTAATGTATCAAGCCCCTGCGGCAGCAGCTGAATATCATTATGGAGTGCAGCCAATTCAATCACACGCTGCAATTCTTCACTGTCCGCATCCTTTCGGCCAAATAAAATATTTTCTTTTACTGTTTTCGAAAATAAAATATGGTCTTGTGGAACATATCCGATCCAGCTTTGAATGACTTCCATTGGAATACGTTCAATCGGCACACCGGAAATCGTTATGCTTCCTGCTCCCAATGGATATTGCCGCAGCAGCTGTTTCATAAGCGTCGTTTTTCCGCTTCCTGTTCGCCCGACGATTCCAAGCGTTTGTCCTCGTTGGAGCGAAAAAGATATATGTTGTAAATGCGGAATGGTGGCTGACGGATAGCGGAACGTTACCTGTTGAAATTCAATTGTTTCTGGCTTTTCGAGTAAGACCGGCTGCGGGTGGTTTTGAACATCTGGAAGATAGGCAAGCGTTTCATTGACGCGATCAAGCGAAGCATTGCCTCGCTGCATAATGTTAATGAGTTCGCCAATGGCAAACATCGGCCAAATCAGCATTCCTAGATATACATTAAAGGAAACTAATTCTCCTAACGTCATTTCTTTATGAAAGACTAAATACGATCCATATCCGATGCCGATTAAATAACTCAGGCCGACCAGCACTTTAATGGTAGGATCAAATAATGAATCAATACGGGCGACCTTCATATTTTTTTGATATACCTCTTCGGTTAGTCGTTTAAACCGTGCCTCATCTTCTTTTTCCTGCACATAAGCGCGAATGACACGAACACCGGAAATGGATTCGAGTACATAGTCGTTCATATCGCCAAAAGCATCTTGAGCTTTTGTAAAGCGTTCGTGGATTTTTTTTCCGTATACGTTCATCGCCACTGCCATCACTGGAAGCGGCAACAAAGCCGCCAAAGTCAGCTTCCAGCTAATGAGCCCCCCCATTGTCAATAAAATAACAAGCATAAATACACTTGAATCCACGAGAGTTAAGATGCCGAATCCGGCTGTCATCGATATCGCTCTTAGATCGTTTGTCGCTCTTGCCATTAAGTCTCCTGTACGGTTTTTCTCGTAAAAGGTCGGTGTCATGGAAAGCAAGTGCTTCATAAATCGGGAACGCAAGCTTCTTTCAAGTAAAAACGCACCGCCAAACAGCTGATACATCCATATATAGTTGATGCTGTAAATCACGCCTGCTAACCCTAACAATAAAGCTAGGTACTTGAGCAGTTGGCTTTTATCTAAACCGTTCACATACATATCATCAATCGCGATTCCGATGATCCTGGGAGGAATCATTTCTAACATTCCGACCACTACTAAAAGCACAATCGCAATCGTGTATCGTTTCCAATGCTGTTTAAAAAACGCTTGAAGTTTCCATAATACTGAAAACACTCCAAATCATCCCCTTTCACTGTTTGTTTACATCTAACCGCTGTTGATCTCTCTCGCTTGTAATGCCAGCATCATCCATTTCATTTCCATTTTTGTATTCCTCCTTTAAGTCACTTAGTTGATGATCAAACAAATATTAAAATCTCGGATATATACCGCATTTACGATCCATCATTTCTTCTTCAATCTTCTTGACTAATTGCTCATGTTCAATCTCTTCGATTGTCCACTTTCTTCGTTGAATCGTAATGGTTACAAACAACAGATGAACCATCATTCTTTCCCACCTCCTTTCATAAAAAAGCCGCATGGAAAAAGAGTCTCCAGCGGCTTCAAAAAAGCAAAAAAGCCGCGGGAATAGCGTCATCCCACGGCTTTATATCTACATAAAAAGCCGCAGGAAAAAACGATCTCCTTCCCTGCGGCATTCCTTCTTCAGTTAAAAAATGATAGCCATAACAGAATCGGAAGGTTGAATCGTTCGCACATATTCATTTTTAGATGCTACAGCTTTCATCATGTTAGTCATTGTGTTCATCCTCCTTCCGAAATCATGTTACAAAGTAAATTATATCCAAAGATAACTAAGTTGTAAACCTTTTTCTGCAAAATCATTCGTAAGAAAAATAAGCTCTACGTTTTCTATACATATCCAACCAGCGAAAGATGCCCGCCATACCATGTGCCTGAAGACTGAAACGCTCTCCATGATCCTCTCCCACCCACACTCTGTTAATAGGTGGGAGACGGATCATGTTGAAAACTTTCAATCTATAGCCTTCGTTGTTGATGATTCCGCCCTAACTATTGCTCATTCGGCAGCTTTGACATTTCCGCCAATTTTTCCTCGATTCGATTTAATTGCGCTTTGCGTTTTTTGACGGAATAAACAAACAAAACCACTCCTGTGATAAGCAAAGCCGGCATCACGATAACGAACAATTGAAAAATGATATCACCAATATGCATGATTCCCATCCTTTTTTCATTTTTTATCATTATACCTTCATTTGGATGGATAAATAAAGGTAGTCCTCCATTCATTCTACTCTAAAGTAGTTAAAAACGAAGGATGACGCTATCGATCACGCTCGTTACATCACTTTCCCTTCTCTGGATACTAGCACGCTCTTTTTTTCTTTCTTACTATAAATATTAAACAAAATGCCACCAAATACGAATAACGCTCCAATTATATGGGTCCATGTCAAGCGTTCATGGAACACGATTGTTCCCATCACAGCTGCCGATATAGGCATCACGTTAATAAAAATGGAGGCGGTTGACGCGCCTACCTTTTGGATACCGTTATACCACCAAACAAAGCTAATAGCAGAAACAATGACCGCTACATATAACACACTAAGCCATACTTCCCAATTGCTCGCTTTTATCGCGGTGAAAGAGGTATAGTACAAAGCGAAAGGAAATAAGAAAAGCGTTCCGAATCCCGTTGCATACGTCGTTGCCGCTAAAGGGCTATATTTTTTCATCACCACCTTCCCGATCACAGAATATATACTCCAACTGAGACAGGCGCCTACTAAAACAAAATCAATCGGAGAGAGCCCAAGCTTTACAATAACGGATAGCTGCCCGTTTGTGATAATATATAAAGCTCCGATGAGCGCCATAACCATACCTAATATGCTTTTAGCGTTGATTTTTTCCTTTAAAAACAGGCCCGAAAAGAGCGTAATCAACGGAGCATTCACCGCAATAACGAGAGAGCTTTTGACAATCGGCGCGTATTTAGTCGCAATAAAAAAACAAACGTTATATAGAAAAATACCTGTAAGGCCAAGCAGCGCAAACATCCCCCAGTCTTTTTTGGTAGGAACCTTTGCTTGCCGTTCCCTCCAACGCATGAGCGGAAAAAGAATCAGGCTGGCCCCAAAAAAGCGGAAAAAAGCAACTGAAACAGGATGCAGGCTGACCGTCGCTATTTTCCCCGCAATGAAAGCGCCTCCCCAAATAGCGGCTGTCAGGAAAAGCAAAATATACGTTTTTATATGATTCATTTGCACAAAAAATCCTCCCATAATCGATAAAATTTCTGATATAATCAATTCTACAAATATTTGGTCATAGGTGTTATTGATAATAATTGATGCTATTCATCAAGATTTTTGATAGGAGTTTGATTGCAATGAATATCAATTATTTGCAAACGTTTCGCGAAGCCGCAAAGTGGAACAGTTTTACCAAAGCTGGGGAAGTGCTAGGTTATGCTCAATCAAGCGTCACCACACAAATCAAAAAATTGGAAGAAGAATTTGGGGTCATTTTGTTTGAACGTTGGAGCGGCAGAATCAAATTGACACCCGCTGGAAAGGAATTGTTAGAATATGCTAATAAAATGATCCATCTGCTTGATGAAGCAAGACAAAGCCTTTCTGAGCAAGCAGAACTGGCTGGAAGCTTATCGATCGGCACTATTGAATCCATTGCAGGCTTTTATCTTCCTCCATATTTGCAAGCATTTAAAAATAAGTATCCGCGGGTGAATTTACTCCTCCAGCAAGGAGTATGCCAATATTTAGTTAAAGGTATAAAAGAAGGAAAATACGATTTAGCTATTATTCTTGATCAAAAACAAGAAGATCCAGATTTACATTTTATGATCATCAAAGAAGAACCATTAGTGCTAGTCGCAAAGCCTGATCATCCTTTCGTCCAACGGGACCCTATCTATATGAGAGATTTGGAAAATGAAAAGCTCATTGTGACAGAGCAAGGCTGTAGCTACCGTGAAATGATCGAAAATTTATATCGCCGCCATGCAGTACGGCTTGAATTAACCATTGAATTAGGGAGTATTGAAGCAATTAAACGATGTGTGGCTTATGGGCTTGGAATCGCGTTTTTACCGCTCATGGCGGTAAAGGAAGAAATCGCAAATGGAAAATTAATGCTCCTTCCCCTTTCCAACATAAAGCCTAAACTTTATTTGCAGTTGGTGTATCACCAAAAGAAGTGGCTATCGCAATCAATGAAACAATTAATCCATCTTCTTTTAGAAGAAAAAATGCCGTGAGATTGATTGGTTCCTTTTTGTGAATTCAATTAGGCATCAGCCCATGCCAGGCTAGCGGCGTCCTTTAGCCAAAGAAATTTCTTTATTATACTTAGCAGGAGTCAGAACTTCTTCCTTTTCGATATCTTATTCAGAAGGGTGCTCGGTACAAGCTTATTCTGTTACAGTCCAGACTGGACCTTTCACACATTCACCGAGAAGTCGCTTACCGCTAAGCGAAGTGGAGGAGGGGAGGTTCGTTTACTCACAGAAAAAGTCCCTGCTATTTGGGCAGGGACTACTTTTACTATTTCTGCAACATATTTTGTGCCAATCGATGCAACATCAAAAAAACTTGTGCTCGTGTCACGGGTTCCTCTCGTCGATCCTGTGTCACCACTCCGTGTTGCTTCAAAAATTCAAACGCTGCATCGACCGCTTTGTCATACGCTGTTTTTTCAGGTGCTGGCATCTTTGGCTCCTCCTGTTTTTGCTGTGTTGCTTTCCTTTTCAAGCCAAATGCTTTCGCAATCCCTTCGACATGGCCATGTGCCACTTGTAAAAGGAATGGCTCTGATTTCAATTTGGCCGCATCGTTCGCATTATCAATGAACAGGTTTTCTGTGAGCAATGCCGGCATTTTCGTTTCGCGCAGTACCGCGTAGTTCGCTCGCTTTTTACCGCGATCCTGCACGCCGGCGATCGCTTTCATGATCTCGCTGTGGATCGTGTTCTGATACGCAATGGTCGACGGGCTCACATTGCCATTGTAAATGTAGGACTCAAATCCTGTTCCACTGCCGGCATTGATGTGAACGGATAAGAAAAAATCGGCATCCGCCCTGTTCGCGATGGCCGCACGCTCCGACAACTCCACGAAACGGTCATCCGTCCGCGTGTAGATGATGCTGACCCCTTCGTATTCAGCGAGTAAATTCCCGATCTTTTTGACAATATTTAACGTCAGATTTTTTTCCTGTAGACCGTTCCCTACAGCTCCGCTATCCGTTCCACCATGCCCTGCATCAAGTACGATTTTCACCATTATTGATCATCCCCTTTCTCGAGAGTATATGGATCGACACCATTGATGTAACACCGTACCTTATATACTCGATTCTTTGCATGAATACACCTGCATCAAAAATTTCCGTTTCAAAAGTAACATATGCAACACCCAGGACAAGGGCAACGGCGGATATGCATCTATTCGATAATTTGGGTGCTTGCGGAATACAGATCCCCCATATCACCTAAAATATAATTCCTGTCGATAGAATTGGTCGTGATGCTCATCATTTTATAGTATTATACATTTAGGTTAAATTAGAAATCATTTTCAGTGTGTATGAGGAGGAGCCATATGAAAACGGAAAAAGAGAAAATGTTAAGCGGTGAATTATATATGGCGGCTGATCCCGAACTAGCAGCGGAGCGGGAGCGCGCTCGTCGATTGACCAGATTGTTTAATCAAACATTGGAAACCGAGCATCAAAAACGGACTTCCTTATTGAAAGAACTTTTTGGTTCAACAGGAAAAAATCTCTTCATTGAACCTCCTTTTCGTTGTGATTATGGGTATAACATTCATGTCGGTGAAAATTTTTTCGCCAATTTTGATTGTGTTTTCTTGGATGTATGTGAGATAAAAATTGGCGATAACTGCCTAATCGCCCCAGGTGTCCATATTTATACTGCTACTCATCCGTTAGACCCTTTGGAAAGAAACTCCGGTGCCGAATACGGAAAGCCCGTCAGCATTGGCCATAATGTGTGGATCGGCGGCAGAGCAGTCATTAATCCTGGCGTAACAATAGGAAACAATGTTGTCATCGCTTCTGGAGCCGTCGTCACAAAGGATATCCCGAACAATGTTGTAGTAGGAGGAAATCCGGCTCGAATCATCAAAACAATCAGTCATTTAAAAGCATAAAACAGTCTAATTGATATTTATTGAATGAGACGGCTCTATAGGGGATTGAGCGTGATATCGATCCCCTATTGACGTGCGTCCGTGACAAATGACTGTCGATCAATGCGTTTTTTCGCTTAAAAGGCAAGCTTGATCTTTGGTATCATGCTAGTTTTGAGTATCTGCTTCATGATGGTTCACCCTTCAAAGTTGTATTTTTTGCCATCACTCACCGCAGCTCTGCCATATACGCCCGCAATTGTGAAACGGTATCCCCAATAGAATGGTGAATGACAAGATCGAAAAGATGGTCCATTCTCGTTGCTGTTTTATTAATTATAGCCTTGTATGTACGAGGAGATTCGGAAGTGACATAAAACGGAATGTGATTGACAGGCGTTACTTCAAGACTTGTGCCCATCGCCAGCAAGACGTCGCTTTCTGCTGCTGCGGCAAATGCTTCATCGATTCTTGGTACGATTCCGCCAAATAGAACCACATCAGGCTTTAGAATTTCACCACATCCCTTTTGTTGGCAACCAGGAACGTCTTGTGAATTTATAAACGATAAATCGTACTTTTGGCTACAGATAGGACATGTGGCCGTTTGCAAGGTTCCGTGCAATTCGATCACATTCGTGCTTCCTACTTTTGTGTGGAGCCCATCGATGTTCTGCGTTAAAATCGTCACTTTTTTCCCAGCAGCTTCTAACGCTTGAAGAAAGATATGCCCTTTATTAGGCAAGAACGTGCCCATCATTTTTAATGAAAACATTCGTTTAAAGCGATGCCAAAAATCAACAGGGTGGGAAGTGAAATAGTGCTCCGACAAGTAATATTCGACATTGTCTTCTTGCGCATAAATTCCATTTTGGCCGCGAAAATCTGGAATGCCTGACTCCGTGCTCATTCCTGCTCCTGTCAAAACCGCGATCGTTTTCGCGCGTGCTAGTTGTTCAGCTAATTCTTTATATTCCTCCATTGATTTCTCCCCTTTCAACAAAATAGCCCCTCAAAAATCGAGGAGCTTGGATATCTTCATTCTACGCTTTTTCTCGCACGCCCGCAACTCATCATGAGCGGTCAACAAACTTAACGCAAAACCATAATGGCGTTTTCCACCGTTTATGTTAGAATATAAATTGCTGCGTTTTCTTTCAGCTACACGATATGTTGTAAAAGGAGAAGGAGAGAAATGAATGTACGAACAATGGCCATTAACGGTATTTTAGCTGCCGTGTATATTATCGTTACAATGCTGATTCAGCCATTTGGCTTTACAAATGTGCAATTTCGCGTATCAGAAATCTTAAATCACTTCATTGTGTTTCATAAGAAATATTTCTTTGGAATTATATTAGGTGTCTTTTTGGCGAATTTCTTTTTTTCCCCTTTAGGCATGTATGATCTTGTTTTTGGAGTTGGACAATCGGTCATCGCTTTATTAACAACCATTGTGATCACGCGTTACGTCGAAAATCTATGGGCTCGTATGGCTGTTAATACTCTCATTTTTACGTTGACTATGTTTATCATTGCTTGGGAGCTGAAGCTGGCATTAGACTTACCGTTTCTTTTGACGTGGCTGACAACGGCCGCTGGCGAGCTGGTTACGATGGCGATTGGCGCTCCGATTATGTACGGCATTCATCGCCGAGTTCGATTGGATCGATTAATGGAAAAATGAGGCGGCAATCTTGCCGCTATTTTTTATTTTTTTTTATTTATTATTGATTATTTAGAACATAGTTCTATTTAAATTTAGTTGATGTAAAATGATTAGAAAATGAGCGGTCGAAAATACATACTTTTCAAAATTAAACAACTTTACTTCTTTATCATATTATCACTTTACCAAACTAAAAAGATCAGCTATGATGAAAAAAGAAATGAAATCCTTAATTGATTCATCTAGACGTTGCACAGAAGGAGGCAATACAAATGGCAGCAAAAAAATGGGGCTTATGGGTGTTGACCGCCTTTGTTATCGGAAACATGATCGGCGGCGGTATTTTTATGATCCCAGCGAATCTTGCGCAAGTATCTAGCCCTGTCGGATCCGTATTGGCATGGATCACAACAGGGCTTGGAGTTTGGATGATCGCGCTCGTATTTGGCAATTTAATCACAAGAAAACCGGAGCTAAAAGCTGGACCACAGAGCTATGCGCAGGCCTTGTTTTCTTCCCCGCAAATGGGGAAAGTAGCCGGCTACAGCATGGCTTGGGGATATTGGGCAGCAAACTGGGCAGCAACGGCATCCGTCATTATTTCGTTTGCTGGTTATTTGAGCACTTTTTTTCCAATCATGCAAAGCAAGCAAACTTTATTAACCATCGGTTCTTTTTCTTTGGAAACAGGAAAAGGACTTACATTTATGATTTGCACTGGTGTATTGTGGGGAATTCATTGGATTCTCGTGAGAGATTTTCAAAAGGCTGGAAAAATAAACATCTTCACAACCGGAGCGAAAGTGATTGGTTTCTTCCTTTATATTATCGGTACGCTATGGGTGTTTCATGCAGCAAATGTAGACAGCCTTTCTTTTATAAATGAAAAAGGACAGACGGTTTCTGTGCCATCCCAACTTAATGGGGCGGCTATTACCATGCTTTGGGCTTTTATCGGCATTGAATCAGCCGTTATGCTCTCAAACCGGGCCCAATCTCCAAAGGATGTTAAGAAAGCGACATTCCTTGGCCTGGTCATTTCCGTCTTGATTTATATGGGAATTACATTACTAACAATGGGAGCTCTTTCCCAAGAGGAACTAAGAGAATCGCAAAAGCCGCTTGTTGATGCCCTTTATTCCGTTCTTGGAAACAGCGGTGCTTATATGATGGCGATTTTAGCGCTGATTTCTCTTTTCGGATCGACAGTCGGCTGGATTGTAGTAAGTTCAGAAGTTCCATATCAAGCAGCAAAAGAAGCGCTATTCCCTCGCTTTTTTGGGAAAATCAATCAAAACGGAAGCCCTGTGCGTTCGTTGCTCATAACTAATGTAATGACACAAATTTTTCTATTTTCCACTATCTCAGGAACGATGAACGAAGCGTACAATTTTGCGATTGTCGTAGCGACCTTAGCTTATCTCGTTCCATATCTTGTCTCTGCTTTATATCAGTTGAAGCTCATTATCACAGGGGAAACATATCAAAATGAAACAACGCAGCGCGTACGTGACGGTTTGATTACATTGGCAGCTCTTTTCTATTCGCTTTGGGTCATTAAAACAGGAACGGCAGACTGGCACACCTTTTTCTTAGGAATCGGTTTATTTGTGGCAGGAATACTTCTATATCCGCTATTGATGAAACCAAAAAACAATCATCAAGAACGGGCAAAATTAAAAGGAGCATAAAAGAGAATCAATATGAATGACCCTCTCCGTGTTGTAGACGAAGTCAACATTGACTTTGTTCTACAACCATTTTAACGTCCTTCATGTTTCATGTAGTCGAATTTCCTCCTTTCCCTATCGATTCAAATCAAATTCAGCGCCATTTTATCCAATTCTTTACGGACGTCAAGATTCCCTTCCTCTATTGCTGGAAAGACCATTCTACTTTCTATCAGCAGAACATTCCCTTGTCATCAAACATTCTTTATTTTTGCAACAAACTAGCTAATGGACATAGATGATAGAGTTCATGGCGTTTTCAGAACTTTATCCAGACGGTAGATTATGTTGCTCCATACAAAACAAACATGGCGATTGCTTTTATCCCCTATCCTTCTTGATGAAAAATCATAAACCTCCTCCGCCTACATTTAAGAGGTGGGAGATTCTCGGTGGACGACGTAAAAAGGTGAAAGAAAGGGGCGCCTATCAGCCGGAAAATCGACTGATTAGACACCCCATCCATCGTGGTTCTTATGATTCTAATAAAAGCTGCTCTGGATCTTCAAGAAGTTCTTTCACTTTTACTAGGAAACCGACGGCTTCTTTTCCGTCGATAATGCGGTGATCATATGAGAGTGCAACATACATCATCGGACGGTTTTCCATGCGCTCTTCATCAATCGCTACAGGACGAAGTTGGATTTTGTGCATTCCTAAAATACCAACTTGCGGACCATTTAAAATTGGTGTCGACATTAACGAACCGAACACACCGCCATTTGTGATGGTAAACGTACCGCCTTGTAAGTCTTTAAGACTTAATTTGTTTTCACGCGCTTTTGTCGCTAAATGTAAAATTTCACGTTCAATCTCCGCAAAATTTTTCTTATCGGCATCACGCACCACAGGCACGACTAACCCTTCTTCGGTAGATACCGCTACCCCGATATCATAATACTTTTTCACAATGATATCATCGCCTTGAATTTCCGCATTGAGCAGCGGATATTTTTTCAATGCGGCCACAACCGCTTTCGTGAAAAATGACATAAAGCCAAGACGCACATCGTGTTCCTGATAAAAAGCATCTTTCCGACGCTTGCGCAAATTCATGACAGCCGTCATGTCAATTTCGTTAAAGGTTGTCAGCATAGCTGCTGTATGCTGAACTTCGACAAGCCGCTTTGCAATCGTTTGGCGACGGCGAGACATTCTCATTCGCTCGACTGGTTTCTCTGGATCCATTGCCGCACTAGGCTGCGACGGCTTGACAGCTTCAACGGCTGGCGCTGGCTGAATCGATGGAACTGGCTGGCTTGCGTAAGCTTCTACATCTTGCTTACGTATACGGCCAAGCGGATCAACTGGCGTTACTTGAGTCAAATCGATTCCTTTTTCACGAGCCAGTTTTCTTGCCGCCGGTGAAGCAATTGGACGCTGGACCGATTTTGCTTCTCCTTGCTCAACGGAAGCAGGGGCCGATTGGGCGGCTGCCGGCTGAACAGGCTCTGCCGCTTCTGGCTGCGGCGCCGGTTCCACTGCTTGTGGTGCAGCGGCCTCTGCTCCTTCTGATACAATCGCGATCGTATCTCCTACTCTTACTGTGTCCCCTTCGTTAAACAACAATTGCGTAATGACTCCCGATTCCTCAGACATTAATTCTACGTTCACTTTATCTGTTTCTAATTCGGCAAGCGGTTCTCCTTTTTGAACGAAATCGCCCGGTTTTTTTAACCACTGAAAAATCGTTCCTTCTGTTATTGATTCTGCTAATTCTGGTACTTTGATTTCTGCCACCGTGATTATCTCCTTTCGCCCTTCTCACTTTATATTTTTAATTTAAATATGATGAACGTATGAACGCACAAAAGCTTGATTGATAATTCTCGCTTGTTCCCTCTTATGAACGACCGGATCCCCTTCTGCTGTGCTTGAACGACGTCTCCGGCCAATATAAGAAACATGTACACCACTTGGAGCTAATGTAAGCAATCTTGGTTCAACAAAGTTCCAAGCGCCCATATTTTTTGGCTCTTCCTGTACCCATACTAGTTCTTTTAAATTCGGGAACTGCTGAATGTAAGAAGCAATTTCCTTCATTGGGAACGGATATAATTCTTCCACTCTTAAAATATGGAACCATTCCCGATCTGCAACTTCCGCCAATTTTTCTTCTAAATCGATTGCGATTTTACCTGAGCATAAAATTAATCGTTCCACTTTCGCTGGATTTTGTCCTAATCCCGGTTGTGGCAACACTGGCTGGAAGCTTCCTTCGCTCAAATCTGCCGCTCCGGATACGACCAATGGATGACGCAACAAACTTTTTGGCGACATAATTACAAGCGGACGCACTTCTTCTTTTTGTAAAACAAGTGCTTGTCGCCGCAAAATATGAAAGTATTGCGATGATTTCGTCATATTGGCAACTGTCCAGTTATTTTCTGCTGCCAATGTAAGGAAACGCTCTAACCGAGCACTTGAATGCTCAGGCCCTTGTCCTTCATACCCGTGCGGAAGAAGCATGACAAGCCCCGATTTTTGTCCCCATTTCGCTCTTCCAGACGAAATAAACTGATCGATAATGACTTGTGCTGAGTTGGAGAAGTCACCAAATTGAGCCTCCCATATCACTAACGTTTCTGGGGCAATAACGTTATAGCCGTATTCAAAGCCAAGCACGCTCGTCTCAGATAGCGGGCTGTTATGCACCGCAAAAGAGGCCTTGCTTTCAGACAATTGATGCAATGGCGAGAATCTCTCTCCTGTTTTTTCATCATGTAAAATTAAATGGCGTTGGGCAAACGTTCCTCTTTCTGAATCTTGGCCTGTTAGTCGAATCGGAATGCCCTCCTGAAGAATGGTTGCAAATGCAAGCGCCTCCGCATGAGCCCAATCGATTTTATTCTCTTGAAAAGCATGAATGCGACGTTGCAAAATCCGTTCAAGCTTATTAAATACACGAAAACCCTTTGGCCATTGTACAAGCTCGCGATTCACTTGTTCCAAAACCTCAGCTGGTACGCTTGTATGAATTTTTGGAATGCCTTTTTCCGCTACTTCCGGCGGATTCATTTCATAGTCCAGCTCTTCTTTCACATTGGCCACTTTTTGATAAGCGGATTGCAGTTTTGTTTCTACTTCTTTTCTAAAACGATTTACTTCTTCTGCCGAACAGATAATTCCAAGCTGTTCCAGACGATCTGCATAAAGCTTGCGAGCCGTCGGGTGCTTGCGAATGATTTGATACATTAATGGATTGGTCGCAGCTGGCTCATCCATCTCGTTATGACCGTGACGGCGATAGCCGATTAAATCAATCAAGAAATCTTTTTTGAATTTTTGCCGATAAATGACGGCTAAATGCGCAGCGGCCAGCACGGCTTCCGGATCATCCGCATTCACATGAACAATCGGAATTTCAAAGCCTTTTGCTAAATCGCTCGCGTATTTGGTAGAACGAGAATCTTCGCTTTCTGTCGTAAATCCAATCATATTATTAGCGATGATATGAATCGTTCCACCTGTCTTATAGCCTCTTAATCGGCTTAAATTTAACGTTTCTGCGACGACCCCCTGACCTGGGAATGCGGCATCGCCATGAATTAAAATAGCAAGCGCTTTATTTTCATCCTGTTCAGGAAAGCCAGGCTTATTTCGAGTCTCTTGTGCAGCTCTCGTATAACCAGCCACCACTGGATTGACAAACTCTAAATGGCTTGGGTTATTGGCTAAAGTGATAACGGCACGAACCGTATTTTCTTTTTTAATTTTTCGATCAAGCCCTAAATGGTATTTCACATCTCCTGTCCATCCATATGTAATTCCGATCGATCCTTCAGATGGGATCAATTCTTTATTTGGCGCATGCTGGAATTCAGCAAAAATCATCTCGTACGGCTTTCCTAGCACATGTGCCAAAACATTTAAACGACCGCGGTGGGCCATTCCAATATTAATCGATTGGATGCCTTTTTGTACAGACTCAGAAATGATTTCATCGAGCAATGGAACAAGCGTATCAACCCCTTCAATGGAGAAACGCTTTTGTCCTACAAATGTCCGATGCAAAAATTGCTCAAAAATTTCCACTTCTGTTAAACGCTTAAGAACTTCGACTCTTTTTTCGTTGGAAACGACCGGACGATACTCCCCTGATTCTACCATCCGCAAAAGCCAGTTTTTCTCTTCTTCATCCTGAACATGACCAAATTCAAACGTAAGTTTAGATGTGTAAACTTCTTTTAAATATTCAATGGCTTCAAACGCATTTTTTATATGATTAGGCAAATATGGACTTATAATGGAAGCTGGGATTGATAAAAGATCCTCTTTCGTCAACCCAAACTTTTGCAGATCTATTTGTGCCTTTGAACGTTGCTCCTCCGTTTCTAACGGATTGATTTTTCCATCCAAATGGCCGAAAACACGAATATGCTCCGCCAGCTTAACAGCTTGGACGCATTTTTCCAATGCACTTGGCGAAACATAAGAGTCAACCGTTATGCTTTTTTGGTTGTCATAACGACCTACGTCCGCCAACTCAGGCGGTCCCCAGCGGTCGAACAGGCTCCTTAGCTCTTCGTCAACCAAGTTAGGATCCTGCACATACTGCTCATACATCTCCATGACGTATCCGAGATTTGGACCGTGAAATTTTTCCCATGGACTTCTGCTACTGTCACTAAGCGTGTTCATTTTTAGATAACCCTCCAGCACTGATTACGAATTCTTCCATCAACAAGCGAGACACAAAACCATTTCTTGAATTCAAATATCTACACACTTGAAATGGAAGATAAACCGATTTCATTTCCATTTTACTACGATTTAGACGAAAATCCAAATAACTTGATTTTTATTACTTTTCTAACTTTTCGTCCGTACTCATTATATAAAAAAAACATAAAAAGAGCCATGCTTATTTCTTCTTTAGAAACAAAATTTACAAACAAAATGTAATGTAAAGAAGAAAATCGCAATGGCTCCAATTGAGATAGCTGGGCTAGCTGGATTCGAACCAGCGCATCACGGAGTCAAAGTCCGTTGCCTTACCGCTTGGCTATAGCCCATTGATATAAAGGAGAACAAATTTTTATGATTATGCTATGTAATGATATGCTGGAGTGCCACTGGCATATCCAACGTGCTCAATTGTAGTATAACCAAGTTAGAATAACCGTATACAATAAAACGGGGAAGTAACAAATTGACTCCTATCGTTTTTGCTAAACTACCTATGAGTGCGCCACTATACAGATTCAGATTGACAAGTCCCTATCAATGAAAAAGCAGCAACATTTCGAGTCATCAGAAGAAATAGGGAACAAATGCTAGAAATCCATTGTCATTTATAGCTGCACTTTGTCTCCAAAATGAGCAGATCATGACCGATTTGGACGTCATATGGATAATGAAAAAGCCAATCACTCAACTTTCCTCTTCCTTCCGTTTATGAATGTTTGCCACTCCTATTCGTTCATGATATATACAGTAAAGACGTCCGCTTGCTAAGCAGATCAATAGACATATTCTTATAGCCGCTTAATAATAGTAAATACCAGCTTTTAAAGGGAGGAAACTATTCGATGCGTTTAAAATTAAGTGTGTTAGATCAATCACCCATTTCACAAGGAATGACAGCAGAAGAGGCTCTTTCCAATACAGCAAAGCTTGCTGAGTTTGTTGAAAAACTGGGTTATGTTCGTTTTTGGGTTTCAGAACATCACGATACACAAAGTTTGGCCGGCTCCTCTCCAGAAGTTTTAATTGCTCACATCGCAGCAAAAACCAATCGCATTCGCGTCGGCTCCGGCGGCGTGATGCTGCCGCATTACAGCGCCTATAAGGTAGCGGAAAATTTTAAGGTATTAGCAGGTCTTTATCCAGACCGCATCGATTTAGGTCTGGGAAGAGCCCCAGGAGGCATGCCTCTGGCTACCATGGCTTTGCATGATGGAAGACCAAGAAATGTCGATCGCTACCCTGAGCAAATTGATGACTTACTCGGCTACTTGCATGATGATCTTGATAGCGCTCACCCCTTTTATGGGTTAAAGGCTACTCCTCATATTCAAGAATCTCCAAGCGTCTGGCTGCTAGGATCCAGTTCTGCAAGTGCCATCTTAGCCGCCCAAAAAGGATTACCGTTTGTCTTTGCACGGTTCATTAATGGAGAAGGAGGAGAGTACTATACCCAGCTTTATCATGAGCGGTTTATTCCCTCCCGCCATTTATCACAGCCATTAAGCATGGTCGCTACTTTTGTGATTTGTGGCGAAACAGAACAAGAAGCGGAACGGATCGCGTCTAGCTTAGACCTTTCTCTTTTAATGATTGAACAAGGCATGAAATCAACAGGCACTCCAAGCCCAGAAACGGCTGCCGCCTATTCTTATAGCCCGTTCGAAATCAAACGCATAAAAGAAAACCGTAAGCGAATGATTGTTGGAACGCCAAGTCAAGTGAAGCAGCAATTAATCGATTTAAGCAAAGCATATAAGACTGATGAAATTATGCTTGTTACCATTACTTATGATTTTCAAGACAAGCTTCGATCGTTTGAGCTTATCGCCAAAGAAATGATGTCATAGCTTATGCCCGCTATTTTCTAGATGATTCATTCCCCTTGCCTTTGTTCCTGTTAACGGCGAGAGGTTTCTATTCATCATGACGGTTTGTTTGGGCGCAATCATTCACTATTGGCATTCTCTCATACTTCTCATCATACTATATAAAATATAACGTTAACGTTATATTTTAATATCTATCCATCTTAATTTATTTATAATATTTATGTATAAATTTGACGTTAACGTTAAATTTATATATAATGGCTAATTGACAGGAGGTCTATGTTCAAATGGAGGAATTATTAAAAATTGACGAAGTGGCCAAATTAAGCGGGCTTAGCAAACGAACGATTCGCTATTACGAAGAAATCGGGCTGCTGCCCCCTCCTCCCCGCAGCCAAGGAGGTACGAGACTTTATACACAGGATCATGTCGAGTTTCTGAAAAAGATCACGATAGCGAAAGAAGTGCTTGGATTTTCATTGCAGGAGCTGCACCACTTCCTTTCTCTCAGAGACACATTAGAAAATCAGCGAGCGGATTACAAAAAAGTAACCGATCCGCGAGAGCGAAAAGAAAAATTAATAGAAATTATCCATCTTCTTGACGACCAGCTCCAAATGATCGAGGAGAAAATTCATAAAATCATGTCTGTTCAAACGGAATTAGTTACGCTTCGCGAACGGGCGCGAGCAGCGATCGTAAAGATTGATGAAGAATTATCAAAATAATCATTTCATAAAGGGGATCCAGTATGAAATCCGCATCTACGCCAATCGAAACAGAGCTTCAATCCCGAAGCGGCAGATTGCTCGACCAGCCAAAGGCCGTATGGGCTGTCGCCTTTGCCTGTGTCATCTCATTTATGGGATTAGGTCTTGTCGACCCGATTCTACCAGCCATTGCCAGTAAGTTGCATGCTTCTCCCAGCCAGGTTTCATTATTGTTTTCCAGCTATACATTGATTACCGGACTGGCTATGCTGATTACTGGGTTCGTTTCAAGCCGCTTAGGAACAAAATGGACATTGCTATCAGGAACTCTCTTGATTGTCATTTTTGCTGTTTGCGGCGGGCTGTCAAGTACGATTGAACAGCTTGTCGGATTCCGAGCAGGATGGGGACTTGGAAATGCCCTATTTATCGCAACGGCTTTATCAGCGATTGTTGGCTTATCTAGCGGCGGACCAGCTAAAGCCATTATTTTATATGAAGCAGCCCTTGACCTCGGCATTTCGGTCGGACCGCTATTAGGCGGCGAATTAGGTTCGATCTCATGGAGAGGTCCTTTTTTAGGCGTTGGTGTTTTAATGGCATTGGCATTTCTGTCCATTCTCATCTTATTGCCAAAGCTGCCGAAGCCTAAAACACGCACCTCTCTAGCCGATCCCTTTAAAGCGCTGCGATATCGTTCGTTATTCACATTAGGAATTGCCGCACTCTGCTATAATTTTGGTTTTTTCACTTTAATGGCTTATACACCATTTGTTATGAATTTAAATGAGCATGGTCTCGGCTTCGTCTTCTTTGGCTGGGGACTGCTGCTCGCCATTACTTCTGTCTTCGTTGCCCCAAAGCTCCAAAACCGCTTTGGCACTGTGAGCTCTATGAGTGCGATGCTACTATGTTTCGCGCTGACGCTTTTGGTTATGGGGATTTGGACATCCTCGCAAATGACCGTGATCAGCGCTGTGGTTATCGCAGGTGCGTTTTTAGGTGTCAATAACACGCTGATGACAACGGCCGTTATGCTGGCGGCTCCAGTGGAACGATCGACTGCTTCTGCTGCCTACAGCTTTATTCGCTTTGTCTTTGGCGCAATCGGTCCATGGCTTGCTAGCAAGCTAGCGGAATGGTATAATCCGCACGTTCCTTTTTATGTTGGAGCATTGGCGGTCGCTTGTGGGGTCGCCGCTATTTTGTCAGGGCGCAGACATCTTCATCATATCGATACAGCATCAGCTGCCCATTAAATCTAACTCCGCTTCCCATCGTGAAGCGGGGTTTTACATTTTCATAACGAAGTGAAAAAGGAACATCGCTCATGCAAAGAGAATAAAAATAACCAAGGAGGCGAGCCTATGAACGTTGCTCAAGAATATTTGCGAGTAGTTAAGGACCGATTTATGGATATGAAAAAAACAGCTGAGAAAGCGATGGAACAGCTGTCTGACGATCAGCTTTTCCACACCTTTAATGAAGAAACCAATAGTGTAGCTGTCATTGTCAAGCATATGAGCGGAAACATGATTTCCCGCTGGACGAATTTTTTTCATTCTGACGGTGAAAAACCTAATAGAAACCGGGACGACGAATTTATAAATGAGTTCACAACAAGAGAGGAGGTTTTAATATGTTGGGAAAAAGGATGGCATCCTTTTTTGACTACAGTGAACTACTCACCACTTAGCTAAAGCTTGAAGTGGGAGCTTCTCAGTTCCACGACGAAAGCCGCCTTTCGTCTCCCTGAGCGTGACTTCGGGTCGTTCCAACCCTAGATGTCCGACAATTCGGAGTTCTTTTGTACCTTGGATATTTTACGCATGGAAGGATCAGCTTGGTTTTCGCATTTTATTTTCTCCATGCAACCTCCTATATCCAGTTATGAAAGAACGACATAGGTTTATTTTACCACAGGGTCAGACAATTGAACAGGCAAAAGCCTGTCCTTGTCCGAAGTCGATTCATCTCCCACTTTCATCAAGCTTCGCAAGATTTAGAAGTGGGAGACTTCTCGACTGAAGAATGTTAAACACCATTAGCGAAAGCGATCTGCTGCGCACGGTTACGATTCGCCATGAACCGCATTCAGTGATAGAAGCCATTGAACGGCAAATGTATCATTATTCGTACCATATCGGCCAGATTGTTTATATCGCTAAGCAATTAACATCTACAGAATGGAAAACATTAACGATTCCAAGAAAAAAAGGCTAGCACCAAAATGTCTCAATAAACAAAAAAATCATTGGAATGTGAACAGACGATGATCCCTTTTCCTGACGATCGGTCGACTCTATCTATTAAGTAAGCCATTCCATTTTATGTATGAAAACGGCGGGAAATTTAGTAAAATACAGGATAGAAAAGGAGGAAAATACGCTGAGGGAAAAATTATTTTTGCTGCTTGCTAATTTGTTTTGGGCGGGCAATTACGTCGTCGGAAAACAGGTGATTAAAGAAACGGGACCTTTATGGCTGACATTTATTCGCTGGTGCATTGCCTTGATCTTCCTTCTTCCGCTTACTTATCTGTTGGAACGTCCGCGTTACACCGAGGTGTTGAAACGCTGGTGGCTGCCGCTGCTTGTCAACGGCATTCTCGGAATTATTGGTTATAACTTGCTCTTATATGGGGCGCTTAAATACACGTCGCCAATGAATGCGGCCATTGTCAATGCCCTTAATCCAGCCATTATCGTGATGTTCTCCTATTTTTTATTGAAGGAACGAATCACCCTAATGAACATATTTGGTTTTGCTGTTTCACTGATCGGTGTCCTCTTTATTTTAACGAAAGGACATTTGCTGTTCATTTTTCAAGCAAACTACAACCTTGGTGATTTAATGATGCTGTTAGCTGGCGTAGTTTGGGCGCTTTATTCGATTATGGGAAGAAAATTAGCTGTACCGCCGATTACAGCCACAGCTTTCTCAGTGTTTTTTAGCATTGTTGCGCTTCTTCCTTTTATGTTCTTTCATCCTTTTTCATTACACGAACTAAGCAAGGGCAACAGCATCGGGATTCTTTATATTAGTCTATTTCCATCCGTCTTGTCATTTTTGTTTTGGAATGTATCGGTGAAAAAAGTAGGACCAAGCTATGCTGGCATCTACTTAAATTTTATTGCCGTTTTTACCGCATTAATCACTTTTTTATTAGGCGATTCACTTTCCATGCCACAGCTTGTCGGCGGTGCGCTTGTGCTAACAGGCGTATATTTAGCAACCGCTATTCCTAAGACAAAAGCTTCTCGTTCAACAGACGCAACCGTCTCATCTGGACATTAACAAGAGAAAAGTTCTCACGCCGACCGGCATCAAGCTCTGTTTCGCAATCACCATTGCAAAGCAGACGAATTGGATGTTACGATATGGGTTTCCCATAACACTCCCCCTTTAAGATAAGGGGGGATTCAGACTTCTGACAAACGCTTTTATGCGGGGATGCTGAATATGTATAATTGTAGACAAAGCCTGTCTTTTGGCTTTGTCTACAATCTAGAATCCTGCTTTTCTTATTGAAGTAAACGGATAAATTCGCGCATAAAAATTGGTAAGTCTGGCCAAGCATGAGCAGAAACAAGGTTTTGATCAACATGAATCGTACGGTCGGATACATAGGTTGCCCCTAATGCCTCCACCCCTGGCTTGCAGGCAATATAAGCTGTCAAACTGCGACCTTTGACCACATCTGACATCGTTTCAAAAATAAGCGAAGCGTGACAAATAGCAGCAATGGGCTTGTTTGCTTCAAAAAAATGGCGAACAATTCGCTGAAGATCCGCATCAAGCCGAATATATTCAGGAGCACGTCCGCCTGGAATCACTAATCCATCATAATCGTTTGGATCAATATCAGCAAAGGCAGCTTGCGCTTCGATCAAATATCCTTGCTTTTCCACATACGTATCCCAATCAGCAAAATCGTGGACAACGGTGTGCAATTTCTTTTTCTTAGGAGCAGCAATCGTTACTTGATATCCTTCTTCCAGCAACCGGTAGTACGGATAGTATATTTCTAGCGCCTCCACCGCATCACCTGCGACAATTAATACGTTTTTGCTCATGATCTTTCCTCCTTACCATTTTTTTCTTTACATCTCTATCATAATAGAAAAACAAAAAAAGAAAAAGAAAAATGTCCTAATAATAGCGTAAAAAAGCATCTTCTCATTCGAGAAGATGCCGCGCAAAATTATGATTCTACATCATATCCTTGTTCTTCAATCACTTCTTTTAACGCTTCAAGCTTCACTGTTGCTTCATCATATTCAACATCCACTGTTCCTTTCTCAAGGTGTACCTCCACGCGCTGCACTCCCTCAAGCTCGCGCAAAGCATTCGTCACAGCGGCTTTGCAATGTCCGCATGTCATTCCCTTTACTTGCAATGTAACGGTCATGATGAATTCCTCCCTTTTATTTTTATATGTTCACACGCTTCAAGCGAAGCGCGTTCGCCACAACTGAAACGGAGCTAAATGCCATGGCGGCGCCGGCAATCCATGGCTCCAATAGACCGGACGCCGCAATCGGAATGCCGATTGAATTGTAGAATAAAGCCCAAAATAAGTTTTGACGAATATTTTTCATTGTTTTGCGGCTCAGCTGGATCATTTTCGGAATATGGCGCAAATCTCCACCAACTAATGTGATATCCGCTGTTTCAATGGCAACATCGGTACCGGTGCCAATCGCTATGCCAATATCCGCTCTCGCCAGAGCCGGCGCATCATTGATGCCGTCACCGACCATCGCCACCTGTTTCCCTTGTTTTTGCAGTTTCGCGACAAGATCCGCCTTCTCTTCTGGAAGCACTTCTGCGTATACATGATCGATCTGCACTTGGTGAGCAATGAATTCTGCTGTCCGTTGATTATCTCCTGTCACCATGCATACTTCCAGACCGAGCTGCTTTAGTGCTTGAATCGCTTCATTTGAGCTTGCTTTTACCGTATCAGCGACGGCAATTACACCAGCCAACTGTCCCTCAATGGCAACCATCACTGTTGTTTTTCCATGCTTTTCAAATTCAACTAGCTTTTCTTCATACATGGAAAACGCAATTCCGTATTCCTTCATCAGTTTGCGCGTTCCGACGATTACCTCTTTCCCCTCGACCAACGCCTTCAGACCATGGCCGACAATAGCGGAAAAAGAAGCCACAGGCTTCAGCGGAATCTGCTGCTGCTTCGCATATTCGACAATAGCATGTGCTAATGGATGCTCAGAAACACCTTCAGCAGAAGCGGCATAGCTGAGCATTTCGTTTTGCAGCACAAGGATATCGGTTACCTCCGGTTTTCCCTTTGTCACAGTTCCTGTTTTGTCCAACAAAATGGTATGGATCTTATGAGCCATTTCTAATGATTTTCCCGCTCTAAAAAGAATGCCTTGCTCTGCTCCCTTACCTGTCCCGACCATGATGGACGTCGGAGTAGCAAGACCGAGAGCGCATGGACACGCAATGACAAGTACAGAAATCGCTACTTCAAGCGCTTTTGGTAAATCTCCCGGCATCACCCAAGCATACCAGATGACAAACGCTACTAAAGCAATGCCGACCACAATGGGAACAAAGATTCCCGAAATCACATCCGCAAGGCGCTGGATGGGTGCTTTGGAGCCTTGCGCTTCTTCAACAATTCGTATAATATTGGCAAGTGCCGTATCTTTTCCGACCTTTTCTGCCCGAATCGTTAGTGCCCCTTGTTGATTAATAGTAGCTCCGATGACAACATCTCCTTCTTTTTTATCAACAGGAATCGATTCTCCGGTAATCATTGACTCATCGACAGACGATGATCCAGAAACGACAAGTCCATCCACGGGAATTTTCTCTCCAGGCTTGACAAGGAGAAGATCACCAACCTGCACCTTCTCAATCGGCACTCTCTTTTCTTGACCATCTTGGAGCACAATTGCTTCCTTTGCCTGCAAGCTCAATAGTTTAGTAATCGCTTCTGTCGTTCTTCCTTTTGCCAACGCTTCAAAGTATTTGCCGACAAGTACAAGCGTAATTAATACCGCGCTTGTTTCAAAATAGAGACTTGGCACGTACCCAGGATGTATAAAGGCTTGTACCGCTTCATACAAGCTATAAAAGTAGGCCGCTGACGTGCCGAGAGCGACCAGTACATCCATATTCGCACTCTTGTTGCGCAGCGCCCGATACGCCCCCATATAGAAAGGAGCTCCGATATAAAATTGCACTGGAGTAGCTAAAAAAAGTTGAAACCATGGGTTCATCAATAATGACGGCATCGGCAAGCCTGTGCTGATCGGCAGATGCGCCATCATCGTATAAAGAAGCGGCAACGATAAGGCAATAGAGACAAAAAGCAGCGGTTGTTTTTGGTGCTGCTTTTGCTTAGACTTGTGCTTGCTATCTCGAATTTGCGCTTTATAGCCAAGCTTGTTTATCTTCTCTATGATATGTTCGATTGTCACCATTTCTTCATAATACTCGACAACAGCGCTATTCGTCGCCAAGTTGACCGCGACATCAGCTATGCCATCCATTCGCTGCAATCCTTTTTCAATTCTTGCTGCACAAGCGGCACATGTCATTCCTTCCATATCGAATGTCACTTTTTTGGAAGCAACACCGTATCCAAGCTTCTGAATTTGGCCAGAAATATCTGCAAGGTTTTGCTTGGAGGAATCATATTGAACTGCTGCCGTTTCCATGGCCAAATTCACCGTAGCTTGTACCCCATCCATCTTATTTAGCATTTTCTCAATTCGATTAGAGCAAGCGGCACATGTCATCCCTGTAATTTTCATTGTCACATGCTTTTGTTGACCCATGGCCCTTCCTCCCTTATTTCGCAAATTGCTTAAAAACATCCATGAGCTCTCGGATTGATTCTTCTCCGTTGCCATCGCGAATCGCTTTAGACACGCAATGGCTGACATGCCTTTCTAACAGGTTCAATCCCACTTTGTTTAGCGCAGCCGTAATAGCGGAAATTTGCACTAAAATATCCACGCAATAGCGGTGGTCTTCAATCATTTTTTGCACCCCGCGCACTTGTCCTTCGATGCGCTTGAGCCGCTTTAGCAAATCGTCTATTTCCTGCTCGGTGCGCATCGTCTTTTTATGATCGTGATGCTCCATTGTTATCCCTTCTTTCATATTCAGCAACTTCCTCAAGTACATTATACCCGTAACGGGTATAAAACGCAAACGAAGAATCCTATTTTTTTCTCCAAGATGAAAATATGATGACCTCCGCTTCCTCTGCTCGCTCTTTTTAACATCATCCACCGAACACCGAAAAGCCTCCCCCTCTTAACGGAGGGTAGGTGAGAGAGACTCATCCCATGTGTCTACTTGTTATTCATTAACGAAATAAATGATTATGGCTTGACCCAAAATGAAAGAAGATGCATCTCTGCTCCTCTCATACTTACTTTGATCAATGCCTTCGCCCTGCATGAAAGATGCTGAAAATGATGGTAGACAAAGCCAAAATGGACTTTGCCTACGATGTGAAAGGAGACGCATCTCCTCTTCTCTAGCTCGTTTCTATTTGTCAGGCTTATGAAACAGCTCAGAGCCCCGAAGAATAATGTTTTGACCAAACTTCTTCTGAAGATGCTTCACTGTATTCAACAACGCTTCGTCCCTCGCATCCTCTTCAAAATGGAACAAATCCAGCTGCTTAACCGCCTCTTTTTGATCAAATACATCCAACGCCGTAACTCCAAGGAGTCTTACAGCGCTTCCATTCCAATGCTTTTTGAACAGATATGCAGCATATTGAAAAATTTCATCTGCCTCTCGAAATGGGCGTTCCCATGTTTTGCTGCGTGTAATCGTCTGAAAATCACGGTAACGGACCATAATTTGAACAGTCGCAGAAACCACACCTTTTTGCTTCATCCGCTGACTAACCGATTGTGCTAAACGGCGCAGGACATCGAAAAGGACTCGTTCCTCCGTCACATCTTGCGAAAGAGTGGTAGAATTTCCAACTGATTTCCCTTTCGTCCGCGCCTCGGGATCCACCGGACGATCATCGATTCCATTCGCCCGCTCCTTAAGGCGAATGCCATTTACTCCGAAAGACTGCTGAAGGAGGTGCATTTCTGCTTTTGCAAGTTCGCCAATTGTAAAAATGCCCATTTGGCTCAGTCTTTGCGCCGTTCGTTCACCGATTCCATGCATCGCTTGGACCGGAAGAGGCCAAAGCCTCACCGGGACCTCCCGCTTCCGCAGCACGGTAATTCCCAATGGCTTTTTCATTTCACTCGCCATTTTAGCTAAAAATTTATTAGGCGCAATCCCAATGCTGACAGGAATTTGCAGCGTCTGCAGCAATCCTTTTTGAATCCGTTCCGCTATTTCGAGCGGCGGCCCAGGCCAGTCACATGCTGTCATATCCAAATAACCTTCATCGATCGAAGCAGGTTCTAGAACGGAAGAAAAAGAGGCTAAAAAGCGAAATACTTCCTGGCTCATTTTGCGATAGAAACTAAAATCAGGGGGCAAGACAACCAGCTCCGGACACTTTTTTCTCGCTTCCCAAAGCGTCATTGTCGTATAAATGCCGTAACGCTGCTTAGCAACGTAATTAGCAGCCAGAACAATTCCTTTCCGTTCTTTCGGATCTCCAGCCACCACGACTGCTTTTTCTTTTAATTCGGGTTGGCGAGCGATTTCACAACTGGCAAAAAACGAGTTACAGTCAACGTGAAAAATGATCCTTCCTTTTTTCTGATTTTTCTGATTCATTGAACTCACGTCCTGTCATTTTTCCAGTAAAAAATGATTGAACATATGCACATCAGACGTGCCTTAAACCAGCAGCAGTAAATTCAAAAATCACAAACTTCACGATACCGGATGGATGTCGACCAATTAGTTCGCTAAATGTGCGGCTAAAAGGTAGCGGTCAGGAAAAAGTCGCCATCGCGAGTTTTTTGCTTTCCTGAAAATAGAGCCAGTGTGGTTCGGCTTGGCTCTATTTTCGCTCTTTTTCTACTATTATACATCTGTTTTTCGATCGTGTTCTATATAATGTTGAAGCATTGCAAGTTTGTTATCCCAAAATCGTTCGTAAAAAGCAAGCCAGTTCTTCAGTTCAAGAAGCGGAGTCGGTTCTAACCGATACCGCGTTTCCCGCCCGACTTTCCTCTCTTGAACAAGACCTGCTTCCGCCAAAATACGCAAATGTTTCGAAACAGCGGTACGGCTAATCGGAAAATGTTTGCTGATAAGGGTAACAGATAATTCCTCATCCGCCAGCAAGTTTAATAGCTTTCGCCGAGTAGGATCAGCGATGGCTTGGAACACATCATGCTTTTTTGATAAAGCTGACATTTTATACCTCTAAATAGTCCTTTAATGATGCAAGCAGCTTCCCCCAGCCCTGATCCATTCGGTCGCGTACGATGGTGTGGCGTTCTCCAAATTCTGTCTCCTTGTCCATATCCCATCCAGAATGGATCAATGTAAGGTCTGTCTGGTTGGCTATCTCCTTTAATTCAAACGTCAAAACCCAGTCCTTCCCCCAGCGAAATGAAAGTCGGTGCGGCGGATTTATTTCGGTTACTTCGCACGGTGACATTCCAAACGGACCAGCGTTGAGATGAAATCGATGGCCGACAATCGGTTGAAAATCATTCGGCATAAACCAAGCAGCAAGACCTTCGGAGGTAGCTACCGCTTTCCATGCTTGATCAATAGGGGCATTTAATCTCACTGTTCGGCGAATATCCGTTAACGAAGAACGATTTCCAATGTTCATTTTCATGTCCTCCAGCTTTATTTTTCGAAACCAAATAGTTTCATTTTGATTATACGAAACCATTTAGTTTCATGTCAATTTTTCTAAAAATCTAGCAAGCTTTGTGAACGAAGCCATGATTGAACGCAATGAATGAATGTTTTGGCAGCAGGAGAAAGGTGATAGAAAGATGACGCTGCGATGCCAATCGTCCGGTAATAATCTCCCTCTAAATGGATGGTACAAAGATCATCTGGCATTCGAAAAAGCGCCATTTCTGGCAAAATACTGATGCCAAGCCCATTCTGTACCATAGCTATAATCGCTTGATCCTCTACCACCTCATACTTCACTTTCGGAAACACGCGATTTTCCTTTAATATAGTTCTCACATCATGGTCGTATCCCCATTTTGGCATAATAAACTCCTCTTCTTCGAGCTGCTCGAGTGGAATCGATGTTTTTCCAGATAAATGGTGTTGCCGTGGAACCATGCACACCATTCGATCCTTCTTTAAAGGGATCGTTTCTAAAGATTTCGCAGCTGTTAAAGATAAAAAACCAAAATCTACCTCTCCACTGGAAATCCAATGGCGAATCTCGTCATAATCCCCTTCTAACAGTTTCATCTCGATCAAAGGATGGTGCGTATGAAACATGCGAATGACCCCGGGAAGCCAGCGCGCTGAAACACTAGTAAAAGTGCCGATTCGCACCATACCAACCTCTAATCCGTTAATAGCAGCGACTTGCTGTTTTAATTTTTCATTCCAGTTTAGTATTTCTCGCACTAATTTCAATACTTGCTCTCCATTGCTTGTTAAACGCACACCCGATCGGTCTCGCTGTAAAAGCAAAAATCCCCACTCCGCTTCCAAGCTCGCGATGGCATGGCTTATGGCCGATTGAGTTAAACGAAGAGCCTCCGCTGCTTTCGAAAGACTGCCAAACTCTACCACTGTATGGAATATTTCAAACTTAGTCAACGACATCCATTTTGCTCCTTTTTCATGAATTTTTTTCATAAAAAATATGATAAAGATTCAATTTTCTTATATTCATTGTACATGTATACTATTCACCAAACAATCCATTCAACAATTTAGGGAGAGGGTCAACCAATGAGTCAAACGAAAGCAAATGTCATGTTATTTTTGATTACGATATTTTGGGGTTCTTCTTACTTATTTATGAAAATGGGGCTGAATTCCATTCAACCATTTAGCTTGATTGCTTGGAGATTCGGCATTGCCTTTTGCTTATCGGCCCTTATTTTTTATCGACGGCTGCTTCAGCTTGACCGAAAAATTGTAAAAAGAGCAGCCCTTCTAGGAACCATCTTATTTTTCGTATTTGCGTTCGTTACAGTGGGCGTAAAATCCACCTCTACTTCACATGCGGGCTTTTTAGTAGGATTCACCGTTGTATTAGTTCCGCTGTTTTCTGCTATCTTTTTAAAGAAAAAGCCAGAAAAACGCGTCATCATCGGCGCAGGCGCTGCCATGTGCGGAATCGGACTGTTAACATTAAACCACGGCTTCGCGATAAGCCAAGGGGATATATTCTGCCTAATGACAGCTGTATCGTATGCGGCTCATATTATGATGACCGGGCAGCTGACCAAAAACGTTGACTCCATTGCCCTTGGCGTCCTGCAGCTTGGCTTTTGCGGAGGTCTTGGAGCCTTATGCTCGCTTTTGTTTGAATCGCCAAGTATTCCAACTCAAATAGAATCATGGATCGCCATTTTCTCCTTAAGTATATTTTGCAGCGCAATTGGATTTGTCGTACAAACAGTTGCTCAAAAATATACGACAGCCACTTATACTGGCTTGATTTTTTCACTTGAACCTGTTTTTGCTGCTTTATTCGGCTACATCTTTTTAGGAGAGGTTTTGCCGCTTAAAGGATACTTTGGAGCTGCACTCGTTCTGTTTGGTGTTATTTATGCTCAAGTTCAAAGTGGAAAGCAAAAGCGACAAAGCCTAGCGGCAAGAAAAGCGATGGAGATGTAAACAAAAAACGTTTGGGTTTTTGCTGCCCAAACGTTTCTATGGCTATTCCGTTGACCGAAGAAGCTCAATAAAATGATGAACAATTTTTGCCGTCAGTCCCCAAATGACCTTATCTTCATAATAATAAAAGTATTCATCGATTTGCCGCGGACGCCAACGATAGTTTTTCCCTCCTGGAATTTTATCAAAAGGAAAATTGGCATCGGGACACGCTTGAAGCTGCACATGATAAATCTCTGGCTGCGTCTCATAAAAAAACGACAACGGCACCGTGAAGATTTCGTCCACTTCCGATTCATTCGGCTTTATTAAATGAGGAGAAGCAAGAGTAGCGACAAACGGATAAAGGACCATCCCAAATGGGGAAACCATATAATCAAGCGGAAATACATCATGAATAGCATCTTTTTCGATTCCCAGCTCTTCGCACGTTTCACGGATAGCGGCCGCTTGTTCATTCTCATCGTCATGATCGACCTTGCCCCCTGGAAAACAAATTTCCCCAGGTTGTCGCCGAAGCTGAAGTGAGCGAACCTCAAATAACAGATGAGTGTCTTTCTCTTTTTTTATCAGCGGCAGCAGAATGGCAAATTGGGCGAACTGCTCGATGCCGAGCAGTGACGGAGTTCGCTGCTGCAGCTTTTTGATCTTTCCATCCATTCTCATCCCTCCCTTTTGTCCTATTATAGATAAAAAATGTTTGGATCTTTCTTCTATTTTTGACAGCCGGCTTGTTTAAGAAGATTCGTTCCATTTCAAGCTGTATTTATGAAAAAAATGGATTAATAAACATCACGCTTAACAAAAACGAAAAAAGCGATAAGCAAGGCAGCGATTCCCCATACCGCTAGAACACTCATCGAAAATCCGAGCGTCATTCCATTAATCGGCGGCGCTGTTCCACTAATATAGTCTGTCAGACGCAAATTGACCATAAAAAAATATTTGGCGGATTCCCAAGAAGAAACCATGTTCGCTAAAATAGCGCCAGAAATCAAGGCTGCCAGCATGACTCCCATCACGGCTGCCGTGCTTCTTATTAATACCGATAACATAAATGTCAATGTTCCTACAACAACAGCTACAAACCAAGCAAGTCCTAGCTCCATCAACAAATATTTCCATTGAGAAATTAAGTGGACATTGGCTGTATTCAATTCTTCTCCTTGAATTGTAAACCCTGTCAACAGCGGCAAATTCCATCCGCCATATCCGAATACAGCGCCGGAAATCAGCCATGAGAGACATACAAGTGATAGGACAATAAAGGAGATCGACAATAGCATCGCGATATATTTGCTTAATAGGATTTTCCATCTCTTTATTGGCCTTGTGAGCAATAATTTGATCGTTCCTCCGCTTGCTTCTGAAGAAACTAAATCAGCCACTACGACCATTACCATCAATGGAAGAAACAGATCAATAGCGTTTTCAACAAAGGTGCGCATAAAAGTCGGAGCCCCTGGCGCCGACGGATTAATGTTGTGGTCTAAATAATATTGTTGCTGCTGAAGGCGAATTTGTAAAAACTTGCGCCATTCTTCATCAATGCCGCTTGAATTCAAGCGATTTTGCGTATCAATAATTTGCTGCTGAAGCTGTGTTCGCCAATCGGCCGTGCCGAGCCGTTTTTGCACATCCTGTACATGCTTAAATTGCGCATATGTAAATAAAGCCACAAGAACAGCGGTAATGGCAGCAATAATAAATAACCGCTTTTTACGGATAATTTTTAACATTTCATTATAGACAAGATCAGTCAATCGTCTCTCCTCCTGTCAGCTCAATGAATAAATCCTCTAGTGTCGGCAACTTCGGTTCCATTTGGCTCACCTTAACACCTGCTTGCACTAATCTTTCATTCCATGCTGCCAATTTCTCTTTTTCATAATATGTAATCAATGTATCAGCCTGTGCTGATAAAATCACCGTTTCGCTTTCTAATTGTTTTTTTGCTTGTTCCAGCGGCTCTACCTTCCAAACGACCCGCGCTTGTTCCTTTAATAAACGGTCTACTGTATCGATGCGAATGATGCTTCCTTTTGACAGAATCGCTACCCGATCACACATCAGCTGAATTTCACTCAATAAATGAGAAGAAACAAGCACACTTAACCCTTCTTTTTCGGCTAAAAAACGAATAAACTCCCTCATCTCGCGAATGCCGATCGGATCCAGTCCATTTGTCGGTTCATCTAAAATCAGCACAGATGGCTTTCCTAACAACGCTTGAGCAATACCTAAACGCTGTCTCATCCCTAATGAATAGGTGCGAACGCGGTCATGAATACGGTTCTGCAATCCTACAAGCTTGACTACTTCCGTTATTCGTTCTTTCGAAATATCCGGTAGCATGCGAGCAAAATGTTCTAAATTTTCCCATCCAGTTAAATAAGGGTAAAGTTCAGGGTTTTCTACAATACAGCCAATATGACGGATGGCCTTCGTAAATTGACGCTGAAGATCATATCCACAAATCGTAATTCGGCCTGCTGACGGTTTAATCAAGCCGACAAGCATACGAATCGTCGTCGTTTTTCCCGCTCCATTAGGACCTAAAAAACCAAATACTTCCCCTTTTTTTAACGAAAATGAGAGACCTTTAATAATCGTTTTTCTTCCGATTTTTTTTTGCAAATCTTCAACAACGAGCGTCTGCGTCATTTTTTCCCCTCCTTTGTAAATGTAATCAGCGAAGACAGCCGTTCGCCGATCAGCTTGTACCCTTCCTTATTTGGATGGAATTGATCGCTATAAAGATAATCATTGACACGCAATTCAAATAAATCGTACGTTGGAACAGCAATAATATGAGGATAACGCGCCGCTACTTCGGCTGAATCATAATTCCACTGGCGCACAATCGCTGAAGTAGTTTCCGCATGATCTAGCTGGTTAAACGGATTGTAAAGCCCAATATAAAAAACAACCGCGTTTGGATTCACCGATCGAATCGTTCGGAAAATGGCATCTAAATGCCGCAAATAAACGCTTTTTATTCGGTTGATGTACTCAGCCGAGAGATTCTGTAGCGTCTCTCCTCCTTGAAACAAATCATTGCCACCGATCGTCATAAATACAAAGTCCGCTTGCTTCAATTGGCGCTGTACTTCATTTTGCTGGAGTTGTTGCAGCAGCTGCTCCGACTCCTGTCCTTTGATCGCCAAATTTGTCAGCTGAATCGGTTGCTTCGTTTTCGTCCGCAGCTCGTCCAAAACGTAGCCAACATACCCCTTTCCTGTTTCATCACCTGTTCCCCGGGTTAATGAGTCACCAATCGCCACAATCTGCAAACGGTGGTCCTCATCGGTCGTTTCTTCTGCACGATAATGGGTCGACAGCGAAGCAGTTGGCTGAAAAAATTGGTCGTAAACGGTCAAGCCAAGCCCAAAAAGCCAGCAGCCTCCTGCAATGATAGAAAGAACCGCAATCACTTTTACCATATTCATTTTCCCACGATCATCCTTTCGCAGCACACTGTACTATCATTCATTATAAAATAGAATGCTGCATAATGGAAAAAAAGCGGCGCATCAAGCAGCCGCTTTTATTGATCCAATCGCTTTTGTAAATAATCAATAATTCCCATCGCACAAACACTAGCATCCAGCTCCAGCACAGAGTGTACATGAGCTTGCCGCGGCACATGATGTGCGGCTAAACACGGCTGTACAAGCTCCAACAGGCCTTGAGTCACCGCCTTTGCTTTTTCTTCAAAATCACGGGTGGACTGTTTCTCCATCACGTGTTCTCCTATTTCAATAAATTTTGGCAGCCAATAGCGCAGCTGCTCAAATACAGCTTTCGGATTTTTAGACATGCCAAAATGACCAAAATAAACATAATCGAGTTCTAATGCTTCGAGCCGTTCTGCCGAGGCAAGCATCGCATGGGGATCAAACTGGTTTGGTGAAGTGGAAGGCAAATACAGCTCCAGTCCGTATTCCAGCAGCTGATGGTAAAATACTCCTAACGTATCCCCTGTAAAAATTCCCTTGCTCCGAGAATCATAGATGGAAAAATGGTGGTTCGCATGTCCAGGAGTGTTGAAAAACGTTAAAGTGCGGTGCTCGCTCAGCTGAAGTGTGTCCCCGTCTTCTTTTACTACAATGCGCTCTTCCGGAATCGGGATGATCGGCTCAAACAATTCAGCAAATTTTTCTCCATACACCGCTCTTGCCCCTTGAATTAATCGCGTAGGATCGGCCAAATGGCGCTTTCCTTTCGGATGAACGATAATGTTTGCATGGGGGCATTTTTCTAGCAACAGCCCTGCACCGCCAGCATGGTCCAAATGAATATGCGTAACAATAATATTGCGCACATCAGCGGTATGCAACCCTAAAGCTTCTAGACCTTTTAATAAATGTGGAATCGATGGGCTGGCGCTCGTTTCGATAATCGTCAGCTCTTCTTCATGAAGCACATATGTACCGGTACGCTCAGCCCAGCCGACATCGAATACATCAATTAGCGAAATTCCATTTCCTAAATCCATGATCGTCTGCATACATTCATCTCCCATCCCCTATTGAAGCTTTCTAAATATTTTATCAAAATAAGTGAAGAATCTCTATAAAAAGATATAAAACGGCATTCAATGGCACATTCATCATTCTCTGATCAAGAAATCCCCACCTCTAAGCGAATCAGAGGTGGGGGGAGTGTTCAATCTAGATTGCTATGCTGGCTAAAGGCTTGTTTGTGTTCAACCTGTTTCACTTCTGCATATTGCAGGCAAATGGCATCTAAAATAATATGGATGCACTGGTCAAATAGAGAGCTTAACGGCTGTATGCTTGCTTTTTCATGATCGCGGCGATATTTAGTCGCTGCAGGAACATAAACTATGCAGGAAGCATTTTGAGCAAGCGGGGAGGCTACATCAGTCGTAAAAGCCATCACTGGACAGCCAAGCTGCCTCGCTTTTTCCGCCATCCAAACGGTACTTTTAGTTACACCTGAACCAGACACTGCGATTAATACATCTCCATTCTGTATCGACGGCGTGATCGTCTCCCCGACTACATAAACATCGGCGCCAAGATGCATAAGGCGCATCGCAAACGCTTTGGCCATCAATCCAGAACGTCCTTCTCCTGCCACAAAAACTCGTGTCGCAGAGGAAAGAATCGTTACCACCCGTTCCATGCTAGTCGTTTGAAAATCACAAAGCGCCTGTTCGATCTCTTTCATGATTAATTGAAGGGGATCGTTCATCCATGACTCCTCCTTGCAAAAATCGCTTGTTTCAGTGTTTGGGCCGCCTTCTGTTTATTCTCTGCCTTTGTGATGGCAGAACCGATAATCACGACATAGGGCTGCAGCTGCTTCACCATATCAAGAGAATCAAGGGAAATTCCTCCAGCAATCGCCCATGTCCGTCCTTGCATCTCCTCCAAAAACATAAGGAACCGTGCTGCGTTGAAACCAAAAAGCTCTTGTTCATCCTTGCTTACATGAAGGCAAAAAATCGCTTCCTTATATTCTAGCAATGACGGCAGAAGCGTTTCATGGACATTCAATAAATCAATCATGACTCTTTTCTTTCTCTTTTTTGCTTCATCCAAGCATGTCTTCACGGTAATATTCGGCGCGACTCCCATCGCTGTCATCACGTCAGCTCCCGCTTCAAAGCACATCTGGCATTCATATGCCGCGTTATCCATTGTTTTCATATCCGCCACAAGCAGTTTATTTGGAAACTCTTTTTTCAGCCTTTCAATACTTTGAACACCGTATTCTTTAATTAAAGAGGTGCCGACTTCAATCCAATCAATTTCATGATACACCTCCTCTGTTACATGAATCGCTTCATCCATCGTCATTCGATCAAGCGCAAGCTGAATGTACATCCTCCTTCTCCTTTCCCCATCAAGGCGGCTTTTTCTCCCAGACAATATATGCCAAGTTGTATCCTATATAAGCGCTCTGCTAGAAGATTCACGAATCATCAATGTACACGGGAAAGTGTATAAGTTTGAATCGGGTAATTCCTCGTGATGATGAATTTGCTGCAGCAGCAACTCGGCCGCTTTTTTCCCCATCGCATATGCCGGTTGAGCAATCGTGGTCATTGTCGGTTCAGAAAAACTAGCAAAAGGAATATTGTCAAATACAACGACGGCCACATCATTTGGAACGCGAAGACCGTTTTCTTTTAAAAATTTCATGACTTCAAAAAAGGATAAATCATTCCCCGCTACTAATGCAGTTGGTTTGTCCGGCAATGCAAATAAACGGCTTAATTCGGAAATCATTCGCTGGATTTCTGTTGAAATCATATATTCTTGTTTGATGGGAATGCGATAGTCGTTTAGCGCCTGCTTATAACCGTTCATTCTCTCAATGCGCGGATAAATCGTTAGCGGTGGCGTAATTATGGCAATGTCTCGATGCCCCTTTTCAATCAAATGGGCCACCGCCTGATAGGTTGCCTCCTTATTATTCACAACAATGGTACGGATATTGACTTCTGAAATCTTGCGGTCTACAAATACGACTGGATAACGTTCCTGCTCCATTTGTTTGTACAACTCAAGATTGCCGCCAGTCGGAAAAAGGATTAACCCATCCACTTGTCTTGCTCGCAGCATCTCAATATATTTCCGTTCTTTAACCGGATCGTCGTCTGCATTACAAACAATGGCATGCATATCATGCTCATGACAAAAATCTTCGATGGCTCTGCTAATTTCCGTCGAAAAGCTATGCATAATATTAGCAACAATAATTCCGATCATGGCTGTCCGTTTTTGCTTTAAACTTCTGGCAATATAATTCGGATGATAGCCAAGCCGTTCAATGGCCTCACGAATCTTTTCTTTTGTCTCTTCTCCCATATGCTCATATCGTTTATTTAAAAATTGCGATACCGTGCTTTTTGATACCCCTGCCGCTTTGGCTACATCTGCCATTGTTATTCTTTTCATAACCCCTCTTCCTTTTTATAAACTTCGCTAAATTTCGATTATTTCCATTTTAACAAGAATAAACTGGCCTATCCAGCACATGGGAAGAAAAGCAAATTCTCTTTTCCTCGCTAGCCTTTCAACCGTCTATTTCTGATTATTGTGCCGTCATCGTGCAAATATGCAATTTTTATCGTATAATAATGATAGCCTTTCATTTGTGTGCTTGATGGACCTCCCATTGCTCAGGCACACGTTTCTTTTTTAGGGATTGTTGTCCTTTCACCGCCATCATCGTGAAGATCGCGGCGAAGAACAAAGATCCTGCCATAAAAATATACGAGGCTCCAAATCCTCCCGTGGCCCCATTCAAATAGCCGACAATATAAGAGCCGACGAACGATCCGAGCGCTCCCATACTATTGATTAAGGCCATCGCTCCTCCAGCAACATTGCGAGGCAAGATTTCAGGAATAATCGCAAAAAACGGTCCGTACGGGGCATACATGGCTGCTCCTGCTACTACCAGTAAAAAAAAGGAGATCCAAAAGTGGCTTGTGCCAATCATATAGGAAGCATAAAAGGTAATCGCTCCAACAAGTAGAAACGGCCATACAAATATGGTTCGATTCAACAGTTTGTCAGAGTAGTAGGAAGCGGCGAACATGAAAATAATCGCCAACACATAAGGAACAGATGATAACCAGCCCGTTTTGACAATATCCATATTAGGCGCGGCATGGATAATAGATGGAAGCCACATGACAAATCCGTATACCCCAATGCTCCAAAGCGCATATTGCAAACTCAATAATATGACCGTTTTTGAACGGAATGCCTGACTGTAATTTTTTACAGGCGTTAATTCTTGCTGTTCGCGCTCCAATTGAGCTTGCAGCTGCTGTTTTTCTTCATCCGTCAACCATTTGGCCTCTTTTGGTTCATCATTGACAAGCTTCCACCAAATAAAAGCCCATATGATGGCCGGGACGCCTTCAGCAATAAACATCCAGCGCCAGCCTACTGCTTCAATTAAATACCCTGATAAGATAGACATCCATAGCACTGTTGCAGGATTCCCTAAAATCAAAAAGGTGTTTGCTCGCGAACGCTCCTCCTTCGTAAACCAGTGGCTTAAAAATACAAGCATGGAAGGCATGACAGCGCTTTCTACCACTCCTAATAAAAAGCGAATGATCATAAGCCACTGGATATTACTGACGATGCCAGTGGCACTCGCAAGTCCTCCCCAAAGAATGAGCGACCAAAAAATCAGCTTTTTCGCGCTTTTATTTTCGGCATAATGGGCACCGGGAACCTGAAAGAAAAAATAACCAAGAAAAAATAGCGAGCCGAGCAGTGAAGATGTCGCTGCGGAAATATGTAAATCCTCGGCCAATCCTCCCGCCGCGCCAAATCCATAGTTGGCACGATCCAAATAAGCTAGACTGTACGTAATAAAAACAATCGGAATTAAACGATACCAGCGCGATTTCGCTATTGTACGCTGCATGCCGCATCCTCCCCATTATATTTTTGCATGAAGCTGTCTAACTCTTTTCGATTAGGATAGCCGTCGCTGTCACCTATTGATTGAACAGCTAAAGCTCCGATCGCGTTTCCTCGCATCACCGCTTGGAAAACGGGCATTCCTTCTAAAATCCCGCTGATAAGTCCTACAGCAAAACCATCTCCGGCCCCAACAGTATCTACTACTTTCGATACTCGATATCCCGGAACATATCCCTCCTCATCGCAAGATTTATAAAACGCCCCTTTGCTTCCTAATTTTATAACAACCAGCTTCACTCCTCTTTTTAAATAAAAATCAGCGATATCGCTCGGCTTTGTATAGCCCGTTAGCCATTTTCCCTCTTCGATTCCCGGAAGAACGTAATCACTTTTAAAAGCATATTCATTAACCACTCGAATCATCTCGCCTTTTGTTGTCCATAATGCAGGTCTTAGATTAGGATCGAACGATATCGTTTTTCCTTCTTTTCTCATAAATGATTGCGCGTGCTTGGCAAATTCTCGCATGGAGCTGGAAAGGGCTAAAGGAATCCCTGTCATATGCAGATGTTTAGCGGAACGGAAATAGGCTTCGTCAAAATCAGCCACGCTTAAATGACTGGCGGCTGAATGTTTTCGAAAATATTGTACTTCTGGATCTCCCTCACTTACTTTTGCTTTTAGCTGAAAGCCTGTCGCAAAAGAAGCAGAGATGTGGACCTGCTCAATGTTCACCTGTTCCTGACGTAGCTGCTCGAGAATATAGTTCCCAAACACATCATTTCCGACTTTGCTGACCCACCCGCTTTTTAGTCCTAATCGAGCAAACCCGATGGCCGTATTGACCTCCGCCCCGGCAAGCGCTCGCTGAAAGCGGCTCACCTGCTGAAGCGATCCAGGCTCCTCCGCAACAAACATCACCATCGCTTCTCCAAACGTGACAACATCCATCCTCTCTCCCCTTTCTCATCCTCTTGATTCTGCGATTTTCGTATTTTTGTTAAAGATCCGTCCAAACCATATAAAGGCAGCTTGAAAATCGAAGAAAAGATCGCTGAAAAATCGATGATCAGTCAGAGACAAATCTCATAAGTTTGCTTTCATCATGCAGACATGTGATAAGAGTCCAAATACTGCTGTTGTTTGAACGCGGGCCATTGAATTCCATATCCATCCCTTATATTTATAGCTCGTGTGTCATCATGAAAGAGAGCCACCCCCCCGAAAAAATTGAAACTTTTCTCGCTTTCAAACGTCTCCTCTTCGTTTAAGGCTTGTAAATCGGTTTTGTAAATCGGTTTACAAGAATTATAACATTTACGTAAGCGTTTTCTCAAGTAATTTTTAAAATTTTTAGACTTTTCATGAAAGACAAGCTAAGATTTCAGCCATTTCCCTGCTCTCTCTTATTCCTTTTTAAAAATAAAAAAGCAGGCAAAAATCGCCTGCTTTTCTCCATAATTTATGCACCCGTGAACTACCCACTATCTACACTTCGCTTAGAGGAGGGGCTTCATGTTCGCTGAACGATAAGCCCCACACAAGGACCCTTTACGCTTCCCTTCGTTCTAAAGGGGTCCGTTTGAACGATAAAGTATCCTATCCGTTGGCCATCGCCAACCGAAATTCATTCTCCCCCCTACTCACTGGGCTATCGCCCTTCACGTTCCTTAAAGATGGGAGACTTCTTTTGGAAATTTATTAAAACTTTCCTTGATATTGTTCAAGTTCCCATGCATGCACAGCTGTGCGGTAGCTATTCCATTCCTCATTTTTCATGGCTACATATTCATCAAATACGTGATTACCTAGCGTTTGGCGTCCAATCGTACCATTTACAAATTCAGACACAGCGTCTCCTAAGCTTGCTGGAAGATTTTCAATACCAAGCTCTTCCCGACGCTCTTCTGTCATATGGAAAATGTCCTCATCAATCGGAGCTGGCGCTTTCAGCACTTTTTCAATACCATCAAGTCCAGCTGCCGCAATCACAGCAAACGCTAAATAAGGGTTGGCCGCTGGATCTGGACAGCGAAGCTCTACACGTGTCGCTACACCGCGTTTAGCCGGGATCCGGATAAGCGCCGAACGGTTGGATGCTGACCAAGCAATATAGCATGGTGCCTCATATCCCGGAACAAGACGTTTATAGGAATTGACAAGTGGGTTTGTGACCGCTGCAAAACTTTTCACATTTTTTAATAAACCAGCGATAAATTGATATGCTGTTTCTGAAAGCTGATTTTCATCACTCGGGTCAAAGAATGCATTTTCTCCATCTTTAAATAATGACATATTGACGTGCATTCCTGATCCGTTAATGCCGAAGACAGGCTTTGGCATGAAAGTAGCATGCAATCCATATTTGCTTGCAATCGTTTTCACTACCCATTTATAAGTTGTAGCATTGTCAGCAGAGCCTAATGCATCCGCGTATTTAAAGTTAATTTCATGCTGTCCTTCGGCCACCTCATGATGTGAGGCTTCGATTTTGAAGCCCATCGCTTTTAATGCTCGATAAATCTCAAGACGAACGCGTTCCCCAAGATCTTTTGGCGATGGTTCAAAATAACCGCCATTATCTTGTGTTTGTGTCGTTGGATTTCCGTGTTCATCCGTTTTGAATAAGAAAAATTCTAATTCCGGACCGACAGAAATCGTATACCCTTGCTGCGCCGCACGTTCGACTGTTTTCTTTAATACGTTACGAGGATCTCCTTCAAATCGCGTTGCATCTGGGTTCATTACAGAGCAAAGAAAACGTGCCTCCGAATATCCCTCTTCTACCGTCCAAGGCAAAACAGCAAATGTGTTAAGATCTGGAAGAAGATACAAATCTGATTTGTTTATAGGCGAAAATCCTTTAATGGAGGAGCCGTCAAACATGATTTTTCCATTGACCACATCATCCAATTGCTCAACCGTAACCGTCACATGCTTTAAAATTCCTTCAATATCTACAAATTGCAAATGTAAAAGCTCTACATGTTTTTGTTGAATCGTCTCTTTAATTTGTTCAAGAACTGCCGTATCATTGTTCACTTGCGAAACTAACACCTTAGACATGTTACATAACCTCACATTCGTGCGTATAGTTTTCTAACATGATTTTATTATATTGAAACATTCCCGTTTTGACAATCACTTTTTTTATAAATCTTTCTGTATTTTTATAATTTTTTAAGAAAGCGTTTTCTTGATCAGCTGTTTTTATATGCTTGAAAGATTGTAGCCAAGTGCAATAACCTTTCATTTTTTTGTATATTCATTCATTCTTCCTATTATAAAAGCCAACCTTTTGAGTAAAAGGTTGGCTTTGAAGATAAACAGAAGATCTCCTTTTTTTCGACGATCAGATGTCTCGGTCACACCCAAGCATGACCGAGAATCAAACAATCAACCGTTTTCAGACACATCACTTGGTCTGAAAGACGACTGTTGCAGGGAGTTCCTTGTCCGCTCATATGCGGGGAAATATTGACACATTCCATTGGATTAAGATCGTTACATTGAGTGACGCCGCTAAAATGGGAAGGCACTCCCTTCGATATACATAGGCTTTCCCCAAACAGAGGGATGAATTTATCTCCAACATTTATCCATCACAGGCTACGAAGCCAAATGATCCGATATTAGTCTCTTTTTATGATTGCGGATGGCCCACCAAACCGAAAACACCCAGCCGGCAATAATGATGCTATAAACTACCATATACAAATTTTCCGCTACATTCCAAGAGTGAAGCAATGTGCGTGCATTCGTTAACACAATTAATCCTCCGACAAGCACGCCAAGCAAATGGGAAGGCATGATTCTAACAATCCAAGCAGCAATCGGTGCTGCGATAATTCCTCCTAGCATGAGCGTACCGACCCAAAACCAGTTCACTTCCTCCCATCCTAAAGAAATGAAAAATCCAAGCGTAGCAGACACGGCTACCGCAAACTCTGATGTATCAACAGTTCCCACGACTTTGCGGGCTTCTACTCCTTTTTTCGCTAAAAGGACAGGTGTTGCGATCGGACCCCATCCTCCGCCGCCGGTTGCGTCAAAAAAACCAGCTAACAGTCCGAGCGGAACCAGCTGTTTATTTGACATCTTTTGTACTCGTTCCGTTTCTTGAGACGACTGAAGAAATAAAAAGCGATAGATAATATAAAGTCCAAGAATTAATAAAAAAGTAGAAATGTACGGTTTAATTAAATCTCCAGGCAGATGACTTAAAAAGCAGGCGCCAACAAATGCACCAATCGATCCCGGAATAATCAGTTTTAACACCATATCGCGGTCTACGTTTCCAAATTTTAAATGAGAAGCTCCAGAAGCGGCGGTTGTCACTACCTCAGCTAAATGTACAGATGCCGAAGCAACAGCCGGCGCAATTCCAAAAGCAAGAAGCAGTGTTGTCGAAGTCACCCCATAAGCCATCCCAAGTGAGCCATCAATCAGTTGGGCGATAAACCCAACCATGATAAATACAATCAGCTTTTTCATGATCTTCAACCTCCCCCTAATCTTTGCAAAATCATTTATTTCATGTGTCGATGTCTATCTTTTGCTCAGAAAAGCGTTCTTAAGTTTTCCTGCATCCCTCCCTTTGATAGACAAAAAAAGACACTTTATTGTCGGATATGCATTCCCCAACCATAAAGTGCCTTCAGTTTGTCTGATCAGCATTTACCTGTTTGAATTTTTTCATTATTTAATACATTAATACCAAGTATTCCTACTTGTCAAGTGTGTTTTATCATTCATTTTTTATCTTCTCCATACGATTTCGTCTTCCGCTTCATTCTATATGCTCGCTTAATCACTTGCATCTAATGAAATACACCTTAAAGATGGAGCGGCCACCTTTTGAGGAGTGGACAGATCAGGGGACAATCTGTGGATTGGCTTTCACCACACATTCGCACGACAAAAAGCGAACAACCAGCCATTTCCAGATGATTTTAGTTATCAGGAAGCGGAGTTGTTCGATCACCCTACCGTCGAAATCAGTTATAGCCTAAACAACTGTTGATGCATCCAGTTGTATCTATATCGTTTATACGGCACTGCTCCTACGTTTTCCGTATTATTCTTAAATGGACGGCCTCGTTTCATGAGCTTACGAATGTTTTCATCACCCGTTGATGTGACAAGAGCCACTTTTCCCTTTACGCATTCCTCTTTTTTGGACGATGCTGGCGCCATGAACCCGATTCAATCAAAGGAAGGTGGAGTGCCTTGTCAGGATGGTAGACGTACACATATCCCTCTATCTCCTGAGTACAGTCTCTAATCCATACGCGCTCGTATTCGTTATCGTTTCTTCCTTCCTCATAATCCTCCAGCTCATCCATCCTTCGAATTCCATCTATCGTTATAGTCAGCCATTCACCAACTACTTCCCCCTCCTGATCCAGTACAAGGGCCGGATATGATCCGACATCATACAATTTTCCCTTTACTTTTCCCGGCTTCACGTTTTGCAAATAAGGAGCCGCAATTTCATGATTCACTTCACCTGTTAATAACGTTCCATATACAAACACTCGACACGTTTGTTCCTTCATTCCTCTCTCCCTACCTTATTATCAAAGTAAACGGCTAAATATAAAAAAGAGCTGGCCGCTCGAGCCAGCTTTACTCCTTCCATTTTATGCTGCAGCCGATGCTTGGCTTTTGCTGTTCAGACACGGGCTGATTAGCTAGGAGGGCATCTAAGGCCTCCCGAATAGAAGCACCGGTAACAGGAATGCCATTATTCGGTCTTGAGTCATCCAATTGGCCGCGATACACACATTTTAATTCGTTATCAAAAATATAAAAATCTGGCGTGCATGCCGCTTGATATGCTTTCGCTACCTCTTGCGTTTCATCAAACAAGTAAGGGAACGGATATCCTAACTCTTCAGCGACTTTTTTCATATTTTCCGGAGAATCATCCGGATATTTCTCGGCGTCATTCGAGTTGATGGCAACAAACGACACCCCTTTTGGCTGATAATCGTGGGCGAGACGGATCAATTCATGCTGCACATGCTTAACAAACGGGCAATGGTTGCAAATAAACATGATGACAGTCGCTGCATCAGATTTCACATCCTCCAACCGCACGATCTTGCCATCAATCGCATTGACAAGAGCAAAAGACGGCGCTTGCTTTCCTAATGGAAACATTGCTGATTCAACCGCAGGCATATTTCCACATCCTCTCTGCAATGTCGTATTTTTCTTCGATTATAACAGACTTCTTTTTTCCCTACAAATCCTGTGCCTATAAAAACATCCACAGCTGGAAGAACGATGTGATTTGCCTTTCCGTCATACAGAATGCGCAACGAAAGAAGGAACACGCCTCCTTTCAGACCCATTCCTGATTCTGTGCAGCGACGTTGTTCAACCGCTCCACTACGGACAAACTGCCAACATTCCCACAAATATGAACATGCCAAACTAAATCCCTATAAACGCATAAACAAGCACATGCATATACTATGGATGCACTTCATTTTTATTAGAAAGGAGGAGAAGCATGTCGTTTATTTATTTGCATAAAAAAGCCACGCCGCCTGCTGATCCAAGCAGCTCTGCTACCTTTCCTGTTTTTCATCATCGGCGTCCTCAAACTGAAGAGTTGTTGAATGAACAGCAGCAATTTCATGAGCATTTGTCCGCTTCCATGGAGCAACTTCAGCACTCTTTTTCCTTGCAACAGCAACAGCATGAACATTTATATGCCCAATGGCAAGAAATGAGCGAAAACGATCAAACCGTAAAGAAAGCGATTCTTGATTCCCTTTCTGTTCAGGAAAACACAATGAAAAGACTGGCTCAACAAATCGCCTTTCAAGACGAGCTGTATCAAGGATTGAGCGCACGCTTGGAGGGACAAGAAAAGCTATATCAAAAGTTAGCAGAAAAGCTGGAGCTTCAAGGTGTGTTTCATGACACGGTCATCAAACGATTAGAAGCCCAAGAAGCATCGCAATATAAAATAATGAGACAGCTCGATACTATCAAAGAGATTATTTTTGAGCGATGCACACATATCGTGGAAACCATTAAGCAGACGATTTCATCCATATTCACGAGAAATTCTCAACAGCCAAGCCAAACCGAGACCTCCGAAAAAGAGCTGATGCACATGTGATCCTTTGCATTCAGCAAAGGATCTTTTTTCATAGAAAAACACCATGCGTTTGTCATCAAAACAAGTAGACTTTCTATCAGCAAACAAGCATAATAGAAAATGCAGAAAGTTGAAATAGAAATTGTTGATATACATACAGAACAAAGAACGGAGCAGATACAAAATATTTTCTAATGGACAAAGGTAGTGATTCACGCGCTCACGCGACAGAAGAATAGCGAGCTGCCTTCCAAATTGGTTCGTTGATCGGAAAGCAGTGCCGTCCAGACAAAAACTCAAAAGATAGCACGAACCCTACCGAAAGGCACAAACAATAAAAAAGACTCCGTTTCATCTATCCTGCAAAAATTCCTTTCATCAGCGCAAGTAAAGGAAGCAAATTCAACAAATAAGGTTTTCGTCCTTCCGATGGTGATCACATTTTTTGTCATGGATGTCTATATCATAGCTTGACAGACAAGGAGGAAAAAATGATGCACATTGTTTCAATCAATATCGGGATGCCGCAAACGGTGACAATTGACGGAAAGCCCCTGACTACCGGAATTTATAAACAGCCAGTGAACGGGTTCGTCACTGTCACAAAAACCCATTGTATTGGCGATGGACAAGCGGATCTTATTCACCATGGGGGGCCGGATAAAGCGATTTGTGCTTATGCGTCTGAACATTTTTCGTTTTGGGAGCAAGTCTATCACCGCTCATTCACCCCAGGTGCATTTGGGGAAAATTTGACTCTCTTTGGATTGACGGAAAACCAAGTCTGCATCGGCGATGTATATGAGGTCGGTACAGCGGTCATCCAAGTTTCACAGCCGCGTCAGCCGTGTTTTAAATTAGCTAAACGCCACGGGTTAAAGGATCTGCCGCTCAAAGTTCAAGAAACCGGCTACACAGGCTTTTATTTTCGCGTGCTTCAAGAAGGTTCCATACAGAAAGGTGATCCTCTCACATTAATCGATCGGAGCCCGCTTGCTCTCTCTATTCATGATGTGAATACTATTTATTATATCGATAAAGCGAATGTAGCGGCTATGAAAACCATTGTTGCCGAGCCTGCCTTATCGGAAGATTGGCGCCAATCATTCATCAAACGAATGGAGAGGTGATAAAAGTCTTGCACGGATATGCCGTGCAAGACTTTTATATGGCGTCCTTTTTAAATTGTCGATAATACAGCTCACTGTAAAATCCTTTTTCCTTCAGAAGGGAATCATGCGTTCCTTGTTCCACCACGGTTCCTTCACGCAAAACAAGAATGCGATCAGCTTGTTGAATCGTATTGAGCCGATGGGCGATAACAAAGCAGGTTCGCTTCTCCATCAAACGCTCAAGCGCCTCTTGAATCATCAGTTCCGTCATTGTGTCAATATTGCTTGTCGCTTCATCCAAAATTAAAATAGACGGTTTCGCGATCATTGCCCTAGCAATTGCCAGCAATTGCTTTTGTCCTTGACTAATACCGCTGCCGTCCGGCTGTAAAACGGTATCATAGCCTTTTGGCAATTTTGTAATAAACGAATGCGCATTCGCCCACTTAGCCGCTTCCACCACTTCTTCATCTGTTGCCTCCAGTCTGCCATAACGAATATTCTCGCGAATCGTTCCTTGAAACAAAAAAGGGTCTTGCAATACAAACGCCATCTGGCTGCGAAGACTGGACCGCTTCACTCGCCGAGTATCTATCCCATCAATCAAAATTTGTCCATGATCCGGATCATAAAATCGCATAAGAAGCTGAATAATCGTGGTTTTTCCGACACCCGTCGGTCCAACAAGCGCTACCGTCTCGCCTTCTGTTACTGAAAAATTGACATTTTGAATCGCTTTTCGTTTTTGATCATATGAAAAAGACACATTGCGAAATTCAACATTTCCGCGCACAGCAGGCAAATCAATCGCTTCTGCTTCATCATCCTCTTCCTTGTCTTGGTCAATAATTTCAAACACCCGCTCAGCACCAGCCAATGCAGATAGAAATGTATTCCATTGATTGGCAAGATCATTGAGCGGACGTGTAAATTGTCTGGCATATTCTGAAAAAATCACAATCGTTCCGATTGAAATCATTCCTTTAAATGCGAAAATTCCTCCGACACCCGCAATTAAGGCAAAACTCATATTATTTAGCACGTTCATAAGTTTGGGAATAAAACCTGAATAGGTTTGCGCCCAAAATCCTGATTGCTTGAGCTGTTCACTTTTTTCTAAAAACTGAGCAATCATCTTTTTTTCTTGGGAAAATAACTTAACGACTTTTTGTCCAGAAATCACTTCTTCAATAAATCCGTTCAACTCTCCTAAATTTCTCTGCTGCTCTTTAAACCTCATTTGTGTTCGATTCGTAATCCATTTCATAGATCCATACATAATCGGCACAATCAACAGCGTTACCGCTGTCAAGAGAGGACTTAACAGGAGCATCACCACCACCGCTCCGATAAGCGTAAGAGTACTTGAAATCACTTGGATAACCGTACTGTTGAACGTTTGGCTCATATTGTCAATATCGTTCGTCAATCGGCTCATTAGCTCCCCCGATTGCCTTTGATTGAAAAAAGAGATAGGAAGCTGATGAAATTGTCCAAATAATTCAGTGCGAATTGCGTAAATCGTCTTTTGCGCAATCCCAATCATCCAGTAGCTTTGTAAAAAGCTTGATAACGACAAAGCGAGATAAATAAGCAAAAGAGCAACAACAACCATCCAAAAGCCATCTGTACGCTTGGCGATAATATATGTATCGACAGCTCTCCCCACGATATATGGGCCAAGAAGACTGAGACCAGAGCTAATCATCACCATTACGATGACAACTGCTAGGCGTCCCTTTTGATGCTCGAGAAAGCCCCATATGCGCCGCAGCGTTTGAGCATTTTCTTTCACGCTCCGCTTATTTTCTTTGACTCCCATCATTCTATGTGGTGCTCTTAACATCGCTAATTCCCTTCTTTCCAAGCTGTGATTCAACAAGCTTAGAGTATAACCCATTCGTTCGTAACAAATATTCATGCGTTCCATGCGCCAGCAATTTTCCGTCTTTAAGCAAAATAATCGTATCTGCCTCCATGGCGGTTGATATTTTTTGAGTGACAATGAGAGTTGTGCATGAATAGGATTTTAATCCCTGTAACAACTGAGCTTCTGTTTGAACATCCAATGCGCTTGTACTGTCATCTAACAAAAGAATTTTGGGATGGCGTACAAGTACTCGAGCGATAGAAATACGCTGTTTTTGTCCTCCCGACAGAGTCACCCCTTTTTGTCCGACCATCGTATCATACCCTTCGGGAAAACTCATAATGGTATCATGAATTTGGGCGTTTTTCGCGGCTTGTATCATCTCTTCTTCTGTCACATTGTCCATTCCAAAGCAAATGTTATCGCGAATCGTTCCCGAAAATAACAAAATATCCTGCGGTACAAAGCCGATAGCTGTGCGCAAGCGTTCTTGTCTTATTTGCCGAATGTCGATTCCGTCCACTTTAATAGTTCCGTCCGTAGCATCATATAGCCGAGGAATCAGCTGAAGCAACGAAGACTTGCCAGAACCAGTCTCTCCCAAAATCGCTACCGTTTCATGTGCACCGATAGAAAACGAAATGTCGCGCAATACATCGACATCGGTTTCCGGATATCGAAACGAAACGTTCTCGAATTGAATGCTTCCTGTTTCAACAGGCTGTTCGTCTCGTTTGTCCTTATCGAGCATATCAACCGGCGCTGTCAGTATATTGGCAATACGCTGCCCTGATGCCTTGGCACGAGAAAACGCTGTCGTTACAAAAGTAAAGAGCGATAAAGCAGCCGTCATACGTGTCGTGTAATTAATCACCGCTACGACTTCCCCTGCTGTTGCACTGCCTGTATGAATTTCCACTCGTCCGATGAGTAAAATGATAACGATTGCCACATTCATCACCAACAGCAAAACAGGAGTGATCGTTTCTATAAGTCGCAAAACGGTCATGGTCCGCGTCATAAGCGCTTGATTCGTTTCGGTAAATCTTCTTTTCTCATAAAGGCTGCGCCCCCATGCCTTAATCAGTCTTATACCGGCGATATTTTCGCTCATAATGCTGTTGACACGGTCCAATATGCGCTGCACCTTTGTAAAAAATTGAGCGGCTTTGTTCATCATAAAAAGTAAAAAAGCGAGCGACGCCGGTACGACAATGAGCAAAATAAGAGCAAGCTTCACATGGACAAACAGCGCCATGACTACACCAAAAATAATCAAGAGTGGCGCCCTAAGCATCACTCGCAAGCTCATAAATACCATATTTTGCATTTGGGATACATCATTCGTCATCCTCGTAATTAAAGAAGCCGGTGGAAATTGGGAAAAATGAAATAACGAAAACGACTGAACCTTTTGAAAGAGCGCATTTCGCAACGCAAATCCGTACTGTTGTCCAACGTAAGCGGCAGCAAACGAATTGGCAATACCAGACAGAAAAGCAAGAAGAGAGGTCGCAACCATCACAGCGCCCCATTTCCAAATGACATGCAAGTCATTTTTCATCACTCCATTATCAATAATTTTTTCCATTAATAACGGATGCCACAGTTCCACAAACAATTCAATCAACATGAGCATCCAGGCTATTATCATCCATTTTCTGTATGGTTTTAAATAGGATAATACATAGCGCATTGTTTTTCCCCACCCTTCGTTGTGTCTTTTATTTTAACTTGCATGGTGGAGGTTTTACAATTTTTTTGATACGTCGGTGTATCAACCGACTGACTATACATTCAAGAGTAAACATTTCACCACTTATCCTCCCAAACTAAAAAACTTCCAGATCCGCGACCTCTTTATAAAAAATATATATAAGACGAATCTCAGACATGGAGGAAAAATTCCTATGACATAAAAAAATGGTTTCTCTTCGTGATGGGAGTGAATGTGAAATTCTGAAGGTCGCCACAACTAGTCTTATAAATAGGTTTTCAATTTGTTGTTCGGCGCTCGGTCGCGCTTTGACGTGTACGAGGTCAATCAATAGTCTTCGACCGTAGTTCTTACAGCTCCCATGCGTTTCATCTTTCTTCTATATTTATCCAGTATATAAAACATTGTATCTAACATTATGGGCTTATCTTGATCCATAGCATTCTTCACTTTTTAGAAATTACTAACCATAAAACCATTTTTACGAATACATGTCTCTCATTAATAATCCTATGATGAACATATCAGAAGAGAAGTGAAAAGAAGCAGAAAGAAATAGCGGCAGTAAACGATTTATGAGGCAATATTCCAGCAGTGAGACGTACAACAATCATCATCCAGTAAATATAATTATAATTTAGACAAAAAAAAAGTTTCAACAAAAAGTATGAAACTCATGCAACGCTTATCTAACAGCGCCACAACAATTAAAAAAGCAGCGGCAGCTATTCAAAAACAAGGAATGACAACAAAAAACAAGACAAACTTATCATTTATGCAATCTTTTTTATCCTTGCTTTTCAGTGATTTCGCCGTGTGCAGCAACATCTATTAATCAATCCGTCGAGGCTTCGCCAATCGTCATGGAAAGCATACACACGTCATTTGCCGGGCGGTTCTCGCATATATGCTTATCAACAAGCAGTCGCAAAAATTGTTGATCAGATAAAGAACGATGTTCTTTCAAATCATGAAGAATGTGAATCATACTGGATAATGGGGACTGGTCGATTTCCCCTAGAATTCCATCTGTATATAAAAAAAGCCTTACCTGTTGATTATAATGAATCACTTCTTTTTTAAACGGAACAGAAAATGGACTGCCGATCGCCCATCCTCCTTGATCCATCTCAATAATTTCATTATTAGTTAATAAAAACCCGGAAGGATGGCCTGCATTTATATATTCAATTTGTTGCTTTTTTGTATCGATTACAGCATAAATCATTGAAAACAGTGAGGACATTTCTCTAGAGCTCTCGGGGAATAGGGTTTGTACATATTTTTCAAGCTCCGTCGCTACACAAGCGGGATCAGTAACACGAAGGATGAGCTCTCTTAATTGTGAGCGCAATAACATAATGATTAGAGAAGAGGAAAGTCCGCGGCACATAATGTCGATTATTATAACCCCAAAGCGAACCTCATCAATTCGATAGCAAGCATACATATCCCCAGATAATTCCTCCGATGGAATATAAACCGCATCCATCGTTATATCCTTCGTTTGAATCGGAGAAGTGAATATGCTTTGCTGAATGTTTTTGATCAGCTCTGAATTCTTTTGCTGCTCTCGTTCTTTTTGTTTGACCTTTGTTACATCCCTGATCGTCATGACATAACCTGTCGTTTCTCCAACCGAGTCCGTGACTGGAACGACTGAAAAAACAACATTCATCATCGTTGTATCTTTTTTTCTTGCTTCGCATTCCAAATCTAAAAGCCCCTCACTCCCTGTCTGACGAATCATTTTAGCCAGATCAAACAAATGGTATGAAAATAATGAAAGTAAAGGCCGGCCAATGATCTCTTCTTTTTTCCATCCGAATAATAATTCTGCTGCTTCGCTCCAATGCTTGATCGTCATATCCTTATACAATGTAACGACAGCCATCATTGGTATTTTATAAATAGCGTTCAATACGTTTTCGATTTCCAATATGTCAGAAAACTTCCATATGAATAAATTGTTTTGGCCATGATGATCTGCTAAACCATAGACGGTTAAACGTCTTAAAAGGAGCCCGTCTTGCAATTGATACGAATGAACATTTCCGTCCCAATAGCCCTCCTTTAAAACATTCTCCCAAATGAGATGATAGGTGGAAATACTATATTGCGTAAACAATAGATGAACAGGCTGGCCAATCAATTGCTGCTGGCGATAGCCAATGGAGGCTAGCAGTATTTCATTCACAGCAACAATTCTAGCATCACGATTGGTAATGATGATTCCTTCCTGCCTATGAAAAATTTCTTCACTTTTCGACACATATACATGTTCTTTTTTCATTTAAAATCCGCCCTTTTCTATAATTTTTAGATAAAGCGTTATTTTATTCATTCTACAAATTTCTTGTTGTTTCCTTCTAAAAAATATATAAAATCAAAATGATAAGAGGATCACCCGATATGATCTATAGAATTCGGGCGGAAAAAATGGACATCTCAAAAGGCAAGTCTAAGGACTTGCCTTTGAACACCAAATCAATAAAAACCCTCTGTCCCTATGAGGTCCAGAGAGATTGCACGCTATATTCGCATTAAGCGCATTGAATTGAAAAGCACGATGAATGTTGCTCCCATATCTGCAAAAATCGCCATCCACAATGTAAGCCATCCAGGAACGATCAAAATTAAGGCTAAAAGCTTTAAAGATAAAGCTAAAACAATATTTTCTTTAATCATTCGCAGCGCTTTACGGCTTAGGCGAATGACATAAGGTAGTTGGCGAAGATCATCTCCCATTAACACAATATCCGCCGTTTCCAGAGCCACATCGGTTCCCCCTGTTCCCATCGCCACTCCAACATTGGCTGCTGCTAATGCTGGGGCATCATTAACTCCATCACCGATCATCGCCACTCGACCATATTTCTCTCTCATTTCTTTCATCACGCGAAGCTTATCTTCAGGAAGCAATTCTGCTTGTATTTCTGTGAGGCCAATTGAGCGGCCAACATATTCAGCCGTCACCCGATGATCTCCTGTGACTACTGTCAGCTGTTTTATTTTTTCTTTGCAAAGCTCTTGAATGGTATCGGCTGCATATTCACGAACTTGGTCAGAAACAGCCGCCACCCCTAGCAACTGATGCTCACTTCCCAGCACGACCACCGTATTTCCTGCCTGTTGAAGCTGCTGAATGGTAGCGTGAACTTCCTTCGATAACAGGTATTCTGAAAACAAAGCCGGGCTTCCAATATAATAGGTGATTCCGTCGACGGATGCAGAAGCTCCCTTTCCTGTAATCGAATAAAAATTCGTCACTTGACGCTCAGTGAATACAACACCTCGCTCTTGTGCTTTTCGCACAATGGCTGAAGCAATAGGGTGCTGAGAATATTTTTCAATCGCAGCCGCAATCTGAAGCCATTCTTCTTCCGTGACATGATTAGAAAATAAACGAATAGCTGCGACTTCTGGCGTTCCTTTTGTCAAAGTTCCCGTTTTATCAAAAGCGATAGCTGTGATTTTTCCCATTTCTTCCAAATAAATTCCGCCTTTAATAAGAATCCCGCGCCGTGCGGCATGACCGATAGCTGTGACAATAGCGACAGGAGTACTGATGACAAGCGCACATGGACAACCGACCACCAATACAGCTAATCCACGATAAACCCATGCTTCCCAACTTTCTTCGAACAGAAGAGGCGGCATCACAGCAACAATAAAAGCGATCAGCATAATCAGCGGAGTATAATAGCGGGCGAAGCGATCGACCAATTGTTGAGCAGGAGCCCGCTCGGCTTGAGCTTCTTCGACAAGATCAATCATTTTCGCCAGCATAGATTCGCTGCGTTTTTTCGTAACTTTGACCTCTAATGCCCCTTCCTCATTAATAGTTCCAGCATACACCTCGTCATTCACACTTTTATAAACAGGCATTGATTCTCCTGTAATGGTCGCTTCATTAACGGCTGAGGCCCCATGCACAACAATGCCGTCTGCCGCAATCTTTTGTCCTGGCTTGACAATCATAATATCTCCAATTTCCAGCTCATCAACATCGACTTCATATTCCTGATTCCCTTTGCGAACCATCGCCTTTTTTGGTGCAGCATCAATCAAGTACTGAATTGAACGACGAGATCGATCCATTGCATAGCGTTCCAGCGCTTCACTGATAGCAAACAAAAGTACAACAACGGCTCCTTCTTTCCACTCTCCGATAAACGCTGCCCCGATGATTGCAATCGTCATCAGTGTTTTCATATCAAAGCGGAAATGCCATAAATTTAGCAATCCCACTCGAAGCAAATCATAACCGCCCACAGCAATTGCTAAGGCAAATGCTCCAATCGCAAGCCATTCGCTTTCTTCCATCCATAAAGAGGCAGCATATCCCATCATAAGAAAGCATGCAGAAATCAATGCCAACACAGTCGCCCGTGTTTGCCAAAATTCCGGTGCCGATGACTGCGTTTGGGCGTGCTCTGGAATGAGACGAATTCCGTCAAAGGCTCCCGCTTTCTCCAACTCTGCAATCGAGGCCTCACCAATAACGGTCAGTTTGGCGGCTCCAAAATTCACATGTGCCTCTTTTACCGTCGCAATTGCTTTGACGTTTTGTTCAAATTTTGCTGCACAATTAGCACAGGAAAGTCCTTGAAGACGATATACATGTCTATTTTCCATCTCCTTCCTCCTCCCCTACATGCATAAGAGCCATCGATATCAATTGATAAAGGTGCTCACCTTTAACGAATGGCTCTGTTTTCTTTTAATGTTGATTTTTGACCAGAATAAAACTGCTCACTAAAAAAGCGGCTAATTCAAACCGATTACTTGCCCTTGATTCACATTGTAAACAACCCTCTACCAATTACATTTGCTGATATTGGTTGAATCCCAATCTCTCTTGCCCATATGGATAGCTGACCCATATGATGAATTTCATGTGCAATTACATGGCGTAATATTTCACCTTTTGTATAACGCCCTTCAGTCCATGGAACAGTCACAATTTCGTTTTCTAAATCATTTGACCACGCATCAAGGAACGACTTTGTCTCTTGCACCCAAGAATCTGAAAGTTTCTTTACTTGTTCCAGTGTTTTATAGTTCTCATATTGGACTTGGATATCTGGTTTACCTTGTATTCCACGAATCCAGCTATATTCTACGTCTGAAATATGGAAAAGTGTATAAAGAATGCTGCCTACTCCACCAATTCGATTACGCAACAATTCTTCATTTGGGACTTGCTTGCATAGTTCAAACCATTCATCTCTTACCATCCAGTTATAATAAAACAGTTTTATCAACGTATTCGCTCCCTATCAGCAATGTAGTCGTTTTTCACGAAGAAAATGATCTCTGTCTTAGTTTGGAATTTGTTTCTTTTACAGTAAACAGGCAAGAATTGACCAACATGTTCTTCCTGTTTGACGTTGTGTTTTCATTTTCCTTACTGTCTAAATAACGAAACCAAGCCAGGTAATGCTGCAAATACTTAAGTTGCGACACCCATTAAAGCGGTCCATCCATTTCTTCAAGCGGCTGTGGTAACTAATGTGGTTTAAACATAGCCTAACGAATAAAACACAAGCTTTCCTTCTTTTCGGTGCTTAGCAAGCCCCATATCACGAAGAACGCGCAAATGATGCGAGGCTGTTGCTACGGTCGCGTCAATTATAGGAACAACATCGCAAACACATAATTCTTTCTCCAATGTAAGCGCATAAGGAATTTTTAAACGAGTGGCATCCGATAAAGCTTTAAACAGCTGTTCGACTCCTTCAATCTTGTCCATTTGTCCCTTTACAGCTGCTACTTTTTTCTCATCAAAGCAAAACACTTCACATATGTCGCGAACCATTTTATCCTCTCATTCAAATGTTCATTTGAATATAGTATATATAATAGGCAAACAATCGGTCCATTCATTTTGCTTTTTATTTCTCTCCCGCTTACATGGCGTTTCAAAGTGGAAAACTTCTTAGTGGATATGTTAAACAAAAATCAATAAAAACAAGGCGCTATGACCTTGTTTGTTTTTTGCTCATTGAACAAAGATTAAGCGCATTCATAGCTAGATGACGCGCTGATCACTGAAAATCATTGCTTCTGCTTGCCCTAAGCGACTATGCGGATAACAAGCCAATCCGCCCATTTGAAGAAAATAAAACGAAGGCCAATCCGCAGACTTGCCTTCGTTTTACAAACGTGTGACGAGAGTTTGAGCCATGCCGCTTCCAGATCCGTTCATAAACCTACGCCCGTCGATCCTTATTTCTTTGCTCTTCTCAGTTTAGCCAATCGTTTTTGTTGCTACCTGTGATTGGGAAGTAATTTTTGCCGGGACAGCCACTTCTCGATATTGGCATATGTTTTTTTCCACGTAACATAAATCATATCTCCATCGCTTTGGAGTAACTCAATCGTTCCCCATGATTCATGGTTTTTCAGTATGGATTCCGCACTTTCCTGTCTCAGATCGTTTTTTAATCCTTCCATAAATCCGCTTATCTCCTTTGGATCGCTGAGCACGATTTCTTTGAATCTTTCATCTCCCATCATAATAGTTACTTGACGGATTGGCGCCACTTCTTTTTCTCGCAAAATAAAATAGTAATTTTGCTTATATTCATTTGATTCAATGATCTGTTTATAAAAAGGCATGTATGGATCGGTAGGCACATCGTATACCCGAATGAGGCGATCCCCATTTTTCAAAACATATCCAATGACGACACGTTTAGTATCGGCAAACGGTGAAGGCAGTGTCGGCTTATTGGCAATGAGTTGTTCGTGAAAAATATATACATTTTGAATATTTTCTTTACTACTTAAAAATTGATTGGGCTGCTCTATCAATGAATGATTTTCCCTTTGTTGCGTATCTATGTCAAATCGAGACACGGAATCACCAAAGTATACCTTTTCAATATCGGCGAGCTTTGGCATTCGTTTTTCATATCCTGTCAGATCAAAATAAAGAACAGTGCCAACAAGCAGCATAGGCAGCAAAAAGTAGACATATCCTTTCCATTTATGAAAGACGCGCCATGTTTTCTCGATCACCATCTCCGCAACCAAAAATCCGATAATGGAGAAGACCATATAACCAAATAGAATCCAGCCGAAGCTGCCATTCATTACTTCTCTAAAGTATATCCCCCCAACAAGCATGAAGCAGAAAGGGACCCCAAATAAAAACACCGGGCGCAATATCGGAAAAGCAAGCGCCTGATTGGCTGCTTCACTAGGGCGCTTCCTATACATCCATAACGCCATGACGATGCATAATCCTGTTAAAAAGAGGTAGCCTATCGCTTCTTGTAAGCTAAAATCTCGCATACTCAGCTCTATAAATCGAATAAATGGAACGATTTTCTCTATATTAGCATTTAAATAATAATCAGCAGCAAACCCGGCTAATACATATCTCATATTCGTTAATACGAGAACAAAAATTCCTGCTGGAAATAAAAATAAAATGTAGGCAAATATACCTTGAAGCACCGAAATTCCTGTTAGCATCCCGACAAAAACACTAACAGCAAACACAAACATTTCCATCAAAAATACTTCCGCTATCCATAGTACAATATCAGCCGATGCAATGCGATCAAGTGGCAGCCAATAACATAAAACAGACACTACTAAAGCGGTAAAAACAAGTGGAACAAGCAGGATCATCCCGCCGAGCATCATATGTTGTGTAAATAATGATTCACGACGAAACGGTAAACTATGCATATAGTCAGCCGACTGTTTTACTTGCATATAGCGAAACAAAAAAATCCCTAACAAAACCGGAATCGTAAAAACGAGCATTCCCTGAAACGGCGCGGAAATATCAAATACATTTTTAAGACCTCTGAGATAATCTAATTGATTTTTGCCATTTGTATAGGCCATCATAATCGGAAGTGGAACGATTGCTAATAATAGAAGCAAATGGACAATCGCAATCCAGCCAATATTCCGAAAGTGCTGCAGCCAGATAGAACGGTTAAACCATAACGCTTTCGATAGCATACCCGACCCTCCCCATTTCATAAACAAAAATTTCTTCTAAAGTAAGCGGTAGTACATCAAAAATGACTGGCGCAAATCGCTGAATATACGCATCCACTTCTTCACGATTGCCTCGAACAATGCATAAAAGGACACTGCCTCGCTGCTCTTGATAAACGACTTGCAAACCGGTAAGAAAAGAAGAAGGAATACCGTCGCGAAAAGCAACTTGAATTTTATGAACATCTGCTTTTAAATCATCAATCTCCCTCTCCATAATCATTTCACCATTGTGTAAAATACCGACATGATCGCAAAGATCTTCAACCTCTCTCAAGTTATGCGATGAAATGAAAACCGTCATATTCCGCTCCGCCACATCCTGTACAAGTAAGTTTTTCATCTTTTTTCTCATCACGGCATCCAACCCGTCAAAAGGTTCGTCAAGAATCAATACATCCGGCATAACGGAAAAGGCGAGCCAAAATGCTGCTTGGCGCTGCATTCCTTTCGACATGCGTTGAATTTTTTGCTGTACATCGATCGAAAACCATTCCTGTAGCTGCCAAAATCGTTCTTCATTCCAGCCAGGATAAACGTCTCTATAAAATTGTGCCATTTGCTGGATTGTAGCATGTGGAAAAAAATAGGGGTTATCAGGTAAAAAAAGCAGTTTCTTCTTTAGCTTAACATTTTCAAAAATCGGTTCTCCCTCAATAAAAATATCGCCGTCGTCTGGTTTATAAATGCCGGCAAGCATCTTTAACAACGTTGTTTTTCCGGCACCATTTGAACCGAGAAGTCCATAAATCGAGCCTTTTTGAACATGCAGACTTACATCTTTGACCGCTTCTACCTGTTCAAATCCTTTGCGGACATGATGGATTTCAATCATCGCGGATCTCCTCCTCCTGCTATTTGTTCCGCTTCATCTACTAGAGATAAAATGGCATCTTTCTTCATTCCAATATAGAACGCCTCCCTCTATAAAATATCAATTTTCTCGTTTTTTCTTTGAATTTCTTCGATTTTCATGAACATAGACGTTTCGTAGACATCAGAAATAAGGATAGATATTGAATATCTATAAATTTTTGGATAGATAGAATGTAGGGGGACAAGCTCCATCATCCAATTTTTTAAAAATGGAGGTCATTTCCTTATGATCGCACCAATGGATCTCCACTTGTCTCATGGCGGTGTACCCTCCCATGTCTCACGGAGTCCTTCGCTCCTACATTCCTTCGTTCAACCTATCCATGAGGTGGAGGTCGGAATATGCTCACTTGCTGGGTCTATGCCCGAATGGGGATTTACGACCGACTTCTCCGTGCTTCTAATGTCTATCTTCGATACATTGTTTGAGATTAGGCGATTTCCTATAATGTCTTTAAGTGTGGAATATCTTGTATCATTTTCTCTTCACTGAACGAAATTTGACGTCGACCAATGACGAATAAGATTCGAATGAGTTTACTACATAAAGCGACAAGAGACTGCTTACCGGTTAATGGATTATGAGTCCGTGTGCGATAGTATTCATGTAAGGCTTTAAACCCTTTGTTTTTCGTTGATAAAGGCATCACCACTCGGAATAAGAGGGCGCGCAGTCGTTTTCGTCCTCGCTTACTAATCGTTGTTTTTCCTCGATGTTTCCCTGATTCATTCTTTTTTAAGTTCAGCCCCGCCAATTTAATGATTTGGCGTGGATGCTGATATTGGTGGAGGTTGCCCACTTCAGCGAAAAAACCAACCACGGTCATTTCTCCGATGCCTTTGATCTCACACATCTCTTTGGCCCCCGGAATCGTTTGAACCATTTCACTTAACTGCTTTTCCAATTCGTCTAGACGATGGGTTAAATACTCGTATTTCTCGAGTAAATAACGTAACTCTTCTTTGGCCATTTGAGTGCCCGGTTGAAGTCCAATGGAGACTTTGGCAGCCTCTTTGAACTGTTCCATTCGCTTCATTCCAACAGCTCGTTTCGCCACTTTCTTGACTTCTACAAGAAGCCGTTCGGATGGAATCTTTGCGATTTCGTTTGGCAGATATCCCAATTTCAAAAGCTGTAGCGCTGCTTTTCCTGTCCAATCTTTAAACACCGTAAGAAACTCAGGAAAATATCGATCCAGCCAATTGTGTACTTGAGCTTGAACCGCATATAGATCCTGTGTCATCATATCGTGAAGTTTCACGCCTTCACGTAATTCTGCGTAGATTCCCTCTGGAAGAATCGGGATGGAATATCGGCCATCCTTGACGAGTTGGGCAATGACCTTCGCATCTTTCACGTCGTTTTTCGTAGGAGAGTTGTCATCCAGCTCTTTACTTCGTTTCACATGCATCGGATTGACTGTCACACATAGGATGTCATGTGAAGTTAAAAAATAAGCGAGATTCAACCAGTAGTGTCCGGTTGGCTCCATTCCTACGATGACATCTCTTTTTTCATGTTGGTTCATCAAGGTGTGTACCCAATTTAAAAACGTTTGAAACCCTATTCTTGAGTTTTCAAATACAACGGCCTTTGATAAGTCCATTCCCCGATAATCTTGAGCTCTTGCCACATGTTTGTGTTTTGCGATATCAACGCCAATGATTAACGTTTGTTCAGTGATTTGTCTAATTTTCGAATTTCGGTTATAATTCATATCGAGTCCTCCTTGGTTTATTAGTTAGGGGTCATGGCCATGACACCCTGTATCATACCAAGGGGACTTTTTTGTTTCAAACCTCCCTCTATAAAATATTGATTTACTCGTTTTTTCTTTAAATTTCTTTGATTTTTATAAGCATCGACGTTTCGTAGACATCAGGAATAAGGATATAAATTCAATATTTATAAATTTTTGGATAGGTAGGGTGTAGGGGAACAAACTCCATCATCCTATTTTTTTGAAAATGGAGGACTTTTCCCTATGATCGCACCAATGGATCTCCACTCGTCTCATGGCGGTGTACCCTCCCATGTCTCACGGAGTCCTTTCGCTCCTACATTCCTTCGTTCAACCTATCCATGAGGTGGAGGTCGGTTTATGCTCACTTGCTGGGTCTATGCCCGTATGGTGTGATAACGACCGACTTCTCCGTGCTTCTGATGTCTACCTTCAATACGTGTTTTCAGGTTAAGCGACTTCCTGTAATGTCTTTAAGTGTGGAATATCTTGCATCATTTTCTCTTCACTGAACGGAATTTGACGTCGACCAATCGTGAACAAGATTCGAATAAGTTTACTGCATAATGCCACAAGAGACTGCTTACCGGTTAATGGGTTATCCGGCCGTGTGCGATAGTATTCATGTAAGGCTTTAAAGGCTCTGTTTTTCGCTGATAGGGGCATCACCACCCGGAATAAGAGGGCGCGCAGTCGTTTTCGGCCTCGTTTACTAATCGTCGTTTTTCCTCGATGTTTCCCTGATTCATTCTTTTTTAAGTTCAGCCCCGCCAGTTTGATGATTTGGCGTGGATGCTGATACTGGTGGAGGCTACCCACTTCCGCGAAAAAGCCCACAACCGTCATTTCTCCGATGCCTTTGATCTCGCTCATCTCTTTGGCGCCCGGAATCGTTTGAACCATTTCACTTAATTGCTTTTCCAGTTCGTCTAGACGATGGGTTAAATACTCGTATTTCTCGAGTAAATAACGTAATTCTTCCTTGGCCATTTGAGTGCCCGTTTGAAGCCCGATAGAGGATTGGGCTGCCTCTTTCAATTGTTCGATTCGCTTCCTTCCAACGGCTCGTTTGACGACTTTCTTGACTTCCAAAAGAAGCTGTTCGCATGGAATCTTTGCGATTTCTTTTGGAAGATATCCCAATTTTAAAAGTTGCAGCGCTGCTTTTCCGGTCCAATCTTTAAACACCGTAAGAAACTCCGGAAAATAGCGATCCAGCCAATTGTGTACTTGGGCTTGAACCGCATATAGATCCTGTGTCATCATATCATGAAGTTTCATGCCTTCACGTAATTCTGCGTAGATTCCCTTTGGAAGAATCGGGATGGAATATCGTCCATCCTTGACGAGTTGGGCTATGACTTTTGCGTCTTTCACGTCATTTTTCGTAGGAGAGTTGTCATCCAGCTCTTTACTTCGTTTCACATGCATCGGATTCACGGTAACACATCGGATGTCATAAGCTTGTAAGAAGTAAGCAAGATTTAGCCAATAGTGTCCCGTTGGCTCCATTCCTACGATGACATCTCTTTTTTCATGTTGATTCATCAAGGTGTGTACCCAATTTAAAAACGTTTGAAACCCTGTTCTTGAGTTTTCAAATACAACGGCCTTCGATAGATCGAATCCCCGGTGATCTTGAGCTCTTGCCACGTGTTTGTGTTTTGCGATATCAACGCCAATGATTAATGTTTGTTCAGTGATTTGTCTAATTTTCGAATTTCGGTTATAATTCATATTAGGTCCTCCTTGGTTTATTAGTTAGGGGTCAAGGCCTTGACACCCTGTATCATACCAAGGGGACTTTTTTTGTTTCAAATCTCATTTTTCCTCATTACAGGAATGCTCACATAAAAGCTTCAGCAACTGCTGCTTAGCTGTCTCTAATTTTTCACGACTGACTTCTTCCGGCTGTGTAGCGACAAAATGGCCTTTTCCGGGAATGGAGTAAATATAGCCTTGATGTTCAAGTTCACGATACGCTTTTTGAATCGTGTTCGGATTAATCGTTAGCTCCTTCGCTAATAATCTGACAGACGGCAGCTGTTCGTTTGGGCCCCACACTTCATGAATAATGAATTCCTTTATTTTTTCAACTAATTGTTCATAAATTGGCTGACGACTGCGAATATCAAGTTCAAACATCTCCCCTCCTCCTTTCTCACGTCTGTACTAACTGTAATATAAATCATAGTACAGTTGAGCTAAAAAAGCAACTTTTCTTAATAAAAAACTTTATTCATCAACTCATATCCCAAAATCAACGGATGTGATAGAATGTTAACAAATTATAAATCGAGCCTGCTTCACTTCATAAAAGCGGCTTGCTTCTTCTACCTTTCTCTCCTATCATCAGGAGGATATTTCCTGTGATATAAGAAAGATGTTTCATCATTCACTCCTCCATATGACCCTCATACGGTCATATAGGAACACTTAAATAATCGACATGCGGCACAAAACGAGCAGAAAGAATAGCAGAGAAGGATTTGCGGATGTTGAAAAATTAGCTAGATAGAACCGTGACTTGCCTCTGTCCGTAAAAAATAGGATTCTACCTTTGACGTCTCATCTTCTCATGGTATCTATAACCCGATATACATAAGCATATAAGTCGACTGAAAAAGATGAAAGGGGTGGGATTCTATTATGGAAGCATCCATCTGTATTTATATACATACAGCAAATGAAGCAAAGTTTTGGCTTTCTCATCCCTCTTCTGGAACGCTCTCCCCAGACCTTTCCTTTATATCAAAGACAATGATGAGTGCTTTGTCTACCGTTTATTTAAAAAACGAATAGGCTACTGGTGGAATTCGGGAAAATGCAAGAGAAGTCAAACCGCTCATTTGTAAATAAGAGATTCAAAAATTCTTTGTTTATTAGGAAAGGCTATTTTCATTCCTTCTTCTTTTCGTATAATTATTATTGTTAGAGTTCATTAGTTAGGGGATCTAATAATGGGGACATATATTAACCAAAACCTTTTAAACAATTTATTCTACATTTTGTCCAGCATTTTTGTCTATTATTTCATTTATGATCACGGTAAGTTTTGGAAGGAAAATTCTCGCCAAAGCCAATGGCTTTTTATAGCTTGTACAGGCTTTTCCCTATTGTTATGTATGAAATTTCCCATTTACATTGCAGATAATTGCATCCACGATTTGCGGCAAATTCCTTTCTTAATTGGTACACTGTATGGGGGAGGAATAGCTGGCGGCGCATTGCTTTTTATTTTGCTGATTGTTCGGTCTATTTTTTATGGATTTCAATTTTTAACTGTCGTCGTTTATGTAACGATGTTTATCGTGGCAGCCCTTGTCTCTCCCGCTTTTCAGCGATTAAACCGGACGAGCAAGCTATATACTTCGGTCTGCCTGACCTTTTTTCTCGCTGTTTTGACAACAGGAATTGCGATAGCCATCTCTGATTTTCAAGTGACTCAATCTTATATTGTCGATTTTATTCTCATCCCTCCGTTCGGAATGTTGTTTGTTGTTTACATTATGGAAACATTGAAGGAAGCAATTATCATGCGGTCGAAGCTCATTAAAGTAGAAAAAATGGAAATCGTCAGCCAGCTTGCTGCAAGCATTTCCCACGAGGTGCGCAATCCATTGACTGTCGTGAAAGGCTTTATTCAATTAATGAAATCACAGTCTGTTCCAAAGGAGACTCAAGACGAGTACATGCACATTGCTCTTGAGGAGATTCATCGGGCGGAAACGATTATTAATGATTACTTAACATTTGCCAAACCATCGACCAATAAAACAGAACCATTAATGGTCGACCAGGAGCTATGCTATGTTATTCATATGCTTCAGCCGATCGCACAAATGAATGGAATCAAAATTGAAGAAAAGCTGCAGCCGGGGTCGATCATCGGCAATGCCCAGCACTTTCGACAATGTTTTCTTAACCTAATGAAAAATAGTATTGAAGCGATGCCAAACGGCGGTATACTCACTGTTTCATCAACGGTTCAAGAGAATGGGATTATTATTACCGTCCAGGATACAGGGATCGGCATGACCAAAGAACAAATCAGCCGTTTTGGTGAGCCTTATTTTAGTACAAAAGAAAAAGGAACGGGATTAGGATCCATGGTTGCAGTCAAATTAATTGAGACGATGAACGGAACGTGGCAGATTCAAAGTGAAGTCGGCCACGGAACATTGACCACCATCATGTTTCCTAAGGCTTGATGCCGAGCTTGGAACAATGCCGTTTTCATCCCATTGTTGATTCTGTGAAGCGGCGTTGTTCGAACATCTTCTCTTTAAAAATGTTGATATATCAAGTTTTCTTGTCATCTCAGGAGCACCAAAAAATATTTTTTTAAAAACTCTGTACTTTGTAAAACGGATAAATTACCATACAGATTTTATCCTGTTTGTTCATTATTTCTTCGCGACTTCTTCAGTGTGCAATTGCTATTGTCTTCTTGAAAACATACGATTAATCATAAATAATAAGACCGTCCCAAGCAGTTTAGCGAAAAAAGTCAGATAATCAAAACATCAAAGGACAATTTATGAAACAGCAGCACATAATTGACTTGGTTAAAAACAAAGATGTTTATTACGAATGGGACCATCATAAAAAATGTTCAGAGGATCCTTCAAGGGTTATTTAGACTCTTATTCATGACTATGAATTTTAGAGAATTCCAACAAGATACTACTAATATGGAGTAGCCTCCCTGTTAGAAGATCGTTTAAAGGAGAAAGAAATAAAGAGGAAAATAATTATGAAAAGGAAGTGTATCTGTACTCTACATTTATGCCGGGATATGACGCAATTCTCCCCTAGATTAATGTGCCATAAATTTTACTTCAAACAAGGCAAAAAGCTAAGCTATATCGAATTTTACAGAAGATATAAAGCAATAAAAAGATAGCTCATCCTTGCCAAACGGTAGCGGGGAAAATAATACCTTGTTACAATCTCTCTCACCTTCCCTTCGTTTAGAGGTGGAAGACTTCTCGATGAATGGTGTTAAATATAATTGATAAAACCTTCTTAGTCAATAATGTTTGAGTGACATACTCCTCCCCCTACGCTTCGCTAAGAATTGAGGGAATGGACTCTCTTTCCCCCGCTATCGACATACCACGTGTTCATAGGAAAATCCAAGCCAATCACCGCTTTCATTTCTTTTGGCTTTCGTTGATGATAATATGATCTCATCATTTATTCCTCTCCCTCAGCTGTCAAAACATTTCGCTATACATCCTAGAAAAGGCAGTCAAGCTATTTCTTCCTTCTTTAGATCATGCCCTTTGCTCTCTCCTTCCACAATTCGCTAATCTTTCTTCACAAATTGCACACATTTTTCTAGTATTATATTGATTGAATCAGCATACATAAAAAGGATGGAAACCTATGGCTATGCGTACGTATTTTCTTTTTCTCTTCGTCTTTATCGTTTGGCTATGCGGATCTAATCAAGAGGTCTACGCGGCGTCTTATTCAGTCAAACCTGGCATGTCCATTCAACACGTAATCAATCAAGCAGAAAACGGAGCGACCATTTTTGTGCAAAAAGGCATATATCAAGAACATCTTTATATTACTAAGCCAATTTCTTTAGTTGGGGAAAAAGGAACCATCATTGACGGCAATATGAAAGGAAGCATTATCACCGTTAAGTCGTCTGGTGTCACCATTCGAAATATGGAGCTTCGATACAGTGGTTCCCAAGAAGAGGATGCCGCTATTCAATTCATAAATAGTTATCAGAGTGTCATTGAGCAAAACATCATTCATCATGTGAAAAATGGAATCAAGATTTCTCATGGGAGCAACCATATTGTCCGCTATAACCAAGTAAGCAGTTCCCCTGTTTCTTTGGCAAAGCGTGGAAACGGTATTGATCTTGAAAATACAAATAATATCGTTGTGGAGCACAATCAGATTACTGGCGTTCAAGACGGCGTATACACAGAGCGTGTCAGCCATATTCGCATTCGAAACAATACCATTACTCGCTCACGTTATGCGGTTCATTTCATGTTTTCCAATATAGGGAACATTGATCAAAATTCTCTGCAAAACAATATAACAGGATTGATGATTATGGACAGTAAAAACTTACAAATCAGACAGAACATTGTCACCAATCATCTTGATTATCGTGGATATGGCGCATTCCTTTATGAATCTGCGCATGTTGTTTTGGAAGATAATCAATGGGTTCGTAATCATACTGGTATCGCTTTTGAACAAGCAGACTATATAACAGCAAGAAATAATATCATCGCCAATAATTACATCGGCTTAGAAGTAAACGCGGATAATCGCCATTCTGTATTTTATTCTAATGACTTGATTGGGAATTTATTGCAAATAGATGCTAATCAAGGATCGTTATCGTTGAACAACTCCAAAACAGGGAACTATTGGGATGATTATAATTCCTTTGATCTTAATGGCGATGGGATTGGTGAAACACCCTATCAGTCAAATCGGATTTATAAAAATTCTTATTGGTCTTTTTTCTTTGAAAGTCCAGCTATCAAGCTGTGGAATACAGTGGGAATCACCGCCCCGCTTCAAACTAGTACTGTCGATCCGTTTCCCTTTGTTCAGCCACTGCATTCTACTACGCAAATGAATAAAACCGATCACCCTATTGGATTATGGGGAGTAGTAAGCGTCGCTTTAACCGCTATTAGTGTGTACGTAATCTATAGAGGAAGGAGAATCAGCCAGTGAAAAAATGGTTCATACTCTTTTGCGCATCTTCCATTGCTCTTGCAGCATGCGGACGTGAAGAAAGCTACAAGCCCCAACCGATTAATTCGGATATTGATGCTTGTGAGGTTTGTCATATGAATATCGCAGCTAAAAATTACGCCACCGAACTCTTGTTAAAAAACGGAGAGGTGTATAAATTTGACGATATCGGCTGTATGGTAGAGTTTATTCAAAAAAAATCCGTTGAAGCAACAAATATAGCTACCACGTATGTACGTGATGTTCAGTCGGGAAAATGGATTCGTTGGGAAAATGCTTTTTATGTGTATATCCCGAATTTTCCGACTCCTATGTCATACGGTGTTGTCAGTTTTTCCACAAAAAAACGAGCCGAAGCTTTCATCTCTGAACAAAAACAAGGAACGTTGCTGAGTTTTAAAGAGCTTCAGCAACATAAGTGGGGATTTGTCCAATGAATGGGTGGATTATTGCTAAACGAGAACTCAAGATGATTACACGAAGCAAATGGCTGCTCAGCTTCAGCCTTTTGTTTACAGCCGTCGCTGTCATTACGGTCTATACCGGAATGACGAGCAGTGTCAGCGGATTTTCAGGCTTTAGCCGGGTAACGGCAAGCTTGCTTAATTTGTCTCTTTTCCTTGTTCCCCTGCTAACTTTGCTTATGGGAACGATGTTTGTTGCTGGCGAGCAAGAAGACGGGTACTTACTACTGTTATTTACAGCACCTATATCTCCTGTTTCGATTCTTATCGGCAAATATATCGGTCTCTCTTTAGCTTTATCAGCAGCACTATCTTTTTCATACGGTCTTGTCGGATTATTCTTGCTTCTCCTATTTCAGCAGCTGTCAGGATCACTGTTTTTCTTTTTTCTCTTTAGTTTGTTATTGATGTTGATGTTTTTATCTATCGCGTTGCTGATTGGCTTTTTCTCTCCTAACCGCTTCCATGCGTTAGGAATAAGCTTGCTTGTATGGGCCTTCTATGTTTTATTTTATGAATTTATTGTTATGGCGCTCATTTCTTCTATCGCTCAAACAAATTGGGTTCTTCCTATTTTGAGCCTGTCTGTATTTTTAAATCCTGTGGAACTTGTTCGGGTGTGGAGTATTATTTCATTAAAAAGCGGAACGGTGTTAGGCCCAAGCATCTATAACTTTACGATATGGGCAGAACACGTATACGGCCAAGTCACTTTTATCGCGTCCGTCATTCTTTGGACCATACTCCCTCTTTTCATTACAAATCAATGGATAAAAAGAAGGAATCGCTTATGAATAAACAGTCTATTATTCATGTCAACAAGCTGACAAAGATTTTTCGCTCTCATCATATCACGGACATTTCTTTTACAGTGTCAAAAGGTGAATGTTTTGCCCTTTGTGGTGAGAACGGTACAGGTAAAAGTACGATCATCAAAATGCTGATCGGCATGCTAAAACCTTCATCTGGAGAAATTTTATTTAACGGTCAACGCGTTGGTGCCAATCAGAATTACAAAAAATTATTTTCCTTTATGCCTGATCACCTCCTCTTCCCAGGTATGTTAACCGGATATGAGACATTGTCCTTTTTTGCGCAATTGCGGGACATTTCACAAGAAAGAGTCAACGAAATACTAAAAGCAGTAGGATTATATGAAGAACGACATAAAAAAATTGCTTATTACTCTAAGGGAATGCAGCAGCGGCTCTCCTTAGCACAAGCGCTGCTTCCGGAATCGCCAATTTTAATTTTAGACGAACCAACAAACGGACTCGATCCTTATTGGATTTATCGGTTTAAAGAGATGATGATAGAAGAAAAACAAAAAGGGACTACCATTTTATTTTCCACTCATGTCTTATCGCTTGTAGAAGAACTCGCAGACCAAGTAGCTTTTATTCACCGCGGAACTCTGCTGCTATGCGACTCTGTGGCGCGCATCCAACAAAGCTATCCATCACTAGAAGAAGCTTTCTTTCGTCATTATCAGCCATCATAGCGGAGGGTGTCCCAAAAATGATGGGACACCCTCATTTTTATGATTCATTGCCCGTTCATATGCTGGCTATGATTCATCTCTCCATTCATATCGTTCATGTCACCTTGATTCATTTTTTTCATATTGTATTTTTTCAACGCTACTTCATCTACAGCATCCCAATCAGAGAGCATCGCATGAACATCTGGATGCTTCTGCACATACTCTTCTGCTTCTTCTTTATCCTTGAACAGAGCAAATCCATATTTCATCGGCGTTTGGATATCTGCTTTCACCACTATAGCTTGATCCATTTCAATCCAGTCGTACGTTTGATAGTCTCTTACATATTTTTTGGCCCCTTCTTCTTTCATATCGCGCTCATAATTAAGCATACATCCAATATCGTCAAAGAAGACCACTTGACCATTTGCTTTGATTAGCTTTGCTGTAAATTTGCCAAGCTCCTCATTTTTCGAATACACCTTCATGTTGCAAAATGCGCATGTAGTCCCTTCCTGCGGCTCTTCACTATTTTGCACATGTTGAACATCGGCCTGTGACTGTGACTTCTGCTGATTGGTAGATGGTGTAGCTTCTTTCTCAACACACCCAGCCAATAGCCATAAACTTGTAGTGCTTACTAATGCCTTTTGCAGCCATTTTTTCATCTGCTCTTTCCCCCTTCTTTCATCATTCGTTCCTATTTCCATGTACATGGAGCTGTGATGCACCATCACTCCTTTACTTTTTCTCTTCGCTTTCAAACAAAAAAACGTCAGTCGACCCGTACCCCCTTCCTATCACAGTTGCATTTTAGCGAATGTTTATGTCGAAACTGTGAAAACATCTTGAATAAAAAAAGAAACATAGGGAGCAACCAAACTCCCTATGCTTCATCTTTCTTCATATACACAGTTATACGAAGCAGCCGAATACATGCGCGCGGCTTCATTGCTCTTGTTTCCATCTTAAGCACACAGATGCTATGAGATGCTTTTTTGCATCCTTTTAACTGAAAGCATCCCTACCGTGCCAATAATGCATAACGCTCCTACCATTTGCCATTCTCCAAAAGAAACATGCAAAAATACAAACGAGGCTGCCACAGCAGACAGCGGCTCTACGCTTGATAACAAGCTTGATTCTGTAGGTGATAAATGACGAATGCTTTCCACAAATAGCAAAAAAGCAAGCAATGTACCAAAAACAACAACAAATAGAATTAAAAGCCATGTATCCACTCCAAAAATGATATTCGTCGAAAAAATAGACGGAAGAATAAGGCACATCGCCGCTCCGCCAATCATCATGCCCCAGCCCACGACGATCAGCGAATTCCATTTTTTCAATAGCTGCGCAGATGACAATGTATAAAATGCTAGGGCCATGCCAGAAAGCACTCCCCAAATCACGGAAACCAATGAGACGGTTAGCTCATTGGCCGCTCCATTCGTCATTAGCAAAAATGTGCCAGCAATTGCAAGCAAAATGGCTGCGCCCGTTGTTTTAGACGGCTTTTGTCGTTCTTTTATGATGGAATATAGCACAATATAAATCGGCGCCAAATATTGCAACAATGTCGCGGTAGCGGCATTACCTGTAGCAATCGAAGCAAAATACGTATACTGCACGCCAAGCATTCCGACTAGTCCAAACCATAATAATGGCTTGGCGCTGCTTCTTTCTTTCCAAATCGACAAAGGATGCAACTTTTTATATGCACTTATAGCAAGCAAAGCGATCCCTGACAGCAGCATCCTTACCGCAACAAGCCATTCCGCCGTTACTTGCTTTTCTTGAAACAATACTTGCGCCGCCGTTCCAGACAATCCCCAAAGCGCCGCACCTGATATAACCATTACTAATCCTTTGGCACGACTCGACACCATTTCTCTCCTCCCTATGTCGCCCAGAACTACTTCTTTTCGTCGAGCACAGCAATCACTACTCCGGCAATGATCAAAGCACCACCATACCAAAATGCTCCACTCAGCCGTTCATGTAAAAATAACCAGCCAAATAGGGAACCGACAAGCGGCTGGAAAAAGAAAAATAAGGAACCGACTCCCGCATCCATCATTTCCATTCCCTTATTCCAAAGGAAAAAGGCTCCTGCTGTAGACACCACACCAAGATACAGAACACCAAAAACGATAGGCGGATGAAGCAAAAAAACAGATTGTCTGACAAGCTCCCATACCATCATTGGAGTGGTGCAAATAAGTGCCACAAAAATCGCGTAAGTTGTGATAACTAACGTTGAAAGCCGAGCGGAAGCGATCTTTACTAACACTGACAGCAGCGCCCAAGTAAGCGCGGCTCCGACCAATATCACACTGCCCCAAAGCGATGATTCTTTTCCACCGCTTAGACCAATGACAACAATGACCCCAGCTGTCGCTAACACAAGAGCTGCGATTTTTCTTACAGTGATCGCTTCATGCAGCAGCCAGCGAGCAAATAAAACAATAAAAGCCGGGGTAGCGGATGTAATGAGCGCTCCCGTATGCGCATCCGACAGTTTTGTTCCAATAAATTGCAGGGAGATAGAAATAAAATAGCCGATGACGCCGATCCAGCCAATCCACTTCCAATCATTTGCTTTCACAGAAACTCGCTTTTTTTGCAGCTGTAAAACGCCAAACAAAACGGTAAAAGCGATCACATAGCGCAACCACATCAGTGTAAACGGCGGAACATAGTCGAGCACATATTTACTGACGACATACATTCCTCCCCAAATGCTTGATGCAACCGATAAATACAAAGCCCCCATCAATGTTTTTTTCATCGTTTATCAACCTCCGTCTTTCGTTAAAGATCATTCTCTGCACGCAAGACGGAGCATACCTATACGCCAGCTTGCCCCGTCTTAGAAGCAAGCGGCTGGCTGATCGTTTTCAAACAATGTTCTTTTCATTCCTCTTCCTCCTCTGCCAAATTTATATTTTGTTTCATTGTATCAAATTTTTCTTTCTTTTCCACACCTATTTTTCGCAAAGAATATATTCTCCTTTACCGGGAAAAACTAGTATCCTAAATTCTCTGATTTCCGAAAGAAGGTGGCCGATTGTGAACCATTATCCGTTAAGCATCGTACAGGTGTTATTTATTTTTCTGTTATCCGTCGGATTGATGGACCACGTGATCGTTATCCCACTTTTACTGGATGCCGCTCATCGCGATGCGTGGATTTCAGCCATCTTAACACTTGGACTGTTGCCTGTATGGATGGTCCTCTTGTATTTCATTATGAAACAGTCAAAACAAATCAATTTATTCATCTGGCTTAAAAACGAATTCTCTAGCGTGATCGCATATATTGTGTCATTTTCTGGCACGTTATTATTAGTCATCATCAGTTATGTCACGTTAAAAGACACGGTTACATTCACAACAACAACGTATTTAACTTCAACACCAAGCTGGATCATTATCCTTTTATTAGTAGGACTTTGCTTTTACAACGCCTATCTAGGCATTGATTCCATCGCGAAAACATCCGGCATTGTTTTGCCATTCGTCGTGATTTTTGGAATTTTAGTCATGCTTTCTACGGTACCGCACAAAGACTATTCCTTGCTAAAGCCCATTATGGAAAACGGATGGGATCCGGTATTAAAGGGAATGATTTATACAGGGGCAGGCTATGCGGAAATTATCATGATCTTGTTTATGCAGCACCGTTTGCAGCCAAAATTTCCGTTTCTTGGACTTATTTTTATTGGCATTTTCGCAGCCAGCTTAAGCATCGGCCCGACAATCGGCGCCATCATTGAGTTTGGTCCAAGAACCGCAAGATTGTTGCGTTATCCCGCCTTTGAGCAATGGCGGTTAGTGAACTTAGGAACCTATATTGAACATATTGATTTCCTTTCCATTTATCAATGGCTCTCAGGTGCATTTATTCGCATTTCATTTGCCACAGCGTTAATCCCTGAGTTGTTCGCGGTATCGAACAAACAAACACGGCGCTGGATTTTGATTTTTGTCTATGTTGTCATTTGTGCTCTTTCACTTCTTCCTGTAAGTGATCCACAATTTTTATATGTATTAAATGACTTTATTTTACCATTCTCTTTATATTTTATGTTAAGCCTATCGGGCTTGCTCGGGATATTAGCATTCATTTCATACATAAAAACAAGGAGAGGATCATAATGCAAATTCCGTTACGAGCCGCACAATCCAAGCAAAAGAATAATGATCATAGCGGTAAAGAAACAATGTTGGTTACCGAAGAATCGCTTCGCTATTTTTACTCTAACTGTAAAGATGTGGCCATTCTGACATCTAAAATTCAACCAGCCAAAAGCAGCAGCGGATCGCTGACGCTTGTCTTTGTGTATTGTGAAGAATTATGCGATACACGGCAGCTTAGGCAAGTGATTTTTCCCATGTTTCGTGAAATGTGCCGCGACTATCCTTGTCAAACGGTAGAGGAAATCGAGGCTAACAAATTGATGCCTATGGAGCTTCTTGGAAAAGAAGTAACGATTGATGATATGAACTATATTTTATTTAACGGTGATTTGCTCGTATATTTTCAAGAAGCGGACGTTCTATATTCGTTAACCCTGGCCAATCCGCCCAACCGAAACCCGGAAGAACCGAATACAGAAGTATCGATCAGAGGGGCAAAGGATGGATTTATCGAAGAAATTTCTAAAAACGTCGCGCTGATCCGCAAACGCGTCAAATCCCATCAATTATCTTATGAATTGTTTATTGTCGGGACAAGAAGCCAAACAAAAGTGGGGTTATTATATATTAAAGATATCGCCAATACGCAAATCATTGATGAAGCAAGAAGACGAATATTGAATCTCAATATTGATATTATGACAGGCACGAATCAGCTTGAAGAACTACTTGGGGATCGCCGCTTTTCTTTATTTCCGACATTCAGTTACACCGGCAGAGCCGATTTTGCTGTCAGCTGTTTATTAAACGGACGCTTTGTCCTCCTTGTCGACGGTGCGCCCACAGCAGCGATCGGTCCGGCGAATTTAACCTTTTTATTAAATACATCAGAGGATAACAATACCGCTTTTATCTTTGTTTTTTTCCAACGGATATTACGGCTGCTAGGGATTTCTTTAGCGATTTATCTGCCGGGATTTTGGGTTTGCTTAACGGCATTCCATCCTTATGAGCTGCCGTTTACCATGCTTGCTACAGTCGTTCTTTCCCGACAGGGCGTTCCTCTTCCAGTTACATTGGAAATGTTTCTCATGCTTGGGTTGTTCGAAATTTTTAAGGAAGCCGGGATGCGGCTGCCGATTGCGATCGGGCAAACCTTATCTGTCGTTGGCGGGCTCATTATCGGGCAAGCGGCTATCGATGCTGGACTGGCCGCTCCCCCTACACTTGTCGTAACAGCGATTTCCGTCGTCGCTACATTTACGCTTGTCAACCAAAACTTATCCGGTGTCGTCACGTTGTTGCGGTTTATCGTTCTTGTTTTTTCGGCGTTCTTCGGCTTATTCGGATTTATCGTTTCTCTCTTTTTGTTATTAACCTATGTAGCCAATATTACAACATTTGGAATCCCTTATTTAACACCGCTCTCGCCTCCTACACGCGATATTTTAAAAGTATTGACTACCATTGTTTGGAAAAGATTTAGAAATAGAGCGGAAGTAGTGTATCCAAAGGATAATACATCAAAAGGGGAGAACAACTAATGCTAAAACGTGCCATCCCCTTGCTGCTTTCTCTTACATTATTAACCGGATGCTGGGGAACAAAGGACATTGACCACGTTGTCTATGTGCATGCGATGGGAGTGGATTATAAAGACCATAAATTTATCGTCTATGTGCAATTCATCAATTTTACCGGGCTCGCTAAAACGAATGCTGGCGGCGGACAGCAAAGAGTAGACACAGCAGTAGGAAAAGCAACAGGAGAAACCTTTAATATTGTTACGGATAATATTTATCCTTCCATTCAACAAATGGTATCATGGGGACAAATCAAAGGAATTGTCTTTACGGAGCGTGCTTTAAAGGCAAAACCTGTTAAGGATGTTTTAGATTTGATTGATCGATATAATGAAATTCGCCATACATTATGGGTGTATGCAACAAAAGAACCGTTAGACAAGCTTTTTGCTACCGTTCCATTATTGCAAACATCTGTTTATTTCTCCTTGCTCGGCAACCCAGAGGATATTTTCCAGCAAAGCTCTTTTATCCGGCCCATTCGTTTAAACCGTTTCGAATCCGATCTGAACGAACCAGGAAAAACCGCAAGAGTTCCTTATTTGGGAATTTCGGAGAAAACATGGGAAGAAAATCATCAAAAAAAGCCGATGCTTACCTTATCCGGCATCTGCTTTATGCGCCAGCACGAGGTGCAAAAATGCTTTAACCGTTCTAAAATTATGGGAATCCGCTGGGTAGAAGAAAAAATCTCCCGAACACCAATTTATATTAAAAAAGGCAAAAGAGTCGTTGCCTCTGTTGTCGTACTTGGGCCAAAATCAAAAATCTCTTACAAAATGAACAAAGGCACACCGGAATTTACTGTTGAACTCAAAATACAAGGAAGCATTATCGAGGTATCACAGCCATTAACCGAAAAAGAGCTGATTGACCTTGCTCAAAAAACGATTGAAAAAGAGATCAAAGATCTATATGAGTTAGGACGAAAATATGATATTGATATGTTAAATTTATCCGAGGTATTGTATCGGGAAAACCCTGCTGCCTGGAAAAGAATAACGGTAGATAAAGCCTTGCCGTTAAAGAAAGATACATTAAAAGATGTTAAAGTCAAGCTATCCATCAGTACATCAGGAGAACGGAAGTTTACCAAATAGCCTGAAATAGCATTTTTGAATCCCTCTTCCTCTTGAACATCTCTTAAACAATGGGCCGCCTTTGCCGCATGAATGACGGCAAAAACAAACAGATGTTCTTGTTTCTGGCCACTGCTCTTTAGAATCATTCATTCCATCTGTGAAATGCGTTTATACAGGTCGTTCCCATCAAGCTCAACATGAGATATATTTTGCTAATAAATAAAGAGGCGATTAATTCGCCTCTTTAAAATAATCTTTATAAAATCCTCCTACTCGGCCTGTGTTATCAACAATAAAGTAAAATTCTTCCGTTTCATTTTTTACGTCATACGTCTTTCCCTCAGTTAACACACGATTCACAACATACTTTTCTGCATTTGTATGTACACATGTTACTTTTTTGATCGTTGGGCGATTTAGCCATGTCTGATGAATCATTTCGTATTGCTCTCCTTTATTATAGGGTCATTGTTAGTTCTATTTTAAGCATTTTTTTCTTGTGGATCAACACGTTTGGCAGCATATTTTTGATACAGACCATATAAAACGGAAGCCTTGTACGCTTCTACCTTCTTCTGTCCGATCGGGTGGCGGCGAATGCCGATATCCTTTAATTGTTGAACAAGCCAGCCTTTTGAACCAAAATGGGCCATAAAAACTTCTCCTTTCTTTTTCCGCAACTTTTCCTATACTATATGTTCACCGCACATATGATAGAACAAAAAATGCGGAGAAGCGTAAACAGCTTCTCCGCATTTTTTGTTGTTTACAGCAAGGCAACAGAAGTGGTTTTCCGAAGCAAAGATCGGCTGCACTCCCCTTTTTGTTAAACCGATGAGGCGCGATCTTTGTTTTTCCCTTTTAAGAAAAATGATAAAATCAACGCTAAAAAAGCAAGTCCTGTTGCTACTATGAATGCATCGTTAATTCCTTCAACAGCTGAACGTTGCTGCACCATTCCGTACAACAGTTGAGTGACGGCTTCATCACTTGGGATTAAATGCTTCAATTGAGCAACTAGGTCTGCTATCGTCGGATTATTCAGTGTCATTTCATTTCGATAGCTTTCAGCGTGAAACTTGGAGCGATTCGACATAACCGTCACAAGAAAAGCAGTTCCCAAGGAAGAAGCAACTTGGCGCAGCGTATTCGCTGTTGCCGTTCCATGGCTATACAAATGACGCGGCAGCACATTCAATCCTGCCGTCATAATTGGCATCGATAGCATGGACATGCCAAACATCCGGAAAATGTACAGCCATAAAATATGCGAATAGGGTGTGTCCATCGTCAATCGGCTAAATTCCCATGTTGTAACAACTGTAATAACAAGCCCAACAATGGCTAGCCATCTAGCGCCAATTCGGTCAAAGATGGCTCCGGAAATCGGCGACATAATCGCCATGACAATGGCTCCCGGCAGTAAAAGCAAACCGGAGTCCAACGGAGTAAAACCGCGAAGATTTTGCAAATAAACCGGAAGCAGCACCATTGCGGCAAATAAAGCCATATTAATGACACAGCCAATGACAGTTGTTAAGGTGAAAATATTATATTTAAATACCCGTAAATTCAAAATAGGATGCTCCACTGTAAAGCAGCGCCATATAAACAGAACCAAGAAGATAGCACCAATGACAATGGAAACGGCTACCTCTGTATTCCCCCAGCCATTGCTTCCTGCTTCACTAAAACCGTACAGCACTCCCCCAAAGCCGAGAGTGGAATAAATAGCTCCTCGAACATCCAACGTTGGATTGGCTGTTTTCGGCGTATTTTTCAGCCACATAAACGCTAAAATAATATCCACTATAGCAATTGGCAGAACAATATCGAACAACAGACGCCATGAATAATGCTCGACAATCCATCCTGATAACGTCGGGCCGACCGCTGGGGCAAACATCATTGCAATTCCCACGGTTCCCATTGCCATTCCCCGTTTTTCAGGAGGGAAAATATTCAGCATAATGACCATCATGAGCTGCATAATGATTCCAGCGCCAACCGCTTGAATTAAGCGTCCAGTTAAAATCACGCCAAAGGAAGGCGCCAAGGAGCAAACGAAGGCGCCAAGCGCAAAAAAGGCCATTCCTGAGAGAAACAGCTTTTTGGTTGGAAATTTCGCGATTAGAAATGGGCTGATCGGAATCAGGACGCCGTTAACTAGCATATATCCGGTAACAAGCCATTGGATTGTCGATGTTTCTACATTAAAATCATTCATCATGTGCGGCAATGCCACATTGATTAATGTTTGATTTAAAATGGCAACGAAGGCGCCAAGCATGATGGTGACGACTACTTTCCCGCGGCTGCCTAACTCTTCTTGATGAGCTGAAGCAGAAGGAGGCTGCTGCTGTTCTTCTGCCCCCATCGCCGGAGCTACAGCAACGTCCGTTTCATCGCTAACTACACGGGTAGCGACGTTCCGTTTTCTCTTTATTGCATAGTTCAATGCAGCTAGTACGAAAACAGAAAAAACAATATAGGCTATGAAAAAGCTAGACATGCTTGATCACCTACTTATGAATGCGAACGGTGACATTCATGCCCGGCACTAGTCCCGCTCCGCTGTAGTTATCAATGGAAATCGTAACAGGGACAACTTGTGTCACTTTTGTATAGTTTCCTGTATTATTGGAGCTTGGAAGCAAGCTGAATGTGTTTGCTGTCGCATAGCCAAGCTTTTGAACCGTTCCTGTAAATTTCCGATCTGGATAAGCATCAACGTAAATATCAACGTCTTGACCAACCTTTACATCCTCTATATCGGTTTCATTGATGTTCGCAGTAACCCATAAGTCATCTAAATCATATCCCCGTGCCAACGCTGTCCCGGCAGCCACAAAAGAATTCGCTACAGCACTTTGCTGAACAATCGTAACATTTTGCGGCGCTGTCACAGAGATTGTATGCTCTCCGTCGGATACTTCCCCAACCTTATCATCTTTGCGAAAGTTTTTTCCGATATCGGCAGACCAATTTGTCAGCTTTCCTGAAACGGGAGACGCAATCACAATTTGCTGCCCGTCAACGTGAGCGTTATCTGTTTTAATATAGTTCGTCGCTTCGTTTACATAATAATAAGCCGCAAAGCCGCCGGCTACAAGTAAAATAAGAACAATGATATTCAATGTAATGAGACGTCTTGTATTCACTCGTTTATTCCTCCCCTAGCAAAATGTCTCGAATAGTGCCATGAAGCGATATGAGATGTTCTAACTCTTCCTTACTGATTACATCTGTCAAGCGTTTTAACTGTCGAAACAGGACCGACTCCTCGTCATTGAACGCTTCTTTAAGCTTTTTTCGGCCTTTATCGGTTAAGTATAGGGTTACAGCGCGTCTGTCTTCTTTAGATGTTTCGCGCATTACCAAATCCGCACTGACTAATCGGTCCACTGTCCCGCTGACCGTACTATTGCTCATATTTAACTTCTCCGCCAGATCATTTAAACGGACGTTCTCTTGTTTAAACAGCGTGTAAAGAATAATGAGCTGCAGTTCTGTGATCCCCACTCGCGTGGCATCCTCGCGAACTAGGCGATATAACGCTTTTTGAATCCGAAAAACAGAATACATCAAGTCACGCCCTAATGGATTCATTGGTTCCCTCCTTTCATTTCAATTTAAATAATTTCAATACGAATTATTCTCATACGAAAATTGATTATAGCATATTTTTATTAAAAATCAACTATCTTGCCTTTATCATTTCAGAGATTAGTATGTCCTTTATCAAACAAGCAAAACTACTGTTATCGTAATAAGATCTCATTCAGACAAATAAAAATTTTATCAAAAAAGATAAAAATTTATCTATATCAATATAACAAAAAGCCGACCTCTGAAAGAGATCGGCTTTTGTATGATCGAATAAAGATGCCGCGATTTGCCGTTTTCTGAATGGAGTTTCTCAACCACACTCCACTAGGTGGGTGTTCGCAGAAACGTTCTTGTCGTCCTCCGCATCCGATTATCGAGGCATGACATTCCCGTTTCGATATAGAACTCCCTCTTTACAGTCATCGGTTGAAACTTCATTCTGTCACGTACAACGCAGCAGGTGATTATTATCATACATAATCTTTTGCTACCTTGCAAGTATCAATTCCCGATTTTTTATTACACCGGATACACTCCATGCTTTCTTTCCGAAAAGACGATGTATTTCGACATATAGGCATCAAAGCGGCGAGTCAATTCTTCCCGCAGCTGATTTGGTGCGATAATGCCATCGATGACCATCTCTGACGCTAAGCGATAAATATCAATATCGCGGCGATATTCCTCCCGTTTTTGTTCAATAAAGGCCGCTTGTTCTTCTTTAGGAAGCTCAGCAATTTTATTGGCATATACCGCATTAACGGCTGCTTCCGGCCCCATCACGGCAATTTGCGCATTAGGAAATGCTAAGCAGCAATCCGGTTCAAAGGCTGGACCAGCCATCGCATAAAGACCGGCCCCATACGCTTTCCGCACAATAACAGAAATTTTTGGAACCGTTGCTTCTGACATCGCTGAAATCATTTTCGCTCCATGTCGGATAATTCCTGCTCTTTCCACTTTTGTGCCGATCATAAATCCTGGAATATCGGCTAAAAATAAAAGCGGAATATTGAAGGCATCACATAAAGTAATAAATTTGGCTGCTTTATCAGCCGAATCATGGAACAAGACACCGCCCTTGACGCGCGGCTGGTTAGCGAGGATGCCGATTGGCTGTCCATTCAAGCGAGCAAGTCCTGTAATCAATTCAGGTGCAAACAGCTTTTTGATTTCGCAAAAAGAGTCTTCATCCACAAAACGCTCAATCAAATCATACATATTAAACGGCGCATTTTGATTCAACGGCAAAATATCCTCGATGTTTTTTTCAAAGCTCTTCGCTGGCTTTGCTTCGACAACCGGTGGTTTTTCAGCGAAGTTGGCCGGAAAATAAGATAAGTACTTGCGTGCAAATTGGATCGCTTCTTCTTCCGTTTTTACAAGTACATCTCCGCATCCTGAAACACTGCAGTGCATACGCGCTCCACCCATCTCTTCGAGCGTCACTTTTTCGCCAATGACCATTTCGGCCATTCGCGGCGATCCTAAATACATCGAAGCATTCCCTTCAACCATAATGACGATATCACAAAAAGCAGGAATATAAGCACCACCGGCTGCCGATGGACCAAATAATAAACAGATTTGCGGCACTTTTCCAGACAGCTTCACCTGATTGTAAAAAATGCGCCCTGCCCCGCGTCGGCCAGGAAACATTTCCACCTGGTCGGTAATGCGCGCTCCGGCAGAGTCTACTAAATACAGCATCGGGCATCGAAGCTTTTCCGCGGTTTCTTGGATGCGAATGATTTTTTCTACGGTGCGTGATCCCCAAGACCCGGCCTTTACCGTTGAATCATTGGCCATTACACATACGGTTTGCCCATTGATTTTGCCGACCCCCGTTACCACCCCGTCAGCCGGCAGACCGTCAGCAAGACAGTTGGCAAATAAAGCATCCTCAAATTGCATTCCATCATCAAATAACAGCTTTAGACGATCCCGTACAAATAGCTTGCCTTGCTCCGCGTTTTTTTGATGGTACTTTATTGCACCACCTTGCTCAATTTTTTCAATTTGTTCCGCCAATTTCTCAGTCAACGTTTTTGCTTGCTCGTTGATCACTCGCACTTCCTCCTTTACTCTCCTTTATAAACAGGCTTCCGTTTTTCTTTAAAGGCCTGCAGCCCTTCTAAACGGTCCTTTGTTGGAATGGTCATCTCATAAGCCATCTGTTCCAGCTTCAAGCCTGTATATAAATCGACTTCCAGACCTCGATTAATGGCTATTTTAGCTTGGGAAACAGCGATCGGCGCATTTTGGATGATTTGTTCGGCAAGTTCATTCGCCTTTTCCATTAACTGCTCATCAGGCACAACATACTCTACTATTCCGAGCTGGGCCGCTTCCGCCGCTGTTAGCCGCTTGGCCGTAAAAATGAGCTCTTTTGCTTTGCCTTTTCCAATTAAACGCGGAAGCCGCTGAGTTCCGCCGGCTCCCGGAATAATGCCAAGCGATGTCTCGGTTAATCCAAGCTGGACATGATCAGAGGCAATGCGGATGTCACAGGCTAACGCCAATTCCAGGCCACCGCCAAAAGCAACACCATTCATGGCACAAATCGTCGGTGCTGGAAGCTGTTCAACTTCATTGATCGTATCGCGAATCAGCGCGACCGTTTTTCTCACCTCTGTTTCAGTCATACTGGCGCGTTCTTTTAAGTCGGCACCAGCGCAAAATGCTTTTTTTCCACTTCCTGTTACAATTACACATCGAATCGAGCGATCAAATTTTAATTGCTCAAGCTTTTGCTTCAGCTCGTTTAACATCGCAGTGGACAAAGCGTTGGCTGCTTGCGGGCGATGCAAGGTCAGCACCGCCACTCCATTCGCCGCCTCATAGAGAATAGAAGGTTCCATTCAATCACTCTCCTTCATTAAGACAAACACGAATCGATGGTTTGTAACTGATGGCTACTGAGCGCTCGACCGATTTTGTTTTGAATGAATAGCGCCGCTTCCGTTAGCCGCGTGGCGTCAATGCCTGTAGCAATATCCATGCCATGAAGCATATATAATAAATCATCCGTTGCGACATTTCCGGAAGCTCCTGGAGCATATGGGCAGCCGCCCAATCCGCCGAGTGAGCTATCAAAGGTTGTAATGCCCATTTCTAATGAAATCAGTACATTGGCTAAAGCGGTTCCTCTCGTATCGTGAAAATGCATGGCTAGTTTTTCTTTTGGAAATCTCTTTAAAAGTGAGTTGAGTACAGCTTCCACTTGGCGCGGGGTAGCAACACCGATCGTATCGCCTAACGAAAGCTCATCCACTCCCATTTCAAACAACCGCTCTGATATAGCGGCTACCTGTTCAACGGAAACTTCCCCCTCATAAGGGCAACCAAAAACCGTTGAAAGATAGCCGCGAACGGTTTTTTGAGCACGCTTTGCTTCCTGAACAACAGCGGTTAGAACAGGAAAGGTGTCGGAGATGGATTTATTAATATTTCTTTGATTGTGTGTCTCACTTGCCGACATAAATACTGAGATTTCATCCACTTGAGCCGCCAAAGCTTTTTCGAGCCCTTTTTGATTCGGAACAAGTGCAGCGTATGTAACACTAGGAACTCTCTCAATTCCTGTTGCAACATCGAAGGCATCAGCGAGCTGCGGAATCCATTTTGGATGAACAAATGATGTGATTTCAATGTACGTCAACCCTGTTTTGGAAAGCTGATTAATCCAAGCAATTTTATCTTCAGTCGCAATGGCTGTCTTTTCGTTTTGCAGCCCATCACGAGGCCCTACCTCTTTAATTGTTACGTGTTTCGGCCAGTTTCCCACGCTCCTCACCTCTTATTCCAATTCAAGCAAAAGGTCGCCTTCATTGACAAAATCGCCTTCTTGCACATGAATTTCTTTAACGACTCCGCTTGCTTCTGCAGCAATGGGAATTTCCATTTTCATTGATTCTAAAATCACGACATCTTGCCCTTCCTCAATTTTTTCACCAACAGAAACAACGATTTTCCATACATTTCCTGCCATTGTTGCCACAATTTGATTCATCTTTTTATTCCTCCATTTCCTAATCTTGATGATCGAAGGTCTTCCACTTTCTTAATGAAGAAAAGTGGAAGACTTCATGAGCCTCTTATTTTTTGATCGAAATATTGCTTAAATGACGATTGACAAAATCTGTTGTCGTATGCCCCGCTTGAAATGCCGGGTGTGTTAATACTTCTTTTAACATTGGAATGTTTGTTTTAATTCCTTCAATTTGATAGCTGTCGAGCGCTTGCAACATGCGATCAATTGCTTCCTTTCGGTTTTCGCCTTTCACAATTAATTTAGCAATCATAGGATCATAAAACGGCGTTACAACCATTCCGCTTTGAACAGCTGTTTCATTGCGAATATGCTCTCCTTCCGGTAATTGAAAGGCCGTAATGGCTCCTGGGGATGGAAAAAAGGTTTTTGGATCTTCCGCGTAAATCCGCACCTCAATGGCATGCCCTCGACGCTGGATGTGCTCTTGACTATAGCCAAGCTTTTCTCCGGCAGCGACGCGCAGCTGCTCTTCGACAAGATCCAAACCGGTGATTTCCTCTGTTACTGGATGCTCTACCTGAAGTCGCGTATTCATTTCAAGAAAGTAGAAATTTTTCTGTTCGTCAACAAGAAATTCAATCGTTCCTGCATTTGTATAACCGATATATTTGGCAGCTTGAATCGCTGTCTCTCCCATTTTTTTTCTTGTTTGCTCATCTAAAAACAAGGAAGGAGCTTCTTCAATCACCTTTTGATGACGCCGCTGAATCGAACATTCACGCTCCCATAAATACACATAATTTCCGTGGCGATCCGCAAGAAGCTGAACTTCAATATGACGAGGGTTCTGAATATACTTTTCCAAATACATCGCCCCATCGCCAAAGAAAGAAGTCGCCCGCTTTTGGTTGCCTTCAAACGCTTTGCGCAATTCCTCCTCATTATGGACGATTTGCATGCCGATGCCGCCACCACCCGCAGATGCCTTTAGCATAATGGGATAACCGATTGTCGCTGCCGCGCTCACTGCTTCTTCAACATTTTGAAGCGGAAACGAAATGCCTGGAACGATCGGCACACCTGCCTCTGCCATCGTTTTCCGCGATTCAATCTTGCTTCCCATTTTCGCAATCACATCCGCATTCGGCCCGATAAATACGATTCCTTCCTCTTCACAACGACGCGCAAACGCCGGATTTTCCGATAACAGACCATATCCTGGATGAATGGCTTCCGCTTTCGTCGCTTTGGCGACCTCAATAATTTTTTCAATATTTAAATAACTCTCGCTGACACGCGGCTTTCCGATTAAATAAGCTTCGTCTGCCCATTTGACATGGAGAGAATCAGCATCTGCTTCTGAGTATATCGCCACCGTCTGAATTCCTAACCGCTGGCATGTTCGAATGACTCGTGCTGCAATTTCTCCCCGGTTCGCCACTAATACTTTTTTAAACATGCAACTCCTCCTATTCATTGATTGTCTTGGCACGAAGAATTTGTTTAGCCTGCTCACGCAACTTAAATTTTTGGATTTTTCCAGACGCTGTCATCGGATATGAATCCGTAAATTCAATATAACGAGGAATTTTATGACGCGATATTTTTCCGCGGCAAAATTCACGAATTTCCTCAGCCGTTGCAGCTTGCCCTGGTTTTAAAATAATCCACGCCATCACTTCTTCCCCATACTTCTCATCAGGCACCCCAACCACTTGAACATCTAGAATTTTCGGATGCCGATATAAAAATTCTTCAATTTCTCGCGGATAAATGTTTTCTCCGCCGCGAATAATCATATCCTTTAACCTTCCAGTAATACGACAATATCCATTTTCATCCATTATTGCTAAGTCACCTGTATGAAGCCATCCTTCGTCATCAATCGCTTCTCTCGTTGCTTCCGGATTGTTATAATATCCTTTCATGACATGATAGCCTCTTGTACATAACTCTCCTTGCACCCCGCGTGGCACTTCCCTGTTTGTGCCCGGTTCGACAATTTTGACTTCAACATTCGGAAGCGCACGCCCCACTGTCTCGACACGCAAATGAATAGGGTCATCCGTTCTCGTCTGAGTAATGACAGGCGAAGACTCAGTTTGTCCATAAGCAATCGTAATTTCCTTGACTCCCATTTTTTCAATGACCGCCTTCATCACTTCGATTGGGCAGTTTGATCCTGCCATAATTCCTGTCCGCAAGGAAGACAAGTCGTATTTTTCAAAATCAGGGTCGTTCAACTCGGCAATAAACATGGTTGGCACGCCATGTAAAGCTGTGCATTTTTCATCTTGAACCGTTTGAAGCACTTGTTTCGCGTTGAATTCTTGAATTGGCACGATCGTAGCGCCGACAGAGACGCATGCTAAGACGCCAAGCACGCAGCCAAAGCAGTGGAAAAATGGCACAGGAATACATAAACGATCTTCTTTTGTAAGCTTCATGCATTGAGCGATGTTGTAGGCATTGTTGACAATGTTGTAGTGACTGAGCATCACTCCTTTTGGAAAGCCCGTCGTTCCTGAGGTATATTGCATGTTGATGACATCGTGAGGGTCAAGAGCGTTCATTCGTTGATCAAGTTCCTCTTCGGTGATGTCATGGGCCATCGCCAAAATATCATTCCACGTGTATGTGCCTGGGTAACGTTGGTCCCCCAGAACAATCACATTTTTTAGACGCGGAAGACGTTTCGACTTCAGCTGTCCTGGCTGACATTCGTACAGTTCGGGAGCAATCTCATAAATAGTGTCAATGTAAGAGGAATCGCGATATCGTTCTATTAAAATCAGCGTGGTAGAATCTGATTGCTTCAATAAGTATTCTAATTCAGCTGTGCGGTAGTTCGTATTGACCGTTACAAGCACAGCCCCCATTTTACCTGTAGCAAACTGGCACGCCAGCCATTCAGGAGTGTTCGTTGCCCAAATGGCAACATTCTCTCCTGTCTCAATGCCCAGCTTCATGAATCCCCGAGCAACAAGACGGCAATATTCATCAAACTGCCTGTATGTCATTCTAAGTCCGCGATCTGCATACACAACAGCCTCATGCTCTGGGTAAGCGTTCGCTTTTTCTTCTAATAGCTTGCCAACTGTAACCTCTAACATCTCCGCCATAACATGCGCCTCCTTTGGTTGAATGAAATTTTCATCCGCGCCATTTTTCTGCCTTTAACATCCAAGCTGACGGGCAATGACGAGCCGCTGAATTTCAGATGTGCCTTCACCAATTTCCATAAGCTTAATATCGCGCAAATGGCGCTCGACTCCATATTCTTTCATGTACCCGTATCCGCCATGGATCTGAATGGCTTGATTACATATGCGGAAGCCAGCTTCAGAAGCGAACAGTTTAGCAAAAGAGGCTTCTTTTGTAAACGGTTTCCCTTGGTCTTTTAGCCAAGCCGCTTTATACACCATATTGCGGGCTAATTCGATTTCCATCGCCATATCGGCAAGCTTAAACTGAATCGCTTGAAATTTAGAAATGGATTGGCCAAATTGTGTGCGTTCTTTCGCATATTGAAGCGCTTTCTCAAACGCAGCTTGAGCGATTCCAACGGCAAGAGCAGCAATCGAAATGCGGCCGCCATCGAGAGTATATAAAAATTGCTTAAAGCCCTTTGCTGGATCCCCTAATACGTTCTCTTTCGGCACACGCACATTTTCTAGCACAAGCTCGCACGTATTGGAAGCACGGACACCCATTTTGTCGTAATTGCATCGAATCGTAAATCCCGGGGTATCTGTTGGAACAATAATAGCAGAGATGATATTTTTTCCTCTCTCATCCTTTCCGGTGACTGCAGTCACAATCACTTGCCTTGCATGCCCCGCATTCGTAATCCAGCATTTTTCTCCATTGATGATATATTCATCTCCGTCTAGCACCGCTCTCGTCCGGGTTCCCCCAGCATCAGAACCAGCATTCGGTTCGGTTAATCCGAACGCTCCCAACGCCTCTCCTCTTGCCATCGGAACAAGCCATTTTTGCTTTTGCTCTTCTGTGCCGAAATAGTAAATAGGGCTTGCACCTAGTGAGACAGCAGCAGCATAGCTAAGACCTGTCCCGCCACAAGCACGGCCAATTTCCTCAACAGCGACGGCATATGAAATCGTATCGCCACCAGCTCCGCCGTATTCTTCTGGAAACGGGATTCCCAATAGCCCTAATTCTCCCATCTTTTTGAATATTCCGACAGAAAAATAGGCTTCTTCATCCCATTTCGCCGCGTTTGGTGCAATTTCCTTCTCGGCAAACTCCCTTACCATTTCTTTAATCATCTGTTGCTCTTTTGTCAGTTCAAAATTCATTCTCTCTCCCCCATTTATAACATATTATTCTAAAACCGACTAGTCGGTTTTGAATTGTTTTAAGACCGACTAGTTGGTTTGTTTCACGAGCAGCACTTACATTCAGTAAGCATCATTTTGTGACATACTCCCACCACCTACGCTTCGCTTAGAGGTGGGGGCTTCTCGGGTAATCCCATCTCATGATGAGAAGTTGACCGAGCGATCCCCGTGTGCCCCACGGTTCGAGGACAAGTTAGACTATCGCTAATCGTTTCATGCCCTCATGTTTGATATTGATGGCCGCATTGACGTCCCTGTCGCTCTCGAATCCACATTCACAGCGGAATGTACGCTCAGAAAGCGATAGAGACTTCCTAACTTTACCGCAGCACGAACAAGTTTTTGATGATGGAAACCATTTGTCGATTTTGATCAGCTTCTTCCCCTGTTCTTCCAATTTGTACCGAAGGAAAGTGATAAACATGCCCCAGCCGTTATCATGAACGCTTTGACCGAAATGGAGGGCTTGGGACATTGCTTTCATGTTGAGGTCTTCAATCACCACGCAATCATACCGTTTCGCTAATTTGTGCGATTCCTTATGCAGAAAGTCCTTGCGCTGATTGGCAATTTTCTCATGCAACTTCACTGCTTTCAGACGCTGTTTATGCCAACGATTAGAGCCTTCCTTTTTACGAGACCATTTACGCTGTTCTTTCGCTAATTTTTCCAATGCTTTGCGATAGAATCGAGGATAATTGGCTCTCTTACCCTCGCTATCGACATACAGCATATTCATGGAAAAGTCAAGCCCAACAACCGTTTGTACTTCTTTTGGTGCAGGTTGATGTTCGTACTCTGTGAGAATAGAAATATAGTATTTTCCTGTTTTTGTTTTCGTGATCGTACAAGCCTTGATGATATGGTGGGCAGGAATCTCCCGATGTTGCTTGAGCTTGATCCATTTCAGTTTGGGCAGCTTGATATAGCCATCTGAAAGCTTCATGTTGCCATTCACCACATTTGTGGTGTACGACTGTTTCGCCTTGCGGTTTTTGAACTTTGGAAATCCAGCGCGGCCAGAAAAGAAGTTTTGAAACGCCTTCTGCAAATTCAATTGGGCATTTGCCAGCGCAAGGCTATCCACTTCTTTTAGCCAAGGAAACTCCTTTTTGTACTTGGTAGGGGTCGGAAATTTTTGCTGTTTCAAGGATTCTTTATCGTCCTTGAACTTTTCAAAAATTTGTATGCGTTCTTCAAGCATTTTGTTATACACGAAACGGACACAACCGAAAGTGTTGGCGAGCAGTTGTTCTTGTTCTTTTGTTGGGTATAGACGGAACTGATAGGCTTTGTTTGCCATATCGACACCACATCACTTCATACCTTGATTTTCTATATATTTTTTTATTACTTCAATGGGCGCACCACCCGTTGTAAGCAGGCAAAAGCTTCTTGACCAAAAATATTCTTTCCACCGTTTTCTTTTCACTTTCGGAAAATGCTTTTTGACTTGCACTTTTATAGGCATTGATGAACTTTGATCGTTCACTATTTGGATGTGCTTTGAACAAAATATGCACATGGTCCATATCGTGATTCCATTCGACCAAGGAAATATCGTAATTTTTACCCAATCTCACAAACATATCTTTTGCATAGTCAGATATGGGATCATCAATCACTTTTCTGCGATATTTTACAACCAGAACAAGATGATAATACAACAGGAACACTGAATGGTTATTATTGTCTCATTTCATTGATACAACGGCCTTTCATTTTTCTAAAACTAATTATATCATAACACACAAAAAAAGAGACCACTTTAGGCTACGCCTAACCGAAATTCATCTCCCACTTTCACTTCGTTTAGAAGTGGGAGACTTCTTTCGGAAAGATGTTAAAACGATCGGAGTGAAGCTTGCTTGTTTTTGATGAAATAAATGATATTTTCCGATTTTTGCTTAGCTTCTTCTGTAAGGACAGCATGCAAAATAAAATCAATAAAATAGTCGGCAATTTGTTCGATTGTCATCGGTCCTTCCGGCTTATACCATTTATACGTCCAGTTCACCATACCAATAATCGTCATGCCTGTAATTTCTACAGAAAGCTCTGGACGAAACTCGCCTGCGGCAATGCCTTCGCGAATGACCCGGAAAATCACCTGCTTAAACTCATCACGCTTTTCATTGATTTTTTGTGAATACTCCGGTTTTAAATAAGTGCTTTCTTGGTAAAACACCGTGATATGCGGCTTGTATAAATGAAATACTTTGACAAATGATTGAATAATGGCACATAAACGCTCTGTAGGCGTTTTATAGTTTTCATAGGCCGCCTGCGCCTTGTTGAGCACGTAAGTAATAAACACATCGTGAATGTGATAAAGAAGTTCATCTTTTGATTTAAAATTATGATAAAAACCGCCTTTTGATGCGTTAATTTCTGTGACAATCCGATCGACGGTAACTCCATGATAGCCATATTGTTCAAAAAGATATAGAGCCGTATCGATAATTCTTTCTTTTAACGTTTTATTTGCCATTGAAAATCTCCTTTATCGTTTATATTAACATAATTTTTAGAAAAGTTAAATATTTTGTAATTGCTATCTATAAAATACGTAATAAATGACCCAGATGTCAATAATTGTTTATAATAAGCGTTGATAAAAAAAAGAAAGAGGTAAGTTCAATGGCTAATATTCTTCTCATGAATGGCAGTTCACGCGAAAACGGGAATACAGCACGATTAGCGCAAATTGTGCTAGAGGGGATCGCTCATCAACAGATCTATATGAAAGATTTTTCGATTACACTGATTATTGATAAACGGCATGATCCAGAAGGATTTACTCCTGTGGCAGATGACTATGAAAAAATCATTCGTCTTGTTCGCGAACATGATATTTTGATTTTTGCCACACCGATTTATTGGTATGGAATGAGTGGACAAATGAAGCTGTTTATTGATCGGTGGTCACAAAGCTTGCGAGATCCTCATTTTTCCTTCAAGGAGGAAATGAAATCAAAAAAAGCGTTTGTTGTGGCTGTTGGTGGAGATGATCCGTATATAAAAGGACTGCCGCTTATCCAGCAATTCCAATACATTTTCCAGTTTGTTGGCTTGACGTATATCGGTTACTTAATCGGTCAAGGAAACGCGCCTGATGAAATTCTTTCCGACCAGCGAGCACTAAGTGAAGCAAAATATTGGAATAAGATTTTTCGTTCGCTTTAGTTCCGTTCCTTTTTAAAAATAAACTTTTTCACACATCCGCTGGAGAGCAAGTCGGTGGCTTACCTTGGTCGCGTCAAAGTGTGACCGCGCGCCGACCTCTCGGCGGTTCACATGAGAGCGAATATGGAAGGGATCAGGATCATCTACCCAACTAGCACCACGAGTATGAAGATACAATTTGTGATACCATTCGGCATCGATGATGAACATCAAGGCTTTTTCTACGGTAGGAGCAGGCGACGAAACATTCAATAAGTACCCACTGTTTTTGTGGGAAGCTAGACCATCCTGACAAAATAAACAATAAGTTTAATAAATCGAGGCAAATTGCAGAACCTTATCAAGCACTTCGCATTCCCATTCATGCCGATCAAACGTATGATTGGCACCGTTAATCCAGTGAATGGTTGCTTGCTCTCCATAACATCTCTGCTGATACTGGCTGCTTACTTGATAAGGGACCACATCATCATTCGTGCCATGAATCAGTAAGACTGGACCTCTATACGGCTTCGCTCGTTCGAATACATTGATCGTTTTCAAATCTTCTAAAAATGAGCGACCGACTAAATTACCCGTATGGTCATAATAAGGAGCAGTGATATCCATCTTGTTTTGCTTAACCGTATACATCAGCAGCTCATACATATTTCCTGCCGGCGCTAGTAAAATAAGCTTATGAATTTCAGCCGCTCTTTCTCCAGCTAAAACACTCGCTACGAGCCCTCCCATACTAAGACCAAGCAAACAAATCTTCGTCACATCAATGCGCTCATCTTTTTTTACAAAATCAAGAATGGCGTGCGCTTCTGCTATTTCGCTTGATACAGTCATATCTTCAAAATTCCCGTCGCTTTCCCCGCTTCCGAGAAAATCAAAACGAAAGCTCGCTATTCCTTGCTTCTCTAGCGCCCGCGACAACTTAAGAAACAATCGATGCGGCTCAAGCTTCGTCCCTGTAAAACCATGAAATAAAATGACCGCCGGAACTTTTTCCCCTTCCTTTCGTGGAGGAATATGTTCCATTCCGCGAAGTGTCATTCCGCGATGCACTAACGTAATGGCTTTTTGCATCTTCTCTTCCCCCTTTATCTTCGTATTCGTTCCTTGTCCTGGCAATTTTTTATATGGATAGGAAAAATGAGTGACTTTATGTATAATCTATGCTTTTATTTTAAAAGATAATAAACGGAGGTGAGCCATTTGGAACCAATGTTATGTCCAAATTGCAAAACGAATCGAACACGCTTTAACTTAATTGAACAGCGTCCCGTGGCCGTCAAGCTCCATCCGCAAACAGGTGAAATTGAACAAGAATATACCAATGATTCCCTTGATCCTTTCCATCTGCCTTACCGCGGACCGAGCTATCGTGTTCAATGTGCCGCATGCGGACTCATTGAAAATCAGGAAATGTTCATTAAGCATGCACAGCATTTTTCTGACATGAAGTAAAAAGAAGAGCCCTCCTCTTGATCAGAAATCACTAAAAAAACACTTATCAACCATAACGAAATAAGCAAGAAATAGACAATTCCTGATAGGAGTATTCATGGGGAGGAGGGGCGCAATCAATGAAGGGCCATTAGCCTTGTGGAGGACTTATTGATGAAATTTGTTGATGAATTGTATGAATATTATAAAGATCGGCTGACTGGAGACGAAGAAGACGCAGAAATCATGACCATGTCTATTTTAGAAGAGTTGAGTCGAAAAGATTTGCTGCAGCTGATTGAAGATATGGACGAAACCGAATTGGTCGGCATGGTCGGCCTTTACATTCTTGAATGTCTGAAAGCAAAAATAGCCAATGAAGGAGTCGGACAAACAAAGTGGTCTTCCTCCTCTATTATTCATTAAAAAGGATGGCTTGCCGCCACCCTTTTATTTTTATTGAAAAAACTCTACATCATATCCTTCATTGATCAACACTTGATGGACGCGATGAATGTGGTCTTGATTTTTCGTTTCAAGTGAAAAGTGAATCTCTGCTTGACCCGGCAATACCTTTGCTCCAATGCGCTGATGATGAATGGACATGACATTAGCTTCCAATTCCGCAATAATGCGAAGCAGTTTATTGAGCTGTCCAGGTTTATCGGAAATGATCGTGGTGAATGTGACAAACCGTCCTGACTCCACTAAACCGCGTTCAATGATCCGGGAAATTAATGTAACATCCACATTTCCTCCGCTTAATACCGCGACCACTTTTTTTCCTTTGAATGGGACTTTATGATATAATAACGCCGCAAGCGGACAAGCGCCCGATCCCTCTACAAGCAGCTTGTTCCGTTCAAGTAAATAAAGCATCGTTCTTGAAATTTCTGTTTCTTCTACACAAACCACTCCGTCGACATATTTTTCAATGTATTGGTATGTGATGCCACCTGGCTTTTTGACGGCAATCCCATCAGCAATCGTGTCAGCAGAGACGATCGTCACCGGTTTTTTTTGGCGAAGCGCTTCCGTCATGCCGGGACATGCCGATGATTCCACACCGTATACTTGAATCGATGGTTTTAGTTGCTTCAATGTAAAGGCTAATCCAGCGAGCAACCCCCCTCCTCCTACTGGACACAGCACCACATCCACATCAGGCAGCTGCTCGATAATTTCCAAACCAATCGTGCCTTGACCAGCAATGACCGCTAAATCATCAAAGGGATGGACAAATGTCGCTTCACGTTCTTTTTGCAATTGTAAAGCATATTCCAGCGACTCATCAAACACATCGCCATGCAAAACGACTTCGGCTCCATATCCTTGTGTCGCCTGTACTTTGCTTAAAGGCGCCCCTTTCGGCATGACAATCGTGCAAGGAATGCCAATCATCGCACTTGAATAGGCGACTCCTTGAGCATGATTTCCCGCCGATGCCGCCACCACTCCTCGTTTCCGTTCCTCTTCACTTAATGTCATAATCTTGTTAAATGACCCCCGCACTTTAAAAGATCCCGTTTTTTGCAAATTCTCCAATTTCATATACACTTCGTTTTGAGAAAATTGACTGAATGTTTGGGAATGCTCCAACGGAGTGTGATGAACAGTCTCTTTCATTTTTTCTCTGGCCTGTAAAACATCTTGAAGTGTTAGCATCCTTTCATCACCTAACTATTTATCGTTTAATCCACGCATTGTCATTATATCGAATCTCTAAGCGATATGCTATCATAAGTGATGAAAAGCCCGTACTTTTACCTGTTTGCATCTGCTTTTCTTCTTTCGCCTTTACTTGGCAAATAACCATTCATTCCTTTATGATGGAAGAGGCAAATCAATCATGACTTGTCCTTTCGTTGTTGTTCGCTGAGAAAAAATCAAGCCCTCATGCTTTAAGAAAAGAGACTAACCTCTGCGGCATTTCATCATTGGAGACGACAGGTTGATGTCAACATCCGTGATCTTGCTGCGACATGAGACATGCCAAGAGCTGACTCTTCGTTCTCACAAATAGCTCGATGATAATAAGGAGGGCGTAAACAGTTAAAATATTTCTATAATTTTTTATAAAACTATATACATTTTACTCACTTTCGGTAAGTTGTATATAGAGGTGATTTTTATGGCGTATTATAGCATAGGAAAATTTGCGGAGTTAATCGGAAAAAGCGAACAGACATTAAGGAATGGGGATAAAAAAGGAGTATTAAAACCTGCATATAATGGCTCCGTCTGGATTTAGATACTATTCCGACGAGCAATTGAATCAAGTATTAGGAAACAAAAAGTGCAGAAAAAGGTAATTGGGGATTGCCGAATCTCTAGTAAAAAGCAAAAAGACGACCTAGAGCGTCAAGTTGAAGCTGTTCGAACATATATGATGGCAGAAGGTTATTCTTTTGAAATCATTGAAGACATCGGTAGCGGGATGAACTATTCGAAACAAGGGCTAAAGAAATGAATTGATTTAAATTATGTAGCAATAGGGTGGAAAAAGTCGTTGTTCTTTATAAAGACAGGTTGGTTCGATTGGGTTTTGAATTGATGGAGCATATCTGCTTGCTATGGCGTAGAGATTGAAATTATTGACAACACCGAAAAGACAGAAGAACAAGAGTTAGTAGAGGATTTAGTACAAATGATCACCGTTTTTAGTTGTAAGCTTCAAGAGAAACGAGCAAACAGAGCCAAAAAATAATAAAAGAGTTGGTTCATGATGATACGAACTAGAAAAATTAGATTAGAACCAAATAATAAACAGCGCACCAAGCTGTTTGGTTGCGCTGGTGTGGCTCGATGGGCGTACAATTGGGCATTAGAACAGCAAAAAAATAACGATAAAAACGGCGGGAATTTCATCAAAGATGGAGATGTGCGCAAACAGCATTAAAACAGACAAATCCTGATTACAAATGGTTGTATGATTATAGCAACAATATTGCCAAGCAAGCGATTAAAGATTTATGTGATGCATATAAGAAGTTTTTTAATGGAAAAGCAAATAAGCCAAAGTTTAAAAGCAAGAAACGAAACAAACCATCGTTCTATCAAGATACAGCCAAAATTAAATTCAGCGATACACATGTGTATATTGAAAAAGTCGGATGGATCCTTCTGTCAGAAAAAGGGGAAATCCCTGTTCAAGCTAAATATGTTAATCCACGAGTAACATTCGACGGGGTGCATGGGTATATCTCTGTCAGCTTTGAAGTGGATTCTCCAAACGAGGCGTTGTCTAATGAATTATTAGGCATGGATGTTGGGGTGAAATATTTCGTTGTTTGTTCAAATGGTACAATATACCCCAATGTAACCCAATCAAAACGATTAAAGCGATTAGAGAAGCGTTTCCGTCGGTTGCAACGGAAATGTTCGAGAAAGTATGAAAGGAACAAAATCCAAGAAGAAGGAGGTGTAATCCGTTACGTCAAAACACGCAACATGACAAAACTCGAAACGCAGATGCAGAAATTGCGCATTCAGATGAAAAATATCCGCAAGGATTATGAAAAAGGGTCAAATGAACTGGTGAGAACCAAGCCCGCTCGAATCATAATGGAAGACCTAAACATTAAAGGGATAATGAAAAATCGCCATTGATCAAAAGCGATACAACAACAACGCCTGTATGCTTTTAAGCAAAAGCTAAAACATAAGTGCGAGGCATATGGCATTGAGTTTATCGAAGCAAGCCAATGGTATCCATCCTCAAAAATGTGTAGTTCATGCGGATATTTAAAGAAATCATTGAAATGATCTGAACGAACATTTAGATGTGATGCTTGCGGAATAAGTATCGACAGAGATTTGAATGCGAGCATAAATTTATCGAAATATACTGCATTTGTTTCGTACCGCGAGTTACGCGGGAAGTGAAGCCTCTGGAGCGTTACACCAAACGAGAGTAGCCCTGGCGAAATCGGGCGCGATGAATGAGGAAGCAAACAGAAACTTTCACAAGGTTTTTGTCGAGTTTTGTAAGTTTTGCGTAACGGAAGCTTATTGAAAACATCATTAGCACTTTTATTTTCTGTTATGTTTTTAGTCATGTGCGGGTTTGGCATTATCATCCCGGTTCTTCCGTTTTTTGCCGAAAGCATTGGTGCCACCCCAACGGAACTTGGACTGCTTATGTCTATCTATTCTTTGATGCAATTTCTGTTCGCTCCCATCTGGGGACGCATTTCGGACCAATATGGCCGCAAACCGATTTTACTTGTAGGAATTATAGGTTTATCTCTTTCCTTTTTTTTATTCGCTGTGGCGAAAACTCTTTCCCTGCTGTTTATAGCCCGCATCGTCGGCGGGATTCTTTCTTCCGCTACGATGCCAACCGCAATGGCTTATGTGGCTGATATTACTTCCCCTGAGGAGAGAGGGAAAGGAATGGGAATGATCGGTGCAGCCATTGGACTTGGATTTATTTTTGGACCAGCCATCGGGGGAATTTTTTCAAAAATAAGCTTACATACGCCGTTTTTCATAGCTGGAACCCTGTCTTTGCTTACTTCATTATTCGTGTTTTTGTTTTTAAAAGAATCGCTTACGAAGGAGCAAGCACAAGCAAATCGAGTGGCCCCATCGGCTTCCATTTGGCAAGATCTTAACCGTCCGATCCTACTCTTATATATTCTACAATGGTTTATTTCTTTTTCATTATCAGGTCTTGAAGCCACTTTTGCTTACTTCGCAGCAAAACGGGCCCATCTTCACTCGACGGAGCTTGGATATATTTTTATGATCATGGGACTTGCTAGCGCTTTTATTCAAGGAGGACTCATCGGCAGGCTGATTCGCACCTTTGGAGAAGGAAAAGTCATTCAAGCAGGCATTGTGATTTCGGCAGCTGGCTTTGCCTTGATTTTACTGATTCATGACTTTTGGACAGCCGCTCTGTATTTATCCATTTTTGGTGTCGGAAATGGCATGATTCGTCCTTGTCTTTCCTCCCTTATTACGAAACAGACAAACGGAGGGCAAGGGAGCGCAACAGGAATTCTCTCCTCTTTCGACTCGTTAGGACGCATTATCGGTCCTCCAGTGGCAGGATGGTTATTTACAATTACCATCACCCTTCCTTATATATCTGGAGTGATCCTGTCTGTTTTGGCCCTCTCTTGCTACTATTTATTTGTGTATAAGCAAAAAGAGCAGCACCAAACCGCTTCATAAAAAACGTCCCAAAGCCATTTGGTTTTGGGACATCTTTTTTTAATAAGAGCTGGCTGTTCCAACATAGCCATTTGTCAGCAAAACTCGCCTCTAGATCTAAAAAGAACAAGCTTTACAGAGATGAATCGTGGCCTTGAACAGTCACCGATTGTCGCGATTCTTTTGCAAAAAAATAAATGACTAATATGAAAGAAACCGTACCGAATACAACCATCATATTTTTCAATCCGATCATATCAAGCAAGAATCCTGTTCCAAGAAGAACAATTTGAAACATGATACGATCCAGCATATTTTTTAATGAGAAAAAACGGCCATGATATTCTTTCGGAATCGTTTTTTGAAAAATGGTAGCGACCGTTGGAAAAAAGCAGCCGACACTAAATCCAAATAAAGCAAAAGAAAGAAGCGATGTTATTTTGATATCGGCAAAATATAAGGACACATGCGCAAAAGCAATCAATAAAGAGAAGGCGTATAGCATTTTTTGCATATCATACTTTGCGGCAATCCGTTTTAAAACGAACGTCCCTACCATAAACGAAATTCCTTCTACTGTATATAGCAAGCCTTTGATCGTGCTATCATTTTGCAATTCACTTATATTAATGACCGTTAAATTAAATCCTCCTAGGAATAAGGTCGGGATAATCGTCAGCAATAAGGAAATTTTGACGAGCGGATATTGTTTTAATATAGGGATCAGCTCGCTAAAATTGGCCTTTTTGCCTCGCTGACGGCCAATGAGGCTTTTTTCTTCGCTCACTTGTAAAAAGCAGGTCGCTACAAGAAGCAAGCCATATGCGATAAAACTGGAAATATATAAAGAATAAAGACTAACGACCGCTAACAGCAGACCGCCTAAAGCTGTACCAAGAATACGAGAAATGGTCGATACATTCATATGAACGCCATTCATAGATAGAAGCTGTCTCTCCTCCACCACGAGCGGTATGGTTGCTTGAAGCGCTGGAAAATAAAAAGCAGCGGCGATTTGAATGACAATGGTAAACATAATCATCCAGCCAATGGAAGAAAAATGAAGGGCGAGCATCATAAAAATAACGCTAATCATCCGCAATAACCCTGAATATAATAAAACGGTTTTTTTAGGAAAACGGTCGCACACTTTCCCGGCCATCGGGCTGACTAAAACACCGGCTAACAGCCCTATAAATAAAATAAGCGATTTGAAAAAATCAGAAGAAACGTGCCTCTGTAAAAACTCTAAATTTCCGATAATGCCGACCCATAGCCCAAGCCCTGCTATGAATTCTCCTGACAAAATGATCCATACATTTCTGTTTCTCCACATGTCCATATCTCCCTTTCTTTTCCATTGACATTTTATCATAATTTTCTCAACTAGCAAACTACTTCTTAATGATCCTTTTTTCATAAATTTGTATTGATTATTTAGAACATAGTTTAATTAAATTGAATAAACTTCTGTATTATTGTTTGTGATATGGTAGAATAGAAAGATTGTTATGGATAAGAGTTGAAGCGAACCATATAAAAGGCCCAGCCGCCTTTAGAATTTATCGTGCTAGCACTTGCATCGATCTGGAATTTACACTTTTTTTCACCGTTGACAGTCGGAAGCGAACAACGCTGCTTCATAGAACTAAGAATAGGCCTGAAAACAACGGCTTCCTACCTTTGTCAGCCGATATGTAACGAAAAGGCAAGCTTGAGGAGCTGCCTTCTGACCGTGATTTTTTACGGATTCTGTTCTCTCAATCTTTAAGTCGTGTTTAGCAACGGGCCTTTTTTCTATCCGCTGCTCTTTTTTGAATTGATTTTTAGGTTAAAAGCAGGAAACTTCTCGATGAATATGTTAGAATTGGAAATATCTTTGTTGAAACTCCCATCTTATATGGTTAAGATGAGAAAGAAATAAGAGAGAAAGGGTGACCTATATGACAGTCAAGCTCTATTATACTTCCCCTTCTATAACAAGCTGGAAAACAACGATTACAAGCAGCCAAAAGGACGGAGATACATACATTGTGACTCTAGAAGAAACAGCTTTTTATCCTGAAGGAGGCGGACAGCCTTCTGATTGTGGAACCATTGAAGCGATTCCTGTCATGGATGTGTTTGAGGAAAACGGTGAAGTATATCATCGCTTATCGGCGCTCCCGGCCTCATCATCTGTTCACTGTGAAATAGATGCACAGCGCCGGTGGGATCACACGCAACAGCATAGCGGCCAGCATCTACTTTCGGCCGTCTGCATAGAGCTACTAGATGCGCATACCAAAAGCTTTCATCTTGGCCGTGATATCGTATCGATTGATTTAGATATCCCTGCTTTATCAGAGCAGCAATTACTCGCGATTGAAGATCAGGCCAATATGTTGATTTATAACAACATCCCTATTAAAACCTATTACGTGTCACAGGAAGAAGCAAAAAAGCTGCCATTCCGCAAGCTGCCAGAGCTGGACGGAGATATTCGGGTCGTAGAAATTCAAGGAATTGACATTTCCGCTTGCTGCGGCACCCATGTCTCAAGAACAGGAGAAATTGGCATCATTAAACTGCTTAAAACGGAAAAGCACCGCGGGATGACGCGCCTATTCTTTAAATGTGGAAGGCGAGCGCTTGACGATTATCAAACATCCCATCGCCTCTTAACATCATTAAGCCAGCATTTCGGCGCTCATCGAGAGATGCTTGCCAATGTTCTATACAAGCTAGAAGCAGACAATAAGGAATACCAAAAGCAGCTGCAGCACATGAAGCAAATGATGGCCCGCATAGAAGCAGAAGGAATCGTTCAAGAAGCGAATGATTCTTCCATTGTTTTTCGCATCTATGAGGACCTTCCAAGCAAAGATTTGCAAATCATTGCCAGCGAAGTGGTTACTCATTATCAAAAAACGGCCATCTTAGCAACAAAAGCCGAATCTCGTTTGATTATTGTCAAATCCCCTAGCCATTCTTTTCATGCTGGAAATGTGCTAAAACAACAGCTTGAAGCCACAAATGGCAAAGGAGGCGGCAATGACCGACAAGCACAGGCTGTCTTTTCCACTAACGATGAGTTAATTTCCTTTATCCAGCAGCTGCAAAATGGGTTATCGACCCATACATGATCACCATCATTCATTGGATCAGATCTTTTTGTCGTACAACCAAATATTATATTACAAAATTGTTACAAAATTTATGATTTCCTCTGGCGAAAACAAAAAATTTTCTGTACACTACTTAACGAAGGCTGTTTTCATTAAGGAGTAGTGGCTAATTATGCTAAATACATCTCATCAACAATTAAATAAACGGATTGCTCAATTAGAAAAAGAATTGCAATTCTATAAAAATTTTATCAAAGAATTAACGTTTCCTTTTGAATTTACTGACTATACATTAGGGATGACGATGGAAAAAAAACGGGGTCAAAAAGAGCCCATCATCGGCTTCCTCCCTGTTCAACATGAAAATGGCGCTCATCTGCAGTTGGATGTTGATTTAAGCAATGACTTGCCATTTGAGCAAATTGAGGCGTTTTTGTCGCCGATCCTTGATCTTGTTCCGCATCATATCGTTTTTGTGGACGGTAACGGTATGATCACACTTTGTAATTTACAGGCGGCCAACGATACAGGAGTGAACCGCGACTCAGTCATCGGCAAACATATACGCGAATTGCTGCAATTGCCTGATGAACTCATTGTGACGCTTAAATCCATCGAAAAAAATGAACCTATTTATAATCAGGAAGTGCTTGACCGCTATTACGGCATTATAAATACGCGTTTGATTCATAACGCCGATGGATCGATTAAACGGGTTATCAGCATGTTTCAGTCGCTTAACTTGATGAAGGAAACAGAAAAACTGGCCGTAGCAGGACGCATTGCAGCTGGAATTGCTCATGAGATTCGCAACCCGCTTACGACTGTACGGGGATATTTGCAATTTTTTAAAAACGATCTTCCAGATAAAATTATTGCGCTGATTGATAAGCTGCTGATTCCCGAACTGGATCGGGCAAACGGCATTATCACCGACTTTCTAAACATCGCTAAACCAGCGGAAGTAAAAACAAATCACATCAACATTAATCAGTTTATCACTGAAGATTTAGGCATTCTCCTGCAAAGCGAAGCGCTGCTTCACAATATTAAGGTTCATTTTGATTTAGATGAACGATTGGGTATGTACGATGTCGAAGCCGATAAAAATCAATTGCTGCAGGTATTTCTCAATTTATTTCGCAACGCGATTGAAGCAAAGACAGAAAGAACATTATGCATTGCTATTTCGAGCAAGCTGCACAATAATATTGTGCAAATTTATTTTCAAGATAACGGTCCAGGAATTCCGCCGACGATTATTGAGCATATTTTTGATCCATTTTTCTCAACAAAAGAAGCGGGAACAGGACTTGGTCTTTCTCTCTCAAGAAAAATTGTGGAATTGCATAAAGGCACAATGAAAGTGCAAAGCGGCGAAGACGGAACATGCTTTATCATTGAATTGCCGATCAATCAACGGGAAGCTGCCTCTTAACATGGGGGTAGTTTCTTATTTTGTTTATTTTTCATGATTTTGCGGCCGCTTTTTATCCAGTCGGAAAGCGATGTTGTTTGCCCCCCTTTAGGCGAACACGTGGCGAATGCAAATCTACAGACTTGCATTCGCCCGTTGACTTGCTCAAAAATCCTTTAATCTGCAAGGTCTATTTCCAGCAACTTCATTGAAGCATTGATATTGCAACCATCACACTAACGAAGCATCCCATCAAGTAAAGGCCCCTGTGCGATTGATGCCGCTTCGTCACTAAGAGGGAGGGACTTTTATGGAACAAACTTTTACTCTCAAGCAAAAAATGATTCAATTTTTTCATCTTCTTTTTCCAGTTTTCATCACTCAAATCGGCCTTTATGCCATGAATTTTGCTGATGTGACCATGTCGGGGCATGCCAGCGCCCAAGATTTAGCTGGAGTAGCCATCGGTTCAAATATTTGGGTCCCTATCTTTACTGGAATTAGTGGAATCCTATTAGCCCTAACCCCCATTATCTCTCAACATCTTGGCGCCCAACGGCATGAGCAAATTCCCTATTATGTCCTTCAAGCGGTTTATTTAGCTGCTGCCATCGCTGTCTTCGTGCTTTTGATCGGCGCACTAGGAGTGGAGAGACTCTTGACAAGCATGAAACTAGAAAGCAGCGTGCAAACCATTGCTTCCCGCTATTTATTCGCTCTTGCTTGGGGAATGGTGCCGCTGTTCATTTATTATGTTCTTCGCTGCTTTATGGACGCGCTCGGTCAAACGAAAATCACCATGTTGATTACGTTATCCGCTTTGCCCGTTAATATTGTGTTTAACTATTTGCTGATCTATGGACGCTTGGGTTTTCCAAAGTTAGGTGGTGTCGGAGCGGGATACGCTACAGCCATTACATATTGGTTTTGCTGTTTTCTTTCTTTTTTTATGATTTACAAATTAAAACGCTTTTCGCGATATCACATTTTTCAGAGATTATATCGGCTATCCCTTTCGGCATGGAAGGAACTACTGAAAGTAGGAATTCCCATCGGATTTTCGATTTTTTTTGAAACCAGTATCTTTTCCGCTGTAACTTTACTAATGAGCGAATTCGGTACAATGACCATTGCTGCGCACCAAAGTGCCATCAATTTTGCATCGCTCCTTTATATGATTCCGCTAAGCGTTTCTATGGCTTTAACCATTGCCGTGGGTTTTGAAGTCGGGGCAAAGCGGCAGCGCGATGCTAGGCAATATAGCGCACTTGGTGTTGGAATGGCGGTCGCCATTGCGGTCATTACTTCTTTGCTGCTTTATTTCTTCCGCGGCGAAGTGGCCGCTTTATATACAAGTGAACAAGAAGTGCTGCTGTTAACCAAACAATTTTTACTTTATGCAATCTTTTTCCAGTTTTCTGATGCAGTGGCTGCCCCTATCCAAGGAGCACTACGGGGATATAAGGATGTAAATGCCACGTTTATTGCTGCTTTTTTATCATACTGGGCTATCGGATTGCCAGTCGGATATATTCTCGCCAATTTTACCTCTGCCCGAGCATTCGGATACTGGATCGGATTAATTACTGGATTGGCTACTGGCGCGATCTTTCTTTCATGCCGGCTCGTACTGATCCAAAAAAAATACAATCATCATGAAAAAGCAACGGAAGAAGCTTAGTTGGCTTCTTCCGTTTTATCTTTTTTTATTTTTAGTTGGCTTTCGTTAGCACCAAGCTGCACCAACGATAATTAACAGGATAAACAAGACGACGATAAGCACAAAGCCACGTCCATATCCGTAGCCACCGTAGCCGCCGTAGCCACCATAGCCGCCGCAACCACCGAAGCCGCCATAGCCCCATCCGTATCCAAATGACATGCTACACCCCTCCTTTTATTGCCATGTTATGATGGCAGGGTGAATTAGTACATCCAGCCACCAACAAATGCTGCACCTACAATAATCAACAGAATAAACAATACAACGATTAACGCAAAACCGCCGCCATAAGCTGCACCCATCTTTGAGCACCTCCTTCGCTTTTGTACTAGTAGACTATTCACTTTAGGTGAAAATGGTTAGACTTTTTTATAAAAATGGGTATTTGTATATCATTCCATGAACCCGTAACGCTCGTTCATCATTACATGCAACGCTGATCGATATCACTTTCTATGTGAGTGGGGGATGATCCGCCTTTGACGGTTAGGCGACCGACCGTCATTTTTTACATATACTGTTCATTCATCATATGTATCGAGGATCATCAGTGAATCGATTGGATCTGAGTATTATGAACTTTCATAAATAAAAAAATAGTCCTCGCATGGCGAAGACTATTTTTTATTTCGTTTATATTTTCATTGAATTTCGCTTTGGCAGTTGCAGCTGCTTCACATTTGCAAACGAAAAAATAAGCAAGGCACACCAAATACAACTAAATGCATAGACATGCGTCTTAGTGAATGTTTCGTGAAACAGAAAAACCCCAAATAATAAGCTTAACGTTGGCGAGATATATTGAAGAAAACCGAGCATTGTCAATGAAATGCGTTTTGCACCTTTCGCAAAATACAGCAGCGGCAACGCTGTAACTGGACCTGCACCGATTAACAAAAGCGTTTGCCACCATGAAAAGGAAGGCAAATCTTGAGACTGGGCATATAAAAAAATGAGATAAATAAAGGACAACGGTGTCACCATCATCGTTTCAATCGTCAAACCGATGGCGGAATCAAACGATGTCAACTTTTTCGCCAATCCATAAAATCCAAACGACAACGCAAGCGATAACGCAACCCAAGGAAACTTTCCATATTGAAGAGTAATGAGACAAACACCGATAGACGCGAGTAAAAAAGAGAGCCACTGCCATGTGTTTAAACGCTCTTTCAATACAATCATGCCTAAAACAACGCTAATGAGCGGATTGATATAGTAGCCAAGACTTGCTTCCACAATATGTCCGTGATTCACCGCCCATATGTAGATAAACCAGTTGCCGCTAATTAAGCATGAAGACGCAATGATCCCCCATGCTTGTTTTGGCTGCTTTACCATCTCAAAAAATTGCTTCCAGCATGAACGCATTTGTTTTGTTAACGTCAACAACGCAATCATAAAAACGAATGACCAAACAATGCGATGCGCTAAAATTTCACTCGCTTGACGCTCATCAAGCAATTTCCAATAAAGAGGTAAAACTCCCCACATCAAATAGGCTGCAGCCGTATACAGGATACCTACTTTTTCATTGTGTTGCTTCATTTTGCTTATCCCCTTTTTTGTGTTTCCGCTTTCGTAGGCTCAGAATCAGCTATCCACTCTCTGTCTGTTTCAAAGTATCTACTAAGAACCACCGAAGAGCAGGCAAATCTGACCTTCCTTCAAAAAACAATCCCACCTTTGTCTTCCACCTTTGTCTTGCCTGATAGCTTCCAGATCAAACAGCTATCATAATGCTACTATTATAAATCGCTTTACATAGCTTTCCAAGCAAAAGATCTTTTACAGAAAATTTCTCTCTCTTCTTCTCTTAGGACGGAGACTGGTATTGGATCAAAATCACCACGGTCATCAGCAGACTTGCCTTCGTCACGCAACCAGCATAGCTCCATATTCATACAACTGTCCAGTTATATCATCTATCGATGCAGCCCCCGTCCTTCCTTTTCTTTTTACACTAATGGTCCTTTTGCTTATATAGAGCCGTCCTTCTTTTTTCCCCACCAGCCTTTTTTCTTAAAATAAAATGCAATCGCTATTCCTAATCCGCCCATTAATCCCAATGCATAAATGTACCCATATGTCCATGTTAACTCTGGCATCCATTTAAAATTCATCCCATACACACCAGCGACAAAGGTCATTGGCATAAAAATCACACTAACTAATGTTAACGTCTTCATAATCGTATTCATATGGTCTGATTTCAATGAAAGCTGTAAATTAAAAATATCTGATAACGTTTCCTTAAACGCATCTAGTGCGGCTGTGCTCCTTGAGAAACGGCTTGACACATCCTGAAGGTAAGGACGGATTTTTTCGTTTATATGCGGAATTTCTGGATGGTTTAACGTTTTCATCATTTCTTCTTGAGCTTCAATCGTTTGGCGGAGCTCGTGAATTTTTACTTTCCAGCGATATACGCTATGGCCAATCTCATTTTCAAAAGGGGTTTTAAATACTTGTTTTTCAAGCGCTTGAATTTTATTGGCTATTTCATCAATCACATGTAAAAAATGAAACGTAGCTACATCTAACATCCGATAAAAAACAAAGCACGGATCAACCGCTTCTTCGGGATGATGAAGCAGCTTTTTTTCTACTTGCTCAATCATTGGCTCATCATTCTTTGTATAGCTAATCACATATTGCTTGGTGATAATAAGCTGTAAGCGGCTCACACGCCATTCCTCCTGGATCCAAGCCAGCGAAATAAAAAGACTGTCATCATATACGTCAATTTTCGGTAAATGGCTCTCGCTCAAAAGAGATTGCGTTGCGAGTGGATGAAGCTTCAATTGTTCCGCCAGCAATTTCAACTCGTGTTTTGTTCTCTCGGTAAAATGAATCCAGCATTTCTCTGCTATTCCATCGTGTCGCATCGATACAATCCTTTCTTCATTACGGCATTTATTCTATAGTATGAAAAAAACCTTAATCATTTATGAACGATTAAGGTTGAAGGCTGGCTCAATATGAACATGAGTCATTTCAATTTGATGCTTGTTCCGCATCATCCGTTCCACTTCATCAGCGATTTCATGGCTTTTCGCCACTGTCAGCGCTGCATCAACATGAATGGTCACATCCAAAATGATTTGATTGCCTACCATTCGCGCTTTCACATCTGAAACATGCTTAACTCCTTCAATCTCAGCAATTTCTTGCTCATACACAGCTAAAGTCTGTTCATCAAATCCGTCCGTCAACAAATGCGAGGTTTCAGCAAAAATATGCCAAGCCGTTTTACAAATCATGATCCCAATCATAAAGGCCGCTAATGGATCAAGCCAAAAAAGATGAAACTGCGCACCAATAATCCCAACGACCGTCCCGATGCTGACGAGCGCATCCGATAAATGATCCTTTGCTGCTGCCGCCAATGCTGGGCTATTGACACGCTGAGAAAGACGATGATTAAATCGATACACTAGCATCATCACCAAAGTTGAAACGATTCCTACCCACGCAGCCAGCCATTGCGGCGGTTCATTTTGTTCTTGATGAAAAAGCGACAAAGCCCCCTTCAGAGCAACATCGATTCCAATAGACATCATAATAAAGGCGGCAATCAGCGATGAAATGTTTTCTGCCCGCGAATGTCCATATGGATGATTGTGATCTCTCGGTTTCTGCGCAATTTTTATTCCCGCTAAAACGGCAACAGAAGCAACAATATCCGTAAAATTGTTCCATCCATCGGCCGTCACTCCATCCGAATGAGCAATATAACCAATAGCAAGCTTCGCTGCCGCTAAGATCAGATAGCTCCCTATACTCACCCAAGCCCCAACTTCTGCTTTCATGCATTTCACCTTTCTTTTTCTATTTGCATGTAATAGTTTATCAGCATAACACCATGTGGGTCTACAACAACAAAATTGGCGTACAGAAGGACTATAGAGTAAGACAAACTTTTTCCTATTGAGGGAACTTTATTGCATAAAGGCAAAATTCACTCATTGCGCATAAATTATAAAAAAGAATCATTGGAGGACGAAAAATTGAAAACATATCTTGATGTTTTAGCAGAGTTAGGAATCGATAGTGCACATCCCGGTGGGCCTTTGTTAACCAAAGAAATATTACGTAAACTTAATATACAACCAACAACCCGAATTCTCGATGTCGGATGCGGAACCGGACAAACGGCTGCTTACATTTCCGAAACATACGGCGCTCACGTAACCGCTATTGATATTCATCCTAAAATGCTTGAAAAAGCCAAAAGCCGCTTTTCTTCCCTTCCGCAGCCGGTTCATCTATATCAAGCTTCCGTTGAATCTTTACCATTTCAACCTGAGCAATTTGATATTGTATTATGCGAATCTGTTCTTTCTTTCGTCAAACTGCCAAAAGCGTTACAAGAAATCTATCGAGCGTTAAAACCACATGGGAAGCTCATTGGTATTGAAGCGGCTCATGCGCAGTTGTCCGAAAGCGACAAAAAGGAAATTTGTTCGTTTTATCAATTTCGACAGCTTCTTACAAAAAAAGAGTGGCATCTTCTTTTACGCAAATACGGATTTCGTGCAATTCAAATGGCTGCCTATTCCACCACCCAATATCCTGCCGACCAAACGATCTTCACACTGGAAACTCGTTTATCTGCTGAGACAATGGCAATCTTAAACACACATGAATATATGAAAAAACGATATGGTACTCAGCTTGGTTATTGCATATTTTCGTGCCAAAAGTAGACATTGGTACAAACCTCTTTTTTTTCGACACATACCCTATAAATGTATCAATAAAAAGGAGGACTATACATGTCACAACAATGGTACGATGTCTGCTGCCGTTATCGCGGCCAAGTGGTGCGAATTCATGATCGATCCGGCAATGTTCATGTTGGACGAATTACTCGCGTCACACCCAATCGTGTCTATATCATCCCTAATGACCGACGAAATTTAGGCGGATTTGGATACGGATATCCAGGTTGGGGATGGGGATGGGGTTGGGGATTTGGCTATGGAATTGCACTCGGTGCAATTGCAGGAATCGCATTAGTCGGATTATTCTGGTAGGCATTCTCTTTTTCCTTCCTAAGAAACCGTACAGTATCCTTGCTCATGAATCTTCTCCATCTGCTCCGCAGATTTCCCTATTCATTAATGAGTCGAAAACATCTGCGCTTCAGTTTAGTTGCCTGTACGATTAGAAGGATAAAAACACAACTGCGCTTCCGTTTTAGCGTTCAAACGCAAGGGGAAGATCGCCATCTGCTAAATGTGATTCATTCCTAGCGATTCTCGTGAGTTCCAGAACTCCCTAAATGAGCAAGCAGCGGATCCATGGTAGATCCGCTGCTTTTGTTTTGCATGATGAAAGCGTAAGAAGACGCTATACTTTTTTTACAATCCGGAAATATTCTTCTAGCGTAATTCCTTTTTCAAAAATGACTTTAGCGGCTTTTGTTCCGACATAGCGCAAATGCCATGGCTCATACTCATATCCGGTAATCGCTTCCTTGCCCTTTGGATAGCGAACAATAAATCCGTATTCATGAGCATGGGCTGCTACCCATTTCCCTTCTTTCGTTTGGCCAAAAGCTTCCGTCAAGCCATTGCGGACGCTCGGGCTTGAAATGTCTATAGCCAGCCCTGTTTGATGTTCGCTTTGTCCTGGGATCGCCACAGCTTGAACCGCTTTCGCTTTCCCGTTCTTTCGCACTTCTTCATCAAATAAAACCTTTTGCCGATCATAAGAGCGATATCCCGATACGGCTACAAGCTGGATACCCGCTTGACGGGCAGCTGTAAATAATTGTTCGAGAGCTTTTGCCGCTTCTTTGCGCATATGCCGCTTTTCGACATTCGTTTCAGAAAAAGAAAACGGTACATTTGGAATCACTAAGTCACTTGGTTTATAGGTAGATGGCAAGCTCTGTTCCTTGTTCACCATCGCCAATATATTAGCAGGGTTCATAATGACCTTCATGCCGTTTTTTACTTCAACTACATTCCAATATTGCGATTCAAGCACTAGATCCGGATCTGTTGGCGGCTTTGTTTCTTGCTCGGTCACTGGCTCTTTCGTCTCATTGCCTTGTTCCTTTGTATTCACTTTTTCCGGATGCTGATCTGTCGGCTCCGTTTGTTCTTGCGACTGATGCTGCATATGTTCTTTTTGCGCTGCGCAACCACCGAGCAGACACGCTGCCGCTATGGCTGTGATGATTACTTTTTGCATGTTTTTCACCTTGCTTTTAAGCATTCTTGGCTCACTTCGAATTGTACGGATTAAGAACGGATCGCCGCTTCTAAAGCGACTTCGATCATATCATTAAACGTTGTTTGACGCTCTTGCGCCGTTGTTTCTTCGCCAGTTAAAATATGGTCGCTCACCGTTAGAATTGAAAGGGCTTTACGGCCAAATTTAGCGGCTAATGTATAAAGTGCAGCTGTTTCCATCTCAACCGCCAACACTCCGTAACGCGCCCATTTTTCAAACTCTGCATTTTCGTTATAGAACATATCGGCTGTGAATACGTTCCCTACTTTTAGCTGCAGGCCCTTTTCACCGCCAATATCATATGCTGTTCGCAGCAAATCAAAGTTCGCTGTTGGCGCATAGTCCACAGCCCCAAACGTGGCACGGTTCATTTGTGAATCAGTTGATGCGCTCATGGCCAAAATCACGTCGCGCACCTTTACATCTTTTTGAATCGCTCCGCATGTGCCTACACGAATCAGCGTTTGGGCGTTATAGCTTTGCATCAGTTCATTTATATAAATCGAAATAGACGGTACCCCCATTCCCGTTCCTTGAACAGAAATTCGGTGTCCTTTATATGTACCTGTAAAACCAAACATGCCGCGTACGCGGTTGTAGCACGTTGCTCCTTCTAAAAATGTTTCTGCGATATATTGTGCTCGAAGCGGATCTCCTGGCAGCAAAACTTTCTCAGCAATTTCATGTTCTTTCGCTTCGATATGGATACTCATTCCATGTCCTCCTTCAAAAATATCGTTTTACTCAACCATTGTACACTCTTTACTGAATATGCACAATGGTAAGAATGATGGATCGATCCACACACGGAAGACGGAATGAATCATCTTTGAAAAATCGACGGCAAGAGACCATTCTATGGACCTGTCTATGCTATTGATGCCATAAAAGCCCAACTATAAATCCATATTGATACAAATATAAACATTCCCAGTTACATCTGTCCCAATCCGTACAACGAGCGGCCCTTTCTTTTTTATATTATGAACATCTTTTTATTTGATTCATGATTGAAAAATTTGATTGGTAGGTACAGTTAGAAGAAGATTTCGTAGGAAAAGACCAGAAGCACAAAAAAGGTAGGGAGTGTCTCCTCCCTATTTTCTCTACTGACCACATTCATATAGAAGAAAAAGCAACGATAGCCAAAAAGCTAGGAAGTCTTCGATTGATAGTTATCATGCCGCCCCCGAGCTAAATACTCCTCTTTAATATACAATACCTTTTTATCAGGACTTATTATATATTTTTTCCTTTTTCTTTCGTATTTTGAAAATCCGATGCAAACAAGGGCATAGATTGGCAACAGCAGTTGAATGGCTCCAAAATATACATAAAAGAATGACGGAAACGAGGGCCGACTATTCGCTTCGCTTAATATATAATACAGGCCAGCAATGATTATGCCGAGCAGCAGCACATTGGCAACATGCAAACTCGAAATTTTTCTGCGCCGGTTAAACTTTCTCTCTATGACTGCTTTTATAGACAATAAAACCATTGTCAATATTACCGAAAGAAAAGCAGAAGCGATTAATGCCGTCATCATTCTTCAATCTCCTTCCTTTATTTAGCATTTAAAGTCAAAACCCTGCAAAAAATCTCCAACGATAATCCTATAGAAGCGGCACATACTAATAGGCAAACAACACAAAGGAGGCGAAACAATGGGGAAAAAACATCGAAACCGAATAAACGGACAGAAGAAGAATAATCATATTCCAAAAGAGGCGCTACAGTCAGAAAACGCAGCACATGCTAAGGAGTATTCAGCAACCGGACGAAAAAACGGTCCCGGCCATCACGACAACCCTGACAGCTAATACGCCTTACAAAATTTAATGGTAAAACGAAACAAACCCTTGCTGAACACAAGGGTTTGTTTTTACGACGATGAATCTACTTCATCCAGCGCGAGCGTCACAACCTTCGTATAGTCTCCGCGCGCAATTTCCTCTTTTGAAGCTTTTTGTCTCAATTCTTCATCATCGTCTATTCCCGGCGCCACAGTCGGTGGCTCTTGTTGCCGTTTCAAATCCTCGCCTCCTTTTTTATTTTTATCCATTCCCTTGTGTCCACGAAACTATTCGATTTTTTTCATTGTAGCATACTTTCTCGACAAACAAAATAATTTTTTAGAATTTTCTAAAATTAACAATTACCGAATGTGGACACGATTGATTTTTTTCCATCCATCTGCGCAAAGCTTGTAATACGTTTTTCCGTACGTTCCTTCATCAATGAGGACAACATCTCCTGTACTAACATACCGCGCCTTATAGTCTTTTGGAAGCAAATCCGCTACGTTAAACATCCGATAAATAATCGCCAGTGCTTCATCATGCGTAGTAGCATTGACCGTTAAACGATAAACAGGCTCATATCCCTTCACCTGTCCGTATCTTGGCGTCTGCAGCAGTGTCGCATCGTAGATTTGCCGTGATTTCAACATTTTTTTCACTAACAGCCGAACCATATAACATCTCCCTTTCATTTCTTTTATCAATTTATTAGTCATGTTGACTGTCGATTCCTTTAGCAAAATAACAGTTGTTTTGTCGAACTAAAAAAAGATCGGGCTTGTAGCCCAATCTTTCAGATTTCAGACAAAATTCATTTTGACTTTCCCTATCTCTCCGACATCCACTCATTTCGAATGTTCCATCTTCAACTGTCTTGACGCTTTTCAGATAAGAAACGCGGCTGAGCAAAGATGCGAATCGAATCAAGACGTTCATCAACGAGGCAAGTGGCACCATCGTCTGCTTGTCGCTCCGCTTTTAGCAATACGATTGTAGCAAACGGGAAAGCTTTTGAGGAAGCTGGGCAATTTCAGCAGTGGTGACGCGAAACCGAACATGCGATTCATCTAAATCCATCGCCTCTGCCAGCAAGCTGCCCAATCCACGCGCCCGACGATCAATCTGCATGTATATTTCGACTTCATCTTTCGAAATCGGCGAAAATACAAGTTCAATCTCATCCAATTTACTGCGGAATGATCCGGATTTCGGAACATACTCAAACTCTTGAACAAAAGGAAGACCGTTCGCACCTCTCGCTTTTTTACATTCCGCCTCACGCAATCGGAATCCAAGCTGTTCCACAGCCGCTAATACAGCGGTCATGACCGGAGACGGTTCAACGCGAATGTAATCTTCATCTGTTGGGTCAAGCGCTTGCTTGATATCCAATCCTGTATGAAGCCATACCTTTGTCCTTCCAACAGAGATCGGCGTCTCAATCGGGAGAGTAAAACAAAAAGGGATTTGCCGCCTCTCATGAGCTCCGATCGTAAACTTGTCAGTGATGCGCCATTTGCCAATCAACGCATGGCGCGTGCTTTTTCGATCATCAATTTCCACTGTATACGTAGTATAGAGAGAAATATAAATATGATCAATTTCTTGCGCGCTGCTGCCTCCTATGATATCGACCACTCCCTGAACATCGTCGCCGATCATAAGCCTTTCAGATATCAGCTTGGCATCTACTTTAGCCGCTCCTATTCCGATGCTTGCCAGCATTTTATGAAACAATGACATGCTTGTTCCTCTCCTTCCGTTTGAGCATGCAATCAATATCCTCCTTTAATGACGCGATCTCGTCATAAGGCTCCGTAATTTGCAGCATCCTTCGCAAAATGGTGCGAGCGAAATTCGATATTTCCAATTCTTCTTCCCAGCTTCTTTCCTCTTTCGTCGTCGGCTCATAGGAAGAATAGAGCAAAAACAATAAAAAGTGTCCCAATGCATAAATGTCGCTTTTCACATCAATCTGCCGGCGTAGCTTTTTTTCCAGAATATATGTTTCTATATGAGGATCCTGTTCGGATAAAAAGCGCGCCAGACCAAAGTCGATAATGCAGACATCCTCATCGCGCAGCAAGATATTCGGGATTCGCAAATCACGATGAACAATTCCTTTTGCATGAATATACTCAACAATCGTTAATACTTGTTTTAATAATTGAAAGGCTTCTTCTTCCGTAAATACTTTTCCCTTTGCAAAGATAAGTGATTCTACCGTGTCCCCCTCCATATACTCCATTACGAGATGGGGGGTATGACGCACAGTAAACGTGTCGTATAAAGCAGGAATTTGCGAGTGATTGAGTTGCCTTAAAATAGCGGCCTCTCTTCTAAAAGAATCTTCTCTTGTTTTCCGCTTCCGCTTTCGCATTTGCTTGATCACGACTTGTTTATTTGTGTGCAAATCGTTCGCCAAATACGTGATGCCATAGCTTCCCATCCCTAGCTCCTGTATGATTTCGTAGCGGCCATACAAAACAGCTCCTTTTTTATAGCGTCGTTCGAATATTCGCTGAATGTTCGTGAAAAAATAAGAAAGATTCATGGTTAGCTGCTAAAGAAGCTGGAAAAAAAGCTTCCGCTGCGATGCTTCTTTTTATAATGCCCATGACCGTAATGAGATGGATGAATATGCTTACGATATTTTGAATAATGATCGCTGCTCGAATAATGTGGCTTATGGTGGCGGCGCGAAAGGTTTTCTTTCAGAATCGACTTCATGATTTTTCTTAACACTGCCATCGCTCCCTTTGATCCATAGTCCCTTATATATACGTCAAAAGGCAAAGGAAGTTTCAAAAAGTTTTAAGGAGATACTTGCAATGGACAGCTTTCACAATTGGATCGCCAAGATTTCTCACCCATTCCAATCACTATATCGACATCTTTTATATCGGGAGTCCATTCCGATTGCCTCATCTTCTATATGTGAATACTTATGCCGACAGTGGGAGAAGCCAGAAAAAAGCCAGCCGTTCACGGACGAAGAAAAGCGTCTTATCTCCTGGATTCGCCAACAAACAAAACATCATAACCGCAATAACGTTACACGTACACAAGCGTATCTTTCTTTTTTCACACGCTTTCCCGAGATTCATTGGGCGCTTGTAGCACATCTCGTTTCGCGTAATGGAGGCTGGAATATGACTGATCTCAAAGGCGGGTTAATCCCATCGATTATTGGCCATGAGCAAATTCAGCCGCTTTTTTTATTTTTAGAACGAGCCAATGCCTTAATCTTCCACGATGCTTATCCTCAGCTTTTGCTATATGAAGCAAGCAGGCAACATAACAAAGCGCTGTTTCATCTGCTTCCCGCCTTCTCTGTTTCTTCATTTATGCGCCCGTTTTGGGAGTATTTTTATCAAACAAAGGATTCTCCACTATTGACCGTAGCACTCATTATTAACGAGCAGCAATATATTCAACAGCGGGTCGTTGACCATCCGTTCTATCAATGGCACGTTCTTGATTCTTTTCCATTTCTCATTCAGCAATGGCTCGGATTGAATGATTTATTGATTCCTTATGTGCATAACGAGCGAATCCATCTTGCTGGGATCACGGCTCGTGACTTCGCTGATGTATATCACCGCATTCAGATAGGAAAAGCTCTTTATGGCATGCTGTTTTACCGAAAGCGTATTTTAAGAGGCGTGGGCCGTTTTGTTAGCCAAACCAAGCATACAGGATCGCGCGCTGATTTTTGGCCGCATATTTTTTCGGCGATCAACCATACAAAAGCCGCTCATATCTACAGCCCGCACTTACAAGAAGCATGGGCTGATGTGACGCATCGTTTTTCTGATCGCCGCGATTGGTTTCACGATCTCGCAATCCTACAAGAAATCAAACAACTTCCATTCGTCAAAGCGCCAGAAATCACCAGTCATTATAAGCAAAATCTCAAAAAGCTGCTTGCTGCCGCAAAGTTAACAAACTAAAAACGACGAGGTCATCTCGTCGTTCTTTTTCTTTTCTTATTCATCATCATCCATTTCTTCATCAATAATGCATTTCTCAATTAAGTAGTCAAACGTAATATCCGCCATCTCCTCAAGCTCCATCCGCGATGGAACAAAACCGCGGCGAATCAGTTCTTTAAAAAAAAATTCCGCAATTTCTTCCGTATCAATGACGACCTCGATTTCTTTCATCCTATCGCCCCCTTTGTATTGTTGTATGTGGCAAAACTCCGATTTATGTCAAAAGATTTTTTTCATCCGTATGTATGCAAAAAAAGAGTCGCTCATACATTAGAAATAGCAAAACAAGGGAGGGGTTGCTTTGAATAAAATGGACGAAATCATTGATCATGTCATGGAAACCGTCACAAACAGCCTATTTTTAGCGATTGTTTGCTTAGGTATCCCTTATTTTTTCTATATACTTATCCAATTTTTATGATGGTAAATCTTTCTTTTGGACAAGCTTTTGTAAACGAGTGACTGTCATTTCCATCATGCTCTTATACTGTTCGTCGCCAAACCATTCATATAGCCGTTGATAATCGTTATAAGCATCTAACAGTTGATCGATTGATCCATCCTCTGTCGGGCGTTCTGGAAGCGGTAAATACGAAGAAAGCAATTGATGCTCACCAAGATACCCAAGGAGTGTGATATCTTGTAAAACCGTTACCGATGTTTCTTCTGAAGACGCGATGGAAATGACATCCTCAATATTCGCCTCGATTTCTAAACCGTCCTCTAAGCGCTTTAGCTCATATACAATTTCCTCCCAGCTTTCTTCTTGATAACGATAGATCTCCGTCCGTACACCAATAATTTTAAATAAATCGTGATCATAATTGTGGACATGCACAAGCTCACCAAGAAAGAAAGGAAGTTCAATTTCAATTTCTTCCGCAATGAGCACATCACCGGAAAATTCTGATAGCAATACAAGCGATTGTTCCATAAATAAGCTTTGACTATGATTTACTTCATACAAAAACATATCATCAACATGCTGAATGTCAGTCACCATCCCTACCGTTCCATACAACGTATTGACAACAATATCGCCAAGCGCAAATTTTGGCGTCTTCATCAAGTTTCCCTCCCTTCGATCAAGTGCTATAGTAAATTATATGCAGATAGAAACAAGCGGACACTCATTATCCAAGGAATATGCAGAAATCCAATTTCGTAAGCGATCGAATGAAAAAAGAGCGTTCTTGCTTGAACGCGCTTACGCTTCTTGCAAAAAACGCTCCCATACTTCATCAAACACCGTCATGCTTTCTACATAATCCCCATTCATTTCTAAATAACGGCTGATTTCATCGTAATCAGCTGAAGCTTTTGGAAAACCGTGATCATGATAAACCCCATTCGCCAAGCGAACAAATGGGTCATCTTTTTTTCCATCGCGAAATCTCAGCAAATATCGATAAAATGAACGCTCCATTTCTCTCATCCTCTTTTTTATTCATTCTTCTGCTGCTTGTCATTTTAATGGGTTTCATGATATTTGTGAAGAGATATTTTCATTTCATAAGTGTGAATCATCCATTATTTTACAAAAACAGAGAACGATCTGGTTAAATATTGGCTTCTCTGCCTCTTCCTTCGAATAAGAACGGCAGCAGACATATCCGTTTCGCCAACGTTTGTTGTTCGAGAAGGGCTTGCGTCTAAGGCCGAAAAGCGAGGAATCAAGCGACATCCATAGGTTTTTAGTGAATCATCCACACATCTGATGTTATTTAAAATAATTTCTTTTTAAACGGCGCGGCTGGCTCATTAGCTCTTCATAAGTGACGGTACTGGACAAACGGCTCGTATCAATTAAAAAGAGCTGATCCTCAATCGCTTCAACCACATCATCTTCTTGATACACCATTTGGCAGTCCGGACAGGAAATGCTTGGAGTATGGGTAATTTCAATCGCCCGAAGCCCGTCTGGCAGCTCCCAATAAACCGTTTGTTTCGTTTCTTGAGCTTGTGAAAACCCGCACCAAAGGCATGTAGTCATTCCTTCTTCATCTCCGTTTCATTTGTTTTTTTCAGCATCGCTTGATATTTTTTCTCTTTCAGTTCATCTCTTTTTTCCCGCAAATCCTTTAATGATTTATGAGCAGGATCTGATTCATACATTTTTCGTCGTTCAATGCGCTCTAATTTTTCAGGAACAATCGAAAATCGTGTGTCATTGGCGATGCCGGAAATACCCGCCGTTGATTGCTTCTGATCCATATCCGGAAAAATTTCTTGGAAATAGGCCTCCGCTCGATTGGGAACATAACCCTTCGGCTCCGGATATGACGTAATCACGCCTTCATAATTGCGCAAAATCACTTTTTCTGGCGTTTGTGAAATGAGGTAGTTCGGTTGCAAGGCAATTTTCCCGCCGCCGCCAGGAGCGTCAACCACAAAAACCGGCACGGCATATCCCGAGGTGTGTCCCCGCAATCCTTCAATGATTTCTAACCCTTTTGATACAGGAGCGCGAAAATGGCTAATTCCTTCTGATAAATCACACTGATAAATATAATACGGACGCACACGAATTTTCACTAAATCATGCATTAGTTTTTTCATGATTGGAACGCTGTCGTTAATTCCCGCTAAAATGACGGCTTGATTCCCCACAGGAACGCCGGCATCAACCAGCATTTCACAGGCACGTTTTGATTCTTCCGTAATCTCAATGGAAGTATTGAAGTGGGTATTCAGCCATACTGGATGATATTTTTTTAAGATGTTGCATAAATTTTCGGTAATCCGCTGCGGAAATACCACCGGAGCTCTTGTGCCGATGCGAATAATTTCAACATGGGGAATGGCTCGCAGTTTTTTTAAAATGTACTCTAAAATTTGATCATTGACTAATAAAGCATCGCCACCTGACAATAAAACATCGCGCACTTGCGGAGTCTGTGCGATATAATCAATGGCAACATCCAGCTGCTTTTTTGGCACCCCCATACCGACCTGGCCGGAAAAACGTCTTCGCGTACAGTAGCGGCAGTACATCGAGCATTGGTTCGTAATTAAAAAGAGAACACGGTCCGGATAGCGATGAGTCAGTCCCGGAACGGGAGAATCTTCGTCCTCATGCAGCGGATCTTCAAGGTCGTATTTTGTTTTATACTGTTCTTTTCCAATTGGCACAGACTGCATGCGAATCGGGCAGCGAGGATCATCTGGATTCATCAATGAGGCGTAATAAGGAGTAATGTTCAACGGGATGGTTTTAGCAGAAATTTTCACCCCTTCTTCTTCCTCTGGTGTTAAATGAATGACCTTTTTCAAATCATCAAGCGTACGAATCGTATTCGTTAATTGCCAAAGCCAATTATTCCACTGCTCTTCTGTGACATCCTTCCAAAGCTCGATTTCCTTCCAATGGCGTTTCGGCCGATATAGACTCATAGGTAGTAAACCCTCCTTTATTTGATCGTCGTGCTGCCTTTTTTGGCTTGCTACCATATTTATGCGTTTTTACTAAAAAGGCATCATGTCGCCGACAAATCTTTTACCCATATATTCATATCTTCTAAATCATTAAAAATATAGCAATTATTAATCAGCCGGCCGCTATAACGATAGCCTAGCTGATGAAAGGCAGCGTTCATTCCATACGATTGCGCACGGGCCAGCGAGTAAGCGCAAAAAATGCCTTGTTTTTTCAGTTCCATTTCTAAAAAGCGAAGCAAATGCTTCATAAGTCCATGCTCGCGATGCTCAGGAAGCGTAGCACAATCCGTAAGCTCTGCGTTGTAATACATCCGATTCACTTCTGCAGATGCGGCACTGACAATTTGCTTGTCATGCTCGATCAGGCAAAAGAGCGCGCCTTTTTTCAAAATGCTCTCCATATATCCGAGCTCGTGCAATGGAGAGGGATAAATTTTAAAGACTGTTCGATATAGCTCGACAAGCGCCACAGCGTCCGCTTCTTGCGCGTTCCGCAGCTTATAAAGGTCAGGAAGCGGCGACAAGGAAGAGAGCGGCGATTTTGTCTGAATGTCTGCCACCATTTGATCCTCTGCCCATTCATGCCCGCTCATGCGCCTCTCTTGCTGAAAATAGTAGGTAAGAATATGAGCGTCACTCCCATGAAAGTATCCTTGAATCCATCCTTCATAGCGAAATCCTTTTTCAATGAACAATGGCACATGCTCGTTTCTCGCTTTAACAATTAATTTGCTATATTTCTTTTGTTGAGCGGCGGTTTTGATAGAATGAATAAGCGGTAAAACGCTCCCGCGATAATCTTCGACGCGCAACCGTTCATTAAAATCATCAAAGACGACAGAAGCGGCAAACTGCGTTTCTTTAATCCAGTCGTTCATATCACTTCCCCTTTCCTCACAAATGGCCAAAAGATTTTAGACTGATGTGTCCATTTCACACCAATCGATCATCGTTAATGCAATCATTTCTGCCGCTTCCAGCATCTGCGATATTTCAATATATTCATTCGGATAATGGGCCACTGCTGTCGTTCCCGGACCAAACACAACGGTAGGGATCTTTCCGACTTGTGTAAGAAGCCCTCCATCTGTTCCCCATGGTGCCGCCTCAATCACCGGTTCCTCCCGCTTCACATGACGATACGAACGGCTCAATGCTTGCATGAGCGGATGCGTTGGTTCAATCTCGCTTGGCAGCCATTGAGCGCCAAACCATTCTAACTGAACAGGATGCTCTCGAAGCCATTCATCTTGCTCATTGCATTCATGAATGGCGCGCGCCATCTCCTGCTTCGCCTGCTCAATCGTTTCATTTGGCGCTACCCCCATTCTCCCTTCTAAAACCACACAATCAGGCACAGAGGAAGGCCATGTTCCTCCATGGATCGTACCGACATTAATTGGAATTGGAATCGGGATATTTTCGTACAGCGGATCGACCATGCGTTGATTTCTTTCTGTTTCTAACTGCTGAATCCTTGCTAAAATAAGCGATGCCTTCTCAATCGCACTCACTCCTTCATAACGTGTGCCGCCGTGTGCCGATTTGCCTGAGACGATCAAACGGAACCAGAGAGAACCTTGCTGCTTTGGAAATAGTTTCATATTTGTCGGTTCAGGAATGATGGCCCCGTCCGCTTGGTATCCGCGCAAAACAGCAGCTAAAGTGCCTGCCCCACCGCTTTCTTCTTCAATCACACTTTGAAAAATCACGTTTCCTTTTAACTTGATACCAAGGGATTGCAGTGCCTCGATCGCCAATAAGAGCGATGCGGTTCCTCCTTTCATATCAGAGGCGCCTCGTCCATATACTTTTCCTTCCTTTATCTGTCCGCTGTATGGATCATCTTTCCATTGCTGCGTATCTCCCTCAGGAACAACGTCAATATGGCTATTCAAAATAAGAGACCGCCCTCCGCCTGCTCCTTTCCAGATAGCTACAACATTCGGGCTATTTCTAAAGCTAGTGCGTGCTGATACAAAATATGGATGCTGTCGCAGCTTTTCGATATCCGGCTCCCATATATCAAGCTCTAACTGCAGCTGTCGACATTTTTCGATAATGAGCGCTTGTGCGTTTGCTTCATTTTTTTGTGTGCTCGCCTCTTGAACAAGCCGCCTTAATAATTGGATGGCTTGATCCTGATTTTTTAAAATCCATTGATGAAGCTGATTCTGTATATCTTTCATTCTTTCACCTCTTTTTTATTCGATTCGTTTAAGAGACGGGGCAATCTGAAGAAACGCTCCCGTATTGGCCACTACATCTTCCACATGATACGGAGCCATCACTTCTGTTAACAATAACCCTTCTTTTGTCACTTCAATAACCGCTTGATCCGTAATAATCAAATGGACGCATTGCCTAGCTGTCAGCGGTAAAGAGCATTCCGTCACAATTTTGGGCTCGCCATCTTTACTAACATGGCTCATCACCACAATCACTTTTTTCGTTTTTTGAGCCAGTTCCATTCCTCCGCCAACTCCCGGAACACGTTTCCCCGGAACCATCCAATTCGCTAAATCTCCTTGTTCACTTACCTGCAATCCTCCGAGAACTGTAACATCAATCAATCCCTTTCGAATCATGGCAAAAGCGGTAGCACTGTCAAAATAAGAAGCTCCATCGACAATCGTGACCGGATAGCCGGCAGCGTTGCAAAGGTTGGCATCCTCTTTGCCTTTGTCCGGACTTTCCCCCATGCCCAAAATGCCGTTTTCCGCCTGAAACATAATGCGCATCCCTTTCGGCAAAAAATTAGGAATCAGTGACGGAATACCGATGCCAAGATTGACGATCATTCCATCCTTGAGTTCTTTCGCAGCCCGTTTGGCGATACGCTCCCTTATTCCCATGCCCACTTCCAATTCACTCCTCTGCTTTTCACAATATAGTGAACAAAAATCCCTGGCGTTACAATTTCCTCCGGATTCAGTTCGCCAAGCGGCACAATCTCTTCGACTTCAGCAATGGTTATATTTCCGGCCATCGCGACAAGCGGATTTGTATTGCGTGCACTTTTGTCATATACTAGATTGCCGAAAGGATCTGCTTTTTTCGCATATACAAGCGATACATCTGCTGTCAACGGACGCTCCAAAAGAAAGCGCTTTCCATCTACTTCAACGATTGGCTTCCCTTTTGACAACCATTCATGATCCATGCCAATATCCACAAGGATTCCTCCTAATCCAGCTCCTCCGGCGCGAATTCGTTCGATCAGAATTCCTTGCGGAGAAAACTCTACCTCCATCTTCCCTTCTTGAAATAAGGAACCCGCAATCGGATTGGAGCCGATATGCGAAACAATTGCTTTTTTTACTCTTCCTTCTTTCACAAGTGGACCAACCCCGATATGAGGAAAGGCTGTATCGTTACAGATGAGCGTCAGCTGCTCCACTCCTTTGTCAAACACCTCCTGAAGCAGCGTGGGTGGCGAACCAACACCGCCAAACCCGCCAACCATCAAGGTGCAGCCGTCCATTACTTTGTCAATCGCATATTCAATAGAAACGATTTTGCCATACTCATTTCCGGCTACCATCATTGCGACCATTCCCTTTCATTGGAGAATGCTTTTCAATATGATGAAAGGCTTCCTCTAGCAAACTTACTAATTCATCGAGTTGTGCGCGCTCAATCGTGAGCGGTGGAGCAATGATGATCGCTGCTCCATCTTTTCCATTTCCCGCAGCAGACGGATACACAAGCAAACCCTTTTCTTGGGCCTTCGTCACAACGATATCCGTAAATGTCCATTTATTGGGCGTCATTGTTTTGGTATTGGGAACGGTGAACTCGATTCCAAGCATTAATCCTTTGCCGCGGATGTCGCCAATCCATGAAAACTTCTGCTGCAAACGGCATAGCTTCGTAAATAAATCGCTCCCGATCTCCTCTGCTTTTTGAACTAAACGATGCTGATCGATATATTGAAGCACAGCCAAAGCAACAGCAGCTGAAAGCGGATTTGCGCTTAACGTATGTCCGCTCATCACCACTCCTGACCCATTTCTAATCGGCTCAATCACGTGCTCGCTGACAAGCGTAGCAGCAATCGGCGTATATCCAGCTCCCAATCCTTTTCCAAGCGCAATAATGTCCGCCTTTGCCTGCCAATGGTCAAGCCCCATCATTTTTCCTGTCCGGCCAAGCCCTGTCATGACCTCATCGGCAATAAATAAAATCTCATGGCGACGGCAAATCGCTTGAATGCGTTCATAATACCCTTCTGGCGGAGTCAGCGCCGCGCCTGCTGCTCCGATAATCGGTTCAGCAATAAAAGCAGCAATGTGCTCGGCACCGATGCGAATAATCGCTTCCTCCAGTTCATCGGCACAGCGCCATTGACACGATGGCCAAGTTAACTGATAGGGACAACGATAACAATATGGAGGAGGCACATTTGGAAAATCTTCAAGCAAAGGAACAAAACGCTCTCTTCTTGCTGTATGTCCAGACATGGAAAGTGCTCCGAGCGTAATGCCATGGTAGCTAAGCCAACGTGATAAAATTTTATTTTTTCCCTTTTTTCCTTTCTCTTGCCAATATTGAATGGCGATTTTCATAGCCGTTTCTGTCGCTTCCGATCCGCTGTTGACAAGAAACGTCCAATAGCGAGTTTCGCCGCCAATGCGCTCATTTAACGTTTCGGCAAGCTTTTCAGCCGCTTCGCTTGTAAATTGGGAACGGTATACAAACGATACTTTATTCGCCTGTTCCTTCATCGCTTCAATAATTTCTGGAACACCATGCCCGAGATTGGCTGTCACGGCCCCGGAACAGCCGTCTACATATTTTTTTCCATTCGTATCATACACATAGATTCCTTTGGCGTACTGCACGGTCGGATAGTGGCGCTGGAGATGCGGTTTAATCAAATATGTAGGCACCACAGCTGCTTCCCCCTTTTCTGTCTCTGTATTGAGATATTATGCGAATCAAAACTTTTTCATGAAAAGAAATGCTCGGCGCTACATCATGTAAAAACGCGAGCCTTTCACCTAAGGCTCGCGTTTTTTTCTGCCATAATGCTTTTATGAATCCAAATCGCCGCTTGAACCCCCTCCCCCATAGCAATCGCTACTTGCTCCGAATGAACTCCGATATCGCCAGCAGCCCATACATTGGGGACATTTGTCTGTTTCGTTCTCGCGTCTGTCGGAATGTGCCGATTTTCCAACCTTTCTACTCCAAGCTGTTTGGCTAAATTTGTATTCACCTGATTATTTCCAAAAGCAATAAATCCGCGCTCTCCTGCAATCACAGTGCCGTTTTGCAGACGGACACCGCCGAAAAGCGGACCGTCCTTCACCAACACTGCTTCAATCGGTTCGCGTACATAGCGAATATTTTGTTCTTGCAGCTTTCTCTTTAGCTCTGGAGCCACATCCTCACCATCATGATTGATATAAGTGATTTCTCTCGTCCAATAGAGGAGTGTCAACGCCATATTGGCCCCTGCCATTCCGGCACCAAGTACAATCACCCTCTTATCGGTCACCTCATATCCATCACAATCCGGGCACACGTAAACGCTCGTCCCTAAACAAGGAATCAGATTAGGAATCGGAGGAATACGATCCTTTATTCCCGTCGCCAATAAAATCCGTTTTGCTTCGTACCGTCGTCCACTTTTGCCCATAAGCTGAAATTGTTCCTCCTCCTTGGAAGCAGTGACAATTTCGTCGTCTACGAAGTGAACGTTCAGCCGTTCTGCCTGCTGCCTTCCGCTTGATCGCAGCTGTTCACCGCTGACTCCATCCGGCCAGCCAAGCAAGTTGTGATAAGCTCGGCACAGTGTGGAACGGCCATTCTGAGCATCTATAACAAGAACGCGATGATGATAACGGCCTAATTGGATGGCAGCCTGCAGCCCAGCAATTCCTCCGCCAATAATAATGCATTCATAGTCCTTCATCGTTTCACTTCCCTAGGATGTCATTCTTTTTTATTGTCGTTCACTTTTTCCGTTTTGATTCATCAAACGGCAACGAAGGTGATAGACAAAGTCAAAAGGGCCTCTGTCTATAACCTCCATTCATGGTGTTGATTTCCCCTGAGACTGAAGCAAACAAGGAACGCGGCTGAGTGAAGACGACGAATCGAGCAAAAGACGTTCATGAGCGGATAAGCGAGGCCAGTGACGCAGAATGAAAGCGTTCGTTAACAGTCTAAGCTGCCCTCATCATCGAAGTCAGCGGCATCAGGCTAACCAACAAGCTCGGGACTAGTAAAATCAATTTCAAATCCAAGATCTTCTATCATGCGATAGTCCTCCGATTTTTCTTGACCGGCCGTTGTTAAATAATCCCCGACAAAAATGGAGTTGGCGGCATATAACCCGAGCGGCTGGAGTGATCGCAAATTCACCTCTCGTCCGCCGGAGATGCGAATTTCTTTTGATGGATTGATATAGCGGAACAGAGCCAGTACCTTTAGACAGTACCGCGGATCTAACTCATCCGTTCCCGCAAGTGGCGTGCCGTCGATTGCATGCAGAAAATTCACCGGAATGGAGTCAGCATCTAGCACCTTTAAACTTCTGGCCATATCAACGACATCCTGTTTCGTTTCTTTCATGCCAATAATAACGCCAGAGCACGGGGAAATGCCAACTTGCTTGACGATTTGTACCGTCTGTACACGATCATCGTATGTATGTGAGGTTGTAATTTTAGGATGATGCTCTTTCGATGTATTAATATTATGATTATAGCGATCCACTTCTGCTTCTTTAAGGCGGAGGGCTTGTTGAGGTTTTAAAATATCGAGACAGGCGCACACTTTTAAACCAAATCGCTCTTTTATTTCTTTGACAGCAGAAACAACCGTATCTATCTCTTTTTCGCTTGGCCCGCGACCGCTTGCCACGATGCAGTATGTACCTACCTGTAAACGATAAGCTTCCTCCGCTCCGCGAATCAGCGTTTCTTTATCTACCATTTTGTACGGTTGGACACGGGCCGTCGAAATCGAGGATTGCGAGCAATACCCGCAATTTTCTGGACATAATCCAGATTTAGCATTAATAATCATATTTAACTTCACTTTATTTCCAAAATACGCGCAGCGAATATGATAGGCCCCTTGCAATAAAAGAAGAAGCTGTTCATCCGGACAGTCTAACAGCGCCAGCGCCTCTTCATCGTTCAGCTCATATCCAGCCAACACTTGATCGGCTAACTCCAACCAGTTTTTCATATTTTCTCTCCCCTTTCCATACGATTACATTTATCGTAGGGTAGAAGGTTCTTATTGTCAACTTTTTTAATAAATAAGTTGACAATAAGAATACAATCATTCATCGAGAGTATTCTTTCCATTGACGAAAACAAATACCCGTAGTGCTTATCAATATAGCCTGGTACGTCGCCGCGTGAGCACTATAGCTTGACCAAGGTAGGCCACTAGCTTGCTTGCGACTGTGAGTTTTTTGTAGTGGTTCCATTTTCCCAGTTCAATAGAAATACCGTTCAATCACCATAAAAAACAGGATAGGCGTACGCCTATCCTGCTATTTTGCTAGCTTTTGCGCGATATCGCGGGCAATCCAAACACCGCATGCGCCTGCCTGAGCAAGACCGCGGGTAATTCCTGCGCCATCTCCTCCAACATATAGACCCGTAATCTCTGTTTCAAAACGATCGGTTAGTTTCGGACGCGCAGAATAAAATTTCGCTTCTACTCCATAAAACAAAGTATGCTCAGAAGCAAGCCCAGGTGTCACATGATTCAGCGCTTCCGTCATTTCGATTAAGCTTTTCATTGTATTGTAAGGAAGCACGAGACCTAAATCGCCTGGAACCGCTTCTTTTAATGTCGGTTCGATAAATCCTTCTTTGATGCGCTTTTCCGTTGACCGTCTTCCTTTTAGAAGATCTCCGTATTTTTGTACAATGATGCCACCGTTCGATAAAGCATTGGCCAGCCGAGAAATTTTATGAGCGTATTCATTTGGTTGATCAAATGGCTCAGAAAATTTATGTGAGACAAGCAGGGCAAAATTCGTATTATTGCTGCCCAACTTTGGATCTTTATACGCATGCCCGTTCGCCAGCATCGTTCCAGAATGGTTTTCCACGACAACATGACCTGATGGATTGCTGCAAAATGTACGGACTTGTGTACCGACCGATGTGTTGAAAACAAATTTCCCTTCATATAAATGTTCGTTAATTTCCTCCATCACAATGTTGGCTGTTTCCACGCGCACTCCGATATCCACTTGGTTATTCAGCATGCGCAAACGGCGTTTTTTCAATATTTTGGCGAGCCATGCTGAGCCATCACGTCCCGGAGCAATTACAACCTTTTCAGCCATTACGGAAGTTCCGTCCCTTAAAACCACTCCTTTGACCGTATGGCGTTCGCTTTGCTTCTCAGTTAAGATATCCTCTACTTCTATTTGAAAAGCCATGTCAATGCGCTCACGCAAATATTCATAAATGCTTTTTAAAATCTCGAGATTTTGCTCCGTTCCTAAATGCCGAACGTTCGCCCTTAGCAGTTTTAAACCAGCAGCATACGCGCGCCGTTCAATCTCCTTGACCTTTTCTGTCGTCGGGTCAGTAATAGTAGATGTGGCACCATGCTGCAAATTAATTTCATCGACGTAATGAATCAAGTCGAGCACAAGCGAAGCGGGTAAATAGTCCGTCATCCAACCACCAAACTCGCTGGTAATATTGAATTTTCCATCAGAGTACGCCCCTGCACCGCCAAATCCGTTCGTGATCGAACAGGCGGGCACACAGCCAGCATAATCTTTTTTCCCCATCGGCGGCGGACATTTTTCGATCCTTTTTTCCAGAATCGGGCAGCGCCGCTTATAAATATCGTGACCTTTATCAATGAGCAAAATCTTCGCTTCTTTTCGCTTCAACGTCAATTCATAGCAAGTAAAAATACCGGCCGGTCCAGCACCAACGACAATAACGTCATAATGTGACTTCATGATCCTGTCCTCCAACGCATCATTTTTTTCCATTTGTAACTATAGCAAGGATAAGATGAATCGTCAATTATAAATACGAACTTTTTACAAAAAAAATATATAAATGTTCGTATTTATAAATCTTGTCTTTTCTGAGAAAACTTGATAAGGTGATAGAGGATCACATAGAAAGGAGCAAATGCATGAAGACCCTTGCAAAAAATTTTATGAACGGCGTATTGACAGTTGTTCCAATTGTGCTGGCCATCTATGTGTTTATTAAAATATTCACTTTTTTCGATGGACTGCTCGGAAAATATGTCAAGCCGTATCTTCATGAAGCATACATACCCGGCATCGGCATTTTATGCACGATTGCTCTCATTACCGTTTTAGGATGGCTATCGACCCAATATATTAGCGGCCGTCTCATTAAGCTGATCGATCGGCTGCTCGAAAGCATTCCGCTGATGAAAACCGTTTATTCGGTTTTAAAAGATACGATCTCTTCCTTTATTGGTGAAAAACGGTCGTTTTCAAAGGTCGTCCTTATCGATCTGCCGCACACGGAAATAAAATGCATTGGTTTTATTACGTCAGAAGAAGTGGAATCGCTTTTTCATCCTCTTAAAGAGTACGTAGCCGTCTACATTCCGCAGACATTTCAAGTAGCAGGAATCACCGTCCTCGTTCCCAAAACGCAGATTGAGGTGATCAATGTCAAACCGGAAGAAGCAATGAAATTCATCCTTTCTGGCGGGATGACGGCGTCTAAAAACAAGGAAAAGCGTGTAGAATAGCCGTAATGATCGTTTTAATCCCGAACAAAAACCGCCCTTTTATCAAGGGCGGTTTTTGTTTTGCTAAAAATATCGCTTTTTCCAAAAAACAAAGGCGGTAATGCTCGATAGCAAAGCGGCCAGAAGCATTGCCACCATAAACGCATATGGGGAATGCTGATACGGAATTGGGACGTTCATTCCATAGAAGCTGGCAACCATGGTTGGCAGTGAAATCACAATCGTCACAGCTGTTAAAAATTTCATCACAATATTCAAGTTGTTAGAAATGACCGAAGCAAAAGCATCCATCATTCCGCTCAAAATACTGCTGTATACTTCAGCCATCTCAATCGCTTGCTTATTCTCGATGATCACATCCTCCAACAGCTCTTGATCGTCATCATACATTCGCAAGTAATTAAGGCGCATAAGCCGTTCCATGACAATGTTATTCGCTTTTAGCGAGGTCATGAAATACACTAAGCTTTTCTCCATGCTTAACAGCGAGAACAGCTCCTGATTTTTCATCGATTGATGCAGCTCTTTTTCAATTTCGCTTGTGCGGCGGTTGATTTGCTTTAAATACCGCAAATAGTAAGTCGAAATCATATAAAGCATTTGCAAAGCAAAACGCGTTTTCATAAAGGTGTAAAAATTTTTAATTTTGTGGTTCGCAAATTCTTCAAAAATCGGATTTTCTTGAAGGCAAACCGTAATAAAGCATGTATTCGTAATAATCATTCCGATCGGAATCGTTTCATAAATAGGGCCATCCACTTCATCATGAGTAATGATCGGGATATCCACGATAATTAACACATGATTATCTTCCTTTTCGACACGCGAACGTTCTTCATCATCGAGGGCGTCTTTGATCGAATCAATCGGGATGTCCAAATGGTTAGCGATATAGCGAATCTCTTCTTCCGTCGGAGCTACTAGCTTAATCCAGCAACCGTTTTTAAGCTCATGAATTTCTTCAATTTTTCCATTAGCATTTGACAAATACATCTTCATCATATGCACGCTTCCTCCTTTTCCAAGCGAGGAAGGCTTGCTATCTTTTCCTTTCGAATGGAGCCCGTTTTCGGATGGCGAGTAGCTCGTTCATTCGCAAAGGAAAAGGCAATGCTTCCCCGCAGTATTCCGGCTCAGGTTCGTTTGAACTTCGACTACTCATATGCGAAAACGTCACCCCTTCTCCAAAATATGTGTCCTTATTAATAATAGCGTTGAAATAACTATTTGTATAGTAAAAATTTGTTTATTGCAATAAAAAAGTAGCCTGCTGCATGGCTACTTTATTCACTTGCTTGCGTCGTATTGAAAAAATCCTTATTTTCTTTTTTAGGTGTCGAAGGCTTTTGCTGATGCTTTTTCTTCATGATCCCATCTGACTCATAGCTTAACGGAAAATCAGCTTGTTTTTTTGTCAATGAACCTTTCCCCCTTCATGGATGATGTATATTTACTTTATGTAATCATCGCCCTGTTTAGTCAATGATTTCTGCAGCAAATATTCGCCCGTTTTGCCAAAAATGCTTTATAATGGTGAATAAGGAGGGTTTATCATGGAAATTATTATCAAACCAAAAGCGTTAGCATGGTATAAAGAGGAGCTTGATTTACGCGAAGGAGATTCTATTCGCTTTTTTGCACGATATGGTGGATGCAGCACCGTGCAGAAAGGCTTTTCACTCGGCATGGAAAAAAGCGTCCCTTCCGATCCAAAAGCGCAAACGACTATAGATGGTATCACCTTTTTTGTTGAGGACAACGATATATGGTACTTTGACGGGCATGATTTGATTGTTGATTTTAATGAACAAGCAAGTGAACCCGTTTTTTCACTTGAATAAAAAGCGAAAAAGCTAGCTGACTTAAAAAAGCTAGCTTTTTTTTATAATAGCGATGGTACAGCGAGAGACACAAACAAGTCGCTGTTGATCGTCCACGATGCGAATATCCCATACCATCGTTGTTCTGCCGCGGTGAAGGACCGTACCAGTCGCTGTCACTGTTCCGCTTCGGACTGGACGTACGTGATTAGCGTTGATTTCCAGCCCGGCCACACTTTCTGTATCTTGATCCACCAATGCGTAAGCGCCCAGACTGGCAACGGTTTCCGCCAAGGCAACCGACGCTCCGCCATGAAGCAAACCAAACGGCTGATGCGTCCGGTGATCTACCGGCATTGTAGCTACAACACGCCCGTGCCCTATTTCCGTAATTTCGATTCCAAGCACTTCTAATAACGTTCCCTTCCCCATTTCATTTGCATTCATTGCACTTATCCCCTTTTTCTAAATGAAATCGTTCTAAATGATCCATCAATCCTTCCTGCCGCAAAACTTCTTTCTGCTTCTCTCCTAATAAATCAAAATGCGGAAAAGAGTCTCGTTGATGAACCCATTCAGGACGAAGCTGATATTTTTCGCCCCAGGCCAGCAGCTTGTCTAAATCGCCGCACCCCACTTTTGTGACTGTCGTATAATGCGGAAAGCGCTGATCATACCAAAAGTGAGTGAGAAAAGCGATTTCTCCGTTTATCACCTTTTTCTTCCATAATTCCAGCTCATTCCTTCGAATGCCAAATGCCATATGTATCGCCTTACTTTTTGGCACGCTCGTAAGCTTCATGCCAGTCCGGAAAATATTTGCGAATTAAAATCGGTCGAAAGGAATCGCGTCTGACGCACACATGCTGTGTTTTTCCAGTTGCCGCCAGCTCGCCGTCTGATGTAAAGATTTCATAACCATACGTCACACGGATTCCATCATAGGCATCAATCCATGTTCTAACGGTTGCCATATCGCCATAGCGAAGCGGCTTTTTATATGAAATTTGCAAATCGGTTACAGGAGAGAGGATATCTTCCTTTTCCATATCAGCATAATGAAATCCGAGCTGTTTGATAAATTCGGTCCGCCCAATTTCCATCCAAATCAGATAATTGGCGTGATAAACAACTCCCATTTGGTCCGTTTCAGCATAGCGTACTTCGATTTGTTTCTCAGCAATTTTCATGGCATTCCCCCACCTACTTTTTTCTTTATCTTACCATATGAATGACCTTTTGTCCTGTAAATAGCAAAGAAGACGATCCGCAGCATCAGCGGGATCGTCTTCTTTCATTGTTACTGATAACCGTTTTGGCGCGCTGCCGCTTCATCTTTAATTTCAGAACGCAGCGCAGCAATGGCTTCTTCACGCCGTTTATTTTTGGCTTCGATCTGTTTTCGTTCTTCTGATGAAGAAAAAGGGATGGCTTCGTGGGCTTCTTCTATATTTTCAATGGTATTTTGCACCATGTTTTGTAATTTCTCAACATTATCACTGCGATCATCTGGGTTTGGACGTTGATAAGCCATCTTCAGTTCCTCCTTGATATCGATTTAATTTTATAATAATTTTATTATGTTAACAAAAAATTACTCACCCTTTGTTTGGATGACTTGAGCGTGCTGCCCTGATTGATCCTGCATTTTTTTTCCTTTATTTCCGCCCGCAGCACGCGGCTGAGTGCCTAGATGGTTTGGAACGAAATGTTTTCTGCTTCCTTTTGGATTGCTCATGACTCTCGCCTCCTCACCATCTAGTGTGCTCGGTTTAAATCGGCTTATGCATCATTTTACTCTGCCTTTTTCAGCATCCGTTCCTCTAATTTTTTTTCGATTTCCTCCATCGCTTTCTCATCATTTAACAATTGCCGTTTATTTTCCAACACTAATTGTTCAAATGTCAGCTTTCGGTTCTTTCTCATTTGATCCAACCCCTCTCATTTTTATTATAATTTTAATAATTTCCCAAATAAGCAAAATTTATTACAAATTTTCGAAAAAAATAAAAAGAAGCTCCTTCATGTTGAAGGATGCTTCTTACGGAAGACGGCTTATGATATCTTGCATTTGTTTATATGTCATCGGCCCGATTACCTTTTTGCGAATGACGCCTTGACCATCAATAATATAGGTCGTCGGAATGGTTTGAATGTTATACAGCTTTAATACCTCTCCTTTTTCATCCATCACAATCGGAAAGGTTAAGCCATATTTTTTCATAAATGGGCTTAAGTTTTCGCGGCGGTCCTGTGATGTTAAATGAACAGATAAAAGCTCCACATCATCTTTGTACTGCTTGTAAAACTTCTCAATATCCGGCATTTCCTTCTGACAAGGCGGGCACCAAGTTGCCCAGAAATTGATGATCACTGGCTTGCCGCGCAAATCCGATAAACGAATTTGTTGACCCTCTGGGGTCTTTAATGCAAAATCATATGCGATATCACCAACGGCCAGCCCCGCTTTCCGATTTTGCTGTTCGGCTGCCAAAGCCTGCCAAATCCCATATCCAGTCAAACCGAGCAGCAAAACAATAGCAACGATTTTTTTCATGCTTTTCCCTCCTATCACCATTTAAGCATAAAAGAAAAAAAAGAGAAAGGGCTGTATATTTTCCTAGCCCTTTCCATTCACAAACGCTTGATAAAAAATAGCTCCACTTGATCCCGTCTTAGACATACACATGCTAGCGACTGTTTTTATGGTCGTTTTGCATTTTTTTCGCTTCTATTTCAGCATAAGAAGCAAACTCGTTGTTGAATCCGTTTTTTTGCTTGGCGTTATTGTTGCGCTGTGCATTTGCGTTTCCGAGCTTTGTGCGGCCCACTTGCTTCACCTCTTTTGAAAATCAGGAACTGCATATGTAGTTTCCGTCAGCCGCATGGAAAGTATGCTGTTAATTCTCTCCTGTTGCAATCGGATGATCCGGATAAGAAATCCAATCGCTAAAGCTGCCTACATATAGCTGCACGTTCGTATAGCCCGCTTCCGATAGCGCGAGAACATTCGGACAAGCGGTGACACCTGAACCGCAATACACGATAATCTTCTCGTCCTTCGAAATGGAAGCAAAACGCGCGGCTTGCTCATGCGGCTTCTTCCAATATCCTTCGCTTGTTAGTGCATCTTTCCAAAAACAATTTTTTGCTCCAGGAATATGGCCAGCCATTCGATCAATAGGCTCTTCAATGCCCAAATAACGCTTCGGCTCGCGTGAATCCACCAAAATGGCGGAAGCCTGTTCACTTGCGCGTCTTACATCTTCTGTCGTCGCCAAAAGAGATGGCTGATAAGCAGGAATAAAGGTACGCTTCGGAAATACAACCACTTCTTCGGTTATCGGATATCCAGCCTCTTTCCATCTCGTATAGCCGCCATCCAACACATAAACACGTTCATGCCCTAAATAGCGCAGCAGCCACCAAAAACGAGCGGCCATTGCACCATCTTGATCGTCATAAGCAACAACCGTCGTATCACGGTCAATTCCAGCCGCTGATAATTTCTCAATCAATTCATCAAACTCAGGAAGCGGATGCCGTCCCCCGTGTTCATGGACAGGACCGGACAAATCTCTTTCTAAGTCAAAATAAAGCGCGCCTGGAATATGAGATTGTATGTACTCATTTATGCCGCGGGAAGAATCGCCCATGTAAAAGCGGCAGTCAATGACCCGCACATCATCGCGAGAGAGCCTTTCAGACATCCATTGTGGCGAAACGATATATTTCATTTACGTTCCCCTTTCGTTTTTAGACGTTCTACGTATTCCGCGACCATGTCGACAGTCACGTATTTTCGCTGCGGAACCACACCTTGTTTAGCCAGCTCATTGATTTGCTTGGTCGTCTCATTAATCTTTTCAACAGTAAATGGCTGTCCATTTCGGCAATGCTCCACCGCTTCCTCAATATAGCGCTCGCGTTGTGCATCGAGCTGTAAAAACTGCTTGATCAGTCTATGCTGCTTATGAGAATGTGCTGTGATCGCATGATGAACTTCACTCATCTTTTTTCTCCTCTCTTGCTCGTTCTTTTTCCATTAGTGATCGAACGTGCGGCTTTGGCGTCCAGCAGCGAAATTGATAATGCGGCTTCGTTTCATAGCCGAGCCGTTGACAATAGCGGTACATTCCGTTCTCTGTTTTTTTCATCCGATAATGAATGCACGTGGCACAAGCATGAAACCGCGTCATCGTTCGCTTTCTCCCCTATCTTCAATCGCACGTTCAATCACCGCTTCAGTTTTTTTCTAATTACTCATTTTGTGGTAAGAGAGCCGACAGCTGCTCCTCCACTTTACCGAGATGTTCTACATCCACTTGTTCGGTAAGTGCCGTCATGAGGCCTGCAAAATAGTCATCCATTTGTTGCTGCAGCGCATAAAGCAAATGATGGATCCGCTTTTCGTGTTCTTCTTGATAAAATGCAAAGAGGCGCGCTCCATTTTCGGACACATATTCATGAATTGGCTGCTGCAGCTGCTTTTCAATTTCTTCTCTCATGAGCCGCTTTTCATCCCGTTCAAAAAATGCTTTTGCATTTTTATAAAGCGACAGCGCTTTTTTAAAGTGTGATTCATTCAGCTGCTCAAGCCCTTCAGAAAACTCCAGTGTCGCAAATGCAGGAAGCTCGACCTTCGATAGCGTAATTCCCTGATGAATGCGGCCGATCTCATTTGCGAGCAGTTGAAAGCGATCCTGTGCCTTGTTTGTAAGAAAACGTTCAATGCGCAAGCTCGTTGCCCGCATTTCTTGCGCCAAATCAAAACCGACAGATTGAAGCAGCTCGCGCAGGCAGCCAGAAAGCGCCTGACGGATATCCCGGCCATCATCACGCAATGCAGCCGGATTGAACGCTTCTTTAAACCAATCGCCCATGCGGAATGAAATACGCTGCTTGATATAATACGCTAATTCAGCAATTTCTTGTTTTAATGCTTGCCTATCCATAGCAAGATCAGAGGATTGAAGCAGCGCCTGAATCCGAGCCTGTTCGTCGCCCAGCTTTTGCCGCTTCGCTGCCTTTTCTTCATTTCCTTGTTTCGCTTGGACCATATAGTCTTGCAAAGTCGCACGCAGGCGCTTCAGTTCAGCGTACGCCTCCGCTACGGCTACATTTGTTAATTCTCCCATAATGAAGCGAATAAAATCCGCTTCGAAGGCGCGAATCCCAGATTCGCGCAAAATCCCGTAATGGTGCTGCTGTTTTTTTTCTGTTTTCTCCTCAAGAGCCAATCGGCTTGATAAGGCATACAAGCGCGGAAAACGGATGCCGAAATGCTCGAGCTGCTCTTTCACATAGGAAGTGACCGTTTCTAACTCTTCTTGTGAATTCGCCAGATCCGCAGCATTGACGATAAAAAACATTTTATCCATGCTGAATGTGTCTTTGACGCGCCCAAGCTGGATTAAAAACTCGCGGTCTGCTTTCGAGAAGGCATGATTATAGTAAGTGACAAACAAAACAGCATCGGCATTTTTAATGTATTCAAACGCTACTCCTGTATGACGGGCATTAATGGAGTCCGCCCCTGGCGTATCGACCAGCGCAATGCCCTGCCGAGTGAGCGCACAGTCATAATACAGCTCCATCCACTCCACAAAGCAGGCTTTCGTCTCATCAGCTACATATTGCTGGAATTCATCAAGACCGATTTGCAAAGAGGTTCCCAGCACGTCCTTTACGTCTGTGTATCCGCGGACGACCGACTGCAGGAACGTATAATGCGGCTTTTCCTTCGCTTCGACCGTTTCGATCAACAGCGCTTTTTCGCACGCTCCCAGCGCCTCTTCCATCGTTTCTGCCTTCAAATGAAAATAGCGCAACGAGTTTTGCAAATCCTTTAACAGCTGTGAGGCTGTTTTCATCTGAACGACCACTGTGCCATGTGGATAGCTAGAAGTCGGCGGCACAATTTTATTAATGGTTGCCGTCGTTGGATTCGGTGACGATGGCAATAACTGCTCTCCCATTAACGCGTTGGCGAACGATGATTTTCCGGCGCTGAACGCCCCAAACAGCGCCACGGTAAATGTTCGGTTTTCAAGGCGGCTCGCTTTTTCCGTCAATCCATGAATAAAACGTGTCATGCCTGGAATGCCAGACACAAGCTCGGCAGCTTGACGTAAATTGACAATCGCTTTCGCTGTTTTTTCTTTTGTTTTATCACTGCTTAATGACACCGATTCGCTGTGAATCGCCTCACTTTTTTCTGCTTGACGCGCAGCATTCGAATGCTGTTCTTTGCCGACAGAAGGCACAGCCTGCTCAACTTGAATTGGCGTTAATTCGCTGACAAGCTCCTGAACCCGCGCTTCCTGTATATGGCTAGGAGCCTCGGATTCCAATAGCGCTAGCAATTGGGCGTAATGGTCGTCACGCTGCTGCTTTCGTTTCGCTAATTCATCAAGCAGCTGCTGCTTTTCCTTTTCTATTTTTAATTGCTCGGCAAGCTCATTTCGCTCTGCTTGCACCGTATTTTTCCAGAAGGAAAAAACAGGGGCAAAGATGTGCATCGCTTCGCTTCGATACCGCTTTTTCAATTCCGTCGCCACATCATTTGTATAATTTAATACAGATTCTCCTGTAACCCCCGCTCCTTTTTTAACAAGCGACTCTAGCAGCTGCTCACTCCATACAACAGACAACTGCTGACATTGGCTCATTAACTGGACATCGCCAATGTCATGCTCTTTTAAAAACCGAACAAGATGGTCGCGTACATGCCATTCGATTTGTGATGTCGCTTTTTCTTTCACATTTTCGTAAAATGCCGTGAGCCTTGCTTTCCGTTCCTGCTCTGTTTTTGCTTTACTAAACAGGAACCCGATTTTAAAATCCGGCTGAACCGATTGCAAATAAGCTTTCGCCAATTCTCTCGTTTCAAACGGCATGACATACGCATGCTCTAAAATGCTGTCAAGCTCCTGCTGAAACTTCGTCTCCACCTCCGCGCAAAGCGCATCAATCTCATGCAGTCGGCTCTCAAGATCATCGATATCACTTTCTTCCTTGGATTTCGTTACATGCTCCATACGAGCATAAATGGCCTCTTCCTCTTTGGCATCCTGGTTTTCTATAAAAGCAAGGTGATCGCTGACAAGCCGCTTAGCTGCCACCTCGACTCCGGAGAGAAGCCGCGCCTCTTTTTCGGCAAATAGCAGCTGGAAAAAATGGACAAGCTCATTCAATTCATTGAATGGATGTTCTCGTTCTTTCAGAGAGGTAAAAAAGATACGCTCCACCTGAACATTCCATTGGCGAAACGCCTCGCGCACCGATTGCTGAAACTCTGAAAACGAAAGCTCTCCATCACGGTGCTTATCAATCTGATTGACAATTAAATACAATGCCTTTCCGTCACTTGTCAATTCCTTTGTAAATTGAAAATTTAATTCCGATTGAACATGGTTATAATCCATCATATAAAAGACGACATCTGCCAAATGAAGCGCTGATTCAGTAGCAAGCCGATGCGCATCGTCCGTCGAGTCAATGCCTGGAGTATCCAAAATCGCCACACCTTCGGGGATGTGCGTCGTTTTCCGGCTGATCTCGATCGCTTCAATTTCCTCTCCGTTTTTGCAATATGCACGAATTTGTTCATATTCATAGGGAGACGCATATTCGACCGACTGTCCGTTCTTATAAAAAACGCGGGCATATTCCCGTCCAGCCTTCACTTTGACAAGGTTAGCGCTTGTCGGAATCGGACTTGACGGCAGCAGCGGTTCACCGATTAATTCATTGATGATGCTTGATTTTCCAGCAGAAAAATGGCCACAAAAGGCAATGGAAAATTCCTCATCTGCTATTTTTCGCAACAGCTGCTGTGCTTTTTTGGCATTTTCTTGATCTCCCTCGTTCACCCATTCGTCATGAAGATAAGCTAGTTTGGCAAGCCAAGGACGCAATGATGAACGTTGTGTTATCTGAACCATGTATCAAAACCCCTTACGTTTGCAACATATATACCTATTTTACTGTATTTGCGCACATTTCCCAACATAAAAAATTGCAAAAAAATCTCCCGCCGTTATTTGGCAGGGAGAAACGGAAAAAAACGAGAGCGATTTCGAAAACGAGATTCATAATCTGTCATGGCGGCAAGCGCTTTTTCTTCAGTCGAAATTCGGACAAATAAGACGCAAACGTTCAAAAAAGAAAACACAACCGCCGTTATGTACGCTTGAAACAACAAAGGAATAAGCAAAAATTCAAGAACAACAACCAGATAATTGGGGTGGCGCAAAAAGCGATAGGGCCCTTTTACCACGACATGAGCGTTAGGCAAGATCAAAATTTTAGTATTCCAAAACGGGCCTAATGAAACAATGGACCAAATGCGCAACCATTGAACAATAAGAAACACGCCAAAAAAGAATGGCCACCATGGCGAAAGATGCCCTCCTTTGTATAGTGACTCAAACAAAAAAGAAAGTAAAAAAAACGTATGCATAATGACCATCCAACGATAGTGCGCACGGCCAAACTCCTTTGCCCCTATCGCCTTTAATCTCCGCTCATTCCGTTTAGCGATCCATAATTCAAGCACCCGCATGGACACAATAAGACAAAAGAAGGCATAAATGAGCATACGTTATTCACTCCCAGCACATTAAAATGAGCTCCGCGCTAAATCCTGGGCCAAGGGCCATCATTAAACCATAATCACCTTTTGGAATGGGCTGCTGCATAAATTGTTCGAGAACAAAATAGACCGTAGCAGAAGACATATTGCCAAATCGACGCAAAATCTCAAAGGATCCATTTGTTTTTGACTCATCCATCATAAGCGCTTCTTGATAGGCTTCAATGACTTTTTTTCCTCCTGGGTGGGCAATCAAATGGCGCAGGTCCTGCAGCGCCAGGCCGTTTCTTTGCAAAAATGCTTCTACATTCGGCTTCAGCCATGAACGAACGAGTGATGGAATATCTTTGGAAAAGACGACAAACCAACCATCATCCTGAATGTTCCACCCCATTACCTCTTCAGAATGCGGCATAAGCACCGACTGCACATCAACAATATGCGGACGAGGCACGTTATCGACAGCTTCATCCCCTGCCACACAAAGACAGGCAACCCCGTCAGCAAATAACGATGTGCCAATCAAATTGCTTTTTCCGGTATCATGCGGCTGAAAGGTGAGACTGCAAAATTCAGCGGCGACGACCAGCACCTTTGCTTTCGGAAACGCTAAGCAATATTCATAAGCGCGCGCTAGCCCGGCCGCTCCACCCGCGCAGCCTAATCCCCAAATCGGCACACGCTTCGTATGAGGAGAAAACGGCAGTTGGTTCATGATTCTTGCTTCGATACTTGGCGTGGCAAGGCCAGTAGTGGAAATATAAAAAATCGCTTCTACTTCTTCATAGTTGATCGGTTTAGACAAAAAGGTCTCATTGCTTAAGCATTTTTCAATCGCCTCACATCCATAATGGACAGCGCGGTCTATATATAGCTCGTTTTTTTCTGAAAAGCCGTGCCGTTTTTCATACCACTCAAGCGGCTGAACGAACGATCGCGATTGAATGCCGCCGTTCGCAAAGACCGGCAGCAGCCGCTCGATATGTGGAACAGAGGACGCAAAAAGCCGTTTCACATATTGACGTATCTCGTCTTGCGTAACCGTAAATGGCAATGAAGCAAGACCAGCGGAAATAATCGCAGGCATACAACCACCTCTTTTTTCATCAGCTACCTGTACTATTCCCTTTGTGTTAAAAAAAATGCAAATGATTCCATTCTTTCCTTTTCTTCTTCCACCTGGTCAGGAAAACGTGCCGTCCATCGCTGTTGGAACATCATTCATGGAAATCATCGAAAAATCGTATGAAACAGAAAAACGATTCTATATAAAAAAGAGGCTGCTCATAGAAACAGCCTCTTCTGTCTGTCATACAGATCAAATCTATTCAACATGTCTACCGCTCAAAGATAAAATGATTGGCACATCGGCCATCTTTCCCGTTCACAGCACGGATCGTTCATTATTTTTCCTATTTCAACACACTTCGGAGCTTAAGCCATTATTCATCCATATCGACATTATGGTACACGCGCTGAACATCCTCTAAATCTTCCAATGCGTCGATCATTTTTTTAAATTGAGCCAGCGCTTCATCAGAAAGCGTGACATAATTTTGTGGGAGCATGGTCAGTTCAGCCACGGTAAATTCTGTGATTCCTGCGCGCTGAAACACCTCCTGCATCGCATGGAATTGATCGGGTTCGGCGTAAACGATCACCGTTTCATCCTCTTCCAAAATATCGCGCGCATCAATATCTGCTTCCATTAATAGTTCAAGCACTTCATCCACCGTCTTCCCTTCGACACCAATGACAGCCGTGGCATCAAACATATACGATACCGATCCGCTTACTCCCATATTGCCGCCGTTTTTACCGAAGGCTGCGCGCACCTCTGATGCTGTCCGATTCACATTATTCGTAAGCGCATCGACAATGACCATTGATCCATTCGGTCCAAAGCCTTCATAACGCAATTCATCATAGCTTTCATCCGAGCTTCCCTTCGCTTTTTCAATCGCTCGGTCAATAATCGCTTTTGGCACACTATATGTTTTGGCTCGCTCAAGCACCATTTTTAAAGCCCGGTTTGACTCTGGATCTGGTTCTCCCTGCTTAGCAGCCACGTAAATTTGCCGCCCGAATTTGGCATAAATACGGCTTGTATTCGCATCCTTCGACGCTTTCTTTTCTTTGATGTTGTTCCATTTACGTCCCATTCTGCTTCACTCTCTTTCTATATTTTGAATCTGTCAAAGCCATATCTGACGTTTTTGAAACCACATAAGGCATTTTATCTAGTCACAATATTATATTATATATGAAGTTAGCCATTTTTAGCTAGTTTTACTCCCTTCTGTCCAGTGTTTAAAAGCATAGAAAAATACAAAACAGCGCCATCTCGCTTTTGCTAAAGACGAGACGGCGCTGTTTGTTATTCTTTATGATACTTGCTGCTCTTGAAGGGGAGAAGCGGAATGGCTGCGTTTTTTCGCCGGCCAGACATGGAAAATGATATTTAAAACAATGGCTGTCAGGCTGCCAGCGACAATGCCGCTATCAGTTAAAATTCGAATGCTTGACGGCAGCTCCGCAAATAAATTTGGCACCGCTGTGACCCCAAGCCCTACGCCAACTGAACAAGCAATAATAAATAAATTCTCTTGTGAGGCAAACTCCACTTGGCTGAGCATTTTAATGCCATAAGCAATGACCATCCCAAACATCGCCACCATCGCTCCGCCTAACACAGGAGCCGGAATAATCGTGGTCAGCGCGGCGACTTTTGGAATCAATCCGAGCACAACCAGAATCGTTCCCACCACATAAATGACTCGGCGCTTCTTCACTCCAGAAAGCTGGACAAGGCCCACATTTTGCGAGTAAGTGGTGTAAGGAAACGCTTGGAACAATCCGCCCAGCAAAATGGCCAAGCCTTCCGCGCGATAGCCATTTGCTAAGTCTTTGTCCGTCAACGGCTGTTTGCAAATATCGCTCAAAGCAAAGTAGACGCCTGTCGATTCGACCAAACTCACAATTGCGACTAAAATCATTGTTAAGACAGCTGTTAGATTAAAAGTAGGCATCCCAAAATAAAATAAATGAGGGAGATGAAGCCACGAAGCCTCTTGAACAGCGCTCATATCAACCTTCCCCATCCATGCTGCCACAATGGTTCCAGCAATCATGCCGAGCAAAATCGCAATCGAACGAATAAATCCAGTAGAAAACCGATACAACACGATAATCAATAACAGAACACCGAATGAAAGGGCAATATTATCAATATGACCAAAGTCTTTCGCCCCTTGTCCGCCTGCCATGTTGTTCATGGCCGCCGGAATCAGAGTCAAACCGATGACTGTAACAACCGAACCTGTCACAATCGGCGGAAAAAGAACACGCAGTTTACTAAAATACTTGGCAATGAAGATAACAAAAATTCCAGAAGCGATAATAGCGCCGTATACCGCTGACAATCCGTACCGCTGTCCGATCGCAATCATCGGGCCAACGGCCGTAAAGGTACAGCCTAATACAACCGGCAAGCCGATCCCGAAAAACCCCGTACGCCATACTTGCAATAAAGTAGCAATCCCGCACATTAACAAATCAATCGCCACAAGATAGGTCAGCTGCTCTGATGTCAGCTTCAAGGCTCCTCCGACTGTTAAAGGAACAATAATGGCCCCGGCATACATCGCCAAAACATGCTGCAGGCCTAAAGAACCTAATTTGATTGGATTCATTGGCACATCACCTCTTCTGCGAATTGTACGCCTTCCTTTAAAGAGGTAATGCGGGCAAGAGACACCACCCGAAAACCTAAGCGGCGCAACTGCTCTCCGCCATCTTGAAATGCTTTTTCAATCACAATGCCAATTCCTGCTACTTCTGCCTCCGCTTGCTGCACAATTCCTGTTAGTCCTAATGCTGCTTGACCGTTTGCCAAAAAATCATCAATAATCAAAACACGATCGTCTTTCTGAAGAAACGAACGGGATACGGAAATTTCGGTATATTCCTGCTTCGTAAATGAATAGACAGTGGCTGTATACAAATCGTTTTGCAGCGTTAAAGATTTGCGTTTTCTTGCAAATAAAAGCGGCACCTTCAATATATATGCGGTCATTAGAGCGGGACTGATCCCGGATGATTCCAATGTCAGCACTTTAGTGATCCCCTCATTCCGAAACGCGTCCGCAAAATTTTCGCCAATTCGCATCATCAGTTCAGGGTCAACTTGGTGGTTTAAAAAGCGGTCCACCTTCAGCACATGATCGGAAATCGCTTCTCCTTCTTCTCTGATTTTTTCCATTAATTCTCGCATGCTGTTCCTCCTTTGAAAATAAAAAGCTTAAAAAACATCGCCCCCACTCTTTGTATGAGTAAGGCAATGTCTTTTAAGCCAATAGAAAACAAAGGATGGGGTCATGCGGCAAAATGAAGGCCTTCATTTATTCCATCCGTCCGTTTCTGACATTGCCACTCATAGTCGATCAATTTACGGTTGATCGGTAGAAACTAGCAGGCCATATCCCTGCTATTATATGAGTGAGTCAGCGATATCAAGTTATTAGCAGTATAGCATGATTTCCCTTGTTTGAAAAGAGATCGCAAGAGAGAAGCGAACATTTTAACAAAAACAAGATGAATTATTCGGCTAATTCCATTCACTGCCTCGGCCTTTTCTATCATTCATTCCTCTCCTTTTCCTATACAAAAACGCGCCAAAACAAGGGACAGATTCGCCTCCGTTCATTGATTTTCCAGAGATCATTCGTTTTATCTTTTAACTTGACATATGAACAAGAGAAAACCCGGTCCATTTCCCTAAAACAAAGGAAGGCAGTCGAGCTGCTTTACAGGATCTGCAAGCTCCATCGTCGCGACTTTTGCCTCATAGCTGTGTAATGAAAAAGCAAGTCACAAGACTCTTCGGACTGTGCATTTTTTACAAACACTGTTCATCTATGATAGGTCAGCTGGCAAACCTATGTTCACAATATCGTCATATTTCCTATGAACGATTTTGCTTAAAAAGGTGGATCTATTAATTTCTTACTATTCCAATAGTGCTAAAGCAAGGAATGAACAATTTGTGAAATAACAAAAATCCCCTACCAAATGATCATTTGTTTTGTATTATGAAGGTGTAATCACTTGTTGGGGGGTACAGCGGAAAGGAGGTATGGGAGGATGACAAAAGGAAAAGCGGCAGAAGACAACCATTTAAAAGGAACGCTGGTTTCGGTGTTTTTGCTAGGTTTTTTCCTTATCTTCACATGGGTCAGTGTTTATTTTCTATTTTTAGAACGTCTTTAAGGGAAAGGGGAGAATGGACGGCATGCACATACACAAATATGAAAAAATTTGGCTGATTTTTGGTATTGGCTGCTTATTCGTGTTTTTAACCGTCCTTGGCGTAGGCGCATTCGCTAAAGGAAACCAGCCGCCAAGCTGTTTGACAACCATCGATCCAGAGAAAGTGGATCAAACGCCCCCATTTGATAAACCGGGATTAGTCAAAACAGGAAATAATGAATATCAGCTCAACATGGTGGCATCAGCATTCGCTTATACGCCGGCTCAGGTTGAAATTCCAAAAGGAGCAAAAGTGACGATTAATATTACAACCAAAGATGTCATTCACGGCTTTGAAGTAGTAGGGACCAATATAAATATGATGGTAGAGCCCGGATATGTGAACTCATTAACAAAAACATTTGACAAAACCGGCGAATATACCATTTTGTGCAATGAATATTGCGGAGCTGGTCACCATATGATGACAGCCCGAATCAAGGTGGTGGATAAGTAATGAACGATGTGTTAAAGGTCGATCGCCGCGACGCTAAATTGGCGCTGGCCCATATTTATGTAGCATTTATCGCACTAGCTCTCGGCGGCTTAGCAGGGCTGCTACAGACGTTAGTTCGTTCCGGAAAGTTTAATTTACCTGCAAATATTAGCTATTATACCATTTTAACCACTCACGGCGTATTGCTTGGTCTTGTTTTAACCACATTCTTTATTATTGGATTTCAATTCGCCGCTATCAGTCGGACGACTGGAGCCTTTTCCGACCGCAACCGCTTTTGGGGATGGATTGGCTTTTGGCTAATGACTATCGGCACAGCCATCACAGCCTTTTTCATCTTAATTGGGGAAGCCTCTGTTTTATATACATTTTATGCTCCGCTGCAGGCGCATCCTGGTTTTTACCTCGGCTTAACCCTTGTTGTCGTCGGCAGCTGGATCAGCGGATTCGTCGTATTTGTTCATTATGCTCGCTGGAAAAAAGCAAATCCAGGACAGGTCGGACCGCTTCTCTCGTTTATGGCTGTTGTCAACATGGTGCTATGGTTGATTTGTTCGCTTGGAGTAGCAGCTACTGTTTTAATTCAGCTATTACCATGGTCTCTTGGACTTGTCGATCAAATCAATGTACTTGTCAGCCGAACCTTGTTTTGGTATTTTGGTCACCCGCTCGTTTATTTCTGGCTGTTGCCAGCCTATATGATTTGGTATGCCATTATTCCAAAAGTGATCGGCGGCAAAATGTTCTCTGATTCATTGGCTCGGCTATCGTTTATCTTATTTTTACTTTTCTCCACTCCTGTTGGCTTCCACCATCAATTAACAGAACCGGGGATTGACCCGTTCTGGAAATACGTTCAGGTTGTCTTAACATTTATGGTCGTGGTTCCGTCATTAATGACAGCTTTTGCAATGTTTGCCACTTTTGAAATGTACGGCCGCTCGAAAGGAGCAACAGGCTTATTTGGATGGCTGCGCAAGCTTCCTTGGGGGGACGCCCGCTTTTTTGCTCCGTTTGTCGGGATGTTATTTTTCATTCCTGCAGGAGCTGGCGGATTGGTCAATGCTTCGAATCAGCTGAATCAGGTCGTCCACAATACCGTTTGGGTAACAGGACACTTTCATTTAACATTGGCTACTACCGTTGTTCTTACATTTTTTGGCGCAGCCTATTGGCTTATTCCTCATTTAAGCGGTCGCATCATGACAAGAGCGATGAATCGCTTGGCCATTATCCAAACAATTGTATGGGTGGTCGGCATGTCCTTTATGTCCGGTGCGATGCATTTTGCTGGATTGCTTGGCGCTCCGCGTCGTTCGGCATTTTCAACATATGCGAATTCACCGCAGGCCCTTGAATGGATTCCGTATCAAATTGCCCAAGCCGTCGGTGGGACTATTCTGTTCATCGGTATTATTTTAGTGCTTGTTATCGTCACCAATTTAGCTTTCTTTGCTCCAAAAGGAGAAACAGAGTTCCCTGTCGCTGAAGTAGCCGAACAGGCAGAACGTACACCGCTTGTTTTCGAAAACTGGAAGCTTTGGATCGGCATCGCCATCATCTTGATTTTGATCGCTTATACGATTCCGTTCATTGATATGATCCAAAATGCTCCTCCTGGCTCAAAAGGCTATAAACTTTGGTAACATCGATCCGATTAAGATGGACAAGACATCGTTTCAGCCGTCCATTCCAAAGCGCTCTGGAATGGATGGCTTTTTATATGGCATCTGCTTTTCAACTCTCCCGCTATATTTTTTTAAAAAAGCGAAAGCTCTTTAGCAAATATGTTAAAACATGTTAAAAATAGCATAAATCCCTTCACTAGCAAAATAAAATGTAGTGATGAACACAGAGCGGGAGGAATCGTACGAGCATGGTATCAGAAAAAAAAATGATCCAAATTATCCAAAGCGGAATAGAAAAATCAAGTTATCCCAAAAGAATTTTAATTGTAGGAGCAGGAATGTCCGGACTTGTGGCAGCTTCCCTGCTAAACCACGCCGGACATAATGTGCAAATCATCGAAGCATCGACCCGTGTGGGCGGAAGAGTTTTCACAAAAAGGGCTCCATTTACAGAAGGGCTCTATTTAGATGTTGGCGCAATGAGAATTCCGAACTCTCACCGTTTAGTGATGGAATATGTAAAAAAATTCAATTTGCCTTTGCAGCCATTCATTAATTCATCCCCTCATGACATCCTTTACTTAAATGGAATTAAAACGACATACGGTCAATATTTACGCAATCCTGACATTTTGAACTATCCTGTCTCCCCTTCGGAAAAAGGAAAAAATGTCAATCAACTCATTACCAAAATGGTCGAACCGATTTTCCGTTTTGTCTCTCAAAATCCGAAGAAACATTGGCCTATTGTGATTGAGTATTTCGAAAAGTTTTCAGTGGACGACTATCTTCGTTCAAACCCTTATGGTCTTTTCTTATCAAACGCAGCCATTGAATTAATCAAAATTATGCATATGATCGAAGGATTCCCAGAATTTTCTTTGGTTGAAGTTTTACGAGAAATGTCCCTTCTTTTCAACGACGATGTGCATTTTTATGAAATTAAAGGCGGCAACGATTTATTGCCGAACGCTTTTTTGTCTGAACTATATCCGAACATTCATTTTAATCGTCAAGTCGTCAAAATTCATCAGACGCAGCACGATGTGACCATTTCTTGTATTCATCCGCAAACAAAATCTCTTTACCACTACACTGGTGATATTGCAATCATTACCATTCCCTTCTCCACCTTACAGTTTGTTCAGATGGAACCATACGATTCTGTTTCTCACGAAAAACGAAAGGCGATTCGCGAGCTTCATTATGTTACTTCGGCCAAAATAGGCTTACAATTCAGCCAACGGTTTTGGGAAAAGGAAGGAATGTACGGCGGAAGAGTCATTACTGATCTTCCTACTCGCTTTTCCTATTTTCCAAGTCATGATTTCGACTCAGAAGGACATGGAGTCATGCTAGCTAGCTATACATGGGAAGATGATGCGTTACCATGGGAAAGCCTAACCGAAGATGAGCAAATTAGAAAGGCTTTGGACACCTTATCGATTATTTATGATCAGTCTATTTCCGATCATTTTGTGATAGGGATCTCGCATAATTGGGGGAAATATCCTTATTCTAGCGGATGTTTTACATTATATAAACCATGGCAAGAAACAGAGCTTTCGCCACATATCGCTTCTCCAGAAGGAAGAATGTATTTTGCCGGCGAGCACACGGATGTCCCGCACGGATGGATCCAAACAGCGATTAAATCAGGAATCCGCGTGGCACTTGAAGTAAACCATCTGCCATAATCTCTAGTTTTATTTTAAAGGAGTCTCCCACCTCTAAGCGAAATGTAGGTGGGGGAGCATTCCTATTAGAAAGGTTTTCGGGGACTTGAAAGAAAAAAGTGTTAGTGGCAATTAAGGATAGACACCATTTATTGCATATTCACCGCTTCACATGGAGTGTCGGGTATGATATTGCCCTGCAAAGAATGGATCCATTCCTGCCTATTTAATTATTTTTAGTCAGGACAAAATCTTGAACTTTACGATCTTGTTTCGGTAAAAAAATGGATGTAACTTTATCTTCAGTGATGTCGTAAACACTTAATTTGCCACCAGCATCTTCTGATAGCTCGTATTGTTCTAATACAAAAAATTGATGATCGATAAATTTACCTGAACCATAATTAATATCCAAGTTAATAGTATTTTCCCATTTGTATTTTTCATCAAGAGTAAGAATTGAAACTTTCCCTTTATTGTTGTAGCTAACATAGAGTTTATTATTTATACTTATTGCTTTATCGCCTTCTCCTACTGCTGAACTTAATGGATAAGAAATGTCCATAACGTCAAAAGTATTCTTATCTATGAAATGTAGAAAATGATCCGTTACAGCAACCACTTTATCTTTATAAAATACTAAATCAGTTGCTGTGCTTGATATTTCAATTGTTTTAACTTCTTCTCCATTTTCTCTACTGATGATTCGTATCACAGATTTTTCCTGATCTATAACATCATTAGATAAATATATGTATTTATCATCATAATTCATTAAAGATAAATAAGTGGGATATTCTATTTGGTATTTCTTATGATATTTTAAATCACGAACATCTAGCGTATTAGATTGAATGTCTTTATTAATTCCAAACACTTCTAGATTTTGATCCTTAAACATAAAAGTTAAAGGAAATGGAACTTTATTTTCAACGATATCATCTCCTTTTTTTGTAATTTTATAGTAAGAAAAGGCATGTTGCGATAATAAATAAACATTATTGTCAAAGTCATTATAAAGATATGATATATCATTTAGGTCAAATTTTACTTTTTCAAAGTTAAGGCCGTCTTTCGTTTTTAAATAATAACTTCCATCATCGAATGGATGAGAGTATATAAAATGCAATTCTCCATCATTTAATTTAAGTTCTATATTTTCATTCATTACAATATTACTTTTTTTATAAGATAAAAAGTCTAAGAGTAAATTACCTAAAAACCAAATGAATGCAGCTGATGCTACTATTATTAATAGTATTTTTATCGTCCTTTTTTCTTTTTGACTCATAATAAATTTATCTCCTCTATGATTATATTTTCAAAAGCAGAACAACAAAAATGGTTCTGCTTTTGAAAAATGGTTAATATGCTATTGTTAAACTATGCTCTTCTAAATCAGCAGGAGTCACAATTTGGCCACCATCAGCATCTAAATCATAACCTGTATTGTTCCAAGCTTTCCAGACTAGTTGTGAGCAGTAAAACTTGTCTACACTATCTTTTGTTGCTGTGAGGCTATAAGGATCTCCTACTTGATAATAAGCCCATTTTTGAGCAGAGTCATATTTCGAATAAGATGCGTCTTTTACATAAAACTTCTTTTTGGTAGAGAATCTATTTGCCCAGTTATTTTGGTAAACACGGACACCTACATCCGGCCACGCTTCTACAATATAGTCATTATTATCTCTAACAATAGCAGCGTGTCCATGTGCCCAAACAGATGTTTTATTATCATAAGTAATTAAAATATCTCCTACAGTTCCCATTTTTCCTGAATTCGCTAGAATGTTAACTTTTGTTGCTTCTTCATATTTTTCAGGTGCCATTTTTTTCAATGCTTCAAGGTTTTTTCTACTTTCTTCAGCAGTAGTCGGTTGAAAGTTTTTGATAGCTTGTTGAGTTTCTCTTTCTTCCTTTTCCCATTCAGCTTGCAATTGCTGTTCTGTAGTAACCTTATTATTAGCTAAAGTATTGCTGGTTACCGTGGAAAGACTAGAGCATAACACTGCAGTAGCAATTAATACCTTTAACTTCAATTTCAATATTAATCTTCCTTTCTTTATAATTATTGGGTACCCATAATAAAATATATCAAAATTTTTTGTTTTTTCAATAAATGAATTTAAAAAATCCAACATAAAATGCAAAAATTTCTTTATATGTTATAATATAATTATTGAATGTGTAGAGGAGAGGAATTTTTTGAGCGGATTTACAACTATACCATTTTGGTTACTTGTTTTAATTGTAGGTATCATTATTCTAAGTATACTTTTTTCTATATATGGAATTTTTAAGAAAGTTAGGTTTTCAATATTAAACATAGTATCATTGATAGTGATAACCGTTTTTCTATCCATTTTCCCATTGTATAGAACTCGGGGAAACGAATTAGAATTTTTTATATCTGAATTATTTAAAGGATCTTGGTGGGCAGTAGTAGTTTTACTTTTGTGTTTAATAAATATTTATTGGTGGTATCATTTCTTTAAATTCTTAAATAAAAAATAGCTATGTCAAGACCAATTTTATCATCAGCTTTAGCACTTTTAATTCTTCAAAAAAATGGGAGAATTCATTTAAATAGTTTCCTTAACGGTTCGTAATGGGGATACAAAGCAAAAAAATCTTTATATAACAATTTTCTTTGCTACTTAGAAGTCTAATCACTAGCGTTGCATTAATTTAATTCGAAAATTCCGAATTGAAAAAAGTCCATAAAAAATCCTTTATAGCTGTCGCCTTGGTAGTGGTAGTTCGTCACCACGCCATTGACGTTCTTTTGAATGCGGCGGCCGTCTTCGTCGTATTTTGATATAACAAAAAGAGGTTATCCTCGAAATTCTCGGATAACCTCTCACTAAGAAATATTTGGAATATGTCCTTACAATTGGATCATCGAGTTTAGCAAAAAGATTGCTTCCTCGTTCAAATAGTATCTTGGAATTTTTGAATTAACAAATTTTCAATCGCTTTCTCACCAGTGATTCCAAGAGGATTAGGAATCTGATCGGCTTCCTCTTTCGAAATCACTTCACATTCCGCGATTTCTTTTACACTATCCCCGACGCTCTTACGATACTTATCCAAAAAATAGACTTTATATGGTATCTTTCTTAGTTCTTCATCACTAAATACTTTATCGGAGTAATTAGTAACAAATCTCCACCTACGTTCCCTAATACCGCTAATTCCTGTATTTGCAATGAATAAAAATTTCCTTTGCTTGACTAACTGAAAAATTTCATCTATTAGAAGCGCTGTGGGAGAGAATTTGTTCAAATAACCAATTAAAATCTCTTCATCCTTATTTTTGTTTATTTCCCCCGATACAACAATACCGTACACATATTTACTAATGTCCCGCAAATAAATTTCAAAAATATCTCCTTGATTGATTTCTTTAAAATATTTGCTCCTGTTTTTTTTAAACTTTATTTTTACTTCTGTTATTGTTAGATCACGTATTTTTCTATTGTCAAAATTGATAGCCTCCATTATTCTATTCTCAATTTCTTTTAATGTAACATCGTTAATTTCGTTAAGATTAGAAGTAAGTAACTCATGTAACTTCAGTTTTTTTTCCTTCATTTTAATCCCCCCAACTACTTTAATGATCTGTACGCATTTCTAGATACACTCATGTAATATTTATACTTTTTATTCTTACGGCTTATTGGCCTAATAACATTTCTCAATTTCTTTTTCCCACCATATTTTAGATATAATCTATGTTCTAATCCTCTAGCTTCTGCATAAGTCAGATTCGATTTTACAACACTAAACGTTGCATCTCGATGTTTCCCTAGTTTATGGGCACTTCTCCGACTAACAACATTTTTAGTTCTTCCTACATACACAACCTTGCTATTCTTAGTCAATAAATAAACACTATGTGACGCTTGCTTAGCAGCTTTAATTCGCCCTCCACCAACAAAACCAAACGCCGCCGCGACCGCGACACCTTTCCATCCTTTTCCCGATTTATACGCCTTATACCCATCATACGCCGCAAATCCCGCATTAACCACAAACCAGAAAAAATGCCCGTCCGAATCCACTAACATTAATGAAAAAGCAAGAGAATGAAGTTTCTCTTGCTTTTCGAGAGTTACCTTAATCCTTTAATTTTTGAAATGGTATTATCTGCAAGCTATTAATTTTTGTAGTTTTTCAACAACTTCTCACAAAACGATTTAGCGGCTTCCTTGTCATGATAGACTGCATAAATATAATCTAAAGCTTCATTCAACTGCAAAGCGTCCGTTAAGGGTGATTCTTTAAATTTAGACTTAAAATTTTCTTTGCACGCAAATACATAAAGCTCCTGATCTCTTTCTCCCCAAATCCCCCATTGTAGAGATGGTGAGGTAAACACTAATTTACAGCTATAGTCAACCAACCCAATATAAATATTCTCAAAAGGTTCTGCATTTAAGATGTCTAAATAATTTTCGTAGGAAAGATCAACCGGGATTTTTGCCCATTCATATCTTTTCATTCTTTCATTATAATAGTTTTCTAGTTCCGCCAATAGAATATATTTATCACCTGACTTTCGAGCTAATATTTGTAATCCCTTCCAGAATTCCTCTTCATACATACCGTGATACTCCCCAAAAAGGAAACCATTATACTCTCTACGAAAGACCTGATTTGGCATTGATTGATTAAGTATAAAAATGTTACTCAATCTTTCTTTCATCTCAATATAATCGTTTTTATTTTTAATAAAGAACTCTTCAAGGTTCATTTAATCATCCCCTAGCCGAATTTTTAGAGTTGCTTTTTTGCGCCCTTTCGGAGTGTATTCAGCAGTCCAACCGTCATATGAATCGGCATATCGTCGAACAACATACCTTGCGTCATTTTTTTCAAAGAGGAGTACATCTTGTGTTTTGGATTTAACACGTCTGTAGCCCCACCCAGATTTTCTTAAATTTCTAACAAAAGATAGTACCTTTACATCAGTTCCTATATTACGAACACTTTTACCTTTTGTTTTGTTAATGTATTTAGATTTTTGGCCTATATAAGCCAAAAGCTTTTTGGCTTTTTTCGCTTTATATGCCCTATACGCAATTTTAGCTCCTTTAAACGCAGCACCTCCAACCAGTCCCACGCCAACGGCAATCGCTGCTGCTTTCCAACCACCTTTTTTAAAGGCCTTATACCCATCATACGCCGCAAATCCCGCATTAATCGCCATCCACACAAAATGCCCATCCGGATCGACCAGCATCACCGGGTTGTTGTTCGCATATGTGTAGCCGTTCTGCGTCAAGATATCGTCCGAATCTCCTGGATCAGGGTCCATGGACAAGAACACGACATGGGTTGGGTGGTAATAACGGGCGATCAAGTAGTAGAGTCCCGTCTCTTCATCGTATTGGTATCCCGCGTAGCGATATGGGTTTTCGGCTGCCATTTCACCGGATTTTGAAAGAAGCTGGCCCCATGTGTCGTACTCGTAACGAGCGACCACATTTCCTTGCGCATCCGTTAACGCGATGACATCGCCATGGGCGTTGTAGTGGTAGAAGTACGTCGCCCCGCCTTTTTTCATCGCCAACAGCTGGCCGTTTTCTCCGTATATATACGATTGTACCACATTTCCGTTTGCGTCGGTTTCATACAAGACGTTGAGGCTGTCGCCTTGGTAGTGGTAGTTCGTCACCACGCCATTGACGTTCTTTTGAATGCGGCGGCCGTCGTCGTCATATTTGTATGTGACAAACGGCGCGCTTTCGCCTTTTCGAGTGATAGCGACAAGCTGATCGGCTTCGTTCCATTCATATTGGTACTCACTGTCTTCGGTCCGGTTGCCGTTCGCATCGTACGTGATCGTTTCATCGCCGAAACGAACCAATTGATTCGCCGCATTATAATCGGCCGTCGTCGTCGTCGATGATCCCTCTTTCGTTTTCACGATTTTCGTCCGGTTCCCGAATCCATCGTACGTGTACTCGATCGTCGTTCCATCCGGCCATTGCTCTTCCACTAGTTGATCGAGCGCATCATAACGGTAAACGATCGCTTCTCCTGTTGAGGACTCGATTTTCGTCCGATTGCCGTTTTCGTCGTAACGGTACGTTTCCGCCAATAACTCAGTTCCGTTCGCCGTTCCCACCACCAGACTGTTCACCAAGCCGCGGTCGTCATACGTAAAGGTGGCACCCGCTTCATTTCCGGTGGTAAACGTGCGAACATGGCCTCTTTCGTCATAATCCAAACGGTACGTATACGTTCCATCTTGAACAACCGTATTTTGATCCAACGCGTTGTATTGGTAGGTGACGGTTTGGCTAAATGATCCGTGCGAGAACAGGAACTGTTGCAATTTATCCGAGGTGGTCGGATACGTCCATTTTTGTAATCCTCCGCGGTTGGACTGTTCGATGACTCGATTCGCCGGATCAAATTTTCTTGTCTTCGTCGTGCCGTCCTTTAAGTATTAAAATGAAAATACATCATTATAAATTAGGTATAAAAAATAAAAATGCTAGGCAGAGTCAAACTCTCTAGCATTTTTATAGATATATAACTGTAGATGCGCAAATTCGCTAACATAAATTTACATTCATACAAAAAAGGAGACATGAACCCGATTCCTTGATTAGAATATATACATGCACTTTAAAGTAATGATTTCTGTATGAACACCTTTTTCCATGGTTATACTGCTCCTACATACCCATGTATAAAAGGAGCGGACATGACATGAAACGTCTTAAAATGACGAATGATCACGGCTGAACACCTCGAACACTTCGGAAACAAGAACGGAAAATCAAAGATGCTTTGCTTCGTGCTCGGGTTACTGCCGTTCGTCTCGTCATGGAAGGGCATCTCGGAAAAGATGTCGCCAAAATGGTTAATCGATGCCGTCAATCGGTTGCCCTCTATGTGGCACGGTTTAATGAAGGAGGGCTCGATCATTTACTCGATCGTCGCTTGCCACCTGGTCGCGTGCCGTTTCTTACGGAAGAACAACAACAAGAAATCAGACAACTCGTGTTAACCACCACCCCTGTGGAGGTCGGTCGGGGCATTGCTTCGTCATGGAACACACGTATTTTACAATCTTACATCCAACAAACGTATGGTGTTTCGATGTCACGTGAAGGCATTCGCAAGTGGTTACATCGTCTTCGCTTGTCATGGACGCGCCCGACTTATAAGCTTGTGAAAGGTAATCCAGAACATCAAGCTGCTTTTCAAAAGGAACTTGAATTTATAAAAAAAACTAATCACCGAGAACGTCACCATGTTTTATGTGGATGAGACACATGTTCGCGCGTATCAAGCGTTTCGTACGACATGGGCAGAAGTGGGAAATCAAAAACAAGTGCCAAGCTACGGTCACCATGCCCACGTGTCGATTTTCGGTGCCGTCAACGTTCAACAAGGCGATATCATGTTTCATCGTGCATCATCCGCCAATACCGAGACGTTTCTAGACTTTTTGCGCCTGTTGAAAGAGAAATATTCGGATCGATTCATCTTGCTTGTATTGGACCATGCGCGTATTCATCATGCCAACATGGTGCAAGCTTTCCTTGAGAGTGAAGAAGGCGCTGTATTTCACTTTATCTTTTTGCCGCCGTATTCCCCACATTTAAACCCCATTGAACGGTTATGGAAATGGCTGAAAGATGAAGTCATCGCCAACGTCTTGCATAAAGATGAAAATGACATGGCCCAGTCGATTACTCGTTTTGAACAATACGTCTTACAGCACCCTGATGAGGTGTTACGCTGCATCGGGTGTATTGCGTGAACCAGAGGTTAAAATTTCAATTTGGATGTATATAGTAATTATAATAGAATAACTAGAAAAGAACTTTACTTCTTTTCCTCTCCTAATTAATATTTTTGTGAAAAGACTTTGAGACAAATAAGTTTCGCAGTTTTTAGATTACTTAAAGTTATACAGCCATATCAAACATAACTAATAACAGAAAAATTAAACCTGCAGCTAGTGATGCCATACCAAATAAAAAGGCAATTGCAGTACCAGATATTGGATTTTCAATAAATATATCAAATATAATTAGTAGAAAGGTTTGTAATTTTCCAATCCTAGATTCTTCTCGTTTGATTTCCTGTATAACTTTATATATAGAAACAGTAGTCAAAGTAATCCCTATACTTAGGAAACAAAATATCAGTAAATACAATCCCTTCACCCTTTCATATACTTATTTTAATCATATACACTCCCCTTGATTACTTACTTTACAATTTTTAAGATCCTATCTATTTTTTCTCCAACTTTTATACTTACTTTTGCTCCAAACATAAAATTTCCCGAACAAGTGTTTCCCATAACCCCCAATAGCTCCTTTAGATGCTCCTAAATGATAACCTATAACAGCTCCTCCCATAGCCCCCACTCTTGGTATTGTCTTTTTACCGACTAATCCTCCGAAAGCTTTTCCCACTTTAATGTATTTAATAAACGCTCTCCATCCAGAACCTGCTAAACCTCCGAAAATTGCACCTTTTACCGCACCGCTAGCAGCACTCTTACCAACTTCTCTAGATACATACTTATTTTTGCTCCATCTTGTAAATTCCTTATCATACTTATTTATATACTTACGAACTATAGCATATTTCCCATCCGGATCGACCATCATCACCGGGTTGTTGTTCGCATATGTGTAGCCGTTTTGGGTTAGAATATCATCCGAATCTCCCGGATCAGGGTCCATGGACAAGAACACGCCATGGGTTGGGTGGTAATAACGGGCGATCAAGTAGTAGAGTCCCGTCTCTTCATCATATTGGTATCCCGCATAGCGATACGGGTTTTCGGTTGCTAGGGCATCCGTTTGAGAACGAATTTGGCCCCATGTGTCGTACTCGTAACGGGCCACCACATTTCCTTGCGCATCGGTTAACGCGATGACATCACCATGCGCGTTGTATGTGGTAGAAGTAGGTGACATTGCCCTTTTTCATTGACAACAGCTGGCCGTTTTCTCCGTATACATACGATTGTACCACATTTCCACTTGCATCGGTTTCGTACAGAATATTTAAGCTGTCGCCTTGGTAGTGGTAGTTCGTCACCACGCCATTGATGTTCTTTTGAATGCGTCATCGTATTTTTATAACAAAAAGAGGTTATACCCGAAACCCCGGGATAACCTCTGACCAAGAAACACTTTGACGCCGTTCTTGCGATACTAACCAAAAGATCGCTTCCTCTTTTTTTAAATACTAGGTTTCATCTGTAATGTATAAGGCTTTAACTCCCTTTTTAATAAAATCTTATGAATATCCTCGATGTTTGAGGTCGTAAGGAGCACATACGGAGTGTTTCCAATGCTAATGAAAATTTTTTCATTATGATTGGCTAACATAAGAGCTGCTCCTGCTTCAAAAGTGAAAATTAGCCCACTAGAGTTAAAATAATAGTCTTCTTCTAAAAAAGTAATCAGTTGAAATCCATTTTGAGATTGCATTTCTTTTATCTGGATAAACTCTAATTTTTCTTTAGGATTGAACGATTGTAATGTTGGTATTTCTTTTTCCTTTACAATGAGAAGATGATCAATCTCCGCTTTATAAGCGATTTCTGTTTGCTCCGCCGTCACTACATAACATTCCTGATGATTCACCTGCAGTACGACTTGCGTGCAGCTAAAAGCTTCCCGATAGTCAGGATCTAAATCCGAACAACTTACAAATACTCGTATATGTTGTGATTGGGAAATCCTACGTAAATCATCAAGCTTTGCTTGGATCGGAATCAGGTAATGTGGTACCGATGACAATGGAACCCCTCCCTTTTAAAAATGTATATCCTCATACACTCCGTAACGTTTTAAATCTAGATGCATCTTTTTAGCTGCATATTTTCATCATTCTTCGGTTTTATACATCTTATACTCTTCATACACTGCAAACTAGACACAGTACCTATCTTGATTGATTAGAATAGAAAAGCAAGGGAATGGGGGTTCTCTTGCTTTTCCAAAACTCCCTTTATCCTTTAATTTCTAAAATGGTATTATCTGAAAATCCCTAATTTTTGTAGTTTCTTAATAACTTCTCGCAAAATGATTTAGAGGCTTCCTTTTCACGATAGGATGCATAAATGTAATCTTCTAAATCTTCATCTAATTGAAAGGCGATCGTTAAAGTAGAGTCTTTAAATTTAGACGTAAAATTTTCTTTGCATGCAAATACATAGAGCTCCTGCTCCCACTCTCCCCAAATTCCCCATTGTAGAGATGGTGAGGTGAACACTAATTTACAACTATAGTTAACCAATCCAATATGAATATCCTCTAAGGGTTCTGCATTTAAGATGTCTAAATAATCTCCATAGGAAAGATTAACCGGGATTTTTGCCCATTCATACCTTTCCATTCTTTCATTATAGTAGTTGTCTAATTCGGCCAGTAAAATATATTGATCACCTGACTTTTGAGCCAATAGTTTCAATGAATTCCAGAACTCCTCTTGAAACATACCATCATATTCCCCAAAAAGAAAACCGCCATACCCTTCACGAAAGACCTGGTTTGGCATTGATTGATTAATTATAAAAATATTGCTCAATGTTTTTTTCATTTCAATATATTCATTTTGATTTTTAATAAAGTACTCTTCAGAGCTCACTTAATCATCCCCTAGTCGAATTTTTAAAGCTGCTCGTTTGTGTCCTTTTGGAATGTAATCAGCAGTCCAACCTCTATGTGACTTTGCAAATTTTCGAAGAGCATACTTTGTGCCATCTTTTTCAAAAAGGAGTACATCTTGATTTTGAGATTTAATGCGTCTGTAGCCCCAACCAGATTTTCTCAAATTCCTAACAAAAGATAGCACCTTGACATCAGTTCCTCTATTATAAACACTTTTACCTTTTGTTATGTTAATGTATTTAGATTTTTGACCTATATAGGCTAAAAACTTTGTAGCTTTTTTCGCTTTATATGCCCTATACGCAATTTTAGCTCCTTTAAACGCAGCACCTCCAACAAGCCCTACACCTACCGCAATCGCCGCAGCTTTCCAACCGCCTTTTTTAAAGGCCTTATACCCATCATACGCCGCAAATCCCGCATTAATCGCCATCCACACAAAATGCCCATCCGGATCGACCAGCATCACCGGGTTGTTGTTCGCGTACGTATAGCCGTTTTGTGTGAGGATATCGTCCGAATCTCCCGGATCAGGGTCCATGGACAAGAACACACCATGGGTCGGGTGGTAATAACGGGCGATCAAGTAATAGGGATCCGTCTGTCGTATATTAATTAATAAATGGCTGCCTCATACTACATGGGACAGCCATTTCTGTAATATTAATTTAGAAGTTTTTAACTTTGCTCTTTAAGTGGATAATCTACTAGAAACTCCTCCTCGTTAATCACTATACTTTTTGCTTCGATAAATAATAACGCCTCCCAAAACTCAAGTACAAAATTAGCTGAAGAAAAATATTCACCAACCCAAATTTCTTTTGCTGAACTAATATGAATTTTACCTATTCCATTTTGATAATAATCAATTGAAGTTAGTTCAGTGTAATCCCCATCTTCTGGATCGATAGGATTTAGGCGGAATTCTCCAGAGTTTTCTATGAAATAAAAAGAAGAAACACCCTTAAATATAATCTGATAATGTCCCTTAGTATCACTTACTTTAACTTTTAGACTAATCGTATGGTATAAAATATCAATATGAAAACTTTCGACTATGCTAGCCCACATTTCATTTAGTAAAGTAACTAATTTTTCCGAGCTCATACTAATTACTCACCCCATCTATCCTCTGTATTTATTAATCGCTCTCACAATTTGTTTATAGGATCTTCTCGATACGGTAATATGTGTGAGTTCCCTACGACTAGACCACTCACCATTTAACGTCAAAGAACCTCGACCATCTTTACTTATTCTAAAGTACGGTTTATTACGTACTCCACCTTTATTCATAACTCTTACAACTAGAGGTTTTCTACCATCCGGAATAGTTACCTTCCATCCATCGCCTTTAGTTCTTCCTAAAGTTCCGCCAAATGTTTTTGATACTTTTTTCGCTAGCCTATAAGTTTTTGAAAATTTACCTGCTTTATATGCTCTATACGCAATTTTGGCTCCTTTAAACGCCGCACCGCCAACCAGTCCCACGCCAACGGCAATCGCTGCTGCTTTCCAACCGCCTTTTTTAAAGGCTTTGTACCCATCATACGCCGCAAATCCCGCATTAATCGCCATCCACACAAAATGCCCATCCGGATCGACCAGCATCACCGGGTTGTTGTTCGCATATGTGTAGCCGTTCTGCGTCAAAATATCATCCGAATCTCCTGGATCAGGGTCCATGGACAAGAACACGCCATGGGTTGGGTGGTAATAACGGGCGATCAAGTAGTAGAGTCCCGTCTCTTCATCATATTGGTATCCCGCATAGCGATACGGGTTTTCGGTTGCTAGGGCATCCGTTTGAGAACGAATTTGGCCCCATGTGTCGTACTCGTAACGGGCCACCACATTTCCTTGCGCATCGGTTAAGGCGATGACATCGCCATGGGCGTTGTAGTGGTAGAAGTACGTCGCCCCGCCTTTTTTCATCGCCAACAGTTGGCCGTTTTCTCCGTATACATATGATTGTACCACAGTTCCGCTCGCGTCGGTTTCATATAAGACGTTGAGGCTGTCGCCTTGGTAGTGGTAGTTCGTCACGACGCCATTCACGTTCTTTTGAATGCGGCGGCCATCTTCATCATATTGGTAGGTCACAAACGGCGTGCTTTCGCCTTTTCCCGGCACATGTCTGGCACCGTAATTAAAATAGAAAAGCAAGAGAATAGAATTTCTCCTGCTTTTCAAAAATTGTCTTCACCCTTTAAGTTTTGAAATGGTATTAGCTACAAATTCCTAATTTTTGTAGTTCCTTAATAACTTCTCGCAAAACTTTTTAGCCTCCTCCTCGTCATAATAGACTGAATTAATATGATTGGTAACCTCTTTTAGCTGAAAAGCGCCTGGCAATCGAATTTCAGCAAGTTTAGATTTAAAATTTTCTTTGCACGAAAACACATAAGTTTCAATATCTCTTTCCGCCCAGATTCCCCATTGCAAAGACGGCGAAGTAAAAACGAAATAAAAACCATAATGAACCAAACCAAATTTTCCATTATCGCTTTCTTCCGTGTTGAAAATGTCTAAATAATGTTCATAAGTGAGTTCAACTGGAATTTTAACACATTCATACCATCCCATTTTTTCGTTATAATAATTTTCCAGTTCTGCTAATAGGACATATGAATCGCCTGATATTTTAGACAACTCTTGAATGCTATTCCAAAACTCTTCTTTAAATAAATAGTTATATTTCCCAAAAAGAAAACTACCATACCCCCTTTGGAATACTTGATCTGGCAATTCACATTGAAGCTGAAATGTTGTACTTAAAATTTCTTTTATCTCTAAATACTCTTTTTCGGCTTTAATAAATAGTTCTTTCAAGTTCATTCTTTATCACCTAACCGAATTTTTAAAGGTGCGGCGCCTTTATGTCCTTTTGGAAAATACTCTGCCGTCCATCCATGCCAGTTTTTGTCCTTGGCACGCACAATGTATGCAGCTCCATTTTTAGTTAACCTAAATATACTTCCCTTTCTCTCAAAACTCCAACCATTCTTTCTTAAATTTCTAATAAAATGTAGTTCCCCTCATCAGTTCCTCGATTATAAACACCTTCATCTCTTTGATAGATCTGTTAGGCTTGAAATTGAAAAACCTTGAAAGGCACATAACCAATCAAGGTTTTTTTAATATTTTTAATCGCTATACTTGGTTATCCAATCCATAACGTCTTGTTCTACATGTAGGTATTCATCCGGACCATCTTTTAAATCAACTCCGGAAACAATTTGTAAAAGTTCCCAAACAGTTTCATCTGATATATTTGGCTCATCCTGCATGACATATTCTGAAGCCCAATCTGCTGCTTCTTCTCTTGTTAGCTTTCCTTGTAAAATCATTTTTAGTTTATCAACCACTTCCTCTTTTGTTGGTTGTCTCATTTTTTCACCACTTTCCAATATAGTTCCCATTCCTATCAAAACGATAGTGAACCTTGGCACCACCAGTAAATTTAGTATCAGGTCTAACCTGTATAATTCTACCATTATGATTCAAAGTCCCATGCCACATTCTCTTTCGACACATACCTATTACTCTAATCGAAAAACTTCAAGAGAATTTGTCTTCTAAGGATTAATTCACGATTATAAATCGTAAATCTGGGAAATCTCACCTTTTAAACAGACATACTTACATAAAACACCTTCCAATTTCGTCTATTAATCTCTCTAATTTTATCCCCAGCTCATTTGGTTCATCATCATTATTTAATCCTTTTTCCAAAAACTCTTCATTTACAATATCTCTCAATTCGTTACCTAAGGTTTCATTTATATTAATTTCATTATTTAAAACCCACAGAAGGTCGGGTCTACGGGATTCCAAGCATTCTCTTAATAAAAGTAACATATCTGCGCTTAGCTTTAACATTTACTTCCTCCTTATACCTTTTGAGCCCTTTGCGTAAGTAGTAATTATTTTTCCGTTCTTATTTAGAACTACAACCGCATTCTTACCCACATATTTCGTTCTTCCTCCTGACTGTTGAACCACTTTCTTTGGGGTTCTAGTTGCATCTAGAATAGCTTTAGGAGCCACTCCTCTACCACCATCTCTTTGCATAGCCTGTGCTAAACCATGTTTAGTATATCCTGTTATTTTTCCAGCTACAGCCTTTCTAGTAACTTTAGCAAAATTTAGAGCCCGTCTAGCTTTATACACCCTATACGCAATTTTGGCACCTTTAAAAGCCGCACCACCAACAAGCCCTACGCCAACGGCAATCGCCGCCGCTTTCCAACCGCCTTTTTTAAAGGCCTTATACCCATCATACGCCGCAAATCCCGCATTAATCGCCATCCACACAAAATGCCCATCCGGATCGACCAGCATCACCGGGTTGTTGTTCGCATATGTGTAGCCGTTCTGCGTCAAGATATCGTCCGAATCTCCTGGATCAGGGTCCATAGACAAGAACACGCCATGGGTCGGGTGGTAGTATCGGGCGATCAGATAGTAGAGTCCCGTCTCTTCATCATATTGGTATCCCGCGTAGCGATACGGGTTTTCGGTTGCCATCTCACCGGATTTTGAAAGAAGTTGGCCCCATGTGTCGTACTCGTAACGGGCCACCACATTTCCTTGCGCATCGGTCAAAGCAATGACATCGCCATGCGCGTTATAGTGGTAGAAGTACGTCGCCCCGCCTTTTTTCATCGCCAACAGCTGGCCGTTTTCTCCGTATACATATGATTGTACCACATTTCCGCTTGCGTCGGTTTCATATAAGACGTTGAGGCCGTCGCCTTGGTAGTGGTAGTTCGTCACCACGCCATTGACGTTCTTTTGAATGCGGCGGCCGTCGTCGTCATATTTGTATGTGACAAACGGCGCGCTTTCGCCTTTTCGAGTGATAGCGACAAGCTGATCGGCTTCGTTCCATTCATATTGGTACTCACTGTCTTCGGTCCGGTTGCCGTTCGCATCGTACGTGATCGTTTCATCGCCGAAACGAACCAATTGATTCGCCGCATTATAATCGGCCGTCGTCGTCGTCGATGATCCGTCTTTCGTTTTCACGATTTTCGTCCGGTTCCCGAATCCATCGTACGTATACTCGATCGTCGTTCCATCTGGCCATTGTTCGGTCTTCAACTGATCGAGCTCATCATAGCTGTACACCGTGACGTCCCCGTTCGACGTTTCGATTCGGGTCCGATTGCCGTTTTCGTCGTAACGGTACGTTTCCGCCAATAACTCGGTTCCGTTCGCCGTTCCCACCACCAGACTGTTCACCAAGCCGCGGTCGTCATACGTAAAGGTGGCACCCGCTTCATTTCCGGTGGTAAACGTGCGGACATGGCCTCTTTCGTCATAATCCAAACGGTACGTATACGTTCCATCTTGAACAACCGTATTTTGATCCAACGCGTTGTATTGGTAGGTGACGGTTTGGCTAAATGATCCGTGCGAGAACAGGAACTGTTGCAATTTATCCGAGGTGGTCGGATACGTCCATTTTTGGACTCCGCCGCGGTCGGATTGCTCCGTCACACGGTTCTTCTCATCAAACTTTCTAGTCTTCGTCGTGCCGTCTTTTAAGTATTGAACCGAAAGTTCATTCCCATTTTTATCATAACTAAATTCGTAATACGGGACGTTGTTGTAGGAAATGGTCTTGACTCGTTCCGTTCCGTCATACGTCCATTGAATCGTGTTGCCTTTCGGCAAGACGGTTTTGATTTTATTGCCGTTGGCATCATACTCATTGGTTGTTACGTCATTTAATGGACCAACCGTTTTCAGGAGTTTTCCCGTCTTATCATACGAATAGGTAAATCCTTGTGACGGACCGCTGCTCGTTTGAATGACTTTCGAAGTCATATTGCCGTTCAAGTCATAATCATAGTGGACGGACGTTCCATTCGCCAATAGGAGTTGTTTTAAACGATTGGATGGGTCATACTTGTACTGTTTTTGATGTCCCTTCTCATCATATTCACTTAACAGATTTCCTACCGCATCATAGCTCTTTTTCGTGACATACCCGGCTTCATCTGTTTCTTCCTCCACATAGTTGCCTTTGGCGTCATACTTGTTTTTCGTGACAACGTTTCCTTCCATTAAGCGAATGGCGTCAAACCAGACCGTTCCGGTGTAATTGCCGCGGAAGACAGCGGATAGGTCGATTTTATCCATTGGCTTGGAAGGCTGAATCGAAACGGCGGCACGGTTCCACTCTTGCGTGCCGATCGGAAAATCTGCCGTATACGTTTGGGTCGTTCCGTCGACAAAATACGCTTTCGCGGTAATCGAATAATCGCTTGGGCTCACGGTTCCATTGGCTTTGACATCCTGCGCTTTGGAAAGACCGGTGAGTGTCAGACGAAGCGGCGTATCACTCGAAGTTTGCCCTACGATCACGGTCTGCTTATATTCACTCGCGGACTGCGTGGTGCTCGTTCTCGATACTTTGAGGGAGTAAGACCCATCGAATGATTCCATATTGTCTACGCTTCCGCCCGTTCCGCTCCAATTCGCAACGTTTCCTTCAAAACTGCTATTTAATACTGGGTTGTAGCTCGAAGAAACCTGCGCTTCCTCGAATTGAACAGTATCAAACCACGCTTCCCCTGATGCGGTTGGTGATTGGTGATCGATCTCTAAATAGATGCGCACTTTCACCGCATTCGCAGGCGTCTTAAAGGTCAGTTGTCGATCCGTCCAAGGTCTTGTGCCCGTCAATTGGCTATAGCGATTGTCTATCCAAGAAATCCGGCGATTTTGGCTATCTAAAAGTTCGATATTAAAAAACGCATGGGCTTTCGTTAAGTTCGTTTTCATTTTTCCACTTAATGTATATGTGACGTTCGGTTTGATTGCAATTTCTTGGGTGGCCGCCACATAGCCCAGTTCGGTGGCAGGCGACGTGGAGTTCACCGTGATTTTTAGCGTTTTCCGTCCCGTCAATCCATTATAGACATTCGTATCTTCCTGTAACTGTCCAGAGTCATTCGAACGAAGCAAATTCCAAGCGGTCGTTCCCTGTTCAAAGCTAGGATTAGAGAGTAAATTCGTCGCACTACCTAATGTATCACTTTCCTCAATGATGTTGCCATAGGCATCGTACTTCGCTACAGAAGACGTTTTTCCCGATTGATCGGTTTCGGATACCGGATTTAAGCCATCATAGGCAATCGTGGTGGTATCGCCTTCCGTATCTTTCATGGAGACCACATCATGATTTTGGTTATACTGGTAGGTTTCCGTCCCATAACTATCTTTCGCCGTTAATACATTTCCGTTGGCGTCATACGTATACGATTCAGTAGGGTTCGCCGCATGTTGGTCATTGGGATCGCGTGTTTCCTTTAAGTTATTTCCTTCGTAAACATAACTGGTCGTAATGTTTAAACCGCCGACATCCTCCACGATTTCAATCGGGTTGGCGGCCTCATTAAAGGTGTAGCGGGTTTTGCGGCCATTCGGTTTCTCCATGACCAGCTGCCGTTTCGTCGAATCGTAGCTTAATGTATACGTGTGATTCTCCGGGTCGATCACTTGATGGAGCCGGCCTCCGTCATATACGAACTGATTGACAACCGGCTTATCCTCCGTATGCGTCGGTTCGAATACTTTTTCCAACCGTCCCTGTTCATTATATTGGTATCTGGTGATTTCTCCGCCCGTTTGGGTCACTTTGGTTAACTGATCATTCTCATACTCATATGTGATGGTCCGGTTCATCGGGTCGGTGATTTTTTCAATTTTTCCGTTCGAGTTGTACTGAATATCCAGTTTTCTTCCGGACGCATCCGTGATAGACACTACCTTTCCATTGGCATAACCATAGGCGGTGGTATTTCCATGACCATCCACGATTTTGGTTACCTTTCCATCTGTTTTTTGAAAATATAGCTTCGTTTGATCTTTAGTCGTCAGTATATATTCATTTGTCGTTTCACTTAATTCCAAGTAAACCCCTGTTGGCGCTTTATAGGTGCCATCGGATAATTTCGTAAATCGATGGAGCGTCCCATCTTCGTCTATAAATCGGGCTTCATTTCCTTGAGCCACAATCGTCATTTCCGCATCGCTATGCCATCCTTTTCCGAATAACCCGGTCGATGCGGATAAACTATTGTAGGTTCTTGTGATTCTAAGCTCCGGGCCTCTTCCAGAAATCGAAAGATCATCTTCGTCGATGATGAGATTTCCAGTGGCGGCATTGACGCTTCCGTAAGGAACATCGATAATGGACCAGTATTCTTCCTTCCCTAAATACTCATTCGCCTCCGGAATTTTCACCGTGAATGCGTTCCCAGAGAAAATCGTTTCCCCCTCAGCGTTGTAGGCACTAAGCCGGAACCAATAACCCGTGCTCGTTGCGTATTTGGTTCCCATTTTCGCATACATAGGCGAAGGATCTTTCGGCAGTTCGACTCCTTGTCCATCATGATGCAATGTTAACGTATTCGAATCGCCTTGTTCAATTTCCTGTGGCGTCGGCCAAATTCCTTTATTTTGTGTCGTCCAATGGTCTACATCTCCTACATCAAAGGCTTCATAGTAAAGCCCGTTAAACATCCAAACCTTGTACCCTGTGGCTCCCTCTATTTTGTCCCAGTCCAGCATCACATAACCAGATTGGCTGCCTACCTGATTGGCGTAAGCAAATCCAGAAGGGGCGGGCGGTACGGATAAGTCCGGAATTCTCGGCATATACGCCTCCGAAAAGACCGTTTCCCCTTGTGAATTATAGGCACTGACCCGAATCCAGTAGTTCGTTGAATTCTCATATCGCGTTCCTGCGTTGGCGTAGGTCCAAGAAGGATCCACAGGCAGTTCGGCCCCGCGGCTATCATTTAAATGCAGCTGATAGCGACCAGCGTCCACCTCTGCCGGAGTCGGCCAATATTTTTTCCCTTTGGTGGTCCACGACGTCACATTTCCGACGTTGAGCGATTCATAGGAGGCTCCATTAAAAATCCAAATTTTATATCCCGTCGCGCCACTCACCGGGTTCCATTGAACATCTATATAGCCGGTTCCATCTCCATTGGTATAGCTTTTTCCTGTCGGAGCGGATGGCTTCGCTAAATTCGGAATGGCGGGCATATAGGCCTCTGATACCGCGCTTTCCCCTTGAGGGAAGATCGCGCTGACACGGAACCAATAGTTCTTACTATTCGGATAGCTTCCTCCTGAATTGCGATAGACAGGAGACGGATCCACAGCTAATTCGGTTCCTAAGCCGTCCTGATGCAAATCATAGCGTCCCGCGCTGATTTCTGAAGCCGTCGGCCAAATCTTCTTTCCTTTTGTGCTCCAAGAGGTCACGTTTCCGACACTAAACGACTCATACTCTTTCCCGTTATAAATCCATACTTTGTACCCGGTTGCGCCCAGAACGGGATTCCATGATAGATCGACATAGCCGGTTCCATCCCCATTACTGTAGGCCGTTCCTGTCGGTGTATTTGGAACGGGGATCGTATACGTGACAGACAAATAGGGTTTATAATTACTGTTCGTGGAAGAGACAACTTTTTTCCAATATGTTTGTCCATTTCCGTTCGTATGAAGTTTCAAGCCATAATTCGGTTTGGTTCCAGCTGCCCATTCTTTAACCGTATTGGTGACATTAAATTGCGCCCATTGGTCTCTGGCGACATCGACCTTGCCGATATTGGTAGAAGAAGGCTGATTATTCCATGTTAAAGTGCTCGCCGACCACGAGCCGTTGACCGCGTCCAACCATAAGCCGGTGGCTGTTGTAGCATAGTAGGAGTGGGGCACATACACATTGAATGTAGCGCTGGTCACATTCATGTTCTTGACACTAGAAATATCCGGGTTTAAAAACCCGTAACACGTCCCTGTCGTTCCATCATAATAGCCTACTTTGAGCACATATTGTCCTTGTGCAGAGTCCCACTTACTCGAAGCAGAACTATAGTTCGTCGTCGGATACGCGCTCATCACAAAGGTATCCGTCGATAGCTGAATGGAAGTGCTCGGATCAATATAGACAGGATACACTCGCTTCGGATCTTTCAACCATTCTGGATCGGCCGTGACCGTTAAGATATACCCTTGATCATCCGGTTGAAGCTCATACGTGACCTGTTCAGACCGTTGCACCTCTCCTGAACGCTCATCAAGATTGGAATCGACCATAAAAGGCTTCGGCAGTTCAAACACCTTTTCTTTTTTCTGGTTGGTAAATAAAATGGAACCGTCCTCTTGAACGGCTGCGTGTAAGTCCGTTTTCAAATGAAATTTAAAAATATGATACCCATTAAAAGAACGAAGCACGATATCTTCTTTTGTCGATTCATTAAAGGCGATATTTTGTAAATCTATATGTGGAAATACATTTTTATGAAGAATTTTATTGTCTTTTTTCTGATAGGTAGCGACTACATCCTTGGCTCGGATCGGTGGGACGCCCTCTCCCGATGCTTCGACAATCGAGTACGAAATCGAGGAGCCATTGTAATGAAAGGTCGCATATTCCCCGTTCACCATTTTTTTATAAAAATCCGTCTCGAGCATCGTACGATCCGTTTCCACCACATTGGGGCGATCGGAACGATCCATTAAACCTGGGGATATCTCTTCAAACCGTTTCTCCCCTTTTTTCTTTAGGTGAATCGGTTCAAAATAAATGTGCTTGGTAAACGTGCCGTCTCCATTATAGAATACCTTGGTTCTCTCGGTCCGTTGTTCCATAAGCTCCCCAGGCTGAAGCTGAAAGGAAGGAGCGGGCGGCACTCGGGACGGTGACGGCTTGGCGGTGTTGTCCGCCTGAGCGTGAATCGCTTCCGCCCACCCCTCCACTGGGAGGCTAGTCAAAATTAACAAAAAAGCCAGACTCCAAATGAACCATTTTCTAAGTTGTTTCATCCTTTTGCGTGGTTTCATCGTATTCTCCCTTTATCTATCCATGGTTCAAAAACATTGTAGCGAGGAGAAAAGGGAGTGGCAAGATTTTTCGACAGACAATATACGAGAAATTTCGACAAAATTCAGTCCGATGATCCCTTTTCCTCCTATTCCTAATCTGGGCGGCCATTCCAGAGAAGCAGAATAAAAAGCCAGACCTTATTTAAGAATAGCTTAGTGCTTTCGTTCAAGTTGGAGAGAATAAAAAAGACATATGATTTTTTAATGAAAAACTGAAGCAGTTGATAATACAGGAATTAAAACGAAAACGTATCTACACGCTCTTTTTCTCAATCATACTCTTTCATTCAATCCATATCTCATAAGAACTAAAGGTGCGTTTTTTGCGAGTAGTTATGCAATACGGATTTACATGTACATGGGGGACGGCTGTAATCAATTATTTACTCTTTCTAAAGCTTTCACAAATTACCAATCGTCATTTGTCAGAAGAAGCCTGACATAAGAGTGCAAGTCTAACCTTAGTACCTAGAGTTTAATACTAACTCATTCTATTATTTTTTTCTTATCGAAAAAGCAAAATCTTTATCAAATCGAGTGGTCACTGCCAAACTATGAGAGGGAGGCTCAATTGATTATTAATTTCTTTATATAACATTTAGCAGAGCCCCCAGAATATAGCAACACAGAAAATCTAAATAAACTGTTCTCGTTATCATCATGCTGAAAACGTACATTCATTTTTCTAGAAAAGGTTTTGTCTTGCACTCTTTTTGACAACAAAAAATGAGGATTATGAAAACCTATATTTCTTTTTTAATATTTCCTCGTCCTAAAATCACCACAGCTAATTCCCTTATATACCTTATTGTCATCACTGAACTATATTTTTTATTTCTTTCAATAACTGTGTCTAATTCTAACCATAAATTGCAATCTCTTTTCCCATGCAGCCTGTTAGTCCCAGCAATTCCCGATGGAAGCACGGCTCATTTTGATATCCTCATTTAGCTGTTTGTCTATTAAATACTTGAATGCTACTGCTGTCTGACACAGAAACAACCACGTTCTTTGCTCTGCCTCCTCTTGTGCTTCACTTCGTCTCTCTCATTCTGAATAAATCAACGGCTTCAGCCTGCGGTGATGGTATAAAAAGCCACCTTTTCTCCGCCTATCCAAGCGGGCAAAAGGTGGTTCCAATAGGTTTATAGCTGATAAATCGCTCGATATTTATCTTCTAGGTATTGAATTAAATAATCCACATTTAGCTCTTCACCTGTCGCTTCTTGCAAAATGTCAAGCGGCTTTTTCGTTTTTCCGAAGCAATGGACTTTTTCTGTCAGCCAGCTGCGGATCGGGAGCATGTCTCCCTTTTCCAGCAAATCGTCAAAATGAGGCAGATCCTTCAGCATCGCATGCTTGAATTGGGCGGCATACATATAGCCAAGCGCATAAGAAGGAAAGTAGCCAAAGCTGCCTCCTGACCAATGCACATCCTGCAATATGCCAGACGCATCGGAATCCGGTCGAATGCCTAGATATTCCTCGTATTTATCGTTCCAAAGCTCCGGCAAGTCGTCCACAGCAACGCTTCCATTGAACAGTTCTTTCTCGATTTCATAGCGAATCATAATATGTAAAGAATAGGTGAGCTCATCCGCTTCAATGCGAATAAGAGATGGCTTCGCTTCATTCACCGCCCGATAAAACTCATCTAATGTGATGCTGGCAAATTGCTCTGGCGCGTATTTCTGGAGAAGCGGATAATGGCGCTTCCAATATGAATAATGACGGCCGATGAAATTTTCGTAAAACAGCGACTGCGACTCATGAATTCCCATTGACGTTCCTGTACATAGGGGCGTACCGACCAGCTCTTTAGCGATATTTTGCTCATATATCGCATGGCCGCACTCATGAATCGTACCAAATAGAGCCGTGCGAAAATCGTGCTCATCGTATCGAGTGGTAATCCGGACATCTCCTGGATTTAACCCAATCGCAAACGGATGAACCGTCTCGTCTAAACGGCCGGCGGAAAAATCGTAGCCAAGCTCGCGCAACAATTCGAGGCTAAAAGCGCGCTGTTTCTCCTTCGGAAATTTCTGAAATAAAAATGAGGTGTCGGGTTTATGCTCGGCAGCGGCCACTGCTTGAACAAGCGGAACCATACGCTCTCGCAGTTTGGCAAATACTTGGTCGAGCAGTTCAACCGTTATGCCCGTTTCATACAAATCAAGCAACGTATTGTACGGATGTCCTTGATAGCCCCAATATTCGATAAATTTTTGATTAAACTCCACTAATCTTTCTAAATAAGGACGAAACATCGCAAAATCGGATTTTTCTTTCGCTTCTTCCCAAACGCTTTCCGCTTTCGACTGCAACACAACATATTCCTTATATTCCTCAACCGGAATTTTTTTATTTCGTTCATATTCTTTTCTGCATTCCGCTAAGGCACATTGCACCACTGCAGATAGCTCCGTTTGCACATGGCTTGGTGACAGCTTGGCGATATAAGCGGCCATTTCCTCTGATATCGACATTTTAAACATTTCTTGAGATAGAATACCGACTACTTCTGCACGCTGCTCTAAGCCTTTTTTCGGGGCGCCAGTCCGCATGTCCCAATACATTAGTTGGATCGCTTCATTGTAGCTCATCATTTTTTTTACATAGCGCAAAAATTGCTGCTCCATTTCCTTCAGCATATTTATCCCCCTTTCTTGGTTCGCCCAAATTATTATAATTCCCTCTTCATCTTCCTTTTCCTCTTTCTTTATGAAAATAACCATGCCACGAAAAAAAAGGGAAGAAATTATTCTTCCCTTACATTCGTCGGCAGCACTCTTTTAACTGCTTCAATTACTTTCTCGCTTTCCTCATTCGTTACAAAAATGGACACGATTCCTTGATCCTCATGTGTGCGGATCAGTCGCCCTATTCCTTGGCGCAACCGCAATAACATATACGGAACATCGACTTCCCAAAATGGATTTTCGTATGCCTTCCGTTTCGCTTGAAACACAGGGTCGTTTGGCGGATATGGAAGCGACCAGATGATGACGTTTGCCAACGACGGTCCCGGAATATCTAATCCTTCCCATAAATGTTCAGAGCATAAAATCGTTTCTTCTTGTCTTTGGAAAGTCGCTACAAGCTCACTTATTTCTTGGTCTCCTTCAAATAAAAAGGAAAGCCCGTCCTCATGTACGGCCTTTTTCTTAAATCTTTGCAGCTCTTGCCGTGAAGGGAACAAAAGTAAAGCCCGTCCATTTGTTTCGCGAATTTTTTGCAGCGCATAGCGATATTTTTGTTCAAATAACGTTTCATCATTTGCAAAAAACGGCATATAAATCGTCATCTGCTCATCGTAATTAAACGGTGATTCCACGCTAAAAGATAAATAATCCTTAATTCCTAAGCTCATCGCGATATACTCAAACGATTGGTGATTCGACAGCGTAGCAGATGAGAAGATAAAAGGAATATTTTTGCTAAACACTTTCTCCTGCAATACTTCCTGCACCGTCCGCGGCATGATGACTAGTGTTTTTCCTTCGTTCAGTACTTCCAGCCACGTAATCGCATCGCGATTATGGATCAATAAGTGAAGTGAATGGCTAATCTGATCTAAATATTCATCAACAATATTTAATTGATAGTGATCGATGGTAAATGTTTCACTTTCAAAAACAAGTTCATTGCCGATCTTCTCAATCGCTGCAAGCAGTTGTTTGCCTCGTTTCATCAACTGGTCAGAGAAAGAAATTTCTTGGCGATTCGAACCTGCAATTTCTACCGCGCAAGCCGTCAGCTCAGCAAAAAAGCGAGCATTCAGCTGCAGCGTTTCTTCAATAAGATAAGCGAGCTCCTCACGAATGTCGTTTTCTAATAAGCGAGTCAATAGTGTTTCTAATGTTGTTTCCTTCATTCGATATGTTAAGGCCTTTTGAGCGGCAAATTCCAATAAATGGCCTTCGTCAAAGACCACACAGCACGCCTCAGGCAAAAGCGGAAGCTGTCCCTCCCGTTTGCGTGCCTCATATGTCCATACGTGCTCCATATAAAAATCGTGTGAACAAACAATTAAATCAGCTGCTTTCCGATAATGCTCACGCGACAATGTTTGTCCACAGCGGTGCCGCTTATCACAGGCAAAGCAATCTTGAAATGAATCCCAGGCAATTTTTCGCCATTGCTCGTCGCTTAAATGTGCATATTCTTTGCGGTCTCCGTAATGATAGAACGACTGCAGCGCTTTGTAATCATGTACAAAATCAGGAAGATCATCAAAAATTTGCTCGTAAAGCTCGACATCATCTTCCGTCATTAACACTCGATCAAGCTTATTTAAACATAAATACTGATCTTGTGATTTAGCAAGACGCACATCAATATGTAAGCCGAGCACCAGGGAAATTTTGGCGATATCCCCCTCTTTTTTCACTAACTGCTCAATGAGTGTTTCATCGGCACAAGCAATGATCGCTGGTTTCCCGGTATAACGCGCATAACAGATCGCATAAAGCAAATAAACGATCGTTTTTCCTGTTCCCACCCCGGCTTCAGCAAACATCACTTTCTTTTCTTTAAACGCTCTTTCCAGCTGAAACGCCATATAAACTTGCTCATCGCGCAATTCAAAGCCAGCGTCCGGCAAAACATCATAAAATACATCGCCGATCCATTCATTTAATTTATCAAAAAAGTTCTCGTTTTTTTCTAACGAAAAAGGATAGCGCTCGCGGCTCATCCTTCGACCCCCTCCAACATAATAAGAGTAACAATCAATTATTATCCCTTATCTGTCGGAGGATGTCAATGTAAGAGTCGGAACACTGGCCGCCATTACGCACGAAACACATCAGACATTGCATATGTAAATGCTTGTTTCCATTCGTGTTTGGCTATTTCAATGCTTTCAAGCCCTGTTGTTTCCTCCTGATGCTTCTCTAACAGAGCATAGGTTTTGTCGAGCGCTTGAGAAATTTTTAACAAATCCTTACATAATAAAGCCATTTCATTCTCTCCTTCATCCATTTTGTTATTTCTGCAAGACTCGCATCAAAGCAGATATAAACGTTTATTTCAAGCGAATAAACGCGCAATCAAGAGTCTTGTCTTCCTTTATCTCCAAAATATCCAGAAATATTCAAGCCGTTGAACCAGCCATTTCCTTGTGAATGGAAGAATGATGCATTTTTGTGCACAATAGGTGCCGATATTATTTATATGCCCAAAAGAAACAAATCATGCTATATTTCTTTACCTATTCGTCATGATGTTTCAACAGAAAGGAGAAAGGAAGTATTTATTTTTATCGTTATATCACTAGTGTTGATGATTCATTAATATAATAAAAACAGAGTAATATGGCTTAACGTCCGCTTTTCTGTTTGCTGACTTCAGCAAAAAAATGAGGGATTCAGGGCTGCTCATTGGATCGTCCATACGCCTAATCTTATATATAAATTTTTACTTTGCAGCGAATCGATTCAGTAAATATCTGATTTCTCGAAAAACCCTTCATCACATAAAACATCAATAATCGACAAAAAACAACCGCACCTCGTTTAAAATAAAAGAAATGCGGTGCAACAATAAAAATGGAATATTGGTGTTCGTCTGCGAGGTAAAAACTCCTCACTCATCGCTCTTTTGGAGGACGTGGCCCCCAATATTGATAATATAATACTTTTGGAACTTTTATTGGAGATATATGAGAAATATCTTAAATAAGAAGGTTTTATGAAATTTTTGCAAAATAGAGTCACATTTTCTTTTACACTTTAAAACCAGCAATCCTTTTTTCGTGTAGTTTATATTGATAACTTTGTAACGATATCCAGCAATATCGTAAACATCATTCGATTTGACTTTTCTTGTATATTCGTTGTTTTGAAGCATAATTAAAATTCCGCTATCAGATGTTCTAATTTGAACATCTGTAATTACAATTTTTTCTTGTTCTACATTACAAGAAAAATCAGCATCTAATTTTTTTACTCTCCTTCACAACGGGGAAGTAAGCTTAAATTTTAAACTCGTCATCCTCTTATTCATCGTCAGAGATACAACAACATTGACAAATTTTTAATCCATATGTCTCTTCGATAGACTCTTTTAGTTTCTTAAGTTTTTTTGAATAATGAAGTACTTCCGTGCGGTAGTGTTCTTTATCTTTTTCTTCGGTGCAATAGTCAATACATTTAGCAACCTTAAGAAGATTTATTTTTAATTGCATGTATGCTTTTAAAATCTCGTCAACTTCCTTTGACTTCATGTATCTTTCCTCCATTTTTAGAAATAGTGAGTATTAAAATATAACAGGTGACAGTCGGATTCGAACCGACGATCAAGGTTTTGCAGACCTTTGCCTTACCACTTGGCTATGTCACCACGTCTTCAATTTATAAAGTGAAATTATGCAATATTTATAAACCCAAAAATAAAAAGTTATTTAATTAATCAAGCAAGGAAAATGGTAATTTTGCCGTACGTTTGTCTAACCAAGATGAGTATTTTTCGAAAATCTTATTTTTTGTGTGACAAATATTTTGTGTCAAAGCAACCGCGGAATAAAATAGGTTTCAGACTAATGTCTGAAACCTATTTTATTCTGAAGCTATCAATCGATGGTTTTTAGTTTGCTCATATTTTTTTAAGGTTGGTATCTTCCGTTATTTTCAATAAAGCTCCAAAAGCTTAGAGTTTCACTAAATTCTAGATTGATAAGTTTTTCAATTATTTTCAAACGAATTTCTTGGGCTAAATCCTCTCTCTCTTGATATGCAGTTTGTTTAAGATTTTTTTGAATCTTCCCCTCAAACTGTTCTAATATTTGAACAATTTCCTCAGGACTACATTGGTTTTTATCCATATCTCTCCCTCTTTAACTAATTTCTTTTTGTAATTTTTTTAATGCTTTTTTATGGATGTTCGAGACATTCTGAGGAGTGGAATCTAATATCTTAGCAATTTCACGTAAAGATAAATTATTTACATAAATCATTTCAAGAATTAAAGCCTGTTTTTGAGTTAAAACATCTAAGGATTTATATAGCTTTTCATTTTGAATTTGATTTTTTAATGACAGTTTTACAATATCGTCTAAATCTATATTGTTATCATCTATAATTAAATCCTTCATGGTCGAGTGATTGTTATCTGAAAGAGGTTGATCTAGAGTCAATAAGAAACGCTGATTTAACTTACGAATCTTTTTATCGTAATCAATACTGACGAAACGAATCAGATTATTAATATATTTAATTTTTTTTACTTGGTTATAGTGTTTTGTGAAAGCTTCATCTACTTTTTCTCTATTTGCTTTTGTTGGTTCTATTATAGCTTTTACAACTAGTTTATAGTTGTTTTTATTAGCAAGAAAACCTTTAATAATAGGATTCTCTAACGCTTTTTGATTATCGACGAAAAACTGAGTGATCTTGTCATCGATATAATCCTGCTTATTTTTATCCATTATCGAATCCCCCTTTTTTTCCTTTTTTAATAATTAAAGTGAAAAGTATAGAATAATTATAAACTTTTTAGAACTGAATTTGAGCCAATATTTCAGACACAAAAAAGTTAAGTTCTACGCTGATTGTTTGATTTGATCTTCTACAGATTGGGGAGTTTTGTACCCCAAACTGCTATGTATTCTTTTTCTGTTGTACCAACCTTCAATAAACTGAAACATCGCTAGTTTGACAGAGTGGTAGTCTAGATATGCATGGTTTACTTCTTCTTTCTTTAAAATGGCGTGAAATGACTCAATACAGACACTATCATAAGGGCCGCCTTTTTGGCTAAACAATTGCATAATGCTGTGAGATTGAACATATCGTGTAAACTTAAAGCTTGTATATTTTGAACCTAAATCCGTGTGCAGGAGTAAACCTTTGGTTGGTTTCTGGACTGAGTAAGCGTTTTCTAAATCTCTTATTACCAAGTCTGTTGTCATCGAACGCGAAAATGAATAGCCCACCACTTTTTTAGAGTGTAAATCCATGACGGAAGCTAAATAACACCATCCATCTTTCAGCGTATAGATGTAGGGGATATCGGCTATCCACTCTCATTGATGGTTGCGGTAGAGAAGTCTCTTTCCAACAGGTTTTTACGTTCAAGTACTTTTTCCCGACTGGAGTGTGTCCGGTATTTTTTCTGGTAATCAAGCGAATCTCTGCTTTTACCATTAGACACTACACATGCTTCAAACTCACTGAACATACGTCTTTAAGCAGCGTTTGATGAATTTTCAGAGCTCCATATCGTCCTTTACTCTCTTGATGGATCTGAATAATTTTCTTGGTTCACTCTCGGTTTTCACGCTCACAGTTTGACTCTGTTTTGTATAATGAGTGATAGGACGTACTTCTAGGAACAGACAGCACGTCACACATCATCTGAACCAGGTACTGTTTCTTGTATTCATCCATAAAATCGATCAGCTCTGTATCGTTATACTTTTTCGCGAATATGGCCATAGCCTTTTTTAGGATTTCAATCTCCTGTTTTAACCGAAGGTTTTCCTTTTGAATAGCTACCAGCTCTTTGGAAGTGAGGAATTCTTCTCCAGTTCCAATAGGAGTAAATTTCTTGATCCATTTATAGATTGTCACCCCAGAAACGCCATATTCGTTACTTCATTCTTTCACAGAGGTACCGGAATAAGATAAGTCTACCACTGTTTTCTTAAAATCTTTATTGTATTTTTTCCCTGTGTTTTTATGTTCCATACGGACACATCTTTCCTTGAACTACATTGTAAAAACGTAAATAAGATGTGTCCATAAAACTATATTAGGCTCCAACCATTTATTATTCTATGCCTTCTTAATTTCCCCTTCCGTGTCGTAGCTATTTCCTCTTCCTCTATGCTTTTTATTAATTTCAACCTATGTTTTACTCTTATTTTATTTTGTTAATCTAAGGAAACGTTGACAAAGTGGCCGAAAATTGAGAATGTCGAGGTATTTGGAAGTAAACCCTACTCAAAGAAGTAACTAATTGCCGAAATGGGTGCGGCAATGCTTCGCACCCAGACGAAAATAAAATAATACATTAGGAAACAGCGCCACCTACATCCAATCCTGGTTAAGAGTATTAAAAAATGACAATCGTTTAGTCGTTCTTGCAGCTACGTAAGCTCAAAAAGCAGTTGATTACATTCCGGAAATTGAAACGCAGTACGACGACAATAAATAAACAAATACCATGGAAATTGTTCAGGTTATGTCATTTGAGATTTACTGAAGCACTTTAAACCAAACGTTTCTTATAGGTTTTTCTGGTAGGGGAACTGGAAAGGATGTCGTATATTAATTATTTTTTAGCTTATTTTTCACAGCTTACGTGTTATAATTAAATTTACATATTTTTTATCATCAGGAATAACATTCAAAATTCTTTTAAGAAATTAGGTGAATTAAATAGAAAATATTTACTCAATAATTTCTTTTGTTTTTCTGGTACTCAGTATTTTACCCTTCCTATTAATAAACATAAAATATGAATACTATACTTTAGCAACATTTGGGCAGAAAGGACCTATAGGATTATTCATACCTATTCTTTATAGTTTTATTAGTTTAATTTTTGCACTGTTATCAAAACGTGGGCTTCTACTTATTTTTAGTTTGATTTTCTTATTATTTAAATATTAGTTTTGCTTTAATTGGTGCGATCGGTTTCAAAAATCCTCAAGATAATAACGGTATTTTCGGATTGTCCCCCTAAATTTGGACACATCCTATCTTATTTTAGGTTATTCTCAAAATTTCTCGTTTTTTCTTGACAAGAAAACAAAATCCTCTTGCCTTATACGCGAACTTCTTTGATGATTCACGCTTCCGTTTGCGCTTTTTTGTAACATTCATGCGGCGGAAGATCGAGAATGCTTGAATGAATCCTCCGTTCGTTATAAAATCGCATATACTCCACCACAGCTTGATAAGCCTCTTCATAGCGATCAAACACCATTCTCCCTAGACATTCCTCCTCTAGTAAACGATGAAACGCTTCAATATGCGCATTCATATTGGGCGTTCGCGGTGGAATTCGTTCATGCTCGATTTGAAACCTCTCACAGGCTTCTCCAAAGGCATGGGAAATAAATTGTGGACCGTTGCCTGTCCGGATGACAGGCTTATTGGTCTGTTCAAATGGCTGACGCTTGAATCACGCTCGCCTTAGCGTCTGTACGGCGTCGTTTCCTGAACAGTTCAGTCCTATATGGTCATCAATGATCGAACGGTCATACCCATCGATGAGCGATAAGACAAAGCAAAACCGTTCTTCTCCTTCAATATATCCGTATTTCACATCCATTTCCTATCGCTGATTCGAACCCGTAATGATACGATTTCGAGCGAGTTTCTTTGGATATCGAATCCGTTTCTTGAGCTACGGGCATAGTAAGTCCATCGCTTTACATCATCGATACACTTTTTTTTTTACTGATGACAAGTTGATGGGCTCTTCTTAACTGAATGGTCAGCTTGCGATATCCGTAGGCCAATCCTTCTCCCATCACAAGCTCAGAGAGCCATTCTTGGATTTGTTCGTCTGACACTTTTTCGCCCGTTGCCGTTAGAGAGTAGCCGGGTGTTGGACGTCCCCCACCTACTGTTTTCTTCTCGACTTTTCCGTTCTGCTGATAATAGTAGGTTGAGCGATGGATTTCTAGAATCTCCAATACTTTTGTAATCGGATATCCTTTCTCGATCCATGACTCGGCTACTTCCCATTTTTCAGTAAGTGAGCATTCCTGTAATGAGGAAAAATGAGGTTTGAAACAAAAAAGTCCCCTTGGTATGATACAGGGTGTCATGGCCATGACCCCTAACTAATAAACCAAGGAGGACTCGATATGAATTATAACCGAAATTCGAAAATTAGACAAATCACTGAACAAACGTTAATCATTGGCGTTGATATCGCAAAACACAAACATGTGGCAAGAGCTCAAGATTATCGGGGAATGGACTTATCAAAGGCCGTTGTATTTGAAAACTCAAGAATAGGGTTTCAAACGTTTTTAAATTGGGTACACACCTTGATGAACCAACATGAAAAAAGAGATGTCATCGTAGGAATGGAGCCAACCGGACACTACTGGTTGAATCTCGCTTATTTTTTAACTTCACATGACATCCTATGTGTGACAGTCAATCCGATGCATGTGAAACGAAGTAAAGAGCTGGATGACAACTCTCCTACGAAAAACGACGTGAAAGATGCGAAGGTCATTGCCCAACTCGTCAAGGATGGCCGATATTCCATCCCGATTCTTCCAGAGGGAATCTACGCAGAATTACGTGAAGGCGTGAAACTTCACGATATGATGACACAGGATCTATATGCGGTTCAAGCTCAAGTACACAATTGGCTGGATCGATATTTTCCTGAGTTTCTTACGGTGTTTAAAGATTGGACAGGAAAAGCAGCGCTACAGCTTTTGAAATTGGGATATCTGCCAAACGAAATCGCAAAGATTCCATCCGAACGGCTTCTTGTAGAAGTCAAGAAAGTGGCGAAACGAGCTGTTGGAATGAAGCGAATGGAACAGTTCAAAGAGGCTGCCAAAGTCTCCATTGGACTTCAACCGGGCACTCAAATGGCCAAAGAAGAGTTACGTTATTTACTCGAGAAATACGAGTATTTAACCCATCGTCTAGACGAATTGGAAAAGCAGTTAAGTGAAATGGTTCAAACGATTCCGGGGGCCAAAGAGATGTGTGAGATCAAAGGCATCGGAGAAATGACCGTGGTTGGTTTTTTCGCTGAAGTGGGCAACCTCCACCAATATCAGCATCCACGCCAAATCATTAAATTGGCGGGGCTGAACTTAAAAAAGAATGAATCAGGGAAACATCGAGGAAAAACGACGATTAGTAAACGAAGCCGAAAACGACTGCGCGCCCTCTTATTCCGAGTGGTGATGCCTTTATCAACGAAAAACAAAGGGTTTAAAGCCTTACATGAATACTATCGCACACGGACTCATAATCCATTAACCGGTAAGCAGTCTCTTGTCGCTTTATGTAGTAAACTCATTCGAATCTTGTTTACCATTGGTCGACGTCAAATTTCGTTCAGTGAAGAGAAAATGATACAAGATATTCCACACTTAAAGACATTACAGGAAATCGCCTAATCTCAAACAATGTATCGAAGATAGACATTAGAAGCACGGAGAAGTCGGTCGTAAATCCCCATTCGGGCATAGACCCAGCAAGTGAGCATATTCCGACCTCCACCTCATGGATAGGTTGAACGAAGGAATGTAGGAGCGAAGGACTCCGTGAGACATGGGAGGGTACACCGCCATGAGACAAGTGGAGATCCATTGGTGCGATCATAAGGAAATGTCCTCCATTTTTAAAAAATTGGATGATGGAGCTTGTCCTCCTACATTCTATCTATCCAAAAATTTATAGATATTCAATATCTATCCTTATTTCTGATGTCTACGAAACGTCTATGTTCATGAAAATCGAAGAAATTCAAAGAAAAAACGAGAAAATTGATATTTTATAGAGGGAGGGTTCTTCTTTTTTATCCAATCACGCAAAATCGCGATTTCTAAATCTTTTTCCCCTAATAGCTTCTTGAGTTGTTCGTTTTCTTCCTCCAGCCTTTTGATTTCAGCTGAAGAAGGAGAGGAAACGATTTCTTGCCCTAGTTGCCCTTCTTCGTATGCCTTCACCCATCTTTGCACGAGATTCGGGCTAAGCTCGTATCTTCTAGCTACTAATGCTTTATTTCCAACTTCTAATGCTTCTTTCACTACTTGTAGCTTACACTCCTTCGAATGGTTTCTTCGTTTCATGTACATCAAAAGCCCCCTTCATTTGGTCCCTTCGATTATAAAAAACACCTTATCGAGTGCCCAAATTCATTAGGGGGCTAATGAGATACCTGCATTATTCTCTTCAATGGAGGTACTTTTTATTTTTGGAAATAACAGAAAATAAATTATGTAATTTTTTTAAGTTTAGGTTGTTTTATTGGAGGCTTCTTTCTCTTTATTAATTGAAATCGCGCGATTACCTAAAAGTTTAGCCGGAGGTGAAAACATTGGAAAATAACTCAAAATGATACCAAGAAACGAAAAATAGTTCAATCTATGAGTGATGATGATATGAATACCCAATGCGTACCTATTTGTGATAAACATCCGTTGTTAATACTAGAAAAGATGCCCTTGGTTATATGAATCTACTTTCTAATCGTTCCTCTCTTGGATTGATCAGTGCTGCTATTAATCTCGTTTTGGTATTTTAATAAAAACCAAAGGAGGAAAATATATGAGTGAACAAATGAATGTTATAGACATTCTAAATATTGAAACTAGAGTCGTTAATGACTATAATATTCGGGAAGCCGGGCAGAATGAGCGTTCCTTGTTACAAGAAGCTTTAGAGAACATCGATTATCAAAATGCAATTAATATTGAAGAACCCATAGAGCAAAAAAATTACCAAACTATTTACACGTATGATGATAACGGAAACACTAAAACGGTTATGCAGAACAGCCTTTTCTTAAAATATAATGATCAACTTCTTGTTAACATTATTAAAACAGTGGCTGCGGATAGCAAAGAATCGTATTTCATTAGAGCTATTTTATTAAAAGTACAGGAAGGTAAAGTCATTAAACATCTTGTTTCATTCTTAAACGGTGAGCTTCTTTCAGAAAATGAGGTTCCTTCCAATGAACAAGTCGTAGAAATCCCAGTATATGAAGAAACTACTGAAATCATTGAAAGTGTAACAGTACAGGAAATTGATGATTGTTGGTATGATGGCTGCTGTGCCTTTAGATATAACGGATTACCTTGGAATCCATTGGTTGAATATAACTGGTGTGGTAGAGGTTGCGGAAGTGGAACGCCAGTTAATGCTTTAGATAGATGTTGCAGAACACATGATTACTGCTATAGTTCTTACAAATCTTATCCGGACAGATGTAATTGTGACGCTAATTTAGTCTCATGTGCCAGCAATACTGATGAAGCAGGTACAGACCGCGTAATTGCAGCATTTATCTTTATGCAGGCAATTCATGGTTGCTAATAAACACCTAATCCCCCCCTCAAAAGGCTTGAGGGGGGATTTTTTGACTATTTTCGCATAGATATTTGGCAAAGAACTCTGTTTTCACCTTAATTATGTTAATATTTTATAAACCAATCAATTTTATGCGACCATTCCATCATTTTAATCGTCTCACTTTTGAACAGGGAAATGAGGAGATAACTAATGAAAAAAAGTCATGAGGATGCATTCTCTTTGATTGAAGATGTCTACAAAAAACATTATTTATATTTAAAACGCTTTTTATTAAAAATCACTTCTGATGAAAAGCTCATTGAAGATGTTATACAAGAAGTATTTTCAAAAATGCTCCTTAACCCTGAAAAAATATTGGAGGTGAAGTATATAAGAAGTTGGTTAATGGTAAGCACAAGAAATCTACTCATTGATCATTTTAGAAAAAAAAAGCCGCACTTACTGAACGATGAAGAAGTCATTACAGATTTACTTATCACGGACCTAAGTCCAGAGAAAAATTTGCTATTAAAAAGCTCAATTGACGATATCCTTAAAGATTTATCCAAAGCAGATAAAACACTTCTTCTTGCTAAAGAATACTACGGATATACGTATGAGGAAATATCTGTACTTCTAAATATACCCATATCAACAATAAAATCAAGGATATTTCGTCTCAAGAAGCGCCTTATATCAAGAATTCATCGGAGTGATTAGCATGACTGATTTCGAAAAAATCCATGTTTTAACAAAGGAATTATTGGTCATATACAACGAGTTAGACGAAGAAGCTAAGAGCATTGTAGATGAACACATCACAAATTGCCCGGATTGTAAAGGGCTTTTTGAGACATATCATAGCACTGTCTCTAACAATCAGAGACTTTGTTTGGAACACGCTGAACAATCGACAGAGATTAAGCCATTTAAAAAATTAATCCAATTTAAGACCATAATGTATGTTTTACTGATTGGTATAAGATTTCTTCTGTTAAGCTTAATTTTAAACAAGAGCTTTGACCCGACACGTCCTGCTCTTTTAAGAGGGAGTTTAATTGTTTATTACTTCCCATTTGTAGGTCTTTCTAATATTGTTGCATTTGTTTTTTATCGGAAATCCTGGTTTTGGATTATGCTTTTGGTTGATATTTTGATACTTTTGTTTTTTGCAGATCTGATCTATACATTCTTTTAGGCATGCTCAATACAATTTGTAAAAGAGGAGAGGGGTTTTACAGATGAAAAATCTTGCGATGATAGCAGGACTTTTAGGAATATTTGTATCATTAGCAGCACAACTTTTGACAATAAATGATGACGATTATCACTTTGGGAATATTTGGTTCATGGGGGTTTTAGGTGGAATCATAGGCACTTGGGCAGCCTTTTTAATAAACATTAACAATAAGAAAGCAACTATACTGCTTATCATTTCTTTGTTATTAGGATTTGCTGGAATAGGTTCTTTATATTCTATTTCTGCTTTTCTTCAATTCATCACTTTGATTTATCTTGCATATAAACACTTTCATGCGAAGGGAGATAACCATAAATGAATAAAAGAATGTTTATCAATGTATTTTCAATATCTTGCTGTATTATTGCCTACCTCATACTATTTTTACTGCTTATAATTAGATTCTCCTTTGGTCCCTATGGGCCAATAGCAATTTGGAGCTTATTTTTGTTGCCATTGATCGGATTTATCATTTCATTTTTTGGAGAAAAAGGGATTTTAAATAAAATTTCACTTTTCACCAACCTCTCTGCCATTGTTTTCTGTTCAGGTTCGGCTGTCATAACGATTTTCCTATATTTAACTAAATAACCTTTTTATACCTAATCTGATAGGACTCAAAATAAAGCATCCCATTAGGTGCTCTTGGTCTTGACTAGCCGTAAATAGCGGTATTTCATCTGGGAACAGCCTAACGTAGCTACTAATTTGCCTTTTCTCTCTTCGCTCTCCCCCTCTTCTTTCCAATCAAGTTGCAATTAACAAGAGGATCAACCATATTCTTTAACAGAACCAAAAAATAAAAAAACACACACTAGAATAAGCTCTAGTGTGTGTTCTATATTTAATAACAACACCTACCTTGAAATACCAGATCTCCCGTAGAAGGGATATAATAATATAAACCTGGGCATCCTTGTTGTTCGCAACAATCCCAATGCTTGTCACAAACTGGAATAGCCTTAATTGTTAATTCCTTCTCTGATGGAATATTAATCGATTTTTTTTCCATAATACTCACCTCCTTTCCCGTTTTTTAATGGAACCGCATCTTGCGATGTAATACTCAGATTCGAACAAGAACCTAATCATTTCCTATACCCATCCTCTGCTTTTCTGTTTTAGCCATGTTCCCTTTTAATTAATAAAGTGAAAAAACTTCTGTAGTCTTTAATCTTAGTACGAATATTTTTTATTTTCCATTAAGTAAGATCGCTTTGATTTTCGGAAACTATACAACTACATGTATTTTTTAGTTCTGAAATTACCTATGTTAACATTTCAATTCTTTTTTCAAATCGTAGTAATAGATAGCTTGTCATTACAATCGGGAAACTAAAGTTACCTACTAAATTAGTCAAGATTTAAATATGATCCATTCCCCCACCTCCTTTATAAATAATGCGAGGGATTCAGGGCTGCTCATTGGATCGTCCATACGCCTAATCTTATATATAAATTTTTACTTTGCAGCGAATCGATTCAGTAAATATCTGATTTCTCGAAAAACCCTTCATCACATAAAACATCAATAATCGACAAAAAACAACCGCACCTCGTTTAAAATAAAAGAGATGCGGTGCAACAATAAAAATGGAATATTGGTGTTCGTCTGCGAGGTAAAAACTCCTCACTCATCGCTCTTTTGGAGGACGTGGCCCCCAATATTGATAATATTGTGTTTCAATAAAGCCGTTGAAAAGCTTGCGGCGCTTGGTCGCCGTTTTCCCATAATATGTTTCAAATTGTTTGTGCGCAGTTAACATATAGATGGACCATGTATCAAGCTTAGCGAAGGTTTGTCCCATTTCTTTATACATTTCCTCTACCTGCTTCCGCTCGCCAAGCCGCTCGCCGTATGGCGGATTGCCGAGGATCACTCCGTATAGTTTGTTAGTTGTAAAATCCTTTACTTGCATCTGCTTAAATGCAATGATATCGCCTAATCCCGCTTCTAGCGCGTTATCTTTGGCTACTTGAACCATGCGGTGATCAATATCGAATCCGGAAATATCAAGCGGCTGATCATATTTCGCCAAATCCTCTGCCTCTTCACGCGCCCGCTCCCAATGGCGCTCGCCAATCCAGTCCCATTGTTCCGACACAAAGTCGCGATTAAACCCAGGAGCAATGTTTTGCCCGATCAGTGCCGCTTCAATGGGAATGGTTCCCGATCCGCAAAAAGGATCGACGAATGGACGATCTGGTGTCCAATTTGTTAATTGAATGAGCGCGGCCGCCAATGTTTCCTTTAATGGCGCTTCCCCTTGAGCAACGCGATAGCCGCGTTTGTGAAGACCGGCTCCGCTTGTATCAATCGTTAAGGTAGCGATATCTTTATGCAGCGCCACTTCAATGCGATAGAGCGGTCCCGTCTCTTCAAACCACGATACCCGATAATGCTGCTTTAAACTTTCAACAACGGCTTTTTTTACAATAGCTTGACAATCAGAAACGCTGAACAATTTGGACTTCACTGATTTTCCGATGACCGGGAACTCCGCATGAACAGGGATATAATCTGCCCACGGGAGCGCTTTCGTTTGCTCAAACAATTCTTCAAAGGTTGTTGCTCGAAATTCACCCATTTTTAATTTGATTCGATCCGCTGTTCGCAGCCATAAATTGGAGCGGCAAATAGCCAATTCATCGGCAGCAAATGTAATTTTGCCGTTCTCTACCGTGCATTCATAGCCAAGGCGCCGCACTTCTTCTGCTACAATTGATTCAAGTCCCATGGCTGCAGTCGCCATAATCGTCAGTTTACCCATCTGTATTCCCTCCTATAATCGCTGTCCATTCCTTTAAAAATTCTTGCAGTTCCGCGAACGGCAGAGGCTTCGATATATAATACCCTTGTGCGTAATCACATCCTTGCTGCCGCAAAAACTTAAACTGCTTTTCCGTTTCTACTCCCTCAGCAATAATCGAAAGCCGTAAATTTTGCCCCATTTTAATAATCGCTGTAACAATGGATGCGTCATCATAGGAAGACGACAAGCTTTTAATAAAGCTTTGATCAATTTTTAAAATATCGATAGGAAAACGGCGCAAATAGCTTAGAGAAGAAAAACCGGTGCCAAAATCATCGACCGCAATTTTCAGACCGAGCTGCTTCAGCTTCACTAGCTGTTCAATGGATTTTTCCGCACGAGGCATAATCGTACTTTCTGTCAGCTCTAATTCTAAAAACCTTGGATTTACGTTCGACTGTTCGATCATTTGTTCAAGCTTTTTCACAAAATCGGCTTGCTGAAAATGAATAGCTGAAATATTAACGGACATTTTTAAATGCGGATAGGTTAAACTCAGCCTTTTTAAATCTTCACAGGCTTGCAAAAGCACCCACTCGCTAATGGGGATGATCATCCCCGATTCTTCGGCAATCGGAATAAACTGGCCTGGAGATACAAAGCCGATATCCGGACGCTTCCATCTGAGCAAGGCCTCCACACCATAAATTTGTTTTGTTTCAATGTGAATTTGCGGCTGATAATGCAATTCAAATTCTTTGTGTATGACTGCTTTTCGGAGCAGATTTTCAAGAAAAAAGCCTTGCTGGTCCTGATCATGTGATTCACTATGATACACTTCAAAATGATTTCGGCCGCTTACTTTTGCCTGATACATCGCCCGGTCTGCATTGCGAATCAATGTTTCGATGTCCTCCCCGTCGTGCGGGTAAAAGCTGATTCCGATGCTCACTGAAATATAAGCTTCATGGCCATTTAAGCGAAAAGCAGCCTTCAAGGCTTCATGGATGGCTTCTGCTATTTGAATCGCTTCTCTAATATGCCTCAAGTTAGGGAGAACTATAATAAACTCGTCTCCGCCGATTCTGGCGATCGTATCCTTTCTTTGCAAAATCCCTTTCAATCTCTGAGCCACCTTTTTCAGCAGCAAATCTCCCGCCAGATGGCCCAGCGTATCATTGACGTACTTAAATCGGTCCAAGTCTAAAAACAAAACAGCAAATTGCTGATTATATTTCCTAGACGTTTGAATTAAGCTTTCGATCCGTTTCGTTAATAAATAACGATTGGGCACACCTGTCAAAATATCATAATGTGCCATCTTTTTTAGCTGCTCAATATTTTTTTTCCGCTCCGTAATATCGGAGAAAATCGCAACATAATTTGTAATCGCTCCTTCGCTGTCTTTAATGGAATGGATTTTCAGCCACTCAACAAATAGCTCTCCGTTCTTTCGTTTATTCCAAATTTCCCCTTCCCAAAAACCGCGATGAATAATCTCATTCCACATGCTTTCATAAAATTCTTTGTTGTGTACCCCTGATTGCAAAATGTTTGGGTTTTCTCCAATCACTTCTTCTGCGACGTATCCTGTCACCATTTCAAAAGCCGGATTGACAAATACAATCTTTCCTTTTTCATCAGTGATAATAAGCCCCTCATGAATATGGTTAATGACGTTTTTAGCAATTTTAGAGAGTATATTTTGTTTCAGCATGACCAACAGCCCCCTTTATAATCAGTAAAAGAACGTCTTGTCTGGTCATTCACAACACTCTTCGCTCCCCTTACCACATAAGCTCAGGAGCGCTTCTAGAAGAACGGGTGCGTAACAAAGGCAAGTCGATGACTTGCCTTTGACTTATGTGCAGATTGGCATGAAAAAATCATACATCGCCACGATATGGATGATTACAATGGTAGAAAAGGGTGATCTCTCTGTGCTCTCATATGCGTGAACGAAACAAAAGAAAAAGGCTGATCGCATATGGTTTTCTCTAGCTTCCACCGCTTTAATTTCATTGTATCATTTTAGAATGATGGAATATGTGTTTGAACGTTCAAAAACGCTAAATATTTTATGTACTTGTGTCATTAGATAAAGATGATTCACTTGTTGTCCTTCATTATGGAAAAGATGGCTCGATTTAGCCGAAGAGATGTTTTATATATGCACCGTAAAATACAAAAAACAAAGCAATGATTGGGCCTAAAATCCCAAAGCTTTTTGGCAGCCTTCCTACCTAAGAGCATCAAAAGCATTCAAGAGAAAAAAGGATCTTTAACGATACACAGTATGGTTCGACAGAAGCAAGAAAAGCCCTCCTATATGCAGGAGAGCTTTTGCCACCATGTTTAGCCATTAATAATGCTCTGTAAGCCATGTTTTGTTCCTTCGTACTGCAAGCGGCTTTTCGCCTCGTACTCCGGCGGTAATCATCTATCTACAGATGGAACATGCCATCTGTCCTTCCCTCCGTTCATTTCCTTCGGGAAGGTGCCCCTACCATCATTTGGGTTTCTCGCTCGAGGGGTTTACCGCGTTCCACCTCTAAGGTTTCCCTTAGAGCTACGTCACTGTGGCACTTTCAGGGTAATCGAGCCATATCAGAACTTGACTTAGGCTCTTTCCCCGCCGTCAGCCCAGCCGAAGCCAGACTGCCCTAGCTTATGGATTCGCTAGGCACGAACACTACGGGCATCTCAGCACCGTGCGAGCATGGACTTTCCTCTACGGCAAAACTGCCGCAGCGATTACCCGAACATTATCAATGGCGCAATATCTGCATAATGTAGTATAGTCCATTTTTTCCTTCACTTCAATGGAAATTTTGTGTTTTATGTAGCCTACTCATATAATTTGTTGCCAAATACGTGCTTTTCTAAATTTGACAACCGCTGTAAAATATCAAAATTGGTCGTGCCAACCGGAGTAGCTGGCCGTTTTTGCAGCTGCTCTATTTGATGCTTTAAACGTAGGTTTTCTTGCTGAAGCTCCTCAATTTCTTGATGAAACGCTTCATAATCCTTAATAATCGCATCTAAAAACTGATCTACCTCATCTTGATTATAGCCCCGCATGCTTACTTTAAATTCTTTTTCTAGAATATCCTTCGCTGTCAGTTTCACGCGACCTGCTAACATAAAAATTCGCCCCCTTAATTCCACATTCCGCTTTTCTTTTCTTTATTTTTTCAGAAAGTCGATCGATTGTCAATTTACCATTGATTCATTTGTTCTTCTTCTATGATAGCCTGTAAATCAGAAAATGAAATAAAAAAAACAGGATAGTTTTTTCTTCTTTTGGCGACGTTTAGTAAAAACTTTGGTGTTCCTTCTTGCTCTTCGTCATAAACAAGCAACAGCCCCTCCCTCTATAAAATATCAATTTTCTCGTTTTTTCTTTGAATTTCTTCGATTTTCATGAACATAGACGTTTCGTAGACATCAGAAATAAGGATAGATATTGAATATCTATAAATTTTTGGATAGATAGAATGTAGGGGGACAAGCTCCATCATCCAATTTTTTAAAAATGGAGGTCATTTCCTTATGATCGCACCAATGGATCTCCACTTGTCTCATGGCGGTGTACCCTCCCATGTCTCACGGAGTCCTTCGCTCCTACATTCCTTCGTTCAACCTATCCATGAGGTGGAGGTCGGAATATGCTCACTTGCTGGGTCTATGCCCGAATGGGGATTTACGACCGACTTCTCCGTGCTTCTAATGTCTATCTTCGATACATTGTTTGAGATTAGGCGATTTCCTATAATGTCTTTAAGTGTGGAATATCTTGTATCATTTTCTCTTCACTGAACGAAATTTGACGTCGACCAATGACGAATAAGATTCGAATGAGTTTACTACATAAAGCGACAAGAGACTGCTTACCGGTTAATGGATTATGAGTCCGTGTGCGATAGTATTCATGTAAGGCTTTAAACCCTTTGTTTTTCGTTGATAAAGGCATCACCACTCGGAATAAGAGGGCGCGCAGTCGTTTTCGTCCTCGCTTACTAATCGTTGTTTTTCCTCGATGTTTCCCTGATTCATTCTTTTTTAAGTTCAGCCCCGCCAATTTAATGATTTGGCGTGGATGCTGATATTGGTGGAGGTTGCCCACTTCAGCGAAAAAACCAACCACGGTCATTTCTCCGATGCCTTTGATCTCACACATCTCTTTGGCCCCCGGAATCGTTTGAACCATTTCACTTAACTGCTTTTCCAATTCGTCTAGACGATGGGTTAAATACTCGTATTTCTCGAGTAAATAACGTAACTCTTCTTTGGCCATTTGAGTGCCCGGTTGAAGTCCAATGGAGACTTTGGCAGCCTCTTTGAACTGTTCCATTCGCTTCATTCCAACAGCTCGTTTCGCCACTTTCTTGACTTCTACAAGAAGCCGTTCGGATGGAATCTTTGCGATTTCGTTTGGCAGATATCCCAATTTCAAAAGCTGTAGCGCTGCTTTTCCTGTCCAATCTTTAAACACCGTAAGAAACTCAGGAAAATATCGATCCAGCCAATTGTGTACTTGAGCTTGAACCGCATATAGATCCTGTGTCATCATATCGTGAAGTTTCACGCCTTCACGTAATTCTGCGTAGATTCCCTCTGGAAGAATCGGGATGGAATATCGGCCATCCTTGACGAGTTGGGCAATGACCTTCGCATCTTTCACGTCGTTTTTCGTAGGAGAGTTGTCATCCAGCTCTTTACTTCGTTTCACATGCATCGGATTGACTGTCACACATAGGATGTCATGTGAAGTTAAAAAATAAGCGAGATTCAACCAGTAGTGTCCGGTTGGCTCCATTCCTACGATGACATCTCTTTTTTCATGTTGGTTCATCAAGGTGTGTACCCAATTTAAAAACGTTTGAAACCCTATTCTTGAGTTTTCAAATACAACGGCCTTTGATAAGTCCATTCCCCGATAATCTTGAGCTCTTGCCACATGTTTGTGTTTTGCGATATCAACGCCAATGATTAACGTTTGTTCAGTGATTTGTCTAATTTTCGAATTTCGGTTATAATTCATATCGAGTCCTCCTTGGTTTATTAGTTAGGGGTCATGGCCATGACACCCTGTATCATACCAAGGGGACTTTTTTGTTTCAAACCTCCCTCTATAAAATATTGATTTACTCGTTTTTTCTTTAAATTTCTTTGATTTTTATAAGCATCGACGTTTCGTAGACATCAGGAATAAGGATATAAATTCAATATTTATAAATTTTTGGATAGGTAGGGTGTAGGGGAACAAACTCCATCATCCTATTTTTTTGAAAATGGAGGACTTTTCCCTATGATCGCACCAATGGATCTCCACTCGTCTCATGGCGGTGTACCCTCCCATGTCTCACGGAGTCCTTTCGCTCCTACATTCCTTCGTTCAACCTATCCATGAGGTGGAGGTCGGTTTATGCTCACTTGCTGGGTCTATGCCCGTATGGTGTGATAACGACCGACTTCTCCGTGCTTCTGATGTCTACCTTCAATACGTGTTTTCAGGTTAAGCGACTTCCTGTAATGTCTTTAAGTGTGGAATATCTTGCATCATTTTCTCTTCACTGAACGGAATTTGACGTCGACCAATCGTGAACAAGATTCGAATAAGTTTACTGCATAATGCCACAAGAGACTGCTTACCGGTTAATGGGTTATCCGGCCGTGTGCGATAGTATTCATGTAAGGCTTTAAAGGCTCTGTTTTTCGCTGATAGGGGCATCACCACCCGGAATAAGAGGGCGCGCAGTCGTTTTCGGCCTCGTTTACTAATCGTCGTTTTTCCTCGATGTTTCCCTGATTCATTCTTTTTTAAGTTCAGCCCCGCCAGTTTGATGATTTGGCGTGGATGCTGATACTGGTGGAGGCTACCCACTTCCGCGAAAAAGCCCACAACCGTCATTTCTCCGATGCCTTTGATCTCGCTCATCTCTTTGGCGCCCGGAATCGTTTGAACCATTTCACTTAATTGCTTTTCCAGTTCGTCTAGACGATGGGTTAAATACTCGTATTTCTCGAGTAAATAACGTAATTCTTCCTTGGCCATTTGAGTGCCCGTTTGAAGCCCGATAGAGGATTGGGCTGCCTCTTTCAATTGTTCGATTCGCTTCCTTCCAACGGCTCGTTTGACGACTTTCTTGACTTCCAAAAGAAGCTGTTCGCATGGAATCTTTGCGATTTCTTTTGGAAGATATCCCAATTTTAAAAGTTGCAGCGCTGCTTTTCCGGTCCAATCTTTAAACACCGTAAGAAACTCCGGAAAATAGCGATCCAGCCAATTGTGTACTTGGGCTTGAACCGCATATAGATCCTGTGTCATCATATCATGAAGTTTCATGCCTTCACGTAATTCTGCGTAGATTCCCTTTGGAAGAATCGGGATGGAATATCGTCCATCCTTGACGAGTTGGGCTATGACTTTTGCGTCTTTCACGTCATTTTTCGTAGGAGAGTTGTCATCCAGCTCTTTACTTCGTTTCACATGCATCGGATTCACGGTAACACATCGGATGTCATAAGCTTGTAAGAAGTAAGCAAGATTTAGCCAATAGTGTCCCGTTGGCTCCATTCCTACGATGACATCTCTTTTTTCATGTTGATTCATCAAGGTGTGTACCCAATTTAAAAACGTTTGAAACCCTGTTCTTGAGTTTTCAAATACAACGGCCTTCGATAGATCGAATCCCCGGTGATCTTGAGCTCTTGCCACGTGTTTGTGTTTTGCGATATCAACGCCAATGATTAATGTTTGTTCAGTGATTTGTCTAATTTTCGAATTTCGGTTATAATTCATATTAGGTCCTCCTTGGTTTATTAGTTAGGGGTCAAGGCCTTGACACCCTGTATCATACCAAGGGGACTTTTTTTGTTTCAAATCTCATTTTTCCTCATTACAGGAATGCTCATTTTTCCTCATTACAGGAATGCTCACTTTTAGCAACAATAAATTCGTTTTTTAAGCGAAATTGCATAGGACTTTCGTAAGGGCGTTTAGTTACACAGTCAAAAAAGTCCGCTTGTGAAACAATCAATTCGTAATACTCGCGGTTTTCTTCCTTCCATCGTTCTTCTTGATTTAAAAATGGAGCAATGACGGCTAAACGTAGATGCGGATAGGATTCCTGCAATTCATATACCGCTTCTGCTGCCCATAATTCGACGCCAAGCTGTCCGCTAATCATGACCCATTCCAGCCCTTCATCCGCCAGCTCCGTTAGACGCTTTTTAATCGCTTTTTTGATATAAGCAACAGCCGGGTGATGATGGGAAAAAATATGAAGCTCATGCGGCTTGTATCCGCTTAATGCAAGGACCTTGAGCACTTTTTTCTCCCTCCTTTTCGGAGAAATAAAACAGGAACTGAATTTTTCAGTTCCTGTTTCTTTACGGTTTAGAAGCCCCAAGGCATCGGTCCTGCTGGGCCTGGTCCTACTGGTCCTGGTCCAAGTGGCATTGGCGCAGGGCCTCCACCGCAAAAGAATTGTTGATTTGCCGTCTCATTTACCGCCGACTCCGTGTGCGGGAAATAGTGTTGATGCTGGTAAAGATGATGATTGACATGCGTCGTATGAGACGGGTGAATATGTGGTACAATGGTTGCTTGGAAGTGATGCTGTACACAACATTTTGTCGGATGAACAATTGGCGCCGTTACATTTGGTCTGCAATGCATAAATACATCTCTCCTTTTGATTTATCATAAGCTGTTTTACAATACTAGCCTATGATGAAAGGAGCGGACACGTACTAGTATAGATACCCATTTTCTCCGTTATATCATGTTAAATTGGTAAATACAACGACCGTTAAGCCAACCACGACAAAAAATAAATACAAAATTTTTTTATACATCCTTTTCAAGGCTCGTCTCCCCATTACTACTTGTTTTTTCGCACTATTCACAACACATAATTGTACACCTTTTGCGATTTTTCTACAATATTCGCAATAAAAAATAAATTTTCTGTATGTTCTGTCGTTTTTTGCGCTTTCCGGGGAAATCATCATTTCCTGATTTTCCGTTCAAGCCTCTTCAATCGCTTGAGCAACTCGTCGGAGGGCTCGCTGAAGCGATGGGTACGAGCGATCTTTTTCCACATGTGATAAGCTGTTTGCGCATATTCATAAGCCTCTTCTGGCTTTTTATAAACATGTTCATATAGTTTGGCCAGCTCCACTGCAGCTTTGATGCTCCGCGGATCAAAATCAGCCTGCAACAGCTCTCTCCAAAGTTTGACGGCCTTTTCATACTGCTTTTCTTTTTTATAAATAAGCGAAAGCTGCCATTTCGCTCTTGCGGATTCCTTCCCTTCCTTTTCGGCTACTTGCTCATATATTTTTCTCGCTTCCCCAGCTTCGCCAACAGAATCAAACCATCGGCCCATCTCTAACTTTTCTGTCACATGTTCGATATCGTACGCTTGCAAAATTTGCTTCGATAAATGGATGTATAGAACAATAAGAGACAGCACATCCATTTCATTATGCTTCAGCACCCCGATCATTCCGTCTGGTTGCTTTGATGAGAGAAATTCAAAATACATCATAGGTGCTAAAAACCCGGGAATATCCTCTGTTCGCTCCACCCCAAGAATTTCTTTCTCTACATGGGCTAGCTTGACAGATTCCAACCGATGCTTCCATATTCTTCGTGAAGCATGGTATAAATCGAAATGCCCAAATGCCGGCAATTTCGGTACGGTGTCACGGAGGAGGGTATGACGCGTCTTTAACACCGGCCAATCAAAGGCTTTTCCGTTATAGGTCACAAGCGTTGTATAGTCTACCTCTGATAAAAAGCTTTGATAAAGGGCTACTTCCGCCCCCGGATGCGGCAAAAAATGCTGACGCACCACAATGCGATCAGCATATACACGTGCATGTCCAAGCAAAAAAATTGTATTTCCTGTTCCGCTTCCAAGTCCTGTCGTTTCCGTATCAAAAAAAAATAAATCGCTTATATCATGGCCTTTGCTAGAAAGCGGATGAGAGAATAAAGCCTGCTGCCATTTTTCATGGATCTCATGCAATTCGCCAAGCCGATAGATTCCATGCGGTTGATCGAGTGAATAAGTGACTTCGCGAATCAAGCAATACTCTCCATCGAAAAAAAACGGCTCAGCATTCATGGTACGCCATTGTGCCAAATAAGGCACGTCCGTCTCTGTTTCATCATCTCTGCAAGCTGGCGAAGCCGCGGCGATACTCGTTCCTTTTAATTTTGCCAGCTTTTCTTTAATCGACATGCTCCTCCTCCTTTTCTTCGTTAAGGATGGCCAAAAGCTTAAGCGCATCGCGTTTCGCTCGTTCGGATGATATATGAGTCCCAATGCAGGACGGGCAACCAGATTCACATGGACAGCGCTCAATCATTTGTTTGGCTTCCCTAAGCACCTGCTCCATCTCATGATACAACGCATCACTCAGTCCAATTCCTCCCGGATACCGATCATAAACGAAAATGGTCGGTTGTTCATTATGGAGCGATTTTACTTGCGGTACGACATGCAAGTCAGTGCGGTCGCACATCAAAAACAAAGAAGCCACATACTGGAGGACATGGGTGATTCCAAGCAACCCTTGCTCCATGCGTTCATCGTTCCAATGCGGCAACGCTTCTCGTTTGATGCTGATCCATGCGGCGTTCGTGTGCAGCTCCGCCTCCGGCAAATAAATCGGTCCTGAGCCGATATTCTCGTGTGTTTCTAGTTTGATTTTTTTAAAAATTGTCGCTTTCGCGAGCACCATCACATCGCCAAATCCGATAATTGATAAGTCCGCTTCCCTCTTCCGATCCTCCTCGAGCACTTTCAATTCGACTGCTACATTCGCATCAGTAAAATAGTCGACATCCACTTCGCGAACATACGCTTTTTTCTCTTCCCAATCCAGCTTCTCCACCTGATACTGAACCCCTTGATGCAAATAGATCGCTTCCTCATGAAGCAATGTCATCGCACTAAAGCGGTCCATTTCTCCGATTACCCGATGGTCTCCTCTATTTGACACATCGATAATGACCACATTTTCCTGAGAGGCGGAACGCAAACTGATGCCATGAGCTGGAAACGAGTCACTCATCCAATGCCATTTATTTCCTCGTTGATAAAGCACTCGCTCGTCTGCCAAATATTCAAGAATTTCCTCGATCTCGACACCAGCAAATGTTTCCCCTTGGCGAAAAGGCAATTCAAAAGCCGCACATTTCACGTGATCGACGAGAATCACAAGATTGTTCGGATTTAAGCGTGCGCTTTCCGGACTCCTCTCCAATACATATGCAGGATGTTGAATAATATACTGATCGAGCGGGCTGGAGCTGGCCACCATGACTACCATTGCTTCCTCTTGACGTCGACCAGCCCGCCCCGCCTGCTGCCAAGTGCTTGCAATCGTACCAGGATATCCTGTTAGCACACATGCCTGCAGCTGGCCGATGTCCACTCCTAACTCAAGCGCATTCGTACTGACTACTCCATAAATTTCTCCGTTTCGCAACCCTCGTTCAATCTCTCTGCGCTCGTTCGGCAAATAGCCTCCCCGATAAGCACGAATAGCTTTGCTCCCCAATTCGTGCTTGATGAGCTGTTGCAAATAAGTAAGCAAAATTTCGACACGAACACGACTTTTTGCAAATACGATGGTTTGAATGCGATGCTTTAACAGTTCGCTCGCGATCGCTTTCGCTTCCAATGTAGCACTTCTGCGAATGTTTAATGCTCGGTTGACAACCGGAGGATTATAAAAGACAAAATGCTTTCTTCCCGACGGCGCTCCATTTTGATCAATGAGCTCCATCGCTTCCCCTGTTAGCACTTCTGCATGCTCTTTTGGGTTCGCAATCGTGGCCGATGTGCAAATAAAACGCGGATGACTTCCATAAAATTCACAAATTCGTTTTAAACGACGGATGACGTTGGCAACATGGCTGCCAAATACTCCCCGATATGTGTGAAGCTCGTCAATCACAACAAATTGCAAATTCTCAAACAATGACACCCATTTCGTATGATGCGGCAAAATTCCTGAATGCAGCATATCGGGATTTGTTATGACAATATGGCCCGCTTTTCTCACCCTTTGCCGAATGGTTGGCGATGTATCTCCATCATACGTATCACAATAAATCGTTGTTTCCATTTCCCCAATAAGCTCATTTAAGGCGCTTTTTTGATCTTGAGCCAGCGCCTTCGTCGGGAATAAATAAAGCGCTCTTGCTTCCTTTTGCTGCAATATCTTCTGCAGCACAGGCAAGTTATAACACAATGTTTTTCCTGACGCCGTCGGTGTAACAGCCACGATATTTCGTCCGGCTTCTACCGCTTCATATGCTTCTTTTTGATGGATATATAACGATGAAATGCCTCGTTTCTCTAAAGCATGCCGCAAAGCAGGATGAAGCGATTCAGGAAACGGTGTGCTTTGTGCTTCTTTTTCCGGAATGGTATGCCAATAGGCAACGCATTCATTCTCTTTCCAGTCTTCAATGACTTGTTGCAACGTTTTGCGCTGGTTCAGCATGTTTCTCACCTACCTATTTCTATTTTAGAGAATAGAGGTTCGTTTTCAATAAAAAAAGCCCGAAAATGTCGTGCGTTTATTTGAGCAGCTATTTTATTCACTTTCATCCATGCAAACGGTTTGCTTTGAAACAGTTTTGTAGCGAGCAAAATACCAAACAATCCAAAGGAAGGAAGAGCGGCTCCCTCTTTATCTCTCCTGCCATTCACCGATCTCATCCATAACCAAACGAGAGTTTGTTGTCCATATAGAAATTAGAAAATGGAATGTATCTATTTTGATGATACGTCGCTTCCATATCAATGCCAATGTTGAGCTGCCAAGTTACGTCACAATAAATAGCTATAAAAGGCGCGCCAGTCAGCGAGCCTTTCTAAAAATTGAACAAATCCCATGATAAATACCGTTCTCCAGAATCGGGCGCCATGCAAAGAACACGGGCATCAGACGGCAATCGCTTTGCTATTTCTATCGCATAATGTGCAGCCGCGCCAGCTGAAGCCCCCACCAAAATCCCTTCTTCTGCTGCTAAACGGCGCGCCATCGTTTGGGCATCTTCATCTTTAATTAATAAAATTTCATCAAAAATGTCGCGATTTAATATCTTTGGAACAAATCCAGGCCCAGTTCCCGGGATTTTATGCGGCCCCGGTTCTCCTCCAGACAGTACAGGCGAGCCGTACGGTTCTACGACATAAATCCGCAAACGAGGAAGATGCTTTTTTAGCTCCTCGCCCGTACCCGTCACGGTTCCTCCTGTTCCAGCGGTTAGCACAAAAGCATCAAGCCTTCCTTCAAAGGCCGCTAAAATTTCTAAAGCCGTGCTCTGTCTATGGGCATCTGGATTAGCGGGATTTTCAAATTGCATTGGAATAAAACTATCTTCAATAACAGCCGCAAGACGATGCGCTTCATCAATCGCCCCCTGCATGCGAAGCGAAGAAGGAGTTAGATGCACCTCAGCGCCGTACGCCTTTAAAAGCTTGACACGCTCCATTGTGGCATTATCCGGCATGGTAATCATGCAGCGATAACCTTTCGCAGCGCATACCATGGCTAGTCCGATCCCTGTATTTCCAGAGGTCGGCTCAATAATCGTACTTTTTCCTGGCACGATTTTCCCTTCTTCCTCCGCGCGCTGAATCATTTGAAATGCCGCCCGATCTTTCACGCTTCCACCCGGATTAAATGATTCAAGCTTGATATATACCTCTGCTCCCTTCGGATCGGGAATTCGGTTTAGTTTGACTACTGGTGTATTGCCGATCACATCTAAAATAGACTGATACCGCTTCATCAATATCGCCAACCTTTGTTTATCATTTTTCTTTAACGATTATATTGCTTCACCTTTCCTCTTTCAACGCTTGGCCATTTATGTGAGGAAGAGGGAAGCTGAAAGATCAAACAAGCTTTTATTCTAGAATCCCGGTTTGTAAGTTTTACTGATACTGCTCATTCATAAGATCACAGAGCGCAAGAACCGAGTGAATCGATTGGATCTGTCGCATCGAGAGCAGCTGGAGTTTTTCATGATTCTGTATTCCGTTCACTCGACCTCATGTTGCTGGTCATCCCACATTGGCAAATAAATGGACACCTCTGTTCCTTTTCCCTCTTCGCTGGCAAATGCTATCGTGCCACCATGAAGATGGACGATCTGTTTGACAATCGCTAGCCCAAGCCCCGTGCCACCTTCTGCTCTTGTGCGCGCTTGATCGACACGGAAAAAACGCTGTCCCAACAGCGGGAGCTTCTCCTTTGGAATGCCTTTTCCGGAATCTCGGATGACAAAGCAGCAAGAATGAGCCTCCGCTTCAAAAAGCTGCAGTGTGATCGTGCCTCCTTTTGGCGTATAGCGGATCGCATTGTCGAGCAAATTATGGATGACTTGCTCCATGCGATCGCCATCCCCTTCAACAATCACTTCTGGACTTAAATCCGCGACAACTTGTATTTCCTTTTCATGCAAAAATGGCTCATATTTGGCTAACGTATCTTCAATAACTTGTGAAAATACGAGCGGCACCTTTTGCAGTGGGACGCTTTTTCCTTCCAATTGCGCTAAATCAAGTAAGTCGCGGACAAGCCGTTCCATTCTTCCTGCTTCTCGATGAATGAGCTTCATGTATTTTGTTTCTTCTTCTTTTGTTTTCACCATTCCTGCTAAAATGGCTTCACTATATCCTTTGACATAACTGAGCGGCGTTCGCAATTCGTGCGACACATTGGCGAGGAATTCCCTCTTGCGCATATCCTCCTCGTGAATGGCTTTTGCCATTACATTAAACGCCCGAGCGAGCCTTCCTATTTCGTCATTCGCTTGAGTCGGAATCCTTGCTTCATAATCCCCCTGCGACATGCTGTAAGCAACTCTTTCCATCTCCTTGAGCGGTCCAGCCAAGCGGTCCGCCATTTTTTTTCCGAACAGCAGCAAAGCCGCCACAAATAAAATAGCAAGCGGAATCCAAATGGACGCAGCCTCCTTGGTCATTTCCTGAATGGTCGCAAGCGGAATATAAAGATAAAACACTCCTTGTAAGCGATGCTCGTCCAATAGCGGCACGATTACGCCCATGATTTTGCGCCCAAATCGCTTTTCATAGCCTGTTTTCGTCACTACTTTTCCTTCAAGCAGCTTTTGCCGATCTGCTTCGCTAATCAACGAATCGTAATCGATTTGAAACGGCAAACAAGCGCTTAATTCCCGTGGGTTGCTGACGAGCAGCACTTCCGATGTCGTCTTTTCGTTATACCATTCTACCCGCTTCCGATATTCTTCAGTTATTGGTCCTCCTTGATAATCGCTTGCTAAACTTCTGCCTTCTTCAATCAATGTTTGTTCTACTTTATTTACATATAAATTTTGGTAAAAATAATTTAAAAGAAAATAAGAAAAAAGTACAGTAATAATCACAACAAGGCTCATAGCCAGCCAAATCTTTTGTACTAAAGTCATGGATTTTCGCCGCATCTGTCACACCTCAAATTTATAGCCAATCCCCCACACCGTTTTAATGAATGCTCCACTTTCCTTTAGCTTTAACCTTAATGTTTTAATGTGTGTATCCACCGTTCGAGCGTTTCCTGCATAATCATATCCCCATATCCGAATAAGCAAATCTTCCCTGCTAAATACTTGTCCGTGATGCTTAGCAAGAAAAAGAAGCAAGTCAAATTCTTTTAATGTTAAAATAACATTTTCTCCTTTTACCGTCACTTTCCGTCCTTTTTCATCAATCAAAAGCCCGCCAAAAGAAAGGTCATCTTGCTTTTTGGCTTGATATGTGCGTCTCATGATCGCCTCAATGCGCGCAATTAACTCTCCGGGGCTAAATGGCTTTACGATGTAATCGTCACCGCCAAGCTTAAATCCACGAACTTTATCCCATTCATCTCCTTTTGCTGTCAAAAAGATAATCGGCACATTCGAATAGCCGCGAATATGCTCACATAATGAAAACCCGTCCATATTCGGCATCATGATATCAAGCAAAATCAAGTCGATGGTTTGTTTCTGGATAAGCGCCAGCGCCTCTCGTCCATCTTGTGCTTGCAAACAGGTAAATCCGGAGTTTTCAAGATACATACATACTAAAAAACGCATATCCTCCTCATCATCAACAACCAGAATCGTTTGCTTCGTTTCCATTCTCACCCTTCCTCTCTTATCATTAATTGAAACGGACCTTTTCCAGTTGTCAACCGTTGCACTACTTGGAGTGTACGGCCATCAATGACCGTCACTTCATTGCTATCATAGCTTGCAACATATAAATATTGGTTTTCGCCAATCATCACAAACGGATTCGCCCCTACTGTAATCGATGCTTCTTCCTTTCCGGTACGATCCCATTTGCGCACAGTATTTGAGCCGTGACTTAATGCAAAAATTCCTTCATTTGTCTCGGCAAAACTAACAGGCATCTCTGGGGCAGGAATCGTCTTCATAAGTGTTCCACTAGGTAATGAATAGATATGAATCACCGTTTCTACCGAACTTCCGCTTCCATGGCCGCCAACCCAAAGCTCTTGCTCTCGCTCGCGAAGCAAACCGCCGAGCGCAAATTTTGGAACCGAAAACGTATGGGTCACCTGATGTTTCTCCATATCGATCACAGCGGCTTTTTCATCTTGGAAATCAATCGCATACACACGTGTCCCTGTGCTGTTTTGCAGCAGAGTAAGGGGCTGTCTTCCTATTTTGATGGATCCATTTTCTTTGCCGTTCATGTGAAAAATGCGGATCGCCTTTTGATTTTGGTCAGCTAATAATAGATGCTGTTGATCATTGGAAACAAGTGCACTAATAATCCCCTTGCCTGTTTTCCATTCCTTCTCCATTTTCCCAGTTGCCAAATTATACTCATATGCCCGGTCCAGCTCCTGTCCGTATAACAGCAGCGTGCTCCCGTTATTCAGCAGCACTCCTCCTTGAATAGGCTGACCAAGCTCCCATTGGGCATATTTTTTTTCACGTTTTAAATCGAAAAATGTCACACTTCCATCCTTAATATTTATACTAATCAACACTTTCATCCGTTTCGGAATCGGCGTAAACTCTTCCTGGCGTTCGCACCCCATTAACAAGCTGGCAAACATAAAGGCAAGCACAAGGGCAAGTCTCATTGTTCTCCTCCTTTTTAGGCGAAACACTTGACATATTATAAACAAATATTGTGAGAAACTTGTGAAAAATGACGAAAAAATTTTGTATGATATCATTCAGCAATAGGGCATTGTAAAAACTGCAAATTTAGCAATATTTCTCTTTATCATTTTGGCTATTTCCTTTTATAATAATAACATGCGATGGCGAGCGGATAAATGAGGTGAGTGGATTTGGAGTCTTCAAAAGAAAAACTAATTGCGTTTCTAGAAGAGCATGTATCTGATTTTCTAACGCATTGGCGAAACCATGTGCGTATCGCCGATAATGATAAATATATTGATCAAGTAGAGCATAACGGGCTATCTTTCTTTCAAGTTGTGAAAGAAATGCTCAGCCATCCCCTTCCGTCAGAACACATTCAAGCACTGGCGGAAAAAATCGCAAAAGAAAGAGCAGAAGCAAATGTGAATATCGGTGAATTTGTCTATAATACAAACCTCGGTCGAAGTCTATTAATCCGGTATGCGTTGCAGTCTGGTCTTCCAATTGACGAGCTTCAACCATTAATTGACGATATTAACGCTTTATTTGATCGTTTTTCGTTTTATGCGGTTACAAAATACACCGAACTAAAAGATGCGGAAATTCAAAAAAGAAACTTGTTTATTTCTCAGTCTCATAAAGATCGGCTCACATTGCTTGGCCAAATGTCTTCGAGTTTCGTTCATGAATTTCGCAATCCATTGACGGCTATTATCGGGTTTATTCAGCTGCTAAAATTTGAACATCCAACCTTAAAATATTTGGATATTATTGAACATGAGCTCCAACAATTGAAATTTCGCATTTCTCAATTTCTTCATGCTTCAAGAAAAGAAGCGGTTGAAGAGAAAAAGGAGACTATATCTCTTTCCGAGTTTTTCGAAGAGATCCTATCCTTTCTGTACCCAAGCTTTGTGGATGAAGATGTTGATGTGTCTACCAATATCGATTCAACATTGACTGTATTTGTCTATAGGAATCAGCTCAAACAGGTCATCATGAATATTCTTCTCAATTCCATCGAGGCGGTCAAAGAAAAGGAAAAGCCGCGGCGGATCAATATTGATGTGTCATTGATGGACGGAAAGATTGCCATCATGATTTCTAATAACGGTCCAATGATTCCTTCGGAAGCCATTCACGCCATCTTTGAGCCATTTTTCACAACGAAAAAGCTTGGCACAGGAATTGGCCTGTATGTATGTAAAAAAATTATTGAAGATCATGGCGGCCAAATCACCTGCTCTTCCAATCAGCATGTTACTTCCTTTATGATTTCCCTTCCCAGTTCAAACTAAATCCCTCTCCCCTTAAATATGGAGAGAGGGATTTAGCGTAGCGGTTTGCGAAACCCTGCATCTTGTGCCTCTTTCTCAGTACAAAACATTCTTTCTGCCTTTGTTACCTTATATTGCGGACTTCCAGGAACATGATAAATTTTTTCTCCGCTTTTTGAAATATTGCCTTTAATCATTGGCTTGGAGCACGATGATGAAGAAGAAGCTTGATCGTTAAATCCTTGATCTGTTGCATAATTTTCTATTGACCAAATCCCCAGTTGCTTCTCCCTGGCTTTCTCCTGAATTTGCCGGAATTCATCGACATATTTCGTATTAGGCTCAAATACGTAAGCCACCCGAGCATAGCCCTGCTCCAGCAGCAGCTCATTAAGCATTTTGTTTCCGATCCATACATAAGCTAGCAGCCGGCCGTATTTGTCTCGTTCTCTCACATCCAATTCCAGCTCCACCTTTGTCCCTGATGGCAGTAATTGCTTCACATATTGACTTGACTCCACGCCAAACGGCTGCACGGGCTTGGTTGGATGTACAGATTCAGGTGTGTCAACCAACAACAAACGGACGGTTTCTTCTTTGCTGCCGACTGCAACTTTTAACGTATCCCCATCAATGACCCGTTGAACAATAGCTGGAATTTTTTCTGAAGATGATTGGCATCCCGTTAACACGAGAACCGCAAAAGCAGTCAAAAGCGCGATGAGGTATTTCTTCAATCTTTCTCCTCCTTCCGTATCTTATCGTAGCGCATCTCAGAAAACTTGACCACTATTTGTTCACTTTTTTATCCATAATCCTAAGCTTTCAAGACCATACAAAACATTTTCCAAGGCGCATGGATCGCCTAAAAATAGAACTATTATTCCGTTTATATGGAGAAACTATAGAGAAAATGGAACGAACCTTTCGATCTTTTCATTTAAGCGATGTCATCCAATGGAATGGGTCAACATTTCTTCCTCAAACGAGTATGAATTGAACAAGCACCATGAATGCCCTGTTTCCATTGAACGAAATAGCTAGTATATAGAGTATGATGGAAAGATTCATTATACAAATAATATAATATTTAGATTAATAACACTATTAAATCGATAAAGATAAGTTTAAAAGTTTATATTTTTCTATTTCTATATAATTTTATTGACTTATAGATATTTTATAAAATAAAATGTTCTTTGCACGATCATCAATTTAGGAGGAAGAAAAATGGGAGCATTACCTGAGGTTCAACCGATGCAACAGGAACAAAGCAAAAAACATCCTCCCGGGCTTTATCTTTTATTCTTCACCGAGATTTGGGAGCGTTTTAGCTACTATGGAATGCGGGCGATCCTAGTTCTTTATTTAACGACAGCAACCATTAGTGGCGGTTTAGGATTTGATCAAAGAATCGCCGTAAGTATTTATGGGGTCTTTACAGGGATTGTTTATTTTACCCCTATTATCGGTGGATACCTTTCTGACCGCTTTTTAGGTCGTCGCTTAGCTATTACCATCGGCGGAATTATTATGGCCGTCGGCAATCTTATACTGTTTGCGGTCAATACAAAAATAGGGTTATATACGGGGCTTTTACTATTAATTATCGGAAACGGTTTCTTTAAACCTAATATTTCGACGCTTGTCGGTGAATTGTACGGACCAAATGACAAGCGCCGCGATGCAGCCTTTACCATTTTCTATATGGGAATTAACATCGGCGCCTTTTTTGCTCCGCTGATCTGTGGATTTTTAGCTGAAGATTATTTTAAAACGACTGTCAATGGCGTCGTGCAGTATGGATTTAAATATGGTTTCCTTGCCGCATCCATCGGTATGATAATTGGTCAAGTATTTTTTAATCTATTAGGAAATCGTTATCTAGGAGAAATCGGCAAAAAGCCGATTGGCAAACAGAAAACAGCTTCAACTGCGCCAAAAGAGCCGTTAACAAAAAAAGAAAAACAGCGCATTCGTGTGATCTTAATTTTAATGTGCTTTGTTGTCTTTTTCTGGGCTGGCTTCGAACAAGCAGGAAGCTCGCTTACATTGTATACCGATAAGTTCGTCGATAAATCCATCGGCAGCTGGACCATGCCAACCTCTTGGTTTCAATCATTAAATCCATTATTTATCGTTCTATTAACACCCGTTTTATCTGCATTATGGGTAAAATTGGCTAACTCTAAACGCGGTGATTTATCAGCTCCGACAAAGATGGGATTAGGTATGATTTTGCTTGGTCTCGGATTTGCTGTTTTGGTTCCTGCTCTGCTGCAAACCGGAAGCGACGAGCAACACATTACGGTAAAAGCAAATGCATTATTTATTGTTTTAACATACTTTTTGCATACGCTTGGTGAGCTTTGCCTATCACCGGTTGGGCTATCACTTACAAGCCGCATCGCACCGATTCGTCTCGCTTCCCTGCTAATGGGAGTTTGGTTATCAGCAACTGGTATCGCGAATATTTTAGCAGGTCAATTAGCAGCTTTTACGGAGTCATTAGGCTATCTAGAAATTTTCAGCTTAATTGGCGGCATTACCATTGTTCTTGGCTTTGTTCTGTTATTATTATCGAAAAAACTTGTAGAAATGTCAGAATAATAAAGAAAAAAGGATTCACTTATATCGTGAATCCTTTTTTCTTTGCTTGTTCACCATATGGTCGTTTTAACATTCTTCAGTCGAGAAGTCTCCCATTTCTAAATCTTGCGAAGCTTGATGAAAGTGGGAGATGAATCGACTTCGGACAAGGACAGGCTTTTGCCTGTTCAATTGTCTGACCCTGTGGTAAAATAAACCTATGTCGTTCTTTCATAACTGGATATAGGAGGTTGCATGGAGAAAATAAAATGCGAAAACCAAGCGGATCCTTCCATGCGTAAAATATCCAAGGTACAAAAGAACTCCGAATTGTCGGACATCTAGGGTTGGAACGACCCGAAGTCACGCTCAGGGAGACGAAAGGCGGCTTTCGTCGTGGAACTGAGAAGCTCCCACTTCAAGCTTTAGCTAAGTGGTGAGTAGTTCACGAAACAGGATTTCTATCGTTCCATGCCTCTCGCTCTATTCCACGTATATAGTAAACATAGAAGGGTTTGGCTTTTTTGCGATTGAAGCATAAATAAATATTGTTTTTGTACAAAAATTGTTTTATAATCATCATGGAACAAAATGAATAGCATCCTCATTCACCCGATGAGGTAGAGGTTGCGGCTTTTATGAGTACAGCGAACGAGATGCAGAGAACATTGAAGACTTCGCTCGAAAGGAAAAGCCGCCGAAGTTGGCACATTTCTCTGGATGTGCGAACTGGGGCTGTCACCGAATAGGGGCAGCACTGTCACGGTTTGCGTAAAGCAACCGTGGGGCGCTATCTTCACGGAAGGGTTGATACGGGTAATGATTGCATTGCCGCCGAATCTCCTTCGGCGGCTTTTTTTATTGCCCGGCTCCTTTCCATGACAACATGAAAAAAAAGGAGCGATGAAAACATGGAAAGCGTCATGCAAAAACAGGAAGCCGCCACACCGGCTTCGCCTAACCAGCTGCAACGAAAACTAAAAACAAGACATCTAACAATGATTTCTCTTGGGGGAACGATTGGTACTGGGTTGTTTTTAGCAAGCGGCGGAGCGATTCATACCGCTGGACCGGGTGGAGCGCTCATAGCGTATATCGCGATTGGAGTGATGGTATATTTTTTGATGACCAGCCTTGCGGAAATGGCCGCTTATATGCCCGTTACCGGAACGTTTAGTACGTATGCAACGAAATTTGTCGATCCTGCGCTCGGATTTGCTTTAGGATGGAACTACTGGTATAACTGGGCCATTACAATTGCCGCAGAACTCTCGGCTGTGACCATGATCATGAAATTTTGGTTTCCGAATAGCCCTTCACTTTTATGGAGCGCATTATGCTTAGTGATTATGTTTTTACTTAACTATTTATCTGTAAAAGGATTTGGTGAAGCCGAATATTGGTTTTCCCTTATTAAAGTAGTAACGGTTATTATTTTTCTTATTGTCAGCTTTTTCATGATTGTAGGCATTATGGGTGGTGAAGCGGTTGGATTTAGAAACTTCACCATCGGCGACGCTCCGTTCCATGGTGGGTTCATGGCGACTCTCGGCATTTTTATGGCCGCGGGATTTTCTTTCCAAGGAACAGAGCTGCTTGGGGTTGCAGCCGGCGAAAGCGAGGATCCGAAACGAAACATTCCTCGCGCCATTCGTCAAGTATTTTGGCGTATTTTGCTATTTTATATACTGGCTATTTTAGCAATCGGACTGCTTATTCCGTATACAAATGAAAATCTAGCGAATAGCGACGTTACAGTCAGCCCATTTACTCTCGTCTTTGATAAAGCTGGCATTGCGTTGGCTGCATCCGTTATGAACGCCGTCATTTTAACAGCGGTTTTATCAGCCGGAAATTCCGGTATGTACGCGTCTACTCGAATGCTTTGGGATCTAGCAAAAGAAGGAAAAGCGCCAAAATTTCTGGCCAAGCTAAATCACCGCGGTGTTCCTGTTCATGCATTACTAGTCACAGCTTCACTAGGAACGCTTGCTTTTTTGGCTTCGTTCTTTGGCGATGGCACCGTTTATGTATGGTTATTAAATGCCTCTGGTATGTCGGGATTCATTGCGTGGCTAGGCATCGCGGTCAGTCACTACCGTTTCCGCAAAGCATATGCCGCGCAAGGGCGCGATCTCAATGATCTTCCTTATAAAGCCAAATGGTTTCCATTTGGACCATTGTTCGCTCTAGTGCTTTGCACGATTGTCATTTTGGGACAGAACTATGGAGCCTTTATGGGGAAGTCAATCGATTGGTACGGCATTCTCGTTTCCTACATTGGACTGCCATTGTTTTTAGCGGTTTGGCTTGGCTATAAAATCGTGAAAAAGACAAAGGTCGTTCCCCTCAAAGAATGTGAATTAGACTAAAAAACCGCTCGGCTATGCCAAGCGGTTTTTTCAGTCGTGCTTTTTCGTTTTCTGTTCTTCGTCATCCATGATGCCTTTTGTAGCATTTTTAAATTCGCGGAGCGTTTTTCCAGCTGCTTGTCCAAGCTCTGGCAGCTTTTTCGGGCCGAAAAGTAACAGGGCAAAAAATACGATCAAGGCAATCTCGCCAAATCCTATGTTCATATCATTCACTCCATGCGCTTCATTTTCGTCTTTTCCTTTTCCATTATATCATATCATCTTTGAATTACTACCACTTTCGCTTCGAAGTGGGAGATTCCTGCGAACATGGAAACATCCTTCGATTTTTCAGCTAGCAGACCTTCCCCGTTGTTCCAACGGGAAACGACAAGAAAGCTTGTACATTCGTCCGCTTCACACGTTCGACTGGGCTCGGTTTTCGTTGCTTCGAACCGTGCACAGACAAGGGAACGTTGAAGCTTTTACGTAACGGACGGTGTTCCTTGTCACAATCCTCTAGAACCACTTATAAGTATAGAATAGCATATAGATTCTTGTCCACTACTTTGGCTAATGCCAACCGACATTCCTCTCCCCCTTACTCATGAGACGATGCCCGTCATGTTCCTTGAGGCGATAGTCTTCTGTCGGGATATGGGGTAGCCCAATGATCGGCATCCTTATTCGTTCAGTGCCTCAGAAACCGCTCTTGCCAGCCATTCCGCACTTTTTTTAGGGGAAGGAGCTAAACTGATCGCGCTAATGACAGACACCCCGTCTGCTCCAGCGGCAATAACCTTCTTTGCGTTGTTCGCGGTAATTCCGCCAATGCCCACGATCGGTATCGACAGACCATGCTCACGCATAAGACGAAGAACGGCCGTTCCTTGTGCCTCTTTTGCATCTTCTTTTGTGCTGGTTGGAAAAATAGGACCGACTCCAAGATAGTCAGCGCCTTGCTCAATGGCGCGTTTCGCTTCTGCCAAATTATGAGCTGAAACGCCGAGAATTTTATTTCCTATTTTTTTTCGTACGACATCTGCCCGTTCATCGTCTTGTCCAATATGGACCCCATCAGCATCAAGCTCTAATGCTAGCTCCACATCATCATTCACAATAAACGGAATATGGTGCTTCCGGCAAAGCGCTTGCAACTCTTTGGCTAATGCATACTGCTCCTTTTTCGAAAGAGCCCCTTTGCCCTTTTCGCGAAATTGAAACATCGTAATTCCGCCTTCAATCGCTTCTGTCAGCACCTCTAACGGACTTCGTTCACAATTGTTGCTTCCCATAATAAAATAAACACGTAATTGCTCTTTCAGACTATTCATTGAAGTTTGCGCCATTTTCATCACCTACGACATCCATTTTTGCCGATACGCCCAATGGTTGGTTGGGCCATGTCCATTTCCGATCCCCAGTTCGTTTTCAATCGCGGCTTGAATAAATGCTTTCGCTGTTTCGATCGCTTCATGGACGCTGCGCCCTTTAGCAAGCTCCGCTGTTACTGCCGCGGCAAACGTGCAGCCTGTTCCATGCGTATGTCTCGTTTCAATTCGGGCACTCTTGAAATAGGAAAATTCACGGCCATCATATAGCAAATCAACCGCCTCATTTTCATCATCATCGTGGCCTCCTTTAATGACCACGTACGTGACTCCGATTTTGTGAAGCTGTTTTGCCGCTTCTTGACGATCCTCTAATGTGCGGATCTTCATCCCCGTCAATACTTCTGCCTCTGGAATGTTAGGAGTGGCTACCATCGCCAGCGGCAACAAATGTGTTTTTAACGCTGACACCGCTGCTTCCTGTAAAAGTGGTGCCCCGCCTTTAGCGATCATAACCGGGTCAACGACAAGCCGACGCCAGCCAAATTGCTTCACCTTTTTCGCTACGGCTTGGATGATATCTGCATTAAACAACATGCCCGTTTTGACGGCATCTGCTCCTAAGTCCGTACCAATGGATTCAATCTGCTGCTCAACGGCTTCTACAGAAAGCGGATACACTCCCTGCACGCCAAGCGTATTTTGCGCCGTTACCGCCGTTAATGCAGACATTCCAAAGACGCGTAACTCTTGAAATGTTTTTAAATCCGCCTGAATGCCGGCTCCACCTCCACTGTCTGACCCAGCAATCGTTAATGCTTTATAGACTTGATTCACCATGTCTCTCCCCTTCATTCAACTTTGGTAAAGGAGCCATATTGACTAATGGCCTCCGCGCCAACTTTGGCCAACTGATTTAAAAAGGCGATTTGAAAGCTTCCAGGCCCATGCTCTGCCGCTTCATCAGCAGCTAGTTGCGCCGCCACGCCATAGCTGACAAGCGCCGCTGTGGCCGCTGCTGCATAGTCCTTTTCAACAGCCGCAAACGCTCCGATTACAGACGTGACAAGGCAGCCTGTCCCAGTGACTTTTGTTAACAGCGAATGACCGTTATGAACCACATAAACCGTCGCTCCGTCTGTGACAACATCGTCCTTTCCGGTAATAGCGACTGTCGTTTTTAACTGCTGTGCTGCTTTTTTCGCTAACGCCACCACATCGCCGCTTCCTTCGGCGGCATCGACTCCTTTAATCTCCCACCGCTCGCCGATAACATTCGCGATTTCTGCTGCATTGCCGCGGATGACGGCAATATTTAATTGACGGACTATTTTTCGGGCGGTTTCCGTGCGATATGGCGTCGCTCCCGCTCCAACCGGATCGAAAATCACAGGAACTCCCTGTTCATTTGCCGCCTTGCCGGCAATCAGCATCGCTTCAATTTCCTGTTCATTTAGCGTGCCGATATTTAAAACAAGCGCTCCGGCAATTCGCGCCATATCCGCTACTTCTTGCTTGGCATAGGCCATCACTGGTGAAGCGCCAAGCGCAAGCAGACCATTTGCTGTAAAATTGGTTACAACTACATTTGTGATGTTATGCACAAGCGGATTAGCCTTGCGCACTTGATCCAACACTTCTGCCACATGTTGCAAATTCATCTTTTCCATCCTCTCCCTTATTCGTTTGTCCAGCTGGATTGGCAAATAAAAATGCACTTTGCGCGTAAGCAAAGTGCATCTATATCGCCTCTATCACTTTCCCTACGCTGGCATTACCCAACAGGTTCAAACGGTCAACGGCGGATGATAGCCGTACTCTCAGCCTGATTCCACAGACTCCCGTATCCTTTTCACTGTTTACAAGCACAGTCTACCCCTTCTCGCCCGAGAATGCAAGCAAAAAATTATGTGCTCCCTCCCGGCAATGATTCCGTTCTTCTTGGCTCTTCATGAAACGAGGAAGATCGCGGCAATGGCAAATTAAATAAATCTAAATCCACAATATAACGAGGGCGCCGTTTCGTTTCTTTATAAATCTTTCCGATGTATTCACCGATTAGCCCAAAAGCAATCAGCTGCAGTCCTCCAAGCAGCCAAATCGATGTAATCAACGATGTCCATCCCGTTTGTGTGTGACCGGTCCATTTTAAAAACAGGAAGTAAGCACCAAATAATAGGCTGACAAAAAAAGAAACAAACCCGATCATGGAAATAAAGCGAATAGGTGTCACACTAAATGACGTAATACCGTCAAGAGCAAAGGAAATCATTTTTTTTAGCGGATATTTTGTTTCACCGGCAAGTCGTTCCTTTCGATCATAATAAACAACAGTTGAACGAAATCCAAGCAATGGAACAATTCCTCGCAAAAATAAATTGGCTTCTTCAAATCGTTCCAGCTCTTCAACCGCACGCCTGCTCATCAAGCGGTAATCGGCATGATTATATATAAGGTGAACGCCCATCGCCTTCATCATCCTATAAAATCCCTGTGCTGTATGACGCTTGAAAAACGTATCTGTATCGCGGCGATTGCGAACTCCGTATACAATCTCATACCCTTCATGAAATTTTTGTACAAACTGGCGGATGATCGACACATCATCCTGTAGATCGGCGTCAATGGAAATGATACAATCTGAGCGAGTTTTTGCGGAAAACAAACCAGCTAATAATGCATTTTGATGGCCGGCATTATGGGCAAGCTTGACCCCTTTGACCTCCGGATAATGCAAACTCGCTTTGTAAATGATCGTCCATGTTGCATCTTGGCTTCCATCATCGACAAATAGTAAAGCACTATATTCGGAAATAAGCCGCTCCCTGACAAGCTGTTCGCGCAGTTCGCGCAGCTGACGAATCGTTTCCGGAAGCACTTCTTCTTCGTTATAGCAAGGTACAACAATCGTTAATACAGGTTCGCTCATGATGCTCTCCTCCCTATGATGCTAGTTTGTATAAATAAATCGTCCATGCGGATTCCTTGGAATGAAACACTTTTTCAAGCCGTAGCTGATTTTGGGCTGCGTTTTCGATCGGCAGCGCCGAAAAAATATAACGGCCGCCCATCTCGCGGAATACATCGGTATTCAGCTCTAAATGTTGAATTTTCTTCTTTGAATTCTTTTTAAACATATAGTGCTTGCCAAGCTCATCGACAAATAAATAGCAACGGCCGCCCCACTTATCGAAATACTTGCGCAGCGTCTGGTTTTTTGCTAGCTCAGGAGCAATGATTTGCCGAAATTGATGTTTATATTCGAGCGGATAAAAATTGTTGTACGTATCCAGCGTATAAAAGCCGTTATATTGAGCAATGGCCGGATGAATGCCGATACTGGCAACGCGATATGTATCAACAGGCCGCGCGATATAACGTTTAATTTCCGCGAATTGTTTTTCAGCGTAGAACTGACGAAACGACGGCTTATTTTGATACATAATTTCTTCGTTAAATATAGCTAAAATAAAAAGCTGCAGCGCAAGCGCCAGCCACACAACATTTTTCCATGCTTTAGCATGCTGCCATATGATTCGCAATGAAAGAGCAAACAATACGTAAATCACCATAGGTCGCAAGAAGTGATAGCGGGCAAAATTAAACTTATTAAGAAGATCAAACCGTTCTGTAAGTGGCAGCCACCCTCGATAAAACCAAAACGCATACCACATTGAAAGGGCAAAGTTAAGCACATGGAGAAATAAAAACAGCTTTTCTTGCCGCCATTGCTTCTTTTTTCCCACAAAATACAAGGCGAAAAGCGTGATTGGTAAAATCACGAGTCCGTGCACGGTCATGACATGCGTATGACCAAGAATATAATTTTTAAATGTCAAACGAACCGCACGCCAAAAAGAAAGATCAGCATGAAAATATTCATCGCGGCTTGTTGGCTCTTCGGAAAATAGAAGTGAATGAACAAGCCGATAATCAACGGCTAAATATAACACCGTCATATAGATGATGGCGGCCAAAAAGCGCAGATTCCATCTTTTATACCTCGATGCATCCACAAGCCACCAAATGCCCAGAGCACTGAGGAAAAAGAAGAAACCAAGTACAAGACCAGAGTATAGCGGCAATAGTGTAAGCACGAGATAATCCACCCACGACCGCCTGCCAGCGCGAATATTTAAAAACGCCCAAAGTGCCAGCGGCATACCAAGCGTGCTTAACATTCCGGACGGCCAAAATGGTGTTAATGCAAAAGCAAGTGCTACACCAATGCGAATCCATGCCCATTCTTTCTCCCTCATAACATGCGTTTTCAGCAATAAGTACATTCCGATAAAAGCAAATACCCTTGTAATCAGCTGGCTGAGTCCATAAGCATAAATCGATGGAAATAACGCATGGAGCCATACGATTCCGCTAAATTCTGTTCCAAAGGCATTTCGCGGCAGACCGTTAATGATTTGCGGAATGACCGCCCCCACCGGCCCAAACAGCTGACCGCTGTTGGCGAGCACCTTGTACCAAGCGATGTTGGAATCTAAATTATCATGTACTCGCATATGCGCATTCTCGCCTAAAATAAAATAAGGCGATACAAACAAAGCGATCACAAGGAATGAGAAGAGCAAAAGTCGCTTTTCTGTTATCGTCATTTCTTCTCCTCCTCTTGTCTGATCATGTTATTTTTATCTTTTAACAAAAAGAGGAAATTATACAGAAAAAAATTGCATGTATAGCAAAAACGTGCGGCTCGATCGTCTCTATACTATGGACACAACTCTATGAGCCGCCTTTGTTCTCAAGAAGCACCATGCATATCAAGTGTGGTCTAAGTCGATACAACCCCTTTCATCGTTGCGTCCTGCCTCTCTTTTGCTGAACCCCTAACATTTCGGCGCTTGATGCCCCCATAAAAAAACGGCGCCATTCCCTCTTATTTGGAATGGCGCTTTCGCAAACGTTATTCTACATTTAATTCGAGCTCTTCCATCCGTTTTTCTGCATAGTTTTGATCCTTTTGCGCATGATAATGCTCCGCTTTTTCAACGATGGCCACCGTATTGTATTCCGGAATGTGCGCGTATGTTTCATACACTCCTTGTGGAATGAGCACATTTCCCTCCGGCCAATAAACGGCGATGTTGCCGCGTTTGATGTCCGCGTATTTGGCGCTCCCCTGCATCATGCCATGCCGGTTGTACACAACGATCGGTTCACCGTCGCGAATATGGAGCGATTTGGCGTCTTCTTCGTTCAGCAAAATATCATAACGGTCGGCGTTATTAAACGGGTCTTTCTCGCTATAGACCATCGAATTGAACTGCTTGCCCCGCCTTGTTGTGACAAAAAAGCTGCCTTCTGTCTTGCGCAGCTCTGGCAATTCGATCGGAATAAGGTTTCCGCGGCCGTCTGGGGTCGGGCATATGCCGCCCTCACAAAGCCACGCGCCGCCCCATTGAAACACATCGCCTTTTTTCCGCAAATGTTGAATGCCATCGTAATTTCGGTTGGCCACCGCGATTTCGTCGCGGATTTGCTGGGCGTTTTGAAACTTGATGAGATGCTTTTGTTCCGGCTTGACTCTAGAGGCGAGATCAACATAAATTTCCCATTCGGCGCGCGCTTCCTCAATGCGCGGGCCGTCAATTTCCGGACTGAAATAGACCATCCGCTCTGTGCTTGTCGAGGTACCGCCACCCGGCTGTTCGTATCGCGTCATCGCCGGTAAAATAATCACCTCTTCCTTCGCATTTAAGAGCGTTGAAGTATTGAAAATAATATCTTGATGCACGCGCAACTCCAACTGTTCAAGCGCCTGGCGAACGAAATCAGGATTCGGCATCGTCTCAAGAAAATTGCCGCCGCTCGTATACAGCAGCTTCACTTTTCGTTCATGACCATCTGGAAGCAAGATGTTTTCAATCGTTTGTCCGATTGTGTCCCCTTGCCAGCGAGGAATCGGAAAGCCCCATATTTGTTCAAGACGGGTAATATTTTCCTCATCAAATTCGCCGCCCGGAAGAACAAATGGGTCAGCCCCCATTTCCCCCGAACCTTGCACGCCGCTATGGCCGCGAATCGGCATGACGCCGCAATGCTCACGTCCGATAAACCCGCGAAGCAAGGCAAGGTTAACGACTTGTGACACATTATCCGTACCGAACCGGTGCTGAGTCAATCCCATGCTCCAAACAAATACAGCTGACTTGGCATTAGCTAGTAATCTAGCAAACTCATACATTCGTTCCTTTGAAAGCCCCGATGACTGCTCAAGCGTCTGCCAATCATATTTCGCGACATGCGCACGCAGCTCGTCAACACCGTTCGTGTGTTTGGAGACAAACTCCCAATTAATTGCATCCTCCATCTCAAACCAATGCTTGATAACTCCATTTATAAAGGCGATATCTCCGCCAATATGGACTTGATAAAAATCATCTGCGATTTTTGTTCCGAATAAAGCGCTTTCCCAAATGGACGGAATCCAGTAGTTTTCCATAGCCGGCTCACGGTACGGATTCACAACAATGATTTTCGTACCTGCTTTTTTTGCAGCATACATATATTTCGTCGATACCGGCTGGTTGTTGGCGGCCACAGATCCCCAAAAGACAAGAACATCTGTGCCGATCCAATCTTTATAGCTGCAGCTTGATGCACCGATTCCAAGTGAACGCTTTAACGCTGTTTTGCTTGGTGAATGACAAATGCGTGAAGCATTATCGATGTTGTTTGTTCCTAAAAAGCGCGCTACCTTAGCGGCAGTGTAATACACTTCATTCGTAATACCGCGCGCTGTCAAATAAAAAGCGATCTGTTTCGGATCAAGTGAGCGGATTTTTCGGGCAATCCGTTCAAGCGCTTCATTCCAACTAATTCTTGTAAACTTTTTTTCTCCTGGTTTTCGTGACAGCGGATAGGGAATGCGGCCAAGCTTGCGCAGCTCTGTACTGTCCATTTTGCGCAGCTCCTCCACATCTTCCAGCCATTTTGGGTCCATTGCTGGCATCGTATTTAGACGAAGTACGTTTAAACGAGTCGTACAAAGATGCGGACCTGTCAATGTTTGATCATGAAGTCCGGATACACCGAGCGCACAGCCATCGCATACTCCCTGCGTTAAAATGCGGTAGGCATAAGCAAGCTGGTCTTTGTTTTCCAGCATCACTTTTAAAGTATCACGGAGATGATGCGGCTTTACCTTTCCAACTCCCATCGGCAAAAGGCTCGCCCAAAGCGAGGGTTGGGGACGCTGATTCAGTTTGATTGGGCCGGTGTGTTTCGTTTCGCCCATCTTCGCTCCTCCTTTTTACTGGTCATCCTATTTTCGAAACATTCCTACATTTTTATGGTATTATTATATTATATCATCCCTTCTTATTTCCTCAATCAATATGCAGCTGAGCCTTTGAGCATGATCGATAAAAAGGAGAGGATGAATGGTATAAATCAGCGATCCTGATCCGACTAGTCAAGCAAGAAAAACATCACTTCATTGAATAGAGTAAATCAAAGGAGAGTTCGATGGTTTCGACAGTCGCAGGCAAGTTCTTGACTTGTTTCTCATGCCTGCCCACGGAAGGAAGAAAGATGGGCACATTCCATTGGAGTTCTATCACCACACAAGAGGACATCTCTAAAAGGAAAAGGGTGAAAGATTCACCCGGCTTTATATACGCCTAATAGCTTCGGGGTTATATATGAAAAGAAGGTGAAAAGGGTGAAATCGAATATAACGACTGCCAAGCAAATCTATAAATATATGGAGGGAGAACTTCACGAGCAAGAGGACGCCATTGTTCTTGAACAGCCATTGACCATTATCGTGAATGGAGAGGAGTTTGCCACGCTCGTTTGTTCGCCAGAGCACCTTGATGAGCTTGTTCTCGGCTTCCTTGCTTCTGAAGGAGTGATTCGTTTCCACGATGATATTCACCAATTATCCATTGACGAAGAGCGAGGGTTTGCCTATGTTGATCTGTCCGTACCTCTAGCCCCAGCTTCTTCTTTTTCCAAACGGTTCATCGGCTCATGCTGTGGAAAAAGCCGACAGTTTTATTTATTAAATGATGTAAAAACAGCAAAAACAATTACAACCTCCACACGCATCCGTGTTGAGCAATGCTTCGCTCTTATGAATACATTGCAAAATGAAAGCACGGTTTTTCGCCATACAGGAGGAGTGCATAACGCGGCCTTATGCAATGAAGAAGGGATGATCATCGCCCGCTCTGATATCGGCCGCCACAATGCTCTTGATAAAATTTATGGCTATTGTTTGCGCCATGCGATTCCGATGCGTGACAAGCTCGTCGCTTTCAGTGGCCGCGTATCTTCAGAAGTATTGCTGAAGGTATCGAAAATGGGGGCAGGAATCGTACTTTCAAAATCGGCCCCGACCGATTTAGCGCTACAGCTTGCCGATGACTTGCACATGACCGTTGTCGGCTTTATTCGCGGAACAACCCTCAATATATACACCCATCCGGAGCGGATTATTGTATAACAACCGGCTTCTGTTCGTTTGAAATGAATCTAAAGAAAAAGTTCGGCTGTTACGGCCGAGCTTTTTCTTTGTAACAAATGAATGAAAGCCAAATACTAGCAGCCATAAGAACGGTGTGAAAAAATGGTGTAACGATATCAACAATTCCCCATTCCATCAATTTATAAAAAGTGATGAAACGACGATTGATGAAAGGTGACTTCCATCATGCTCGATGATGCATTGTCCCACCTCTTTCTGAATCCAAACGTTGCTCAAATCTTATAAGTAAAGGAATGGTTTCTATATCCTCCGCCATTCGCTAGCGGCCTTGCCACATCGCTTTTGCGCTTCCTTTGCCGCGAGAATCCGGACGAACGGACAGACAGAAAAATACATTTACCGTGAATGACGCCGGAATATATCACGTTTTCGTTATCCAATCGCTTGGATTTCAATCATTGCACCATGCAACGCTTGAACTAACCGCTTCGCAAACGAAACGGCTTGACTCCCGTCACCGTGAACACACACCGTTTCTGCCACAATCTCCACATCAGTACCTGCAAGCGAACGAACACAGCGTTCGCGCACCATTTTCACCACTTGACGCACCGCATCCTCTTCGTTCGTAATCAAGGCCCGTGGATGACTTCTTGGAGTGAGTGAGCCATCTTCTTGATAGGTCCGGTCGGCAAACACTTCATTTGCCGTTCTCAAACCAAACCGTTTGCCGGCACGAATCAGTTCGCTTCCGCTAAGCCCATATAAAACGAGCGACGAATCCACATCCCGCACCGCTTGAGCGATCGCTTCCGCCAATTCTGCATCTTTCGCCGCCATATTATACAAGGCGCCGTGCGGCTTGACATGAGAAAGCCGGCCTCCTTCCGCCTTGACAAATGCCGACAGCGCTCCAATTTGATAAACAACGTAGGCATACGCCTCCTCAAAAGTGACATGCATATGGCGGCGTCCAAAGCCAAGCAAATCAGGAAAACCAGGATGTGCACCGATCGCCACTCCCTTTTCAAGCGCCATCTGCACAGTTTTCCTCATGACAACCGGATCGCCGGCATGAAATCCGCATGCTATATTAACGGATGTGACATAGTGCAATATTTCGTTTTCGCCAAGCTCATATATACCAAAGCCTTCACCAAAATCACAATTTAAATCGATTTGCGCCATTTATCTCCCTCCATTTTTGGCGGATGATCGCTCTTGAGTACATCATCTCACGCTCGCGCTGGATGTATAATCGCTGCGCTTCCTGCCAAGATGATGGTTGAAAGCGAATGCGATCGCCGGGGCGCGCTTGTGCTAAAATTGGCAAATCGACAGCTAATACTTGAGCGATACGCGGGTAGCCGCCGGTTGTTTGCCGATCCGCCATTAACACAATTGGATCGCCGGACGCGGGCACTTGTACGGTTCCAAACGTCACCGCTTCTGAAACGATCTCTTGGTCCACACTTCTCTGCAACTTTTGACCTCGCAGCCGGTAGCCCATCCGATCAGACTGTGTCGTGACTTCATATACTTCGGTAAAAAAATGTTCAATGCTTTCTTTTGTAAACGTGTGGAAGTCTGGTCCTTCTACGGCACGAATCACTTTTTCTTGACTGTTGATATATTGACGTATAGAAAAAGCGATTCCCCATGAAGGCGGCCATTCTGGCAAACAAGGAGCTGGCCGCAGCGAAAGCTCATCATCTTTTTGCAAAGGGCGGCCATAAAAGCCGCCGATAGCGGCTTTCGTGTAGGTTGAACGGCTATTCATCAGCGGCGGAACATGCAATCCTCCAGAAACAGCGACATATCCCCGATAGCCTATCCGACAGGCGCCAATGGCAAGTATATCGCCCGGCTGTACCATAAACGGCTGCCACAGCGGTACGGACTGATCGTTCAGTTTGCCAGAAAATTCGCCGCCGCAAATAGCGACAACCGTTCCTATTTCAAAACGCAGGGTCGGACCCAGCATGGTTATTTCTAACACGGCTTCATTTGCTTCGTTTCCGACTAAAAAATTAGCAAGGCGGCTCGCAAAATCATCCATAACGCCGCTGACCGGCACACCGTCTTTTTGAACCCCCCATCTCCCCAAATCTTGTACAGTTGTGAAAAAGCCTCCATCAAGAACAAAAATCCCCATTATTTTTCCACATCCTATATTCTTTCTCCGTCATCGGATGAAACTGCACAACATCTCCAGCTTGCAACAAGCTAGGAGGCTGCCGCTCTGCACAGAATAAAGACAGTGGAGTTTTCCCGATAATTTGCCATCCCCCCGGTGTAGCAAGCGGATATACTCCCGTCTGGCGGTCGGCAATACCGACAGATCCCTCTGGGACAAGCAAGCGTGGAACAGCGCGGCGCGGGGTGGCAAGCTGCGATGGCAGCCCTCCCAAATACGCAAATCCTGGAGCAAACCCAATCATATATACTTTATATGTTCCTGCCGAATGAAGACGAATCACCTCTTCCTCCGTTATGCCATGATACTGCGCTACTTCTGGCAAATCAGGTCCGAACTCTCCCCCATAACAAACCGGGATTACCACCGTGCGTCCTGCTACAGCTGAAGCCGCTCTCTCCATTCCTTCCACTTTCTCGCTGATGTCTCGGCTTGCTTGTTCATATGTCCCAAGCACAAGCGGATTGTAATAGACCGTAACCGATGAAAAGGCAGGGACGATATCTATGATCCCTTCCATCGCTTCACAACGGAGCAAACGAGTTAGTTTTTGAACGCGCTCATGTGCTTCGTCGCTGATCTCATTCGAAAAGCGAATCGTCAATGCATTCTCGCTTAATGGAAACATCGTATATCTCATCATTTTTTCCCTTTACATAACGAAGATAGGACGTTTGGAATGGCGCTGATTACATCGGTCGCCAGCACATCGAATGGCGAATGCTTCGTTTTCACTAAAAAATCAGCTGCTTTTCCATGCACCCAAACCGCATTGCTGATCGCCGCTTCAAGCGAACGATGCTGCATCAAAAACGCAAGAAGCATTCCTGTAAGCACATCGCCGCTTCCCCCTTTGGCCAGAGCCGGATTCCCCGTCGTATTGATATACTGCTTTCCATCAGGGGTAGCGACAATCGTATAGGGCCCTTTTAAGACGACGTAGATCCCATAGTCGATGGCCATTTGTCTGCTTACTTGAAATCGGTCATTTTCCACCTCGCGAATCGATAGGCCAAGCATGCGCGCCATTTCTCCTGGATGTGGGGTCACGATCGTGGGGCTTGTTCGTTTTTTCAAAAAACGAGCGTAGTCGTTCCAAAAAAATAAGGCATCGGCATCAAGAACAACCGGCACTTCTTGGGCAAGAGCCGCTTGAACGATCGGTTTCGTTCCTTCCAGCCTTCCCATCCCCGGCCCTATAGCGATGGCATCCATATCCAAATGGATCAAATCGATCTCTCCAGCAAAGCCGCCATTTTTTGCTGAACAAGGATGATACATCGCTTCAAGCACGCCGCTAGCCACCACAGGATAAATCGTTTCAGGAATGGCCAGCGTTAAAAGTCCCGACCCGCTCCGTAAAGCCGCCTTTGCTGCCATCATAACGGCGCCGGTCATCCTTTGAGAGCCCCCAATAATCAATCCCTTACCATGCACTCCTTTATGTGAGGCGCGCTTTCTTTCTGGGAGCGTGCGGATGACGTCCTCTTTCATCCATACTTTACGGAAAGCCGCATGGTGCTCCGATGAACGCGGAGGGATCCCGATATCAACCACTACTAATTCACCGTAATAATCAGCGCTTGGAAATGTATAAGCGCTCAGTTTTGGATATTGTATCGTAATCGTCATATCTGCATAAACAGCCGCTCCTATCTCTCCACCGTCAGCCGGAACACCGCTTGGAACATCAATAGCATATACAACTGCGTCATGATGATGGTTCATCGCATCGATGATTTCTTTATAAGGCGATTGGACCGGCCCTTTCACACCGATTCCGAGCAGCGCATCAATCAAAACGTGATAGCTCAGCATTTGCTGAAAAAATAACGGCTCATTTCCGATAAAGCTTTTCACCTCATAACCGCAATTTTCATAGATTTCAAGCGCTTTTTTGGCTGCTCCTTTTATTCTTTCTTTTGGGGGAATAAGCCATAAATCAACGGTATAGCCCCAGCTTTTCAACACTCTTGCCATAATAAAGCCATCCCCTCCGTTATTGCCCGCACCTGCTAACACAGCAATACGCTGAAACGGAGAAATGCGCTCAAGCAGTACTCTAGCAGCGGCTTGTCCGGCATTTTCCATCAATGCTTCTTCACTGATTCCTATATGCTCGATCGTATAGCGGTCAATGGCATGCATTTCAGCTGCTGTTACCACACGCATGATCGTTCACCCTCCTTCTCCAACGATTCACTATGAAATTCCTCTTCCCCATACGTTGTGAAAATCTCCTCAATAAACATGTTAAATGATTCTCCGTTTAACCGAAAAACCCTTTTGTAAAGCAGACGGGTTTTTCGGTTTGAAATTAAAAAAGCTTCAAGGGCCAACCCTTGAAGCTTCTTCTTTTTATATGAGGTTCTGAGCTGAGATTCTGATACTAGTAAATGCATTTCAAAGCGTTTGACTTTTCTCTTTTATCACTTTTCCATTCATTAATTAGGAGGAAACTTGAAGATAAAACAAAGCCGTTTCAACTAATAAATGTTTAAATAGATTAGTTGAGAACGCGTACAGCCTTTACAAAACGCTCTTGCCAATAGGCCATATTGATTGATACATACGTGACACCTTTTGAAGTGGTGGCATTGAGCATTTGCCCGCCGCCTGCATAAATGCCGACATGGTTGATCGTGCCATTGAAGTCTGTATCAAAGAACAACAGATCTCCTTTTTGAAGCTGGCTGATCGAGATCGGAGTCCCTACTTGCGCCTGCGCCGATGAACTGCGTGGCAGAGCAATTCCTGCTTCACTAAATACTCTCATGGTAAAAGAAGAGCAATCAAACGCATCGGTGCGGGATGGACTAGCACCATATAAATATTTGGCTCCTAAATACTTTTCGCCGATTTGAATAATTTTATCAGCTAAAGAGAGAGTCGTTGGTTTTGTGTTGTTTTGCACCGGATCAGCAGAAACTTTTTCGTTTGAATAAGAGACCTTTTGCGGCTGTTCATTTTTCGCTGTGCTGGAAGACACTGCTTGGTTTTGTTCGGCAACACTGACTGGCTGTCCTGCCACCTTAATGGACTGGCCAGCTCGAATCAGATTAGGATTAGCAATCTGCGGATTTAACGCAAGCAACGAGCGAATGGTGGTTTGAAACTTTGCCGCAATGCCAGAAAGGGTGTCTCCTTCCTTTACGATATAGTAGCCATTCGCAGAGGACGGCGCAGTAGATTGGGCAGATGATGATACCTGTTTTGCTAAATAAACAATTTGACCCTCTCTAATAAAATTCGGATCAGAAATTCCTGGATTCATTTGCAATAATGAATCTACCGTTATATGAAATTGATTAGCAATCTCGCTCAATGTATCGCCTTTTTTCACTACATATGTATCTTCTTTCTCACTCACTTTTAATGTTTGGCCAGGAAAAATAAGATCAGAAGTTAAACCGTTCATTTGCATTAATGTTTCAACCGTCGTATGATACTGGTTCGATATGTTCCAAAGCGTATCGCCTTTTTGAACTGTGTAACTGCTAGCAAAAGCTGTTTGTCCTGCTAATAAAGACGTGATCAGTGTCCCTGTAAAAATCGCCGTTTTTTTCATGTTGCTCCTCCCGATGTATTGATAGTCTCCGTTTTCTACGAACATGGATCATTATATTAAAAGAAAATGGCGAATCAATGACAAAAAGAATAAAAAGCAGTTACAAATCTATTACGATTCCATTACAAGCCTTTTGTCTTTGATTCTCCCTAATTCTATCAATCGCCTATCTCCTTTGCCGGAATATCGCCGAAAACTCTATTTTCATACGGCGATCGCTGGAACACTTGATGCAAAACAAACAGAAAAATGTCGACCCTCCGTTCGAGAAAAGTAATGGATGGACTGGCGATTTCGATCGTGATCGTTTCTATAAATAAAACGAAACTTCGGGAAGCGCCGGCCGTCATTCGCTCGTGAATCACGCTCCAATTTTTCATGAAATGCTAGCCGTCAGAATGCTCCCCCTTCATTCGTTTCTTCATGAAAAATGAGCCGCTCCAAAAAACAATCAAATGCACCAACCAATTTTTGGACTTCAGGAAGATGATAAAATGTTGCTGTTGTTTCCGAATGATAGATGTCTTCATCAGCTGAATACATATAAACGCGCTTGCCTGATGCAAGCGCAATGCCTAATTCAACATGGCTCCCCTTCCTGGCCGGAAGCGACATAATAAAAAAATCGGCCGCCATCACCTCTCGCACCTCTTTTTGCCCTATTTGTGAAAGCTGTTCAATGGCTGTCGGACGCTCGTTTTTTGTCCAATCATATGTCTGTGTAAAACCGTTTACGATCAATCTCCGGGCGCAGAGGCGAACCACTTCTTTATTAGCGAAGCTTGAGGCAATATAAAATTTCATTGATTCCTCCCTTATCCATGTATCCTTATGGCAAAAATCGCCTTCGCACGTCCTCTGTTGGAATCAAACACTGATCGGTCGTCCCAAACCATTGATAACGGTTTTTGGCGATCCAATCGTAGAGAAGATCGCGAAGCGGACGTGGAATAAGAACGAATACATATAGACACTTCCACCATCCGCGCAAATGCTTGCATATCTTTAACGCCGCGCTTGACTTCGTATAATAAGTGTTTCCGTCAATCAATATCAAGCTATCAATCTGGCTAGGCACTCGATCGTCTTCCAATAGCGCTTGTCCCACTTCGCTCTGCAATGAGGCAAACCGAAAATAAGCGTGCGGGTCTCTTTCAATAATCAATCGAACGCTTGCATGGCAAAAGCTGCAAGCGCCATCAAACAGAATGATTTTCATTTCATCCCCTCTCCAATGCTTGATGCACCAGCATATAGATTCCCCTAAAAGGCAGCATTTTCATCGATCTTCTGTTGAGGCACGATCCAGATTAAACAATTTAACAAACAAAACAAAGACAAAAAGAAAAAAAATGACTCCGCCCCATACCATCCCACCGGAATGGTAACGCCAAGAGGTTTTTATATAGCGTTCCGCCATATGCAAGAACGGTTCAGGAATCGGTTCGCTGCGCTTTTCCGCATATGATAAATGCCGAACCGTCCATCTTCCTAAAGCAGGCTCCCACCCTCTTTTCCCTTGCTTCAGCCATACTTCAACCACATCACCAACCGCGACACTTAATGGAACGCTCCCCAGTTCATCCTGTATCCACGAGGGCCTATAGACATAATATACGATCACTTCGGAAAAGGATTGCTCTTGGGGAGCTTTGATCAGCTGCTTGACTGACAGTGCCATGCGACGAATTTGTGACGGATGATCGGTCTCTTTTGTTTGATCTTGGTATAACCGATCCGAGATGACGACGCCGATCAGGTGTACCGGAGCTTTTTCCTTCGCTTTCGTTATTTCACTAGGTGCAGGAGAAGCACAAATGCGCGCCGGAAAAAGCAGCAGGCACAACCCAAAAATCAAAAGCCCTCTTCTTCACTTCATGTTTCTTCCCCCTCCATAAAACGAAACGTAGTCCATGACTCTTCAATTGCCACGGTCGTCCCATCACTATCCGTCAGCGGCATAGCAGGGACGATAAGCAAGCGACGATGATCATGCAAATGCTGAAACGAAATAAATTCTTTTGCACTCCACGAACCGGACAATGGTTCGCAGCGCTCCCATACATGCAGCGCATTGCTTTTACCCAGCATTTCCATGATAGAAAAAGTATCGTCATTGGGGGATGCTTTCATATACAAGTCAACCGCAAGGCGATGATAGGTGCCACGCTGGTTGTTTTTCGCCATGATTCCATCGTGATCCCGCTTCATAAATGCCTCGTAGGCAGATTGATTTTCCCAGAACGAAAAAATATAGGCCTCGTTCGCATCGTTTACATTCCAGCCACCTATTTGCTGGAGAAAGCCGGAAATCGCCTTTAATTCCTGCCATTGCTCTTGTGCGAACGAAAACCTCCGCTTTTGCTCCGGAAAGACACCGCATTTAATCCGTTTCAGCAGCACTCGATTCCCCCTTTCTCCGCTTGCGATACCATGCCAGCGCTTCTTGTTCCGCTTTTTTGATAAATGGATCCTTTCCTTCTGTGTACGATCCAATATCCAAAGGGAATTGTTGCGCTAGCATTTGTTTCAGCTTACTATATTCCTTAGCTTGATCGGAGTGAGCGACCATATATTCTTTAAACGCCAAATGCCGCTCGATATGTTCGCTCCCCTTTTGAAACACATGAACGTGATGCGTCCGCTCTTCTCCTCCTTTGCGAAAAAATCTCCGCTTCGCAATCCCGTGTTCCTCCAATGCTTCATAACCAAGCTCAGCCATTTGCTTAGGCTCTTTTCGTAAATATTGTTGCTTTTTTAAGCGAGATTATCGAATAAACCCGCCGTTATACCGTAACTCATATACCTTTTGACCATCAACGAGAATGGTTTCATTGCCATAAAAATCGTCCAGAGTGCCGTAATACTCGTTTTCGTAGATGCAGTTATTTTGTTCGTAGCGGTTTGGACCACGATATAGTGATTTATGATCGACCAATCTTAGTGCTTGACGCAGAAACTCATATATAGGAGCAATTTGCTCCCAAGAGGCATTTGGAACAAGGACACCGCCTGAATAAACCATTGACCATATCGGGCGATTTTCATATTCAACTGTCTCTTGACCAATAAAGAATGAGGAACCAAAATAAATATCTCGATAGAAGTAATTGCCACTACGGTATTCGAGTTGTTTTGAACCGCTCAATAATGGTTGAACGGATGCATCATCTCCTTGTGAGGCGTAAGTTCTTTTCTTGGCTTCTACGAGAAAATCAGTAAATGACTCTAAATGTAATGACATAGTGATACCTCCGTTAAGATGCTGTTTTGAATAAGCGAACAGGCGTAAAATTGGCTTTCTTACAAGCGTCCAGCACTATTGCTCGCTTTCTCAATTGCTTGTCGAGGTGCTTATGCAACTCCAAAAAGCGGAACCATATCAAGTTTGTTGCAACACCATTAAACCGCTCAATCCACTTCTTTAAGCGTTGATGAAAAGCATTGACGTGTTGGATATGATAAACGCCTTTTTTGACGTATTTGCCTTTATTAGCATTGATAATTTCGTGAGGAATACCCTTCTGTTTGGCAAACGCCTTGTAGTTAGTAGCAGAATCGGTGCAAAGAATAATCTCTTCATCAAGACACTTACCTAATACTTGGTCGATTTCATCAGCCGTAATGCGTCCCCGTCCTGCCATCTTGGACAGAATATTTCCGTTACGGTCTTGTGCGACCACGACACTGATTTGCTCTTTGCTGATGCCCCGTTTCTTGGCTTTACCGCCACGCTTACGAGGCTTACGATGAGTAATTTGTTTCTTGCCCTTTTCGCTTTCTAAGAAGTTTCATCGCTTTCAATGATACCTTTCAGCGTCGAGAAACCAAGCGAACGTAATGCATTTAGAATCTTGTGTCGCCAATAGAAAGCGGTGGAGATGTGAATCACCAGTTCCTCTGCAATTTTGGGCAAAGTCATGCCATCAATCATCATTTGAAAGTATTTCAGCCACTTGTGCGGATAGTAAGTACCTGAAATCGGGCTTGCGGTCATGTCGTTAAACGACTTGCAGCAATCTTTACACAAATACCGCTGACGAGAACGGTACTTTCCGTTACGTTTAATACTGATGCTACCACAATGAACACGCGCCAAACCGCCATTGAAGCGTACTTCCCGAATATCACCTACCATTTCGGAAATATCTTCCTTAAGTTCAGGAAACAGCGTATCTTTGATAGCTTGAAACAATTGAAGTTGTTCAGATTTCGGCAAATCATTGAAAATTCCATAAACAGCCTTCCAATCCATTGCCTGGGCACTCATTACAAACAAATGTTCTGTTTTTATTATAACAGATGACCTACATTAGCAACAATCTTTTAGAAAAGAGCCTTTGCTTATTAAAACGATCGACTTCGTCAAGATTGTGGACCTCGACCATGATATCAATGATGGGCTTGGCGCGCATTCCAGGGACCGAGGTGCTTCCGATATGGTAGATTTCAACGCACCCGTTTTGAAAGACGTCTTTCATTTTGTCTGCTTCACAACGAAACTGCTCCGCCCACTGTTCAGAAAATGGAACGACTTCGACTTTTCGCGCCATCCATCATCACCTTTTTTCTTTTAAACATTTCGGCTCCTCATGACCTTTATGCCAAATCGCAGACAATCCCGACAAATCAACGTAAAGGGTCCCTGTACGAGCGGCTCTTTGTGCTGAAGGCAGAAGGAGCATCGTTGTTTTATTTCTCGCGCAAATACATGCTGGCTTTTTTCTTCGCTTAAAGCTTTTATATTTTCATACACGCAGTTTAAAAGTGTTCCATCAATATACTCCAATCCCCTCTTTAGCTTCATTGCCATCAGCTTGCAAGCAACAGCCATTCCTTCATAAAACCTTCGATTCTCTATATCTTTACTGTTGCCGGCCTGATTTCCTATCTCTGTCGCAAACTCTTCCAATTCCTCGATCATTCCTTCAACATCCTGACTAGTAAACCATTTTCTTCGATTGCTCACAAACATCCCCTCCTCATACAAATGGTACGTAGATGTTAATACTACATAAAGGTAAATTATTCCTTTAAAAAAAGATACTGATCCAAAAATTTTTCCAATATTTACAATGGGGGGGACTGTCGACATGCCAGGTTATCGAAAAATGCTTGAGATCGCTTTGCAACTAGGATCCCGCTCCATAAATCCTTCGTTCAACGTCATCATTCTGCCTTTTGTACTTTTTCTAAAAACTGAAGCACCTTTTGAATATACTCGTCTTTGTACATCGCAAAGCTTTTCACATGCTTGGCCTTTTCAGTGAGCCAAATTTCAAAAACATCGCGATGTTTATTATACATGCTTACACTTTCCTTGTATGGAATCGACGGATCATCTTTACTGTGGATAAATAAGACGGGACGCGGTGCTATCTGATCCACTGCTTTTATAGGGATTGATTCCGCCGGATTTAAATCTGTCAACATAGGAATAAGCGTTATAATTAAGTAAGTAAATGGGACGTTGGGCAAATGGGTCCATACAGGCATATAGGTGCGCAAATAGCTTTCTAAATCACTAAATGGACTGTCAGCAATCACCGCTTTTACATCTTTATCCATTCCCGCAGCTAAAATGGAGGTGGCAGCTCCCATCGACACACCATAAAGCGCGACCGGCTCAGAATAATGATGTTTTGCATAATCAATCACACCAAGCAAGTCGTATTTTTCCTTTGCGCCAATCGTAGTCATATCGCCTTCTGATTCACCGCTTGCTCGAAAATCAAACATCATAACGCGGTATCCTTCCGACGCTAGCGATTGAGCCAACGGCAAAAAAGGAACATTGGGCTCGTAGCGGTTGCCGCCGTAGCCATGCGAAAAAATAATCGTCATCCGAGCCTGTTTGGTCGGTTCTATAATCCATCCTTTCAACTTAAGCCCGTCGTCTTTGCTGATAAAGGTGGCATCTTGATAGGCAAGTCCATAATCTTTTGGTGTTTCTAAAATCGGTTTTCGTTCTTTATGCGTTAAATTCCATCCAACATAGACGGAAATCGCCACACATGCGACGATCGCAACAAGCAATACACTAGCGAGCGAGATCGCAATTCTCTTTTTTGTCCTTGCCTTTCTCTCAAGCTGCATTGGCAAATTCATCGTTGTCACCTCTTTATCTATATTTTGAAACGAAAGAGAGGGAAGCAAAGCAGCATCTGTCTCTTTTATCGCGAAACCGGTTGATGAAACCTTTGATCTTTGCACGGAAGCTCCTATTCGTTCAATAATAAACTGAATATTCAGACTTATTGACAGACAATAAGAAACGTGCGCTGCACTATGAATTGTCCATATTCGCAGTCAAGAACACTTGGCTGCTTAATGCAAGCGGCCCGCATCGTCATGACCCGCTCTTCTTGCCTTATCCTCTTTTTCCCATTATATTGAAATCTCCTGTTGCCATAAAGAAAATTTTCAAGCCGCTCTTTTTTTATAAAAACACAACCGTTGCCTCCATTCAGCCAATATTCCAAAAGAATGTCTGGTGACCAGTGTTGGTTGTCCATTATTTTACTAAAAAGCAATGAATGCTATGGACAAATATAAGCTTATACACATGAAAAGACGTTCATAACATCCTCCGCCCCTTAACAGAGCGGGGGAGGAGGCTCAGAAATGGAATGTCCAGTAAAAACCACGGCCAGAAGGTCAGTCTTTAGACCTGGCCCCCGACCGTGAAAAAACAGCCCAACAGGCTAACATCTATCTAACCGCCTTACTTGTAACAAATACTCCCTGATCTTTTCTTCCACTTTGCTAGGATATGTATAGCCTAATGCCTGGCCAACTTTCGCGCTTAACTTTGTAAACAAATCGGCCATGCCAAACAGAGCCGTCCAGTTATCCTCTATGTTGCTTCCGACAAAGGTCGACTCAAGCTCGATCCACGTTTCTTCATCTAGATATCTTTTAAACCATCGGCCATGCTTGTTCGGATTCACCTTCCAATCATACTGAACACCTATATACCATTCCACCATTTTCTGCAAATAATGAAATCGGATCACAGAATCAAGCATATAAACCTGGCAAAGTATAATTCATCGCGCCATAGTCCTTTAGCAACATAAGTCGTATCCCACCAAAAATCATTGATAAGCTCCAGATACTCTTCTTCTGTCGGCTTTTGTGTCAAAAATGCTGAATAAGTTGGAGTTTTTAGCTTCTGAGTCAACTGATCTTTATCAAGTAAAATTTGATAACCGTTATCATATTCTGGAGGAAGCTGCGGTTTCTGAACAAGCGCTATTAGCGATTTCACAGTAAATAGTTGAAAATCAATTTTTGTCCCATCCTCGTAGAGAACAAGGCGGGTGATCCTGTTTTGATTTACCGACGGTTTTAACGGAACGCAAGTAATCATGTCACCAAAACTTTTTAACCATTGGTCACTAGCTAGAAAAGGAGTTAAATTTTTAACATATAATTCAACATCATAATCACTAAAGATATCTTTTTTAACATAAGGATTGGACCTCGAGCTTGTTAATATCATCGCTCGAACCTCGCTGTTAGCCTCTCCCCAATGAAGCAGCTCGCTCAATAGCTCCTGTTCTTTTTTCATTTGCCCCAATCCCATCCTAATTTCTTATTTTCTTTTCTACAATCCCGTCTTGCTCATTGGACAAAGATGACCGATTACGTCGGGATAAATGCCATTGTAACTGCCTTATCATTTTTCTAACACGTCCCCAATGTTTAAGAGAAAAATAGCAGGTTAAGATCATCTCCCTAACGACCACATTCATTAGCCATGACGATTTAACCAGCATAAATATTCCCCAAACCATCGCCGCTAAATTCCCTTATCGAATGAATCCTCCACTATAGCAAAGCTCGTGCACTTTTTCGCCGTTGTGAAAAATATTCTCTTTCCGAGTAAATGGTTCCCACCCACTCGTTTAGGTAAGCATATCGTCCAATTTCAATATATTGGCCGATATGGGTCATTGCTCTCGACAAATCAGAGCGTTTGACGCAAAAAAGCATAAATCAAAGCAATTTTAGCTCGCACGGCATATCAGAAATAAGCACTCCTCCCAACCGCACCATTGATCAAAGCAACTGCTCATCCTGTCCTACGACTTCTTGTCCGGCAAGCTAAGCAAAACTGAAATAAAGATCCGCGGTATAGAAAGCTGCCTTTGCGATATTCAAGCTGCTTTGCTCCATTCAATAGCGAAGGCACGGCTGTCGCATTTCCTTCAGCGGCATACGTCTATTTCTTCGCTTCAATAAAAAATTCAACAAATCGGGATTCGGTCATTTATGATTTCCCCTTTTGAGCTATATATTGTGTCTGACCTTGATCCGTCATTTTCCGTTATTCATCAGCGGATCAAAGTTTTTTATCAATGAATATGTAGCAGCAAAACATATGCCGAGTACAAAAAATCCCACTTCCTTGAAAGCACAGATAGCGAGTAAAAATCTCCAATAAATGATAAAAGAAACGCTTGATAATGATTATCATTCATGTTAGAATAAATGCGGGAGGAAGGAATGACAGACTTCCTTACCTCCCTGTCTCCATTACTTAGCTTCGAATGTTTTGCAATCTGTTTCTGCAGAGCTTTGTGCTTTTTCATGGGAACTATGAGAAATGATGTAGATTTTGTCAGCTTGGCATTGATTGCCGTCACCCCAATGGCGGCAAGTGTTCACTTCACAGAGCACGTCTTTGGCCATGTCTGATCACCTCCTTTTTGGAATAGCATGGCAAAACTTAGAGGTTGATTCTAGATTGATTTGTTGCTTGTCCCCCTTTTGGAGTAAGGGGCTTTTTTTGTGTCTCACTTCTACTATATAATAGATTCTATGTAACTGCAAGCTATTGAAAGAATCCCACCGCAGTCCATTCCTATTCATGCTTTTCCAATTGCTCCACAATCTCTGATTTTCCGGAAAGTCGGATCGAAGCAGGATCTCGGCGAATGATCTCAGCAAATCCATCTGCATCAAACGCGGCTGGAGCATACAGAATATCATAAAAACGCCATAAAACGGCCCGAAGCGCACCTTGTTCGTCAAAGTCTCCCCATAATTCTTGGAAATCCTGCTAATAACCAAAAGCCACGATATCATCAATGATAAAAAGATTGATAGAAGCTTCTTGCGCTAAAAAGAAAAACAGCGGAATGATCTCTTTTGGTCAATCTCCGAATCATATGACTCCCCTGTCTCCATCGATCGATGTCGATAAAATTAGCAAAAAAGCGCTCTCTTCAATCTTTCCATAAAATAAAAGCTGGCATACGCCAGCTTCTTTTGATCCTCTTATACTCTCATCTTCTTATTTTTATTTACCAGCAAATCGAAACAATGGACCGCAAGCATCTCATAATCCAGTAAATGCTGAGGCCAAATGTGCTGCAAAAAGAGGCGGGCAATCATTTCGCTTCGTTCGCTTTCCGAAGCGTTTTTCAATGCCGTCACGCTTAAATAAAGATCGCACAAACGATTGGCTATTTTTTTCGCATGGTATGTTTGCGCATGTTCCGGCATCGCTTGCAGCCTTGGCAATGACTCCATCAGCTCATCCAATCCGCTTTCCACCGGCTTCGCCAACGGGCGAAGATGTCCGGGAAGCGCCGCCAACTGCTCGCGCATCTTGTCGTTAAAGCGTTCCTCAATGCGATGCTTTCGGATGAGCCGCAATACTTCCAAGCTCAAAATATTAGCGGTGCCTTCCCAAACCGTCAGCACTTGTGCGTCACGAAGAAGCCTTGGAGTGACAAAATCTTCGATATAACCATTGCCGCCGTGCATCTCAATCGCTTCGTGCGCAAAAGCGATCGCCTCTTCAGCGGTGCGCATTTTCAAAATGGCAATCAATAGCCGATTCCACGCTTTTTCTGCTTCCGTTGCCTGCTCTGGCGCTTGCATAATGCGATCAAATAATGCAATCAGCTCAAAACAAGCACTTGTCTGTACTTCTTGGCGCGCTGTCAAGTGAGCCAACGTTTCTCTCACCATCGGGTACGAGGTCAATGTTTGCCCAAAAGCTGATCGTTCCTCTGCATACTGTACCGCTTCATCAAGCGCCCGCTTCATAATGCCGATGGAAGCAACCGCATTGCAGACACGCGATAAATTGAGCGCTTCCATCATATAATAAAAGCCTTTTGTCGGATCGCCCACAACATAAGCTTTCGCACCGTCAAACACCACTTCCGCTGATGGAACGGCCCGCACCCCAAGCTTATCTTTCAATCGGCGAATTTGAATGCCATTGAGCGCTCCATCGTCCGTGCGCCACGGCACAAGAAACAAGCTAAGTCCTTTTGTTCCTGGTCCGCTGCCCTCGATGCGCGCTAATACCATGGCTACGCCGCACATGCCAGCATTGCTCGCAAAGTATTTTTCACCATAAATTTTATAATGATCGCCGCAAGGAACCGCCTTCACCTCATTCGCTCCAACATCCGATCCTCCTTGCCGCTCTGTCAAAAAGGTGGCTCCCTCATATCGTTCGACTTCTCCTGTTGAAATGACATGTGGCAAATATTTATTTTTCAGCTCTTGATCCGCAAAATGCTCCAATAAATAGGCCGTTGCCATTGTCAACGTGACCGGGCAATAAAAACCCGGTTCTACCTGTGATAACAAATAACCTTGCGCATAAGAGTAAATATAGTTGCCTTTTCGGCCAAGCTCTGGAATGGTTTTATGAACGTAGCCGACGATTCCAGATTCATATGTTTGCTTTACCGTCTGACGGTAGCCTTCGTTGACCCACACCTCCGATACATCATTTCCAAAGCGATCATATTTGATTAACCTCGGCTGCCCTTCACGATCGGTATGGACGGCCCTTTTATCAAATTCCGTCATACAAAGCTGCCAAAACTTCTCCAGCTCTTTCTCTGCATAGCCATATAATTCTGGATCTAAATATTTTTTTAAATTCGCCAGTAAATTTGGATCAGCTTCGTGCAGCTGCTTCATCGCCCATCCCCCTTAAGACTTGCTTTAATATTTTTCCCGTCGCATTGCGCGGCAGTTCATCAATCTGTTCATATAAGCGCGGAATTTTATAATCAGCAAGCTTCCCTGATAGAAAACGCTTACAACGATCTGCGAGTGAATCGATCGGTTTTGCCCCAACAATAAAAGCCTTTACCGTTTCCCCCCATTCCGGATGCGGCACTCCAACAACAGCGACATCTATAATGTCGGGATGGGTTCGCAACACGTCTTCCACTTCCTTCGGATAGACGTTGACACCGCCGGAAATAATCATATCTTTTTTACGGTCCACAATCCAAATATAACCGTCCTCATCACGACGAGCTAAATCTCCCGTATAAAGCCAGCCGTTTTTTAATGTTTCTCCTGTTTTTTCTTCGTCTTTATAGTATCTTTTCATCGTTCCTTCGCCGGCGAGCGCAATTTCTCCAATTTCACCCGCTGGCACTTCACGTCCCTGCTCATCGACAATTTTCACTTCGCAGTTGAGCGCAGCGAATTTACCGACGCTGCCCGCTTTGTGAGCATGTTCCTCCGGCGACAAGTACGTGCCGTTCGGACCGGCTTCTGTTAAGCCGTATAAGCACATGAGGCGGTCAGTGCGAAACTGTTTGGCGATCAATCGCACTTCTTCAGCTGACAGCGGCGCTCCGCCATATGTCCAATATTGAACGGAAGAGAGATCATGCTGATGAAGGAGCGGGTGCTTAGCCGCAAGCAGATAAGCGACAGGGGCTCCGAAAAAGTGGGTAATGCGGTGCTGTTCGACAAGCTGAAACAATGCTTCTGGGGAAAACGAAGGTGATAATATATGGGTGGCCCCAACATACATGCCGCCAATAAAAAATAAATGAAGCGGAGCGGAGTGACTGAGCGGCATCATATGCAACAAGCGGCTGTCTTTATCCATTTTCGTTTCTAGCGCCATCATGACAGCGACAGATAAAATATTGCGGTACGTAAATAAGACGCCTTTGGGCCTCCCTGTCGTGCCGGATGTATATAAAATCGTCGCTTCATCGTCTTCTTGAAGCGGGCAGGCAATCGAATTCGCGCTGCCATCATGAATGAGCTGCGCGAGCGACCGCCAGCCGTCTTTCGCCTCGCCGGTTTTGATCCATAGAAGATCGAAATCGCCAGCAAGCGGCGCCAGCGCTTCATAAATCCAATCATGGGCGATGACCGCTTTCGCTTCGCTATGCTCGACAATATAGCGCACTTCTTCAGCCGTCAGCCGGGCGTTGACCGGAACGGCAATCGCGCCGAGGCGCAAAACCGCAAAGTAGGCATACACAAATTCTTTCGTGTTTGGCATATACAAAACGACTTTATCCTCTCGCTTCAGCCCGAGCCTTTGCAGCGACGAAGCGAGGCGATTGACCGTCTCATCCACTTGCCTGTATGAAAGAACCGCGTCTCCATCAATGATCGCGATTTTTTCCGGAAATTTGCGCGCATTTCGCGCCAAGAGTTCAGAAATGTTCATTCACTTCCCTCCAATTCTTCTAATCTTGTTTTAAAGTCTTCTAAAATCGTTTCCATTTCATGTTTTAGCTGCAGCCAATCAGCGATCCGCTCTTTCACCTCCTTCAGCTTCTGCTCACCATATTCAATCGTTTTTTCAAGCTGCTTCCGTCCGGTGCGATCTTTGTCAAAAAGCGAAATCATTTCATGAATTTCCTCAAGCGAGAAGCCAAACCGCTTGCCGCGCAAAATAAGCTTTAACACAGCCCGATCCTTTTTCGTGTACAAGCGCTGGCCCGACTCGGTGCGGATCGGTACAATGAGCCCGCGCTCTTCATAATAACGAATCGTCCGCGTGCTGATGTCAAATTCCTGCGACAGCTGGGAGATGGTATAGAAATTCATCGAGTTCACCTATATTTTTTATTTTTCTGAATTTTATTTTAATTTACGTTAACGTAAAAGTCAATCATTAGATTCGTCTCCCAATCATCGATTTTCCTTAGACCACATGTGCATAGAATCGCGACATTTCATCCATTAATGACGATTTATTTTAACGTATCCACTGACAAACTTTTCGCTTTTTAAAACTATAGTATTGAACAATCTTCTCTGCGCATTTCTTGCCGAACACAACCACAAAAAACAACAAAGGAGCTATCCCATACTAACAGCTCCTTTGTGAAAACCTCTTCATTTATCGTTTTCTGCTACTCCACGTATATCATTTTCCGCGTCATCCCGCCATCGACGACCAATTGAATCCCCGTGACAAAATGGTTGTCTGGATTTGTCAAATATAAGCAAGCGCGGGCGATATCGTCCGGTTTCCCGACTCGGCCGGATGGATGCTGGGCGTGGTCTTCATCGCGCAGCTGTTCATAATCACCCGTTTCGATCCATCCAGGACAAATCGCATTAACCGTGATACGATCCGGTCCAAGCGAAACGGCCAAAGCGTGCGTCAATGATAAAATGCCGCCTTTGGAAGCCGCGTACGCCTCCGAGTTCGCTTCCGACATGAGCGCCCGCGTCGAAGAAATGTTCACGATCGCCCCGCCGCCATGCGTTCGCATCATTTTTGCTGCTTCACGCGAACAAAGGAACGTGCCGCGCAAATTCGTGTGGATAACATCATCCCACTGTTCGACGGTTAAATCATACGGCGAAACGAAAATGCCAAATCCGGCATTATTGATGAGCACATCCATTCGGCCAAACGATTCCCTGATTTGCTCAAACATCTTCACAATCTCATCCGGAACACTTAAATTGCACACGTATGGATGAACATCATACTTTTGCGCTTGCAGTCTGCTTGTGACCACTTCCACTTCTTTCGCTTTATCGACAGCAACAACCGTTGCGCCTTGCTCCGCGTATGCTTTCACTAGCCCGCGCCCGATGCCTCCCGCCGCTCCGGTAATGACGACGACTTTTCCTTGGTACATGCTTTGAATCCCCCTTTTACTTTTAATCATGTCCCCCCTGAAACGGTAAATCGTTAAAAATCCTTCTGTTTATTTTTCGCCTGTCCAAATCGTTTCAATGAATTTGAACGACCAATCAAGCGCTCTTTTTTCCGTTTCAGGGTGATAAAAACGCGAGAAAGGATTGGCAAACCCGTGTGCGCCTTCCCCCCTCTCGATGTTCACGCCTGATGTGCACGATAATCGTTCTGTCAGCTGATGGACATCAACCGACGCCTCTTGTTCGGCAAACAATAAACGTACAGACATTTTTGGACGCAAATCGGTATAGTCTCGAATTCGGGAACCGTAGTAGCCAATTGCTGCATCCCCTATCCCATCATATTCAGAACATAACCATGCCACAGTGGCGCCGACGCTGTATCCCCAAAACACGACAGTTTCGTACTTCTTTTTTAAGGGTTGCGCTAAATTGTTTCGCCTGTTCAAATCCAATTTCATTTCGACAATATTGATAAGTTTCTTTCTCACCATTGTAATGGAAAGTTTCCCTATTGAGCAAATTAAGGCAATAGACGTCATACCCTTGAGCAGTAATCATTTGCGTTGCATATTTCATATGATCATTGATTCCGTAGATTTCATGGATTAAGACTACAGCAACATTTGAATCGTTACAATGTTTCAACATAAAGTCTTTGTTCCCTCCCTCGAGCGCGCCAAAATGACAAGGACACATTGCCGTTTCTTCGCACCATCCACTTCCATTTCACGGTTTATTATAGGAGATGCTAAAAAATATGTAAACAAAAAATGGAATTTAAAGATAATAAAGACTCTGTTAAAGGTAACTGTTGATATTTGAACCTTCTCTGAACTTTTGATATAATCCGATAGCGACAAATATTCGTATAAAGAACTTAAGTTGAGCAAAGCGCTTAGCAACTTCTTAAAACACATCGACTAATTATCACATACAAAGAAAGAGCAAGTATATCAATAAATTAAACATGTCAAACCTTTATGTTCTGTTGATGGGCGTCTAACTAATGAAACGAGAGAGACTTTTTAGTAACTTCAGTCACTTTTTCAGCAATAAATGCTGTCAATAATGAAATATGGAATTATTAAAGGAAGAAGAAACAATACCCAAATGATAAAAAGGAAGATGAGTTATGTCAAATAACGTAAGACAGAGAAGAATCATTTTAGATTTAGCAGTTACTTTAGATGGTTTTGTTGAAGGGAAAAATGGAGAAGTTGATTGGTGCATCATGGACTCTGAGATGGAGTTTATTAATTTCTTAAACCAAATTGATACTATTTTATATGGAAGAAAAAGCTACGATTTATGGGGACAATTTACCCCAGAAACTACTGATGATGCTGAAAAAGAAATTTGGGAATTAATTCATAGCAAAAAAAATATGTGTTTTCCAGAACGCAAAAAGAGGCTGATGACAAAGCGACATTCATAAATGATAATATTTTGGAAGAAGTATTAAAACTAAAGAATGAACCTGGTAAAGACATCTGGCTATATGGCGGAGCAAATCTTATTACTACTTTTATCAATTTAGGGCTTATTGATGAATTTAGATTATCTGTCCACCCTGTTATTTTGGGAGAAGGAAAACCCTTATTTATTGATATAAAGCAAAGATTGAATTTAAAACTAGTTAATACAAGAACGTTCTCCTCTGGCGTTGTGCAACTAATTTATCATTGGAATGGTAATCAATAATATGATTCATTCCAATGATAAATTGCCATAAATAGTAATGGTCATTTATTCAACAATTGACGGGTTAGTGCAAGAACAATCGAAAAACTACAATAATAGGTTTCCTTCAGCATTTTGACATTATCAACATGAGCTTTTAACAGAAATGAAATAAAAAACGAGGCGGCTGCCGCAAAGCAACGGCCTCGTTTGCTTCATAGCGAATAATCCCCGTTATCCGTTCAACATCGGGCTCTCCAACTTTTTCGCCAGCTCGACAAAGAACTCCAGCGACTCCGGATTCGCCATCGAACCGACATTCACCGCCTTTTCAAGCGGGAAGCCTAATAGCACCTTGCGGATCGGAATTTCCATTTTCTTTCCGTTTAACGTTTTCGGAATTTGTTCCACTTGATAAATTTCATCTGGAATAAATCGCGGTGACACTTTGGTTTTAATGGCCTCCTTCACTTTATGCTTCAATTCCTCATCTAATTTTCTTCCAGGCTGAAGCACAACGAATAGCGGCATAAAGGATTGTCTCCCCATGACCTCCAAGTCAATCACTAAGCTTTCGATCACTCCGTCAACCGTTTCAACCGCCCGATAAATTTCACTTGTTCCCATGCGGATGCCAGCGCGGTTGATCGTGGAATCGGAACGTCCGTAAATGACGCAGCTTCCCTGTTCATCAATTTTAATCCAGTCCCCATGCTTCCAAACTCCCGGATATGTGTCAAAATAGCTTTCCTTATAACGCTTGTAATTTTCATCATTCCAGAAAAACAGCGGCATGGAAGGCATTGGAGCGGTAATGACTAGTTCACCCACCTCATTGATAAGCGGCTGACCCTTTTCATCAAACGATTGAACGCTGGCACCGAGCGCTCGGCATTGCAGCATCCCTGCCCGCACAGGCAAAATCGGGGAGCCGCCGACAAACGCGGTGCACACATCGGTTCCGCCGCTGCACGACACTAACCAAACATCTTTTTTAACATGCTCATACACCCAAGCAAATCCTTCGGTCGTCAACGGGGATCCCGTGGAGAGAACCGCTTGTAAATAAGAAAGATCGTACTGCTCTTTTGGGCTGATTCCTAGCTTCATACAAAGATTAATAAATGCGGCACTTGTTCCAAAATGAGTGATCTGAGCTTGTTCGGCCAGCTCCCATAAAATGTGGCCATCACGGAACGTAGGACTTCCGTCATAAAGCACAACCTTGGCTCCTACCAGTAAACCGCCAATCAAAAAATTCCACATCATCCATCCTGTTGTGGTAAACCAGAAAAAGGTGCTGTCAGCCGTCATGTTTTGTTCAATCATCAATATTTTCAAATGCTCCAGCAAAATTCCTCCATGGCCTTGAACGATCGGCTTTGGCAGTCCTGTCGTCCCTGACGAATATAAAATCCAAAGAGGATGATCGAACGGAACATGCTCGTACGAAAGCTCGCTCTGTTCCTGAATCAAATCGCTCCATAACCAAACAGAATCATCTGGCGCTTTTGTTTGTTCATTTAAATATGATACAAGAATCGTCTTCTTGAGCGATGGGAGCTTTTGGCGAAGCTCGTTCATCACATCGCGTTTGTCAAATGATTTCCCATTATATTGGCACCCGTCCACCGTGATGAACACGACGGGGTCAATTTGCTGGAAACGGTCGATAACGCTGCCGGTGCCAAAATCAGTGGAGCAGCTTGACCAAATGGCGCCAATGCTGGCACACGCTAAAAAGGCGATCACGGTTTCCGGAATATTCGGCATATAAGCAGCCACGCGATCGCCGCGTTTGACGCCTAATTTTTTGAGAGCGCTGGCAACCGCCGCTGTTTGCTCCTTTAACTCTTTCCATGTGATCTCGCGTTGTGCGATGTTCTCTGAGCGGAAAATCAGCGCCGTTTTTTCGTCTTGTGCATGACGAAAAACGTGCTCAACATAATTGAGGCGCGCTCCTGGAAACCACTGTGCTCCCGGCATAGCCCGCTTTTCCAACACGCATTGATACGGATGCGAGGATTGCACCCCACAATACTCCCATACTGTCTCCCAAAACTTTTCTAAATGCTCCACCGACCATGTCCATAACTGTTGATGCGTTTGCAGTTTCATTCCCTTTTTTTCTTGCAGCCAATTCATATAGCGATAGATACTCGACTGTTGAATCTGTTCTTCTGTTGGCGTCCATAGTATGGTCCCATCCGTAACCGTTTTCATTTTCGTCCGCGTCAAAACGTGCTGTTTTGCGCAGAATTCACCACCTTTCCCCTTTGTTTCCCAAGCATCTCTTTATTTAAAATTCAGATTATTTTTATAATAACATTTTTTCTAATAGAAGTGTAACTCGAAGATTCGACTTTTCCCCGATTCACCCAACGATTTTCTGTCTTTTTCGACAAACAAGAACTGCCCATCATCACAGGCTCTTAGCTGCCGAATAACAAAAGCAACTTCAAATAAAACGAAGCATCCCTGAAAAGACCATGTTCAGAAACCAACAAACCGTTTTTTCTTTTTCCTTCCATTTTTAGATATCCATAACACCCTATAAAGACCTAAGCGTTATTCGTTTCATCCAAAGAAAAAACAAACGCTGTATCGCTTTCTGCCTCACCTTTATAAAAGAATAACAAACAAAATCATTGACAAAATGACCATCGCTGAATAATATAAAAATAAAAGTTGGTCTAGGGAAAAATTATAATACTAGTACAAATTATTAATGAGGGGGCAACTGTTGTGACCCAAGCAAAACTTGAACGATTATCTGATGCCAAGCCAGGAGAACGGTTTCGAATTATAAAAATCGCAATAGAGGGAACGATGAAGCGAAGATTGCTTGACTTAGGATTCGTACCAGGAAACGAAGTGCTCGTACTGCAGAAAAGTCCACTTGGCGATCCAACCGCTTATCGGGTCAGCCATACAACCATCGCGTTACGAAATGAAGAAAGCTCAAACATTTATGGGGAGAGGATGCGCAATGAGCAACAATCATAATCAATATACAATCGCCTTGGCAGGAAATCCGAACACCGGAAAAAGCACATTATTTAATTTATTAACTGGATTGCGGCAGCATACAGGCAATTGGACAGGAAAAACCGTTGCACATGCGGAAGGCTTTTTCGATTATAAAGGTCAAAGCTACCAGATTACGGATCTTCCCGGAACGTACTCATTATATTCCAATTCGGCTGATGAGGAAGTAGCGCGGGACTTTATCATTTTCGCTAAACCAGATGTTACACTCGTTGTTTTAGATGCCACAGCTCTGGAGCGAAATCTGAATCTCGCGCTTCAAGTATTAGAGATGACAAGTCAAGTGATCGTTTGCGTGAATTTAATGGATGAAGCCAAAAAGAAAGGAATACAAATAGACATCCACAAGCTTTCACAAAAGCTAGGCGTTCCTATTGTTCCTATTTCTGCACGCAATGAAGAAGGAATTGATCAACTCCTAGATACCATCGATCAAATGGTTCGTGGGGATATTCAAACCAATCCGCTACAAATTTCGTACAATCGCGCAATTGAAGAAAAAATTGAAAAGCTGGTCCCTTTTGTCAAACAGGTGATCGGTGACCATTATCCTGCCCGTTGGATCGCGCTTCGCCTGTTAGATGGAGATATGTCTCTCCTTCAATCGCTACAAAAGGAACCGCAGCAATTTCTAAAGGAGGTGCCCCACTATGCGTGCAACTGCTCCACTAAATCCATTTGAGGAGTTAATGAGCCGGGCACAAAGCTTGACAGATAGCGATACGCGTGAGCAGATCGTTTCCGCCCTTTTTCAAACGTCACAGGCGATCTGCCGAGAATCCGTTCACTATACTAAACAAAAGAAGCATGATGAGACCGAGAAACTAGATCGTGTGCTCACCTCGAAAATATGGGGATTTCCCATCATGCTGGCCATGCTTGCGATCGTCATTTATATTACGGTAGCCGGTGCCAATGTTCCTTCAAGTATGCTGGCAAACTTTTTTAATTGGCTTGAAGGCTATATTGGTCTTGTTTTTAAACAGCTGCACGCTCCAGACTGGCTTTATGGAATTCTCGTATTAGGTCTATACCGCGGAACCGCTTGGGTGGTGAGTGTTATGCTGCCGCCAATGGCGATATTCTTTCCGATTTTTGCTTTGTTAGAAAACTATGGGTACCTTCCGCGAGTAGCCTTTAATATGGATCGTCTCTTTAAAAAATCAGGAGCGCACGGAAAACAATCTCTCACTATGGCGATGGGCTTTGGCTGCAACGCCGCTGCCATTATGTCGACACGCATTATTGAATCGCCGCGTGAACGTATGCTGGCTATCTTAACCAACAATTTTGTCCCTTGTAACGGACGATGGCCAACGCTCATTTTACTCGCTTCTCTATTTATGGCGGCAGGCTATACAGGCGGATGGAAAACATTTGTTACCGCAGGAGTCGTCGTCGCCATGGTTCTGTTTGGAATTATTGTCACGCTCACCGTCTCATGGATTTTATCTAAAACCGCATTGCGTGGCGTGCCGACTCATTATACACTTGAGCTTCCGCCTTATCGTCGTCCTAAAATATGGGATACCATTATTCGTGCTACATTAGATAAGTCCGTGTATGTGCTAAAACGTGCGGTTGCTGTCGCTGCTCCAGCCGGTGTGTTAACATGGATATTAGCGAACATTCACATTGGTGACACGACCATTCTGGTTTACATTACGGATTGGCTTGATCCGTTTGCACGTGAACTTGGACTTGATGGCTATATTTTAATGGCTTTTATTTTGGGTCTTCCAGCTAACGAAATTGTGCTGCCTATTTTGCTCATGGGATATTTATCAACAGGGGCATTAACAGAAGTCGATGATCTTCATTCATTAAAGCAAATTTTCCTTGATCACGGCTGGACATGGCTGACCGCATTAAATATGATGTTATTTTCTTTACTTCACTATCCATGCGGCACAACATTGATTAATATTTATAAAGAAACAAAAAGCAAAAAATGGACGCTGCTCGCCTTTTTGATTCCAACGAGTATCGCGATTGCCGTTACCTTTTTAACCACTCACATCGTGCAATGGTTTGATCTTCTATAAGAAAAAATGTCCCGCCTTCTTTCGATAATAGGCGGGACATTTCATTATACATGCTTGACTTCCTCGATATGCGACGCATCACCTTCACTAAGCAATGTCATCACGCCATTCTCCACTTGAATCGTTGTTACACTCGTACCATAAATGTACGGTGGATCCCAAAGCCGCTCAAGCGGCGCATTTTTTAAAAGAGTCGTCAACGCTTTTAAAACCACCGCATGGGTGACAATTAAAATATCGCCTGACGCGTGGCGTTCAATAATGCTTTCTAACGCCGCAAAGGCGCGTTGCTGCACATCGCTAAACGCCTCACCGCGCGCCGGCTGATATACATGAGGCTCATTCCAAAAATGGTGAAACCGCACAGCATCAAACTTCTGAATCTCTTCATGCGTCCTTCCTTCCCAATCACCTAGATGGATTTCTCGCCATCTTTCATCTTCATACATAGGAATCAAACGTTCGCCGCGAATGAGTTTGGCTGTTTCAAGAGCCCGTCCGCTTGTACTTGTATAAATCGCTGTTAAATCAATCTTCTCCATTCTTTTTCCAAGACGAAGCGCATCCTCCCTCCCTTTCTTCGTCAATGGCGAGTCATTCCATCCTTGCAATCGTTTTTCAATGTTCCATTCCGTTTCTCCATGTCTTGTGACGTATAATGTCAACATGCTCCTTCTCCTCCGTCTCTCGAAAATCCCCTAGCCAACCACGGCTCGGGTATCCGTTCTCTAGCGCTATCTTTTTACTTCTTGATCCACGTAAATATTCCTTTTTCTTTACAGATGCCCTTGGCTGAATGAAGTTGATCACCACCGGAAGGATGAACATTCTCCTTGATCGAATCGATCGATTCACCTTCATAAATACATGAGTAGAGTATTGGTGGCCATTCCCGCCTACATGTCATTTCCAAGTGAGCGGCTTCCCCGTGGATAGGTTACAACAAAAACCCCTCTCTTCGCTTAGAGGGGGTGATTGGTTTGAAAGGCCGTTTTGTTATAGTGCGCGAGCCATTTTTGCAGCTTTTCTGCCTCCAATGATTTACTGAAATAAAATCCTTGTGCAAAGTCACAATCCATTTGCCGCAAAAGCAAAAGCTGGTTATTTGTTTCCACACCTTCTGCGAGCACCTGAATATCAAGGCTTTTCGCCAAATGAATAATCGTATCAACAATGGTGGCATCTTTAGAATTGTCCGCGATCCCTTGGATAAAGCTGCGATCAATTTTTAAAAGCGACACTGGCAAGTTACGGATGTAGGCAAGTGAGGAAAAGCCTGTTCCAAAATCATCGATCGCCACTTGCACGCCAATATTTTTTAACTCAGTCAAAATATGCTTTCCTGTTTCAATATTTTCCATCAATCCGCTTTCTGTCACTTCTAAAATTAAATGCTCCGGCGCAAAATTTGTTGCCTTTAAAATATAGGTCACATGTCCGATCAGTTCCTTACGGTTCAATAAAAAAGGAGATAAATTTACAGCCAGCTTCAAATGATGAAAATGCTGCTGCCATTGCTTCACTTGACGGCATGCTTGCTCCAGAACCCATAATGTAATTTCAAAAATAAATCCACTGTGTTCTGCTAGCGGAATGAACTCCAACGGCGGGATTTCACCCAAGGATGGATGCCGCCATCTGAGCAGCGTTTCCACCCCCATCGCCGTCCCGCTCCCAAGCTCAATTTTCGGCTGATAGCATAAATAAAACTGCTCCCGCAAAATGGCAAACGGGAGATCCCGCTCAATGATAGTCGCTCGATTTTGGACGGGCTGGTAAAAATAATAACCGTTCTTGCCACGCTTTTTCACGTAGTTGAGGGCTTGATCGGCATATTTCATTAATTCGTTGGCATCCACCGCGTCCGTTGGAAAAAAAGAAATACCGACAGAAAGCGTCGACTGAATCATTTGTTTTTCATAATGAAACGGCTGATGGAAAGCGCAAATCAGCTGATCCACGAATTGAGACACTGCTTCTTTCGTCATGTCAGGTAATAGCAAGACAAACTCATCGCCGCCAATTCGAGCAAAAAAATCAGCGGTGCGCAATGCGTTTCTTACTCTTTTAACCGCTTCTTTTAAAAAGTAATCCCCTGCTTGATGAGAAAAATGATCGTTAATCCATTTTAACTTGTCAAAATCAAGATAACATAAGGCGAACGTTTTCTGCTGTTCGATCAACTGCCAAATATATTTTTCAAAATATCTTCGATTGGCAATGCCTGTCAGCGGATCGAAATAGGTAAGCTGATAAAGTTGATCCTCGTATTGTTTTCGCTCATTAATATTTTTGGTAGAGATAATAAACCAATGAAAAGGTTGATTTTCATTCGCAACAAACCGTCCATAACCTTGCATCCAAACCCATTCACCATGCCTGTTTCTCTTGCGAAACTCTACCGCTTGTTCTTCCTTCGTTTCATATAATCTTTCCCATTTTTGACGCAGCGCTGCTACATCTTCTGGATGTACATGACGGGAGAAAACAGTTTCCATATCCATGTACTCCGCAGAAGCTTCAAATATATGAAACCATGAACAATACAATATTTTTCCTTCAGGGGAAAGAATCAAAAGATCATCAAACGAATGTTCCGCAATCATCCGTAGTTGCTGTTTACTTTCCTGCAATGCCGCTTCCATTCGCAAGAGCTCCATGCGATCGCGCAACACGCACAAGATGGCGCAATCGGTTTCACTTTGGAGCGGAAGAAACGATGCGCTGACTGTGACACATCCTCCATCCGCTTTTTGAACCTCCCACTTTTCATAGTGAACCGCCTGGCCACAATGAACTTTTTCCATATCTTCTAACGAAAAACCTAGTGCTTGAATATTTCCTGCTTCTTCCCCTATTAGAGATTGAAAAGCCGGATTCATATGTATAATACGCCCATTTGCATCAATGAGGGCAATAGACTCTACAAAATGTTGAAAAAAAGTGGAAAATTTATCTTCCATATGAATAATGACCTCTCCAGTATATTTTTTGCTCCTCCAACAGAAAGTCGCCCTCTTGCTTATCATTTTCTTATGATTCTTACACTTTCATTTTTACTAATATAACAACAAAAATCAACAAAATGGACCAATTTTTTTCGAAAAACGAAGAAAAAATTCCTAAGCTTCAGGTTGTAGATAAAGTTCATGATGACGTTGTCTACATATCATCAATTCACGGTCATGTCCCCAGCTTGAAAACGAGGACAACGAAGCCAAACGGGGCCATTGGCGTAGGATGAAATATGACCAATCTGTCTAAACGTATTTCTCTTGTAAAGATACAATCATAGACCGCTATTTTCTCTATGAACCTGTTTGATAACAAGGTAAACGATCGTTTTGAGCAAAGAAAAAACTTGTTACAAAACTCTTCCAACTACAGTTTTTTATAGATGCCATTCCTTTCATTTTTTTGTTGTATTTCATATATTAGGATACAAAACATTGGTTCTAGGGAATCAAAACGACAAATAAGCTGGCCTTTTATTCATAAACAAAATACTCTCCCGTTTTCACAAGCGGGAGAGGTTTAGAAATGATCCTTTTTTAATGGACATATTTTACAATATGAATGCGCCATTGTTGTTTGATAAGAGAGACAGCAGGTTACCCGACGCCCAACCTTCTTTCTTTTTTCCCAAAAACGTGCAAGGTTCATCGTTTGAATGACCGTTTGCAAATCTTCGTTAAGTTGGACAGCAATGCCAGAAAGTGCTTCATCCTTCATTAATACGGTTTCATATAGCCAAAAAAGATAAATGGCTATATTTTCCCATAAAACAAGAGAAGGAATCTTGGCAATAGGATGGATTTGCCCAATTAAAGGAGAAAGATGATTTGCAAACAATTCTTCTATTGTTTCTTTTCTCCATTGAATTCGCTTTTGGGCTGATTGTGTATATTGAAGAGGTTCAATCCGAAACGTAGGCAGCCATATTTCCGCAGTATCGTCAGTTTCTAAATAAATACGGTCAAACGGAAGAAACAGCCGTTTATTCCACACTGACATGGCATACAAAGCGATGACAACAACAAAACTGTAGCGCTTGATAAATATCGAAGCGGTCACTGCCATATTCGGTGCTCCTATTTTTTTCCGTAGCTTTTCGAAATAGTAACGTAAATCCTTTTCATCGAATAACTGAGCAACACAAATAGACAAAGGTGAATCTGTCTGCTTCATGGAAAAACGAAATGGTTCTAATTGACTTCTCTCATAGTCTGAAAGCTCCATTACACTCCTCCTTCTTTTGAGGGGAAATGCGGCGTCCTTTTCCGTGCGGAATACATAGCGGTGTCCCAAACAATGGATCACGGATCACTATACAATCCATTTGAAATACTTCTTTTACTAATTCTGGTGAAATCACTTCTTCTGGTTTTCCCTGTCTATATACAGATTGATCACGAAGGGCCACTATATGTTGAGCATAACGACAAGCTAAGTTTAAATCATGGAGCACCATCACAATGGTTCGCTTTTCCTGCACATTTAATTCATATAATAAATCAAGAATCTCCATTTGATGGGTCATATCTAAATATGTAGTTGGTTCATCCAATAAAATAATGTCCGCCTCTTGGGCCAAAGTCATGGCAATCCATGCTCTTTGCCGCTGTCCCCCGGAGAGAGAATCAACTAAACGTTCAGCTAATGCCTTCATCCCTGTTACTTCAAGCGCTCTATTAACCGCTGCTTCATCCTCTTTTGTCCATTGTTGTAGCCAAGATTGATACGGATAACGTCCTTGTTTGACAAGCTGAAGAACCGTTAGACCTTCTGGAGCTGAGGGGGATTGTGGCAAAATAGCTAATTTTTTAGCCACCTCCTTTGTCGGAAGCTTGGCAATCTCCTCTCCTTCAAGCAGCACAGCACCACTAACCGGCTTAAGAAGGCGGGCCATGGAACGCAAGAGAGTGGATTTGCCACATCCGTTGCTTCCAATCAGCACCGTAATGTTGCCTTTTGGAATGCTTAAATCTAGCTCCTTAATAATCACGGTATCCCCATATGCCAGTGTTAATTCCTTCGTTTGCAATGAATTCATGATACTCCTCCCTCTCTACTGTCGGCTTTTATATAGTAGATAAATAAAATAAGGGGCTCCAAGTGCTGCCGTAAACACACCAGCAGGAACTTCGAGAGGGGCAAACATCGTACGTCCCACTAAATCGGCCAGCATGACCAAAATCGCACCAAGCAACGCAGCCGCAGGAAGTAAGGCTCCAAACGATGAACCAACAAGTCTTCGCGCCATGTGTGGCGCCATTAACCCGACAAATCCAATTCCTCCAGCAAACGCTACAGCCCCTCCTGTTAATGCCGTACTTAACAACAGAAGAAAAAGTCTTTGCCTTTGCAAAGAAACGCCAACTCCCAGCGCAATTTCATCTCCTAGTTCCTGAATATTTAACTTACGTGCTGATACGATGCTGATCATCAATAAAATCAGCGCCCACGGAACAAGAAAAGCGACATCCTTCCAAGAAGCTCCATATATACTTCCCGTAATCCATACATTTGCCTGACTCGCACGATAAATCGGACCTGTTATCATTAAGAAAGTGGTTCCAGCCTGCATCAGCGCGGAAATGCCTATGCCGATCAACACAAGACGAAAAGGGGAAATCCCGTTTTTCCAAGCTAGCATATAAACCAAAAGCACCGATACCGTGGCACCAACAAAAGCCCCAAGCGGCAGCCAGTGAATGCTAATGGTCAATGAATGATTTTGATCACTAAATAGCGCTAAAAACGCAACAACAGCCGCCGCGGCACCACTAGTCATACCGAGCACATCCGGGGAAGCAAGCGGGTTGCGAATCATTCCCTGTAAAATGGCCCCTGCTACTGCTAACGACATCCCAACAAACAAAGCTACAATGGCGCGCGGCAAACGAAAAGTATGGATGACGATTTTCTCCATATCTGTTCCGCTTCCAAAAAGCGTTTTTACTACATTCAACGGAGAAATATACGCACTGCCCATTCCTAAGCTCACTAAAAACACGATCAATCCCAGCATTAATAATACTAGACTGATAATGAATGCTTTTTTGTCGATAAGAAAAGAAAGATAATTACTCATGCGAAGCGATAGGTATTTCTTCTTCATTTTTTCAAAATCCCCCTACGGGCAATATAAATAAAGAATGGGACACCAATCAGCGCCGTCATAATTCCGACAGGCACCTCCTGAGGCATTAACACATAGCGTGCGCTAATATCAGCTAAAACTAAGAGAATTCCTCCCATAAGCGCACAATATGGCAACAACCAACGATGATCCGTACCGACGACCCCTCTTGCTATATGCGGCACCATCATTCCAATGAATCCAATCGGACCTGCAACCGCCACTGAACCGCCGGCTAACAAAACGACAAGAATGGCCGCTGCCAATTTCACCATATTTATGCGCTGGCCAAGTCCCGCCGCCACATCATCCCCAAGCATTAATACATTCACCTTTGGAGCTAACAAAAAAGCGCCAATCCACGCCATGGACAAGTAAGGAAAAACAGCGGCCAGCATATCTAGCTTTCTTCCAGAAACAGATCCAGCAAGCCAAAACAGCACTTCCTCTAACGCTTTTTCATTAGCTGACAGCATTCCTTGAGTCAATGAAGAAAATAACGCTGCGACAGCAGTCCCTGCTAATGTGAGTTTGATGGGTGTCATTCCTTCTTTTCCGGAAGCACTTATAACAAATACGCTAACAGCCGCTATCGCTGCCCCTAAAAAAGCGAACCATGTAAAGGCCTGAAAAGAGCTTACATGAAAAAAAGTAATAACAAGCACAATAAAAAATCCAGCACCTGCATTAATTCCGAAAATACTTGGGGAAGCGAGCGGGTTTTTTGTCAGTGCCTGCATCAGCGCCCCCGCCATTGCTAAACTCGCTCCAACTGAAGCGCCAATTAATGCGCGCGGCAAACGAACAGTTGTAATGACAATATGTTCGTTTGAACCGTCATTATGTAAAAATGCGTCTATGGCCATTTTCCAGCTCGTGTTAGTGTATCCTAAAATAATACTCATCCACATGCTCGCCCCAAGCAGCAAACATGCCAGCATGAGTCCTAAGCCTTTTGCATAATTCGTCTTTAACATTCTACTTGCTCCCTTAATATACTAAAGTTTCTCACCATTAATAAGTCTATTTGATAATGAATCTCATAGTCAATAATATTTTTTAAAATTACCTTATCATTAATTGATACAATTCCTATTTGTTTTATCATATTCTTATTGACAACCATTATCAATACTTTTATTATTGAATCTGTCAATGAAAATAATTATCATTTTCTAAAAGAAAAGGGGGACTTTTCACTGTGCTAAAACGTTTCAAACTCACTACCATTATTGCCGCTGCTTTCGCTTTGCTTCTCAGCCTGACTGCGTGCGGAGGAAAAAAGGAAGCACAGCCAGCACAAACAAATGAAAAGGAAAACGCCCAAAGCTATACAGTAGAGCACGCGATGGGCAAAACGGAAATAAAAGGAACACCAAAACGAATCGTCATCTTGACAAATGAAGGAACAGAAGCGCTTTTGGCCTTAGGAATCACGCCAGTTGGGGCTGTCAAATCATGGACTGGAGATCCTTGGTACGACCATATCCAAACACAAATGAAGGATGTAACAGAGGTTGGCACTGAAAGTGAACCAAACGTTGAAGCCATTGCAGCATTAAAGCCTGACTTAATTATCGGCAACAAATTACGTCAAGAAAAAATTTACGAACAATTGAAAGCAATCGCGCCAACTGTATTTTCTGAAACCCTTCGCGGCAGTTGGAAAGAAAATTTTATGTTGTACGCTAAAGCGGTAAATAAAGAAGAAAAAGGAAAAGAAATCATTGCACAATACGACTCACGTATTGCCGACTTAAAAGCGAAACTTGGCGATAAACTACATATGAAGGTATCCATTGTTCGTTTTATGGCAGGCGATGTCCGAATCTATCATAAAGATTCCTTTTCCGGCATCATTTTAGATCAGCTCGGCTTTGCTCGTCCTGAATCACAAAACGTCAATGATTTTGCTGAAACGGGCGTCACAAAAGAGCGAATCCCAGCAATGGATGGTGACATTTTGTTCTATTTCACCTATGAAACAGGGGATGGCAAAGCGAACGAGCTAGAAAAAGAATGGATTAACGATCCGCTCTTTAAAAACTTAAATGTTGCTAAACAAGGAAAGGTATACAAGGTCAGCGATACAATTTGGAATACAGCTGGCGGTGTGCTTGCTGCTAACCTCATGCTAGACGACATCGAAAAATACTTTTTAGAAAAATAAGGAGTTTTTAAGAAAGCTGCCCGTTTTATATCAGGGCAGCTTTTTTCGCATCACATTCGACTTAAAACAACAGATATCGAATAGGAAGACAGACCATCATCGCCGCCAAAAAGTTGCTATTTCGCATGACTTATGCTAGATTCAAAGTATGTAATGATGAATGAAAGGATGAAAAGCAATGAAACGTACATCTTTGGCAGCGTGCTTCCTCTCCTTAAGTCTACTTGTCAGCGCTTGTTCTACAGAAAAAGCAAAAGATCAAGATGATCAACAGCACGCCAAAACCTATACAACCAGCTCCGGAGATATACGAGAAACAACCAAATCCGTTGACAAATTACCGAACTTCTTAAACTCCTATGATGAAAATATGGCCGTTCTTTATCAACAAACCGCGAAGCATCGCGAACTGCTTGAAAGCATTCCCTGCTACTGCGGGTGCGGACAATCTGCCGGCCATAAAAATAACTATGACTGCTTTGTTTACGAAAATAAAAAAGACGGCACCATTGTATGGGATAATCACGCCACAAAATGCGGAGTTTGCTTAGAGATTGCGGACGAGTCCATCACAGCATACAAGCAAGGCAAATCAATCTCAGAAATCCGCAGCATGATTGATGAGAAATATAAAGAAGGTTATGCCGAACCGACGCCAACCCATTCATAAAACCGCAAAAAAGCTACCGTCCTCGGTAGCTTTTTATGAATAGATGCTTAGCAGCGTATATAGATCATGCAACGTTTCAATTTGCTTTTGTTTCAGCTCTTGCAATAAATTCGTCCAAAGCAGCACCATCGCTTGGACATCGCCATCAGCCGTATGCCTTTTTTCACAGATAATGCGATAATGCTCCAAGGCTGAATCGAGCGTAGAAAACGGCTTGCGGTGAATAGCTTCCATCACCTGCTGCAGCTCTAGAAAACGCATCGTCCATTTTGTTCTGTAGTTAGCCCAAAGAAAATGGTTAATAAAAGCAAGATCATGCGCAATATGATAGCCCATTGAAATGCCTTCTCCCATCAATGCTAAAAAATGATTCATTTCCTCCTTTAGACGCGGTGCATGCCGGACATCTTCCATTGTAATTCCTGTTAATTGCGAAATATGCTCTGGAATCTCTTTTTCTGGACAAATAAGCGTAAAATAAAAATCCTTCATGGTTCCATTAATGGTTTTGGCAGCAGCCAGCGCAAAAATTTCCGCGCCATTCTTTGGAGAAAATCCTGTTGTTTCTGTGTCAACAATAATAAAAGGAATCTGCTCAAGACGCGTATTCATGCTGATCTGCTTTTTCTTCAGTTCATTTAGCATCGCTCGATCCCATGCTTCTTGCTGAAATGTTCGCCCTTCAGTTTCTGATGCAGCCGATATTTTTTCGCGCGGAACTCCAAGGGACAGCATGCGAAGCGCTCGCTGCCAAAAACGTTGCTGTTCATTCATCGATCAATCACCAGCCCGTCTCATCACTAAGCGCTGTAATCGCCGGGAAATCTTCATGGCTTGTTTTAATTGCATTCGTTCATGCCGCTTAAGAATGTGAACGGAAACATATTCATTGCTGTCTATCGCAAGCGAATACTTCAACCGAAAATATGCGTATGTGAAAAATGCTTCGCGCACCGCTTCCGCCAGTTCAGCTGGCAAAAGCGATTGGGCACTTATTTCCTCTAATCTTTCTCTCGTCCGCATCGCCGCAATATTTCCTTGACAAGCAAAAAACTTCAGCGCATTCACTAATTGGACATAGCCGCTGTACTTCAAATGCAAGCAACCGCTATACGGCCCCCAACGCTCCAGTTGAAAATTGCCGAACCACCCAAGCGGAACCCGCGGAAAAATCACATGCTCCCCTATTCGTTTTAATAAAAGAGAATGGTGATGAATCCGGTCAATCAAAAACCGCTTGCCTTCCACCACTAATTCACTCGCCCCATAGATGGGACGCATATCCATCGCAATCAGAAGAAAACGGATATCATCTGGAAAATGGTGGTCGATATAAGTAGCGATTTGTTCCTGCCAATGACGGAGCGATTGACTCCATCTGCGGTTTGTCGCCATGACATTTCCTGTACAATACGGATAACCCATCTCATATAAATACTTTGTGCCAATCTCAGCTAAATAACGAATGAATATATAGCACTCTTCCTCGGCTTCAGCAGCGCATTCAAACAGAATGCCATGATCTTGATCTGTCCATACCGTCGGCTCTCCCCTCCCAATACTGCCCATTGCATACCAGCACCATCTAGCTGGCGGTCTGCCTACAGACGCGCGTCTAGCCGCTTCCTCGGCAAGCGCGATCGCTTGTTTCATGATGGCATCATGGACGTCACTTAAAACATCGGAAAGAGAGGGAATTCTCTCTCTTTCCGTCACACCGCGCAGCTGATAGGCTAGCTCCTGATGAAAACGGCCTAACTCCTCCACCGTTTTAGCTTGGTTGATTTGTTGAATAAGATCCTTTAGCAGCCTCATCTTTACTGTTGAACCACTGATTTTGTGGAAGGGTTGATAAACACAGGATCTAATTGCTCTGGATAACCATATGATCCATGCTCGCTAATATCAAGTCCAGAAATTTCTTGCTCTGCCGTAACACGCAACCCAATCGTTTTCTTAAGAATAAACAGGACAATAAATGACACCGCTGCAACATAAACAGCTGCCCCCAGCACGCCGACAACCTGAACGATTAATTGATGGAATCCTCCTCCATAAACAAGCCCCGCTTCTCCCACTCCAGTAATTTCTACCAAGCGCGGTGAAGCAAAAAATCCGGTCGAAATCGTTCCAATCGCTCCGGCGATGCCATGAACGGAAAACGCATAAATCGGATCATCAATTCCTTTTCGTTCAAAATATACAGATGTCCAAAATGTAACCGCCCCTGCTACGGCTCCAATGACGACCGCAGCCCATGGTTCAACGAAGGCGCACGCTGCTGTAATCGCAACAAGAGCCGCTAAAACACCATTGACCATCGCTGGAATATCCGCTTTTCCGATCATAATTTTCGAAGTAACAATCGCCGCTACGGCTCCAGCTGCAGCTGCTAGATTAGTTGTCAAAGCGACATAGCCGAAAAATCCGTCTCCTACAGCCATCGTGCTTCCAGCATTAAATCCAAACCAACCCACCCATAAGATAAAGCCGCCAATGACGGTATATACTTGATTATGTCCTGGAATCACATTTGGTGTTTTATCCTTATTAAATTTTCCGATACGAGGCCCAAGCAAAATGGTGGCAATCAGCGCGGCAACAGCTCCCTGCAAATGAACGACAGTCGAACCTGCAAAATCCTGCATTCCCATTTCTCCAAGCCAGCCGCCTCCCCATACCCAGTGTCCAATCACCGGATAAATCAATACGGTAAAAATCGTTCCGAATATAAAGTACACGGCCAGCTTCGCCCGTTCCGCAAAACCTCCCCAAGCAATCGCCAGCGATACTCCTGCAAATCCAAGCTGGAATAAAAACTTCAATGCCAGAGGTACATTTGCCCACGATAACGCATCAAATGTTCCATCTCCTTCTTTTAAAAACCATCCTTCTGTTCCAATAAAACTGTTACCAGTTCCAAATGTAATCGCAAAACCAAACGCCCAAAACGCCAAAGAAGCAATGGAAAAGCTTAAAATTTGTTTTCCGGCAACATGGCCCGAATTTTTCATTCTCGTCGATCCTGCTTCTAATAGAGCAAATCCCGCTTGCATTCCAATCACTAATACAGCCCCCATCATGACCCATAATGAGTCAAGCGCTAACGATATTTCTTTTGGACTCATCTTCATCTCCCCTTCTCTTTTGTTATTATACATAACATATATACGTTATAATATATTACATATACTTCGCGGTAGCAACCATTATTTTTTGAGAAAACGATTACATTTTTAATTTTTTTGTAAATTATTATTACATAAAAAAGAACGCCTCCAACAAGGCGTTCTTTTGACATGATAATCGATGAGGAACCTAACATGCTTGGAGCGTCGGCCTACATGAACAATGCCGCTCACAGAAACGTGAATAACGGTCCATTGTTTCCCACCTTCGCCATAGAAATGTGCAACGAAAACAAGTCACCAGAATTTTCTGAGACGGTGTATTTTTACAGTTATCGTCTATTCAACCTTTCAGTTGTATTTATTCATTACGTGTCAACTCATAATCCATTATGTCTCCCTTATAAAAAAACAAATAATGTTATAAAATGTGACATAACTTATCCTAACGATAACACTTTACTCTTCTTCTGACACCTCATCGATTGTTCCTTCCATATATACATCACTCACTTGTTCATGAGTTTCTGAAAATCCTAAAGATCTTCGGTCATTAGCTTCCTTACTCTGAATCTCTTCCGTTCTTTTAAAATCACCTTGTCCCTTTTCAGCCATACTAACTTCCTCCTTCATCATCGAGATGGACAGTGTACTCAACCGTTACTCACCTTCTATTTTGAGCCATTCCTCGCGATTCATTCTTAAATGTAAACGTAAAAGAAAATAAAAAAGAAACGTTATGGTTGTAATAAACTGGAGAAAATAGGCCAAACTAACGATGGCATGAAATATGGTTAAAAAGGTGGCGAGCACATGACACACTCTTCACACAATAAAAGTCGCAAACAACCTGATCCATCCCATTCCCAACCGAAAAAGACAGGGTACGGGGATAAGAAGCTGAACGGACCGAATCGTCCTGCGGAATAATTCATATAAAAGGAAGGCGTTTATCAATGAAGCATATTCTTTCTCTTGTGATCAAGTACATTTTACTTACAACCATATTTTTTTCGATTATTCCTTTATTTCTGAGAGTATCCACAGCAGAGCTTTTATGGCTGAGCCTTGTGATGACATGCTTTGCCTATGCAATTGGCGATTTATGGATTTTAACGCGTTTTGGGAATCTGTCAGCAACGATTGCCGATTTTGGCCTTGTCTTTTTTGGACTATGGATAGGAGTTGGCAGCTTTTATACCGCCTCTGCCGCGGTATTGAATGCCTCATTTTTCACAGCGTTGCTTGTTGCTCTTGGTGAAGCGCCTTTTCACGCCTATATGCAGCAAATCGTATTGCGCGATGGCAAAGTCGCCGAAGAACGTCCGGCTAAGCCTTTGATTCCTTCTGTACAAATGGAAACGGCAGAAGAATTGGACCCAAATCATAAAAACCCAAAAAGCTGACCATCGTTATAAATGCGGTCAGCTTTTTTGATTATTCCTCTCGTTTTAATGATAACAATGTTTGCTTGAGCTGTTCCTCCATATTCACAAGCTCTCGCTCTACTTGCTGGCGCTTCACTCGCCCTTCCTGTTGAATTTTGAGCGTCTCCTCTAATGTGGTAATGAGGTTTTCCTGTGTCTTCTTTAGCGTTTCAATATCAATCAAGCCGCGTTCATTTTCTTTCGCCACTTCAATGCTGTTCGTTTTCAGCATTTCTGAATTCCGGAGCAATAGATGGTTGGTCGTTTCCGCTACTTGCTTTTGCGCTTGTACAGCTTTTTGCTGACGAAAGAGCGTCAATGCGATCACGACTTGATTTTTCCATAATGGAATGGCTGTGAGAATAGAAGATTGGATTCGTTCGACCAACGTTTGGTTCATATGCTGAATCATCCGGATTTGTGGCGCCGTTTGAATGGTGACTTGTCTGCTTAACTTTAAATCATGAATCCGCTTTTCTAAACGGTCAGCAAACTGCAATAAATCATTGACTTCCTGCATTTCCATTTGATTTCCTGATTGTTGAGCTTTCGCCTTTTTTTCTGGAATGAGCACGGTTCGCAATTCCTCAAGCTTCCATTCGGCTGCCGCAATATAAATGTTGAGCGCATCAAAATATTCTTTGTTCTTCTCATATAACGTTTCCAGCATCATAATGTCGCGAAATAGCAACTGACGATGCCTTTCCAGCTGATCCGCAATTTTATCAATCTCCACACCGATTTTTTGATATTTCGCTACCATCCCTTGAAGCGATTTAGATACAGAGCCAAAAATCCGCGACAAGAAGCCTTTTTTCTCCGGTAACAAATCATCTGGGCGAACTTCTTTAATTTTGGTCATCAGCGAGCTGATCACTTCGCCAACAGGTCCTGCATCTTTTGCCTGAACATGATTTAAAATGGTATGCGAAAACTTTGACAGCTCTGCTTGCGCAGCTACTCCGTACTGAACGATCGCCTGCTGATTGCTCGGATCAATTTGCTTGGCAAGCTGAAGCGCTTTTTCACGATGTTCCTGCTTAAGTGAATCAATCAGCTTGTTTGGTCGCTCTTCTTCAACAGATCCTGCCTTTTGTTCCGCAGGCAAAGAGAAAGGATTTTCGAGGAGCGAATCAAGCGAGCTTGTCCAATCTTGCTCGCGAAGTTCGTTCTTTGCTTCGTTATCGGACGGTTTCATACTTTTTCTCCTCTCTCCACTCTGTGTTTTTTGGTTTGTTTTGTTCTTCAAGAAGCGATTGCTCTAGCAGCTTGGCTTCAATTTTTAAATCGAACACATCATCCGAAAGGATCTCCAAAAGCTGCTGTTCAGCTGAGCTCTCCAGTTCTTCTAAAAGCTTTTCCGTCTTGCGCAGCGCTTCCTTCATTTCTTCACTGCGAACAGGTTGGTGAATAAGATAAGCATACTTTTCAATCATCGTCACTGCCGAATCCAGCTCTTGGATGAAAAATGACTGAGCGACGCGAAACTTTTGCGGCTGCCGTTCAACCGCTTGAATCATTTTATCCACGGTAGCACTAATGTGTGATATCCGCTGCCACATCACCATTGATCGAATCTTTAAACGCGCCCGCCGCATTCTTCTCCATTTTTTTCGCGCTTCTGCAAGTTGTGTACGTATATAGTCTTTTTCTTCTTTTAAGAGATCGCCGGCATGAATTCGCTGCGATCTCCATTTCATACAGAAAGAGGTAAGCACCATAGCAGCTGTTCCTGATATAAATGAAAGAAAAAATTGATAATCAAGAAGAAAGAAAACGATCGTGGCTGTTATAAAACCGACGTTCCACGAAACAAACCACCGCCAAAGGGTCATCAACAATCGTTTCATTTTTATCCCTTCCTTAAATAAATGGATTATTGATATTATACCATGTCCTCTCCTTTGATACGAAGCAACTGCGATTTTTGTTTCATTTTCGAAAGTCATAAGACAACTTCAAGCCTGAATATGCTGACTATAGCAAGGATTGCCAATGAAGGAGATGAAGAATTGAAAATGAAATATATTGATTGGCAAATGTGTGCATTTGTTGGCTTGACGTTGTTACAAGAATATTGGTGTTATTTTAGATTGCCGCGCATCTATTATTGGTATGCGCTTGAAGATGACGACCACCGCAACGCAGCATAGAGGAAAGAAGGTGTTCTTATGCATGATGCTCACCCGTATTCATATTACGCCACACCTTCCGTACCGGGAGCCGCCCCACGCTCGCGAACGATCACCGTCACTGGTCAAGGCATTCTTTATGTGAAGCCGGATACTGTAACGATCACACTTGGTATTCGCACAGAACATACAAACGCACTTGAAGCGTTGTCCAGCAACTCGAAGCGGGTAAACGCCATGATTCAAGCGCTCGAAGCGATCGGCATTCATAAGGAAGAAATCGATACGATCTCGTTTTCAATTTATCCAAAATATACGTATACAAACAATATCGCGGTGTTAGCAGGATATGAGGTCGAACATCTTTTTGAAATTACAGTGAAAGATGTAAAAACGGTCGGCATGATTTACGAAGCGGCTGTAACGAACGGAGCCAATATCGCCCGCGAACTGCAATTTAAACTCGCGCATGAACAGCCCTATTATCAGCAAGCTCTCGCTCTCGCTGTCAAAAATGCTCAAGAAAAAGCGATCGTTCTTGCCCGCACGCTCAGCCTTCCTTTACACGACACCCCCATCGAATTAAAAGAGCAAACCATCTCTTCGCTTCATCCTTCCCCACAGCCGCGAACGACCGTTCTCGCCGCATCTGCCGCCCCGCCGATTCAAACACAGGATGTGACGATTACCGCTATTGTTCATGCTGTTTTTACGTATTGAAGGAGATCCCTTTTGATGGATCTCCCTCTCTCAAAATTGGATCTCATGTACTCGCTTGCCGCCAAATAAAACCACTTTTTTTGTTTTCGTTTCCTTTTTAGTCGTTATCGTTACTGTGTACAGGCCAGGAAAATAAGGGCCGTACTTCTTCACAAACGGTTCTTTTGTCGGTTGGCCTTGAACGGCTTTACCATCCACAAGCACCGTAGCCTCCTCTTCTTGACGAATAACAAACGAATAAAGAGTCGGCTCAAACACGTATTGGTGAAACAAAAAAAATTGTTTTTCATACACCTTCATCGTAAAAATGGGCGGTATGGATGTCAGCCCTTTTATATAGACATGCTTTTCGTTCCATTGCCGTTCCCAATCACGTTCAAGCATCTCATATGCCTTTGGGTGCTGATCGACATATGTGAACAAGGGGGCCAACGTTTTTTCGTTCACCGTGATTTCCTCGCTCCGAATATAGTTTTTCAATGTGCGCACATCTTTCTTTTTAAGCGCTTGTTCAAATTGATGAACGGCTGCTTCCTTGCTCATTTCATTTTTTAGTGCAGCATACCCTTTCATCATCACACCAATAAAAAAACAAAAAACACCCCCCAAAATCGCAGCCCATAAAAACGCTCGATAGCGTTTGTGCCACACCATCTGCTTTCGCATCCTTTGGCGCGATGGCACCGCTTCTTCTTGACTCACTTGTTCTTGTTCGCTTGTCTCTTCATGATGGCTTTCGTTCTCCCTCACGCACTTTCCCCTCTCCCGTTCTGCATTTCTGATTCATTTTTATGACAGAATTAGGGAAAATATGTGAATGAAAGATAAAGGATCAAAGCATTTATTCTGCAATATATGTACAGGCATGCCAATAAGAAGTGCTCTTGCTTGTACAACATTTCCATCCCTTTTTTATCAATTGTCTTCCTACTAGCTTGTGAAACCAGCCATGCCCAACAACGACTACCGTTTCGTGAACTTTCGCATACTCCACGAGAAGCTGGGAAGCCCTCTCAGCACGAATCACTGCTTGTGAATAGGATTCCACCCCGAGAGAATACCCGCAAAACCAACAAATTCTCGCCAGCACCAACCATAAAGATACAGGAAGCCGCCAAAAACGGATAGAAGAAAATGGAACAGGCAATTCTGCCTCGCGAAATAGTTCGTTTTTTTCCACCGCACACAAAGGAGAAAGATGTTCAGCTGATTGAACAGCACGCGGCAATGCGCTTGTAATGAAAACGCGGGCCTTCCGAGCTTTCTTCACTGTCTCGCTTGGAGGCAGATGATCTTGACATATGCCTGCGGCGTCATACGCGGCAATCCATTGAGAAAACTGCGCGGAATTCATCCATCGCTTCTTTTCCTGCCACGCAGATTTTCCGTGACGAATGAGCGTAATCTCCATTCTTCTCCTTCTCTCCGAACGTTTTCTTGCCCGTATTCAATCAAACATGAGAAATCATCGATGCAGGATCCCATTTTTCAACCAATGAACCTCCCCCGCGTCCCGCTCCAATACATGAAGCGTTGCCCGCTACATTTATGAGCTTCTCCTTTCCTTCTCACATTCTTACGATTCGATTCTCTCCTTCTAGCCAAAACGATCACTCTCTATTTCTTTGTGATTATATCAAAATTTTCCTTATTTATAAAATTTATAAATACATTGAATTTTAGCTTCATCACTCGCCTGTTAATGTAGATTAACATGTTCTTGTATGATAAAACTTTAGGCCGTTTTCGAAAGTCGTTGTCATCACGGATCCGTATAACGAAAACGCTCGGCAAAATCAGCTGATCATCTGGTCACTTTTCCGTCATGCTTTCCATCCCTTGAAATATTTTCGCTTTTTTATTGACGTCCATTTTTTCAATCTGAATCTATCTAGTTCCACATCGTTTGAATATAAAAGACAAAAACAGTCTGTCACATAACGTTCAAATAGATATGACGATTTTGTGAACGTTAGCGAAACGGGATTCATGTTTTTATAGATTAGTCGTATATTCTCTATGGATCATTTTTAGAAAATCGGGGGAGTTGAACAATGGTTGTTCATGAATTGATCAGCACGGAAGCCATTTTTACGGAAGAGCTAAAAAAAGGGTATCATGTATTATTGCAAAAATATAAAAAAGTAGATGTAAAGGTATCGGATATCGGTTTTATTCAAGAAATGAAGGACGGAAGTGAAGAGGTTGTCGAAGTTGTTTTCGATCCTGGCAATGAATACTCTTTGGTTCGTCTTGGTTCATATACATTTGAAAACGGAGCACCTTCTCTCGCTAAAGTGCAACAAACTCTTTTAAAACATCATCGTGATATTTTTGAAGGAGCCGTCTCAGCTTGAGACCGCTCCTTTTTGTTTCAGCGGTGGAAGGTGAATCGCTTCAGCACCCAGCGCTTCAACTGCTTCCAATAAACCTTCATTGATACTTGGATGCGGATAAAGTGGAAACTTCCAATCTTCCTCACGGCCTACCATTTCAAGTCCGATCACTCCGCTTGAAATGAGTTCAATCGTCCCAGCCCCCATCATATGGACACCGAGTACCATTTCACTGTCGGCATCGCTGATCACTTTAATAAAGCCATCTTTTTGTCCGATGATGCTTGCATAGCCGTTTCCAGTGAGCGGAAACTGTCCAATGCGAACGTCTTTATATTGCTCTTTGGCTTCTTCTTCCGTCAGCCCGACGCTGGCAATCGGCGGAATCGAATGAACGATCGTCGGCAAAAACGTCGTATCTGCTTCTGATTGCTTTCCTGCCATCGTTTCCGCCGCTACTTTCCCTTGCTTAATCGCTTTGACAGCAAGCGCTGGTCCGCCTGTCACATCCCCCACGGCAAAAATATGCGGCAACGTTGTTCGAGACTGGGCATCCACGCGAATAAATCCCTCTTCTGTCCGCTCTAGATCAAGACGTTCAATGCCCAATTCTTCGATATTCGCTTGCAAACGGCACGAAACAAACAGATGAGACCCCTCAATCGTCACTGTTTCCTGCTCCTTCACAGACAAGGAAACCGTCACTTGTTCGCCATCGTTCGCTGCTTTGATCAATCGGCTATTCTTATAGACTTTTACTTTCATTTTTTTAAGCAAACGCTGCAATTCGCGGTTAATCGAAGAATCGAAAGCGAAATCATCGGCTTCTAAAATAAGCGACACATTGACGCCAAAGGCACGAAAGCTTGTTGCCACTTCAAGCGCTATATAATCACTGCCATAGACGACAAGATACTCTGGAAGCTCTTCTAATCCATAAATGGAGTAGGCGTTCAACACGCGCTTGTGGTCCACATGGATCGAAGCTGGCGAAACGAGCGAAGCGCCAGTGGCGATCATCGCATATCGGAATCGGTACACATCAAACGCATCCCCCTTTTCCACCCCGATCCGATCCTCCGCTAAAAAGGAAGCCGTTCCTTTAATGACTTCAATTTTGTTTGCTTTGCAGAGCGCCTCCACACCTTGACGCAACTGACTCATCACTTTTGTTTTATATTGTTGAAGCTTTCCAGGATGGAAAGCCACATGAGCCCATTCGATCCCCATGTCATTCATGTGCTGAACGCTGGTCATGCTTTGCGCCGCGTGAGCAAACACTTTCGATGGAATACATCCTTTATTTAGACAAACGCCACCAAGCTCCTCTTTTTCGACTAATGTGACGGTGAGTCCAAGCTGTGCGGCGCGAATCGCCGCATGATATCCCCCAGGACCCGCGCCGATGATAACGACATCACGTTCGTGAGCAAGCTCTCCTACGACCATTTAGATCAACTCCATCAACATCAATTTCGGATTTTCGATTAGTTTGGCAAAATAATTCGTAAATGCGACCGCTGTCGCTCCGTCGGCAACGCGATGATCGAACGACATCGAAAGATTCATCATCGAGCGCACAGCAATTTCATCATTTTCCAGTACGACAGGGCGTTTTTTCGTTTTATGGAACGCGACAAGCGCCACTTCCGGATAGTTAATGATTGGCGTTGCCCCAATGCTTCCTCCAAGCGGGCCGACATTGCTGATCGTAAACGTTCCGCCTGTCATTTCAGCTAATGACAATTGATTTTCCATCGCCTTCTTTGTCAACGCTTTCGCTTCTTCATGAATTTGGCGCAACGATTTCTTTTCGATATTTTTAATGACCGGAACAATCAATCCTTCTTCTGTGTCAACCGCAATGCCAAAGTGATGTTCTTTCTCAAGGCGGATGCATTCGTTTTCCTCATCAAGCTTTGCATTGAAAATCGGGAACTGTTTCAGCGCCAACGAGAGCGCTTTAATGAAAAACGCTGTTGCCGAAATGTTCATATTATGTTCCTTTAATTCCTCGCGCAACGCAATAAGCTCCGTTACATCGATTTCTTCAAAATGCGTGCAATGCGGAATGGTAAAGAGCGATTGCGTCATTTTTTTCGCGATTTGCTTGCGGCGGCCACGGAACGGAATGATCATTTCCTCTTTCGTTTCTTCTTTTGTCACCGTAACGGACGCAGGCTCGCGTTCGGCCGCTGGAGCAACTAGCTGTGTTGCTTGTTCTTGTTGTGTTGGCGCTTGTTGCCCTTGAAGATAGCGATACACATCTTCATCAGTAATGCGTCCTGCTGGTCCTGTTCCTTGAATAAGAGATAAATCTATGCCATGCTCACGCGCAATTTTTCTTGTGTATGGCGAAGCAAGAATTCGTTGTGGTTTTGTTTTGCTTTCATTTGTTCTGGCAGGATCGCCTATGACTGGTTCGCTTTCAATTTCGACTTCCGCTTCGACCGTCACAGCAGCCTGCTCCTTCGCTTGCTCATGTCCAACCGCTTCCGTCTGCAAAGACAACAATGTCGTTCCGACCGCGATTGTTTGACCTTCTGGAACGAAAATGTCAAGGACGGTCCCCGCCGCTGGCGAAGGAATTTCGGCCACCATTTTATCCGTTTGCACCTCGACAAGCGGCTGATCGACTTTTACATCATCGCCTTTTTTGACAAAATAATGGATGACAACCGCTTCGGTCATTCCTTCACCAATATCGTGAAGCTTGACTTCCAACATTTCCTATACCCCCTCCAACTAAAACTTCACTGCTTTCTCAATTGCGTGCAATACCCGTTCTGGTGTCGGCAAATAGTAATCCTCAAGCGCGAAAAACGGCACAGGGACATCAAAACCCGTCACTCGCTCAACGGGCGCTTTTTGATACAAGAATGATGTATCGTTGATAATTGAGACGATATCGTTGGCCACTCCGCCTGTCGCGTGCGCTTCCTGAACGATGACCGTGCGCCCTGTTTTTTGTACTGATTCGGCGATGAGATCCCGATCAAGCGGATAAAGGGTGCGTAAATCAATGACATCGGCTTGAATACCTTTTTTCGCCGCTTCCTCCGCTGCTTTCATGGCTACCGGCACCATCGCTCCCCAAGCGATAACCGTCACATCGTCCCCTTCACGCAACTTTTTTCCTTTGCCAATCTCAATCGTATATTTTCCTTCCGGCACTTCCTCGCGAGATGAACGATAGCATCTCATCGGTTCTAAAAATAAAACGGGATCCGGATCCTCGATAGCCGCGATCAGCAACCCTTTTGCATCATACGGAGTCGATGGGCAAACGACTTTGATTCCCGGCATATGGGTAAATAGGGCTTCGGTGCTATCACAGTGGATTTCGGGTGCGCGCACTCCCGCCCCATACGGCGCACGAATGACTATTGGCACCGTAAAATGTCCCATTGTCCGCGAACGGATTCGAGATGCATGCGTCATAATTTGTTCATAGGCTGGATAAATAAATCCTAAAAATTGAATTTCAACAATCGGTCGGAATCCGTTAACCGCCATGCCGATGGCCGCGCCCGTAAATCCCGCTTCACTTAATGGCGTGTCGATCACCCGATCTTCTCCAAATTCCGCTTGCAGCCCGTCAGTGGCGCGGAATACTCCGCCGTTTTTGCCGACATCTTCTCCAAGCACAAGGACATCATCCCGTTCACGCAACATGGTCCGCATCGCATCTGTCACTGCCTGAACAAGCGTCAACGTATTTGTTTTAACCGCCATTGTCATCGGATACTCCCCCGTTTCCATGCATTATATTCATTCTTTTGTTGTTCAATCGTCCACGTTGGCTGAGCGAATACGTAATCAAACATATCGTCCGATTTGGCTTCTGGGTAGTTTTCCATTTCTGTTATTGCTTGCTCGACTTCCCGGCCCACTTCTTCTTGAACCGATTGTGCCCACGTTTCATCCCAAAAGCCTTCTCGTTTCATGAATCGCTCAAGACGCTGGATTGGATCAGCCAGCTCGCGACGCTTTTTGCTTTCATCTTGATTGCGGTATTTTGTCGGATCATCCGCTGTTGTATGTGCCCCATATCTCCATGTGATTGCTTCAATGAGCGTTGGTCCTTCACCATTTCTTGCCCGTTCAAGCGCTTTCTGTGTTTCAAAATATACCGCGAACACATCATTTCCGTCGACGCGAACACCCGGAATATTGTATGCTAATGCTTTTTGCGCGATCGTTTGCGAATTCATTTGTTTTGTTATCGGCACAGAAATCGCATATTGATTATTTTGATTGAAGAAGACAACGGGCGCTTGAAAGACGCTGGCAATATTTAAACCTTCATGGAAATCTCCTTCCGATGTCGCTCCGTCTCCAAAATAAACGATGGCCGCATTTTTTGTTCCTTTTCTTTTTTCTGCATACGCTGCACCCGCTGCATGCGGCAATTGCGTCGCAATCGGCACGCTTGGCGGGAAGATTTTCTTGCCGTTTGGCGGAACGCACCCTTCGTTTCGGCCTCTCCAATACAGCAAAATGCGGGTTAACGAATGGCCAAACGTCATCGTTGCCCCATGATCGCGATAGGTCGGAAACAACCAATCATCATCCTTTAGCGCGAGCGCACTGCCGACTTGCGCTGCCTCTTGTCCTTCATACGGCGCATACGTTCCGATTCGTCCTTGCCGCTGAAGGCTGACACATTTGCGGTCGAACGTTCTTGTGCGCATTAAATGGCGGTAAAAGGTCATGGCCAATTCTTTTGTGATTTGTTCACGGTATTCTGTCATTACAAGTTCCCCATCGTTATTCATCACTTGAATCATTGGAAATTGCTGTTCCATCCCATCACCCTCTTTTCTTCATTATTTACAGACGAATATCCCATTTCGGACGCTTTTTATGAGAGAAGAAATTGTTTCTTCTGCTTCGCATTTCCAGCCGCTTTTCACAGAAGCGGTTCGCAGCTTCGATCGTTGTAAGTTGTTCATTTTCCGCTTGTGTATAAATATCAAGAAGCGTCGAATAAATCGCTTTCGTCTTTTGCAGCACGCGTTCTTTATTTGGGCCGTATAATTCATCCGATACTTGAATGAGGCCACCTGCATTGACAATATAATCCGGCGCGTATAAAATGCCTCTTTCTTGCAGCATCTGACCATGCCGTACATCAAGCAATTGGTTATTGGCAGAACCGACAATGGCTCTTACTTTAAATGCATCAATGGTGTCGTCGTTGACAACATTTCCAAAAGCACATGGCACAAACACATCCGCATCGGTTCGGTATATTTCGTCACCTTGTACCACTTTTACCGAGCCGCCGATTTCTTTCGCATAGGAAACAATCGAATCAACAGCCGCTTGGTTAATGTCGCAAACATAAAGGTTGGCACCTTTTTCTAACAGCTGCTCTGCCACCTTATAACCAACCTTGCCAAGCCCTTGAATCGCATACGTTTTGCCTTGGAGGTCGTCGCTTCCCCATAACGCTTTGTTCGTCGCTTGCAGGCCGTAAATCACACCCAACGCTGTCGGAACGGAGGAGTCACCGCTTCCGCCATACTCTTGCGGCACACCGACGATACAGTCCGTTTCCTTCATCGCATGTACGAAATCTTCTGGAGTTGTCCCCATATCTGTTCCTGTATAGAAACGACCGTTTAACGATTCAACAAACTGGCCCAGCGCTCGAAACAATTCCGGTGTTTTATCTTTATTCGGATCACCAATGATAACCGCCTTTCCTCCACCAAAATCGACATCGGCCGCAATGCATTTATACGTCATTCCTTTTGAAAGGCGAAGCACATCAAAAAGCGCTGCATCAACAGTAGGGTACGGCTGCATACGACAGCCACCGAGAGCCGGCCCTAACGTCGTATTATGAATGGCAATAATCGCTTTCAAGCCTGTTTGTTCGTCATTGCAAAAAATGACTTGCTCATGCTCCTTCATTTGTGTAAATAAATCAATGGATTTCCATTCATTTGTAACCGCATTCATTCCCTCTTCCTCCTATGAATGTAGTGTCGCTTGAAGCATCTCCTTAATTTTTTCCTTTGGCAAAATGACTTGCTTGACCTCGCCCACACCAATCAATCTTTCGCCATTTTTCGCTTCCACCTTCGTCATCACAACATGATCGCGAAGCTCCGTTACCGTGGCCGTAACGGTTACCGTCGATCCCTCCAGAGTTGGGGCCACATGCTTAACAAAAACAGCTGCCCCCATTCCTTCCTCATGATCTTCAAGATACGGCAATATAATTTTTCGCGATGCCCATTCCATGTGATACACCATCGAAACCGTCGAATAAACCGGATGAACGACATGGCCTTCAAATTGCGCAAACATATCAGGAGTGACAACCGCCTCCACAACAGCTGTATCTCCAACTTTCATCCCTCGTTTCATTTCTCCACCCCTCTTGATAATACGAGAATAATATAAGACGTTTTATAAACGTAATAAAAAAATAACATTTTCAATATGCTAGACTATTAGATCAAAACATTTTTAAATTAGGTTTTATCAAGATATTTTAGCGATGTAAAGCGTTTAAATTGTAAACGTTTACACAATTAACATCATAAAAATATTTATTAACGTTAAAATAACGTTATGATAATTAAATATTATCAACCGATAAAATCAAAAGTCAATAATTTTCTCAAAAATTGAATCATTACAAAAAAAGCCCCTCATCATGGAGGCGCTTTTATATTTTCTATATAAAAATTATTGTTCTAAAAACATTTCGCGAAGCTCATTCCATTGTTGTTTCGCTTCACTCATCATTTGGTCAAACAGCTCCTGTACAGTCGGTATATCTTGAATAAATCCAGAAATTTGACCAGCGTTCACAAAGCCTTCGACAAAATCACCAGAAAGAGCTCCACGGCGGTGATAGTCCTCTGATGTGTAACGGTTAAATTCTTCAAGAGTAACTCCTGATTTTTCATAGTCAAGCAACTTTTCCGCATAGGCTGTGCGCATAATTCTCCGCACTCTGCCGACTGTACGACCAACGATAACGGTTTCATTTTCTCCAGCCTTTACTACAAGCTGCTTATAATCTTCATGGAAAGGAGCATCTTTGGTCGCTATCAATCTGGTCCCCAGTTGCACCCCTTTTGCTCCGAGAGCCAAAGCAGCGAGCAATCCCTTCCCATCGCCAATGCCTCCTGCTGCAATCACCGGCACACGAACCGCTCGGACAATTTGCGGGATTAAAGTCATGGTCGTCAATTCGAGATGCGAATTAATTCCCGCTGCTTCATATCCTTCCGCAACCAGCACGTCTGCACCAGCAGCCTCAGCCTTTTGCGCTTGTCTTACCGATGCTGTCACCACGATCACCTTCACTCCCCGTTCCTTCAGCATCGGAATAATAGGGGCAGGATTTCCCGCTGATAATGAAACCACCGGAATCTTGTGCTTAAACACTAACGAGAGCATTTCCTCTATATACGGAGTAACTTGAATGGGAATATTAACAGAAAAAGGACGATTGGTTCTCTGGCGTGTTTCCACAAGAATATTCTCCACCTCATCAGGTGTCATCGTTCCCACACCAATCGTTCCAAGGCCCCCCGCCTCGGAAACCGCGCTTGTCAGCTGAGCATTGCTAATATTCCCCATCCCCCCTTGAATAATGGGATAACGAATATGAAAAAAACGACAAATATCATTCATGAAATTCTCTCCCCGTTAAAAATATGTTATACTTATCATAACCTTATCACATTTGAGGAGAGATTGAAAATGCTTTATTCATATAACGGAAAAACCCCAGATGTTGACCAAACCGTCTTTATTGCTCCCGGAGCCCATATTATTGGCGATGTGAAAATCGGCAAAGAATCGACTATTTGGTTTAATGCGGTGCTTCGCGGGGATGAAGCGCCGATTACAATTGGAGAGCGGTGCAGCATTCAAGATAATTCCACATGCCACTTATATGCCGAATTTCCGCTTGTCATTGAAGATGAAGTAACCGTTGGTCATAATGTCATTTTACATGGATGCACGATTCGAAGACGCTCCATCATCGGCATGGGCTCAACCATTTTAGATGGTGCAGAAATTGGCGAAGAATGCATTATTGGCGCCAATACGCTTATTCCACCGGGCAAAAAAATTCCGCCACGGTCACTTGTGGTCGGCTCGCCTGGTAAGATCGTCCGCGAAATTAATGAAAAAGATTTAGAGCTTATTCAGTTGTCCATTGACACATATGTACAAAAAGGAAAAGAATATCGCGAACTGCTAAATCACTCCCGTTAATAGGTGCAGCTATAATAAAAAAAGCACAAGATCATCCTTGTACCTCATATGGTAGACAAAGTCCATTTCGACTTTGTCTATTATTATTTTCCCCATTCCTTTCCATCGTTTCCGTCGCGGGCTGTCCTGAAAGCGCTTGGCAGACCAAGGGACGCAGCCAAGCGGAGACGCAAGTGTGAACAAGCAAGGCAAATGGCATCGTACACGCCTGAGACACAAGGTCATTTTCGTGCTTTTTCTATGGATAATTCTCATAAGACCGGACCCCAAATCATCTTCTGAACATCGACGCTCCAAGACAAACCTGTGGCTTGGGCCCAATAGATTATTCCATCATCAGCTCATGAGTATAGACATCGTATTGTGTATCTTTTTTTATTAATTCATTGCCATCTGTGAACACTTCTTCAAAAAAGCGGCTTGCCGGCTTAGCCAGCTCTTTATAGTATTCACTAAACAGCGAAGCCGCATGACTGCCCATCCATTCTTTCGGCAATAGCTCTTCTGGCAGCCCCGGATCAATGAATAAAAACTTCCGATACTCGTGAACGAGCTTCGTCCGCTCTACGAAGCATTCCGCATCTGTCATTTCGCCCCGTTGAATTTTATTTTTATCAATGATGTATTTTTGACTGTACACCGAAATAAATTCTTCGTATTTCTGGTTGATCGCTTCTAAATCCCAACATTTTTCAACAAGCCGTGCATTCGTGTGCGGACCGTCATATTCGGAAATAAAAAAGTCGACATACGGCTCAATTTGATATTTATCAATGAGATCATATACTTGTTTCTCTAAATGGTTCGGAGAGATCCAGCAGCTGTTGGAAATCGTTCCAAATCCGCTCCATACCAACTCTTTTCGCAGTTCATCCCGCAGGGAGCGCTTTTCCTCAGGAATCGTGTAAACAAAAATGCGCCACTTTCCATCCCATTTTTCTGGACGGATTTTGTAAATCCGCTTCGCTGCCTCCTCCATCCGTTTTATGCCGCGCGGTGTCAGCGAATAATAGCTCTTGTTCCCTTTTTTTTCTGCTTGCACCCATCCTTGTTTACTCATGCGAGAAATCGCCGCACGCACTGCCTGGTCGTTATGGCCGAACTCTTTTAGCAGCCGAATCAGACTACCAATCCAAATTTGGTTGCCATAATGGCGAATATAGTCTCCATAAATCGTAAAAATCATTGATCGTGTATTTATGCTCATATTTGACACCCTTTGTCCCTACCGTTTTCGCTTATTTCCTATTTAGCAAGGGGTTCCCTTCCGACACTTTCATGGTTCAGTATTTTAGCAAATTTTTATAACATTTACAATACGAATAGCATAAAAAGCATCTGATGATAAAACGGGAGCCTCATGTGATGGAGCTCCCGTTTGTTTTTTTCTTATTCACCAGTAAAATGGGGCTTGCGTTTTTCACTGAATGCTGCTAATGCCTCAAGACGATCCTTAGTCGAAATCGTCTGCTCATACGCCTTCGCCTCAATTGACAGCCCTGTTTGCAAGTCGACGTTCATCCCTTGCTGGATGGCGAATTTCGCTTGCCGCAATGCAATGGGACCGTTTTGCAGCATTTCATGCGCTAGCGCCTCGCAGCTTGGCAGCAGCTCTCCTTTTTCCACTACTTTTGTTAAAAGACCATATGCATACGCTTCGTCAGCTGTTATTTTGCGAGCAGTGAGAATCCATTCTTTTGCTTTTGCCTCGCCAATCAACCGCGGTAAACGCTGGGTTCCGCCGGCTCCCGGAATAATCGCCCAGCTTACCTCGGTAAGTCCCATCACCGCTTCCTTCACTGCAATTCGAAAATCGCATGAAAGCATTAGTTCAAATCCACCGCCAAAAGCATAGCCGTTTACCGCTGCAATCGTCGGCTGGGGCAAATGGGCCACCGCATCAAACACATCGCGAATTTTCTTGACATTGCGGCGCACCTCTGTCTCTGACAGCGTTTTGCGCTCTTTTAAATCCGCTCCTGCACTAAAAGCTTTATCGCCTGCTCCCGTAAAAATCACCACCCGGATGTCACGATCAAAATAAATTTGATCGACTACCTCGCCCAGTTGCACCAGTGTCGCATAGTCAAAACAGTTCATGACTTCCGGGCGATGAATCGTGACAAATCCGATATAATCACGTTTTTCTAATAAAATATTCGCCACGGCTCTTCCTCCTTTTACTAGACATCCAGGTTTTCAACAATGGTAGCGATTCCTTGTCCCACGCCAATACACATGGTTGCTAGACCGTATCGGACCTTTCTTTTTTTCATCTCATAAATTAAGGTTGTTAAAATGCGGGCACCACTAGCTCCAAGCGGATGACCAAACGCAATCGCTCCACCATTGACATTAACAATGTCTTTATTCAGTTCAAGCTGTTTGATGCACTCTAATGACTGGGAAGCAAACGCTTCGTTAAGTTCAACTAAACCGATATCGTTCACCGTTAAACCGGCGCGCTGCAACGCTTTTCTCGTCGCATAAATCGGACCGAGCCCCATCACGGCCGGTTCTAAGCCGGCGACCGCAGAAACCGTATATTTCACAAGCGGCTTCATGCCTAGCTTTTGGGCTTTTTCTGCACTCATGAGCAATAAGGCGGCTGCTCCGTCATTAACACCAGAAGCATTCCCTGCGGTGACTGTCCCATTTTCAAAAAGCGGACGCAATTTTGCTAGCTTTTCCATTGTTGTATCGGGACGCGGATGCTCATCTTTATCGACGACGATCTCTGCTCCCTTTCGATCGCGATACACAACGGGAACAAGCTCGTCGGCAAAACGGTGCGCTTCCATCGCTTTTTTGGCCTTCATTTGGCTTTCATAGGCAAACTCATCTTGCGCTTCACGAGAAATCCCATACCGCTTTGCGACATTTTCTGCCGTTTGCGGCATGCTGTCTGTACCGTACATTTCATGCAGTTTCGGATTAATAAAGCGCCAGCCGATCGTGGTATCGAACATTTCTAAATTGCCGCGCGGAAAATCTTGATCGGGTTTTGCCATAACAAACGGCGCACGCGTCATACTTTCTGTTCCTCCGGCGATCACTATATCAGCTTCACCAACCATAATCGCCCGGGCAGCATAATTGACAGCATCCAAACCAGAGCCGCACAAGCGATTGACCGTTGTGCCTGCTACTTCAATTGGCAATCCAGCTAATAGCGCCGACATGCGCGCAACATTCCGATTGTCCTCCCCTGCCTGATTGGCATTTCCAAGCACGACTTCTTCGATTTCCTCGACTGGAAGCCCCGGATTGCGTTCGACTAATGCTCGAATCACAATGGCCCCTAAATCGTCCGGACGAACTTCCTTTAACGCTCCTTTATATCTTCCAATCGGCGTCCGGACCGCATCAACAATGACGACTTCTCGCATCGCTTCTTCTCCTTCCTACTCCTTGTTCGTATAGTCGTAAACTCCTTTTCCTGTTTTTCTCCCAAGTCGTCCTGCCTTAACGTATTGCTCCAGTAACGGCGCCGGACGGTATTTTTCTCCTAGCTTTTCATGCAAGTATTTTAAATTGTTTAACCGAGTATCTAAGCCTACTAGATCAGCCAATTCAAATGGTCCCATTGGATAGTTAAGACCAAGCTTAATCGCTTTATCAATTTGTTCCGGTGTGCCGACACCTTCTTGCAGCATGTAAAATGCTTCATTGCCCACCAATGCGCTAATTCGGCTTGTCACAAAGCCCGGAAACTCATTCACAACCACCGTTTCTTTTCCCATTTGTTCAGCCACTTGCTGAATGACTTCGGCCGTTTCATCGCTTGTTTCCAATCCGCGAATAATCTCAACAAGCTTCATTTTATGGACCGGATTGAAAAAGTGCATGGCGATTACCTTTTCCGGACGTTTTGTAAACGAAGCAATCTCTGTCGGGCTCATCGTCGATGTATTTGTGGCAAAATAACATGCTTGTGGCGCATGCGCATCGATGGTTTCGAAAATTTGTTTTTTAATCTCTAATTTTTCCGGTACCGCTTCAATCACTAGATCGGCCGTTTGAACAGCCTCCGCTAAATTTGTTGAATACGACAAGCGAGCTTGCGCTTCAAGTTTAGCGGCTTCCGATATCTTATTTAACGATACCGCTTTGTCAAAAATCGCATCGATTTCTTTTTTCGCACTTTGCAGCTGCTCTTCTTTTATATCAACCAACATGGTGACAAAGCCGCCAGCTGCGCTGACATAAGCAATGCCTCTTCCCATCACTCCTGAGCCGACGACGACAATACGGCGAACCATAGCAATCCTCTCCTTATTATTCATGTATTTATATATAGAAGTGAAAACGAGCACCCATCCGCAGATGGAAGTGCTCGAATTTGCGCATTACAAACCGAAAGGATTGAGCGGACGGCTTCCGTAGTATGACAAGATGCTTTTTGTCTCTGTATATAAGTCAAGCGTTTCAATGCAAAGCTCGCGTCCGAAGCCAGATTGTTTATAACCGCCAAACGGCGTTCCTGGGAATGCGGAGAATGGGCTATTGATCATGACGATGCCGGCTTGAATTTGCTTCGCCACCCGGATCGCTCGGCCATGGTCTTTTGTCCAAATCGCTGAACCTAATCCGTATTCGCTATCGTTTGCCAGCTTGACAACCTCTTTTTCATCACTAAACTTCATCACAACAACCACTGGCCCGAAAATTTCTTCTTTGACTACTTTCATGCTGTGATTGACATTTGTAATAATAGTCGGCTCATACCAGTAACCGTTTTCAAATCCTTCAACCTTTGCTTCTTTACCCCCCGTCACAACCGTTGCCCCTTCTTCAAGTGCCGAACGAACATATCCGTCAATGACTTCTAATTGTTCACGGCTAATGATCGCTCCGACATGTGTCCCTTGGTCAAATGGGTTGCCAAGCTTTAATTTCTTTGTTTTCTCTACAAATTTTTCCATAAATTGCTCATAAATGCTTTCATGTACATATAAACGAGAACGCGCTTCGCATGATTGTCCCGTATTGTAGAAGATACCGAATAAAGCCCCGTCCACAGCCGCATCAAGATCCGCATCCTCAAAAATGATGTTCGGCGATTTTCCACCAAGCTCCAATGTAACGCGTTTTAGCGTCTTCGATGCTTTCTCCATAATATCTTTGCCAACTGGGGTGGAACCGGTAAAGGCTACTTTATCGACAAGCGGATGCTCCACTAAATAATTGCCCACTTCGGAGCCCGAACCTGTTACAACGTTGACAACACCTTCCGGCACCCCTGCCTCATGGCAAATCTCCGCAAGCACAATGCATGTTAATGGTGTTAATGAAGCTGGCTTGACAACGACAGAGCAGCCGACAGCAATAGCCGGAGCAATTTTCCACGCTGCCATCATCAACGGATAATTCCACGGAATAATTTGTGCACATACACCGACTGGTTCTTTTTCTGTAAAGTTATGAAATGCTCCTGGCATGTTGTTGACCGTTCCACGATGGCCGACAATTGCACTTGCATAAAACTCAAAATCTTCGATCGCCTGCATGACTTGTCCTTGGGCAGCAGAAAGCGATTTCCCCGTATCTAAAATCTCCAACTCCACTAGCTCATTAAAGCGAGAGCGCATGATAGAAGCGATCTTGTTAAGGATACGCGCCCGTTTATTCACTGTAAAATGACGCCATTTCCCATAGTCGAATGCTTGACGCGCCGCTTGAATCGCCCGTTCTGCATCTTCCTTTGTTCCTTTGGCTACTTGCGCCACCGGTTCGCCTGTTGCTGGATTATAGGTTGTAAACGTTTCCCCTGAAGAACCTTCCACACGCTCACCATTAATAATGAGATGATATTTCTCACGCTTCATTTCAAGTTTTTCCATTTTTTGTTCTTTTACTGTTGACATATCATACACGCTCCCTTTTTCCTTATTTTCCTTTGAATACTGCCGGACGCTTTTCGAAAAATGCGCGTACTCCTTCGCGATGATCTTCTGTCAATCCAGCAATTCTCTGACCATACGCTTCTTTTTCCAAATATTCCGCAAATGAACCGCTCCCGCTTTCGCGCAAAAGACGTTTGATCAATCCAATCGCTTTTGTCGGCATTTGCGCGAGCTTTGCCGCAAATCGTTGCACTTCGGTTTCCCATTCTGATTCAGGAATCACAGCTGTCACGAGCCCAAGCTCATAGGCTGCTTGTGCGCTTACTTTTTCTCCTAAAATAGCAAGCTCAAGTGCTTTGGCGTGGCCAATTAACCGCGGTAAATAGTAAAGGTTTCCGGCATCAGGAACCAAGCCAACATGAATAAACGCTTCAATAAAGCTTGCTTTTTCGGAAGCGAGCCGGAAATCGCAAGCCAATGCTAAGCTCATTCCCGCCCCCGCTGCCACGCCATTAACAGCGGCAATAACAGGTTTTTCAAAATGATGAAGCGCTTTCATCATTGGCGCATAGCGCGTCCGCAAAACCTCTCCGTGATCCAATTCTTCCGTGACGCCAGCGAGGTCTTCGCCTGAGCAGAAGGCTCTTCCTTCACCAGTGATGACAACACTGCGAACCATTTCGTCACCAGCGGCCTGCTTAAGCGCTGAGACAATCTCTTTATTCATTTGCTCCGTAAATGCATTTAGCTTATCCGGCCGCTGAAGGATCAGCCACGCCACATGCTCGCGGACTTCATAACGAATCGTTTCGTACAACGAACAGCCCTCCTTACTTTCCTTTAAAATTCGGCTTGCGTTTTTCCATAAATGCTTGCATGCCTTCTTTTTGATCTTCTGATGAGAAAAGAAGATAAAAGTTTTTCCGCTCAAACTGCATTCCTTCATATAAGGAATAATCGACCGCTTTATGAACGGCTTCTTTAATGAAACGAACCGACAAAGGAGGCTGTTGAGCAATTTTTTTGGCTAGCTTGATCGTTTCTTCCAAAAGCAGCTCTGGTGCCACCACGCGATTGACAATTCCAAGCTCGTAGGCTGTTTTTGCTGACATCCTTTCCCCTGTCCAAAGCCATTCGAGCGCTTTTGTTTTACCGATTAATTTTGTCAGACGCTGCGTGCCGCCAGCTCCGGGCATCACGCCAATATTGACTTCAGGAAACCCGAATTCAGCCGTCTCTGAAGCCAGCAGGAGATCGCAGCTCAGCGCTAATTCAAACCCTCCTCCTAATGCAAAGCCATGTACAGCGGCAATCATCGGTTTTTTTATCCATGCTAAACGATCCCACTCTGCGAATTGATTCAGCATTTCTAAGGTAATCGAATCGTCGTCCGCCATTTCATCAATATCAGCTCCAGCAGCAAATGCGCGCCCTTTTCCCGTTAAGACCATGACCCGCACATCATCATGACGGTCATACTCTTCCATTGCCTTTACAATTTCCGTCACCATTTGACGGTTTAGCGCATTCAGTACATGAGGACGATTCAATTCAATCACAGCAATCGAGCCCTCGATATACGTTTGAATATGCGCGTATTTACTCATTTCCGACTTCCTCGCCAATCATCATTGTCACAAGCTCGCCGGCAAATGACATCAAATCCTTTGCGGACGCTTTTGCTTCACTTGTTCTCATCGCTTCTTTTAACGCTTCGTGACTGTCGTAATACATTTCGCATAGTAAATAATATTCGCTTTCTCCCCCCATTGGCGTGCCGACAATTTTGGTTACCTCCATTTTGCGCAGCCCCGGGATTTTCGCTGTAATCGGTGCGTGTGTTCCAAAATAATGCTCATCAAACGCATTTTTATCCTTTGGTTGCTTATAAAGTGCGATCATTTTTACCATTTGTCTCTTCTCCTTTTTTCGTTTTTTACATCCATATCGAAATTGGTTTTAGTGCTTCAAATGGGTTCTTGCATTGTTTACAATAAAAAATGCTGCGGCAGGCGGTCGGACCAAAGACATTTTCCATCATTGTATAAGTGGAGGTGCAATATGGACACTCAATTTGCCATTCGCCGTTAGGACCCATTTGTTTCGGCGGCGGAGCAATTCCAAACTCCTTCAATTTTTCACGACCCTCTTCTGTAATCCGTTCCGATGTCCATGGCGGATGGTTAATAAATTCAACGGTTACACGCTTGATTCCTTCTAAACTGGAAAGAACTTGTTCGACACGCTGTCGAATAATATCAAGCGCCGGACAGCCAATAAAGGTCGGCAGCAATTGAACAACCACTTCCCCGTTTGTAAACTGGACCTTTTCTACCATCCCTAAATCTAAAACGCTGACGGAATCAATTTCAGGATCTTTAACCGCGTCCAACGCCGTTTTGATTTTCTCGATCATCCTATTAGCACCTCCCTTGTTTTTGGTAGTAGTGATCGATGAATTACCAAGCGGCAAGAGGATCCATTCGGTATACTTCAGATAAAGTGGCGATTGCCGATTCCAAATCTGGTGTATGTTCGCCGTTGCGGCCATTTCCGCGCTTCATCTGAAATGCGTTTGGCATTGTCAGATTGGCTTGTTCAAATACGGGTTTCATCGCTTGAATCCACCGCTCTGTTAGCACTTCCTCGCTGTCAATCAAACCAAATTCGACCATCTTGCTTCCTTTATTCCCTAGGGACAAGACACCACCAAAATCGTCCATCACTTTCTCAATCGCTTGAATCATCCGTTCGCGTGCTTCGCCCTGTGCATTGACAAGCTGAACAAACCATGTTTTCCAGTGCATCAAATGATAGTAAAGCTCCATATTGATCTTGATTGCCACCTGCGCTAGCGGCTCATAGGAACAGTTTTTCAATGAATCAATGCGGACCTTCTTCGCTTGTGCGTAGAAGTAATTTCTTACAACGGTAAACGCCCAGTCATAACGAGGCTCCTGTAAATAATGCCCCGGTCCGTTCACTTCCTCTAGTAAAATCGCATTGCGTCTTTCCGATGCTTCACGCCCATGCGCTAGATCATCAGCGCGGCCCATGCCGATCTCTTCAAGCAACTGATAATACATCGCTGCATGCCCCATCGTATCTTGGCTGATCGACGAAAACGCGACATCTTCTTCAATATGAGGGGCAAGCCCCAGCCATTCAGAACCACGATACGCCAAAATAAAATCATCATCAGCCAGCTGAAATAATAGCTCCACAAGCGCTTCTTGATATTCAGGGTATTGCTTCAATTCTTCCGGTTTCGTGATTTTCATCGCTGAATCTCGCCCTTCCATGACAGAATTTCTTTCTCATCCAACATTTGCTGTTCATATTGCCGCCATTTCTTTTTCAAATATCCATATCCTTTTGTCGTACGGTAATCCTTATTATCCAGACGTTTTAGCGCTTCTTTTTCTTCCTCTGTCATCTGACGAATGTCAGAACGTTTTACAACCCAAATATCAGAGACAGGTTCACGACGCATGAAATTTTCTTGAGCCATTACTAGCGCGATTTCATGATTTGGCGCCAGCAGGCTAAATTGATGCTGCAGCGGCGCTGTATCGTTTTTTCTGCTGAAAACCTCAAATACTTGATAAAAGCCTTTTCCGTTATGATTCATAACGATCCCCCCATTACACGGCTGATGAACAGCTTAACGCTTCGCGAACCCAAGCGTTGTTCCGATATGACAATTCTCGGAGGCGAAGACGCTCTTTGGATTTCGGTCCATTATTGCGAATGATTTCTTTAAATTGGCTCCAATCCGGCTGACGATACACCCATTTTCCTTGTGTCTCATCATAGTGCATCGTTTCATCTGGAAGCTTAAGTCCAAGCGATAAAATGCGCGGTACATATTTCGTAAAGAAGTCTTGGCGCAGCTGCTCATTCGTTTTTGTACGGATGCGATATTTAATGGTGATATCTTGCTTCGATGTCCCTGTTGTCGATGCATTATCAGGCCCAAAGAACATAAGCAGGGCATCCCACCAACGATTTAGAGCGCCTTGAATCATTTCTTTTTGCTCTTCTGTCCCTTCTGCAAGCGCTAAAATAATCGATTCCCCATGCTGGGCATGGAATACCTCTTCGGCACAAATTCGTTTTAAAGCGCGTGCATATGGACCATAAGATGCATCAAGCATATTCGTTTGTGTAATAATCGCAGCTCCATCGACAAGCCAACCAATTAAGCCAGCGTCTCCCCATGTTGGCGCAGGCATATGAAACACATTATGAAACTTTAAATCTCCTTTAAATAAATCTTGCATAATTTCTTCACGTGTTTTTCCAAGAGGTGCCATTAAATCCTCCGCAACACGAAGCAAAAGCTGACCGTGCCCCATTTCGTCTTGCACTTTCGCCATAATACCAAGCTTTCTTCGCAAAGACGGAGCCTTGGGCACCCATTCTTTTTCAGGAAGTGCGCCCATGATTTCGCTAATTCCATGCATAGAGATTAATTTAATCAATGTTAGACGGTATTCTTCCGGCATCCAATCATCTGCTTCAATCTTTTCACCAGCTTCAATTCGCTCCATAAATCGCTGATGCTTCTCTTCTTCTGACAAGCGTTCAAACGATGTAATGACAGTCATTGATATGACCCTCCTAATTATATAACGTTATTTTAACGTAATTATAAAATAACGTTATAAATATTTCAATAATGAAAATTGTTATAATTGAGTATTTTTCATATTTTCGCCTTTTCTTTGCGGCGATCAATGATCCGAATCGCCTTTCCTTCCGAACGAGGAAGTGTCTTTGGCGTATGGATCTCTATGTTCATCGACACAAGACAGTAGTTTTTCAACAAATGCTGAATGTGTTTTTTCAGCAGCATCACGCGTTCATGCTTCATGTCCCCGCTGATTTCTCCCATAAACTCCTCATTGACCTCCACATGCAATTCAACAACATCGAGTGTTCCTTTGCGATCAAGATGAATTTGATAATACGGGGCTAATTCAGGAACGGTAAGCAAATAATGTTCAATTTCGGATGGGAATACATTCACTCCGCGAATAATTAGCATATCATCGACACGCCCTTTGACGCGCGACATTCTTGTCGTTGTTCTACCGCATTTACACTGTTCTCTTGTAATGGAAGCGATGTCACCGGTACGGTAGCGAAGCACAGGGAACGCTTCTTTTGTAAGACTTGTAAATACAAGCTCTCCTTCTTCTCCATCCGCGACTGGCTCAAGCGTTTTTGGATTTATGACTTCCACGTAGAAATGATCATCCGCAATATGCAGTCCATCCTGGGCTTCATGACATTCCATTGCTACGCCAGGTCCAATCACTTCACTTAATCCATAAATATCACAAGCTTTAATCGCAAAAGCTTCTTCAAGCGTTCTTCGCATTTCCTCGGACCAAGGCTCTGCCCCGAAAACGCCATATTTTAATGATGTTTGCCGCGGATCTTTCCCAAGCTCGCGCATGCGTTCCGCAATGTTTAATACATAAGAAGGAGTACCGCAAATGACTTCAGGACGAAAATCTTCAATTAATGTCACTTGTCTGTCTGTGTTTCCTCCTGATACAGGCACTGTCACCATCCCCAGCCGCTCGCTTCCGTAATGCAAGCCAAGCCCTCCGGTGAACAAACCGTAACCGTATGCGTTATGCAGCACTTTACCCGGTTCTCCGCCAGCAGTAGCGATGGCGCGCGCGACAATGTCAGACCAATTTTCAATATCATGTTTTGTATAGGCCACCACCGTCGGTTTTCCGCTTGTACCGCTTGAAGCATGGATACGTACTGCTTCACGTAGATCGACAGCCAGCAATCCAAACGGATAATGGTCGCGCAAATCCTTTTTCGTTGTGAACGGAAGCTTGCGGATATCTTCAAGCGAGCGAATATGCTCTGGCTTGACATTCCGTTCATTCAGCTTGCCGCGATAAAACGGAACCTTCTCATACACCCTTTCAACCGTTTGCTGCAGTCTCTGTAGCTGCAGCTTTTCCATTTCATACTTCGAAAACGTCTCAACATCATGCAAAATCATTTTCCCATCCCCTTTAAAACGCTTTCATTTTTTATAAAAGTTAAACACTTATTACGTTTAAATAACGTTATAAGTGTTTAACATCATATTTAAGTTAAAAATAGCGCTAACATTGCAAATTGTCAATTATTTTTTACTATTCCCGTTCATCTTAGGACCTTTCACCTACCGCATCGTTCTTAAAGATAAAGAATTTGCAAACTTCTTCTGATAGCTGCGATGCTAGTTTCAATATAACTCAACTATATGGATGTAACGGGACATCATAACATTTTCATCAAAGTGAAGTTTGGGACGTTTTTCAACCATCGGACAACCAACATTCAGCTATAAGTTCATTCCTTTCTTCTATATTGTAGCGGCCATCCCGTCTCTCTATTTTGTCCGAGTTCTCTTCCTTATTTTCTCGTTGCTTGAACAATGTCTTTCAAGAGTTGTATCGCTTCTATCATTTCTTGTTCTGTCATGCTACCAAATCCTAACAAAATATAAGGCGGAGGAGATGTTTGGGAATCAAACCAATACTTTGCCACAGAATAAATGTGAATGCCCCTTCCTTTTGCTTCCTTGACTAGCCGATCGGCATCCATGACATGATGGAAGTGAACAAGCAAGTGCAATCCAGCCTTTTCGCCAATAATGGTGGCATGCTCACCAAAATGGTCATAAATCGCATGGATCAGCGTTTGACGTTTTTTTGCATATACAGTGCGCATTTTTCGAATATGACGCTCCAAATAGCCTTTTTCCATAAATAACGCCAGCGCTTTTTGCACCACCGTCGCCACGGGCTGATGATAGCTAGAAAACATCTGGTAAAACGAGGGAAGCAATTGTTTTGGCAATATCATATAACAAACACGAATGGCAGGCGTTAGCACTTTTGAAAACGTTCCAATATAGATCACGCGATCTTGCGTATCGAGCGCTTTTAGAGCAGGAATCGGTTTTCCTTCATATCGAAATTCGCTGTCGTAATCGTCTTCAATCAAAAACGCATTTCTCGTTTCTGCCCATTTTAATAGCTTTTGCCGTTTGCCAATCGGCAGTACCATTCCAAGTGGCAGCTGATGTGATGGGGTCACATAAGCAACAGTGGCATCACTCTGTTCCAATTCCGCAATATGTAAACCATCCTGTTCAAGTGAAATGGGGAGCACCTGATAACGATGGTTTATAAAGACGGCACGGATACCGTCATACGATGGATTTTCCATAGCGATTTTATTTTTTTCAGGTGAGAAAAGCTGACAAAGAAGTCCTGTTATTTGATGAATGCCAGCACCGATGATCACCTGTTCATCTGAACAATGAATGCTGCGCGCCTGAAACAAATACCGGGCAATTTGCTGACGCAGCTTCCTTTCTCCTTGACGTTCACCATACCAAAGCAATTCCTCCCGTGATGCGTCCATTGCCTCGTTCAGGCAAGCGCGCCACGCTCGCAGCGGAAAATGGGCCGTATCAATATGGCCATAGCGAAAATCGTACCGATACCTCGATACAGGTGACACGGATGACGGAATCACAAACGGCGGTTCTAACTTCATCCATACATCCTTATCAAATTCTTTGATGATAAATCCCTTCCGCGGCCGACTTTCAACATACCCTTCCGCTACAAGCTGTGCATAAGCGGCTTCCACCGTATTGCGGCTAATGCGCAAATGCTTGGCAAGAACGCGTATGGAAGGAAGCGCCTCACCTGTTTGGAGATGCCCTTTCACCATTTCGCCTTTGATATATTCGTAAAGCTGTTCATAAAGCGGAAGTCGCCGCTCGCTGTCTAAATGCGGGGTTAATTCAATCATGTTTCCTCCTCCTCTGTCCCCTAAAAAATATCCAAAACTGCCACTATGCATCCATACAGCAGCTTTTTACAATGATTATAACAAAGGAACAGGAGGAAAAAATATGGATGAAATGAGAAGACCGCTATTAGCCTGTAACGATCAAGACAAAATTTCTGCCTTTCTCTCGTCAGCAACCACCGGATATTTAGGATTAACTGACAACAGGGAACCATACGTTGTTCCTCTTAATTTCGTTTGGTGGAAAGGCGCCGTATACATTCATGGAGCTGAATCAGGAAGAAAAATGGAAATAATAAATCGAAACAAACGGATCTGTTTTACTGTCAGTGAAAATTTTGGAACAATGGTCAATCCGGTACCAGCCAAAACGGATACAAGTTATATGAGTGTTATGATTTTTGGGGAGATCGAAATCGTTGCCGATTTGTCTGAAGCAACCGCCGCGATGCAAAAGATGCTTGATAAATATGTTCCTGGTTACTTTTCCGCTCCTCTTTCCAAACATCACGTCGATTCGTACCGTTCTTCAATGGGAAGCCGTACAATCGTCATGAAAATCATTCCAAAGGTGATAACAGCTAAGGAAAAGCCTTTAAACGAACAGCGTTTATTTTACAAAGGAAGACACGTAGCCGATGATGCAGGGATGGTTTAAAGTGGTTAAAATCGAAAACTCGACTGCCCACTTCCTCTTTCTATGAAATAAAAGCAGGCACATCAAGTGTCTGCTTTATTCTTCTTTCACAGCTGATTAAGCGCCTGTTCCAAGTCACTCCAAATATCTTCCCACGCTTCAAGTCCCACCGATAAGCGAAGGAGCGAGTCGCTAATTCCCATTTCCGTTCTTGCTTTCTCTGGGACGACAGCATGTGTCATGGTGGCTGGATGCTGAATTAACGTCTCCGTATCTCCCAAGCTGACCGCGATATGAATCAGCCGCAAGCCATTGAGCAAGCGTTGAGCCTCTTCTTTCGTCCCTTTCACTTCAAACGAAATTAAGCCGCCGCCGCGCTTCATTTGTTTTTTATAAATCGAATAGCTACAATGGTCCGGGTCGTTTGGGTAATATACATTCGCAACAGCTGGGTGCTGTTTAAGGCGTTCCACAATTTTTTCAGCATTGTCGCAGTGGCGATCCATGCGCACTGCCAGCGTTTTCACTCCACGCAACAAAAGCCAGGCATCAAACGGTGAAAGAACCCCGCCAATATCTTTTTGCGTCGTTTTAGCGATTTCCGCCATCAATTCTTTCGTTCCTACCGCGATACCAGCAATGACATCACCGTGGCCGCCAATGTATTTCGTTGCGCTGTGGATGACAACGTCACAACCGAACAAAAGCGGCCGCTGCAAATACGGGGAACAAAATGTGTTATCTACAACAACCGTTATTCCGTGCTCTTTCGCGACTTTTACCACCATTTCCAAATCAATGAGCTTCATTGTTGGATTAATCGGCGTTTCTACGTAAATACACACGGTTTCAGGACGAATGAGCTGACGAATTTGCTCTTCTGTTTCCATCGGGCAAAAATCATGATCAATTTCGTATTTCTGCTTCATTAGCTGCAGCAAACCGAATGTACAGCCATATACTCCTTGCGAACATATGATGTGATCATTCGCTTTTGTCAAAGCAACAAGCACAGCGGACACTGCCGCCATGCCTGAGCTAAACGCCAAGGCAGCCTCTCCCTCTTCTAAATAAGCCATTTTCTCTTCAAGTGCCCGGACTGTCGGATTAGCCAGCCGCGAATAAATGAATCCTTCCTCTTGCCCAGCAAAGCGTGCTTCTCCTTGCTCCGCCGTATCGAAAGTAAAGGTAGAGGTTTGAAAAATCGGAACAGATAGACTTCCAAGATGCTCCTTCGTACAATAGCCGTGATGAATCGCTGCTGTTTCAAATCGCTTCTCTGTATATTTCATGACCAATCCCCCCTATATGGTAATAACCCTTCATCTTTAGTATACGATATGCCAAAATCTTTTGTAAGCGCTTTCTAAAAACTTGTTATCTATCTTATACTAGGTTGACATTGGCTGAGGATGTCATTTATAGAGTCGAGTTGGCGAACCTTTGTCACACAATGTATGACGAAAAAGCAAATTACGAAACTCCTTCCACCGTTATTTTTTCACAGGCATGATTCGTTTCGTCTATTTCCTTTTCTTGCTGCTATACTAAGGATTTATTCTAACAAAATATGAAAATTTTCCCCACAAACGGCAGATAGTATCTTGACAAATCCGCCGTTCCGTAAGATAATTCTGAAAAACAACGATACTGATAACGGTACGGGACTAGTAAATCAATGGAACGTGCAAGAGAGTGGAGCTCGTAGGCTGGAAGGTTCCTCACGGAAAGTTGATTGAACCTGCCCTAATATGGCCGCTTATGCAAACATAAGCCGTTATTCCCGCGTTACTGGGACGAAAGTGGGCGCTTACTTGCGCCAAAAAAGGTGGTACCGCGGAACGCTTTTTCCGTCCTTTTCATAAGGAGGGGAAAAGCGTTTTTTTATGTGAAATTAAAGTAAGGAGGGAAAAAATGAGAAAACAACGAGTGATCGTAAAAATCGGCAGCAGCTCCCTTACCGATTCAAACGGAAAGCTTTCTGAACAAAAGCTGCTCGATCACGTGGAAGCCATCGCTTACTTGAAACAGCTCGGCCATGATGTGATTTTAATTTCCTCTGGCGCTGTTGCAGCGGGATTTTCTCAGCTCGGCTACCGCTTTCGGCCACAAACAGTAGCAGGCAAGCAAGCGGCGGCGGCGGTCGGCCAAGGACTGCTTATGCAAAGCTATATTTCTGCTTTTCGCTCGTTTGGTATTGTCATTGGGCAGCTGCTCTTAACACGCGAGGATTTTTACAGTCGGGAACGATTCCACAATTTATTTTCTGCCATCTCTGAATTGCTTGATCGTGGAGTTCTGCCGATTATTAATGAAAACGATTCGGTTTCTGTCGAAGAATTAACATTTGGCGACAACGATTTGTTGTCCGCTCTTGTCAGCGGTTTTTTACATGCCGATGCGTTAATTATTTTAACAGATATTAATGGACTATACGATGGAAATCCAAAAACAGACCGAACCGCAAAAAAGTATCATTTTTTACCGGAAATAACAGATGATTTAATCGAGCAGGCTGGCGGTATCGGCACCTCTCTAGGAACAGGAGGAATGAAATCAAAGCTGCTAGCGGCACAAAAAGCTCTTTCGTTTGGCGTCAGCGTTTTTGTCGGAACAGGAAGCGGAAAAAGAAAATTGTGTGATGTTTTAGAAGGAAAAGGAGACGGGACATATATTGGCACTCGGCAAGGGCATATGCAAATGCGCAAACAGTGGATTGCCTATCACTCCCAACCAGCGGGGAGGATCGAAATTGACGAAGGAGCAGAAATCGCCCTTTTACATAAAGGGAAAAGTTTATTGCCGGTTGGTGTAACCAATGTATGGGGAGCATTCAAAGCTCTCGATGTCGTGGAAGTGATGAATCAAAAGGGCGAAGTGATCGGAAGAGGACAGGTATACTACTCAGCTGAGGACTTAGTAAAAGTCAAGGGCTGGGCTAGCGAGGCCGCCAGACGCTATTCTATCCACCAGCGTCCAGAGGTCATTCATCGCAATCACTGGGTATGTTTAAAAAACCCGTCTGTTTCATTGCGTTAAATTAAGAAACGACATGCTTATGACAAAGGAGGCCACCGTCATGAATGAATTGTTGCTAAAAGCTATACAGTTAAAGCAAGCGGCTAAGTCATTAGCCGTGTTATCGACATCGGAAAAAAATGAAGCGCTCGCCATCATCGCTGAAGCATTAGTAGCAAAAAAACAATGGATTCTTGCAGAAAATAAAAAAGATATGTCCATTGGCCAAGCAAACGGAATGTCGCCCGCTTTGCTTGACCGTTTACAGTTAACAGAGGAACGAATCAAACAAATGGTCACTGGTATCCAACAAGTGATCGCTTTGCCTGATCCAGTTGGTGAAACGATTGAGGAGCAAACACGGCCCAATGGACTGCAAATCAAACATATCCGGGTTCCGCTTGGCGTGATTGGCATGGTATACGAAGCGCGGCCGAACGTCACCGTCGATGCCGCAACACTCTGCTTAAAAACAGGAAACGCCGTGCTGTTGCGGGGAAGTTCATCGGCCATCTATTCCAATCAGGCCCTCGTTTCCATCATGCAAGAGGCACTAAAACATTCTCCTATTCCCCCAGAAGCGGTTCAACTGCTAGAAGATACGAGCCGCGAAACCGCTCGGAGCATGTTTCGCTTAAAAGAATATTTAGATGTTCTCATCCCGCGCGGCGGAGCCGGATTGATTCAATCGGTTGTCGAAAATGCTACCGTTCCTGTCTTAGAAACAGGTGTCGGCAATTGTCATATTTTTATCGATCAATCAGCCAAAAAACAAATGACAATGGATATTGTACTCAACGCAAAGCTGCAGCGTCCATCCGTATGCAATGCTGCCGAAACCGTCTTGATCCATAAAGATTGGCCGTACGTCGGCGAACTCATCGAAACATTGCACCATCAAGCCGTTGAATTGCGCGGCGATGCTGTCCTCGCTTCTGCATATCTTTTTATTCAGCCAGCAACAGAGGCAGATTGGCGAACAGAATTTTTAGCACCGATTTTAGCCGTCAAGCTTGTTGAAGACGTAGAAGATGCGATCCGTCATATTAGCCAATATGGAACAAAACATTCCGAAGCAATTATTTCCGAATGTGACGCACACGTTCAACGCTTTTTTGAATCTGTTGATGCGGCAGTGCTCTATCATAATGCCTCGACGCGATTCACGGATGGCGAACAGTTTGGGTACGGAGCAGAAATCGGCATTAGCACCCAAAAGCTGCATGCCCGGGGTCCAATGGGTCTACGCGCCATCACAACGACGAAAACGCTCGTCTATGGCGCAGGACAAGTACGCGAATGATCGCTTCAATTAATCAGGGGCTGTCCCAAAAGTCGGGAACGCTCACTTTTGGAGCCCTCTCCTTTTTTCATTTTTTGAAACGAATAAAGAACGGAGCAGCAGCAACTATCCGCGAATAAATCCACCTTCGGAATGAATCACTTGTCCAGTGATCCACGCGGCTTCATCACTCGCCAAAAAAACGAATAAGGCGCACGGCATCATGGAGTGTACCAAGCCGTCCGAACGGAAAGTTAAGCAGAAGATGCTGTTTCCACTCCTCGTTCATTCCTCCAAAATCAGTCGGACCCTGCGTAATCCCTTTTTTCCGTTACTTCAACAACAAATGTTTTCACAAAGGCATCAAGCGCCTCTTTTGTCGCAGCATAAGCTATCTCTCTGGACATGGGTCCTCAAGATTGTCCGGATGTCAACAAAATAATGCGCCCCTCCTTGTTGTTTAGAAAATATTTTGGCAAATTCAACGCTAAGCAATATCGGCGCCTTTACGTTTAAATTCTATTGAAAGTAAAGAAAAATGCACCGCCGCCGATATCTCCAAACCTTCATGACCATTCATCACTCACGAATATAGTTTGCTTTAGCAAATGGGCAGCTGCTTGATGAAAAATTGAATCATCCATCAGAGATGGTTAGAACATTCAACAAAGCGCGGGATTTTCGTTCATTAACAATAAAATTTTTCCATTACGCAATCTATTCGATATGGGTAAAGGGGCTATTTTTTCTCCATTTGAAAAATCGCAATACTTTCTAATAATTCGTTGGCCAGCAATGATAAAGACTGGGCTGCGGATGAAATTTCCTCCATTGCGGCGAGTTGTTGTTCGGTTGCTCCGGCAATCTCGCTGCTTGATAAAACCGTTTTTTCAGAAATATCCTTCATGTGCTCCATGCTTTCTGCCATTTCTTCACCGACTTCAGACATGGAACGCACCGCTGCAGATACAAGATTCACTTTATTCACAGCAAGCTGCGCCGTTTCTTCTATATGAACAAAAACATTCTTTAACTTTTCTGTTGAATCCAGACCTAATCTCACTTTATCTGTACACATAGCTGCGGAACGAACCGCCTCTATTGTTTCTGTTTGAATCGAATCAATCAAGTTTGTAATCTGGAAAGCGGATTTTTTGGATTCCTCCGCTAGCTTTCTTACTTCAGCAGCGACAACAGAAAAGCCTTTCCCATGTTCTCCTGCTCTGGCGGCTTCAACAGCAGCATTTAAAGCTAACAGATTCGTTTGCTCAGCAATATCAGTAATAAAGGCGACAATCCGACCGATTTGCTTCGATTTTTCGCCAAGCAGTTGCATAATGTTTGAAGTGTAGTCTACAGAAAGACTGATTTCATTCATTTGCTGCATTACAACACGAATAGAGTCAACTCCTTGAACAGCCGCCTCCATTGCATTTTGTGCACTTCGCAGCATCTCTTCACTATTTTGTGCTACTTGCTGAAGTGTAGCTGACAGCGTATCAGCTGAATGAGCTGTTTTCCTTATATTTTTTAACTGTTCTTCTGTTCCAGCAGACATTTCTTGTGTAATACGAGCAATTTGTTCAGAAGCGATCGTCGATTGCTCAGCACTTGCTGTCAGCTGCTCAGCAGCGCTCGATACCTGCAGTGAATGAAGATTAACCTTTTTCATAATATGCCGCAAATTATGGACCATAAAGTTAAAATGAGCCGCCAGCATGCTTACCTCATCCTTTGAACGCACCGCTAGCTCTTCGATATTTAAATTTCCATTGGCAACGCTTGAGGATAAATCGGAAACCTTTAGCACCGGCTGAACGATTCTTCGAACAACAAAATAGGTTAAAACAATAGCTGTGAATAGAAAACCAATGATTAAATAGACGAAATTCAACGTCTCTTGCCATGCCTTTTTTTCAATCTTGGATACATCGAAATCTACTCCATACAACGCTAAAACATTTCCTCTATCATCTAATATGGGCGTAACCCCGCTTTTCCACTTTCCAAATTGATTGGTATATATGTCGGTCGTTTGTGCCGTTTTGGTTGTATAGGCTTTGACAACTGCGGTACGAAAGGTCGTTTCATCCGTTGGATATTCAGAGCCAAATGTAAAGCGATCGGAACGTAAGCTGCTGCTAAATACCGGCAGGTCAATACGGCCATTTTCATAAGTAACGAAATACAGATTAGCAACATAGGAATGGGTACTACGAATGGTTTCGTCCATTAATTCGCTGACTTGTAAAGCATCATGGTTTTTTTCGCTCGGTTGATGAATAACAGATTGGACTACCTTCTCATCTACATTTTTCGCCAAAATGGTGCCAAATCCGTTTAGCTCTTTTTCCATGTTGGCTAAATTGCTCTCTACAATAATTTTGTCAGCCAACCAGGCACTTGCGATTCCCATTAGAAAAATCATAGAGCAAACAACGGAAAGCAGCTTCGTTGACAGCGATCGCCTTTTTCTTTTAAACAACGCCAGCACCTCTTTTTACAATGTAATAACACGTTATGGCGTGCATGAAAAAAGGTTCTAGTAAAAACGGCTATCTCTGTCATTTTTTATTTTTTTCTGATGCCAGAATGAGGACATCACTTAATATGGGCGAAGTTGCTTATGATTTGTTGTTTGCTCATGAATCGATCATTGACATTTCTATCTTTTATGATATTATAAATATTGTCCGTAGCTTTAATAACGGGGCATTAGTTCAGGGGGAGAACGCTTCGCTGGCAGCGAAGAGGTCATCGGTTCGAATCCGATATGCTCCATATTTAATGATCAAAAAAGCGGTTTATAGGCCGCTTTTTTATTTTTGTGAAACAGCTTTTCATGGTATCGCGAATTTGATCCGTCAGCCACTCCCGATCAAAAGAGAGAGCGAGCGCCGACAACCATCCCGCTTACAGACAAATGGATGATCTGTACGTGGGATGGTTCGATCACTCAACCGTCAAAATTAAGTTCTCGATCTACCCATTGCCAACGTTCCGACATACAAAAACACTAATCTATCTTCATATCGCCAGATGATTAGGCCTTCGCTACGTATTAACATCTCTAACGCAGAAAAGAAAATGGTCGCTTCATCATTAAACCTGCTACTTATGCTAACATTTGCTTTACTTTCTCCAAGCCAACAAAATCCCCTGTCCATTTCGCTTCTTCAAGACGCAAAGACAGCGGAATCTCGCAATAGATGGTGGCCAGCTTGCGCGATAAATAAAGCATTTCTAAATTCTCGCTAATCTTTTTCTGCTGAGCTTTCGTCAACTGCTCAAGATTTTCGACTAATCCTTCAATAGAACCATATTGTTGGATTAATCTAAACGCCGTTTTTTCTCCGATGCCGCGCACTCCCGGATAATTGTCGCTTGAATCTCCCATAAGCGCTTTGACATCCACAAGCTGCTGCGGTAAAAGGCCCTTCTCTTCATAAAACCGGTCATCCGTATATACTTCATAATGACCGATGCCTTTAGCCAGCAAATAAACGGACACATTCGGAGAAAGAAGCTGCAATAAGTCACGATCTCCAGTCAAAATCGAAATGTTCAGCAAACTCCCGTATTGCTTGACAATCGTGCCAATACAATCATCCGCTTCGGCTCCTAATACTCCGATGTTGGGAATTTCGAGCGCAGCGACGGCTTCTTTCGCCAAATCAAATTGCGGCACAAGCTCCGGCGGCGGATCGCCACGATTCGCTTTATAGTCGGGAAACCATTCAGTGCGAAAGGTGGTGCTCCCCATATCCCAGCAGCACACGACATGCGTTGGCCGAATGGTTTGCAGTGCTGCTGATAAGTGCCTGATCAGCCCATGAACCGCATTTGTCGGCACACCGCGGCTGTTTCGCATCCACTGTCCACTCGGAGCAGTCGCATAAAAAGAGCGAAACAATAGAGCCATACCGTCGACTAATAATAAATGTGAATGAGTATTTGTCATGCTTTGCTTATTCCTCTCTATGTATCATTTACTAATGAGCCCATCCATCACTTCATCTACCGGAGGAATCCTTCCTACTTTCTTTATCATGATTTTGCCATTATTCCTTCATACACGGCTTCACCATCGTTAACTGCCTTTTTCCTTTTCTTCTCATCAAACAAGCCGTTGGCGCGGTACGTTTCCCTTTTGTACAAGTTCCTCTAAGATCAAAGCGACACCATCTTCATCGTTCGTAGCTGTGATCGAATCGCTTTGCTGCTTCACTGCCTCAGCAGCATTCCCCATCGCGACACGGTATCCCGCAACCGCAAACATCGGCAGATCATTAAGGCTATCACCGACGACCACCGTATCAGACAACTCCATTCCATAATAAGAAGCGAGCTTCTTGATCGCTTCTCCTTTTGTCGCCTGTTGATGATTGATTTCAATATTATTAGGATGCGAAGAAGTAACCGCCACATCCGGCAGCTTCGCAAATTGGAAAGAAGCCTCTTTTAACAAATGGAGATTTAAGGAAAAAATAAGAATCTTATAGACTATTAATGAATCATCATGCCATACTTGGCTAATATCTTCTACATATGTCACACGCGCCTGTTGAAACTGCTTTTGAACAATGCGCTGCAAATCAGGATGCTCTTCCCTTACTTTATAAGCAAGGGCTTCTAGATGTTCGCGATTATGTAAGCCAACGTAGACAGCTGTGTTGGTATAAAGTTCGCAATATAAATCCGGCTGTGTTCGCACCCATTCTAATGTGGGGATGAATGCTTGCCGATGCAACGGAACCTCGCTCATCACCGCACCGCTTTCCAATGTAATCATCGCACCATTTAAGCCAATGATCGGACAACGAAGACCAGCCCGCTCCAGCGGAAGGTACGCATCTTTATACGCTCGTCCTGTGGCAATGGCCACAATATGTCCGGCATCTTGGGCTTTTTTGATCGCATCTTTATTTCTCGGACTAATGTACCCCTCTGAATGAAGCAGTGTTCCATCCATATCTAAAGCAATGAACATCGAGTCATTCCTCCATTTCTTTTTAGCTTCACCGCTTTAAAACTCTTTCCCAATTATAATACAAAATCCAAGAAAATGAGAGGAATTGACTCTTGATGAAGAATGAGTTTCGCCTTCCCGCACTGGTTTTCCATAAACCAAAAAAGAAACGGCTGGTTGTTCGGTTTCCGGCCGCAATGGGGCGTGACCGAGACAAGTCACGAACGGGCCTCCGACCGTCGAGACCATCAAATATAGAGCGCTTTCACCAATAGACAACCTCTTCAGCTGCTTAACAAAATTGGGGATACAGCTAAACATTTTGAAAGAGGATTTCTGTGCGTCCCATGATGGAGAGCAAAAAACAGTTGATTCAGCTTATGCGAAAAAAGCAAGCTACGCTTCGAATTGAATCTCGCCCGCCTCTTCATTCCATCTTGCACAAACCGCTTTTTTCTCTTCCATAAATGTATAAGTTTTTTTGCCGATTCGAATGACGGTTCCTTCCCACACATGATCCATTTGAATCGTTTCTCCTTTAGGAACTGATAGGACGGTCTTAATTCCAGATGAAGAACCGACCTCTCTCACATAAATCCCCTTTTGTGCATAAATTTCGCCGCCTCTCAACACCCCATGAATGACCAGTTTTCCTCCTGCATAAATATTGCAGTTATAACATCCTTTTCCCGTTATCACCACATCGCCGCTTCCATGAATGACACTATTCAACGCATATGATAATTCAATCGAATCGGCAGAAAGCGGTTCATTTTGACTAATCATCTCTTCTAGGTCGCGAAGCAACTTAGCAAAGCTTTCGTATGCTTTTTGTACTAAAATACATGTATGTAAACGCTCTCCTAGCTGAATCCAAGCTTCGCTTAATTGCTCTCTTTTCGTTTGACAAACCTCTCGGTACTTTTTCACAGCCGCTTGCAGAGACTGAAATTTTGTTTCGATTAATTTTCCTATCACCCAATTCATGTTTTTACCTTCCACATTGGAGATTACGGTGATCTGCTGAACGGTGACAATCATTCTTTCAAGCTGTTGGCGGATCGTATTCAGTGACTCCATTAATTCTGTAACCGCCATTTTTTGCTCTCCTGAAATGACGGTTCCGCTTATAAGATTTTGATAGATAAAAATGGATTGCTGAGCCTGAATTTTTGCACGGTTGGCATTTTGAAAAATCACAACGCTTCCTTCCGCCTCAACCTCCATACCATCTTGAACATTTCCAATAATTTCGATATCTCCCTTAAAGCGAACATTACCTGTTGAGAGATCGACATCCCCTTGATGGACAAGTTTTGGAATCATGGATACAATAGCCGTACGCCCCTTTTGCACTACTTGAGGCCTTCCAGACTCCACAGCCATTATATTCACTCCATCTTCTGACATGGCGACCCCCTTTCCAAGTTGAACATGAACGGGAAAGGTATCGCGTACAGGAATCACTTCACCGGTTACTCTTTTTCCCGGAATGCCTGGCTGTGCTGGGTGAATGACTGCAATCACGTCACCCGCTTGAACGCTCGGAACTCCTTCGATTTCACGATAATCTACTGTACCATCCTGGCGCATCTTCGGTTTTTTCGGCTGGTTCGAGCCCGCTTTTACTTCAACCCAGCCGTCCTTTCCTTCCTGAGACGGCGTTCCTTGAGCAAGCGCCACATGGATTTTCTCCGTTGCTTGGAGCGCTTCGTTGATGTTTTCTTCAAGAATTCCATGCACAATATGCAACTGCTCTAACCGTTGCTTGATTTCTTCATACGTAACAACCGGCTTTACTTCGGTAAGTATTTGGGCATTTAGTTGCGCATGCTTAGCTGGAGGAAAATCTAAAAGCACGTAGCGTTTGTGTAGTGTCGGCTCGATGAGTAAAGTGGCCTGCATTTTTTGGGAATCCACTGTAATATCCCATGTCCCCTCTATCATTTTTTCTTCCTCTGCATGAACTTCCAATACATCTCCTTGTTTAATGCTAACCACACGGTCTACCTCTTCCCCGTTGCGAAACAGCTTTACTCCTTCCCCAATCGTAATGCTTGGCCCTTCTGAAGAGGAGCACTGATAAAACAACCGGCCATCTTCCATCCATACTTTAGCGTCTGGATCGTTTAATTCATCAACAGAAATTTTTGTTATTTTTACGATCGCTTGTTTTGTTGATAATCCAAATAAACGCTTTTTCTCGTGCTGAATGATTTCGATAGAAACCTGTTCGCGTGTGGCTTGCAGCTGTTCAAGCCCTAGACGGATCGCTTCATCCAATGTATTTCCTTTTGAAATAATACTTTCCACACCTGCTTCTCCTCCTTGATGGATACATATTCCTTTATTCTTATAATATATGACTTTTATCCTTACGTAGCAGTGCCAAAAGTCGGACAATTGATGATTCTCCCTATATTTTTGTTGTCATCTTTAAGCAAAACAGAAGGTGGGATTCCCCTTCTGAGAATTCCCACCTTTTCTTTAGTAATCTATTATTCCGTTTGCTAGATTTTCATAATTCCACCTGTACTTGCTGAGGTGACCAGCTTTGAATAGCGGGCGAGGTATCCCGTTTTCACCTTTGGCTCAAATCCTTTCCAGTTCGCTTTTCGCTTCTCCCACTCTTCTTCAGAAAGCTGAACATCAATCGTTCGCGCAACAATGTCGATCACAATATAATCACCATCTTCTACAAAAGCAAGCGGTCCCCCTTCTGCTGCTTCCGGCGATACATGTCCAATGGATAACCCGCGAGAAGCTCCGGAAAAACGCCCGTCCGTCACAAGCGCCACTTTCGGTCCAAGCCCCATCCCAACAATTTGTGATGTCGGCGCAAGCATTTCCGGCATTCCAGGACCTCCCTTCGGTCCTTCATAGCGAATAATGACAACATGGCCTGGCTTCACTCGTCCTCCGGCAATCCCTTCAAGTGCTTCCTCTTGGGAGTTAAAAACGATGGCCGGGCCTTCATGACGCGTGATTCCTCCCTGAATGCCTCCTGTTTTGATAATCGCGCCATCTGGAGCAAGATTGCCAAATAAAACAGCCAGTCCACCCGTTTCTGAATGCGGCTGATGAATCGGGCGAATGACCTCATGGTTTGTGACTTCACAACCGGAAATATTTTCTCCTAATGTTCTTCCCGATACGGTCAGCGCATCAAGATGAAGCGTTCCTTCTTTTTTCGCTAGCTCGTGAAGCACTGCTGACACTCCGCCTGCTTCATGCAAATCCTCGATATGTATATCAGATGCTGGCGCTAATTTCGCTAAATGCGGCACACGAGCAGCCACTTCGTTGATGCGCTCCAACGGATAATCGATCCCTGCCTCGTTCGCAATCGCGAGTGTGTGTAATACGGTATTGGTCGAACCGCCAAGCGCCATATCGAGCGCAAATGCATTGTCAATCGCTTTTTCCGTCACAATATCGCGCGGCTTAATGTCATGCTCAATTAAATACATAAGTTGTTGAGCCGAGCGTTTTACGAACTCTTTGCGAGCCGGGTCAACAGCTAGAATCGTTCCGTTTCCTGGAAGCGCCAAACCGAGCGCTTCAGCCAAACAATTCATGGAATTGGCTGTAAACATTCCTGAGCACGATCCACAGGTCGGACAGCCATATTGCTCTAGCTCTTGCAAGCCTTGTTCATCTATTTTTCCTGCTTGATACGCTCCAACACCCTCAAATACTGAAGAAAGCGAAATTTTCCGGCCGTCACTCGTCACCCCCGCCTTCATTGGTCCACCGCTCACAAAGATGGTCGGAATATTTAAGCGCATCGCTGCCATCATCATTCCAGGAGTAATTTTGTCGCAGTTCGGAATGCACACCATCCCGTCAAACCAATGCGCCGATACCACCGTTTCAACGGAATCAGCAATGATTTCACGGCTTGGCAGTGAGTAACGCATGCCGATATGTCCCATGGCAATGCCGTCATCAACACCGATCGTATTCATTTCAAACGGCACTCCGCCTGCTTCACGAATCGCTTCTTTTACAATTTTCCCAAACTCCTGTAAATGAACATGTCCTGGAATAATATCAATATAGGAGTTCACGACAGCAATAAATGGTTTGTCAAAATCCTCTTCTTTTACTCCGGCTGCTCTTAACAAACTTCGATGTGGGGCACGGTCAAATCCCTTTTTAATCATATTGCTTCTTAATTGCTTCAACTTCAATCCCTCCATATACACCCTTTATATTTTAAGTATTGTATCACTTTTTAGAATAGATTGACAATTATTTGTTTTTGTTATTCAACAACACCATGCTACTACTAGGCGTTTGGATGATCCAATAAAAGCCCATACACAGTACAAGATTCCTCGCTTTTCTGTTGGAGTTTAGGATGCCATTCTGTTTTTAAGTAAAACAGTGCGCTACGATATAGAAATCAGAGTCTGTTGAAAAAATAAAGCGGCTTCTTTTCCATTGAGTAATAAGATAAGCAACATAATTTGCACTCACCTCGCCCATAATGAAAATAGCAAGAATGGACAAGGCGAGGAGGCGCGGACATCATGAAGATTACAGAATTGACATTGGAATTGATCGTCGGATTTATCTTGTTATTTCTTGTCGTAAAAGTGGCTGGAAAGAAGCTGATTCATCAAATTACACCGTTTACCTTTATTTCTGTCATTGTATTAGGAGAATTGCTTGGAAATGCGCTCTATGCTGACCATGTGCATATTTGGTACATTATTTATTCAATCACCTTATGGGGAGCCCTCCTCCTGTTCGTAGAATATATCAACCAAAAATGGCTGGCGTTTCGCCTCATCGCTGAGGGAAAGCCAACCGCACTAATTCGCAATGGAATCATCGACTATGAGGCGTTGAAAAAAGCGCGCTTAACCCTTAATCAATTACAAAGCCTGCTGCGCCAAAATGAAACATTTTCGATCAGGGAAGTTGCTTTTTGTTACTTAGAAGCTGATGGATCGCTCAGTATATTAAAAAAATCGTCTTACCAAAAGCCGAAAAAAGAGGATTTTCACTTCCCGCCACAGTCTGTCCACATTCCAACTACAATTATCCGAGACGGACAGCTACTAATGGACGAGCTACGCGAACTAGAAAAAAGCGAAGAATGGCTATTAGAGGAGCTTCGTTCCCGGGAAATAACAGATTACAAACATGTACTGATCGCTGAGTGGCTAGAAGGAGACGGATTATTTGTGCAGACATACCAATGATGCAGCATTGCTTGATCTGTTCATAAGCGTGCCCCTGATTTTTCTCGCAAAGAGCCAATATCGTTACAACATATAGTGAACCAGCTGCTTGGCGACCCTTTCTGATGCTTGATACAATAAATACGTGACGGGTGGAGTAGAAACATCTCCTTCGCCAAACTTTTACAGAGGAGTAAGTGTCCCGATGATTGATGCTCATATCCATCTTGATCAATACGATCAAATTGACGAGCGAATAAAAACATGGCAAGAAGCTGGCATCTCAGGAGTTGTTGCAGTCTCGACAGATTTGCCGTCGAGCTACCGGACATTGGAGCTGAAGCAGCGATTTCCATCGTTCGTATACGCCGCGATTGGCTTTCATCCAGAACAGCCACTTCCTCATCCACAGGACTGGGAAGAATGGGTTCATCTAGTACAAAAAGAACGCCCACAGCTGGGAGCGATCGGGGAAGTCGGGCTCCCTCATTACTCGGCAGACGCGACCACACGTTATCAAAACCATTGCGAGCGTTTCGAGCAAATCGTGCAAATCGCTTCCTCCCTTTCTTTGCCATTGGCTCTTCATGCGGTGTATGAAGGAGCCCAAACCGCTCTTTCTATTTTGCAAAAATATGCCGTAAAATACGCTCATTTTCATTGGCTAAAAGCAGAGGCTTCTATTATCAAGCAAATCGTCCGATGCGGCTACTATATTTCCGTCACTCCAGAAGTTTGCTATCGTGAACGCGACCGAAAACTGTTATCCTTTGTACCGATCGAACAGCTGCTTTTAGAAACGGATGGACCTTGGCCATTTGCCGGCCCGTTCAGCGGTATGGAAACATCTCCTTTATTGTTAAAGCATTCGCTGCAAACAGTAGCCGTGTTATACAAGCAAGATGTCGAGACTGTAAAAACCACGATCGTTTCCAACACCAAACGCATTTACCGTTAAGTTTCACCGCACAGACCAAGCGGGGTGCTCCCTGCTTATAACGACTCCAGCCATTTATTTGCGGTATACAAACGAAAAATAGACCATTCCGCAACATGCGAAATGGTCCGTGATTTTATGATGTAGTTTCCTTTTTTCTCCATCAAGAGAACTCTTTGTTATATTTTCACGCTTTTCAATAGAACTTATGAAACAACGGTCTCATCGCTGATCGGGGAATGTGTCCATTTATTGCTTCGCTAATGTAGCCGCTTCTGTCTTAACAGCCGCTATCAACGGATGCCCAAGCTCTAATCCTGCGTAGCGGGACAACGCCCCTTCGATGCCCATTTGTCGAATCGTCTCTTGCAACTCCATCGCTTCGGTATCTTCTTGATAATCAAATTGCAAGAGAGCGGCGATTCCTTTGACGAGCCCTGATGGGATCTCATGAAACAAGTCATAATATTGTTTGGCAGGGCTGATGAGACGATCGTTCGGACCAAGCTTGCGAATCGGCGAGCGCCCTACTCTCGTCACCTCATCCGTAATCGCAGATTTTGTGAATCTTTGAACAATTTTTTTGATATATATTTGATGTTCATCAGCATTCCATCCATACTTTTGAATGAGTACTCGTCCAGATTCATTGAGCGCCTTCACCACGTCAGCATAAATCTCTTCGTCCTTCATTGCCTCATGAATCGTGAAAAACTTTTTGTAATAGCCTAAATAAGCGACAAGGGCATGCCCTGTATTCACGGTAAACAATTTTCTTTCAATATAAGGAGGCAATTCATCGACGATGCGTACTCCTTCAATTGGCGGAATGGTTCCGATCATTTGCTTCGTTTCAATGACCCACTCAAAAAATGGCTCCACCGTAACAGAAAGCAAGTCCTCATTTTTTTGATTTGGAACGATGCGGTCAACGGCACAGTTCGGGAAACTGCAATATTGGCTGGCCATTGTTTGCTCTTCTTCGGATAATTTTTTCCATACATGCTCTTTTAAAAAGCTGCTGCCGCCAATCATATTTTCACAAGCAATGATATAAACAGGAGTTCGATTCACCTCTAAGCGCTTGCGAATCCCTTCAGCGATCACAGGAGCAATCAGCGGCAATACATTCGGCCCGACAGCTGTCGTAACGAAATCTGCTTTCGCGATGTGCTGAAGCACAGCTTCGTGATCCTTTACACTGTGCAGTGCTGTCACATGGTAAACGTGTTGCTCTTCAATTTGTTCGCCGGCAATAATGACCCGATAGTGCCGCTTTTCTTGCAGCTTTTGAACAATTTCCTCGTTAACATCCACAAATACGACTTCATAGCCCGATTGCGAAAGTAGTTGGCCAATAAAACCTCTGCCGATATTTCCAGCACCAAAATGAACGGCTAACACGTTAATTCACCCCGTTTAAAAGCTGAAGAATCTCTTCCTTCTCTGTCGCATGAATCATCTTTTCCACATTTTCTTCCTCTGAGCAAACAATGGCGATTTTCGATAAAATCTCTAAATGCTCATTTTCTTTGCCGGCAATGCCAATTAATAGCTTGACAATGTTTCCTTCTCCAAAATCAACACCATTTGGAACTTGAACAATCGAAAGACCAGGTTGCTTCACTAATGGCTTCGCTTCTTCTGTTCCGTGCGGAATCGCCACAAAATTCCCCATATATGTCGATGTCAGCGCTTCTCTTTCAAACATTTTCTCAATATATACCTCGTCCACATAGCCTTGCTCTACTAAAATCGTTCCGGCTAAACGGATCGCTTCTGTTTTATTTGCTACTTCTGCATTAAGAACAATGTTTTCTTTTTTCAAAATAGTCAATGTCATTCACTCCTTGCGATTTTGAAGATGCTGATAAAAAAAGATTTCTAAATGCTTTCCTAAAAAAGAATGAAGCTGCTCGGCCGTTCCTTTTGAAAACAAACGCACACTTTCTTCATCTTTAATAATGAGAGAGCTGATTTGACTCAATACCGATAATGTTTCTTCTGGAGCATCGCTCGGCGCTAAAAGCAGCAAAAGCCGCTCTACATCCATTGGTTGATGATGCATTCCCATCACGGTTTGTGGATGGGCAAGCTCATACATTGTAAACGAAGGGACAGAGATAGCCAGACTGCGTGTGTGATAAAGCGCTAACGGCGTCCCAGGAATGCCTAATCCACCAATTTGTTCTCTTCGCATTAATTCTGTTAGGACTTGCTCCGCCTCTTGGATGATTCCTTTCTCTTGCAGGCGGCCACACGCTCTCTCTAACACTTCGTGAACCGAGCGCGCTTGTACAAACTGTAACGTAAATCCATGAAGAAGCTGGACAATCGTTTCGCTCATCGTTTGAATGGCGTTCATTTTTTGAATCGTGTTTCTGGAAACGTCCACCTGTTTTTGGCGGCTGACCGCTTTCTTGTTTTTTAAAAATTGCCGAATGGCAGCAGCTTCTTCCTCCTGAAGCATAGGACTGACAAGAAAATACGGTTCACTCACTCCCGAAATCGGAATGGTCGACACAATCAAATCGTATTTGCTCATATCAATACGATTTAGCTCAAAAAATGATCGTTGTTCAATCGCTGAAATATCGGGTATTTCTTTTTTCAGGCGCGTCGCTAGTATTTTCGCGGTTCCTAACCCGCTTGAGCAAACGACTAAAGCATTCAGACCTTTCTTTTCCCTGAGCAACGCAGACGCAAAATGAAGAACCACATAACCAATTTCCTCTTCAGGAATGTCCATGTCGAGAAAAATGGCATGCATTCCTTTTTTAACAATTTCAAAAAGCTCGAAATAATCTTGACGAATTCTCTCAAGCAATGGGTTCGTAATTCCCATATTATGCTGGATGCGGTATAAAGCTGGTTTTAAATGAATGATCAAATCCTCATATAACGGATAATCGCCCGTCAAATCGACACCGATCTCTCGGCCGACAAAACGAATAAGCTCTTGCACTTTTCTGCCGATTTCTAAGCTTCCTTCTTCCAGCATATATCCACGGCGATCGCGAAATTTCGCACCCATTAAATGCATCGTAATATAGCCAATTTCCTGTTCAGGAATCACAAGCTGAAAGGCCGATTCTAAAGATTTGGCTATTTTTTCTGCCATTTCATATTCTTTTGTTGTCCGGATCGTTTCTAGATACTGTTCTTCAAAATTGATTTCTTCTCCTTGCATAATCCGTTCAATCGCTAGTGCAAGATGGATCACTAACGCTACATAGGAACTATCCGCAATCGTAAAAGGGAGAGCGTCCTTCATCATTTCAATTTGCTTTTCAATGGTAAACAGCTTTTTCTTATCAACAAGACCAAGCAGCTTTTCCGTAATGGCGCTTAATGTATCATTTGCTGCGTCTGCCATGGATTCCTTCATAATTGTCAAAAATTCGGATTCATCCAAATGATGCAGCAATAATTGGCTGATCATTTTTCGTTTCGCTGATTCCGATCCGACGATTTCCACGCCATATCCTCGTTTACGGATGAGCGAAAGGCCATCTTTTTCAAGCATTCCTTCGATTTTATCCAAATCATTGCTGATCGTGGCAACGGTGACATTTAAATCATGTGCAAGAGATAAAAGTTTGACAGGTTCAGCATTTTCTAATAAGGCAATTAAAATCATCGTTTGCCGCTCTTCCGGTGTGTATTCAGCATGCGATAAACCAAAAAGGTGTGCCTGCAGTTCTTTTTTGGCATGCTCTTCCCCTATAATTTGGATGCCTACTCCCGCCTTTTTCACCAAGCGCAGCCCGCTTTCAGTTAAAATTTGTTCAACCCCCTTTAAATCTCGATGAATGGTACGGTTGCTGACATCCAACTGTTCCGCAAGCTCGCCTACTGTGATTCCCTTGTCATTAGATAATAAAATATCCAATATTTTTCTTTCTCTTGCTGATATATACACGATAGCCACCTCCCATCTTCAGCAACTATTGGAGTATAGAACGCACCAAAAAAATTGTAGACCTTGTTTAAAGAAGCAACAACAAATTGAAAAACTATTTTCGTCCTTGCACTTGTTGCCATTTTTAAAAAACGTGGCAAAAAGATAAGCCTTCCGCTTATCTTTTTGCCCAGTCACTATTTACTTTCTTTTAACATTTGAACAAGCTCATCATATTTCGGGCTGCCAAGGAAATTATCAACAGAAACATGATAGGCATTCGGCAATTTTTCTTTTGCGCGGCTCGTTAAGTTTTGATGTGTAATCACAACATCCGCATCTGATGGAAGCTGGTTGATCGATGTATTCGTCACTTCAATATCGAGTCCCGCTTTTTGCACTTTATTTTTCATAATGGAAGCTCCCATGGCACTTGAGCCCATTCCTGCGTCGCAAGCAAATACAATTTTTTTCACGTCGCCTAAAGTGGCCGGTTTCGGCTGTGTTTGCAATGCAGCCGCCACTTCACTTTTCTTTCCTTTTAATTGTTGCATTTTTTCAGTCGCTTCATGCAAATCTTCCTGTTCTGCTTTCGCAGACTTTAAGAAAAAGGATGCGACGATGAATGAAACCGCTGTAGCCACTAATACACCAGCTAACACACCGAAATAATTTCCGCGCGGCGTCATGGCAAGCAAAGCAACAATACTACCTGGTGAAGGAACCGCGATCAAGCCCGCATGGAAGATCGTGAAGGTGAGCACCCCGCTCACTCCACCGGCAATGGCTGCTAAAATCAACACCGGGCGCATTAAAATATATGGGAAGTAAATTTCATGAATTCCGCCAAGAAAATGGATAATAGCGGCACCAGGCGCCGATTGTTTCGCTGTCCCTTTTCCGAATAACCAGTACGCTAACAAAATGCCAAACCCTGGGCCCGGATTCGTTTCAAGCAAGAATAAAATCGACTTTCCATCCTTTGCTGCTTGTTCGATACCAAGCGGACTTAAAATTCCGTGATTGATAGCATTGTTTAAAAATAGTACCTTCGCAGGCTCAATAAAGATATTAGCAAGCGGCAACAGCTTCATATTAATAATAACTTCTACTCCAGCCGCTAATGTTTTATTTAGTCCTAAAACAACAGGTCCTACTCCTTTAAATGCTAATAGCGTTAAGGCTCCGCCGATAATCCCGGCTGAAAAGTTGTTGACCAGCATTTCAAAGCCTTGCTTGACTTTTCCTTGAACAAGACCGTCAAATTTCTTAATGAAATAGCCGCCAAGCGGTCCCATAATCATCGCGCCAAGAAACATTGGGATATCCGCTCCGACGATAACCCCCATGGTCGCTGTCGCACCAACTACTCCGCCGCGAACATCATAAACCATTTTTCCGCCTGTATAACCGATTAATAATGGCAGTAAATACGTAATCATTGGACTTACGAGTTTCGCTAATGATTCATTTGGAAGCCATCCTGATGGAATAAATAAAGCGGTAATAATTCCCCATGCAATAAATGCGCCGATATTCGGCATAATCATTCCGCTTAAATAGCTACCGAACCGCTGTATTTTGACGCGGAAATTCGCTTGCTGTTCCATACGTTTTTCCTCCTTACTTAAGTTGTATGACTATAGTTCTATGTTAAAGCGCTTACACCTCATATTCAATGTAAAGTAAATATCATTTTGTCTGACACATTCTTGTCAATATTTAAAAACCGCATCCTTCATGGTGTTTGTCCTGCTTTCATATGTTCCAACTACATCTATCGAACCTTCCTCCCGCTTTTCATTTTATTTTCGCCATTCCCCTTTATATCATTAGGCAATAAACGAAAAAGACAAGCCTAAAAGCAGCTAAGGGAGAAATCTGGCGCTGTTCATTGGTTTTTATTAGATAACCAACACGCCTGCTCTATCTTTTTAAATGAAATAACGACGAGACCCGTGTTAGTACGTATAAGTAAAATGCGGGGAGCGATGTTTTACACAAACACGGCGCTAGCAAAACTCCGATAAAAATACACCAATCATCCATAAAATTCCGGGCAAGGGTATAGGAAAAAAAAAGAAGGGAGCGAAGTCGCCACCTCGATCCCCAGTTACAAGGATGGCATCGTTCTTTTTGGTCCTTCCGCTTCGTCAAACAGGAAAACAGCTTATGTGTTTCACTATGAAAAGGCATATCAAAAATAGGTTTGTCTTCCACCCATGGTCTATTGCTAGATGTAGCTAAACATGAACAAAGAATACCAAAAGGTTCTATGTCTTTCGTCGCTGTCACAAGGGATTCGCTCTTTCCAAAACAAAAGCGATGACAAACGCATACACTATTCTGGTTATAGTCTAAAGGTGCATGTTTGAAGAATCAGAAACCAGTCACTTGCTTTTTTCACGCGAGCGCATAAAAAAACCGAACAACGACGCTTTCAGACTCCTTCCTATGAAGCGGTTCGTTGTTCGGACACCGATCGTTAAAGATCCACCTAATGAACCTCCCGTCTCCACTCCGTTTAGAGGGGGAGATTTCTCGGTAAATATGTTAAATTACAGCCCACGAACAAAGAGCTTGCATAGCACAAAGTGATCTCCTGCCCGTTGTTCGCTTCACTGCTTCATTGATACTCCCCTAAATTAAGGAAGCTCGCGGCCCCTTGAGCTGACATAGAGAGCATACCATTCCTCTCTTGTCAATGTCGTATTGATGGCCTCCGCGCATGCCCGAATACGGACTGGATTTGCCGTACCAATCACGGGCTGGATTCCTGCCGGATGAGCCATCAGCCATGCTAGCACGATCGCTTCCGGTGTTGTTTGTTTCTGCTTTGCCATTTCTTGAACGAGTTCTGCCGTTTGTTTCATCGACTGAGGTTGTCCTTCTAATGATCGTCCCGAAAATACACCTTGTGCAAGTGATCCCCATGCTTGAATCTGAATATTTTCCAATCGGCAGTATTCAAGGGTGCCTTCAGGAAATACACTTTCTTTCGCAGCTTCTTGATTAACATGAACACCTGTTTCCAGCCAGCCGATTTTCGCTAAACTCATTTCCAGCTGGTTAATGATCAACGGCATATCACAATACGATTGCAGCAAGCGGATCTGTCCAGCGCTCATGTTCGATACGCCAAACCAATGGACTTTTCCAGACGCTTTTAATTCCGTAAACACTTGGGCTACCTCTTCCGGATCCATAAGCGGATCAGGGCGGTGAAGCAGAAGAATGTCGAGATACTCCACTCCAAGCCTTGTTAAAATGCCGTCCACACTACGGCGAATATGTTCCTCTGAGAAATCATACCGTTTCGGAGCACTTGGACTTTCTTTAAAACGAATTCCACATTTGGATTGAATGAATATTTTTTCTCTTAGCTCGGGCTGCTCTTTGAGTACTTCACCAAATACTCTTTCAGCTTTACCTAAGGCATAAATATCAGCGTGATCGAACATGTTGATGCCCACCGAAAGGGCCGATTCGATCGCTTCGTGCGCTTGCTTCACATCCTCTTTTGTAATCGGGTGCTCATTCCATCCACCGCCAAGCCCCATGCAGCCTAATACAAGCCGGCTAGCGGAAAGACCATACTGATGCAACGGCAATGGTTTCATTTTTGTTCCCCCCATCTTCACCATCCATTCCATTTCATACGTCGCCGAATCCGTTCTTCATAGACAGGCGAGCATCCTAATATATAAATGTAGAGTCCAAATGATATATGTAAATAACATTCTCAGCCTACTTATTCTCGCTTTTTTCTGCTGCTATCAACAAAACAAGATACCCCCTATGTTCCTTTACTCTGTATGTCAAAAAGCAGAGAGCATTGATAACAGCGGCTGTCATCAATCAATCACTTCATGGGAAGTCAAGTATCTTCTGCATGCGAAAAGGGCCCCGTGCTAAGAATGATCACATATCAGACATCACAACGCAAAGATGTTCCAGCGGAAAGCCCCATCAACAAAGTGACAAATAGAGCCGACCAGACCATGAAACGCCATTGCGATTTTAGATATGTTGAATCGCAGCCAATTGAACGAGTTTGTTTTGGGACATATGAAATCGATTTCAGTTATGCTAGCTTATATCATAGCGGAAAATCCATATTTTTTCTGTGTAAAAAGAGCAAAACAGCCGGAAAAAGATCCGTTTTTCTTTCTAATCGTTCAGAGAGCGTATACATGTCCACAGACTCGCCTCCGGCCGTTAGGAGAATCTGTATCTCTCTTTTTATTGCCTGATTTCATTCGCCGCTCGCCTTTCTAGGAATCGAGCACTCTATAATGTTAAGACTTTTGCGAAGTAAACGATCCGTATTTATTCTCGTAATGGCTCAACGCCAAAAGCGGAAAAACGTAACGATAACTGTGATAATGAATATAAAATCCCCCTGCCATCCCTTGACCGGTCGGATAAGAGACCGTCCAATCTTTGCTATTGAGCGATTGTTGCAAAAAACGAAGCGCCGCTTCCATTTCAGGAATAGGCTGATCGAATACGGCAACCAACGCATCAAGAGCCCATGCTGTATGAACCGCCGTGCTAGTCCTTAGCGGTATATACGCTTTAGCGCTGTCACTTTTACAAGATTCTCCCCAACCGCCATCACTGTTCTGAATACTTAACAGCCACTTAATCGCTTTTTGCATCGACGAGTGCGTGGAAGGAACCCCGACAGCAGCCATCCCTGTTATCGCCGCCCATGTGCCGTACAAATAACAAATTCCCCATCTCCCATACCAAGAACCATTTTTTTCTTGATGATCCATTAACCATTCTACCGCATAAGCAACAGTTGGATGATCTTTTGTTAAACGTGCAAATGTACCAAGAAACTCCAAAGTTCTTCCCGTTAAATCGGCCGTTGATGGATCTGACAGCAAAAACTCCGCCCCATCGATTGGCAAATAACGCCATAGTCGACGATCTACATTTTTTTCAAAAGCAGCAAAACCGCCATCATCATTTTGCATAGAGAACAACCAACTGATCCCTCTGTCCCACGCTTGACGAAACGCTCCTTCTTCTGATGCCATTCGGTAAATCGCTCGTAAAGAAGCGGTCGTATCATCAAGATCTGGATTGATCGTATTGATATCAGAAAATCCCCATCCTCCCGGTGGGCTGTATGGGTTATGTATCGCCCAATCGCCATATCGATAGTGCTGACGAGAAAGCAGATAGTGATTCGCTTTTTGAATGGCATCATCTGTCGGCGGCACTCCTGCTTCCTGCAATGCATAGCTGGCTAATGCTGTATTCCATACATGTGCCGTCGTATATTGTATGTGCGTCTGTCCATCAATGGTGCAGCGAAAATTTTTTAATCCCTCAATGGCTTGAGCAATCACAGGATGGTCTTTGGAATATCCTTCTGAAAGAAGCGCAAAAATCATTAAAAAAGTGGCGCTGAAATAACTATAAAAAGTTCCATCTGTCTCTAAATGTTTCAACATATACTGAATCGCGCGCTGCTTCGCTGCCGCGCGAATATGCGCAGGCCATCCAAGAATCGATTGTTTCACATAGGAAAGAAACCCGCGGTCTGTACGCATCTCTCGCCAGTCCTCTCCCTCCCCGCGCATTCCCAATAACTCCGAAAGATTGGGGCTTTTGCTCGTTTTCCGGCTGTATTTGTTATCCAACAAAACTAAGAGTGGCGTGAGATTAGCCCGCCCGTATACCGAAATATCAAAAAAGTGCAGCGGAAATGAAGGTGGTAAAAGCAAAAATTCTAATGGAAGCGGAAAAAACGGTGGCCAGCGATACTGTCCCGTCAAAGCTAGCATAAATTTCGTAAACATATGAGCATTTTCGATCCCCCCCATTTCTAAAATCCGTCTTCTCGCTGCTCGCAAACGAGGATCGCTTTTTCGCCGGTAACCAGAATAAAGTAACGCATAATAAGCCTCGACTGTTGCGCTTACATTTCCGTCTCCCTCATCATAAAATAGCTTCCACGCCCCATTATTTTCCTGCCTGCTTTCAATTCGTTCCACCAGCGATTGGATAAGTTGTTCATCATTTATTTCTAAAGAACGTAATAAGATGATCATATAAGCATCTGTCGAAATACCTGTTTCAAACGGATGGCGCCATGATCCGTCAGAAGCTTGCGCCCGTTTTAACAAAGCGACCAATCGGTTCCGTTCATCCGGCATTGCCTATCTCCATCCTTTTCCTGTAATCTCACCGCTTTCTCTTTCATACTTATTCGTATAGAAGCCAAATGATTCACAGAAGGAGTGATTCGCATGTGCTGGTTCAAGAAGAAAGCTCCTTCCCTTTCTCCCTTTCTCGCCGCTATTCAAATGGAGTTGAAAAAGAAAAAACGAAGAGGCAATCGCATAACCGAACAAGATTTATCCGCGGAAGAAAGGAGTTTACTACGACAAATTCGCGTCCGCACACAAATAAGCAATGTGAACAATATTACAAGAACCGCTGCCTATCTTGATTTTTATCAGAGGCATCGCGAAATTCATTGGGCATTTTTAGGACATATGGTTTCGCGAAACGGTGGCTGGAATATGACTGACTTAAAAGGAGAATGGCTGCTTGCTTTGTTGACAGAAGAGGAGCAGCAAGCTTTTTTTTCTTTTTTAGAAAGAGGCAACTGGTTGATTTTTCAAGATATTTATCCGCAATTTTTGCTGTATGAAGAAAGTAAAAAAAGAGGAATCCCTTTATTTTATCTTTTACCCTGTTTTCATGTGTCATTATTTATGGAAACAATTTGGAATCATTTTTGGCGCTACAACGATCCATATATCCTTGCCATCGCCCTCGTCATTAATGAGCAAAACTATTTAGAAAAACGGGTCATTCAGCATCCTGTCTTTCAAAAAAAAGTCTTTGAAGCACTTGAATTTAAAATCCAGGACTTTTTCAGCCTGAATCACATTTTATTTCCGTATGAGGATGAACAAGGTCAGACGGTGCTAATGGGTGAAACGATTCATCACTTTCAGTCGCTACATGAGCGAATCATGCTCGGCAAACGGCTATATGCTCTATTATTCCAAGACAACGATACATTGGAGAGAGCCGTGCGTTGGGCATCGCGCCACCCACACACAGGAACGAGAAAAGACTACTGGCCACATCTATTTAATGATGTCCGTGAATCGCTGCCTGGCCAGCCATACCGCCGCAGAATAAAAGATTGCCAGATTTCAGAAGGAGAGCCGCGCATTTATAGCCCGCCGCTTTTGTATGTTTGGAAAAATGTCGAGCATCAAGAAGCGGAACAAGGAGATTGGTTCACAGACCCAAGCGTTGTCCATTATTTAGCGAAAAACAGTGAATGGTTGAATGGAGAGATCTCAAATGCCTATTGTAAAACGCTCGAAAAATTGGAGCTGGCAGCAACCGCCAAAAGCCACTTATTCTAGTTTTTTTAGAACCGAAACGAAGCGGGCCTATATCGCTTCTGCCCTTCTTTCATCTTGGCTTGGAACATATTTGGATTTATACTTCACAGGAAAAGGATGGTATACTTTCCCTCAACGTCCGCTGGCTGCAATTTTTCCTATTCATATTCTCTTTACAACACTAGGACTTTCCGCCTTTTCCCTGCTTTTTCTTTTCATTATGACCAAGCTACAGCCTTGGCAACGAAGTTTATTTGCGGTCGCTCTAAGCTTTTGGATGGCTCTTTTGGAGGCAGGGGCAGAGGCTGCAGGCTGGTTGATTCATACCTCTCAATGGAGCCACACCTATTCTTTTATAGGATATTGGCTATTTATCAACATCGTTTGGCGTTTTTTCCGCTGGATGTGTTTTTAGCGATAGGAAATAACTGGGATTCATGATGTATTCTAACCAACACGAAAAACAGCAGTTTTAAAATTGAAGGAATTTTACGAACGTTGCTTTTTTATGCTCGAACCATGGACAGACAACACCGGCTTAGCGCTTCCTGCGAATAACATGGAGGAGGTAAAACATCTGAGCAATGATAAAGGAAAGCAAAAGCACGATGATCGTCCCAAAAATATAAACAGCCCCTTCTGCCGGGTCTCCTCCATTATCCAACAAACTCCCAAACAGCATAAACAAAATGAAGCTCGCACCTACAACAAGAAAAAAAATGCTAATATATTTTGCCATCGTTCTCCCCCGTATTGTTTATTTTTTCAAACTAAAAAGGGTGCTGATCGGTTTGAAGAGAGAGAGCAACAAAATTTTCACCCTCATGACGCTCAAGAAACGGCTCCACATCTTGCTTCAATGCCGCTAAATCTTGATGCTTGCGCCATTCGCTCATCTCTTCCACCTCCACTTTGTGATGAGACAGGAACCTTCTCGATCGATATATTAAACAATACAACGAATCAAGAGGGCTCCATTGATGATGTTTACCAAACAGTGAGACTTATTTACAACTTAACTTGAAGATTGAAAAACTCCGCATCTATGCAAATGTTCATACGATACGTTACATCTATATTATATATAATTTGATAAAACAGACGACAGATTAATGGCTGAAAAGAGAAAGCGCTGGCCTCTGCTTTCCAATGGCAACGAAAGGCAAGCAAATCATTCTTCTTTTATTGGTTCGTTTTCAACCGGCAGCTTTCATTCCTTCAACGAATTAAACGCGTCCATAAATGTTCATCATTTTATCTGTAAAAGCTCTTGACTATGCCAACTATTCCCACTTATGATGAAACTATTAAGCTATCACAGCTAGAATAACCGATCCTTCATGACGATAAACAACTATCTTTTTATCATAAATGGCATCTGAAGATAGCATAAAGAATCTGTGGAGAATGGACAGTCGAATCAACTCGGCCAACGTGCCATCCTTGCGCATATGGGTGACAAAGACTGAAAAACGGGCCTAAACTTCATATCAATACAAAATCAAAATGTTAAGCTGTATCTGTAATAGTCAAGATAGACCGAACAAAATGATATAAAGGCAGATTGAGCGACTGACCGTCAGCCATCGAATGAAGGTTGGACAAACAATCTGCATTTATATAAATAAAGAAATATAAAAACTTATAGAGGGGGACTATGGGGATGTTTATAAACTGGTTAAGACAGCAGGCCAGCGCAGCCTTCATTCTACTGTTAATACGGCTCTATCTTGGCTATACTTGGCTGACAGCAGGATGGGAAAAGCAAACCGGCGAGTTTGATGCAACCGGCTTTTTAAAAGGAGCGATCGCTAACTCCTCAGGTGAGCATCCAGCCGTCCAAGGATGGTGGGCAGCGTTTTTAAAGCATGTCGCTTTGCCAAATGTCGAATTTTTTAATGTGCTAGTAGTATGGGGAGAAATTCTGGTTGGTGCCGCATTGATCCTTGGGATATTCACCACTTTCTCAGCGCTTATGGGAGCCGTGATGAACTTTGCCTTTATGTTTTCCGGCACAACCAGCACCAATCCGCAGATGGTACTGCTTACCTTCTTTTTGCTCGTTGCCGGCTTTAATGCAGGAAAATGGGGGGTGGATTATTGGGTAATTCCCTATCTTCGTCAGCGTTTCCGCCGCAACCCTTCATACCCAAGCCAAACCACGAGACATCTATAGCTCTTTCAAGCGAGCAGCCACAATCGTTTAACAGGCTGTTTTGATGGCCGGACGCCCAAACACCGTTGTTGATCGTCCATTCATCGATCTATCAAGCGGTCGGTCGTTCGGTTTTTTATGTTTTATCGTACAAAGACGCTGCAAACTTTTCTGATCGTTGAGACACTCGCTTTTTGATACGGTTCACTCCTCTTGCGGAAGCTATAAAAAGCGCCCACTGCTATTAAGCAGCAAGCGCTTTTTATATTTGCCGTTATGAATTTCTACCTCATGCTTTATAAGCACAAATGAGCCGCAATTTTCGCCGCCAGTACGGCATTGTTTTTCACTAAGGCGATGTTCGCTTCCAAACTTTTTCCTCCGGTTAATGCTTTAACTTTGTCAAGCAAGAAAGGCGTGGCGGCTTTTCCGGTAATTTGTTTTTCTTCCGCTTCCCTCAATGCGGCGGCAATCATTGAATTAATATATGCTTCTTCCAATTCCGCTTCTTTTGGAATCGGGTTCGCAATCACAAGTCCGCCATTTAAACCAAGTTCCCATTTTGTCTGAATAAACGCAGCGATTTCCTCTGGAGCATCAAGGCGATAATCGACCTTGAACGGACTTGTCCGCGAGTAGAAAGCTGGCAACGTTTCCGTGCCATAACCGATGACCGGTACACCATGCGTTTCTAAATATTCCAGCGTCAATCCCAAATCTAAAATCGATTTCGCTCCAGCGCACACAACCGCTACATTCGTTTGCGCCAATTCCTGCAAATCGGCGGAAATATCCATCGTTTGCTCAGCGCCGCGATGGACACCCCCAATGCCGCCTGTCGCAAACACTTGAATTCCCGCCATATGCGCGCAAATCATAGTCGCTGCTACTGTCGTCGCTCCGTGCTTTTTCATCGCAATGACGTATGGCAAATCACGGCGGCTTACTTTTTCAATTTCTTTGCTTGTTCCCAAAAACTCCAATTCTTCATCATTCAAGCCAATTTTAATTTTTCCGTCCAAAATAGCGATCGTTGCTGGCACAGCACCATTTTCCCGAATGAGCTGTTCCACTTCCTTCGCTGTCTGGACATTTTGCGGATATGGCATTCCATGGGAGATAATGGTCGACTCTAAAGCGACAATCGGTCGCTTTTCTTCTATTGCTTTTGCTACTTCTTTTGATAGTACAAGTACATCTTTTCCATTCATTTGTTTGGCCTCCTATGAAAAATAGTGTTGGCATGTTTGGTTCAATACATGTTCATTCAGTCTCGAACAAACCGTTTCCTTCGTCTGCAACGCAATGATGGAGCTGCTCATGCCAAGCCGGCACGCATCAGCAAACGATTTTCCTTGATTCATTCCGTATAAAAATCCGGAAACGAACGCATCGCCCGCTCCTGTTACATCGGCAACGTCGATCGACGGCGCAGCGATCGTCCCACTCTCTCCGCGCTGGGTTTTGTACGTAATCCCTTTGGCGCCACAAGTGATAACGACATGCTCGACGCCAAGAGAAAGAATGTAATCACCTGCCGCTTCTGTTCTTTCTCCTTCCATTCCTGCGAGGGTGAGCGCTTCATCTCGGTTAGCAATCAACCATGTCACACCGCGGAGGTCGCTAGGCAGCTTTTTCACCTTGGGAGCCGACACAGGCGCGACACACAACGGAATCCCTTCCTCGCGGCAGCGCTCAATCACAAATGTTAACACCTCGCTCGGAAAATTCGTATCCAATAGCACAATAGAAGCAGAAGAAATATACGGCCATCTTTTTTGAATAAAATCAGTGGTAATCGTGTCATAAATCGCCATATCAGCTAGGGCAATGACCATTTCTCCTTTTTCATCTAAAACAGCCGTGTAGGTGCCAGTATGAGCATTGGTTTGCTTTGCAATCTGGCTCATATCGACATAGGCACCTGTCGTCGCCAGCAGCCATTCTCCTTCCTGATCATCGCCAACAACGGTTAAAAGAGAAACCGATTCGCCCAGCCTTCCTAAATTTTCAGCAATATTTCGCGCGACTCCGCCGCAGCTTTGCGTAACAGTGACTGGATTGGAGGTACCAAACCGAACGGTTGAGAGCGACTGCGCTTTGCGATCGACATTCGCCCCCCCAATGCATACAATCCGCGATGGTTCTGGAAGCACATAGGCCCTGCCAACGATTTTCCCTTGCTTGGTTAACGAAGAGATGTAGCCTGCCACGGCCGAGCGCGAAAGCTTAAGCTGTTCAGCTAATTCTTGTTGTGTAATAAATGGATTTTTGCGAATGAGCGTTAAAATTCGTTGCTCTTTTTCATTCATCTGAATGCACCTCAGCATTCTCAAACATTTGTTTAAATTATAAACAAATGTTTATCGTCTTGTCAATCAATCACAAACATCTCATTCACACTCGTAAATTAGGAAATCTTTTCTGTACATCTGCACTTCGGATCATGGCTGCAGCCTTTGAACATGCCCTCATTTTCTTTTTCAAAAACAAGCAGTATGCCTAATCATGCTGTTTCAAAAAAAGAAGCGTAAATTCGCTTCGTCTGTCATTAAATGTTTTTGTTGAAATAGCTTTCACAATCATATGATAAGCTGCACATCAAAATATTTTGGACATGCATCAATTCTTGAGCCACTTTTCTGTGGATATTCATTTATCTGTATCCTAACAAAAATCACTAGCCACACCATCATGTATTCATCCTATCTTTCTTCGATTTCATCTCAACTATTGATACGTTTCTTTATAAGAATTTTTGATTCTTTCAACCAAGTCTTCATACTCATGAAAATTAGTAAAAGATTGCAGGGAATAATACAGTTTTTCTGGGACTGCTTCTTGAACATCCTTTAAAAAGGTCTGATGGCAAATAATTAAATCTGCGTGTTTCGGAATATCTTGCAGTGAAGCGTTATTGACTTCAATATCAAGCTGCGCCATTTTGAGCTTTTTCCGCAGCATCGCCGCTCCTACGGCGCTAGATCCCATTCCGGCTTCACAAACAAATACAATACTGTGAATCGATTGATAAAATTCTTTTGCTTCTATATTTTTCTCTGGAACTTTCATAGAGGTTTGTGGGGTAGCTAGTTTTTGTATTTTTGAGAATTTGTCAAGATCCTGCAATGTTTTTATAGTTTCCAACTGCTTTTGATATTCTTGTTCCGGTGCATCACTGGAGGAACTATCGAGCAAAATAAAAGCAAGAAACAACGAAACAAACACTGAGCCAAGAACTCCTAATAAAACAAATAGAATATCATCTGGAGGGCTCATTCCAATAATTGTAACTATACTTCCAGGAGAAGGTAATGAAGACAAACCAGCATCGAATAGCTGAAAAATGATATTTCCAGCTATTCCTCCCCCGATAACCGCAAATATCAACTTCCAATTTCGTAAGACATACGGAAAATAAATTTCATGTATCCCCCCTAGAAAATGAATCAGTATCGATAATTGTACCGCTCTTCGTTTTTCTTTTTTTGTCTTGAGCCAATAGGCCAGTAAAATCCCAAGACCTGGACCAGGATTCGATTCCAGCAAGAAAAAGATCGATTTTCCGATCTCTTTCGCCTGCTGGATTCCTAAAGGACCTAAAATCCCATAGTTGATCACATTATTAAAAAACAACACTTTTCCCGGTTCAATCAAAACGGCTGAAAGCGGAAGCCATCCTGAGCTAATTACCGTTTGCATCAAAGCATTTACCGATTTAATAACAGCTGATAAAGCTTGACCGACATATAAAAAACAAATAACAGTTAAAACAATTCCTAACATGGCAGTTAAAGCATTTAAAATGAGCAATTCATATCCGATCGGAATTTTATGTTTTATGTTCCTTTCGATTCGATCAATCATCCATCCTACCAATGGTCCAATCAGCATGGCTCCAATAATAATGGGAACAGAGCTTGCTAAGGTAAACCCATAAGTTACGATCGACGCTACAACCGCCCCACGCTGCCCTCCAAGCAATCGTCCACCTGTATATGCTAATAAAATAGGCAAAAGTGTTTGATAAATCGGGTTTACAAGCAGTAAAATTCGATCATTATAAAAATACCCGTATATCCCAAATATTTCACGAATAATCCCAACAGCAATGATGACAGAAATATTTTGGTAAATCATGGCACTTAATAACTGCCCAAGCTTCCTCATTGAACGCCAGGCTCCTTTACCATTGCTTTGACTTTGAGAACATAAGCTTGGGATAAGAGCTTTTCCATTTGCTCTTTTACTTTTTTCTCTGTTCCATTGATCAAAGCTTCCAAAAACCATTCTTCAATTAGATTGGAGCTGATTTCACTGATCATCTCAATATGCTCTTTCGTAGCCTCTTTCGGAGCAGCTAATAATAAAAAGGTAGATACATCCTGTCCGTCCCATTTGATCGGACCGTTTAAGCGAAATAAAACCACTCCTAATTCTTTAATCCCGTCCGATTTTGTATGAATCATTGCTAGTCCATTCAGTACAAAACTCCCTTTTTTCTCCCGTCTTTCAATGGCTTGCAGCAATTGTATTTCATCATGAACGAACGGCAAATCTTTAATATAGTCCACAAGCGTTGGCAAGATCGGATTCAACGCTGTTATAGGATGAATAATAATCGTATTGCGTAATATTTGAGTCATTGCTTCTCCATATTTTGCTGCCGATACAGCCGATATAGAGGAGAAATGAGAATTTATTTCCTCATCTTCTTTTTTCTTTTTCAACGACCCGCTTAATTTCTGTTGAATCAACTTTCGCTCGCCCTCATATAAAAACGGACTTACTATTACATATTGATGAGAATCTACAAATGGAAGGGCAACCGTGGAAATGATCAGATCCACCGATTTATTTTGTTGCATCCATTGCTTTAGCTCTGTTACCGACAACACTTTCTCTATTTTTAAATTAGGGATTTCCTTCGCGATTTTTGATGATAAGAATGTAGATGTTCCCATACCGCTAGCACAGACAATGATCGCCTTATGAATATACTTTGTCTTTTCATTTATTCGTATCATAGACGCTCCTATATGAATAGCCAAGTAACCGATTTCGTCTTCAGGAATATCCTTGCCAATTTTATCTGATAAAACACGTGCAGCTTTGTGACAAGCAGAAAATACTTGTGGATAGCGTGCCTGAATCTCTTCAAGCATGGGATTATGAATTTGTAATCCTAGCGCCAAACGACTAATTGCTGGTACTAAATGTGATAACAAACCATCCAATAAGATCAAGTCTTCTCTCAATGAAGTGGAAAGATGTTTTTCTACAGTTCTGATAAAGCTTTTTACTAAATCAACCCACTCAATATCAGTAGAATATATATGATAATCTGATAAAGAATAGCCGTTAGAACGCGAACCTAACAGGTGCAAAGTAATATAGCTAACTTCTATTTCTGGAATTGAAATGTTCATCTTTTCTTCCAATTTGTGCACAATTTGTTTAGCGATCATATATTCCGGAACGCTTTCAATATTAGGGATAAAATCATGGACTTCTATATTCACTTCTTTGCATTTGATTCGTTCTACCGCTAATAACAAATGGACAACAAGATTAACATAGTTACGATCAGATAAATGGATCATATTTTGCGACTCGATCACTTCTTGAACCGCCTGTTCAACGATTAAAATATGAGGGGGGTGTATAAACTTTTGCAAGCGCTTACGAACAATACTTTCTAATTGCCACTTATCCGTTGGATATTCCTCTTGTTGCGAAAGCTGGAATAATTCAAACCATTCCTCAAACGTTATATCTTTATGAAGAAGCCTAGATATAGCCATTCTTTTTTTGTGCTCAGGCCCTTCGATCCAAACTCCTGTTCCTGGCTTTCTCACCATTTTTAATCCAAAAGCTTCACACCATGGTTCTAATTTCTCTAAATCGTTGCTAATTGTTGTTTCCGCTACCCCATATTTATCACTAAAGAAAAAATATTTCACAGGCTCCTTTGCCATTAATAAATCATAAAGAATACCATCTTGCCTTTCTTCAGGAGAAAAAACAGAAAACGTCTTTGTTTCCATTAAATCATGTTCCAACTTTTTCTTTTCTTCGATCGTACCATCAATAAAAATTCCTGAGCCAATTTTTTTGACAATCTCCAAATGATAGTTCTTTAAAATGGACTTTAAAGAAACGATCTCGCGACGGATCGTTCTTGGGCTTAGCTTAAACAGCTCTGACAGCTGCTGATAAGAAATTGGCTTAGACGCAAATAAAAGTGCACGCAACAACTCCTTCTGTCTTGAGCTTAATACTGAAGCCTTCACTATGCCCTCTCTCCTTCTTGTTGTTTATATCCCTTGCCAGTTAACAGTTAAGGCAAAGGGAATCTCTTTTATGTGATTAGACTAAAAAATAGAAGCATGCTTTTTGGGATTCAAGCACCAACTCGACCAATAGAGCAGGGTTAACCTACAAGCGAAGTGGCTTGTCGATTAAGCATGATTAGTCCATCTCCCTAGCGAACATAGGGCGTAATCCTTTATATAACAAAGGCAAGTCTTTGACTTGCCCTCGTAAAACGATAACCTAATATATTAATAGATCTTTTACACTGCCTGCTATATCAAATTAGCCATCTCATTAATCGTTTTTTGTACGATCTCTTCCGACATATACATTATATTTCGTGTAAATGTAAAAAAGATCCTGCTTTGTTTTGAATATTTGTTCACCAATTACTTACCATGTTGGATAGACAAGCACTTTACAATCTTCTGGGTTTTTCGGTTGTGACATATATTCTACAAACTCCTCCAGATTCACTTTCTTTGTCACTAACGATTCTACATGTACACGTTTTCGTTCGATCATAAAAAGTGCTTGATAGAAATTAAATTTTAGGGCCATTGTCCCTAAATAGCTCCAATCCTTATGATAGACTTCAAAAGGATTAATCGTAATTTTCCCATCGTTCGGCGCAACGCCAAATTGCAAGATTCTTGCACCTGGACCAGCAAATCGAAACATTCCTTCAATGACAGCAGGAATACCTGTTGCATCGACCACTATATCAAACCCGTTTGGATATTGTGTCCTGCCAATGAACTGATCTAAATGTTCATCGTTTTTAAATGCAGAAGTTGCCCCAAAGGCTTTGGACAATTCTAATTTTTGATCTGCAATATCTACCAACACCACTTCTGAGGCGCCACTTACCGACATTGCTTGGACGAGCATCATTCCCATTGGCCCTCCACCAAAAATCACTACTTTATCACCAAACTTGACGTTCGTTCTCTCAAGAGCATACGCTACGCACGACATCGGCTCTACGAGAGCTCCTTCTTCAAATGTCATCGTATCCTGCATTTTATATAGGTTTTTAGCTGGTACTTTTACATATTGAGCAAAAGCTCCATTGATTGTCACCCCAATGGCATTCCAATTTTTGCAATGATTAAATTGTTTATTACGGCAATGATAGCATTTCCCGCAATAAATAGATGGATCGATGGAAACACGCGCACCAATCTCCCACCCCTCAACTCCCTCTCCTATTTCAAATATCGTACCTGAAAATTCATGCCCGCCGACTAAAGGAAATGGTGAAATAAAGTCTCCCTCTAAAATATGATAGTCTGTACCACAAATTCCACAGCACTGAACTTGAATCGTTACTTCTCCATATCCCGGCTGAGGGTATGGCAATTCCTGAATCTCTAAATGATGAGGACCTTTATATACGGCGGCTTTCATCGTTTTCACTTTACTCTTTACAGACATTTCCCTCTCCCCTTGGTTATTCTTCAATGATTCCATTAGGATATACAACTACCTTCAAGCTTTCCCGCTTATTCGTTCGTGCCCGTTCCATAGCCTCTTTTGTTTGTTCTAGAGGATAGCGATCAGTAATCAAACTTTTGAAGTCATATTGACCTGACCGTAAAAACTGTATGCCTTGTGGATACGTATTGGCGTAGCGAAAGATTCCATATATGTCAATCTCCTGATCCGCAATAAGAGGCACATTAAGCGCAATTTCATCTTGCGCTGGAAGACCGATAATCGCTAGCTTTCCACCACGTTTCACTGCTTTGAGCGCTGTTTGCAAAGCTTTAGGATTGCCTGCTGTTTCAAATGCGGCATCAACCCCTTTTCCATCCGTTATGCGTTGAATCTCGCCAATCGGATCTTTTTCTAAAATATTAATCGTATAAGTCGCCCCTAACCGCTTAGCAGCCTCTAAACGATTGGACTCCAAATCGGTTACAATGATCGTCGAGGCACCAAAAGCTCTCACTGCCGCAATGGCTGTAAGCCCAACTGGTCCCATACCCATGATGGCTACTGTAGATCCCGGCTGAAGCTGGACACGTTTAGCAGCATGAATCCCAACAGAAAATGGTTCATTGAGTGCAGCTTCCTCAAATGACAACTCATTAGGAATAGGAAATAAAAAATCTTCACGATGCTTAATATACTGAACAAAAGCCCCATTGACAGGAGGAGTGGCCAAAAATTGGACGTCTGGACATAGGTTATAGCGCCCCTGCTTGCAATATTCACATCTCCCACATGTGACACCCGGCTCAATAGCAACGCGGGTCCCTACCTTTAGTTTGGTTACATCTTCACCAACGGCGACAACAATCCCGGAACATTCATGTCCTAAAATAATCGGTTTCTCTACGATGTACCTCCCAATTTTTCCATGCTCATAGTAGTGGAGATCAGAACCGCAAATTCCTACTGCCATGACCTTTACTAATACCTCATTCCCCTTCACCTCAGGAACCGGGATTTCTTTTATTTCAATATCAAAAGGCTGATTCATAACCGCTGCCTTCATCGTCCTAGGAAGTTCGATTGGATCATATGCCCATTCAGTATGTTCCACGCTCATTTCACTCTCTCCTTTTTATTAAAAATTTTGCTATTTAACAGCTCCCATCGATAATCCCTGTACTAAATATTTTCTGACAGCAAGACCTGCAATGACCATCGGTGTAATAATGACCGTCCCTGTCGCCATCGCTTGCCCCCATGCTACTCCTGTTTGTGTTATTAATAAAGATGCGGCAACCGGGATGGTTTGTGTGTCATGTCCTGAAAAAACGGAAGCAAACATAAAGTCATTCCAAGAAAACATTAAACATAAAATTCCGGTTGCGACTAATCCTGGAGCAGCTGGGGGAAGTGCGATTCTCCAAAACGCTTGAAAACGACTACAACCATCGATCATCGCCGCTTCTTCTAGTGCAGCTGGCACTTCCTTAAAAAACACCATCATCATCCACAACGCAAAAGGAAGATTAAAAGTAGTGTAAGCAAAAATAAGCCCCCACATCTTACCGATCAGACCAAACTGAGCAAACATTAAATAAAGCGGCAAAATAACGGCTGGTACAGGCGCCATTCTCGTACTAATAATCCAAAAGGAGATCCCTTTTTTATTTTTAAAGTTTCCCCTTGCTAAAGCATACCCTCCTAATGTTCCTAATATAAGAGAAATAGCTGTAGAAACAATAGAGGCTATTAAACTGTTCGCCAAATAGTGAACAAAATTCCCTTTTTCAGAAAACATAAACTTAAAGGTTCCAAAGTCCGGCTTAAAAAAGAATTTAGGAGGCATCGAAAACATGCCCGCTTCCGTTTTAACAGAAGACATCACCATCCATATAATAGGGAGAAGAGCCCAAATTAACGCTAAAATCATCACGGTGTATAAGCTAGTGTACTTAATCAACTGCGAGCGTTGCACATGCTTGGAACGCATCATGATTACTCCCCTCCTGTTTCTATTAATTTAACAAAGTTCTTTCCAAGGAAAATAGTCACAAATAACATCGTCAAACCAAGAGCAGCAGCAGCTCCAAAGTCTTGGAACTTAAAGGCCACCTCCATTAAATAGTATCCAATTACTTTAGTAGAATCGGCCGGTCCTCCTTCTGTTGTAATCTTAATTGTGTCAACAAAACGTAGAATATCCATCGAACGAACAAGTAATGCAACGATGATCGTTCGCAACAAAAGGGGCAGGATTACATAAATCAATCTTTGCCAATAACTAGCTCCATCGACTTGCGCGGCTTCTAACGGTTCTGCAGGCAATGACTGCAAGCCAGCTAGAACAATTAAGGTAATGAGCGGCGTCCATTCCCAAACATCCATTAAAATAATGGCTGGCATTGCCGTGTGTACATCACCCAAAATCTCAATATCGATTCCAATATGACTGAGCAGCCAAGCATATAATCCATAGGTGGAATTTAAAAGAAATCTCCCTAATAGACCAGAAACGACCGGAGCGACAAATAGTGGCAGCATCCACAACGTAATGATTACATTTCTTCCCTTCGGCAATTCGTAAATCAATAGCGCCATTCCCACTCCTACTACCAATTCAATACATAGACCAGCAATACCGTATAGGGCCGTCCGTCCCCAAGAATACCAAAAAGTTTCATTCAATAAGATTTTTTTCCAGTTTGTTATTCCATTAAAATCGGGATGATCAATAGACAGCATAAAATCCATGAAACTAGCATAAAGCGAATAAATAAACGGAAAGATACTAATAATCGCCAATAACGCTAAAGAAGGAAACAGCATCCAATGTTCCGTTTTAAAACGTCTAGTAAAAAAGGAGATAAACCCTTTTGTTTTAGACATTGTTTTTTGTTCATATACCTTCGAATACTCTGTATTCACATCCTCACTCCTTTCTTTATAGCTAGGAAAGGAGATAGATGCTCTCCCCTCCTGTTTCTTAGCATCAATTTCCAGTTGCTTCATCACTTTGCTTGGCTATTCGTTTTACTGCTTCTTTCGGGCTTTGTTTGCCGGCTAACATTTTGGATAGTTCTGTAAAGATGAATGTATCAATTTGCGGCCATTGAGGAATTTTCGGACGCATATATACGTTTTCGTTTTTCCATGCCTCTAAAGTTGCTGCCATCGGCAATAAATTTGGCATTTGTTTTGATTCCTCTGTTCCCGGCTGCATTCCCTTTTGTACATCCGGCAATTCGTACACAGAGTGTCTCGTTGGAGTCGATCCCCCTAAATCCGATTTGAGAATCATATATTGTGATTGAGGCGAAGTGGCCCAAACAAGAAACAACCATGCTGCTTTTTTCTCTTTATCACTGGCATATTTGTTAATGCCGATGCCCGTTCCGCCAAAAATATTCGCACTTCTGACCTTTCCTTTTGGTAAAACGGCCCATCCTACTTTTCCTACAACCTTTGATTTTTCCGGATTTTCAAAAGTAGAAGAAAATTCATGAAATTCTGGCGCCATCGCAATATCGCCCGCTGCAAAAGCTTCTGCTAAACCTGACCAATCCCACGATCTGCTTCCTGGAGCAGCTACTTTTAAAAGTTTATTGTAAAACTGAGCAGATTCGATCGCAACATCAGAAGTCATCGCTGATTTTCCGGGATTTGATTTTCCGATGCTTCCAAGGTTGGTTTCTTTAAAATAATCTCCTCCATTTGCAGCAAGAATATTACTGAAATCACACATTAAAGAATCATATTGCTTCGCTTGATGGCCCGTTCCGTATTTTACTTCTTTAATTACTCCCTCTTTTGCCTTTTCAGTAATCCATTTTGCTGCCTCGTAATACTGCTCCCACGTTAAGTTGGGACCAGGCGTCCAATCAAACCCTTTTTCAGCCATAAACTGATCTTTGTATTTTTCAATGATATCTTTTCGATACGCTAATACCATCGTTGGAGCATCGTAAGGAAGAGCATATAGTGCTTTCTTATTTCCCATATAACCGTCAACTTCAAGCTGACTCTCAATAAAATCGTCAAGTCCACCTGGAATCGGAGGAAGAGTCGAATCGTTAATAAAATCATATAGATTAACAAAGTTTTGCGATTGTTTTGCTAAAATTTGATATGGATCTGCATAAATAATGTGATATTTCGCTGATTTAGCATTAAAATCAAGACTTACCTTTTCTACAACTGTCCCTAAATCGCTTTGTTCGATATTTACTTTAATTCCTGTTGCCTTTTCAAATTGATCGATATTAGCAGCCAACGCTGAAGAAGGAGGAGTGTTCTCCGAGATGACATTTAATTCAACCCCCTGAAACTGTTTCCAGTCAAAACCTTTAGGAGCGGTGATTTTCGGCAGTCCTTCAACAACTCCTGCAAAAGGCGCCTCCACCTGTACTTTAGGATCGACCTTATGTTCCGCTGTATTTGTCGATTGCTGTGTGCTATTGGAAGAGCAAGCTGCTAATAGCATTACTGTAGTTGTTCCAGCAACCGCCATGATCCTCCATTTTTTGTATTTAATCATTTTTAAGAATCCCCCCTATAAATTTTCTGAATATTGAAAGTAATTTCATTATAACTGCAACCGCTTTCTCCACTAAAGTCAAAGATGTCACAAGTTTGTCACTTTTAAAGAGTGACAAACTTGTGACATCCTGAAACATTGCTTATCATACCATTGACTTTTTAATATGCGGACATAGCTTTTAGATATGAATTTCCCTGAGGAGATTCGTTCCATCCTCAAGCTGCTTTCGCATGACTTGAAGAAAAACGGATCATAAAGCCCGGTCATTCTGCATTTTTTTTCCTTTCAATTTCTAACCTTTGGATCAATCGATGCAGCTTCTGCTGATCCTTTTGATGCAGATCAACAAATTCTATTCCGTAGATTACATGGTTTATCAGCTCTTCCTTCCGCACAACCCTCCCTTTCAGAGAGAAAGGCTCACCATCAATAACAAAATAAATCTGTAAAAAAATTTGTTTTCGGACAGGCAAATCCAACGTACAACTTATTTGTAAACCCGTACGGCTTATATCATTAATTTGTCCCGCTCCCTTTTTATTTTTAAGGTTTCCTAATGGCTGATTTCCAGATTCAAGCAATTCAAAATGACATTCCTGCTCAAACAATTTCACGCGAAAGGCTTTTCTTTTCTCCTTATCTTTTAGCTTGATCTGCAAATCGGTTACCGATTCCTTCAACGTATGAATTTGCTCTTCCTTTTTTCTTAATTGTTGCTTATAAAAGGCATGAAAAAGGATAAGAGAGAAGATAAGTAAAAATAGGCACACGAAAATTGCGCTTATCATTATTTCCATATCAACAAACCCTCCCCTCTTTTAGTTCACCCCGCGAACAGGCGATGGCTTTCCTAATAAATAGCCCTGTCCTAAATGAATGCCTAATGCTTTGGCCATCGCTAAATCCTTTGGCTCTTCGATTCCCTCCAAAACAACATATATATCTCTTGGCTGGCAAAACTCCAAAAGCAGTTGGATTTCGTTTTGCTTTTCCTTTGAAGTAGATAGATCGACAGCATAGAAACGATCCAGCTTGACGAAATCCGGCTCCAACTCCATGACGGTTCGCATAGACGTCTCCCCTTTGCCGAAATCATCAAGGGCAATGGCATACTTCTTACTCTTTAAAAAACGGATTTTTTCTTTGAGCAAGCCTACATCTGACACCTTTTGCGCCTCATTAATTTCCAATACAATATTGCGATTAGAAAACGAGCAGTTTCTGATTTTTTCAAGAAAATCAGGAAATGAAGGATGAGTGATTGTAGAAGGATACGCATTCACAAACAATTGGGTATGTTCCACATAAAACGATGTCAAAGCACGATCAATGGAACAAATATCCAAATCATACAATTTATCTTCTGCCATGGCCCATTGAAAAAGACATTCTGGATTTTGAAAAAACTCGCAGCGCAGCAAGGCCTCATATCCGAATATTTGCCAATTTTCTAATACATAGAGCGGTTGAAAAACATGACGAAACCTTCTCTCGCGAATAATGTCTTCTAGTATAGCTCCGTTTGTGTTCAACATAGCATATAACCCCCTAATGACTATGCCTTCTGTTTCCCTGTTCCGCCTTTTATAAATGCCCGCTGAACAGGCATTTGCATAGATTAACCAAGCGATCCATTTTTTTCGACATTTTTTGTAAAGCGATAATATCTATAGTATATCACTAATATGATTTTAATATCTATTGTCTCTGGGTAAAATTTAAAGATTAGGGCTACTGTTACCTAGAGAGGTGGTAAAATGAGTGACTTACCGAAGATCATTGGAGAACGTATTCGAAAATTTCGTAAAGAAAAGGGGCTAAGCCAAGAGGAGTTAGCTCATATGGCTAACCTCCACACTACTTATATTGGACAGTTGGAACGCGGAGAAAAGAATGCTACTTTAGGGAGTATAGAAAAGGTGGCTAATGCCCTAGACATTTCGCTGGAAGAACTTTTTCGATCCATTCATTCTCATTCAGATTCTCAAGTGTATACCCTGTCTCAAATCATTACCCACTTGCAAGCAATGAGCGTTAAGGATCAAAAAACCATTCTTAAATTGCTAGAGATATTACTGGAATGGAAAGAGCAGTAAAAGCAGTCGTTTCACAAATAGGTTTAAAATTGAGGCGGAATTTCTATACTCCTCCGCCCCTTTCAACTTCATTGCTCCATATGGATGCATGCTGCTGTCGATTGCAGCCCTCATACGTTCGTCCAAACTCAACATCACATGTGATATGGACAACCATTGAATCCCTCCTGTATTTTTGCATGATAAAAGCAGCCAGCCCACAAACTTTCTCCTTTTAAAAGCGATCATAGAAAAAGCATCCTTCATAGCGAAGAATCATTTACAAAATATTCACAATTATTTCATAACTCATACTTCAAAAATGATACAATACTATTATGGACGTTCTTATTTTTAAGTGGGGGGGATTATAGTGAAGCTACAAAATAAAGTTTCTATTGTTACTGGAGCTGCATCAGGCATGGGGAAAGCTATCGCCGTTTTATTTGCCAAGGAAGGAGCCAAGGTCGTTGTTTCTGATATGAATGAGAAAGGCGCCTATGAAACGGCGGAGGAAATTCGCGCAAACGGCGGAGAAGCAACCGCTGTTACAGTAAATGTTGCCAAGGAAGAAGATGTTCAGCAATTAATTGACACAGCTGTTCAAACATATGGAACGTTAGACATTCTTGTCAATAATGCGGGAATTATGGATAATTTCGTACCAATTGCAGACCTAACAGACGAGCTATGGGAAAAAGTTTTGGCAGTCAATACGACTGGACCGATGCGAACCATGAGAAGAGCGATGCCGATCTTTTTGAACAAAGGACATGGTGTGATTATTAACATTGCCTCCATCGGAGGGCTATACGGCTCAAGAGCTGGAGCTGCCTATACCGCTTCCAAGCATGCCGTGATTGGCTTAACCAAAAACGTGGGATTTCAATATGCCAATATGGGCATCCGTTGCAACGCGATTGCCCCTGGGGGCGTCAATACGAACATTGGCACAACAATCAATCATCCTAATCCGTTCGGGATGGAACGGGCAACCGCTGGAATGAACGCCAATCCGAGGAGCGGCGAGCCAGAGGAAATTGCCAAAGTCGCTCTATTTCTTGCTTCTGATGATTCAAGCTTCGTCAATGGCACCGTGATTACAGCTGATTCTGGTTGGACCGCTTATTAAATCGTTTCGCTTTAACAGCGTTCCGAAAGAAGTCTCCCATCCTCAAGGAACGGAGCGACAGCACAGTGAGTAGGTGGGAGACTTCTTTCGGAAATTACGTTAAAAAAAGAATACACCTCCCCTACCTACACTCCGTTAAAAAGTGGGGGGCTTCTCGGTCGATCATGTTAAATCGCCTGTAATGCCTTCCATATATCTCTTTTCAAATCATCAATATGCTCAATTCCTACCGAAAACCTTACAAAATTAGCAGGAATGCCGGCTACCTTCATCTGCTCCTCCGACATAACGCCGCTCCACATGGCTGCTGTATGAACCACAAGAGAATCAACTCCTCCTAAGCTTACGGCGTTAAATGGCAATTGCAAAGCAGATACAAAACGTTCCGTTTCTTCATATCCACCTTTAACAGCGAAAGCAATAACAGCTCCAAATCCACGCATTTGCGATTTAGCTAATTCATGCTGCGGATGGCTTGGGAGGCCAGGATAATACACACGTTCAATCTGCGGCTGCTGCTCTAAAAATGTGGCTAAAGCCAATGCATTGGCATTAATGCGCTCCATTCGCAGCGGAAGCGTACGCAAGCCACGCAGAAGCAGCCAGCCATCCATCGGCGACAGCACAGAACCAATCGAAATATGGGTATGCCAAATTCGTTCAGCCAAGTCGTGGCTTGTACAAATGACACCAGCTGTTAGATCATGATGCCCTCCTAAATATTTCGTCGCACTATGAGCAACCATATCGATGCCCCAATCATGCGGACGCTGATTGATTGGTGAGGCAAACGTATTATCAGCGATCGTAAGAATGCCGTGCGAACGTGCTAATTTCGCTACCGCTGCTAAATCTGTCAGCACCAGCGTCGGATTGGCCGGCGTCTCCACCATAATCAGCTTTGTATTAGGGCGGATCGCCTGCTCGAAAGCATGGATATCCGCTTGTTCGACCAACGTCACTTGGACGCCAAACCGCGGCAACAATTCATCCATAATCTTCGCCGTGCTCATATAGTGACGTGTCTGAGCAATTACATGATCCCCTGCGCCCACTAAAGATAATACAGCTGTCGCAATCGCCCCCATTCCAGATCCCGTAACAAGCGCCGTTTCAGTTCCTTCAAGCTCCGCCATAATTTTCTCCACGCGCTGATGACCCGGATTTCCGTAACGCGTGTAATACTGAGGATGTCTAGGCGTTCCCGCCATTTCGGCAAACTCATCAGAATCCTGAGCACGAAACGTTGCTGTATAATAAATGGGCGGCGCAACGGTATAATCATTCGTTCGATCGTCATCACCGTGAATCACCAGCGTCTCCGTTCTCATTGCCTCTACATTCCCATTCTCGTGATCATGATCTTTCCCCATACCTATCTACTCTCCTTTTAAACTGAAATCCTTACATAAGAATGTTAGCCTGCTGCTGTTCCTATTGTGCACTCTAGCGTTGAAAGATATAGACATGAAACAAAAACGCCATGTTTCCACTAACCAATAGAGCTACGAGTCGATTTTTGACCCTACTTAACCATCAAGTGTTACCTTGCTCTATCGCCTAACAAAACAAAATAAAATTTCTATTTTTCTATCAATTTAATTGGTATTATATAACTTCCTCCATAAAAAGTAAAACTATGGAATTGATCATGTCCAAAAAATGAAAAACGTCGCTTATAAACACACAAAGAGAGTTTCACCATCTCTATAAATAATGAACCTATCCCACCTCCACTCCGTGAAGAGGTGGGATAGGTGGATGATGTTAAAATCTAGGTCTATCTTTATCATGTCAACGCATAACAAAAGCCCGACCAACACTGCTTTCAGATCCATTCATCGCTTGGTGAAGCAGTTTGTTGTTCGGGCATCCAACCGTCGAAAGCGGATCATCCCCTGTTCATATAGGGAAGAAATATAGAGGGATCAAGAGATACCATCTATCATCGCTGCATGCCATATGTCCAACCAGCACCACAGGTCTCTATATATCAAATATTAGGAAGCGGACAAAGCTAGTCCCTTACAACGCGCCTTCGCGATGTAGTTATTTCATCCGATCGCTTACTACAAACGTTGCGATTTCCGGGAAAAATGACAAAACGGCTATAAATAAAAGCATGATAATAGCGTATGGGATTACCCCCTTGACAATTTCGGCTATCGTGTTGGTTCGATCTAGCCCTTTCAAAACGAATAAATTCAATCCAACAGGAGGAGTGATCAAAGCTAATTCCATATTTACCACCATCACTACGGCAAACCAGATCGGATCAAATCCTAACGAAGTGATAATTGGATATAAGATTGGCAGCGTAATGACCAGGATGGAGATCGTTTCTAAGAAACAACCTAAAATCAGTAATACGATATTAATTAAAATAAAGATCACCCACGGTGATACATTTTGCGAAATAGCGAATTGCGTGATGGCTTGTGGGATTTGCAGTACGGTCATAATATATCCAAGCAGCATCGCACCGACAATAAGCATTAAAATCATCGCATTTGTTTTAACTGTAGATAATACAATGGTTTTGATATTGGAAATCGTTAAATTTTTATATATAAAAATAGAAATAAGAATACTAAGCATAGCACCAATCGCCGCTGCTTCGGTAGGAGTAAAAATTCCTATATAAATACCACCAATGACCACAATTGGCAAAATCAATCCCCATATAGCGCGCTTCGATGCTTCCTTTCTTTCTTGCCAAGTAGCTGGAGCTTCCTTAATGTGACGCGTTTTCCAAGACGCAAAGATCATAAACGCCATCGTTAGCAATATTCCCGGAACAATACCGGCCATAAATAATTTCCCAATGGATTCGCCGGTTACAGACCCATATATAATCATCGGCACACTGGGCGGGATAAGGATACCTAGCGTTCCACCAGCTGCTAGCAAGCCAAGCACCATTTTTTTATCATATCCGCGCTTGGTCATTTCCGGGAGCGCAACCGCTCCAACTGTAACAGCCGTTGCTACACTGGACCCAGATATAGCAGCAAAAATCGCGCAGCAAAATAATGTGGCAATCGCTAACCCGCCCGGAAAATGCCGGAACCATCTGCTTGCCATTTCATACAGATCACGTCCTACACCACTCACAACCAAAACTTGGCTCATCAGCACATACATAGGCAAGGCCGTAAGAGTAAAATCATCTAAAGATTTGTAAGAAATGATCGGAATTTGCAAAAAAGAAAACGTTCCGCCGTTGAACAGATACATTCCACTAATGGCCAATAAGCCAAGGGCAAAGGCAACTGGTAAACCGATCAACAATAACGAAGCCATTCCACCGAGAAAAAAGGCAATATTCATATATGTCCTCCCCCTTTCTGAACGCCGCCATCCATTATTTGAAGAATAAAGGCAATGCAAAGTAATATGCCTCCGATTGGAAGAAGCAGTTCTGGGATATACATAGGTATGCGTAACAACGAGGCAGATGTCGTTCCTAGCTGATATGTGCCAAATACATACTTAAATCCATAAACCGTAAAAATGATGCTAAAAATAAGGCCTAATGCATTAGAGACATAAGCCAATATTTTTTTTATACGATCAGACAATACATTAATGAATAAATCTACTGTAATATGAGAATACGATCGAACAGCATATGCAGAGCCTAAAAAGCAGCTTCCTATAATCGCGTAGATGGACAGCTCGGTAGCCCAAATGGTTGGACGATTAAAGACGGCTCGCGAAATGACATCAAACGTCGTCATACATGTAGTCAATATGATAAGGATGCCTGCCGCTATACCTCCAGCAAAGACTAACTGATCAAACGTTTTATACACCCATGAGAAACGCTTCATCTTCTTCCTCCTTCTGAAAAAAGGAGAAGATCTTTCTCTCCCTTTTTCCATTTAACGTAAAGCTCGCTTTATTGAAGATGCTCTATGCTGTCAAGCAATTCCTTTCCTAAATCTCCCGCTTGTTTGATATAGGCAGCGCGCGCCGGTTCAGCTGCTTTCTTCCATTCCGGCAATTCCGCTTCTGAAATGGCTTCTATCTGCATTCCCTTTTCTTTTAACGCTTTGGCTGTTCTTTCATCTTCCGATTTTGCTTGCGCGCGAATCCATTGTTCCGTTTCTTTAGCCGTTTCGCTTAATAGATTTTTTGTGTTTTCTGGAAGGAGATCCCAAAAGTTTTTGTTCATCGCCAGAATAAATTCTAAATAGGCATAGTTATTAATCGTTAAATATTTAGCTACCTCATCATAATGGCGTTGCAGCATCGCCGTAGTTCCTGATGTGGCTCCGTCTATCGTTTTACGCTGCAAAGCGGTGTACACCTCTCCCGCGCCTAAAAATACTGGGGAAGCACCATAAGCTTTAATCATTTCTGAGGGGATCTCTCCGATACTACGAATCTTAAGTCCTTTAAAATCGGCAGGAGATTTAAGCGGCCGAACATTATTGGCAAATTGCGCATAGCCATAGTCTGCATACATTAACACTTTGGCTCCTTTTTCTTCCATTGCTTGATTTAACTTCTCTCTCATCTCTCCGGATAACGCTTTCCCTGCTTTCTCATAATTTGAGAAGGCATACGGGACATCAAAAATTCCCATAGCCGGAACAACGGAAGACCATAATGTCGACGAATTCACTCCCATTTCCACTCCGCCTGTCAAGATCGCTTGGTTCATTTCTTTATCGCTCAACAGCTGTCCAGCCGGATATACTTGAATTTTGACCTTTCCTCCTGATTTTTCCGTCACCTTCTTAGCAAAATTTTCAATTCCGATGGAAATATGATGATCTTGAGGCAAATTATACGCTAATCGGATTGTAACTGGTTCATATTCATTTTTTCCGCCAGAGCTTGATGCTTGTTTTGTCATCGTGTTGCCGCCGCAACCGCTTAAAATAATAGATAATAAGAAACAGATACTCAGTATAAATGATAACTTTTTCATCCTTACACTCTTCCTTTCCTTATTTTTTCCACATGTCTAACCCTTCCTAAAGCTGGATTTGCGGTCAGGCTAGCAGCAAAGTCGGCGGCTTCTAATAGCTTTTCAAAGTGAATACCAGTATGAATGCCCATTCGTTCGAACATATATACCAAGTCCTCTGTTGCCAAATTGCCAGCAGCTCCCGGAGCAAAGGGACAACCTCCAATTCCGCTCACAGCGGTTTCGAATATCCTGACCCCCATTTCATAAGCAGCATAAGCATTAGCCAGACCCAGTCCTCTTGTATCATGAAAATGAACAGCAACAGGAATATCCCCTGCTATTTTGAATATATCCGCAAGTAATTCTTTCACTTGCTTTGGAGTTGCCACACCAATCGTATCCGCAATGCCGATCCGGTGAACGCCGGCACGGACGGCCCGCTCAACAAGTGATAAGACTTGTTTTGGTGGTACCTCTCCTTCATAAGGACAGCCAAAGCTTACAGCGATTGAAAAGCAGATCTGAAGATTCTCTTTACCGTTTTCTTCTGCTATTAATTGCTTAAATTTCTCAAAATTCTCTTCCATACTCATACCGATATTTTTTACATTAAATGTATCCGTTGCTGCGGTGATCCAATTGATTTCGGATATATGAGTTCGGACAGCTCGTTGAAATCCTGTAAGATTGGGGACAAGTGCGACAAGTTCTGTATGACTAAACCCTTCACACAGCTGCAGCACATGCTCTGCATCTGCCATTTGTGGAACTTTGCGCGGATGAACAAAGGAGGTGACTTCGATTTTTTTTATGTTCGCTGCTACTAGCATTTCCACTAACTTGACCTTTTTCTCCGTAGGCACAAAATAGCGCTCATTTTGCAAGCCATCTCTAGGGCTTACATCAATCATTTGGACAGTCTCCAATTCAAATGACCCCCTCCTGCTTAAGTTTTTCTAGCTGTTTAGCAGAATAACCGAGAATGCCAGCATATATTTCGTCATTGTGTTCTCCTAATTTAGGACCGATCCACTTCATTTCTCCCGGCGTATCTGATAATTTCGGTACAATTCCAGGAAAAAGACATTCCTGCCCATCATCCAACTCGAGCGGCAACAGCATCTCTCGCTCTTGATATTGCACATCATGGACAATATCCTGAATACTATAAATAGGACCTGCTGGAATGGAGGAGCGATCGAGCGTTTGTAATACTTCCGTTAAGGTATGCTGTTTTGTCCAGGATTCTATCACGCTATCAATGAACTCAGCATTTTCGGCACGCCCTTGGTTATTCGCATACTTCGGATCATTGGCTAGGTCCTCCCTACCGATCACCTGCATCAATCTTTGAAAGATGTTATTGCTGTTCCCTCCGATCACCACGTGCTTTTCATCTTTACACTTATACGTGTTAGATGGAGCAATTCCGGGCAAGGTACTGCCTGATCGCTCCCGTACTACTCCGGTTAAAATATACTCAGGCAACATCCCTTCAAGCAGACTAAATACGGATTCATATAATGCAACATCCACTAACTGTCCTCGCCTTGCCTCATCCCTCTCCCTTGCATATACTGCCATTAACGTTCCAATAACTGCATATAAACCAGCCGTTAAATCACCGATAGCGACTCCTGTTCTAACGGGAGGACGATCTGGATACCCTGTTAAATATCGCAACCCACCGATGGCTTCCGCAACACTTCCAAATCCGGCTTTATCACGATACGGGCCTGTTTGACCGTATCCGGATATTCTTGTCATGATAATCGATGGGTTTAATTTTTTCATCTCTTCGTAGTCAAGCCCCCATTTTTCAAGCGTCCCGGGTTTGAAATTTTCTAATACGATATCTACTTTTTGAACCAACTGCTTGACAATCTTTTGCCCCCTAGCATCTCTTAAATTAAGCGTGATCGATTTTTTATTTCTTGCCTGCACGTACCACCATATGGATGTATCGCCATGCATCAACCTCCAATTTCTTAATGGGTCTCCCGCCTTCGGTTCTTCGACTTTCATCACCTCAGCGCCAAATTCAGCCAATATCTTTCCAGCAAAAGGGGCTGCGACAAAATTTCCCATTTCTAACACTTTCATTCCTTCTAATGGCTGTTTCTTAACCATCCAACCGTTCACTTCCTTTCGCTGTAAAGATGGACATAAAATTTGTAATCGCTTTCAATGTGTTCCCGCATATATCGGCGCGCATCATCTGCACATCCGCTCGCAATCGCTTCAAATATGTTAAAATGCTCTTCGATCGCTAATTCCACTCGCAGATCATTTCTTTTCAGTATCGCCATTCGATACATGCTGTTGATTCCTCTAAGATGACAAATGGTTTTAATTAAGAAAGGATTGCCGCTCGCTTCGATGATTCCTTCATGAAATTTAACGTTCATGTCGTGGATTTTTTTGAGCTCGTATTGTCTGCATATCTCATGTTTCGAGGGCAAATGTTGGCGCAACATCCTGATTTGTTCTTTCGTAATTCGCTGCGCTGCATAATAAGCGGCAGCTGGTTCCAACTCCACTCGGCATTCATAAAGATGTTGAAAATGGCTGATATCTGGATGAAATACCGTCACCCCACCCCTTTTATTTACAATAACAAGACCATCTTTCTCCAGTAAGCGAATGGCTTCTCGAATAGGACTGCGGCTCACCTCAATTTTCTTTGCAATTTTCTCCTCGATTAATCGTTCGCCAGGTGCAATGCGTCCATTCATAATTTCTTCCCGTAAATATTCATACACTTGTTTTTTTAACGTTTCTCTCTTCATCATCTGCGGCTTCAATCTTCTCACCTTCATTTTCGTCGACTGTATACAATCATCATTAAAACGTTTGCAACTAATTTATTACCTTCCTCCTTTACTTATTACTATTTTTTATCCCGTTTCATCACCACTATCATTAAAAAAGGAATCCCCTTTTTCAACTCAGAGAAAATGAGTTCATCATATAGGAAAATATACGTATACGAATAGAGGACTGGCTTTTGGATATTCAAGTACTCATTTTTATGAAAAGGTTTAGTTTATGTCATTTTTTCCATCTGGACCTACATGAAAGAATTTCATATCCTGTTCATAAAACCATCCTCGATCCCCATCAAAACATGGTATAATAGTACTATTATCTTAATCTAATGAATGATTCACTACTTGGCATCCGACCAGCCAGCATCTAAAGCTTATCTATCAAAAATGATATTGGTTCAGCCTAGCCAAGCGAATCATTGACCTAGTATGCCACCTGTTTTACATTGAACATCCAGGCACATTCCGGAATATAAAACAATTGGATAGTAAAAAAGACCCCAAGACAAAGGGAGGGGATGCTAAGTGAACAACAAAATAAAAAGCAAATTTTTTCAACTGATTAGCTTTGATAGGAAGTTATTAGAAGCAGCCAGTGTGATCAATATTCAACGCATGTATTTATTAAGTTGGATCATGGGAGCCATAAATATCGTGCACATCGCATTTTTTGGACTTAATGTTCCATCAAGTCCTCAGCATGTTGTCCTCTGGTATCACTCTATTATTACTCTTCATTTGACTATGCTGTTGGCAAATATGATTTTGGGCTTGATTGCCTTTAAAATAAAAAAGCAAGAAAAAGAAGGAGAGAAGAAAGCTTACTTGATGCAAACGATGTCTATTTTTTTGAATCTCCTTTTTGGCATTCTGCTTTGTGTAAGTGACCAGCTTGTTACCACTAATATCAACCCTCTACTAACAGCCTGCATAGGAGTCGGTTTGATTTTCTTAATCCCGCCTATCATCGCAGTTGTCGTTTATGCAGCCACTTTCTTTTTATTTTTTTATATGGTTACATGGACACAGCATGTACCCGAATTGTTGATCCATATTCGAATTAACAGCGTAACGGCTACAGGAATGGGATTAGGCATATCGCTGATCCTTTGGAAAAATCATCTGTCTAAGCTGAAGCAAAATCACGTCATCCAAGAGCAACAAAGGAATCTGGAAGAAAAAAACGAGTCGCTGCAATTTTTAGCTACTCGCGATGCTCTGACCGGTCTTTTCAATCGGATGCATTTTATCGAGCTAGCTAATACGGAAGCTATTAAAAATGGGAAGACCAACCAAGAAGCTTGCATTATTATTTTAGATATCGATTTCTTTAAAAAGGTGAATGATGACTTTGGTCATCCTGCAGGCGATCAAATTTTAAAAGAGCTTTCTGACATTATTCAAGCTACGCTGAAGATCACCGATATTTCTGCCCGCCTTGGCGGGGAGGAATTTATCATTTTGCTTCCCCAAACCGGCTTACAGCTTGGCAAAGAAATCGCCGAGCAGCTTCGGCAAACGATCGAAGCCCATTCTTTTTCATATGAAGGAAAAACCATCAAAGTTACCGCAAGCTTCGGTATCGCCAAGCTCAGTCATTCGTTTCACACATGCTATAACGATGCCGATAAAGCGCTTTATATGGCCAAGCAAACGGGACGAAACCGCGTCATGGCAGCAGAGTCCCAATCAGCGAGAAATGGGGCATCAACAACAGAACCGCTGTAGCAAGGAGAGAAAGCAAGCCTTCTATGATTCCAAGTTCACGATGTTTTTTCCATTTATAGTTATAGTCGTTTTATTCATGACAGGTTATCGACAAAGTCCATTTTGATTTTATCCATAACATCAGAATGGCTTGAAAACGCTTGGCAAACAAGGAACGGCGCCAAGTGGAGACGTGAAGCGAACAAAAGAAATTCATGCGGGGGCAATCGAGATCAGTGACCAACGATAAATACGTTCATCAACAGTCTGATGAACCTTTTCATAACCATATGCATACGATGGGTGTTGATGAACGGTAAGGAGGGAAAGAGAAATGATTCCCGTATATCCATATTACAGTTATGAAACGGTCTGCAAACAGAAGCCGATCGCGTTTCCGCCTCAGCATCAGCCAAAACAGCCTGGCTTGGAGTATATCATGAATCCCCGGCCTATTTTTGATCATCCTGGTTATAAAGGAAGCGGTAAACTGCAAAATAAAGTGGCCATTATTACAGGAGGAGACAGCGGAATCGGGCGAGCGGTAGCCATCGCTTTTGCCAAAGAAGGAGCCGATGTGGCCATTGCTTACTTAGATGAGCATGAGGATGCCAAAGAGACGAAAGAATATATAGAAAAATACGGGCAGCGTTGTTTACTGCTTTCTGGCGACCTAAGAGAAGAGCGATTTTGCCATCAGCTTGTTCAAGAAACGATCGATGCTTTTGGCAAGCTGCATATTCTCGTTTTAAATCAAGGGGTGCAATATCCGCAACGAAGTATTCTTAACATTTCAAAAGAACAGTTAGAAAATACATTTCGCACTAATATTTTTCCTATGTTTTTCATCACACAAGCAGCTTTGCCTTATTTAAAGCCGGGCAGCTCTATTATGAGCACGGCCTCTGTTACAGCTTATGAAGGTGAACCGTCGTTAGTGGATTATTCGTCAACAAAAGGGGCAGTTGTATCGTTTACTAGATCGTTAGCACTGCAACTAGTAGAAAAAGGCATACGCGTCAATGCGGTGGCACCCGGCCCCATTTGGACCCCGTTAATCGTTTCCTCTTTTTCAGCTGACAGAGTCAAAACCTTCGGCACCGATACACCGATGCGCAGAGCCGGACAGCCGTACGAATTAGCTCCGACATACGTTTATCTTGCTTCCGATGATTCCTCTTATGTCACAGGTCAAGTATTACATGTGAATGGCGGCACCATGACGGAAACATAAGAGGAAATGAGCTAAGCTATTATCTGCTGACCTATTTCCTCTCTATCTATCAAACAAAGTCGCCGCGGAAGGATGAAAATAACGCGCTTTATAGAATGCTTCCCCACTTATACCTTATGCATTGAAGTGGGGTTTTCTTGCTTGAAGATGATAAAACCGGTTCCGTGTATTGACTTTTATCCCTTCTCTATTAACCTACTAGCTAATCACGCAACAAAACCGTCTCCTTCTTTTTTAACATCTCCCCCGAGAAGTCTTCTGCCTCCAAATAGAGTGTAGGCGGGAGAAATTTCATTGAATCATTTCTGTTTTTTCATAATCTGGATTGTGTATATAATGATAGATTTTGCCTGGTTCAAGATAAACGATGGAGTAGCGCTGAGCTTCGTTTTTGTTATCATAAGTGGCAAATATGACAATCCCATTGTATGTTTTGACGCCATCTACATCGATTTCATCAAGCTCTATCCCACTTGATCCCTTCGTCGCTTGAAACTGATACGTTTTCGGAAAGCCTATATCGTAACGGCGCATGATGACGCCGCTCCCCTCAGAATCCACCACCCGTACTGCTTGAACCTTTAATAATGCATCCACCGCTTCTTTTGTCATGCTAAGCTGAAGCTGCTTTTTAGCTCATCTGGAGTCAATGATGGATTCGTTTGTGTGTTTTCGTTGTGGTTCGTGATATGACCATTTTGGACATCTTGCTGGTTGGTTTGCTCTGAATCTACTACTGTTTCTCTTGTTTTTGAGCCTCCTGCTCTAGCTTCAGGTCCTGATGGTTCCTTATCCGAACAAGCTCCCAGCAAGAAAACGAATAAAAGAGCAAGCCATTTTTTATTTTTCATCATGTCCCCCCCTGTAGTTTCATTGATTAATGGAAACAGCAACATAGGAACAATCCCTTTGTATGGAGCTTACAAGATGGTATACACCTTCATTATTTGTAATTATTTTCCACAATCTTATTATAGGTGAGTGTAAATATATGTAAATAGTCATTTTATATTAAATTGCTATTCGTTTACCTCATCACCCCGTTCTTCTTTCTCCCATTCATAAATTTCCTCCTAGAATCTTTTATAAATATGTTATACTTGTTAAAATGAGGTGTTATCTATGTGGAAAGAATTTAAAGAGTTTGCAATGCGTGGAAACATTATTGATTTAGCGATTGGGGTGATTATCGGCGGCGCCTTTAACAAAATCGTTTCTTCCCTTGTCAACGATATGATCATGCCGCTGCTCGGTTTACTGCTTGGCGGTCTTGATTTTAGCAGCCTCTCATTTCAATTTGGAAAAGCCAATATAAAATACGGGATGTTTATCCAAACCATCGTTGATTTTCTCATTGTTGCCTTTTCCATCTTTTTGCTTGTAAAAGGATTAAACAAACTGCATCAACGTAAAAAGCAAGAAAAAATAGAAGAACAGCCTGTGTTATCCAAACAAGAGGAGCTGTTGAGCGAAATCCGCGACTTATTGAAGCAACAACAAAGGGAACGAGGATAATCGCAGCCAAAGTCCATTTTGACTTTGGCTGCATCCGCTTTTTCATCCTCCCTTTGTTTTTTCCTAGCAAACACGATTGCGAGGCCACTAGTGCAGCATAAAAGTGGTTGTCAATAGTCTAAAAAGAGACACCCTTTGTTTGCTGCTATCATCCAATGAACAATACCGGATTTCCCGCTTTTCTGCTGAAATCGGCAAGCCGATTTGTTTGCCGACTAAGCCCTGCGCAAATAAGGAACGCTTGGTGGGGAAGTTCATTTGTCCACTGGCGTTCCTTGTTTGCTGGGGGAGGCAGAAAGCTATACAGATATCAGCACAAATGTACGGTTATAAAAGCCAATAGGCAATAGGAGTGACGATTACAAGAGTAAGAACCGTCCGTTCAACCCAAATGATCAACAGCTTCGGAATACTAAGCGGAATTTCTGTGGAGAGAATGCATGGGATCACGGCTGAGAAAAAAAGAATAGCTGAAATGGAGACAACAGCAATAATAAATTTAGTAATAAGTGGTGCTTCTGTTACTAGTAATGCAGGTAAAAACATTTCGGCAATCTCTATAGCTGAGGCTTTAGCTGCAAGCAATGGTTCGGGAATTTGTAGCAAAGCAGTTACCGGATAGAAAAGATATCCTATAATATCAAATAACGGTGTGTATTCTGCTAGCAGTAAGCCAAGCAACCCGACAGACATGATGGACGGCAGAATACTCATTGTCATAACAAAGCCATCTTTTAGATTATCCCACACATTTTCAATGAGGCCTTTCGAATGTTGTACAGCCTCCATAGCTTCTGACCAAGCCTTCTTCATATAGTTCCCTTTTACTTTTTCCTCAGGCTGGCCTTTCCCACCATAATACTCATCGCTCATCCTACTTAATGGCCATATCCTAACCGTAATAGCTGTGACAAGAAATGTGACGAAAAATGTGATCCAAAAATACGTGTTCCATATATCCATAAGTCCAAGTGTTTTCGCAACGACCACCATAAATGTAACAGATACAGTAGAAAAGCCTGTCGCAATAATCGCAGCTTCTTTAATTGTGTATTTCCCCTCTTTAAATACTTTATTAGTGATTAATAATCCGATTGAATAACTTCCAACAAACGACGCAACTGCATCAATAGCTGATCGACCAGGAGTCTTCCAAATCGGCCGCATAACAGGCTGCATCCATACTCCTATAAATTCTAAAAGACCATACCCTACAAGAAGTGCGAGAAATATCGAACCAATGGGGACTAACAAACCAACTGAAATCACCAATTTATCATATAAAAAAGGTCCCATGTCCTCTCTAAATAACCATGATGGTCCAATCTTAAACAGCAGCAAGGCAGCAACAAGTAATCCTATTACTTTTAGCACAGAAAAAATGATGGTGACAGCATTCTTATTCCATGTTTTATTAATAAATGGATACACAGCTCCTAGCAAAATAACCATAAAAGCGTAATATCGAACAAGAGATGGGAATTCAGCACGTATCCAAGAGACCATGTGATCTAACATAATAGATGAATTTTCTCCTATTTTTATAGGAATAAAAAACATAAATATGCCGATAGCACTATAAACAAAAAACTTCCATGCATGCCCTAAGGGAGGCTGTAATGATAAAAAAGATTGTTTATCTGTATCTACCTTCATTCTTTCATACCTCCTTATTTTATTTTCATACATAACTTGTAAAGAAAGCATCAGTAACAAAGCTGTCCCTTTGCAACAACTACTTGTCCATTCTTAATCACGGTCTCTGCATGATTCATGCCGTAGTAATAAATTAATTGAATATAGTTCGATACATTAAAAATCGTCATATCTGCTTTTTTCCCTGCCTCAATACTGCCGATTTCATGTCCGCGTCGAATGGAGTGAGCAGCATTAATCGTAACGGCAACTATAACCTCTTCTGGAGTCATTCCCATATGAAGGCAACCAAGCAACATTATTAATGGAAGCGATACAGTTGGAGAAGAACCCGGGTTATAATCAGTAGCAAGAGCAATCGGAACTCCTGCATCAATCATTTTTCTTCCATTTGCTGCTTCTTTCATTAAGAAGAATGCTGTACCAGGCAGCAAAACAGCGATAACGCCTTTTTCAGCCATCCGCTTAATTCCCTCATCTGACACACATAATAGATGATCAGCGGAAATCGCTCCAATCTCTGCAGCTAACTCTGCACATCCGTACGGCTCAATTTCATCTGCATGAATTTTTGGGGTTAATCCATAAGCCTTCCCTGCTTCTAAAATAATTTTTGCTTGCTCTGGAGTAAAAACGCCTCTGTCGCAAAATACATCATTAAATTCTGCAAGCTCCCACTTCTTTACTTCTGGAATCATCTCTTCAACGATGGTATACACAAATTGATTAGGACGGTCCTTAAACTCTACCGGGATAGCATGGGCACCCATAAATGTGGAAATGATGTCAATAGGATGGGCTGCATGCAATTTTTTCGCAACAACTAACTGCTTGAGCTCATGTTTTAAATTCAGACCATAACCACTTTTTGCTTCAATTGTTGTAACCCCATGCAATAAAAATTGATCAAGTCGTTTCTTCCCCTCTATAAACAATTCCTCCTCTGACGCCTTCCGGGTCGCTCTCGTTGTTGCATAAATACCACCGCCAGCATTCATAATTTCCATATAGGTCATGCCATCTAGTCTCATAGCAAACTCTTTTTCACGGCTGCCAGCATAGACAAGATGAGTATGAGGATCAACAAATCCTGGCATGACCGTCTTTCCCGTTGCATCAACTATTTCTGCCTTATCTATTTTCGCTTGAAATTGTTTACAAAGCTCTTGATCTGTCCCTACAGCAACAATTCTTCCTTCTTCGATCCAAACACTTCCATTCTCAATAATATGAAGTTCTCTCATTTTTTCTTTCTTTAAAGGGGCTGTAGAACTTCCTTTTAAAGTAATCAATTGTTTCGCATTGCGAACGAAGAGGGGGCACATTCACTTCTCTCCTCCTTGTCACCTTAGCATTGGCATATGAATTCCTTTTTCCTTAGCTGTCCTAATAGCTAGTTCATAACCGGCATCGGCATGGCGAACAACACCCATTCCAGGATCTGTCGTTAATACACGCTCAAGACGTTTTTCCGCTTCTCTTGTTCCGTCAGCAACAATTACCATTCCCGCATGAATAGAATATCCCATGCCAACACCTCCACCATGATGAACTGATACCCAACTAGCGCCTCCCACTGCATTAATAAGCGCATTTAAGATTGGCCAGTCTGCAATCGCATCACTGCCATCCTTCATTCCTTCTGTTTCTCTATTGGGCGATGCTACAGAGCCTGAATCTAAATGGTCCCGACCGATCACAATTGGTGCCTTTAAATCTCCTTTGGCTACCATGTCATTAATAATTTTCCCGAATTTTTTTCTTTCTCCATACCCTAGCCAGCAAATGCGTGCTGGCAATCCTTGAAACTGAATCTTTTCTCGAGCCATACGAATCCAATTACATAAATGCTTATTATCACTAAATTCCCGTAAAATTACTTCATCCGTTTTATAAATATCTTCTGGATCTCCAGATAATGCTACCCATCGAAAAGGCCCCTTTCCTTCGCAAAATTGAGGGCGAATATAAGCAGGCACGAACCCAGGAAAATCAAAAGCATTCTCTACTCCTTCATCTTTTGCTATTTGGCGAATATTGTTCCCATAATCAAATGTAACTGCCCCTTTTTTCTGCATTACCAGCATGGCTTTTACATGTTCAGCAATCGTTTGTTTCGCGCGTTTCACATACTGTTGAGGATCGCGGTTGCGGAGCTCGATTGCTTCTTCAATCTTTATCCCTGCTGGAAAATATCCGTTAAGCGGATCATGGGCAGAAGTTTGATCCGTTAATATTTCTGGAATGAATTCTTTTTTTACCATTTCCGGTAATAATTCCGCAACATTTCCCAGCAATCCAATTGACAAAGCTCTTCCTTGCTCCTTCGCTTGTTTTGCCATGTCAATGGCTTCAGCGAGATTCTCTGTCATTGTGTCTAAATACTTTGTATCAAGACGACGTTGAATGCGAGAGCGATCCATTTCAATGGCAATACAGACTCCGCCATTCAATGTGACTGCAAGTGGCTGGGCTCCCCCCATCCCTCCAAGCCCTGCTGTTACGGTAATGGTTCCTTGTAGCGTTCCTTGGTAATGCTGGCGGGCCAATTCAGCAAAAGTCTCATATGTTCCTTGAATAATTCCTTGACTCCCAATATAAATCCAACTTCCCGCCGTCATTTGTCCATACATAATCAATCCTTTTTTATCAAGTTCATGAAAACAATCCCAATTAGCCCATGCTGGAACCAAGTTAGAGTTAGCTATCAAAACACGTGGAGCATCCTTATGTGTTTTAAAAACAGCTACAGGTTTGCCCGATTGAATCAACAATGTTTCATCATTTTCTAAGTTTAATAACGTTTCCACAATCATGTCATAACATTCCCAATTACGAGCAGCTTTTCCAATTCCTCCATATACCACTAAATCTTGAGGACGTTCTGCAACATCAGGATTTAAATTATTAGTTAACATGCGGAGTGCTGCTTCTTGAATCCATCCCTTAGCATGTAGAGTAGAAGAAGTATACGTTTCTAATAATCGTTTTGTCCCTGTCATTCAATCACCTCATTTTCTATATTTCTGAATTTACAGATAATTATAAAATAGAAATAACGTGAAATATATCACCCCTCATTTCGAATCACGATACATATTTTAGAATAATCTAATAATTCGAATGAAATTTAGAGCTTTTTTTATAATTATTTTCGATTTTTATAATTATTTTCGATAAAAAAAAAGACAGCCAATATATGGCTGATCTCTTACATCACATTGAACAGAGCTTTTTCTTATAAAGATACATCTCACTATATAAAAACCGTATATTTTCTTATACTTAAACGCTAATGAAAAACAGCTAAACTTTGTATTTTATAAATGTAAAAAATTATCTTCATTTGTTTATCTCTATTTCAATACTCTCTTTTCAAATGTCCTCCATTCCACTTGTACATTCGGTATTCTTTGGGTGTCATCGTCGTTATTTCTTTAAAAAGACGGTTAAAATAATTTGGATGGCGAAAACCAACCTGATAAGCGACTTCTTTAATTGACAATTCGGTCTCTACCAAAAGACGTTTTGCTTCCGTTATTCTCGTATGAGCTAACAGTTGGCGGAAAGACACCCCTTTTCTTTTCATTAACAAATGGCTATAATAGGCTGGGCTTCTTCCTACGGCTTCAGCAACTTTCTCAAGCGTCAAATCCGGCTCAGCAAAATATTTTTCGATATAGCTAATGCCTTTTTCAATGACATCTTTTTTCGCTAATGTCTCGGCCTTCTTGGCACGATCAAGTAATTCATAAAGAAATAGAAGCATTTCTTGTACAATCCGATACAATACCCTGTTGTATAAGATTTCTGCAAAAATTCTCATATAATACTCTTCCATCTCATATTGATCAAGCTGATAAGTTTTCATAAATCGTCTAATTTGAGCCAAAATACTGGTTAATCTCGTTCGAAGCATTTCTGGATTGGGAAATGGAGTTTTTATAAATAAAAATTCATTGTGCATCCAAGTTTTTATTTTTTGTTTGTCAAAATTATTCAGCATCTCAATCCATTCTCGTTGTTCGTTCGGTGTTAAAAAGGGGTCCATCTCCTTCCAGTATTCATATTCATCCTTCGGTACAATCACTTGATGATATCCGATAAAGAAAGTCACTTCCAATAGTCTTCTCGCCGTTTGATATAGATCCCGCACTGTAGTTTTATTTGAACGAGGAGAAACAAGCACTGCTGCGAGCGGTTCAGAACTCGTTCTCTCCCATTCTCTTAAAATTTTCCATGCCTCTTCTTTTAAATCTTTGTTTGCACCTGAAAATACGCAGACAACCATATCCGTCAACGGCAGAATGGTGGGAGACTCGTAAAATGGATAATAGGCTAAAAAAGATATCAACTCTGGTATGCTTTTTACATTCTCTGTTTGCAGTAAAATGAGAGAAATATTGGCTGACTGCTCTCCTGGACAAAATAAAGATCGATATGATAAATCATCATCTGTAAAAGAAGCTGGCGTATTCACCATCCCGTCACCAATAGAGCATGAAAGTGCTGCTTGCAAGCAATGTTTAATTTTTTACAGGTTCAATTGGTTTAATAAGCAAGTCTACACTTTGCCACTCAAGTGCTTGCTTTGCACGTACAAATGTTGCTTCTGCAGTGACAGTAATAATTCTTCGACAAAAGCTTTTCACGTATCTCGTCATTCTCCCCCAATTCTCACTAGGAACCATATCTAATTCTATATACAGAATATCGGGAGCTTCTTTTTCTAATAATTCCATTGTTTTAGATAACGTACTAGCTGTTAATACACTGCTTATGGGAAGTGAATAAGCAGAAATAAGCCATTCAAGTGCTATTCGTTCATGATGGTCACGTTCCGCAATCAACAATTTCATCACATCTTCACCCACCTGGCATTCTTATCACACTTTCCTTCGCTCAAACCCTGCAAGCGCCTCAGCGCACAAATAGGCGGCTAATGTAATCGTTTTGCGGTTTTCATCGACAGTCGGATTCACTTCGGAAATATCAAAGCTTGCCGTTTTTGGATGAGCAACGATATGCCGGATCAGAGCACGAGCGATTTTCGGATCTAATCCAAACGGAGATGGCGCACTTACTCCAGGGGCTGCGCTGGCGCTGATCGCATCCATGCAAAGCGTCAGCATCACGACATCGTATTTTTCGATAAATTGTTCAATCGTCGTATATACTTCTTTGATCCTCTCCCACGTCACCTGTTCCTCTAAAACATAAACACAACCATACCGCTGAGCGGTTTCAAACAAGGTGGCTGTATTGCCAAAAGGCTGAATTCCGATACATAAATATCCAGCTTGGCGGTCTGTATCTAATATTTGGCGAAACATCGTACCTGATGACGTTCCCTGATCGTAGGGCCTCATATCAAAATGAGCATCTATATTAATGATGCCGATGCTCTTTTCCGTCCCAGCCGCTTGGCGTACCCCTAAGTAATGCCCGTACGCCGTTTCATGGCCTCCCCCAATAATAATCGGGGTGATGTGATGCTGTATGAGATGCTGAACCGCTTCGCCTAGTTGCTGTTGGCTTTGTTCCAGATGATGATCGTCACAGCCGACATTGCCGACATCGAAAACGAATGTCTTGTCAGAAAAATGCCATGGCAAATGGGCCAATGCTTTTTTTACTTCCACCGGGCCGTAATAAGCTCCGACGCGCCCCTTATTTCGCTTGACACCTTCATCACATTGAAATCCTAATAAAGCAAATGCTTTTCCACCTGTCATTTTTTCAAGTTCATCTATATTTTTTAGCTGCACACGCTGATGAAATCGAAAGCTGAGCGGATCCGTGCGGCTGTCAATCCTTCCTGTCCATGTGCTGCTTTGCGGCTGATGGTACACTCTCCAACACGTCCTTTCCTAATTAAGGCTTTTATCCTCAAAACACTGGAACCTTTTTAGATATATTCTCGATATACAGTGCAGTTCCTTCTATTTTTCAAAGTCCCCTACTTCTCAATGAAAGGCAGCCCGCTGAGCTTCGCCAAATAGAACCGTTCTTCCTGGCGATCATCAGACGGTTATCGCCCGAAAAGTTTCTCGTCTGTTATAAGGCTAACGAATCATCCTTTTCAATCTATCGTTTCTAAAAAAGCTGGTCATGAAAGAAAGGCAAGCCGCAGAGACTTGCCTTGAACCGCTGGGAAGCCATACAAATCACTATGTGCCAACGCTAAATGGTATTTATATAGACTTTATATAGACGGCTGAACTAGAATTTTGATTTGGCTTTTTTGAGTCGTTAACGCTTCAAACCCTTTTGGTACAATTTCATCTAAACGAATATAGCTTGTCACAAGATCCGAGGCGTTGATTTGACCATTCGCAATTAAACGAATGACCTGTGGAAAAATATTGCGGTAAGCAATGATGCTTGTCATCTTCCGCTCGGTCAACACTAAATGGTTTACTGGCAAAGATGCCGGCTTCTCCCAGATACTCACATTCACAATATTTCCCTCAGGCCTTGTCGCCGCAACCGCCATATTCAGCGTTGCCTCAACGCCTGCTACCTCAAATGAGACATCTGCCCCAAGCCCTTCTGTATAAGCAAAAATTTCGGCAACAGCTTCCTGCTCTAAGGGATGGATGACCAGATCCGTGCCTACCTTCCGGGCAAGCTCCTGACGCTCTGGTGAAACCTCCACCGCAATAATGTTGCTTGCCCCTGCTGCTCTCGCCGCTTGAATGACAAGCAAGCCAATCGGTCCCGCACCAAACACAGCTACTGTATCTCCAATCTGTAAACCACTTTGGCGCACAGCATGAACAGCTACTGCTGTAGGCTCCACCAATGCAGCTTGCTCCCATGACATGTGATCAGGAATTTTATGCACCATGTGGGCCGGAACCACGCTATATTCGGCAAATCCCCCGTATCCTCCAGATAGACCAACAAATCCCAACTTTTCACAAACGTTATAATGCCCTTTTCGGCAAGACGGACACTCGCCGCAGCTATAAATCGGTTCCACACAAACGCGGTCGCCCACCTGAATACGTCCTACACCTTCTCCGACTTCGACAACCTCTCCAGCATACTCATGCCCCATAATAATCGGTGCTTTGTCCTTTGAAAGCGGATGTGGTTCCTTTACCGGCACAAAAATAGGCCCTGCTAAATATTCATGTAAATCTGAACCGCAAATCCCCGCATATGCTACTTTAATTTTTACTTGTCCCGCCTCCGCTTTCGGCTCTGGAACCTCCTCTACGCGAATATCTCTCGCCTGATACCATCTAGCCGCTTTCATCTACAGCACTCTCCTTTTTTCGAGGGATATGGATAGATTTCTACAAATCACCACATCATTCCTTTGCTTCTATTAGAAAAAATTGAACATTTTGTAAACATTGAGAAATATTCTGCTTGTTTTTCATCACCATGGCTCTAAACGCCGTTTTCATTTTCCTATTTCAACATACAAGGACTTTACTGGTTCATTCATCCAGTTCGTGCTACAATAGAAAAGAATATTTTTATGGAAAGGGATGGACTGTTTGGCTAGTACACATACATTTACAAAAACAGAGGAATTTGTTCATGCGATTACTCATGGAATTGGAGCGATATTAAGCATCGCCGGACTCGTTATTCTTGTTGTAATGTCCGCTATTTACGGAAATGAGTGGCACGTCATTAGCTTTAGCTTATTTGGCAGCACCATGTTTATCTTATATTTATCCTCCACCATCAGCCACGGATTGCCAGAAGGAAAAGGAAAACAATTATTTCAGATTTTTGACCACTCCTCCATTTACTTTTTCATCGCTGGAACCTATACCCCGTTTCTTTTTTTGGCCGTCAAAGGAACAACAGGATGGATTTTGTTTGGAATCGTCTGGGGGCTTGCGGTTGCAGGCACAGTTTTTAAATGCTTTTTTGTCACTCGTTTTTTATATACCTCCACCCTTCTCTACATTGTAATGGGCTGGCTCATCATCTTTGCTTGGAAGCCCCTGGCAGCCAATCTTAGCTCTGAAGGCCTATTATTTCTCGTATCTGGGGGAGTTTTGTATACGATTGGCGCTATTTTTTACGTATGGAGAGGTGTAAAATTTCATCACGCTATTTGGCACCTGTTTGTATTGGCGGGTTCAATCGCTCACTTTTTCGCCGTATTATGTCTGCTTCCTACTATTTAAACAGAGCGCTAAAAATTGACCCCATGAATGATGCATATGTTTTGCTTTTTCAAACAAACGCAAAGATAATAAACTTATACAAAATTTGGATAGGGGGATTGCCATGAAAAGCATCACAGACAGCGCTTTATTATCAAATGGGGTAAAAATGCCGTGGCTCGGACTTGGAGTTTATAAAGTGTCAAACGGCGATGAGGTTGTCAAAGCAGTGCGGACAGCGCTGGAAATCGGCTACCGCCACATCGATACAGCTTCCTTCTATGAAAATGAAGAAGGGGTCGGCCAAGCGATCAAAGAATCCGGAATACCGCGTGAGCAGCTGTTTATTACAACAAAAGTGTGGAACACAGAACAAGGATATGAAGAAACACTTCAAGCCTTTAAAAGAAGCGCAAACAAACTTGGGCTTGAATACGTGGATTTATACTTAGTGCATTGGCCAGTAAAAGAAACATATAAAGAAACATACAGAGCCTTAGAAAAGCTGTATAAAGAGGGATTTGTTCGCGCGATTGGCGTGAGCAATTTCCACATTCATCATTTAGAGAACTTAATGACCGACTGCGAAATTAAACCAATGGTCAATCAAGTGGAATATCACCCTCGATTGACACAACAAGAGCTTCATGCTTTTTGCCGAAAGCATCAGATTCAGCTGGAAGCATGGTCTCCGCTCATGCGCGGCGTTTTGCTAGAAGAACCGATTCTGGTCGACATTGCCAATAAATATGGCAAATCACCGGCACAGGTTATTCTGCGCTGGGACCTGCAAAATCAAGTGGTCACAATTCCGAAATCCGTCACACCTCAACGAATAAAAGAAAATGCCGAAATCTTTGATTTCGAACTGACAGCTGAAGAAATGGAACGGATTCACTCATTAAACCAAAACAAACGAATCGGCAAAAATCCAAACGATTTCGACCTTTAAGTCCCCCCTTTTAACAACTCTCTCCCACCCGCATTGCAGAGGTGGGAGATTTTTTTGAGCCGTTCAATTCCTTATAGTTAAGATAAAAACAAGGTGTCCATTCTCCTCTATGATGTCTGTGTTTTGTTTCAATTCCTCATAGTTAAGATAAAAACACGCGAAAAGAACGTCTGATGATCGAGCAGCTGTTGGTTTCAATTCCTCATAGTTAAGATAAAAACCTCTCCCGCTTTTCGACCAAATTCGACAAACAACCCAGTTTCAATTCCTCATAGTTAAGATAAAAACTGGGCAAGGAATTGAACGTGAAATTCGGTTGGCTGAGTTTCAATTCCTCATAGTTAAGATAAAAACGGGAGTGAGGACGATGATATCCTCACTTTTCTTGTGTTTCAATTCCTCATAGTTAAGATAAAAACCCCCAAAAATGATGATGAAATCAGCATTTGGAAAATGGATGCAATGTTATTATAAGCTTATCTTAAAATTCGATCAACACTTTCTTTGCATGATCGCTGTAGGGGTTTTGGCTACTAGAAATATGTCATCGATCCCCCGGGATTTTTGCACGATTGAAGGTCGACGACTTATTTTTTCGTATGGATGTTGTCGCTACTGTAGTATGAGGAAAATAATCATTTAAAATTGTTTACTCATTTGCCTCTGTCCTCACTCTTTAGATGCTGTTCTAATCAGCACTTTGGTTTATTTTCTGCTGTATTACAGCCATATGAATCTTATAAACAAAGTTGATTAAACATCCACAAAAAAGATATCTCAAATTTCACACACAACAAAAAATATGGTATGATAAAAACAGAAAAACAAACAAAAACGGGCATATAAAAACAGAAATGATGAGGAGAGTCTATAATGTTAGCAGCCGAAAGACAACAAAAAATTGTGGAGATTGTTAACGAGCGATTGAGCATTCGCGTATCAGAACTAAGCAAAATCTTTTCTGTCACTGAAGAAACCATTCGTCGTGATTTAGAAAAGCTGGAAAAAGAACACAAGTTAAAGCGAAGCCACGGAGGGGCCATCAGCATTCGTGAAGAAACGGAAATTGATGTATCTGAGCGCGAAATTACAAATGTCGAAGAGAAAAAAGCGATCGCTCAAGAAGCGATCAAACACATTGAAAGTGGTGATCGCATCATTTTAGATGCCAGCACTACTGCTTGGTATTTAGCGAAAACTCTTCCTGATATCCCTCTAACGGTGATTACCAATTCGATTAAGGTAGCAGTGGAATTAAGCAAAAAAGGAAAGATCCAGGTCATTTCTACCGGCGGAATGCTGCTTCCAAAATCGCTTTCGTACGTTGGCCCCCTAGCAGAACGATCTCTTGATGCCTACCACGTCGATAAGGTTTTTCTTTCCTGTAAAGGCGTTCATTTAGCGAACGGACTAAGTGAATCGAATGAGTGGCAAGCACTTCTAAAAAAACGAATGATGGAGATCGCCGACAAAATTATTTTAATGGCTGATTCTAGCAAATTTGGGATCCGTACCTTTGTTCATATGGCTTCTCTTGCCGATATGGATCATATTATCACTGATGACCAAATTGATCATGAAACCAAATGGGAGCTCGAAGAACAAAATTTATCATTTACAGTTGTTGCTCCACTTTCATTAAAAGCATAATCTTATCTGAAAAATGCACTTCCAAATTTACAGGAAGTGCATTTCTTCTATAAAACTTATGATAGTCGTGCCAAGAAAAAATATTCCTATATCAATGAATTCATATTAAAAGAAAAAACAATAAATCCGCTCGCTTTACTTAACTTATTGCCCTTTCAGTACTGACACTATCTGCTTTGTTTTCTATACTGCCTGATTTATAAATGCTAGCTCTAAAAAACATTTTTTATCTATTTGCCAATACCTCTTCTTCATATCGCTTCACTTCTTGGAGCCACTCTTCCCTAACAGGTACTCCTCTATCGTCACAATACGCATCCCAAATTACACCAAACGGGTATGTTTTAAATTCTTCCATCAATGCAAGACGTTCGGTAAAGTTTCCCTTTTCCTGAAGCTGTTTTAAGTAGTCATGTGGCAGTAGCATGGCATATAGCAATGCTTTAATCATATTGCGTGTGCCCATCACCCAAGCGGCAATCCGATTAATACTAGCGTCAAAAAAATCAAGGCCAAGCATTACCCGATCTAACGCCTGATTTCTAACAATCTCCAACGCTATCTCTTTGAGTTCATCATCAAAAATAACCACATGATCACTATCCCAGCGAACCGGCCTTGAAACATGCAAGGCTAACTTATCAAAATAAAGTAACATCGCTGAAATTTTATCAGAAACAGCCTCTGTTGGATGAAAATGGCCTGTATCTAGCAAGCATACTTTATGATTTTGCAGTGCATATCCTAAATAAAACTCATGAGAACCAACCACATACGATTCTGAGCCGATTCCAAATAGCTTGCTTTCTACTGCGTCAATATTATAAGCTTCATCGATCGTTTCCTTAAAAATTTGATCTAAGGAATCTTTTAGACGCTGCCGCGGGGTCAGACGGTCACTTGGGATATCTTTGTATCCATCTGGGATCCAAATATTTGTTAAACATGGGGTACCAAGACACTTGCCAAAATATTCGCCAATTTTCCGGCAAACCACACAATGACGAATCCAAAACCGCCTGATTTCTTCGTTGGGATGAGATAATGTCAGGCCATCCGTCAATTTTTCATGAGAAAAAAGTGTCGGGTTAAAGTCTAGGCCAAGCCCACGCTCTTTTGCCCAATACACCCAGTTGTCAAAATGCTGTGGCTCTAATTCGTCTCTGTCCACCATTTCGCCGTTTGTCTCGGCATACATCGCGTGCAAATTAACGCGATGTGTTCCTGGGATAAGCGATAAAGCTTTCTCAAGATCCTGGCGCAACTCTTCCGGCGTCCCTGCTTTGCCTGGATAATGTCCAGTTACATCAATACCGCCAGATAATTCTCTTCCTCTTCTATTCACTTCAAATCCCGAAACATCGTCTCCTTGCCAGCAATGAATCGATATCGCTATACGCTGTAATTGTTTTAAAACCTCATCAACATGTATTCCCCATTTTTCATACTGCTGCTTGGCTCTGTCAAAGCTTTCTTTCACCATATTTCCTCTCTCCTTCTCTATATGGTACAAACTTTTTTAACGGAAAAGAACGAGCAATCATCGTGCGCGCTTCATTTAATGTACTGATATCACCAAGTGCCATTAATTGAACGACAATATTGCCGATCGCTGTTGCTTCCACCGGCCCAGCGTAAACTTCCTTTCCCGTCGCATGAGCTATCATTTGGTTCAATAGCTCATTTTGGCAGCCTCCCCCAATAATATTGATTTGTTTAAACTTGATTCCAATCACTTCTTCGATCTTTGCAACCGCATGCTGATAACTGACAACTAAGCTATCAAATACGCATTTCGCTATTTGCCCCGGCGTTTGCGGAACCGGTTGATTCGTTTCTAAGCAGCATTTCTGAATCTCATCAACCATATTAATCGGCTTTAAGAATCTCGTATCATCGACATGGACAATGGCTCGAAAATCTTTTTCTATCTTAGCAAGCTGAACCAGCTGTTCAAAAGAATATTGATGCCGATACACTCGTTTAATCTCTTGAAGCATCCAAAGTCCCATAATATTTTTTAAAAAACGAAATCGATAGTTGAAGCCGCCTTCATTCGTAAAGTTATACCTTAAGGCATGCTCTGTACAAAGAGGGGACTGCAATTCCACCCCAATTAACGACCATGTTCCAGAACTAATATAAATCGTATCGTGTAATTCCGGCACTGCAATTACCGCTGAAGCCGTATCATGGGTGGCTGGCATAATGACCTTCATCTCTAATCCTACTTCTTCAGCTAACTCTTGTCTCAATTTGCCTAACACGGTTCCAGGTGTATGGATCGTCTGAAAAATAGAATCTGGGATTCCTAGCTTCTCCAACAATTCCTTATCCCATGTTTTCGTAGCAGCATTGACAAGCTGTGTGGTTGTCGCATTTGTATATTCATTCACTTTTTTTCCCGTCAACAGATAATGAAAATAATCCGGAATCATCAAAAATGTCTTCGTCCGTTCCAATATTTCTGGTGCTGTTTGTTTTAGCGCGTACAACTGATAGATGGTATTGAACGATTGAAATTGAATGCCGGTCCTGCCGTATAATTCTTCTTTTGAAATCTTCTGAAATACTTGTTCCATCATGCCATTTGTACGCGAATCCCGATAAGCGACAGCTTCCGTTAGGCGCCGATCATCTTCATCGAGCAATACAAAGTCAACAGCCCATGTGTCAATTCCAATACTTTTTGGATTCATTCCTTGACCTTTACAAATATGAAGCCCTTTTTTAATTTCCTGAAATAGTTGGTCAATATCCCAACAAATATAGTCTCCTTTTTGTACAAGCTGGTTTTCAAAACGATAAATTTCTTCTATGATTAATTTTTCTTCCAATAAATATCCGGCCACTATCTTGCCGTTTGACGCTCCAATATCAACAGCCAAGCAACATTTTTCCATTTTAACCCCCCCGAAAGCGCTTCCTTTTTATCTCATCAATACGTGAAGAGAATGAACTCCCTTCACGCCGTCACATTAATGATTATCTTGGGAATGCAGCCGGTACTCCACCATCAACAGTCAGCAGGCAACCGGTTGTTTTTTCCGCTTTTGAAGAAGCAAAAAAGAGGATCGCATCGGCAATATCTTTTGGATATATATTCACTAACAATGCTGTGCGCTTTCGATAGTAGTCTTCAAGCTGGTCAGGTTCAATGCCATAAGCTCTTGCTCGTTCTTCCCGCCATGCAGAATTCCAAATCGCTGATCCTTGAAGAACAGCATCCGGCAGAACCGAATTGACTCGAATGCCATATGCTCCCCCCTCCGCCGCAATGCATCTCGCCAAATGCATTTCTAACGCTTTAGCAGCACTGTACGCGGCCGCATTTTTCCCTGCATAAACCGAATTTTTAGAGCCAACAAACACCATGCTGCCGCCAAGGCCTTGTTTCTTCATTTGTCTAAACGCTTCACGCGCCACAAGAAAATAACCTGTTGCCAATACATTGATATTCAAATTCCACTCCTGTAGTGTTGTTTCATCAAATGGGCTTGATGTAGCCAATCCAGCATTATTGACAATAATATCGATTCCTCCGTAAGTCCGTGCCGCTTCTTCAAATGCCAGCCTTACCTCTTCTTCTTTTGTCACGTCCATTCGTACCGCAATCGCTCTTCCTTCTCCATGCTCTTTATTAATTTCAGTCGCTACCCTCGCCGCTCCCTCTATATTAAGATCAGCCACCACTACATGGGCTCCTTCTAAAGCAAAACGGCGGCACGTTTCGCTGCCGATTCCCCCCGCTCCTCCTGTCACAAACGCAACCTTCCGCGAAAATTCTGCTTCAGGAGGAGCAAGAGTTAGTTTGTATAGCTCCAATGGCCAATACTCCACCTGATAAGATTCTTGTTCATTCAACGAAACAAATCTCCCTAATGATGTAGCTCCTTTCATCACAGCAATCGCTCGATGATACAACGCTCCACTTACCTTCGCCATCGCTAAGCTTTTTCCGGTATTCACCATACCGATACCAGGAATTAAAATCACTCGAGGGACCGGTTCAAACATTTTATCTCCTTCCGTGCGATTTCTTTCAAAATAAGCTTCATATTCCTTTTTAAAACTGGAAATCCCTTCCTTGATTTTTTCGATTAGCTCCTGTACATTACCTGTTTGCGGATCCCAGTCAATATATAAAGGTACACGCTTTGTATGTACCAAATGATCAGGGCAAGCTGCGCCAATTTGTGAAAGCACAGGAGCTTCGTAGCTATTCACAAACTGTAAGACTTGATCTGTATCATCGTATGACACGATCATGCGGTTTGAATGACTTACAAGCCTACGAATGATCGGCATTACTTGAGCTAAAATCGCTTTACGTTCATCTTCTGTTAATGCTTTATGTTTTGGACCTCCAAATACTGTCGCTTCGTTTACACTCCGTTGAATATATTGCTCCGCTTCATTGATAATTGAAATGGTTTTTTCATAGCATTCTTTCGACGTTTCTCCCCAAGTAACAAGACCGTGCTTTTCCATCAATACGAGCTCAGCATTTGCATTCCTTCTTACCCCCTCCGCAATCATTTTCGATAAGGTAAACCCCGGGCGAACATATGGCACCCAAACAAAACGATCTCCATATATCTCTTCGGCAATCTTTTTGCCATTATCAGCGCAGCAAATACTAATAATCGCATCTGGATGTGTATGATCAATATGTTTAAACGGCAAAAACGCATGCAGCAAGGTCTCGATGGATGGCCGAGGATGCTTAGAGTTGATCATACAATGTGATAAATACTCCACCATTTCTTCATCTGACATCTCCTCCCGTTCCATCAACGGGCGAATATCTTCTAATCTTAAACCTGTAAAATGTTGTGCTTTCATTGTCGCTAAATCTGAACCGCTCCCCTTCACCCACATTACTTCCATCTCTCGTCCACGAAAATCTTTCGTGATCGCCTTCATTGATGTATTGCCTCCGCCCCAGTTTGCTACTGAGCGATCCGCTCCAAGCAGATTAGAGCGATACACTAATTTCTCCAGCTCGGTTTGCAACACTGTAAATTCACTATTATTCCATAAATTTCCTACCATAATTCCCCCGCCTTTTGTTTTATTTTTGCTTGCATTGTTTATGATTGTATTTTTTAGCAGATATCATCAACATTAAAAATCATTCTTATTTTTCTTTCTTTTATGAAATGAATTTATGATGTGTACATCCTAAAGGAACCAAAGTTGTGACCTCATCCTTGCTTTCTTTTTTGAAAACAGAACGATAGGTCTTCGAAATATACACTTCCAACTTTATTATTTCTATCACTCATCTTTTTTCTTTAATAACAAAGAGGTTGCTCAATACAGCTTAAAAGGGCTTTGAGACAACCTCCCTCTATTCATTAGAAATCATAGTTGCCGGCATTTTCAGCAGTAAAATCTGTTGGCGGTCCCATAATCACGGTTTTTCCATCCTCTTTGACCTCAATTTTTCCTACATTATCAATATTTTGTCCGTCTTGCGGCTTTTTGCCTTCAACTAAATCCTTAGCCAATGCAACTGTTAAATATCCAAGTTTGTTTGGCTCCCACAAAATTGCAACATCTAATGATTGGTCCTCTAAAAACGGCTTAGAATCCTTAGGTAGAGCTGTTCCCACGACTGTAATTTTATTTTGTAACCCTTTTTCTTGAATCGCTTGTGCTGCTCCTAAGGGAGCTGGAGTTGAAAACGCCATAATGCCTTTTAAATTTGGATAGGATTTGATTAAATCAAGAGTTTTCTGATATGCCACCTGCTGTTTTTCATCTGTGGCAATTTTATCGGTCACCAATTTAATACCGGGGTAATTCTCTTCTAATTCTTTCTTAGCCGCGTCAATCCAAGCGTTTAAATTAGCGGCAGAAAGACCTCCTGTTAAAATAGCGATTTCTCCTTTATCTGTCCCTATCTTTTCAATAAGAGTTTTAGCAATATGACGACCATAAATTTCATCGTCAATTTGATGAATGGACAATTCAACAATCGACTGATCTGCCGGTGTATCCCAGTCTATCACTTTAATGCCTTGTTCTTTTGCCTTTTTTAACACCGGAGTTAAAGAGGCTGGATCATTTGGCGCCACTGCAATAACGTCTACTTTTTGGCTAATTAAATCCTCAATAATTTTCACCTGCTGTGCTGCGTCAGCTTCAGTTGGTCCTGTGTAAATCACATCTACCCCTAAATCCTTTCCAGCTTGTAATGCTCCTTTTTCGGCAGCGTTAAAATATGGAATACCAACCAGCTTTGGAACAACAGCAATTTTTAATTTACCGTTAGCATCATTTTTCGTTTCACTTGCTTGGCCATTATTAGCGCTTTTATTCGATGTAACTGAATTTTGCGAAACACAGCCTACTAAAAGGCCAAAGAGAAACAGCAATGAAACGAAGAATTTCAATTTCTTCATCTAAAAACTCCTCCTTTTCTAATCACATGCTATTTAGGCAAACGATTCAACAGTAAAGTGCTCAAGAAGTAACTTGCATCCTGTCCTTGTTTCCCAATTTGGTTTTAGCAAAATTAATAACAAGCACAGTGATTAAAATCGCTCCCATAATCACGTTCACAATGGTGCGCGGAACTTCTAACAAATTTAATCCATTTGAAAGGATTTGAAAAATCATAACCGCATATACGGTTCCAATCACCTTCCCGTATCCCCCTTGAATTTCCGTGCCTCCTAAAACAGCAGCTGCCACACTTTGCAAAAGGTAAGAAGAACCTAAATCCACTTTGGCGGTGTTATATCTGGAAGTCATAATAATAGCAGATATAGCAGCTAAAAATGAGGCATACAGATATACTTTTAAAATCACTCGACTCGTGTTGATCCCTGAAAAGAGAGAAGCTACAGAATTACTTCCTATCATGTACACACATCGCCCCCAATATGTTTTTCCTAAAAGAACGGATGTTACAACAGCGAAGAAGATAAAAATAATCATAGATAAAGGAATGAGCCCTAAATAGTAGCCATTTCCAATCAAATTATACCAATCGCTAAAACCCGAGATTGAATTTCCTTTTGTTATACTGAGTATCACCCCCTCAAACAAAATCATGGTTCCTAATGTCACTAAGATGGGGGAAACTCCTATCCTCGTGACAATAAAGCCGTTCATAAATCCGCAAGCTAAGCCGATTAGTATCCCAACTAAAATCGATATCATCATAGGATAGCCATGGCTTTGCATCATAGCAATGGAGACCCCTGAGAGCGCTGCAGTATAGGTAATCGAAAGATCAATCCCACCAGTTATTATCACCACCATCATTCCCAATGCCAGCAATCCGAATTCCGGCAATTGAAACATCATGTTATTTATATTTTCAGCACTTAAAAATCCTGGCGCTATAATCGTCATGACGACAAAAAGTGCTAAAGCTATTAAACCAAGTATATTTTCTTTTGATAACGCTATCTTCACTCCTATTCCCTCCTTTTTTATGAATCTATTTCTATTCTGGATAATTGGGCTTGAGCTCGTTTATATTGAATATGATCATACGAAACTGCTAATAAAATAATGAGCCCCACCACTACCTTTTGCCAAAAAATATCAATTCTTGCTAAGATAAGTCCATTTTGTATGATACCTAATAAAAGAACCCCTAATATTGTCCCGATAACCGTTCCTCTCCCTCCCATAATATTCGTTCCACCAAGTACTACAGCCGCAATCACAGATAGTTCTAACCCAGACAATCCATTAGGATCTACAGCCTTAGTGTAGGAAATTTGCGCAATAGCGGCGATTCCCGCCAAAAATCCCATATAAGCGAAAACGAAAATTTGAACCTTATTGAAATTAATTCCTACTCTAAGTGCTGATTCTTTATTTCCGCCAATCGCTAAAATTTCCCGACCCATCACAGTGTGTTTTAAAAGGAACCAAGTTAGAATAGCAATCAAAAAAAACAGCCATATTAAAATTGAAACACCCAATATTTTGATATTAGAAAATTTCAAGAAAACTTTAGGGAAATCTGTGCTGTTTAAATATTGTCCGTTCGTAACATATAAAACGATTCCGTTAATCATACTCATTGTTCCAAGCGTCACTACAATCGCAGGTATTTCGATCTTTGACACAAGAAATCCGTTAATTCCTCCTAATATTATTCCAAGCAAACAAGCAATCACCAACAACAAGAATAGCGCCCCTATATGATCAGGAACCATCACTAAAAGTTTCCCTATCACTACGCAAACGGCTGTCGTCACAGCTGCAACGGATACATCAATGCCCCCTGTAATAATCACCAACGTCATTCCCATGGCTAATATGCCAAGGACAACATTTCCTTTAAGAATATCAAGGATATTATCAATGGTTAGAAAAACGGGATTGATAAAGGATAGGACGATAGAAAGTATGATGATAATAACCGCTATACTCGCTTCCTTTTTCATTATACTTTTCACATCATCGCCCCCTTGCTTTGTTGAGTAACTGTTGAAAGAGCTCCATGATGATTTGTCGAGCTAGCTCCGAGCAATGCAAGGTTCATGATATTTTCCTGTGTAGCCTCTTGAATGTTTAATTCTCCCGCTATTCGACCATGTTTCATCACTAAAATACGATCACTCACTGCTAAAATCTCTGGAAGCTCCGAAGAGATAACAATGACTCCCATTCCTTCAGACGCAAGTTGACGAAGAAGTTTATGAATTTCTGTTTTCGCTCCAATATCAATGCCGCTCGTCGGTTCATCAATAATCAGTATTTTTGGATTCGTTGCCAACCATTTACTTATGACTACTTTCTGTTGATTTCCTCCTGATAATTGGCCAACCTTTCTTTCAGGCGCTGCTGGTCTAATGTCAATTGCTTGAATATAGCGTTCTGCTAAATCAACTTCTTTTTTTCGCTGAATGAGGCCCAGCTTAGTTCGAAGCGCTTTCAAAATAGAGATAGAAATATTGTTTATCACTGATTGTTCTAAAATTAACCCTTGTATCTTTCTGTTTTCAGGAATATAAGCAATCCCATTTTTCACAGCTTTTTCAGGTGACGAGATGAATACCGCCTCCCCCTGAATTTTCACTTCGCCTTTATAGGGATTATTAACCCCAAATATAGCCTGAGCAAGTTCCGTTCTTCCCGAACCTACTAATCCAGTAATTCCCAATACCTCTCCTTCTTTTAACTGAAAAGAGATGTCCTTAAAATTCCCTTCTTTTGATAAATTTCTAACTTCTAATATTACATTTCCGATCTTATGGTTAACAGCTTGACTTCTTTCATACTGGACCTTGCGCCCAACCATTAAAGTAATAAGCTTCTCTTCATCCATCTCTTCTTTTAAATAGGTTCCTACGTATTTTCCGTCGCGTAAAACAGTAAATCGATCAGAAACCGTGAACAGTTCTTTTAATTTGTGACTTACAAAAATGACAGATATCCCCTTTTGTTTAAGCCTATCGATAATATGATAAAGTTTCTCTACTTCACTAGAAGATAAGGAAGCAGTAGGCTCATCCATGACAATGAGTTTAGAATCAAATGCTAAAGCCCTTGCAATTTCAATCAACTGTTGTTGAGCAATGCTTAGCTTTTCGACGGGTGTATATAAATCAATTTGAAAATCAAGCTCGTTTAATACTTTTTGAGCTATTTTTTTTATTTCGTTCCAATTGACTCTTTTCCATGATTTATTATAAACATCCTTTCCTATACAGATATTTTCAGCTACCGAAAGATTAGGAAATAGACTCAAATCTTGATATATAATGGAAATGCCCTTCAAGACAGCGTCAATCGGCTTTTTGATCTCTACTTTCTTACCCTCAAAATAAAATTCAGCTCCAAAATCCGGCTGATAGACCCCAGCTAATATTTTGATTAATGTTGATTTTCCAGCACCATTTTCACCAATTAAAGCATGGACTTCTCCTCTTTTAACTTCTAGTCTTACATGATCAAGCGCTTTCATTCCATGAAAGGTTTTACTTATATGCTCCATCCTTAATAAATATTCAGACATGGCTATCCCTCTTTCTCTTGATTCGGTTCACTCACATTGTCTCTATATCGCTTTAAAAATTTAACTATCACTTTCTAGAAAGTCGACAGTCAAAGACCATTTTCTAGACTTATCTTCGTTATGCAAATGTGCCATAAAGATTCGAACGATGCTGCTGTGAGAGCAATTCATAAACCTTAAGAAACGTTTCTTTATTCAAGCGTCTAATCCTTGAAAAATCTTTCATTATATACATCCAAAAGTTATGGCTCATGAAATCTTTAATAATATGTTAAATTTCTTTGTCTGCAAAATTCATTTACTTCTTCAATAGTTGGAATGCCGGCTTGAGCCCCCCACTTCGTTACTTTTAATGCGCTAACAATGGTAGCAAATTGTGCAGCCCTTATAAGTTCTTGACCGTCAGCTATCGAGCATGCTAACGCCCCAGCATATGAGTCGCCGGCGCCAACTGTATCGACTGACTTCACGGAAATGGCTTCAATATATTCAAATTTCCCATTTTCACACACAAAGGAGCCTTTATTAGCCATTTTGATAATCAGATTCTTCACTCCCATTAATTGAAAATGCTTTGCTGCCTCATATGCTGTATCCACTGACATAACATCTATTCCAGTTAACTCTTTTGTCTCCTGACGATTCGGAATAATTAAATCTGCATGCTCCCACGCGCGTACCGTTATTCCTTCGGCTGGTGCAGGATCAAGAATCACAAACATTCCTTTCCTTTTTGCCTCTATCATAGATTGAATGACTGCTTCTGCTGGAATTTCCATTTGAACCAATAAAATTTTACTATCAAAAATTTTTGAAAAAGCTTCACAAACATCTGTATCTCTTAATTGATCGTTTGCTCCCTTTACTACGAGCATGGTATTTTCTGCTGTGCGATCAACAGTAATAATGGCACATCCAGTTGCAACGTCTTGGATTCGCTTAATATAGGTTGTATCAATATCGTTTTTTTGCAATGCCTTTAACACTATATCTCCATACCAATCTTGTCCTATCATTCCAATCAGTTGAACCGTTTTCCCCAAACGTGCACAGACCGTTGCTTGGTTAGCCCCTTTTCCTCCCGGCAATAACTCCACTTTTTCTGCAAAGATGGTCTCTCCTTTAGTAGGATAGCGAGCAGTACGCGCTACGATATCAATATTAATGCTCCCCACCACTGTAATATTATTCATGTCTCTCTTCACCTTCTGGATTTATCTCATATGCGTTTGACAATGATGGATAAATCGTTTGATTTGTAAAACCGCATCTTCTAAGGATTGTGTAGAATTAAACAGACAAGATGTTCCTAGCACCAACATATCTGCTCCGTTTTCTAAAACTTCTTGCATCGTATGATAGCCTATATTTCCATCTACCTGGATATTCACATGATAGTTTTCCTCCGCGATGAGTTGTTTCAACTTTTTGATTTTCTTCTTCATTAGAGGTATAAATTTTTGTCCAGAAAATCCTGGATTTACAGTCATTACTGTGATGTAATCTACCATATCTAAAACATATTCAATATTAGCAATAGGAGTTGAGGGATTTAACGCTACCCCCGCTTTTAAGCCTCTATCCCGTATTTTTTGCAACGTTTTTGTCAAATGGACAGTGGCTTCTACATGTATGGAAATCATATCTGCTCCTGATTCAACAAATAGTTCTAAGCAATCCTCTGGTTTTTCAATCATTAGATGGATATCAAATGGAAGATTTGTGGAATTTCTTAGTATTCTTATCACATCAGGTCCCATTGTGAAATTAGGTACAAATTTCCCATCCATAATATCAAAATGAAAATAATCTACTCCTGCTTGTTCCAAACGATTAACATTATCCCGTAAATTCCCCATATCCGCACACATAAGAGATGGTCCAATTAACACCATGCTATTTCTCCCCAGATCCTTTTTGTTTCTTAATGGCTAAAATCTCTTTCATCAGCATCGATTCTTTTCCAAAATAGTCATAAAGAAATTCATACCATGTAAATAATTGATGATAGATTGCTTTGCTTTGTTCATTGGGTTGATAAACAATCGGTTCATAATGAATCATACGATACATAGCTTCTTCAATCGTGTCCCATCCACCATTTTCTTTTCCTGCTGCCGTTGCCGCTAATACTGCCGCTCCCATTGCGCTGGCATATGGTAATGTAACCACATATATCTTTTTACCTGTTATATCTGCGAATAATTGCATTAATAATTTATTTTTCTCTGCTAGTCCCCCACAGGCATATATTTCATTTATTTTGATACCGTTTTCATAAAAGGCATTTAAAATTTTTTTCGTTCCAAAAGCCAAAGACTCCATTAAAGCTCTATATAGATGCTCTGGTTTCGTTTGTAAAGTAAGCCCAATAATAAGTCCACTAAGATTGGCATCTTTTAAAATAGAACGATTACCATTCCACCAATCTAGCGCAATTAAACCATGTTCTCCAGGTTGTAAGCGCGATGCTTTATCTTCCAGTATTTGATAAATAGAATCTCCTGATCTGACAGCTTCATCCATTAAATGAGAAGGAACACCATTTTTTATAAACCACAAGAGTGAATCTCCTCCTGCACTCTGACCAGCTTCATAGCCAAAATACCCTGGCAGAATGCCATCTTCTACTACTCCGCTAATACCAGAGACAAAAATTTCTCTGTGATCTATACACATATGACAGATGGATGTTCCCATCGCTAACACCATTTTCCCTGGTTGGGTTACCCCGGCACCCAGTACAGCAGCATGGGCGTCAATCATGCTGACAGAAACCGCAACACTTTCTGTCAGTCCTAATTTATCCGCCATCCCCTTCGTTAAAAAACCTGCTCTTGAACCGACTGGATAAATGCGTTCATTCAGCTTTTCTTTAGTAAAATGTTTGAAACGAGGGTGGATTGCTTGGAAATATTCCTCAGAAGGAAAACCAATTTGTTTGCTCCACATTCCTTTATATCCTGCCATACATGAGCTTCGTCTCTCTGATCCTACCAGCTGCATTACAATCCAATCTCCTGCCTCAATAAATTTATCGGCAGCTTCATATACTTCTGGGGACTCATGCAATATTTGCAGAATTTTTGGAAGCATCCACTCTTCAGATATTTCTCCACCGTACCTTCGCAAGAAATATTCTTGGCGTTGATGAGATATCTGATTGATTAGTGCTGCTTCTTTATGCGCGGCATGATGCTTCCATAGCTTCACCCAAGAATGTGGATTCTCTTTATATTTCGGATCCAAACAAAGAGGGAGTCCATTTTTTTTGATGGGCAAAATTGTACTTGCAGTAAAATCAATGCCAATACCTATTATATTTTTTACATCAATCCGGGAATGTTCCAAACATCGCTTAACAGTGTCCTTTAGGGCGTATAAATAATCCTCAGGATGCTGCAGTACCCAATTTCGTTCCAGCTCTTGCTCTGATCCCGGAAGCTTCTCTGTTATGATCCCATGAGGATAGCAGCCAACAGCTGCCGTTATCAGCTTTCCAGACTGCACATGAACTAGTACCGCCCTAGCAGATTCGGTACCAAAATCAATCCCAAACACATACTTATCGTTCAAGCACCCTCACCTCTATTTGTTTGATTATTATTTTAATTCAGATATTTTTGTTTTTCAACAATTTTTTTGTTTTTATTTTTGTTTATTATAATTTTAAATTGATATTATTTTGTTTTTGTTGTTTTTTTACAATTTACACAATAAATCAAGATACTTAGTACTTAGTTTATTTTATGAGAATCAAGCATATTTATTTTTAATTTTTTCATATAAAATCAAATCTTTTCATCATTTTTACGTTATAAACAAAAGAACATTAAAGTTTGTTTACGCCTGATAAACAAATTCTTTATAATAATAAATCTAGGAAAAAGTCCTTGTTTGTAGAATTATGACTTTAAAAACCGAACAAATCGGATAAAGACAAAAAAATGAAAGATTTTTTTCAATAGTGAGGGACAAGCCATCGACTTACCTTCCGGCCGTAAATTAATGGCATCATAAGTTAAGATTTTTTGGTTATGTAATGATAAGTTCTATATCGATCCAGCCAAAAAAATAACGCCGATCTCTAGGTTTTGGGTATACCTAGAGATCGACGACTCCGTCTTAACCATTTTTTCATAATCAATCGCCCTTTTTTCTGATGCGAGTCCGCCAGATGAGAAAAGGACCACAATCAAGCGACATGTAAGAGGTCACCATAAAATGCAGGCTAATGCTGCAAGAGGCAGTCGGATAACAGCTGTGCCGGGAGCAAAATGTCATTGCGCTTTACATCGTATAGACCATACGGAATAAGACGAAGCCCCGGCAGAAAATCACATGTTAAAAACAGCAGCGTATATAAAATATCGTGGAAAGGAAAGCCTCTTTTCTGAAGAGCATGCAGCAGTTGATCGTGGTAACGAACCGCTGCTTCAAACGAATCATCAATCGTCATCATCCCTGTAAACGGCAGCGGGATTTCGACGACAATTTCGTTATGGTCGACTACCACCACACCGCCGCCCATTTCGTGCACTCGCTGCGCCGCAATAGCCATTGCCTTCGGGGATTTGCCGATCACAAGCAGTTCGGTTGTTGTATTGTACGTCGACGCCATACCATCAAGATTCACTGCAAATCGATCTAAAATCGCCTTCGCTACCCACTGCCCATCGCGGGCAATAAGCGAGGCATAAAGCAGCCCTTCGCTTTTAGAAAGATCCGCATATCCATTCACCGATGGTAAAACAACGTCTCTTCGTTCTGTAATGACATTGCTTTTAAGCGAAACAACAGGGACAGAGCGGTGAGCCGACAAATGCGGATAACAGTACAAGCGTTCATCCGCTAATTGCTCTTTTGGAAACAAAAATGGCTTTTTTGTCGCATACTTATTCCATTTTATTGCGGGGAATGGCGTGAGCAGCTGCCCGTCTTGAGCAATAAGTGTTCCTTTCGAGATGACAAAAGTCGGTTTAAAAGTGGTTAGGTCAGGCAGAAGTACCATATCAGCAAGCTTGCCCGGCGCTATTCCTCCAATTTGATCATCAAGGCGCAAATATGTCGCCGCATTAATCGTTGCCATTTGCAGAGCCGTCATCGGCGGCACTCCAAGTTCGACCGCTTTTCGAATCAATCCGTCCACAAAACCTTCTTTTTCAATAAAACTAGGATGAGCCCCATCTGTCGTCATGGTAATTCGTTGTGTATTGACCCGCCCCTCAGTAATAAGACGAATAATCTCCGGAAAATCCGGACGGAGAGAACTGTTGCGAAGCGTGGTCCACATCCCAAGCCGTAGCCGATCAAGCGCTTCTTTCGCTGTAATCGCTTCATGACAAGCATCGACGCCGCTTGCTGCAATACTATTTAACTTGTCATAAGAACAGCCGGCCGTATGTCCGTCTACTATTTTTCCTATTTTTTTCGCGATTTCGATTGTCTCCATTAAAACTGGATCGCCTTCGTACAATAATGGCCACCTTGTCACTTCAGCCGTCCCGGCGACTTCATCCATAAAAAGCAACGCTTGAATTTCTTTTGGTTGAAACCAATCGCGCTCCCCAGGGAAATCCGCTTGTGAAACAAGGCGAACAAGCCAAAAGAAGTTGCCTGGCATTGTTTGCAGATCACGGACTAATTGTTTAAATCCGTCAGCTCCCAAGTGCAAATAAAAAAACAAGTTATCGTTCACGGTCGTCGTAGTGCCTAAAGACAATGCCTTTTTTGTCATACTAACAGGATTATAAAAAACCCAAGGATGAGCATGTGGTTCAATAAATCCGGGAGAGACATACATTCCGCTTGCATCCATGATAATGGTTTCATCATTTACTGCCACATCCTTCTCCCCAACATAGGCAATCGTATCTTGATAAATGGCAATATTTTGCTGCAAAAACTCTCCAGAATAAACATTCGCAACCATTCCGCCTTGAATGACAAGATCAGCGGGGCGGCGGCCTTGAGCCACTTCTATTAGTTCGGTTCTTTTCGCTTTTCTTATCAATGGACTCCCTCCGTTTTTCAATATATGGCTTTCTTTTATCCACAGTGAAAAAGAGCCAAGGAAGCGATAAACGCTCTTGGCTTTTAAAAAAATACAAGCACACCTCAAGCATGAAGCCATGGATTTACTTGAACGCACGGTCCCATTCCCTCTTCTTCAAGCAGCTTCCGGACATCATCAGGAATGGGGACAGCAAAGATGCGGCCGCTGTCTTCTTTTACCCAGCCTCTCACTTCAAAGCCGTAACCCGTTCTCATCTCTCCCCGGAACACTTCATGTTTTAATTTGACCGTTTTACGGTTAATTTCCTCGACTTCCGTCTTAATGGTTACAACATCATCGTAATACAATGGATGCTCAAATGTACAATCGGCCTGAAGAAGAGGAAGGATAATTTGCTGTTCTTTCATTAGTTTTAAAGGCGGCAGTCCAATGCTTCGGAAAAATTGATGTCCGGCGATATCAAACCACTTAAAATAGTTAGGATAGTAGACAATTCCAGCTGTATCGGTATCGCCGAAATTGACACGGAGCTGAAATTCATTTCTTTTCATGCCCATCGCCCCTTCAATGGTTTCCTTCCTTTTATTGATGCTTCAATAATTCTCGCAATTTAAAACGTTGAATTTTCCCAGTAGCGGTTTTCGGAAGCTGATCAATAAATTCAATCACGCGCGGATGCTTATAATGGGCTAAATGTTGTTTCGCAAATTGTTTTAGCTCTTCTTCCTTTTCTTTCGATGGTTCTATCCCATCTTTCAGCACAACGAACGCTTTCGGAATGGTAAGATTCCGATCATTTTCAATGCTTACGACAGCAGCTTCCAAAACATCATCATGCTGTAAAAGGCAATTTTCAATTTCAATCGGAGAAACCCATATTCCTCCCACTTTGAGCATATCATCGGAACGTCCGCAATACCAATAGTATCCATCCTCGTCACGATAGTATTTATCGCCAATATACAACCAGTCTCCAACAAATTTTTTCTTATTTTGCTCATGAAGATTCCAATAGCCGTGAGCAATGGAATCGCCATGAATCACTAGATCGCCTATTTCGTTAGGCGGCAATTCCATTCCTTGCGAATCAATAATCTTTACGTCATACCCCGGTACCACTTTTCCTGAACTTCCTTCTTTAATATCGCCCAGCCGATTGGAGATAAAAATATGAAGCGCCTCTGTAGATCCGATTCCATCTAAAATATCCACATTGAACAGTTCCTTCCATTTTCGATAAAACGCAGGCGGAAGGGCCTCCCCAGCAGAAACACACACACGCAAGGAACGAAGATCAAACTGTTTCCCTGTTTTTTGCACATAATCAATCATCGCTCCATATAGTGTCGGAACACCGAAAAAGATGGTTGGCTTGTACGTTTCAATAGCTTCAAATATCATTTCCGGCAAAGGGCGTTCTTTCACAAGAATCGTAGAAGCACCGACACCGAGCGGGAAATACAGGCCTCCGCCCAGTCCATAAGCAAAATACAATTTCGATGCGGAGAGACAACGATCATCTTCGGTGATTTTGAGCACTTGCTTAGCATAGGTATTCAATGCATATTCCATGTCGTGCTGTAAATGAATCACCCCTTTTGGCTCTCCCGTGCTGCCGGAGCTAAAAAGCCAAAATGCTGCATCGTCTTTATTTGTCGGGGCAACGTCCAACTCCTTGCTGGCGCGATCAAGCAAGCGGTAAAAATCAAGAGTGCCACCCCTTTTAATGTCAGCGCTTTCATAAATTACGATCACATGCTCTAAAAACACAAACCGCTCCTTTAAGTGTTGAAGTGCCTCCCAAAGATCGGCGTGAATAATCAACCCTTTGGCGCGGCTATTATTTAAAAAATATTCGTAATCAGCCGGTTGCATCATCGTGTTAACCGGAATTGGCACAGCCCCGATTTTTATGGCACCAAAAAATGTGTAAATAAATTCCGGGCTGTCATGGCATACCATAATGATACGATCTTCCAATTTATATCCAAGTGTCCGCAGCATATTCCCCGTTTGATTCGTTCTCTCCTGCAGCTCGCGATAACAAATTTGCTGATCGTGATAATAAATCGCCGTCTTTTCTCCTAATCCATTACGGATATGGTCATCAATAAACAAATTCGCTGCATTATAAAGCATCCCTAGTCCGCGTAATTCCATGGCTCACCATCCCATTATTTAAAAATTGGACATCAAGTGGACCCATGCAGAAACCGAAGCAGGAAGCCCGCGGAAATAGGCTTAACCAATCCATTTCCGGGGCCTCATTCACGAACCTACCCTTTACATTCCCTTCCAATTTGGCTGGCGTTTTTCTAAAAAGGCGCTCAATCCCTCTTTCGCATCCTCCGAACGGAATAACAAGTTTTGTAGCTCCCCTTCGTAACGAATTGCCACATTTAACGGCATTTCTTTTCCATTCATAATTGATAGCTTAATATTCGATACCGCATAAGTTGCACTGTTGACGATCTTCCGCGCATATTCCAGCGTCCGTTCCCTCGTCTCTGCTTGTGGAAATACCTTATTTACCAGCCCGATCTCTAGCGCTTCTTGCGGCGTCACCGTCTCCCCGCTAATGTTCATATCCAACGCACGCGAATAGCCAACCAGACGCGCCAGCCGCTGCGTGCCTCCTGTTCCCGCCAACACCCCAAGCGTCACTTCCGGTAGTCCGATTTTTCCTGCCTCCTCTCCCATGAACCGAAGATCGCACGCCAATGCCATTTCCAGTCCTCCCCCGACCGTATGCCCTTCTAAACAAGCGATATACACTTGAGGAGCGCGCGCGATTTTATCTAATGTCTCGTTACAGAACAAGCAAAATTGCGTTTTAAACCGTGGATCCGCTGCCCGTAAAAAATGGATATCCGCCCCCGCTGAGAAAAATTTCGGCATATCGCTCATTAGCACAACCACTTTTATGTTTGGATCAAACCGAATGTCGTCGATCGCCGCATTCAGCTCCTGATAAAAGGCGAGATCATAAGAATTGGATTTGTTAATGTGCAAATGAATTTCCGCCACCCCTTCGTTTTTCACCACTGTTAAATTTTTCGTTTTTGTTTCTACCGCCATTTTATCTTCTCCTCTCCTTCTATTAGAATTGATTTTATAGTAAAAGACCGCATGTACCCCGCTGCTCTAAAACGCTAAGCTTCTCCTCGTTCTTCTCACCTCCCGCAAATCTCCCTGCTTCTGTTTTCGCTTAGTTCATTTGTACAAGCGATTCCGCCGCCACTTCCTTTAGTTGTTCTTTAAATTGATTGGCTAGGTTTATATTCATAGGCAAATACCCTTCTGTTTGTAATTCTTCTTTTTTCTCAATCTCTGTCAGCCAAACGTATACTTCGTTGACCGTATGATTTAACGCCTGTGCAAAACGACTTGGTATCGCTCCCTGTTCATGACGAAGCTCATAAGCCCAGCTTCTCGCGTATATTAAATGATCTTGCTGCTCGCGGATAAGCTTTTGGATACGTGAAGTGACAGCCGGATGATTCGCTTGGAGAAAAGATTGCCACACAATATCGATGGCTAGGTTCGTAGCATACAAGGCCGCAATGAGCGTGATCCAGTTGTTCACATTCACAATACTTGTAAACGCTTTCCCGGTCTGGCCGTAAATCTCCGCTTTTTTTCCGCGAATGCCGCGCAAATCAAAACACCAGTTATATAGTAGTCTTGCGTGCCCTAATTCTCCTTGCGCCATGGCAATCGCCGCTAATGTCGCCTCGATATTGGGACCGCTCACTCCTACTTCCACCAAACGATCCCCAAGGACATATTTATGATCGGCGATCGTCTCAAGTAATTCCGTCAATGCATGTACTTCCCGTTGCGTATGGTTCATCGGACTCTGCCCTCCTTCTGCGCAAATAACCAGTTAGGCTTTTTCACCCAAACAATCTGACTGCGGTCGACAACCGTCATTTCTGACCAATCTTCTTCATCATAAGTAAAGGAGGCATAGACTTTGGCCAGATGTTCGTTTTCTGCCTCAACGGTGCCGATATGGGTTAATGGATCTCCGCGCTTAATTCGGGCGAAAATGTCAAAGGTTTTTCTTTTCGTAGCCACCATTATTTTGAACTCACTCCCCAATATTTCAATTTTTCGCGCCCTTCAGGACTCAACCTATCCACCGTCCATGGCGGATCCCAGACTACGTTAATCTGCACTGCCTGAACCTCGTTCTCTTGAAGGAGACGATGCCGAATGTCTTGTTCGATCCATTCCATGCATGCGCAAGAAACTGCGGTATATGTCATCGTAATCTGAAGCTCATCGCCATTTTTTTCGATATCATAAATGAGTCCCATATCAACGACGCTTATTGGAAATTCGGGGTCCATCACTTCCTTCAGCGCTTCCCAATACTTCTTTGTGTCGCTCCCGATTTTTCCCATCACACCGCATCCTTTCGTAATTGCTCTAATTCTTTGGCTCCTTTTTGAATGCGCTCAACAAATTGTTTATTTTGCGGTCCTCTTTGCTTAAATCGCTTGATCACGTTATCCCATGTATCTGGCTGGTCAACTAGCCACTTTTTATTGACCGGATCGAATTTACATGGGAACGGGACGTCCAACACGTATTTTTGCTGTTGTTCATCATAATGAGCAGGCACTTTCACCCCAATCGATTCACAGAAAGGAACAGCAGTAGATAGCCATTTTTGGCGCAATTCATCATTCGTTCGTCCTTTTAAACGATATTCAAGCTGCGCTGATCGGCTTTTCAAACGATCTTCTACCCCAAAAAATTCAAGGGCCATTAAAAACATCCAATCAACGGCTTTTTGTACCTCTTCGCGCAGTTCTGGGTCCTGCATGGCCGTTCTCATAATCACTTCGCCGTTTCTAAGATGGAACAACTCTTCCTTGTCAACTTTCACTAATGCACGTTTCCAAGGACCATAGGAGGTATATTCGAAGGCATCGCCAAGGAGCGTATACCCGGCTCGATCAAAAAAGGCGTTAAAGACTCCTAGCTCAATCCAATTGGACAGCTCAAAATCAAATGCATACGGATTTTTCCAACGATGTGGTTCGCGTTTATAGAGCAAATCATCGATATTTTGTCCTAAATCTTTTAAGAGGCGGTAAGCGATGTGAGCATGGCCGATCTCGTCTTGCATAATGGCCAGCGCGGTAATCTTGTTGTTTAGTGTAGGAGCTTGATCATATACCGTAAGTAAAGGCGGGATGCTTAACAATTCGGTATCTCCAACAATGATTAATGTTTGTTTAAGAGCTTGTAAGTACTCTTCATTCATGTCTTCTAATCCTTCAACAATAAAACCGTTTTGAACCTTTTCTTTCAGAATAGTAGATGGATCCACCTCTTCTCCCTCCTTATTATGTTTTTTATTTTATCGTCTGTTAAACATAATATTAATATACGTAATCTATATTGTCAATGTAAAAATCAGAAAAATATAAAAATTTAAAAATAGCGGTATTTCAGTATTGAGAGCAGGAACGTTTAATTCAACAATCACAAATGACAACTAAAAATCCATAACGTTTGTTTTTCGATCGTGTTGTTTATATAAAATCCCTATATATAATGGATTCCAAATAAAAAAACTGACTGCAACCATGCAGCCAGTCTCTCCTTATTTTTCTTCAGATTGATAGACAACGCTTCCGTTGCGCTTCTCCTTTTGGAGCTCTCCGCGTGATACTAAATAATCTAAATGCGCCAATGTTTCCGCAATAGCAAATCGCCACTGATGGGCCGTCAGCGACTTATGTCCAAATACGGCGCACGCCACTTCGTAGGCTGTCTTTCCTTCACTTGCAAGCGACTTCATATGATGCAGCCGCTTCTCATGATGACGCAGGATGTCGTCCACTCGTTGACGCAGATAGCGAATCACTTCTCCGTGAGCTGGAAATGCTATCGCTACATCCAGCTCCTTGACCCGATGCAAAGAAGAAACATATCGCTGCAGCGGATTGGGATGGCTTCCCGGCCATACGCTAATATTAGGGGTGATGCGTTCTAATACATGATCGGACACAAGCAAATATCGCAACTCCGGTTGGTAAAAATTAATCAGTCCATCGCTGTGTCCTGGAACTTCGATCACTTTCCATTGCTTTTGTCCCAGAATCACTTCATCGCGATTAAGAATGGAGAGAGAGGGAAACGGCATAACGTGTTGAGCCAGTTTTTGCATGCTTTCTTCAATTTGGCTCACTAATTCATCTGGAACACCATGCTGCCTAAACGCCTCCCCGACTTGCTCGGCTTGATCGCTCCCTTCTTTCCAGACGCGTTCTGCCATCGCATAATCTTCTCGGCTGATCCACACCTGCGCCCCGGTCTGCCGCTGCATCCATCCTGCCAATCCGAAGTGATCCGGATGAAAATGCGTTAAATAAATAGAATGAATCTGCCGGCAATCCACATGAAGCTGCTGAAATGCTTTTTCCCATGTATCGATGGCATCAGGATAATGAAACCCCACATCGACTATGCTCCATCCATCTGCCTCGCGAAATAAGTAGCAATAAACGTATTTCATCGGAAATGGCACAGGAACCGGAATACGATACATATGATCCTGGATTATTTCAATATTCACCATCAATATCCTCCCTCTCTTATCCGCCTTCCTCATTTCAACCGCCGTCGAGTCCATCCAGTTCCTTCAGCGAAACAACTTCTATATCATACGATGCGCTAGATCATTCCGATAAACGGATTGATCGCCTTTTCCCGGTTCAATTGCGGCTCACGGTCAGGAGCCGATTCAAACAGCGTTTCAAAATAACGAATAGCGGGCACCGCCAAAAGCTGATGCACATTAAAAAACAGCTCACGGGCTTTCGTACCGCTCCAATTATCTGGCAATAAATCATGAGGAAAGCTCGGGTCCATAAAGAAAAAGCTACGATATTCATGTACTAATTTGGTCCTTTCAATAAAACATTCTCGATCAGACAGCTCATTGTTCCACGCTCGCCGCTGGAATTCTTCATATATTCGTTGATAGGTGTCGATAAACCGGTCATATTCTTTAGCAATTTGCGCAAAATCCCACCCGCGCTTAATCAATTGCTCATGACTGTGCGATACAATGGAGCTCGACGTAAATAAAATCACATATGGGTCTAAATGATAATCCCTAATCAATTCCATTACTTGCTGTTCCACAGGATTAGGGCTTGCCCACGTTCCATGGGAAATAAGACCAAACCCCATCAGGCTTAATTCTTTGCGAATTTGATTGCGCAGCTCCCTCTTTTCCTCCGGTACAGAATAGGTTAAGATACGCCAGTAGCCATCCCATTTGTAGTTTTTCAATGAATAGACGCGGATAAATCCATCCGTCATCGTCCGCTTTCCTTTTGGAGTCAAAGAATAGTAGCTATTGTTTCCAATTTTCCGCACCTCAAAAAATTCTTGCTGCACCATCCGCAGCGCAGCTCCACGAATGGACGATTCAGAAATGCCAAAGTGAGACATCATTTGAATGAGACTGCCAATCCACACTTCATTCCCATAATGCTGAATATACTCCCCAAATAAAGTAAACATGAGCCCTCTTGGTTTCATAGCTGTTCACACCTGTCTTTTTTTGAATTTTTCGCCTTTATTATGTATTATGACGAATGTTTGCCGATTTTTTCAAGCATGATGAAAGCCAATTAAAAAATAGATCGGCCAGATTGGCCGATACATGTGATCTAAAACGTTTAATTTCCCTTCCAATTCGGCTGGCGTTTTTCTAAAAAGGCGCTCAATCCCTCTTTCGCATCCTCCGAACGGAATAACAAGTTTTGTAGCTCCCCTTCGTAGCGAATTGCCACATTTAACGGCATTTCTTTTCCATTCATAATCGATAGCTTAATATTCGATACCGCATAAGTTGCACTGTTGACGATCTTCCGCGCATATTCCAGCGTCCGTTCCCTCGTCTCTGCTTGTGGAAATACCTTATTTACCAGCCCGATCTCTAGCGCTTCTTGCGGCGTCACCGTCTCCCCGCTAATGTTCATATCCAACGCACGCGAATAGCCAACCAGACGCGCCAGCCGCTGCGTGCCTCCTGTTCCCGCCAACACCCCAAGCGTCACTTCCGGTAGTCCGATTTTTCCTGCCTCCTCTCCCATGAACCGAAGATCGCACGCCAATGCCATTTCCAGTCCTCCCCCGACCGTATGCCCTTCTAAACAAGCGATATACACTTGAGGAGCGCGCGCGATTTTATCTAACGTCTCGTTACAGAACAAGCAAAATTGCGTTTTAAACCGTGGATCCGCTGCCCGTAAAAAATGGATATCCGCCCCCGCTGAGAAAAATTTCGGCATATCGCTCATCAGCACAACCACTTTTATGTTTGGATCAAACCGAATGTCGTCGATCGCCGCATTCAGCTCTTGATAAAAGGCGAGATCATAAGAATTGGATTTGTTAATGTGCAAATGAATTTCCGCCACCCCTTCGTTTTTCACCACTGTTAAATTTTTCGTTTTTGTGACTGTTTCTTGTGCCATACCCATCCCTCCAAATAGATTAGTCATCCATCGCTCCATACTGAACATGAACACATGAATGCTGCAACATCCATTAAAAATTACCGCTTTCGCCCCCTTCCACAAAAGCAGTCTTTCCATTAACAAGCGGTTCAAAAGGCAAAGCGCACCCTCAGATTTTCATCGCTTTTCCTCTACTTCATCCAATGTCCTCCGCCATCGCACCCATTCGAAAACACTTTTGCATTGATGACAGTAATATTGCGAAACAAGCTGCGCAGTTCCAAACATAGACATTTTTGCCACATCCACCGAATGACAAAACGAGCAATACACCGCCTCTTGCCTATCCATTTTCAGGCACCTCTTTTTATTATGTTTTTGTAAATATCGTATATAAAACATAATAATTAATTGTCTGAATATTGTCAACAGTAAAACAAAAAATATCCTGTATTTATTTAATACATCTATATTCTATCTGTATTTTTTATAGGTTGTTTTTTCAACAAAAAAGTAACGATCGTTTAAGTTATATAAAAAAGAACGTAGAACCATACACTGGCTCTGCGTTCTTTTTCAGCTAATCCCTTATCCCACACAATATCTTAATTTCTTATAGTTAAGATGAAAACATACACAGCCGATGGACTGATTGATGAACTAATCCCTTGTTTCAATTCCTTATAGTTAAGATACAAACTGGATACTAAACCGCTTGATAAATTGAAGCAAAAATGTTTCAATTCCTTATAGTTAAGATACAAACGGCGGTTATGCAAGGATATCTTTACGAGAATACGAGGTTTCAATTCCTTATAGTTAAGATACAAACAGAATTGCTGAAATACAACAATGCAGAGTCCCTAGAGTTTCAATTCCTTATAGTTAAGATACAAACGCGCTCTTGAAGTTTCACAATGACTTGTTCCTCCGGTTTCAATTCCTTATAGTTAAGATACAAACTGTTCATCAGAAGTCGGCGGACGGTCAACATATTCAGTTTCAATTCCTTATAGTTAAGATACAAACATGCATTTGCCAGACCCCGTTATTATAGTCATCCGCGGTTTCAATTCCTTATAGTTAAGATACAAACCGAAATCAACTGTTGTAGCATTTACATTGTCGACAAGTTTCAATTCCTTATAGTTAAGATACAAACTTTACAGGCCGACAATCACGTAAAACCAGTTCATGAGTTTCAATTCCTTATAGTTAAGATACAAACGATGTGAGCAGGATGGAAAATCCCCAACCTTTTGTAGTTTCAATTCCTTATAGTTAAGATACAAACAAAGAATGCAGCATAGCAGCTTGTTCATCTGAAAATTGTTTCAATTCCTTATAGTTAAGATACAAACAAAATCCAATTGTCTGGCATGGAAAGCATGTAGGCAAGGTTTCAATTCCTTATAGTTAAGATACAAACTTCCGTCTTCAAGTTGATATGCAACAATCGGCTGTGTGGTTTCAATTCCTTATAGTTAAGATACAAACAAAGCGCAAGCAAAAACGAAATCACCATCTCACCAGTTTCAATTCCTTATAGTTAAGATACAAACTATCACTTTTTCCTGGAGCGCCAAAGATGAAAGTGAATGTTTCAATTCCTTATAGTTAAGATACAAACCTAGATAAGACTTCCCATGCATCGTTTGTCCCCAGAGTTTCAATTCCTTATAGTTAAGATACAAACTTGGATAAAGCATCCACTTTTTCATTCAATTTCTTGTTTCAATTCCTTATAGTTAAGATACAAACGTAGCTGTTAGTCAAAAAAGACTAACAGTTCAGGGGTTTCAATTCCTTATAGTTAAGATACAAACTTCAATCGTACCGATGGTTTCCCATGTTTTTGCAGGTTTCAATTCCTTATAGTTAAGATACAAACATTCGGAAGAAGTCGCAAAGGCAATCTATCGTTTTCGGTTTCAATTCCTTATAGTTAAGATACAAACGGCGCTGGATTCCATTCTCTTGATAGGTTCATAGTTGTTTCAATTCCTTATAGTTAAGATACAAACGCACCTTTTCATACCGTTCTGCTTTCTCTAATCTTGTTTCAATTCCTTATAGTTAAGATACAAACAAAAAAAACAGTGCATATGCGATGGGATTCCTCCCGTTTCAATTCCTTATAGTTAAGATACAAACGGGTTCGAAAAAAACAAGGAAAGGGGTATATCATCCAGTTTCAATTCCTTATAGTTAAGATACAAACGTTTGTGTCGCGTTGCGGATGTCAGCATTCACTTTATGTTTCAATTCCTTATAGTTAAGATACAAACAACGAAGCAGGGGATCGCGATGATGTGGTTTGAGTTGTTTCAATTCCTTATAGTTAAGATACAAACAGGGGTATATCATCCATAATAAAACTGATTACCAATGTTTCAATTCCTTATAGTTAAGATACAAACCCCAACAAATGTTGATGGATTAAGCTTTTTGGTTTTTGGAACGATTTGTTAGTTTTATTATAACGAGAGGCGCATGTTTGCGCAATGGTTGATCGGACAACCGTTTCATTCAAAATGTATGTGTCGTCGATCTCCAGGGATTTTTACGCCATTGGAGGTCGACGACTTTATTTTTTATCTGTGCTTTGTTCAGACCCCGTAGCGATCCGAAGGGGATCGCATGACCAATAAGCTATATCAATCCGGCTTATCAATTCATCCCAGTAAAATTTTAAACGGGCGCATCTGGAAAGGCAGACTGGGTTTATATAGAAATCCTCTTTTTTTACTCAACAGTTTATGAGAAACAATTTTTTCTCCCTCATCAATAAAACCATTGGCTCCCGGTCGGTCTCGTACGGCTTTATCCTTCCATTATTTATCTTGCTGCTGCAAATGATATTTTTTCATAAATTGTTCAGCTCTTCCGCGACGGTCCGTAAATTTTTGTTTCCCAGTATAAAAGGGGTGCGTATCTGAACTAATTTCCACTTTAATAAGCGGATATGTATTCCCGTCTTCCCATACGATCGTTTCGTTGGAAGATTTGGTCGATCCGCTTAAAAATTTATATTCACTGTTGACATCCATAAAAACCACTTTTTGATAGTTAGGATGAATGCCTGGCTTCATTTGAGAATCACTTCCTTTAGATTATTTTCAGCAAAGCGCTACTTCGTTTCGCGATGCAGCGTATAGCGCTTTAAACGTGGTGAATATTTTCTTAGTTCCAAGCGCTCTGGATTATTTCGTTTATTTTTTGTCGTGATATAGTTACGGTCACCTGTCTCTGTGCACTGTAAAATAACTTTTACTCTCATGCCTAAGATCCCTCCAAACTGAAAATATTTGATACACCATTAAATCGTAATAATTACGATTTAACATATTCAACTTATCAAAAAAATAAGCAACTGTCAATCGTCAAGAAAGAAAGTCAGGTTCGCCCTCTCATAGCTTAGAGAAAAAATCCTAAAAGTTGACGATCGCTTTGTCGTTCTCTCTTCTCCTTTTGTGGACAAATATAGATTTACTTTCGGGCCATCTATAAAAATTTTTTCTTATTTTCCCTATAATGTAAGCGTTTTTATCTTTTTTTCATAAAAACCGATATTGACAATCAGCTTTATCGGAATTATGATGAGTATAAAAATTCCATAAACAAACCGCTTATCAAGAGCGACCGAGGGAACAGGCCCAATGACGTCCGGCAACCTCCCGCAATCGGGAACGGTGCCACATCCTGCAGAATGGCTTTCATTCTGAAAGATAAGTCTGGTATTTACATACCGATGCCTCTTTCTGAATGAAAGAGGTTTTTTCTTTTATATGGAGGTCCATGCAAAAATTTTCGTTACCATATGAAAAGAGCCATCGCGAGACTTTTTGCAAATTCCATTCTTTTTAAAAAAGCTCGACTCTCAGGGGGGAAAGTGATGATTGAAATCAAGGATGTAACTAAAATTTACACATCGAAAAACAGGCAAGTCATCGGCGTCGATCACGTCTCTTTGACCATCCAAGCTGGAGAAATTTTTGGCGTCATCGGCTATAGCGGCGCCGGCAAAAGCACGTTGCTGCGCTGCCTCAACCTTTTGGAGCGGCCGACATCTGGACAAATTATGATAGACGGCGTTGATTTAACATCTTTAAACAGCGAACAGCTACGGCAAGCGCGTCTAAAAATCGGAATGATTTTTCAACATTTTTATCTTGTCAGTTCAAAAACAGTTTTTGAAAATATCGCATTCGCTTTAAAAGCCGCTAACAAACCGAAGGAGGAAATAGAGAAACGAGTCAATGAGTTGCTAGACATAGTCGGTCTGTCTGACAAGCGAGATGCCTACCCTGCCCAGTTGAGCGGCGGACAAAAGCAGCGAGTCGGCATCGCGCGGGCGCTTGCGAATGATCCCAATGTCCTTTTGTGCGATGAAGCAACATCGGCACTCGATCCAAGCACAACCAAATCCATTTTGACACTGTTGAAAAAAATTAATCGCGAATTAGGCATCACTATTGTATTGATTACCCATGAAATGGAGGTAGTGAAAGATATATGCGATCGCGTCGCGGTTATGCAAAATGGAAAAATTATAGAATTAGGAACGGTATATGAGCTTTTTACCGATCCAAAGGAGGAATTAACGAAATCTTTCATCAATAGCATCCTGCAATTTGAAATTCCTGAACATCTGTTGCAAAAACGGACAGGAACGATGGTGAAAATTTTATTCAAGGGAGAGAGCGCCGAAGAAGCGATCGTTTCCGATATGCTACAAACATTTAAAGTGAAAGGCAATATCTTACACGGGAAAATCGAATATATTCAAAACATCCCGCTCGGCGTCTTTATCATGGAGCTGACAGGAGAGCGCAAAGAAATTGAACGAGCGCTCGATTACATTTCCGAAAGAACAAATGGATTGGAAGTGATTGCGCATGCTGCTTAATGCTCTTATCGATCTTATTCCTGAACTAAACAAAGCGTTTTTAGAAACGATTTATATGGTCGCCATCTCTCTTTGTATCGCGATCCTTATTGGACTTCCGTTGGGGATTCTGCTTTTCGTCACGGATCGGGGCCTTTTTTTAGAAAATAACATCGTCAAATCCGTTCTAGGCTTTGCGGTCAATCTGATTCGTTCGATTCCGTTTGTCATCTTGCTCGTCGGGCTGCTGCCGCTGACAAGACTGATTACCGGAACCACCATCGGTCCTACTGCTGCCTCTGTCTCGCTGTCGGTTGCCGCCATTCCTTTTTTCGCAAGAATGGTAGAAACCTCATTGCGAGAAATTGAGAAGGGAGTGATTGAAGCAGCAATTGCCGTTGGGGCTACGCCGTGGATGATTATTAAAGATGTACTGCTGTCGGAAGCTCGCCCAGGCATCGTCCATGGGATCACCATTACAACGATTAGCTTAGTCGGATATTCTGCCATGGCCGGCATTGTCGGCGGCGGGGGCATTGGCGACTTAGCGATCCGTTTTGGCTATTATCGCTATGACAATACGGTGATGATTACAACGATCGTTGTTTTAATTTGTCTTGTTCAAATCATTCAATTTAGCGGTGAACGCATCGCCCGTCTTGTCGATAAACGGTAAAAAACAACGCAATCGATAAAATAATCAAGGGGGATTTCAACATGAAAAAACGACTGGTTTTACTTATTTGCCTTCTTTCCTTTTCACTTTTAGCGGCATGCGGCAATAAAGAAGCTGCTTCCGGAAGCACGCAGAAAAAGGAGCTGACGATTGGCGCAACTTCCGGTCCATACAGCGACATGGTCAACCAAGCGATCAAACCGCTGTTAGAAAAGAAAGGATATAAAGTCAAAGTAGTGGAATTCAGCGACTACATTCAACCAAATTTAGCTTTAGCCAATGGCGATTTAGACGCTAATTTATTCCAGCATAAAATTTATATGGAGACATTCGCTAAAGAGCATCATCTTGATCTTTCTGAAGTCATTATTGTTCCAACTGCTCCAATGGGGATTTATTCAAAAAAATTTAAATCACTAAATGAAATCAAGGATGGAAGCGAAATGGCGATTCCGAATGATCCTACGAACCTGGCAAGAGCACTACTAATCTTACAAGACCAAAAACTGATCCAGCTTGACTCATCCGTCAATCCGCTCACTGTTTCGGAAAAAGATATCAAAGAAAATGTCAAGCACCTTAAATTTAAACCGATTGAAGCAGGGCAATTGCCGCGGACAGTTGAAAGCGTCGATTTGGCAGCGGTGCCCGGCAACTTCGCTTTAGCGGCAAAAATGGACTTAAATGACGCTCTTGCCCTAGAAAATATGCCGGATGATTATCGCAATCGCATCGTTGTGAATACAAAAGATTTAAAGCAACCGTTTGTCAAAGATATCCAAGCAGTGGTTCAATCAAAAGAATTTGAAAAAGTGATCGACCAAAATTTCAAAGGCTTTGGAAAGCCAAAATGGATGCTGGAACGAAAACAATAACTTCTCCCATACACGCCGTCTCCTCACGGCGTGTGTCTTTTTCACAGCATGGAAATAGACGCTTCGTCATCGAACCATTATAGTAAAAATAGATCGAATGAACAATAAAGAGGTGAGAACCATTGACACACATTCAAGAAGGCAGCACGGAATCTAGCAAAGCAAGCTGGGCGCTGTTTTTGGGCGGTTTTGTTACCTTCGCCAGCTTATATACGGCTCAACCGCTCTTGCCGCTGTTCGCAAAAACCTTTCACATTTCTGCCGCTTCAGCTAGCTTAGCCATGTCTGTATCGACCGGTGCATTAGCCATTATCATTCTCCTTGCCGCGAGTATCTCGGATCGCGCTGAAAAAAAGAGAGTGATGACCATCTCGTTGCTGTTAACATCGTTATTAACGATGGCAAGCGCGCTACTCTCCCACTTTCCTTCTCTTGTGCTTGCGCGCGCGTTACTCGGTATGGCAGCTGCCGGCGGCCCCTCTTTAGCAATGGCTTATATTACGGAGGAATTTCAAGCAGAAGGAATTGGCAAAGCGATGGGGCTTTATTTAGCGGAACCAGCATTGGAGGCATGGCTGGACGAATAGCGATCGGGCTATTAACCGATTGGTTTTCATGGCGGACCGCACTGTTTTCCATAGGAGCCTTTTCGCTTTTATTAAGCGTTATTTTCGCCGTGATCCTGCCGGCGCCGCGCCATTCTGCCCCAAAGCCGTCTAGCGGCAAAACGGCTTTGGCGGCCTATGTTGTCCATTTGCGCAATAAACCGCTGATGTCGCTGATTATGCTCGGCTTTTTATTTATGGAAGGGTTTGTGACGCTGTACAACTATATTAGCTTTTTATTAAGTGAACCACCATACTCATTAAGTCTATCCGTGCTTGGATTTTTGTTTATGGTGTACTTATTCGGAAGCTTCAGCTCTGTTTTTATGGGAAAAAAGCCGATTTATCTGGATATGCGCCCACATTAAGTCTATCGCCATTCTCGGTGCCGCTATTCCCCTTATTCCTTCTGTTGCGATAAAGCTGATTGGGCTTTCACTATTTACGTTTGGCTTTTTTGGCTGCCATTCGATCGCCAGCACATGGATTGGCAAATGCACAAGGCTCTATAAAGCACAAGCAGCTTCTCTTTATCTGCTATTTAATTATGTAGGGTCGAGCTTAGCGGGGACAGCAGGAGGTTGTTTTTGGATGCATTTTCATTGGTTGGGTGTGATCGCGTTTATCATTGCTTTGCTGCTGTTGAGCTATCCGGTGATTGGATATGCCCAAAAGCATCTCCGATAAGTGTTCGTCCTGTCTGCTATCTCGTTCTTCCTAAAAGCGTTGCCGCTTTCTCCTTCAATAAAAAACGCCGGCGGATCTTCTGTTTCCGCTAGCGTTCCCCCATGCTTCAATCCCTAAAACAAACCTTCCGAAGGTAAGTTTCCTCAATGTCGTCTAGTAGAGTCGGGCGGCCGAGGCTCGAAAAAGAGTTCACCTTGATCACACGAATCGATGACAACGGCAAGATCATACATATTTTTTCCAACCTACACTCTTCCAAAGATCATTCATTTCGTCCTTAAAAGGATAAGAACGTGCAAGTTCCCTTCCTCTCATTGACTATGAATCGGCTCCAGACATGCACGAACATCATTTTTCGGTGAATTGACAATCGAAGCTACTTCATACATGCTCATCTTTGCCGCGGCATATGGCTTAAGCAACGATTTCACATAATCGGTATCCTCTAGCTTTGCATCCAGCCATGCTTCATGCTGCTCTGGCGGCAAAATGACCGGCATCCGCTCATGAATGGGGCTGACCAATTCGTTTGCTTCCGTTGTAATAATGGTACATGTATACAACGCCGTCCCTTGCTTGTCCCATTTTTCCCACAGCCCTGCAAAAGCAAAAGGCTCACCATTTCGCAACGTAAAACGATACGGAATTTTGTTCGTCCCTTCCTTTTTCCATTCGTAAAAGCCGTCCGCTAAAATTAAACAACGGCGCCGTTTCAACGCTTGACGAAAACTCGCTTTTTCATCGACGGTCTCGCCTCTCGCATTGATCATCTTCCAGCCGATTTTCGGATCATTCGCCCAAGCGGGCACGAGCCCCCACCTCATCATTTTTCCGATCCTCATCCCATTCTCTTCAACAACCGTCAGCACCGCCTGGCTTGGCGCGATGTTAAAACGGGGCGATAGCGGTTCAGGAAAAACAAAATGAAACAACGCTTGCAACTGCTCTATATCAGCCGCCAACGAAAAACGTCCGCACATCCCAATCCCTTCCTTTAAATATATACTTATGTACAAGTATAACACTAAGAGGGAGCGATATGCGCGCTCCCTTTCATCTTTTGCTCCATTATGTCCATCCGTTTTCTCTACCTTGCGCTTTCCTCAGCTGCTTGCACTTGTATACGAACGCAATGCAAACCGCCAAAAGCGACGTGCCAGCCATAAAAACACAACAGCCAGCAATCCAGCAATAAGCGCAGTCGCCATATTCCATTTTCCCAGCAACGATAAAGCCGGCATATTCGTAATCACCGCCGCTGGCAGCACATAAGTCAAAATCACGCGCACCCAGCCACGGTACATGCCGATCGGAAACCGCGCCGTTTCAAAGAAGGAATCAAAAATAAAAGATAAATCATCAATGCGGATCACCCAAAACGAAGTCGTCATCAGCATCATCCATAACGAATAAATCAATACAAGCGACGAAGCCATCGTGATCAGAAAAACGAGTATATCAACCAATGATGGCATATAATGCTTTTCCGCTAGTCCATAGACGATCAGACCGAGGCCAAGAGCAACATCAACCAAACGCCAAAACACTAAATGACGACAGCTCACATAAAACATGCTGTCAACAGGCTTGGTTAAAATATAATCAAGCGTGCCGCGGCGAACGTGCTCAAGCAAGCGCGACATATTGGGACGCAAAGCAAAATCGATCCAGCCTTTCAATGTATTAAAGACGCCGAGCAGCACAAGTACATCCGCATATGTCCATCCTCCAAGCCGATCGGTCTGATAAAAAAAGATATGGATGGTCAAAATCGCAATCCCAATGCCAAAAAAGCTGGAAACCAGATTCCCAAGAAACTCGCTACGATATTCCAGCTCTTCAACAAAGCACGCTCGGAAAAATTCGTGGAAAATTCTCCAGTATCTGCCCATGATCAACCACCCACCGCTTGATTTTTCTTTAATCCCGCTTTCCAGATCCATTGAAGCATCATAATGAATATCACGGCCCAAACCGATGCGATCATAAAGCCCTGGCGCACCTCATGACCATTAGCGGCTTGGCTGATCAGATCAATCGGAAAACCGATCATGTAACGAAAGGGCAGGAAAATGCTCCATTGCTGCAAAAGCGGTGGAAGCATCGATAATGGCGCTATTCTCCCTGATAAAAATAAAGAGATAACTTCCAGCACGCTGTAGATGGCCGCAACTTTTGTTATCCAAAAACCAAGCAGCCCGCAAGTATAGCTAAGCAAGAAACGAAGCAGCGCCCCCATCAACACCGCCGCCAAAAATAACAACAGCTGACTCATTGATATCTCAACGCGCAGTGCCGGCACAAACAGCGCCACCCCCGCCCATATCGGTATTAAAATAACAAGAAATAATAGCTTATACACTACATTCTCCGCAATCGCCCAATGGATCGGATGCAACGGCCGGATGATATAGTTGGAAAATGTTCCTTCGCGAATTTCGCGATCGAGCTCCCAAACATCCCATGCACTTGTCATTCTTTCTACAAAAATCACGGCCATAAAGTAAAAAAAGAACGCATCGCTTTGCGATGGATCAATGTTGATCCAAACAGCCATCGTAATCAAGGGCTGAGTGATAGCCCCGGTCATCCATACAATCGTAGCTAGGCGGTAAGCCAGCATTTCCATGTACTTCATCCGTAAAAGAGCCGCATATTTACGAACCATGGGACAACTCCTCCTGAAAGGCGCGCGTAATCACTTCTTCCATCGGCGGATCTTGAATGTTAATATCATGAACGTGGAAATGCTGCAAGAAATGCGCCGACACTTCAGCTACTCTCTCACGATTAACCCGCAATACCACCTGGCTGTCCTCGATTTCTGCCACTTCCCCATAATCTTCCCAGCGCGCATTCGGCACTTCAGAAAAGCGCACCTCAAGCCGTTTGTATGGCGCCAGCTTTTCCGTTAACACCGACAATTCTCCGTCATAAATCAGCTGGCCGTAGTTAATCATCATAATGCGGTCACACAGTGCAGTCACATCTCCCATATAATGCGATGTTAATAAAATGGTCGTTTGGTGCTCACGATTATATTCCGCAATAAAACGCCGGACTTTTTCCTGTGTATGGACATCAAGGCCAATCGTTGGCTCATCCAAAAATAAAATGGCCGGCCGGTGCAATAAAGCCGCAGCCAGTTCACAGCGCATCCGCTGCCCAAGCGACAGGCTTCTCGTCGGTTTTGTTAGTAGCGGCTGCAGCTCCAACAGCTCCACTAATTCATCAAGCGTCCGACGAAAGGTGCGGTCATCGATTTCATAAATCGCCTTATTGACTAAAAAGGTTTCCATGGGCGGAATATCCCAAATCAGCTGACTTTTTTGTCCCATCACCAAACTCATCATTTTTTTAAACTCCGGCCTCTGCTCGAACGGAACAAATCCTCCAACATTCATCTTTCCCGATGTCGGGTGAAGCAGCCCAGCGAGCATTTTCATCGTCGTTGTCTTCCCTGCTCCATTCGGGCCTAAAAATCCAACAATTTCTCCTTTTGGAATGGTAAATGAAATATCTTTCACCGCTTCGACTACCTGATACTGCCGCTTCCATAAATGGCGGACCGCATCAAGCCACCCCGCCTGTCGAACATGAACGCGAAATGATTTATGCAAATGCTGAACTTCAATCATCATGTCCACCCTCCAATGCCACTTTTGAAGCCACCTATCGCCCAACAAAAAACAGGCTTCCTCATCATCGAAGCCTGAACGGTGTCCTTTCCATAAAAGAAATGGCATTCTAGTTGATATTTTACAAAAATTATACGTTTATGCAAGCATTTCATCCACATCCCCAGCAAACCATGGATGCGAGAAGGAGGAATTTGATACCGCTTCCGTAAATGTCGTTCCCTTCCCCGCCACCTTCTTAAAATAAAAAAGCACTCCAAAGGTGAAGAGACCCCTGTCAAGTAGACAGGAATAAAAAAGCACATTTAAGCAGCCTGAGTCCGATATTCATAAGGACTCAGGTTGTGTAATTTCTTTTGGAAACGATGGTGGTTATAAAAACGAATAGATTGGTGTACGGCCTCCTTCACCTCTTCGGCCGTGCGAAAAGAGCACAGATGGAAACACTCTGCCTTGAAATGGCGGAAGAAGTGTTCCATGCAGGCATTGTCCAAACCGTTTCCTTTTCTGGACATACTGGCCTTTATATTGTATCTTTTTAATAGGTTGTTGTATTGATGGGATGTATACCGGAACCCCTGATCACTATGGAGGAGGAGTCCATTGACATTCCGTTTTTTTATAGCCTTTTTTAGCGTGTCGATGACCAATTTGATGTCATTTCTTCGGCTGATGTGATCAGCCACAATTTCATTGTTGGATAGATCTTCAATGGCGGACAAATAGAGCTTTTGCCCATTAAAAATCAAATAGGTCATATCCGTCACCCACTTCTTGTTTGGCTTTGATACGTGGAAATCTCGGTTTAGATGGTTGTCTGAAATCACATACGGCTCTTTCTTTCCGTAATAAGGTCGTTTCTTCCGAATCAACGCACGGATGCCCATCTCCCTCATCAGCCTTCGTACTCGTTTATGGTTGATATCCCGTTTGTGTTTCCGTTTCAGCCAAACTTGGACTCTCCGATACCCGTAGATGCCTTTGTGTTCTGGATGGCGCTCCTCGATTTTTTCTTTAGATGCTTGTCTTCTACTTGCTTTTGAGAAGGGCGTTCCTGTCGTTTGACCTACTTGTAGTATCCGTTTCGAGACACGCCTACGATCTCACAAATCATTGAATCGAGCCATAACACACAGCCGTTTCTTGAATGATGGCGAACTTTTTGTGAGCTGGTACGGCTTCCATTCCCCCTTTCACCTACTCAGTACGACAAAAGGAGGCATCTTCCTACAACGTTCATTTCTCAAATTACAACAAAAGTCTTTACACTAAAAAAACAGTGGGATACTTTGTACTCAAACCACTCTCATCCTCCCTTTGGTATCGATATCCCCACCAAAGGGCTTTTTTGTGTCCAAAGAAAAACACCACCCAAACGGGTGACGCAATACAGAAAGCTTACTCAACCTTATTCATTTATTAGTGGCATTTACACGACAAAAAATAAAACAAAAATCTCTTTACACGTGTTATTTATACGTGTTATAATAAAAATGTGGAAAGGGGGAATAAACATTTCATCAAAAGAATTGATTAAATTACTAAAAAAAGACGGATGGTACTTACATAGAATAGTCGGTAGCCATCACCACTTCAAACATCCAACGAAAAAAGGAACGGTGACTGTTCCTCATCCACGCAAAGATTTAAAACCCGGAACATTACACTCAATACTAAAGCAGGCAGGGCTGAAGTAGCCCTCCTGCGAAAGGAGGTTTTTTCTATTGGCTAAATATTATTTTCCAGCGATTTTCGACCCTGGCACTGACGGAAGTGAAGGGTATACCGTTACTTTCCCTGACCTTTCGGGATGCATCACAGAAGGCGAAACATTAGAAGAAGCCTTTCGCATGGCAAAAGACGCTTTGGAAGGTTATCTATATGGAATGGAAGAAGATAACGAATCCATCCCTTCCCCTTCCAATCCGAAAGATATTGAATTGCCAAAAGGCGCATTCGTTTCTGTCATCGAGGCAAGAACCGACTACATTCGTGAAGAGATGGCCAATAAAGCCATTAAGAAAACGTTAACGATTCCGAAATGGTTAAACGATGCCGCAGAAGCCGAAGGAATCAATTTTTCACAGTTGTTGCAATTTGCCATTAAAGAGCGTCTAGGAATCAACGTTCGAAACGATTTTGATTTCAAGCGATGAAAGGAAAAGCCTCTTCAGCTACACAAGCAGAAGAGGCTTTCTTTTATGCGTTTTTTAATTTTTTTCTCGTCTCTTGTAATCATCGTTTGAACGCTACTGGATGATATACAAAGATAATTGGCAATTTCGCTATATGTGAGGCAATATCCCCGCGACATCAAATAAACTTCTCGTTCTCGCTGCGTCAGTACAGACAAGGCATCCTCAATACGCTCCCGATCCTAACTCGTGATGACATCTTCTTTTTCGTGATCGTCCCATTCGTAAGTAGGTTTACTGGAACGGAAATATTTTTGCATCAGTAATGGGACAAAAATCTTCTCACACTGATACGCTGCCCTACGTTCAATACCGCGACGATTTCCGGGTCTTCTTCCTGTTTCCATCCACTCAATGGCAAATTCCAGATCAAAGATCATTCCAGCAATCACTTTTTTATCCTCATCAGTAGCACTTCTATACATTTTCTTTGCCACCTTTAATATTGCTGGATCAGATTCATGCAAATGACCTCCTTACAAATAAAAAAGGACACCAAACGAGCATTAAGCTCATTCAGTGTCCTCCAGTTGGCTGGTAGAACGATTCTTTATAAAATCGCTCTAATTAACGGCGAGAAAATTAAATTTACTAAATAAATAAAACCATGCTTTTATTTTATCGATTTTCCTATCATTTATAAAAACCCAATTCCTCATAGTTAAGATATAAACATCTGTTCTGCCACTTTTGGCGGAACAAATTCAGAAAGTTTCAATCCCTCATAGTTAAGATACAAACCGCTAGCCCAGAAATGAAACTCCTTCACACATCCATGTTTCAATCCCTCATAGTTAAGATACAAACGATTGACAAGGGGCGTGAGGAGCGCGAGAAAAAGATGTTTCAATCCCTGATAGTTAAGATACAAACAAATACGCTTGACCTCTTGCATATTTTAGAGGTAATGGTTTCAATCCCTGATAGTTAAGATACAAACGCAAGTTGGAGGCTAAGCTATCAGAATCAAATTATTCGTTTCAATCCCTGATAGTTAAGATACAAACATAATGGAAGTTGGATCAAAATTGTTGCATCGAATGAGTTTCAATCCCTGATAGTTAAGATACAAACCAATGCCGTTAACCTTTTTCTTCAAAGTAGACTCCGCGGTTTCAATCCCTGATAGTTAAGATACAAACAAAGCTTATCGATTTCACCAGGTGTAAACAGCTTTCGTTTCAATCCCTGATAGTTAAGATACAAACCCAAAAAAATGTTGATGTTGCCGTGTTTCTCTCGTTGGGTGGAATGGTTGGTTTTATTATAGCGAAAATCAGAAATGGGGGCAATTGCTGATTGTGCCAAGATTTTTTATAAAAATAAACTGTCGTCGATTCCTAGGGATTTTAGCAGCATTGGAGGTCGACGACAGCTTTCATCAGAAGCTTGTCATCCTTCTGTGCATGAAGCCAAACTGGCAAATTAACCCTGATCTTGATCAGTTGCGGAAAACACATAAAATAAACATCGCTAGTGATATCAATACATCTTGAGTTTGTAATGAATCGAAAGTATATAAACTTATTCTTTTGTTTGTCTCCCCACACGCTATGCATGTAGCCTCTCCGCATGGTGGCGCCATACTTTTTCATATTCAGAAATTAAGTTTTCGAAAATAACCTCCCAATTTTGGGTGAGTGCATAGGCGCGCCCCGCAAGCTCCATTTGTTTTCGTTGTGTGTCGTTTGACAGAAAGCGGACAATGGCAGCCGCAAATTCATCGATCGCTCTCGGCTCACATAAATAGCCGAATGCTCCGTGCTGCATAATGCTTTTCACACCACCGCTGTTGGCGCCAATCACAGCCGTGCCGCTCGCTAACGATTCTAACACGACATTTCCAAAGGTCTCCGTCGCCGATGGAAACACAAATAAGTCGGCCGCCGCGTACACTTTCGCTAAGTCGCTTCCTTGCAAATAGCCAACAAAGGTCATGCGTTCTGGTGCACGCTGCTGCATCTCCTCCTTTAACGGACCATCGCCGACCATCAGCCAGTGAACGTGATCCCGTAATGATTCCGGCAGACGTTTAGCGATTTCAGGCAAAAGCTGGACATCTTTTTCTACCGCTATTCTGCCAACATAAACAAGAAGATATTTTTCATCAATGTTATACTTTTCTCTCACTTCACGCTGATGATAATAAGGATGAAACAATGAACAATCAACCCCGCGTGGCCAAAGATGCAAATTCGTAAAGCCTCGCCGCTTTAATTGCTCCATTGTATCCTGTGATGGAACAAAGATTTTTTGCATTGAACGATGAAACCAATACATGTAGCGCCAGAAAAAATTCGAGAGAAATTGTAAATCGTAATAACGCAAATAGTGATCAAAATTTGTATGGTACGATCCGACTAGGGGAACTTGCATTTTTTTTGCATAATGCAAACCGCAAAGCCCGATGTTAAAAGGGGTAGCAACGTGGATAAGATGAGGCTGAAAAGCTTGTAGCTCCGCTTTCATTTGCAACACATTCGAAACGGCCACACGGCATTCCGGATATAAAAAGAAACGAAAGCTGCTCAAGCGGTGAATGCGGGAATGAAAGAACGGGTAATCTGGGATTTCCGGCGCAAACACTTTGTATTCGATGTTTTTCTTTTCAAAAAAATCGGTTAGGCGCTTTAATGTCCGCGCCACACCATTGATTTCAGGCACAAACGTATCCGTAAAAAGCGAAACTCTCATGCGAGCCCCTCCTCTTCAGCATTTAAAGAAGCAAGTAAAAAGCAAACGCACCGGCAGCTGTTCCAAGCAAACAGCCAGCCAAAACATCAGAAGGATAATGAAGCCCTAAATAAATTCGAGAAATGGCCACACTGAAAGCAATCGGTAAAAGACCAAACGACAAAACAGGCAATGCGAAAACAAATGGAATGACGATCGCAAATACAGCTGTTGTATGCCCAGAAGGGAATGAATGATCTTTTAACGGACCATATACCTTTGCTTCCGATAAAACAACGTATGGCCGCGGCCGCGGATAGAGGCGCTTCATCACAGCAACAGGGATGTGACTGGCGGCTAAAGCACACGCGCTGGCAACCGCCGTCATGCGCCACTCCTGCTCAAAGAAAATCATCGCCAGCAGCACAGCGACAATCGAAAAAGTGGCGCCGCCAACATGTGTAACCAATCGAAAATAAATATTGAGCCATTCGTAGTCAAAATAACGATTAATGGTTCGGAACATCCGACATTCCAACGTGTAAGCCTGCTGTAAAAGCTTTGTCATCGCGCGTCAAACTCCTTTTTAAAGAAAGTGCTACATCTTCAGATTAAAACAGAAATGTTGAGGAAATGAGAATAAATTGTAAATTTTTTTCTGAGCCGATGGTTCCCTCGCTTCACCTAACCATGATCATTTGAACCCCCTTTTTCAATCGTTCGATGAAAAAAGCGGCTAAAAGAAAATAGCCGCCTTTTCCGTTTGTTTATTGATTATCCTCTGACTGCTCTGTATTTTCGTCCGTTTCTTCTATCTGATTCGTTCCATTATCTGGTTGATCCTCTTCATTGTTGCATGCTCCCAATAGCATAATGGTTAATAATGATGCCCCCACTTTGAGTAATAACGCTTGCTTTGCTTTCATCGCCATTCCCCCCATGGTTTTATAGACCCTATACATCTGGGCCTCTTCGGTACCATTATAAGGTTTTTTATTCCAATAATGTTTAAATTTACAGTAAATATAAACAAAAATAACAAGCCTTACACTCTTTTTACAAACATTCAACACGGCAAAAAACGCGGAAAACGGATCGTGTCTGCTAAGGCTTGAGACTGGACAGCAAATATGTGGACTTTCTTTTGTTTTACGAGTAACAAAGCTTCAGGGGATTTGTCCTTCAAAACTTCATGCATCTCTTTGTTTTGAAGATCAAGATGGCAAAAAATTTTTAAATTAATTATATAACAGATATTGATTTTTGATATCTGTTATAATACAATATAATCAACAAATTGAAAACAGGAAGGGAGCTACCAGCATGTTAACATTCCATCCGTTACCGCCAAAGCAATGCCAAGAATGCGGGGAAGAAATTGTAGAACAGCGCGAATCCTATTTATATGAATGCGAAAAATGCATGAGCCAACAGGAAGAATAACAGAGCCGCTATCTCTAAACAACAGCAAACAAACGACAAAAAGGGGGACAGCATCAGATGGAAATGTATGAACAAGCTTATCTACGATATTTGGAAAAATGCGAGGAGTTTGGAATTCAAGCGATTGATCCAATTGAATTTATTCATAATTTAACACCTGAGCAAATTCAAATGATGCTGAGTCAATGAATGAAACGGAGCGAAAAAATGAAGAAAAATCCCGCTGTAAGCTTGTCATCCCCTGTTCATTCCGCCAATAGAGTTGAACAGGGGATTTTGCCATTCCTTCGAAGTAAAAAAATCATATAATCGCGCAAAAAAAAGAGGGAGTTGACAGAACCAATCGAACCCCTCATGATCGAACTGTTCAGTGAATCAGCCTTCTTATCTATCATTTATCTGCTTGGGCCAACCGCAGCAGGATTTGTCCAGCATGATCTCGCCTTTCTCAGTGCTGAAAAATCACGAGACCATTATGAAAATCTAAACTCAACTGCGAAAGCTTCTCAATGCCCCCGATAACAGATTGACTTTTCATTCCCCATCTCCCCAAAAGCAAATAAACATCCCAATCCATCAACTATTTCAAAACAAACTGGAAGCAAAGAGTTGGATTCTTTGTAGGTCAGATCAAACGCACTCTCTTTGATAAACTTCATTGAACCATCTTCCTTGTAAAAAAATAAAAAGAGCAACCGTGTGGATCACTCGTTCCTAAATCATCGTTTATTTTGAAATAAAGAAAACTCTTAATACATTCTATCGAACTCTTCTATCAGTTTCTCTCTTTCGTTCAAATCGTTTGCTTGAACCATGCGAAAAAATAGATTCTTTGCTTTTTCTAATGCTTCTTTTGTTTTTGGGTCTTTTTCTACATGATAGTAATGGACAGCATAGGCATAACCGCTAAACGTTAGATGGTCGATGCAATCTTCTTTTGTTTGATTGAAATGGATCTAGGTTTTAGAATGAAAATCCTCTTTATAAGATTGTAACCATTGATATGCATTTTGATAGTAGGTCAATAAAGTAGACACAAAAATTTATAAATTTTTTTCGCAGCTACTGCGCTATCGCTTGGTAGCCTTTTAAAAATAATGACGACGTTGTCCCAATTATTTTTAAAAGGGAAATTTTCGGATCTCACTATTCTATATAATATGTTCATTAAGCTCCCTTTTTATAATCCATACGTTCGTATTCGGATGGCGAAAAATACTCTGTTGCGGAGTGAATACGTTTATTGTTGTAAAATATTTCTATATACTCAAATATGCTCTTTTTTGCTTCCTCCCTTGTTTTATAACGAGTCTGATAGATTCGTTCTTTTTTTATAACCCCATGAAATGATTCAATACAAGCGTTGTCATAACAATTGCCTTTGCGGCTCATGCTGGTTTTCATGCCATATTTACGCAACATCGCCTGATAGTCATGAGAAGCATATTGTGATCCTTGATCAGAGTGATGAATCAACCCAAGTGGCGGTTGACGCTTCTGAACCGCTCTCTCTAATGCCCTCATCCCTAATTGGCGATTCATTCGTTCACTGATGGCCCATCCGACCATTCTTCGGGAAAACAAATCCATGATGCTGGCAAGATAAAGCCACCCCTCGGCCGTCCAAATGTACGTAATGTCCGCCCCCATATTTGATTGGGCTTTTCGGCATGAAACTGTTGTTCCAGCAGGTTGGGATAGGTTAGGCAGCTGATGAGGAGAAGAACTGGCTGGTTTGTGTTTTTTCTTCGTTTTCGAACGAATTCCTTCTTCCTTCATCCAGCGTGCCACCGTCTTTTGTGAGATTGGAATTCCTTCCTGTTGTAACATTTTCGTGATTTTCGGGCTGCCGTACAGTGGACGCGATTCAATGTGAATTCGTTTACCATCGTCTGTTTTCTTTGTCTCTGGGCACTCATTCGTCGTTTCCGCCAAGCATAAAACCCACTTCGAGATACACGAAAGACTTCACACATCTTCGCCACGCGGAATTCTTGTTTATGCTGTTCGATAAAAGTATAAATTACTTCTAGTTTTTGGCGAAGAGGCTCATCGCCTTTTTTAGGATGGCGTTTTCCTCTTCCAGGTCACGAATTCGCTTTTGTGCTTCTCGCAATGCTTGCTCTTCCGGTCGGAGGTTTTCACTCCCAACAAAACTGTGAACGGGATTCTCTTTATAGTCGCTTACCCATCTATGCAATGTTTTTGGTGATAAATCGAGCTGTCGCGCTGTTTCAGCGATAGTGCTTCCTTCTTCTACAACTAACTTGACGGCATGAAGTTTAAATTCTTTATCAAAACGTTTACCCACGTTGGACACTCCCTTAATGTAATTAGTTTGATTATAACGTCTCTATTTGGTGTGTCCACTTTTTAGACTAACATCAAGCTGCTTACGTTGTCCTTTATTGACCGGAAAGAAAATATCCTCTTTCTCGGTCCACCGGGGATTGGAAAGACACATCTGGCCATTTCGATTGGAATGGAGGCGACCGCAAGAGGATATAAAACGTATTTTATGACGGCCCATGATTTAGTGACTCAGGTAAGAAGAGCCGATCAGGAAGGAAAGCTGGAGAAAAAGCTTCGGGTCTTTGTGAAACCAACGGTTCTCATTATTGATGAAATGGGATACTTAAAACTGGACCCAAACAGTGCTCATTACTTATTTCAAGTGATCGCTCGTCGGTATGAGCATGCCCCGATTATCCTTACCTCCAACAAAAGCTTCGGAGAATGGGGAGAAGTCGTGGGAGACTCGGTGTTGGCGACGGCGATGTTAGATCGATTACTGCACTATTCCATCATTTTTCATCTAAAGGGGGAAAGCTATCGATTACGGGAAAAGAGGATCCAACAAGAAAAACAGAAGGATCAATGAAAGGTCCTTCTGGGGAATTTTAAACCGACGATTTTGGGGAAAACATAGGTTCTTACGCTAATTTGGGGAGATGACTTTCTATTAACTACATGGGGATAATCAAAATAAAGGGGGTCATAACGATGATTCCCCTTTCTTGGCCTCCTCTTGATTCCACTATCGAGTGACTCGATGTGTCTGATGTCGATGATGGTTTGCGTTTAACGGTAAAAAGCAACCGAGAGTCTTCTCCCTGCCTGTCATTATGTTTCCTCTCGCCCGCATTGTCGGTATACACGTGTGATTCAAGATCTTCCTATCGCTGATCAGCCTGTTCAACTCCTGCTGATTTCTCGAAAGTGGGTTTGTGATGATTCTTCCTGTTCCGTTCAAGTGTTTACAGAGCGTTATGACTGGCTAGCGCCGCCTGGCCGTCTACGCTTCGGGCAGAACACCCTTTGCGACAAATGGCCTTTTCCACGAGTTGTTTAGCTGCGGAAAGAATAGCACAGGCGATTCATCTGCCTATCAGCCATGATTCATTGTTAACGATGATTCACAAAACTCCTATTCCTGTAGAGGTGTCTCCCTTTCCTCGGAGTCGATGATGTTGCTTTTCGAAAAGGCCATACGTATGGAGCGATCATTTGTGATCTTTGCCGTCATCATCCTGTTGCTCTTTTGCCCAATCGGCTGCCGCAAACACTTACGGAATGGCTGAAAATCGATTCCCATGTACAAGGGATGAGCCGGGATGGATTGACAGGATTCCGTCAAGGGATGTCCAATCCTTCCATCCTTCCTGTTTACGATCGATGGCATTTGATATGCTCGGCGTTTGCGCAGCGATTGGCAGGCCGTAAAACACGCTTTTCTTCTCCCATACAGCCATGGTGTGCTGGAAGGGCCAATCAACCGGTTGAAAACGATTAAACGAATGATGATGGCCGAGCTGGATTCGCTCTGTTAGAAAAACGTGTTCTCTATAGGCTATAATCATTATTTTAATAAAACAATAAAAATCTCCAACAGGATGATAGGTAATCATTCACCAAAAGAACGTAAGAACCAAAACATAATCAGCCTTGACACGCAGTTTAATATATGTGCATTACTCTTTATAATTGACATACTTCTCAAGGTAATTTATTTCTTACTCCATTTTGTATCCACTTTCATCCCAATATCAATCAAAAGATTCAATACAGACTGCCACCCATCCATGCTGAAAAAGTTGATAAAATCAAATGGAAACAAGTAAGCCTAACTATGCCAACCAAGCATTATATGGATAAAATACTTGGAGCAAGCGATTTACAATTTACTATTATTCGTCTAAAGAATTCATTTGAATGAAACTGGAACTAGAAACGTTTCCGCTTAAAGATCTTACTAGAGAAGAAGGTGGATAACTGCCCCCAGCCTCTCGCATCGCCTGACATGCTGGTCCGCACTAGGCGGTTCGCCAAATTTCATTGCGATTGACAAAAAACGATTGGTTGCTATACAAATCTAATTTTGGTGCAAGTATTTGACAAAGGCAGTGTCGGAGCTTTTTGACCTTACAAAGTTCTGTGCCGCTACCTGAAAACGTTATCATTCTATTGCAAATTTGGAAAGGTAAATCTGTTGTCTAAACTTATTGGAGTAATTCATTTAACTGATCACTTAAAATTTCCTTTTGTTTCCGGAATGATGAAGCTTCCCAACAAATACAAGAGGAAGAGAGCAATCGAGAAATACGTCAAGGATAATGGAATATCCGAGGTTTGGCTGCTGGCCATTGTTACGAAAGTCGGCATCATTCCACCTACGGCAAACCCCATATTCCAGGACAGTCCGGTACCTGTCGAACGAATAGCCGTTGGGAAACGTTCATTCAAAAAGATCAGTACGGGAGCATATGATCCATTACCTAAAAACGCCAGTCCCATTGCATAGAGTGTAATCAGTGTCAGATCTTGAGCGGCTGCCAATTCTGTATATAAGTACGGGAGAACAATCAGATTCACGATACCTAGTAAAATGAACGTTTTTTTTCTACCAATAATGGTGCTCAAATGACCAAGAGCAACAGAAGCGATCATGGCAGAAATGCTGCTTATCATAAGAATCATAGAGGATACCGTCTGCGGGATATTATTAATTACTTTTAAAAAGGTAGGCAGATACCCGCAAGTTAGATAATATGCTGATCCACCGCCGATCACAATCATCAAATTAATCAATAAAACTGACAAGTATTTGGTGAATACCATTTTCACCGGAGACTGCTGGTTTTCCTGTTTCGCTTCTTGCGTCTTTTTGTGTTGCACCCATAAAGGAGACTCCTCAAGCTTTTTGAATACGAACAGTCCGAGAACAGAGCTCAATATGCCGGTAAAGAACATAAAACGCCAGCCCCACTCGCTGAATTCCGGTCCGGAAAAAATGTTGGATAAGACGAAATATACAATAGAAGCCAGCAATGCACCAAGAGCAGCACCGCCCCCGCCGACAAGACCGGACATCAAGCCTCGCCACTTCTCCGGTACGGATTCGGTACCAATCGTATGAGTGGAGGCAACGACTCCTCCGACAAATACACCTTGGATTAAACGAAGAACAATAAATATAATCGCAGCAGCAGCACCGATTTGAGCTACCGTTGGCAGCGCTCCCAACAGTGCGGTAGAAATCCCTACACCCGACACGGCCACAACCATTGCCCGTTTCCTTCCGTTGCGATCGGCATAGGTACCAAAAAGCGCCGAGCCAAGCGGACGCATACACAGTGTAACAGCAAAGGAAGCATACACAGCGGCCAATGAGAGCGTGGGCTTATCTGTCGGGAAAAACAGCTTCCCTAATTCAGGCGCAACATAGAGCAGAATAAAGAGATCATACAAATCCAACGACCATCCCAACAGGGACGCCATAACGGCTATCATCATTTGCTTTCTACTAATCGATAATGCCAACGGAGAAGTTTGCTGAACAGTTGTCTCCGTATTTACACTCATACAGACCCACCTTTCTTGTATATATTTTTTTTAATTTTCAGTTAATTTTAATTTCAACTTTAGGAAGCGGAACGATTTCCGCTCCCTGAAGTTTTTGGCTTATTTACCTTTAAAGTTCGGTTTTCTTTTTTCCACGAACGCCGCTACACCTTCTCTGAAATCCTCCGTTGTACGGAGCAAACCATATGCTTTTCCTTCAATTTCAAGGCCTGCGCTAAGTGGTGTTTCATAGGCTGCATTCAGTACTTGTTTACATACTTTTAGCGCAAGTGGTGAAAATTTCATAAGTTCATCTGCAAGAGCATTGACTTCATTTTCAAGATCTGCTTTTGGAACTACTTTGGTGATAAGACCCCATTGATATGCTTCGTCAGCTGGTATTCTTCTTGCCCTCATAATCATGTCTTTCGCGCGGGTTAATCCAGCTATTTTTGCTACCCTCTGTGTTCCGCCGCTTCCTGGAATCATACCAAGATTCATCTCTGGCAGCGCTAGAAGCGTATCATCAGCAGCGATGCGGAAATCGCAAGCCATCGCAATTTCAAGACCAACTCCAAATGTATAACCTTGTAGTTGGGCGATCACCGGCTTTGGAGAGCGTTCCGGCGCCGCAACATTTACAGCAAGATGTGAAAGTTCTTCTGGGTGTACTTCCATAAACTCTGGAATATTTCCTCCTGCACTAAATGCCTGAGTCCCTTCTCCTTTAATGATGATGACACGAACATCATCGTCTTTGTTTAACTTATCAAAAATTTCGGAAAATTGAGAGCGCGCAAGCATACTGATATAGTTCATTTTTTCTGGACGGTCGAAAACAATAGTAGCCGTCTTTTTCTCCTGATTTTTTTCCACGCGAATGTGATCATATTGTTTTACTGCTTCCATCATTGGTTCCCCTTTCTTAATATTAGTATTTTTTAATAAACTACTTTTTCATTTATATAAAGTTCAAATTCTCCATTTCTTATATTGCGACGAAGAATTTTCCCAACGGGGCTTTTTGGTATTTCTTTAATAAATACATATTTTCTCGGACGTTTAAAATTGGAAAGTGTTGTATTGTTCTTGCAATAATGGTCTAGTTCCTGGCTTGTGAGCGATGGATCTTTTGGAACGACATATGCGGCTACAATTTGCCCCCAGCGCTCATCTTCTTCGCCAATGACAGCCACTTCATGTACTTTCGGATGTTTTGACAAAACATCTTCCACTTCAATCGGATGAATATTTTCTCCACCGGAAATGATCATATCATCTACACGTCCAACAACATATAAATCTCCATCCTCATCTAACATGCCGAGGTCTCCTGTAAAATACCAGCTATCCCTAATCGCTTTTTTTGTAGCATCTGGTCTATTCCAATAACCTTTGAAGCTTTCAGGAGATTCAATATTGACAATGATTTCACCTATTTCCCCTTTTTCAACAATATCTTCCGGTGTTGAATTACCATTAGGGTCGGCTTTAACGATGCGGATGTTTTGATGTAATCCCGGTTTGCCTGCACATCCTGGTTTTTCCGCAACATTAGGATTGATCGTAAACGTGTAAATTTCTGTGCTCCCATAATGGTTAACAAAAACTTCCGGCTTCAGCATCTTAACGCACTTCTCCGTTAAAGCGGTTGTCATTGGTGCACCAGCATATCCGATTTTCTTCAACTTGGACAAATCATAGTTATGAAATTCCTCATGATTTAAAATGTCATGATATAATGTAGGCACTAAATAAAGCGATGTGATTTCTTCGCGTTCCAATAATTCAAGCGCTTCTTTAGCGTCGAAATCAGGCAAAATAACGTATTTACCATTTAAAAACATGATGGATAAAAGAGAGCGCATTCCCATCGTATGATAGAGTGGCATCGTACCCAATGTACTTTCGCCATCTTGATATTGGTTTTGAATAATATGGGCAAGAGCTGCACTGTATTCGTTTTTATGGGTCCGCGGAACTCCCTTTGGTTTTCCTGTTGTGCCAGATGTATAAAGCATTATAGCCACATCATCATCATTGATCAGCGGTTTTTCAAAACTTTCAGGGCTTCTATCGACGAGCTCGTTATAATAAATGTCAGCCCCTTCGACTTCTCCAACACCAATCAGGATCGGTCTTTGCTGAAAGTTCGCTTTCAAAACGGATTCCTGGCTGGCACTTTCATATACAACAGCCGTCGCCTCCGCATCGTTTACACAGTACTCTACTTCTTTCACGGCCAGGCGGAAATTGATCGGCGTGTACACGGCTCCAATTTTTTGAAGCGCCCAGTAAATGATCGGATTTTCGAAGCGGTTTTTCAACAGAATCATTACGCGGTCATGCTGCTTGATACCAATTTTTTGAAGAGAGGATGCTACTTTCGTCACTTCCTTATGAAACTGTCTGTACGTATACCTTCTGTCTCCTTCTACAACGGCGACTCGATTCGGAAAACGTTCAACAGCGAAATCGAATATCGTGACAAGATTCATTTCATCATCCCCTTTCAACATCATAATTGTGATTGTTCTCATCAATTGTTTTTTGAATAGCTTTTATAATCCCTTCATATCCTGTGCAACGGCATAAATGTCCGGATAGCATTTCTTTAATTTCCTGAAGTGTTGGATTCGGGTTTTTTTGCAGATAGTCGGTTGTTGACATTAAGATACCTGGTGTACAGAAACCACACTGAAGACCATGACACTCAATGAAATTTCTTTGCAGCAGCGTCAATTCACCATCTTTTGCCAAGTCTTCTACCGTTGTTATTTCCTGTCCATCCACCTGTACCGCAAAGATAAGACAGCTCCTGACAGCCGAACCGTTTAAATGGATAGTGCAAGCACCGCACACGCCATGCTCACAGCCTACATGTGTGCCAGTGAGACCGCACATTTCTCGCAAAAAATCGCTGAGCAACATTCTGGATTCAACTTGTTCTTGATATTTTTTTCCGTTTATTGTAACTTCAATTTCATGAACGCTCATTTGTTTTCACCCCTTGCTCGTTCATAGGCTGTTTTGACTGTACGCACTGCCAATTTTTTCGCAAGTGTCTTTCTGTAATCAGCGGTTGCGTGCAGATCTGATTCTGGATTTACGGCTTCCTCAACAATATCGACAATTTTATTTAGAAGCGGGTCAGACAAAAGCTCCCCTTCCATCAACTCGCTTGCCTCTGTAATCAACAACGGAACCGCATCAACTCCTCCCAAAACCAATCTCACTTTTGAAATGCGGTCCTGACTATCGATGGACAATTGACAGGCAGCGGCAACGAGCGCGAAGTCACCGTGGCGTCGTGAAATTTCATGAAATGAATATCCTATTCTTCCTTCTGGCACTGGAACGTGAATTTCCGTCAGCAACTCATTCGGCATAATATCGGTTGTTAAATAAGTGACGAAAAAATTCTCCACGTTCACTTCCCGCACTTCATCTTTAGAAGCAATGCGAAGTGTGCCACCGAGCGCCATTAATGATAGTGGGATTTCAGCTGATGGATCAGCATGAACAAGACTTCCGCCAAACGTTCCACGATTTCTCGTCTGAACGTGGCCGATATAGGGAACAGCTTCACTCAGAAGCCCCAGATGTTTACGAACTGCACCTGACATTTCCATTTCAGCCTGTCTCGTTAACGCGCCGATTTTCATTTTGCTGCCGTCAAATTCAATGAATTGCAAATCTTTCAACTGGTTAATATCAATTAAATATTCAGGTGTTGACAGTCTCATATTCATAATCGGCACAAGGCTTTGACCTCCGGCAATTATTTTGCTATCAAACCCTATTTCTTCTAAAAGCGAAAGTGCTTCGGCTACTGTTTTCGGGCAATAATAATCAAATTTTGCCGGCTTCACGAACCTCCCTCCTTTCTGTCTCAATCTATTTAGACGGATTGTTCACTTTTAGCTAGTTCTTTATTAAATTTTTTAAAGAAATCCTGAATGATCAATTTAGCAACGCCGTTTAACATTCTTTGACCAACCATCGCCACTTTGCCGCCAACTTCCGCATCGTACGTATACCGCAACTCTGTTGTATTTTCGTCAATTGGAACGAGATCCACCACCCCAGTGGCTTCGACACTACCAGGACCTCCTTCCCCTTTTACAATGAGCTTGTAATGGTTCGGCTTTTGAATATCGGCAATTTCAATGGTTGATTCATATTTTCCTTTAACAGCAGCGATTCCGATAGACAATACCGCTTCATATTTGTTCTCTCCAACAGGCTCCAGCTTCGTACAACCCATAATACAGTTTTTTAATGCCTGTGGATCAAGCAATACATCCCATGCCTTTTCGATTCCTGCATTCAATGCTACTTTTCCGCTTCCGTTCATGTTAATTCCTCCTGTTTTGTTGACTGATTAATAAGATTCCATACCTTATTAGGTGTTATAGGTAGTGAATCAATGATCACGCCGTAAGGTTTCAATGCATCGTTTACAGCATTAGCAATGACAACAGGTGCACTCATTGTGTTGCCTTCTCCAAGTCCTTTCGCACCAAGTGGTGTAATCGGTGAAGGTGTTTCAATATGTTTGATAGTCACTCTTGGTATTTCTGTTGCTGTAGGGCATAAGTAATCCATAAATGATCCAGTTAAAAACTGACCCTTATCATCGTATACGAGCTCTTCATACATAGCACCACCAAGCCCATGCACAAGACCACCTAAAATTTGTCCATCGACAATAAGCGGATTTAGCAATTTGCCGGCATCATGGACAGTGTAATAATCAAGAATATGGATTTCACCAGTTTCTGTATCGATTTCCACTGTGACCAAATCAGCTACAAAACCATACGTAATCGACGAGTTAATAAGGTCATTATCATCCGGCGGCTCTGCCTGAGCTGTATAATAGGCTGTTTCATAAATACCAGGCTCCATTCCTTTCGGCAAAGAAAGTGGATTCCAATGTGCTGATCCAGCCACTCGCTTAAGAGATATTGATTTGGATGGATCAGTTTTCGAAATAATCTGACTATTTTTGATCGTTAAACCTTCTTCGTCAATCTGTAATAAGTGAGCCGCAATTTTAATGAGCTTGCGCTTTACTTTTTGCACTGCGTAGTAAACAGCACTCGATCCCATTGATGCAAAACGGCTTGAATAACTGCCAGATGCAATGGACCATGCACTTGTGGCCGTATCAAGTTCAGCTACAACGTTAATTTTGTCATGCGGAATGCCTAGTATCTCTGAAACGATTTGGGCTGCGACAGTTTCATGTCCTTGACCGGTAGGTGTTGTACTGATGCGGACATTTACATTTCCCATCGGATCGATTGAAATCGTCGCTGCTTCGGTACAACCTGATTTTGGTAATCCTGCTTTCCTTTCTTCTGGAGTCAGTGCAATCGTAATGTACCCCATATTGGAGCCTGATGGTTCGACGATAACCGCTAATCCAACGCCAAGCAGTTTTCCTTTCTTTCGCGCTTCCATTTGTTTCTTGCGAAATTCTTCGTATTTACCAGTTTTTAATAAAAGATCAAACGCTTTTTCATAATCGCCGCTATCATACACTCCACCAGATGCAGTTTTATAAGGGAACTGCTCTTTTTTAATTAAATTTCGTCTAATTACATCAGCTGGATCCATTCCTAATTCATCAGCAATCATTTGCATGGTCCGTTCAAGAGGAAAATACGTCTCCTGTCCGCCGTATCCTCGGATGAGACCCGTCGGCAATTTATTTGTCATTACTGCATAGGCATCAATCATCAAGTTGGGAATGTCATAGGCACCTGTTGTGTTTGCGTGGTTCCGATACAGACAAGCAGGTTCTGGCGCCCGGATATACGCACCAACGTTGTCCTTGATTTTCATTTTTAAACCGAGCACTTTTCCGTCATTTTTCACTGCCGCTTCAATGTATGTCACACGATCTGTACAGCTTGAACTAGCTGCCAAATGTTCCTGACGGTCTTCTATCCATTTCACCGGACATCCCACAAGACGGCTGACCACAGAACAAAGCACGATGTAAGGGTATATACCTGCTTTAATTCCATAGCTGCCACCGATATCTTTCGGAATAATGATCCGTAACCGGTTGCTTGGTACTTTTAACGCACCAGCCATAATCGAATGAAGAACAAACGGACCGTGGAAGTTCGCATGAACCGTGTAACTATCCGTGCTTTCGTCATATTGTGCAATAATACCGTATGTTTCAACCGGTGTCGCGGAATATTTCGGAAAATGAAAGCGGTGTTTTATGATTTTGTCCGCTTGCTGAAATGCCTTATCAACATCTCCGTAGTGAAACGTTCGATGATTGGCGATGTTCGAGCCGACATTTTCATGCAAAATAGGCACTCCATCTTCGAGTGCACGCTCAATGTCTACAACAGGTTCGAGCGTTTCGTATTTCACCTTAATTTTTTCTAAAGCATCTTCCGCAATATAACGATTTTTTGCCACTACAACCGCTACCGGCTCACCAACGTAACGCACTTTATCAATAGCAATTGGATAGTATTTGACAGGCGCACTTACTCCAACACTGAAAGGATTTAACAAAGGTTGAACATCCTTACCTGTGACTACGCTTTTTACTCCTGGAATTTCTAATGCTTCAGAATAATCGATAGAAATGATTTTTGCGTGAGGATGAGGACTTCTTAAAATAGCCACATGAGCTGTATTAGGCGGCGTTCCGATATCATCGATGTATTTTCCCTTCCCTGTCAGTAATCTTTTATCTTCTACACGTGTTACTCTTTTACCAATCACTTTGCCCATTTAACTTTACCTCCTTCCTAAGAAGCTGCTCATAGTCTTCTGGTGTATCAATATCACTTGGGAATGGTTTATCGATTCTAGCAAAACAGATCTTATTCGAGAACATTTTTAAAACAGATCTCGCGCCTTCATCGCCTGTTAAATTGAAAAGATGTGGAAACATCGAGCAATCAAACAGAACAGGATGCCCTCTTTTTGATTGATAGCTTGCTTGGACAATGAGTGGGCCGCCATTCGATTCATAACATTTAATTACCGCATCTATATCTTCTGATGAGACAAGCGGCTGATCACCGAGCAACACAACAGCAGCATCAGCCGTTAAAGGTAGATTCATCAGCCCTGCTTTTAACGATGTTGACATTCCTTGTCCTGCCTGTTCATTCAAAACGAGTTTGCTCACGCACGACCTAGAAACTTCATTTCTAAGCTCGGCAACCTCGGGATTGACTACGACAACCACACCGCTTAAACGCGACTCCATACTTTCATCAATCACATGCCGGATAATAGGTTTACCTTTGTACGGAAGAAGCAGCTTTGGTTTTCCCATGCGCTTTGAAAAACCTGAAGCTAAGATAATTCCCCATAGGTTCTTTCTCATCTTAATAGACTGGCACCTCCTTCATACAGAATGCGCCATAGATGCCAGTTGCGACAGTTTCCTTCCGGTTCCCCCTCTATATACCATCATGATTTCAGACAAAATACTGAGTGCGATTTCTTCTGGCGTTTTCGCTCCGATATCAAGTCCAATCGGACTATGGATGCGATAGACATTTTCATTGGATAGGAGGGTGTTGCTTGTCGCAATCAATCTATCCGTTCTTTTTCTCGGTCCTAATAGTCCGATGTAGGCCGCATTTGAATTTAAAATAGATTCTAAAATTTCCCTATCATGCAAGAAGTTGTGTGTCATAATAACAACATATGAGTTTTCATGAAGGGAAACGTTTGGTACGCTACCAGCAGGATAGACATGAATGAAATCGGCTTCTGGGAAATTTTCTTCATTACAATAAGATGAGCGATAATCAAGCACAGTAACTAGCCACTTCAAATTTTTCGCCATTTTGACAAGTGGAATGGCATCAGGACCTGCACCGAAAACGATAAGATGAGGCGGTGGACTTGTTGATTCATAATACACGTACAAATCTTGCTCGCCACCTAAATAAACCATTTCATTTTTCAAATCCTTTTTTCTCATCATATAATCGACGGCAATCTCCCAAACAGAGATAGGTATGTCGCTATTATCGAAAGCACTATCAATGATCCACATTTTCCCTTGCAGCGATTCGTCTTTCGCTTTCACAATCGTGACAGTGTGTAACGTTTTTTGAAGAGAGTCTGAAAAGTATCGATCAATAATTGCTGCCTTTTCAGGTTGCTTGATAGGAAGATACGGCTGTAAAAAAATATTCATTTTTCCGTTGCAACCAACCCCAAGACCCCAAACGATGTCATCGTCTCCGTAAAAATCGTAATGGATGACAGTCGGTTTTCCAGTCTCAAGAACCTTCATGGCGTGTTCAATAATATCTGATTCCACGCATCCGCCACTTAAAAGCCCAGTGAGCTTCCGGTCTTCTGAAATAAAACATTTTGCTCCTGCTTTTTGATAAGTAGATCCTTCTGTCGAAATAATTGTTCCAAGTACACCTGAAAGCCCTTCCTTTTTACAACGCTCCAATTCTTTTTTTATAGCAATCACGACTTCACCCCCTTTTCCTGAAAATAGAATTGCTCCCGATATTCACTTGGGGTTTTTCCCACAATTTTTTTGAAAGTAGTCGCAAAGTAACCAGGATTAGAAAATCCCGTATTATGAGCTATGGCTTCAATCGGCAGACTGGAAAATCTAAGTAAACTTTTCGCTTTCTGCACTCTAACAAACGACAAATATTCCACAAACGTCATGCCCACTTCTTCTTTAAATAATCGACTAAAATAGGATGGACTTAAATATACATGATCCGCTACCTCTTTTAACGTAAGAGGGTATCCATAGTTCATCTGAATAAACTGAATAGCACTTTCAATAGGGTTTTTTAAGTCTGAAGAAAAATTTCTATTCCCATTGATAGTTTGAGTGATCTCTCGGTTAAGCCCCATAGGTAAAATCCTCTCCAGCGTTTCATACAATTCATTTCTGGAAAGCGGTTTCAACAAATATGCTGAAAAACCTGAATTAATCGCTTCCTGTACAAACTCAAACATTTTCAACTGCGTCACAACAATAACTGGCAAGTCTGAATACAATTGTAACGCAGATCTTCCGAATCTAATTCCGTCCATATCTGGTAATGAGATATCCAAAATTAGCACGCTCGGTCGATTTTGTTTCAGAAGGATCATGCCTCTTTGAGCTGTATTTGCCTCGTAAATAGTAAGAAAACGAAATTTACTTTCTTCAATAAACGTTCTAATTTCCGTTCTTGCATGTTTGTCATCATCAACAATCAATATTTCAGCCATTATTCCCCCCTTGGTTATATGATAGATAATAACATCTTTTAATTGTTTTAAAATTTCACTTTTTTATTTTTAAATTTTTTGTTTTTTGAATTTTTTAACATAAAGACAAAAACCGACATTTGAGTATAGACAACAAATGTTGGACAGTCAGCTATTTGCGATTTTGCTTTTCACCATACCAATTATGTTCCTTCGTACGTCAGAATAACGATCCCCCATTTTTCCAAAATTGGTTTATCATACTTTAAAATTTGTTATATATAAGAGTTTAATTTTCTGTTACTATCATATCGACATAGTAAATTATGAGCAATGAACATAATGAAAGCGATTTAAAATAGCTATTTTCAACCTAGAAGAAAGATGTAATTTTAATCATCGCAAGTACACGGTGTAACCGACGAGAAAAATTGAACAGTTTTCGCTAAATAAGAGTGAACACTTTTCTGGAAATTCCAGCGTAATCCCTATCACTTGACATGGAGCCTCTGCGTACAAGATATTTCCTAAAAAGCGAGCAACAACAAGAATCAGCCGCATGAAACGAGGCTATCATGTACGCCACTCCATGTAAAGTGCACGCTTCTAACTGGTTAAAAACTGTTCAATTTAATCAATCGAATTCTGTTCAGTTTTATTTAGCGGTCACATCATCCTCCATTATGGGAAAGAAAAATGGATTTTCATGCATAGGTGAGGAGTAAAATTACTCATGGATGTTTAGACTAACATCAGATTTCATTAATGACTTCAGTATTCTTCTTATGTTTTAATCCCTCATAGGTAAGATAAAAACTCCTTGCGATTTTCGAAGAGGTGTTTATATTTCATGTTAATTTTCATCTCCTTCCACCTACTCCATTCGACAAAAAGAGGCGTCTTCCTACCACACTCATTCGTCAAAATCCAACAAAAGACTGATTCTGAAAGTCCTTTACATTTGGAAAAGAATGTGCTATTTATATAGCTAATAGTACCTTCTTCCCCTTTGGTATGGATGTCCCCTCCACCAAAGGGCTTTTTGTGTCCAAAGAAAAACGCCACCCAAACGGGTGACGCAATACAGAAAGTTTACTCAACCTTATTCATTTATTAGTGGCATTTACACGACAAAAAAGCAAAAAATAACGAAAAAATATTGATACGTATTATAATACGTGTTATAATAAAATCAAGGAGGGAGGGAAATGAAGAGTTACTCTTCAAAAGAATTAATCAAAATGATACAGCAAGATGGATGGTACATAGTAAGAACGACTGGCAGTCATCATCAGTTTAAACATCCTAGCAAACCCGGATTAGTCACCATCCCTCATCCTAAGAAAGACTTACCAACTAAAACTATAAAAAGCATACTCAAACAGGCGGGGCTACTCTAAGCCCCTCCTAAAGGAGGTTGATATATATGAATAAAAAAGATCGTTACATTTACCCCGCAGTTTTTGATTATGCCAACGACGGAATATCGGTTGAGTTTCCGGATCTTCCTGGCTGCTTTACCTGCGGAGACACAGAAGAAGAAGCATTTCAAATGGCAAAAGAAGCGTTGGCATTGCATCTATATGGCTTAGAGCAAGAAAATGAAGAAATCCCTCAGCCTTCAAAAGTATCGGAAATTCAAACAGAAACACATCAAGTTGTTGTGTTCATCGAAGTATGGATGCCGCCTTTTCGCCATGAGATGGAGAACAAAGCCGTCAAAAAGACATTAACTATTCCTAAATGGCTGGATGACCTTGCGAAACAATATAATGTGAACTATTCGCAGATTCTCCAAGAAGCGTTAAAAAAGCATCTGGGAGCTACTGACCGATAAGTCATAAACACCAAAAGCCTCTTCACCCACAAAGGCAGAAGAGGCTTTCTTTTATGCGTTTTTTTATTTTTCTTTCGGCGCGTTCAATCATGGTTTGAACGCTACTGGATGATATACAAAGATAATTGGCAATTTCGCTATATGTGAGGCAATATCCTCGCGACATCAAATAAACTTCTCGTTCTCGCTGCGTCAGTACAGACAAGGCATCCTCAATTCGTTCCCGACCCCAACTCGGTTTCAATCCCTCATAGTTAAGATAAAAACGGTGTGTCCCACCTCTCGCATGTTGTCATCAAAGTACCGTTTCAATCCCTCATGGTTAAGATAAAAACGTCGATGGGTGATCATTCCCCCTTGGTATGAAGGGTGTTTCAATCCCTCATAGTTAAGATAAAAACGCGCTGTGATCTAAAATAGCTTGTAACACGCTATGCAGTTTCAATCCCTCATAGTTAAGATAAAAACATGAACTTTGATTTTGATAGGGAAACAAAAGAATTGTTGTTTCAATCCCTCATAGTTAAGATAAAAACATGTTTGTCCATCCCCTTGTCATAGTTTTGAAATGAGTTTCAATCCCTCATAGTTAAGATAAAAACGGAAAAAGACTTCGCGCCGTTGGATGGAATCAAATCGGTTTCAATCCCTCATAGTTAAGATAAAAACTCAGTGCTTCCAAGAAAAAGGAAGGAACAAAAACGCGTTTCAATCCCTCATAGTTAAGATAAAAACGCACACGACATTATACGTGTCGTGGCACTGCAAAACCCGTTTCAATCCCTCATAGTTAAGATAAAAACTATTACTGTTGGCATTTATGTTCACCTCCTACATGTTGGTTTCAATCCCTCATAGTTAAGATAAAAACAACCGGCCGTCATCAAGTCAAACGCTTCTTCTGCTGAGTTTCAATCCCTCATAGTTAAGATAAAAACCCCAAACATTATGATAAAATCAACATTTGGAAAATGGATACAATGTTATTATAAACTTATCTTAAAATTCGATCAATCGTTTCTTTTGTTTATGGCTGTGGGATTTTTGGCGATTGGCCATGTGTCGTCGATCCCCCGGGGTTTGTGCGCTATTGGAGGTCGACGACATGAATCATCGTTCCTTAAGCCCATTTTCCCAATTACTAGAGTACTCCTCATCGTTCAAAATAAGTTGCCTCATCGTTTCATTACATATATCGAAATCCCCTTTGGCAAATCAGCTTTGTTGCTTTTTTCATCACCATTTGATCGTTTGCCAGTTCGATTTGTATTTCATCGCTTTGATAAAGATCGAGTCTGCAAGAAACTCTGCTGGAAACGTCATTCCCAGCGAATGGCCAATTTTTAATACTTTCTTTCTACCCTTAATATTTTACTAACAAATAACCTCTTTTCAATTCGATGGTGTGCATTGGCTGTGCTACCGTGAAAAAAGCTAAACAATGCAATAAATTTATGTTAATAAAGTCTTACACTTATATGAATTTATTGATGAACCTTATAACAGCCAAAGCTAGAAGAACGTATATAGTCCAGTTTGCCGCCCTGTTCATTTTACTTTTTCCCGCAGTTTGTTGATTCCCCTTTACATTATCGATAACTATTACGAATCATTGTAAGTTCTAAGAGTACATCATACAAGCTGAAGTTCCCGCTGAACGGCTTATTCCTTTTACAGAAAAAACTGACCAAGGAAGCGACTCTTTCACCCCTGTGGCCAGTTGCTATTAAATGCCCCTATCATCATTAATCATTTGCGTTATGATGTGTTGTATGATGAAATTTATCCCACAGCTCTCATTGACTCTTCCAATCTCCTAAAACAACTCCAACTGCTCGGTTTCGCCGAGGCGTTCGAGCGATTTTGGCTCGTGATCTTGGAAATAGGCGTAGTGAAGCCATTTTTCCTTCGTCATCACCTGCTTGTTCGGGTCGGACGATGGGCGCAAACGGCAGCTGTAAATGATCGGGAAGTAGTCCCTGAGAAACTTGCCTTCCGCATGTGCGGTCAAAGCAATGATTTGGAAGCCAAGCTGTTCAGCGATAAAGAAGACCGGGTTGAGCACGTGGTCACTCGATGCTTTTCCGAACGGATTGTCTAAAATGACGGTGCGATGGCGTTTCATCGTCGGCTGGATGTGCTGCTTTTTCTCCGCGACATAGTTGAGAATGCCTAAAAAGAGCGTCATGTTTTTGCTCCATTTTTCGCCGCCAGACCAGACGTTGCTTTGCTCCCACGAATACGAGCGCATCGTCACTTGGTTGTCGTTCATCACCTTTCGGCAGTTCACTTTCATGCCTTCGTTGTTCATGACGACTTGGAGAAGCTGCTTCGATTGCAGCCACATTTCGATTTCTTTTCTCACCTTCGCTTCGTCTTGCTGGCCGTGCTCGTTCATAAACCGTTCGGACTCGAGCTGCTGCAAAATCCATTCAATATGGTTGCGAATGCGCGTCTTACCGACTTCTTCTTCCCACTCTGGAATCGTAAACGTGAAAATGCGCTTCCATTCGTCTCCGACTTTTACTCTTGTTTTGTTCGGGATTTGCTTCAGCTCCTCCACCAATGTGCGCAAATGGGTGTGAATATGATTAATAAACGCTTGAAGCTCCGCGTCTTTTTGCCGGATATGTTCATTCGCGTAGTTCGTCGCGCTTTCAACGCTTCGCATCATATTTTTCTTAAAGTCGATAATGTCTTCGTACGTCTCTTTATGCTCAATGCCGTTGAGTGCCATTTGCCGCATTTTCATATCTTTAATCAAAGAGTTGCAAAACTCTCTAAAAGAACGTTTCGCGCGCTCGACGCGGCTTTTCGTCTCTTCGACCGCTTGTCTGCCCGCCTTTAAGCTCTCGGTGATACCTTCGATAAAACGTTGGTGCCCGTACGTAAATGCCGTTGCTTCTTCCGCGCTCAACGAAAGGGCGTCGATAGTCGGCGCATTGAAATGATGCACTTCTTTAGATAACTCTAAATGGCGTTCTGCCTGTTCAATGCTTTTCATCTTTTTCGCCAAGCGCTCATGTTCTTGATCGAGAAACGCCTTCCGTTTCTCCAGTTCTTCTTTTTCGGTTTTCAAATGATCGGCGATCTCATAAAGCGGTTCGGTAAACGGCCAACATTCTTCATTCGGATATTGTTGTTGAAATTGCTGCTCTTTCGTTTTTAACACGCCGCTTTGCTGCTCCTTTCTGATCAAGGCATCTTGCACGTCTTTGTTTAACCGCTTTAATTCCGATTGGAGCGACACGATTTGTTCCTCTAACCGCTGCAATACATACGGTCCGTCGCTTGGAAACGAACGCGTTTCGTCAAGATCGGGATACTGTCGTTTCAGCTTGTTTATTTCGTTCGTTAGCCGATCAATTTCTCTTTGTTCAGTCTCTTGCCTCAATTTCCACTCCCTGTAGGTCGTTTCAATTCCATTCATTCGGTCTTCCAACTTACGAATTTTATCGCGAATGACGCGCTCGCTTGCGCCTGAATAAAGCGGTGTAAAGGAGCGGAGTGATTGATAGTCGTCACTTCGTTCGATGTAACGGCGATCTGCTTGCAGCGATCGGATGCTCTCTTCGAGATCCGCTTTTTGTGCCAGTGCGTCTTCAAGCCGCTCGTTGAGGCGCACAATGTCTTTTTCAAGCGCCGCGATCTTCTCGTTGAGCGTTTTTTCCGTTTTTCGCGCTTCTTGCACTTCTTTTTCATATTGGATATATTTATTTGCATCTTCGATTTTGTCGCGCCAACCTTTCATTTCTTGCTCGTATTGGTGGATGAGCGACTGCGCATGCGCGATTTTGGCGCGCCATTCGTCGATGCGCGCTTTTTCTTTGTCAACCGCTATTTTCAGCTGCTCGATGCCGCTGTTGAGCGCGGCATATTGCGTGCGAGCCGCTTCGACTGTTTTGTACGAGTGCGCTTCTAAAAACGCGCGCCATGCTTGTTGCACGTCTTGCCACAATTTCAGTTCGGCTTCTTTCTCTTGGCGGCGCAGCGTCATGTCGCGGGCGCTTGCGTTGATGCGCTCTTTCCATGCGCGGAACAACTCCGGATCGCTCGCTTCCTCCCAATAGCGCGGCGCGATCCATTCGTATGAAAGCACTTCGTCTTCAATGCGCGCCGCTTCGTCCGCCGTAAGCACGACAATCGGCAGCTGCAAGCGGTCATATAAGTACTGCACTTTTTGCGAGAGCCGCTCCTTCGATTTTGCCGTTGTAATGAGCGCCATCGGCCAGAGCGGAAACGCGCGTTTCTTCGCGCAGTCTTCTTCCTCGAGCGACTGTAAATATTCGACGCCCGTCGCTACGTAATCAAATTGGTTTTTCCACGAAGCGAGCTGCTGCGCTAAAAACGGATCGGCGAAAAAGATGTCTTGCCCGCCGTACGCATCCGCAAGCCGCGAAGCGATGCGTTCGCGCACTAAAAGCTCCTCCCGATCTTTCGCCCGCTTTTCGATTTCTTCTTGGAGTCTCATCCCAATCGTCGCTTCGTGGGCGTAAACGCCATCAAGCGCAGCCCATTGCGGCCGGAGCGACGCGAGCTTCCGGATAAGCGCTTGCTCCTCGTTTTCGAGCGCCTTGAACTGTTGCACCAGTGCCTGGCGTTCTGCATGCTTTGCCGCCCATTGTTGTTGGAGCGCTTCTTTTTTCGCTTCCGCTTCTTGTTCCGCTTGGCTGAATTGCTTCACATCTTGGCGCAAGCGGACTATTTCTTCATCAAGCCATCGTTCGCGCTCGATCCATTTCGCCATTTCTTCCTCTACTGATTGCTGGGACGGATTCGCCAAAATGCGTTGTTTAATTTGCTCCATGTCGTTCTCTCTTGCATCAATGAGACTTTTAATGGCGGCGCGCTTTTCGCGGGTATCCAGCTTTTGCCGCTCACACGCTTCTTTTTCCTTCGTCCATTGCTCCAGCTGCGCTTGAATCGGGTTCAGCTCATAGCGAAGGCTTCGCTCGTCGTTGTCGATATCCTCAAGCTTCTTCATGAAATAGCCGAGCAGCGAACGGCGCGCCGTTTCCCATTCTTCTTCATAATTAGCCAGCTTCTCGTCGTCCTTCAACTTGGCGAGCTCCTGCTCAATGTACGCAAGCGCTTCTTCGTGCCGTTTTCTCTCCTCTTTTCGCTCCGCCAGCTGCAGCGAATAATAGTCGCGCTCGAGCCGGGTGCGTGCCTCTTCCTTTTCTTTCTGCCACGCGAGGACGAGTTCGTATTCGCGCTGAAGCTCACGCCAGCGCGCTTCTTCGACTAAAATGTCATATGTCGCGCGCTTTTTGTTGTGCGCTGCGTAGTTCAGTTTCCAATACTCAAGCTTGTCCGCGATGTCTTTCTGCTCGTCAAGACACGCTTGCTTTTGCTTCAACGTTTCGAGCCATACTCCTTTGGCGCGCTGCTTCGCTTTTAAATACGCGAGCTCTTCACGATGGAGTTGTTCGTACGTTTCGACGTATCTCTCCAACTCCCGCTGAATGAGCTTGTTTTCTTCGATCGTCTCTTTCAGCTTTTTGTAATGCTTGAAGCTTGCGTGCTGTTTTTCAAACATATCGGCGAACAGCTTCGCGTCATGGCCGACGATGGCACTCTCGACAATCGGAATGAGCAGGCGATCAAACAGCTGGTTTGTGCTTTTGCATTCGTCGAAAAACGCTTCAACACCGCCTTCCGAACTATTAATCTTCACCACGCTTTCCCATTCGCTTGAAATAATATGATATTGCTCTTCGATAAACGCCTTGTATTCTTTAATCGTCGAAAACGTTCGCGCCAAGAACGTTTTCTCTTTCATATGACTATAGTAGTCTTGCATTTCGCCGCGTTCCGCCGGGCGCTTTCCATCTTTCCCTTCACGCACGAACGGAAGACCTTCGATGCCATGCGGGTCGTTCGCGTTGTATTCATAGACGTAGCGGAGCGAATCGAGTCCGTTGTTCGTCATGAACAGCGAGACCGTGGTCACGACATACCGTCTCGGTTCGTCGTTCAACATCCATTCGATCGCAATATGGGCTGGGGCGTTTTCAAACTGCAGCGTGTTTTTAATTTTCCGGTCGGCCACATCGACATGAGGCAAAATCGCTTGCAGCACCGTTTGAATAAACACCGTTTTTCCTCCGCCATTTTCAAGCAAAATCGCCCCATTATGCCCGTCAAAGCGGAAGATTTCATCGTTGTACCGTTTGCGCCCTTCTTCATATACAACATTCGTGAGCCGAATTTTACTGATCGCTGGCATCGTCCTTCTCCCTTTCAAATCCGTAAATAAATTCAAAAATCCCGCGGTTGTATTCGACTTCCATGAAAAAGCGTTGAACAATTGTTTTTGCTTTTTCCGTCAACGCGACTTCATGGTTGCCGATATCGAGAATAAGATCTTGATCGATTAAAAAGCGCCTTGCCGTGTCGATGAAACTTAAACGGCTGATCGTATTGCCGCTTTGCTTTTTCGCTGTTTCTTTAATATCGTCCATCGCATCCCATTTTTCAATAATGAGTCTCCAATTGTACGAAAATTCTTGTTCTAATTGTTTCAATTCATCCGGATCGTGCTGTTTCAATTGATCGATACGCTCTTGGACAAGGTGCACCCATTCATCCATGCCTAAAAATTGCCGCGTTGGTTCTTGACTTTGATACGTATCGTAAAAGCTGCCAAACAAGACGAGCACCGTAAAATAAAGCAAGTACAAATCGCCGTTCGTGGCACCTGATCGAAGATAATGGCGCTTAATCCAGTCGTTGCTGACATGGAACGGTGACAGCTTCGTGCGCGGCACGAGAAACATTTCCTCGCTCGTCAAAATGATCACGCAATCGACTTCGCGACTGAATATGTCCAATAGCCCGCGTATATCATCGTCGCTTTTATAAAGCTGCACCGCCTGCTCGCCTGCGACGCCATGGCTCGCTAGCACCGTATACAATTGAAACGCTTGAATGACTTTTTGCTCTGGATAATTTCTCATTGTTCCCTCACCGTTATCATCATGTCTTGAATGGAAAAACGTTCACATTTTCGAATAATACGATCCCCTTCTTGAACATCCAGCACATTTCCGCCAAGCAAAACGAGCGCATCCCCTAAAAGTGTGTTTCCTTCCTCCCCTTTCATATCGCCGTGTTGAACCGGGGAGTGTTGATGCATAATGAGCCAAAAATCGTAAAAATAACGCTGCTCATACAAACGCGACTGTCCGATGTCGTCCAAGTAACTGAAAAACTCTGAAAGCGTTTGGGCGCGCCCAAGCTGGTACGCCTCTAAAAACAGCTGCATCAATTCTTTATATTTTGCCATAAGCCATGTGCGATACGGATCGTCGCACACCGCATCGTCCGCTTCGATAAAGCGCAGCCCAACTTTTTCTCCCCTCTCTTCCGTAATGTTTTGCTCCGCAAAAATCGCAAGCGGCGACCAAAATTGATTTTCTTCGACTTTTAAAAACGGGTGGAGCAACCCTTTCATCGCTTCGAGGGGGAGCGGGGTGGAAACGACGTATGACACGATGTCTTGGTCGAAATTGAACGAATGAAGACCCGTATAATAAAGCGACTCCTGCGCCGTGACGAGCGTTGTATTTTTTAACGAAAGAGCCTTGTCGAGCAAAGCAGAATGCGCATAATGCACCGACTCTAATTCCCAGGCGATTTTTAAGACAAGTTCATACGTCCTCGCTTCTTTTTGATGAACATCGCGCGCGTACAGGCGTTCCCTTGTTTCATTGACGAATTCGCGCAGTTCCTTGAACTCCTCATCCTCTCGCGAAAGCCGACTGTAGATGTCGTCGAGCAGCTGTTTATACCGTTCAAACGTCTCTTCGGAAATAATGCTACGCTGAATTTCATGCTTCAGCCGAGTCATGCGTTCTTCCAACGTTTCGACGTCAATTCGCATTTCGTTGATTTGCTTAAGTGCTGCGGCAAATTCGCCTTTTTCCAACTGTTTCCGCAACATCAACTGGTTAATCGATAACTGGAATTCGCTATAAAACTCCTTCGTCGCAAAGACGAGCTCAAGCCCATCTTCATCGAGCGTGTAATATTGCGTATTTGTTTTCACATCGAAATCGTTCGCTTTTAAAAGGGAATAATCAATCGCGCTCTCTTCCCGTTTTTCCCAATCGTAAAACGAATAACTCCGTTTTCTCCCCGTCGTCGGGCGAAACGTTTGAATAATCGTCCGCGCCAAGTCTTCGTACATCTCGTCATCTAACACGTACACATTTTCCGTTAGCTTTTTTAAAAAAGACGCGAGCTGTTTTACCCCAGTTTTATACTGCCGCATCAGCTTTTGTTCAAAGAAAAACAAAAGCGCCAATAGCCCGAGCCCTTTCATATCAATCGGCTGCCCATTGAGGTCAGTTGAACGCTTCCGCTCAAGATCAAAAAGCGGATCAAACAGCGCAAGCCTTCTGATACGCTCGCGATAGCCGTCCGTCACCCCTGCCAATTCTAGCTTGTCCACTGCCATTCCCTCCAAATTTGTTGCAGTTCCCTCGTTTTCAACATTTCTTGCGGATAGTACTGGCCGGAAGCCAACAGCTCTTGAAGCTGCTTTTTTTCATCCGCTGAAAAATAAGCGAGAAACGCGTCAAGCACGTCCGCCCGCTCCATCTGATAGCCCTTGCCGCTGACTGGATCTTTCCGCAAACACGCCCGGTAAAACGGAAGCGACGGCGAAACGGGCTGCTTTTTCGCAAGCGAGTGCCAAATGGAAATGCCTTCTCGGTCAATGTCGCCAAAATAGTAAAAACGATGGTGCGCCTTTACCGGATATTGCAGCGAAAATTGCTCGATGCTGCTAATCACAGCTTTGCCTTCCCCATAAATCAGCGTCGAAAAAGCGGTGTCTGGAAGCGCAGGCAACAGCGCTTGATACGTCGTTTTATTTTCAACAATGAGGTGATGCTGGACGGCTTCCGCTATTTTTGCCGGATTGACGGCTAACATTAACGGCTCGGACACGGGAATAATGCGCAGGCGATCAAAAAGGACGATGCGCTCCAATAACTCTTTCCCACCTCTTTCCGTGATCCACTTCTCGTCGCCGACCAACTCTACGCTACGCTCAGGTGCAGCAACCGCCTCGTTCGGCAGCGAATGCGTTTTTAAATAATCGTCAATTTTTAAAATGAACGGCTTATCTTGCTCCCAAACAGACGGGTCTTTGCCGTAATAGGCGTCAAGCTGAATCGCCGGATGAAGCCGATTTTGATAGCGCTGCAGCTCACGATGATAGTCTTCCATAAATCGGCTTTTATGAATGCGATATTGAAAAGCGAGCGATGGCGTTCTCGTCGTCCGCCCTTTCGCTTTCACCATTTCAAGAACCCGCTCCGCCTCAAGCCGCAAAACGATTTCGCAAAATTCATCGTACGTACGCGCAAAAGGCTGGATAAGCTGTTCCAGTTCTCCTAATGAAATCGTCCGCTTCGGAAAAGCGGCTAGCAATCTTTCAATCTGTTCCAATCTCGCTCCACTCCCACAAACTAGATTTTTTTTATTATACAAGAAAACAAGAGAAGGAGTACATGAATGATGGTTTCCAAACTTGAGGGGGATTGCAAAACAAGGGAAGATGATAAAACATCGGGCTAAGGGGCTTTCACTTTTCAGCCAGAAACTTGAGGAGAATTTTTCGTTAAACTATCGTTTTACGCAAAGTTTGAGGCAGGAAATAAAAAGTAATATAATGAAAGAAAATGGCCGGATTGCCAGGAAGAAAAGGAGAGACGGTGTTGACGGAACAGATCGAGCCAATCATTATTGAAGTGTTGACCGAAACGGTGTCCCCATACTTGATTTATTTGTTTGGATCAACGGTTACAGGACATGTTCATCAAGACAGCGACATTGATATCGCTTTTCTCAGCGACCAAAAACAATTGGATCATTATGAACGATTTATGGTTGCGCAAGAATTGGCATCCAAACTGCACCGGGACGTCGATCTTGTGGACCTCAAACAAGCAAGCACTGTGTTTCAAGCACAAGTGGTCAGTAATGGCAAAGTCATCTATTGTACAAATGAACAGAAAAAAGCCGAATATGAATGGAGAGCCTTGAAGATGTACGCAAAATTGAATGAAGAACGCACGGAAATCTTGCGAAACATTAATGAAAGCGGGTCGGTTTATGAAAAATGATGTCATTTTAAATAAAATTAGCGTGATCGAGCGGTGCATAAAGCGCATTCACGAAGAATATGAGAACAACCCGAAAAATTTAGAAAACTACACGAAGCAAGACTCCATGATCTTAAATCTCCAACGAGCATGTGAAGCAAGCATCGACCTGGCGATGCACATGGTCGCACAGAAAAAGCTAGGCCTCCCCCAAAACAGTCGAGACGCTTTTTCTCTTTTAGAACAGCACGGCATCATCACTCCTTTTCTTTCACAAAAAATGAAAGCGATGGTCGGATTTAGAAACATCGCTGTTCACGACTACCAGGAGATTAATTTGACAATTTTGCAAAAAATACTTGATCACCATCTAACCGACTTTACCGAGTTCACGAAAGCGATTCTTTTTTATGAACAGTGAAGCGGGCGGTGCAGATGCGCGCCGTCCGAACACCATGGAGGCTCGCTCCAAAAATTCCCCTTTCCACCGGCTCAACATCACCGGACTGATTTCATACTTCCCGGCCATTTCATTTACCGTCTGCTCCTCCCTCAGCACTTCCAGTACGACCTTCGTCTTACATTCTGCTGTATATCGATTCCGTTTCTCCATGTCCTCAGTATAACTTATTTATCGCCTCTTTGTGTCTCAGCTTATGGGTTCATTGTACCTCTTGATTAATCAAAATGATCGTGTCAACTTTTCTGACCGTTGTGTACAGTTGGATTGAACGAGTTTCATGAAAAAATCACAAGACAATTAACCTAAATGTATATGAATCAAGATAAGAAATCGTATTTTCAATATCAACTTCATTGGCAATATGCATTTTGTCTCTTAGTTTTTCTGGTAAATAAAAGGAATACTTAGACACAAATTTTTCCCTTTCTAATACACCTTTCATCACATCTTCAGGACACCAATTCGAATTTTTAATATCATCAAGAACCTTTAGAATATCTTCTTCAGGAGGCATTGTAATTTTAATTCTCCCTACTCCATCAACTGTTTTTACATCAACACCTTTTGTTCTAAGCATCCACATTAATGTTTGAAAAATGGTTGTGCCAGTATAAGTTTCAAATACTAATTCATCTTTTTTCCTCCATATTACCCGTTGTTGAGGTGTAACTTCATAATAATGGTAAGGTATTCTTATCTCCTTTAGACAATCTGCAGCCTTCTCGTCAATATATTCAAAGGAATTGTCTGAACAAATAATTTCCATCATTTTTTCACCGATTCTTTGGTGTATTTTACCGCCATCACCAGAATATTTAGGAGGATCTCCTTGTGAAGTCTTAGAGACATATATTTTATTTCGCTTTGAATCAATATCATAAATTTCCCATAACTTTCCCGCCAAAATAATTCTATCTTTAATGTTAATAAATGGTTTTTTATCTAATGTACCTATTTGTTTTGTTCCACTAAAGACATCGTACTGTTCACGTGTCATGAAAACAGAATAAAATTCTTTACTTCTTAAGATTCTCTCTCCTTCTACACCCAGAATTAATTCCTGAACAACAGGCAACTGTTCAAGAATTTCTCTTTCTATCATATGATTTAATAATTCATTAATGTCTTCTATATCTAAATCATGGAATGCATCATTGAACTTGATCTCTTGAATAAGCTGGGAACGTTTTATCCCATTATATTGTTGGCACATAGATATAATTTGATGGAATAAAATATCGAATGGTTGTTTGTATCCTTTGGATGGCTCTACCCATTTTTCTAACACCAATTCCATAACTGCTAATGATTGGACTAAACTATCTTCCATTGTGCTATATAATTGAAGTATGCTGCTAGAACCTTGTTTTCGCCCCGATCGTCCTAGCCTCTGACGTAATGATGATACTGTATAGGTACTGTCTACCTGTATGACAATATCAATACTTCCGATATCTATGCCTAACTCTAAAGAACTAGTTGCAATCACACTCTTAGGAAATGTAGATTCGGCAATTGTTTTTTCTACAAACTCGCGCTCTTTTTTATCAATAGATGAATGATGTGGATAATATGTCTCTCCTTCTCCATCTTTTTGTGCTAAACGGTTAAGAAGAACAGTAGAATATTCAACCTCTTCTCTTGAGTTACAAAAGATAATTGCTTTACTTTCTCTTGTCAATTCTCTTATATCTTCGTATAACTCGATTGGTTTTTTATTAGGTTCAATGCATTGAAAGTGCATGAGATGGTAGAGTAACTCTTTATCGTATCCTTTTTCGTGAATAATTCGAACTCTATCTGTATTTCTAAAGTTAACCCATTGTTTTACAAACTCAAAATTATCAATAGTTGCGGATAGGCCGATATATCGGGGACGTTTGTTTATTACTTTTTCTATTCTTGCTAATAATGAACGTAATTGTCCCCCCCTCTCAACGTCTAAAAACGAATGTATTTCATCTATAACAATAAAATCTAACTCATTGAAAATATGTGGAATCATAGATGTTCTATTAATAAATAAACTTTCAATCGACTCCGGTGTGATTTGTAATATACCAGCTGGATTTTGAATGAACTTTTTCTTTTTGCTTTGGAAAACATCACCATGCCATTTATGTATGAGAATTCCAATATCCTTACAAAGGTTTTCAATCCGTTCGAATTGGTTATTTATCAGTGCTTTTAACGGAGAAACATATAACACTTTCAATGATTGTTTAGCTGTATCCTCTATTAGTGTAAGAATAGGTAAAAAGGCTGCTTCTGTTTTTCCAGAAGCAGTCCCCGATGAAATGATAATATCATCATCTGTTTCGATAATTGCAGGTATTGCTTTATCTTGAATCGGAGTGAATTCTTCCCATCTCATCTCCCATATTTTTTTCTGCATATTTGGCGATAACAAATCAAACGAACTCATTCTCATCCTCCTGTTCTTGAGAATCGAGAAGTGATATTTGTAACTCTGCTATTGTTGGTTGATTCTTGATTCATTAAAGCGACTCCAAACAATTCCGAACGATTATAGTCGGTGTGTTGTTGAAGAATGTTTAATGCACCTAAAAATGTACGAATAACCTCCCCTACTGTGAGATTACCTTCTGCACCTGGCTTAGAGTATTCCTTACGAATGAACGATTTAATTTCTTCGTTTGTTACCGTGGTTTCATATCCATGATGTACAGCATGAATATCTCTTAGTTTCTGTAAAAGAACATATGTTTCATCATGTGTTAACGGTGTTAATTTAATCACTGGTTGACTTAAGTCACGATGTTCTTTAGTTTCAAACGGATTGGTTTGCAATCGTCTTTTTAATGCTCCGTATGAAAACAAACCTTTTCGTTCATCTTCCAAAAACTCTGGTGTTCCACCAATAGTAATATACAGACCTTCTACGTTTCCTTGTAATGTATCATTATAAATCTTTAAGATGGTTTCATAGTTCTTTTCTCTTGTTTGTGGGTGAGTAATCTTATATAAGTTAATGGCTTCATCTAAGTTGATAACAAGACCAGAATAACCAATCTGTTTTACAAACTGAGACATAACCTTCAAATAATCATAATAGTTGTTGTCATCTATAATAGTTCTTACCCCTAAATCAGATCTTGCTTCTGTTTTAGTGCTATATTCCCCTCTCAACCATCGGATGGCCTTTCGTTGCAATTCATTGTTATCTTCAACAAAGCCTTTAAAATAAAGATTTAGGACGCGGGAAAAATCGTAACCACCAGTTAACTCATCCATCTTAGAAACAATTTTAGTGATCTCTGTTTGAACATCTTTCACAAATTCCTTGTTATCAAACTCCACGAGTCCGTTATATTTATCCTCTGCTATTTTTGATTGAACATCGCTTATCCATTTATCTAAAATAGCAGGTAATGCATTCCCTTCTGGAGAAGTAGCAGTAGACAAGTTTTTCATCAATTCCGTATAGGTAGCAACTGCCTTTCCTTCACTACCATATAATCGTCTTTCTGGGGTAAAGTCAGCATTAGCCACAACAAATTTTTCATTAAATGCGATTTGTTTAATTAACGATTGAATAAAGCTTTTTCCACTGCCAAAAGGACCAATAAATAATTTAATAATGGAAGCACCTTCTTTAATATTCTTTAAGTCGGATAAAATTTGTTTTGCTTCTTCCGCACGACCTACCATGATATATTGAAGACCTCTGCTTGGAACAACTCCACCTGATAATGCATTCAAAATAGCACTGGAATCTCGTTTTTTAATATTCATTTATACACTCTCCTTTAGTTCATTTAATACCTCAATGTACTCTTCATAAATGACATATCGTTCTCCTTCAAGTTCAATGAATTTGTCTCCTAAAATATCCATTGCCTTTTCGTTGATGTTATCTATCACAACATTAATCATGACACCTTTTGACTTCATCAATTGCTTAGCTTCAGACACTTGAATACTATCTCCCGTAAAATGCTTTAATAAAAACTTTTCCAATTCAGATAGAGAATGAATGAATTCACTTGCTTCTCCATCAGACGAAGATAAAAAATTCAACGAAAAACTGTCACTGCTCCCAAAAAATACATCTGACTCATGCTCTTTATCACTCTTTTCAGAATTAGGTATGTTATCATTAACATTTTCATCAGCTAATACTGCAGATACATTATTTTCAACAGTTGTAGAGATTGAATGTTCATCTCCGTCTTCATATTGTTCAAAATGTTGTAGTAATAAGCGATTTTCCTCTTCAAGTTGTTTGATTTTATCATCGTCAAATTCAATAACCGTCTCTAAGTCTTGTATTTGTTCTCCTGATGATACAATATCTTGTTTTTGACTGATATCTTTAGGTGGATCTGGTATCTTAGAACCGCTATTCATGGTACCTTTTTGAACAACTTTAAATCGTGAACCAATACCATCTTTATTTAAAAATATTTGTTTCATATTTTCACGAAATTCTTCAGGCAACACTTCTTCATCCACTTTCACCATTCTGTTATTCTCTTTTAACAGCCGCATAATGTTTTCTGAGTATTTGAATAACGCAGTTACCTGGTCAAATAATTTTTCAGAAGGCACTAATACATTCATTGTAATTTCAGTGTTTCTCTCTTCTCTATGAACTACTGCCCCTTGAAACAAGAACATTGGCTGCTGCTTAATATTTTCAACTAACCATTCATCCACTATTGAAATCCCATGTTCTTCGTAGTACTCTCGTAGTAATTGAATTCCTGATTTGAAGATATTGTAAATTCGGTTTTTGTTCTGAGTAAAAAATGCAGTTTCTCGATGATTACGCAGATACTTTTTCCAAATGGAGATTGAAATTTTGCTCCAGTCTTCTGTTTCTATAAGTGTTTTCTTAAATTCCTCGTAATAACGATTACTTGTTCGTTCCCTAATCCAATTACTTGCTAATTCTTTCTCTCCTGCTTCTAGGAGCATATGACCTATCCATTCAGGTAAATAACGCGATAAACTCGGAAACCGTTCTTTATAATTGTTGTAAAGATGAACTAACATGCTTACATTAAAAGATGTTTTTTGGTTAAAGGTATAATTAATTAACTCGTAAGCAAATAAATAAATATAGCTCAAATCCGTATCTATGTAACGCCCCTTTAAAACTTCCTCTCTCCAGTAAAAATACCAATTCTTTTGGTTATCATCTAAGGACCTAAAAGTGGGATAGTATTGCATAAAGGGCACAAACTTCACCTTGGGATCTCCTGTTTTCTGTGAGTAATGAAGGGAGTCATTTAAAAAATCTGATTCCCCAGTGTATACGCTAATATAGATATATGAATTTTTTAATGTCTTTCGTTGTTCCTTCCCTTTTATGTTATGAATCATTTCTTTTACAAATGAAGGAGTTTTTACATGTGCAAATTCAGGCATTATAATGGTCTCTTCATCGTAAAACGTACCTGATAACATGTTTTTAATCCCTTTGATGAAAGTATTCTTAACATCTTTAAGTTGTGATTTTGCTACAGGAGAAGATTTTTCCTCTTTATCAACCAATATATCCAATTCAATCTGACTTTGGAGCTCCTGATTTTCTTTTTGTGGCGTTTTTATCACTTCTTCTTGTTGATGTGAATGATCGATTTTTTCTTTTATTTCTAATTCCTGTTTAAATCGTATCAATTCTAATAACGCTGCTTGTAAACAGCGTAAATGTTCATTCTTTATTGTTGAAACAACTGATGAAAATTCTTTAAGGTTATTTTGTTGTTGTTTCTCCATTTCACTATTAGTAAGCTGTTCTTTTTCTTTTAGCACTGACTCTGTTGGAATCTGTTTATTTGATCTTTGTTGCTCTTGTTCAAGCTCTTTGTTAACAAGGATGGTTAAATGTTTTACTGGTTCTGTAGAAAAAGGGATTTTTTTAAAAATTCTACCACCTAGTTCGTCCGTACATTTTTTGTTATCTGGTTTATTAGGTATCGCATGTATTTTATCTGTAGATTTTTTCTCATACGAGTGTGTCGGGATCGCTATTGCAGAAGTACCTTTCTCTTTTCTTAATGTATGAACTTCGGTATTTTCATTAGAAGCCACTGATTCAGAAAGTTCTAACACATGTTCATAGGTAACACCCTCCACATCCAAAGAAGATTCTACCCTCTTTTCGTTGAGTTTGTTCACCCAGGATGAAATAAAAAACATATCTAACCAACCAAGAATAAAAGTATAACCCGTCCAACTGAACAAAAGATAAAGAATTGCTCTAAACGGCTTTTTGAGATAAAATAAATGGGCACCTAATCCACCTAAAAAGAAAGCTAATACATAGGCAACAATTTTATTCTTATAAACCTTTTTCTTCAATAGTTATCTCCTTCCTAAGCTGTAAATTATCACTCCATTGGCTTTATCTCAACTTAGAATATGATCGCTCACCAAAATTCGATACGTAGCTTTACGCGGAGTGACAGTTACGTAAGGATCGACGACATACGAAACAATTCGTAATTCCGTATCCTGGATATTTGGCAAGAAATATAGTAATTGAAGCTAAAATGTTGCATTCTTCGAAAACGTGTTTCTTCATCCTATTGTTGACCCTTATATTTTAACTAGTTTTGACAAAAAAATTTGTCGAATCCTGTTATAAAAACGAAAAAGCAGAAGCACAAACGGCTTTCTATTGCAAGCAACATACTGTATATCGGCTCAACAACCCTAAACATAAACTCACTAACATCTTTCTCTAGTCCAACAAATTTGAAATTTGTGCCAATGGTTTCAAAATGTTTACGGACGAATTTCATTTTAGCTTGTCCACTGGCTGCAACTTGATTACTTCTGACTAAATGAAACGGTCCTGTCAACTTTTCTTGCGATTTCGCAGGACTACCAGCACTTGTTTGATATCTTCGACAAATAATAATCGAACAATTCTTTTTTATTTGCAACACTATTAATCCAGCCTTCAAACGGTTCTAACAAATCCCTTACTATTTCATACTCAGTGAGTTCGTCTTTTGACAGTTCATTTAGCTTTCTAAAGGTAAAGGTTATGTAAAAATCTACCTAGAACCATTCAATTTGTAGAAAGTTTTTAATCCAATCTGGAATGAATATAATATCCTCTACTTCTTGTATAGCTTGATTTATGAACCGACCGCCTTGAAGTTTATAGTTTAACTGTTCATTTAGTTCTGGAACTTCCACTAAAATGCCAATTTGTACTGTATATTTTTCACCCAGCCGTGAAGAGTATTTTCGTTAATTTTAAGCTCACGAGCCACTTGTGCAACGGATTTCGCTTCCTCCAAAATATAACGAACCGTTTGACGCTTAAAGTCTTCCTCGTACCGCCTTTGTTTTTTTGTCATGTAGACCCCTCATTTTTTAGTCTATTATTACTATAATAATCTGTGTCTACTTTTTAGTCTAACATCATTAGTTCTAATTCTTTTTGCTTTTCATATGATTTTTTAATGTTTCAATCCCTCATAGTTAAGATAAAAACAAAAATGCTGTAAATTATTCAGAATTAATCGAAGTATGTTTCAATCCCTCATAGTTAAGATAAAAACGGGATAAACGAAAGAAGAAGTGAAAACGAATACCGAGTTTCAATCCCTCATAGTTAAGATAAAAACAACATGTGTATGTCGTTGAGGATGACGGTTTCTGGTTGTTTCAATCCCTCATAGTTAAGATAAAAACCGGCAGGAATGAAATACATCTTGGCTAAATTCAAAAGTTTCAATCCCTCATAGTTAAGATAAAAACCCTTGCCGAACCAGAACGTGCTAAACGGCGACATTATGTTTCAATCCCTCATAGTTAAGATAAAAACGCGTTGAATGCAACCCCGGAATGAACAAACACACCAGTTTCAATCCCTCATAGTTAAGATAAAAACTTTTTTATGAAGATCGTGTTGTTTTACCAACAACGAAGTTTCAATCCCTCATAGTTAAGATAAAAACTTACAACTGTGGATGGATCTGAAGGGTCGGTGATCAAGTTTCAATCCCTCATAGTTAAGATAAAAACCAGGTCTACGTTAAGAGCGGAGTTTCTAGAGCATTTAGAGTTTCAATCCCTCATAGTTAAGATAAAAACCCAAACATTATGATAAAATCAACATTTGGAAAATCGATACAATGTTATTATAAACTTATCTAAAGATTCTATCAATATTTGATTTCTCTTATCACGAGAGGAATTTTGGTAAATAGAAAATTGTCGTCGATCCCCCGGGGTTTGTGCGCTATTGGAGGTCGACGACAAATCTTTTTTCATAGATTTAGTAAAAAATGGATTGTCTCGCAGCGGCGTTTTCCATTCGGTCTTTCCGAAATATCAGAGCCGTAAGCTTTAAAAGCAGGCATAGCGATAGAGTCTTTTGTTACTGATTCCTAAAACGATTCATTATATATGCTATTCCCTGCGGCCAATAGAAGCTTTTCGGATAATATGGAAGTAAACGAAGAAGTTCCATGAACAGAAAGGAAGATAATAGAATATAACAAAAAATCAACTTGCCTATAATTTTAAGAATTCCATATTTAAAGACTGCTTAAAATTGTAGTGGGAACGTTTAGATGTTTTTTCAGTAAAAGTTGTTCTATGATAAAAAGCCTGCGAACGGTTCAAAACCTTCGTAGGCTTATTTGCTTTATGTTTGATCATTTGTTCGGCCAAATTTTGGCATGAGGATCAAGAAGCCATTTATGCTCTTCCTCTATGATCCGATCTGTCCAAGGATGATCGAGGTGGCGAATCATCCAGCAGAAATACATGGCATAGCCTGGCGCGGTTGCCTGCGGGTGATCCATGCCCCCAGGAATCGTTATATAGCTGTTATGCTCGACACGATAGGCGTGGGGACCGACCATCGCACACCCAAAGCCTGCCGGCCGGTCGAAGCGATAGTAATACACCTCCGGCTGATCATGATGATGGGGCGGATAGCTTGACCAGCGGCCTGGATACGAAATCACTTCACCGATGACCAAATTAGAATAAGGGGCATGATTGTAATCAAAAATGGTGCGGATCACACGCTCGGCCGTTCCGTTCCATACTCCCTCCCCCGCCACTATACTTTCGCAATCATCTGGGGTATATAACTTTGGTTCAAAGCTATTGGGATTATCCGTCTTTTGCACAAGCACTTCGCTCTTCGTCCGCGCTGTCACCTTGACCTCTATCCCCTTAGGAACGTGAAGGCACCAAGGAGATTCAGTAAATACGCTGTCGCGCTTGACCTCGCGAGAAAAGCCATTCCATTCCAAACGGACATCCCCTTCTAAAAGAAGAATGGCCGCTTCTTTTTCCTCATCAAAAAGCCGCTCCACTTTGCCAGCAGATAGCACATAAATCCCGATATCCTGTAGCATATCAGGATGCTTGCTTTTCATATCCGTAATCATGGTATATCCTTCTTTTAACTCGCCAAGTTTTTCATACATACGCCCAACAGACCTCCTATACACGTCCAACACTTTGAAACATTCGCATATGGCGCTTCACACTTTCAGCTGCTGCTTCAATCACACGTTCATGATAAGAAAAATAATCGCTAAAAGGGCGACCAGTGTTTACAGCATTTACAACGTTATGAAAGGTTGCCGTTGCCACATTAATCTTTCGGATTCCAAGATTAATACTTTTGCGAAAATCATCCTCAGAAATTCCCGAACCTCCATGAAGCACAAGCGGAATCTCGACCGCTTGATCAATTTCCTCTAGACGATCAAAGCGTAAACACGGGTCCCCTTTATACATTCCATGCGCATTGCCAATCGCTATGGCAAGTGCATCAATTCCGGTTTCCGCAACAAAACGCTTCGCTTCTTCTACAGAAGTAAGCAATATTTCAAGATCAACCGAACCGTCTTCACTTCCGCCTACTTGGCCGAGCTCCGCTTCTACAGTGGCCCCGTACCTTCGAGCAAGCGCCGTCATTTTCTTTGTCTCCGCGATATTTTTTTCGAGTTCATCATGAGAGCCATCATACATAATCGATGTAAAACCGATTTCCAGTGCTTCGCGGATCTTCTCTTCCGTTAAGCCATGATCAAAATGAACCGCTACCGGAATTTGGGCCGCTTTCGCCGCGGCTACCATCATCGGACCAATGATAGACAACGGAGAATGCTTCAGACGCACCTCGGCAATTTGCAAAATAAGTGGAGAACGAAGCTCTTCCGCTGCCCGAATGGCCCCAATGACCATTTCCATATTGGCAACACTAAAAGCCCCAACACCGTAATGATGTTCTTCGGCATGAGTTAAGATTTCTTTCATCCTGACTAATGTCATGATCCCTCTCCTTTTATAAACCGCATGTTTCTCGAATGTACTGCCGGGCTTTTAACGCATACTCCAACGGGTTGGCGACAGATGGATCCTGCTCCGCCTCCACCACCAGCCATCCTTCATATCCGGCGGCAGCTAGTGCCGCAAACACCGGCTGAAAGTCGATCGCGCCATCTCCCGGTACCGTAAACACTCCCGCTTTGACCGCCTGCAAAAAACTCATTTTCCCTTCGCGAACTTTATGGACTATCTCCATTCGCACATCCTTTAAGTGAACATGGTGGATACGATGGATATACTTATTTAAAACATGTAAAGGATCTTCTCCAGAAAACACAAGATGCCCCGTATCATAAAGAAGCGAAACCTTTTGGGGATCTGTTTCCTCCATTAGACGGTCTATCTCTTCCGTTGTTTGGACACCTGTTCCCATGTGATGGTGATAGACGATTTTCATATTTTTCTCCGCTGCCAAGTCGCCAAGACGATGTAAACCGTCCACTAAACAACTCCATTCTTCTTCTGTAAACACCGGTTTGTTTTCAAATAGCGGCGCTTCCATTTGGCCTTGGATACTGTTCCCTTGTTCTGAAACAACGATGACCTTTGCGCCCAGCGCATATAAAAAATCACGATGGGCTTTAAACGCTTCTGCGGTTTCCTGAAATGGTTTAGAGGTTAAAAACGCGCTAAACCAAGCGCTTGCGATCCTTAGTCCCCTTAAATCCAGCGCTTTTTTTAATACTTCTATCTCACGCGGGTACTTATGGCCAACCTCACAACCGATAAAACCGGCAAGCGCCATCTCACTAATGCACTGTTCGAATGGAATATCACCGCCAAGCTCGGGCATATCGTCATTCGTCCAGCCGATCGGCGCAATAGCAAGCTTCACTCTGTTTTCGGTAAACATGTTCTCCTCCTGTTTTCCTCGAATCGTTCAAACGATATAACCACGATGTCGATTGTTCTATCTGAACATATGTTGTTTAATACTTACGAGCTAATTGAAGATGGGCTTCTTTCTTTTGGTAAGCCGCTTCGATGCCTTCTTTGCCCGATACTTCGGGCACACCGACATGCCACCAGGAGTCATATCCGTGCGTCATCGTCTTCGGCAACACTTTAATATCGATGAGCGTGCTGACCGTTTGCTTTTTCGCGTCCGCCATCGCTTCTTCCAGCTCCTCCATTGTGCGAACGGTGTAAGTTTTCAATCCGTATCCTTCTGCAACCTTTGCATAGTCGATCGTGATGATCGGGCCATCAAGTTGTCCTGTTTCGGCATTGCGTTTGCGAAATTCAGTAGCAAAACTGCCCATGCCATTTTCCATTTGGAGATTGTTAATACAACCGAACCCAGAATTATCAAATAAGACAATGTTTATTTTTTTTCCTTCTTGCAAACTCGTCACAAGCTCGGAATGAAGCATGAGGAAGCTGCCATCGCCCACCATTGCATACACTTCTTTATCCGGTTCAGCGAGCTTAACGCCAAATGCGCCTGCAATTTCATAACCCATACAAGAATAACCGTATTCCATATGATACGTGTTGCGAGCTTTCGATACCCACATTCGCTGCAGGTCACCAGGCAAACTGCCTGAAGCGCCTACAATGATGGCATCATCATCAATCTGTTCGTTAATCCTTCCAATCACGCTCGTTTGCGTTAAGGCGGAGCCAAATGCTTCTTTATATTCAGGCAGTTTTTCATCGATATGCCCCGCAATTTCCGGTTTAAAATTCTCGCGATAAGCAACCGAATAAAGGCGGTTTAACTCATTCGCCCATTTTTGTTTCGCTTCAACGATTTCATTTTCATAGGCAGAAACATAGTTTCCTAGTGCCGCGCTGATGGCCTCAAGTCCAGCCTTGGCATCGGCAATGACTTTCACTGCATCTAATTTTGCGGCATGAAATTCAGAAACATTGATCGTGATGATGTCTGCGTGGCTAAATAAATGTTTAGAAGCGGTTGTAAAGTCCGTAAAACGGGTACCGACTCCAATAATTAAATCCGCCTGCTTAGCAATGGTGTTGGCTGCTAAATTCCCTGTCACGCCTATGCCGCCAAGATTAAGCGGATGGCTACTCTCCACGCCGCTTTTTCCAGCTTGTGTTTCTGCAAATGGAATATGGAATTTTTCTGCAAACGCTACAAAAGCATCCGAGGCCTCTGAGTAGCGAACACCGCCGCCTAATATGAGCAAAGGCCGTTTCTTGGAACGAATCAGCTTGACCGCGTCGTGAACACTTTCCATCGACGGCTGGCGGCGCTCCACCCGATGCACACGTTTGGCGAAAAAGCTTTCAGGAAAATCCCATGCTTCTCCTTGAACATCTTGAGGAAGCGCAATCGTGACAGCACCCGTGTCTGCAGGATCGGTTAATACGCGCATGGCGTTCAGCATCGCAGACATCAGCTGCTCTGGGCGGCAGACACGATCCCAATACTTGCTTACTGCGCGGAACGCGTCATTTGTAGATATCGATAAATCATGCGTTTGTTCAATTTGCTGCAAAACAGGATCCGGTTGGCGGGTGGCAAATACATCGCCAGGAAGCAACAGAACTGGGATATGGTTGGCTGTTGCTGTAGCAGCAGAAGTAACCATATTCGCCGCTCCGGGTCCCACAGACGAAGTGACCGCCATCATTTGCTTCCGATGCTTTTGCTTGGCAAATGCGATCGCCGCGTTGGCCATCCCTTGTTCATTCCGTCCCTGGTATACCTTCAATTCGCCAGGATTCTCTTCAAGAGCTTGGCCAAGCCCAAGCACATTCCCGTGGCCAAAAATCGTAAAAATGCCTTTTACAAATCGTTGCTGCTTTCCATCAAATTCGATATATTGGTTATTCAAAAATTTAACAAGCGCTTGTGCCGTTGTTAAACGAACGGTTCCCACTGTTCTAATCCTCCTCTCACTTCTATAAAATCCATCCCACACTGATCACAAACAACGAAAAGAAAGAGGAGATGGCACAGACGAATTTCCATCCCATCTCTTCCTTTAATAGTTTCGTTATTTCATATAGCGAGCTGTCACCATTTTCTTTCTCGTGTAGAACTCAACACCATCCGTACCGTTTGCATGTAAATCTCCATAGAAAGAGTCCTTATAGCCTGAAAACGGGAAGAAGGCCATTGGCGCAGGAATCCCGATATTAACGCCAAGCATTCCTGCATCAATAGTTTCACGAAACTGACGGACCGCGGCTGCGCTATCCGTGAAAATGCAAGCGCCATTGGCGAACGGTGATGCATTCGCATACTCAATCGCTTCTGTTAAATTTTTTACACGTACAACGGATAGAACAGGGGCAAAAATTTCATCTTGCCAAATTTTCATCTCTTGCGTAACGTTTTCAAAAATCGTCGGACCAATAAAGTAACCTTCTTTGTTTACAGCGGCGTCTTTGCGGCCATCACGCACCAGTGTGGCTCCTTCTTCAATTCCTTTTTCGATATAGCCAATGGTGCGCTCTTTATGGCTTTGGCGAATCACCGGACCTAAAAACACTCCTTCGGCAAGACCATTTCCGATTTGGATCGCATCGGCTTCCACCTTCAATTTTGCTATGAATTTATCAGCAATAGACTCTTCCACCACGACAACCGAAGTCGCCATGCAGCGTTCGCCAGCAGAACCGAAAGCGGCGCTGATGATCTGTTTGGCCGCATGTTCCAAATTGGCATCGGCTAATACGATCGAATGGTTTTTCGCCCCGGAAAGAGCTTGCACGCGTTTCAAGTTGGCTGCCGCTGTTTTGTACACATATTCAGCCACCGGCTGAGAGCCGACAAACGAAATCGCCTTCACCAGCTTGTGCTCTAACAATCCGTTGACGACATCGTGCGCACCATTGACAATGTTTAATACCCCTTTAGGAAAACCCGCTTCTTCAAACAGCTCGGCAAGACGTTGCGCTAAAAGCGGCGTGCGTTCCGATGGCTTTAATACAAAAGTGTTGCCGCAAGCAATCGCTAACGGGAACATCCAGCACGGCACCATCATTGGAAAATTAAACGGCGTAATACCGGCAACTACTCCAAGCGGATAACGGTACATGCCAGATTCAAGCCCTGTTGCGATATCAGGAAGCTGCTTGCCCATCATTAAAGTTGGGATTCCTGCCGCAAACTCCACGCATTCAATCCCGCGAAGCACCTCCCCATAGGCTTCATCGTAATTTTTGCCGTTTTCTATGGTCACAAGCCGCGCTAGCTCTTCCCAATGCTCCACGAGAAGCTGCTGATATTTAAAAAGAAGACGAGCGCGCTTTGGAACGGGAACTTGAGACCATGTTTGAAACGCCTCGTGTGCTGCTTGAACGGCCTTGTCTACTTCTTCTTTTGTGGAAAGTGGAACAATCACCAGCTCTTCACCTGTTGCTGGGTTGTATACAACCTCTGTTCGATTGGAAACAGATTCGACCCATTCCCCACCGATGTAGTTTTTTAAGCTTTTTACAGTTATTTTCATGCGATACCATCTTCCTTTCATCCCTTAAAATTCCCGAATATTCAAAACAAAAATCCTATGATAGAGCAGGCTCATAAATAGCCGTCTCAATATGATGCTGAAGCTCTTGAAGAGTGGGCATCGCATCAGAGCAGCTGTGACGCGAAATCACAATTGAAGCCGACGCGCTTCCCAGCTTCATCGCTTCGGCAACATCCCTTCCATTCATTAAGCCATAGATAAAAGCAGAGGCATAGGAATCGCCAGCGCCAAATGTTTTCAATACATTGGTGCGAAAAATACCGCTGCGGTAAGATTTTCCGTCTTTAGTATACGCAATCGAGCCTGCTCCTCCATGTTTAATGACGACCATTTTAGCGCGGAACGAAAACCAGCGAGAAGCTGTATCATAATCATTAGCCTCTTTTCCATTCAACAATTTTTCCATTATATTAAACTCTTCGCGAGTGCCGATCACGACATCACATTTTTCAGCAGCCAAATTATAATAAACCGCCGTTTCTGCCTCATCCGTCCAAGTATATGGACGATAATCAAGGTCAAAGAAAACCGTCACACCATGCTTTACGGCATATTCCAATGCAAGAAACACGGCTTCACGTGATGGACTTTGCGCAAGGGCGGTACCGGAAATGAGTAGCGCCTTTGATTGTTTAATATAATCTTCATCAATATCCAATGGATGAAGCTTCAAATCTGCGACATTATCGCGATACATTAGAATGCTGCAATCCTCCGGGCTCTTAATCTCGGTAAACGCTAAACCCGTTACAGCCCCCGTACGGTCGATTGCGATCCCTTTTGTGTCGATGCCGTTTTTCTGCAAATAATCCAAAATGAAGCGTCCCATTTGATCGTTCGCGATTTTTCCAATAAATCCGGTTTTTTGGCCTAGCCGTGCAAAGCCAATCGCAATATTGGCAGGAGAACCGCCAACGTATTTCGTAAATGTTCGTGTTTCTTCCATTGGGCGATTGATTTCATTCGCATTGAGGTCAATGCACAACCGGCCGACCGCGATGAGATCAAGTGGACGATCTTGATGAAAGGTTAGTAGATTCATACTATTTTCCTCCTTTCTTCGCATAGTCCCTAAAAACGATTAGACAGAGGCAGCGGAATTTACCGCTTCCAGCTTCACAGGGATACCAGCTTCCAACGATTTTTTTGCCGCTTCGGCAATCCGTTGGGCTTGTAAGCCATCAAAGCCGCTGCAAATAACAGGCTGGTTGGTAAGAATAGCTCTTACAAATTCTGATACTTCATTCATATAGGCTTGGGTATAGCGCTCAAGGAAAAAATACAGCGGTTTATCCTTGGACACGTGCTCAGAAGTAGAGACTTCAACGGTCGTAGGGCGATGGTTATCAGCCAATGCCGATCCTTTACTTCCAAATATCTCAAGTCGCTGATCGTATCCATAGACAGCTTGGCGGCTGTTATCAATCACACCAAGAGCGCCGTTGGCAAATTTTAAAGTGACGACAGCTGTATCAATATCTCCCGCTTCTTCGATGGCGGGATCAACCAGCACGGCCCCGTAAGCAGACACCTCCACCACTTCACTTTCCATAATGTAGCGCGCCATATCAAAATCATGAATCATCATATCCATAAAAAGCCCACCTGACGACTTGATGTAGTCCATGCTGGGCGGCTTAGGATCCCTTGATGTAATACGTAAAATGTGCGGAACGCCAATCGTTCCATTTTGCACAAGATCCCTGACTTTCCGAAAATTCGGATCAAATCGGCGGTTAAACCCAACTTGAAACTTCACTTGAGCTTTTTCAACAGCTTCCAGTGCCTCTTCTGTTTCTCTTAATGTAAAACTGATCGGTTTTTCACAAAAAATATGCTTTCCTGCTAAAGCCGCTTCTTTAATCATCGTGGCATGTGTATTCGTTGGAGAGCAAATCAACACCGCATCAATGTCTGGATCCATTAATATTTGGCGATAATCCGCTGTTAGCACCTCGATTTGTCTCTCTTTCGCCCACGATTCCAGATGATGAATTGCAACATCTGAAACACTCTTGACTCGAACTTGTGAAATGAAGCGCAAATGATCTGCGTGCAATCTGCCGATTCTCCCTGCGCCAATGATTCCTACCGTCAATCCCATCGCCTGAATCTTCCTTTCTCTTAGTAAAGATACGGACATCTAACCCGAAATAAAGTTAAGCGCTTTACTTACCATTATTATACGACTTTTTCGCCTAATCTCAAGTTAATTTTAAATTTTTTTAACATTCACTTTCTAGATTTTTTCACTTTTTTAGTTAAGCGCTTTACTTTCTGCGCGAAACTATGAAGCAGTCTGAAAGCAAGGTTGTGCGCCTACCATTTAGGCACTCGCCTAAAAAACATCAGAAACCGCCTTGCTTGGACCGTCCTTCCTAAGAATATCTCTTCTTTCTTTCAAGCTGGTTCTTCATCCCTAATCCATTGTAGAAAGCATCGATAAGAGAGTCCGTTTGGATGGGAGCTTTTCTGTTTGTCTATCGAACAAGAAGACCATGTCTATCGCACCAAACGAACTCCACATGTTTGCTTTGCAAAATGGGTCTGAACCAAAAAGCAGCTTTCCTATTCACTATTGATTCCTTGCTCTTCTAACATTCATGCTTAGAGAAGCACAAGAAGTCACGAATATTGATCCTTTAGGTCTTTTACCGATTGCCGTTCTACTAAAGCAGGAGCCAGCATAATCCGATGTCCAGGCATTTCTGGTTTTTCAATCGACTCAAGCAGCTTATAGACCGCATAGCGGGCCAGATCATCGATTGGCTGTGCAATGGTTGTTAGACCAGGATCAGCAATTTCGGCATGTATCGTATTATCAAAGCCAATAACGGAAATGTCTCCCGGAACCTGCACGTGAAGCTTTCGAGCTTCGTTCATAAAAACCACTGCGATTAAATCGGTAGTCGCAAAAACACCAGTAGGCTTTTCTGGTAAATGAAGCAGCTTTTGCGATGCCAGCTTGGCATCTTCCACTTTAGAGATGGCATCAATAATGAATGGGCTTTCTAATTCAATTCCCTGATCGGAAAGAGCTTGTTTAAAGCCTTCCAATCTCAACCGTCCGCTCGGACGGCTTAATTCGGCAATGATCGCCAAACGGCGATGTCCTTTATCCAGCAGATAACGCCCGGCAAGGTATCCTCCTCTAATATCGTCCGTCGTGACAACATGCGAAGATAAAGCAAGATGGTCGATCGAAAACATTAAAAACGGGATATGTCTGGACTGAAGCTTTCGAAAAGCGCTCAGATCTTTTGGCTCTGTCGCAATAATAATGCCGTCTACTTGTTTTTTCATAAGCAATTCAAGATAATCTTGCTCTCGTTTTCTTTGGTAATCGGTACTGCATAAAATCATCGCATATCCCGTTTCCCGAGCATAATTTTCTAAAGCTCTCGCTACTTCAGCAAAGAACGGGTTGGCAATATCCGGGACAAGGACACCAATAGTAAATGTCCTTTTGCCTGTTAATGCCGCCGCTAAGCTGCTCGGCTGGTATTCAAGCTCTTGCATGACCTTCATGACTTTTTTTCTCGTTCGGTCACTAATATTTCCTGTGTTATTCACGACTTTCGATACTGTCGCTATCGAGACACCTGCTTTTTTCGCTACATCATAAATCGTCGGCTTCATTTAGTTCAAACTCCTTAGATAGTCCTTTTTCTTCATTTTACCATGAAGGAATACCACCGGTTAAATCATTCGTATGGACTACTCTACTATCTTTTTAAGAAATTCTAGCTTTTCTTGTGCATTTTCTTTTGTAATCACCTCAACAGGGCTCTTCATGCGTTTTTCAACTTTTTTGCCTTTGATGGCGGCTAATGCGTTTTTCACTCCTTCGTAGCCCATGTCATATGGACTTTGCGCAATCGTACCGGCAAGCTTTCCGGCTAAAATCGATTCGACCGCTTCTAGCGTTCCGTCAGTACCAATCACTTTAACATCTAACCCTTTTGCCTCAACAGCGCGCAACACGCCAAGCGCCATATCATCATTGGCCGCAAATACACCTTTGATATCATTATTTTTCTGCAGGATATTTTCCATAACGGACATCGCTTTTGTTTTATCGCTATCGGCAGGCTGTTCAGCAACAACCTCGATCCCTGCTTCTTTAAGAGCGGCTTTGGCTCCTTTCACGCGTTCATCTGTCGCCGTATTTCCAAGCGCACCTGAAACGATCGCGGCTTTGTCCCCTTTTTGCAGCATGGAGGCAAGCAATTTTCCTCCTTCATATCCAGCCTCATAATTTTCCGTACCTATAAAGCTTGTTTTATTTTTAAGATCGGCATCTGTGTCAATAAGAAGAACGGGAACATTGGCTCCCTCTAACACCGGGACGACTGTATCAGGCTGAGTCGGCGAAACGACAAGGGCACCAGGCGATTGGCTTAACTGATCCTCAATCATATTCACTTGCTGCATCACTTCAGATTCTGAATTGGGTCCAACAACGGTCACATCGATCCCAAGCTCTTTGCCAGCCGCTTTCGCTCCAGCCTCAACGTACTTCCAGTAAGGGCTTGATAACGTTTTCAAAACAACAGCGACTCGCTCTGTGTTTTCACCTCCACTCGCTTCTTGACCACTATTGCATCCAGCTAAAAGAACCATACCCATGAACGCAGCGGCTACGCTGAATAACCGAATTTTCTTTTTCATCCAACATTCCCCCATTTCCCTTTACTTGCAATCTTGTGAAAGCATGATCCTTTATCAACATTCCAATTAGCAAACAATTAAGCTTTTTTGCTTTTGCGCTGGCGAAGCACATCAACAAATACGGCGGCAATAATGACCGCTCCAATCACCGTCATTTGGAAATCAGCGGAAACATTCAAGAGATTCAGCCCATTTCTTAAAACAGCGATAATCAGCGCCCCGATTAATGTTCCCCATACAGTACCAACTCCCCCCAGAAAGCTGGCACCACCGATAATGACCGCCGCAATCGCATCAAGCTCATAAGAAAGTCCAGCAAGAGGAAAAGCTGAATTCACGCGGCCGACCATAACAAGACCAGCAAGCCCCGCCATGAAACCGCTAATCGTATAAACAATAATCAGCACTCGGTCGACATTAATTCCCGATAAGCGCGCAGTTTCAGGATTGCCGCCAATCGCATAAATATAACGCCCTGTCTGTGTTCGTGTTAAGAAAATATGGAAAAAGACATATACCACAATGACAAGCAAAAAACTTACCGGGATCGGCCCCACAAATTCACGTCCTAAAAATTGAATCATGTAAGGAAAGCCGGCAATCGGAGCCGCACCTGTAACGATTAAAGCGATGCCGCGGGCAATGTTCATCGTACCGAGAGTGGAGATAAATGGATGCGGCAAACGCAGCTTCGTTAATAAAATCCCGTTTAACCAACCAAATGCCGCTCCTACCGAGAGACATACGAGGATACCCAAAAGCGGATGCATTCCCATATTGACCGTCACAATTCCCATCATCATAATCGAAAGCGCCAACAATGAACCGACAGACAAATCGATTCCTGCCGTTAGAATCGGCAAAAGCATCCCGATTGCCAGCAAGGCGTTGATCGAAGATTGCCGAGCGATATTCATGACATTATTGATCGTTAAAAACTTAGGCGACAGAATCGTCAGGACTGCTGTTAATAGAATAAGACCGATTAGAGGCCCGAACTTGCTGATAATCCGTTTAAATGCGCGATTCTTTTCCACTGCCTCGTTTTTCGTTTGCACCGCTACTTGACTCATATTGATTTTCACCCTCCTGTAGCCGCTCTCATAATTCGTTCTTGTGTCGCTTCCTTAATTGGCAAATCCGCTGTTATTCTTCCTTCTCTCATCACAAGAACTCTGTCACACATCCCGAGAATTTCCGGAAGCTCTGAAGAGATCATAATGACAATGGCGCCATTTTCAACTAATTGATTCATCAAGCGATAAACCTCTACTTTCGCTCCGACATCAATTCCTCTTGTCGGTTCGTCAAAAATAAACACCTTTGCCTTTGTGCATAACCACTTGGCGATCACTACTTTCTGCTGATTCCCACCGCTCAAATTGCGAGCTTTAAGCTCGATATGATCAGGACGAATCTTTAATTCTCGAATAAATCGCTTGGCTTCTTCCCGGATCTCATTTAAATGAATAAGCCGTGATTTCTTCGTAAATTTTTTCATATTGGCCATCGTAATATTAAAATCTAGCTTTTGATCAAGCAAAAGCCCCTCGCCTTTTCGGTCCTCGGTGATGAAAGCAATTCCAGCATCAATGGCATCTCGCGGAGACTTGATCTTTACTTCCTTGCCATCAATAAAAATTTTTCCATTTCGGCGCGGATCGGCTCCAAATATAGCCCTAGCAAGCTCGGTGCGCCCAGCGCCAACCAGCCCGGAAATACCAACGATCTCCCCATATCTCACACGAAAGCTAACCGGCTCTGAGGCGCCTGCCACTTCTAAATTTTCTACTCTAAAACCTTCTCGGCCAAGTGTAAAGGTTTGCTTTGGAAACTTCTCATCCAAAGATCGTCCAACCATTAATTCAATCCAATCATCGGTGTCTGTCGTTTTAACAGGCAAGGTTTCAATTTTGAACCCATCCCGTAGAATCGTAATCCGATCTCCTAATCTCTTAATCTCTTCAAGCTTATGAGAAATAAATAAAATGGCTATTCCTTTCTCTTTTAATTGCTCGACACACTTATAGAGCTGATGGACTTCCTGTACACTTAGGCTGGAGGTAGGTTCATCCATAATAATCAACTTCGCATCAAGGGTAAGCGCTTTCGCTATTTCGACGAGTTGCTGCTGTCCTATGCCGAGCTTCCCAAGCTGCATATCAGCAAGATCTGGGCTTTGACCAAGCATTTCTAAACATCGCTTTGCCTCTTCGCGCATGGTTTTATGGTCAAGCATCGACATCTTGCCACCTCGCTTTAATTCCCTGCCCAAGAAAATATTTTCATAAACCTTGAGCTGGGGAATTACATTTAATTCTTGATAAATGGTGGCAATCCCTAATCTCATAGCATCAGCTGGCGTTTGGAGATGAACAGCCCTCCCTTCCCAATAGATTTCACCGGCATCCTTTTGATAAGCACCTGTTAAAATTTTGATAAGGGTCGACTTCCCCGCTCCATTTTCACCAAGCAACACATGAACCTCACCAGCTTTAATATCAAGATCAATTCCTTTAAGCACATGGTTTTGATTAAAGCTTTTTTTAATACCTTTCATTTCCAAGAGATTTTCAGCATGCCCTACCATCTAAGGACCCCTTTCTAATTGGTTATTAAGCACACCGCACTTTAACTTTTTAAAATTAGATCTATATAGACCTTATCACCATTTATGATGGTGGAGATAATATTGGAATCAAGTTTCTATAGATAAAGGGGCACTATGTGATTGAATTCCTAATCAATCAGATATTCATGCAGGATGATGACTCCTTAGCATCCGCCATTACCTTTTTATGGATTCTTCAGATGATCGAACAGGCTCGTTGGCCAGTTGGGCAGTTCGTATTCTGACCTCGGCCATTCGCAAGCCGCCGTGCTTTCATAATGGATGGGCGATTCCATTTTCAAACTGGCTTTTATATCAGTGAGGCCGGCGTTTGAATAGGCGACTGCACCGTAACAAGCTTTCCTGTTTCAAACGATTCTCTGCATGCATAGCCAAGGGCCGTTGAAATCACTCCATCTTTGACAGTAACGGCTGGCTGTCTATTTTCTCTTATACACGCAATGAATTCTTCCGCTTCACTTAAGTAGGCTTGTTCAAACCTTTCTAAAAATCCATCTGAACATTCTTTAATGGCCCCTTTTTCATCAAAGACCGTCACCCTATTCTTTTCAGGAATGGTGCCAATTCTTAATGTCCCCTTCGTCCCGATAATTTCTGTTTCAATATGATATCCGTGTGCACAATTTCGTCCGGCAACAAAAATTCCGATTTTGTTATTCTCAAACTTGACTAACGCCGCCCCTGTTTCCGCATCATTCATTTCGCTAAATTCCGGATAAGCATAGGCTCCTCCGATCGCCCATACTTGTTTCGCCTCGACACCCAAATACCAGCGTGCCAAATCAAAATCATGGATCGCCATGTCCAAGAACAATCCTCCGCTGTAATTGCTTTTGGCAAATTGTATAAATTCATCCATTGCTTTCGCAGGATCAAGACCATAGCAGCGGATGAAAATCGGCTCGCCTATTTTTCCTTCCTCGATTTTCTTTTTGGCATATTGGTAAGACTTGTCATATCTTCTCATAAAACCGAGCATAAAAATCTTATCCTTCTGTTGATTCACGGCCTCTTGAACACGCAAAGCTTCTTCTAAATATAGCCCAAGCGGTTTTTCGCAAAACACATGAAACCCTGCATTTAATGCTTTTACGATTTGTTCGCAATGGAAATTGGAAGGCGACGAAATGAAAATAGCATCCAGCTCTTGATTCTGTAACATCTCGTCAAATTGGGTATAACCGTATTTGATGCCCCAATCCTTCTGAACCTGCTCGACTTCCTCTGCTGCTACACTGCAAACAGCCAATAACTCGCAGCCCGAAATGCGAAAGGCTAAATTTTCCGCATGCTGCCTGCCTAACCTTCCAAGTCCGACAATCCCTACTTTTACTTTCTCCATCCGTTTCCATTCACCCCTGCCCTTTCAATATCACACGGTTTAGTTAAGCGCTTTCCTTTAGATGCATAAAAAAATAAAAATGTTCAAGAAATCAAACTTGATCATTTTTAAAGGTAAACGCTTTCCTTAGTTGCTATTATACTTGTCGAAATATTCAGAAGTCAATAGATTTAACACAAAAAAATTTTTGTTTGTTTAAATCCATATAATATGTTTTTTTACAAAAAAATGATAGGAAGCTGACACATGTTGAAAATGGTCCGACAAACGCGTAATCCATTCAAAAGCGCTAGACACCTTTGGCGATGTCTAGCGCTTTTAATGAACGAAAAAGAACCGCTCCCGACCACATTTCGGCAGATAGGAAAATTACCCCTCAATAAGGACGTCCGGTCTTATTTTCTTTATTTGTTTTAAAAATAACGATTTGTCTTTAGGAGAAATTAAGATGAACTTCGACTTTCCATATGTGATTTGCAAGCGGTCAAGTGATAAAGCCGATGCTGACAGGGGATTTTTAGACTCGGTGATCGCTTCAATTTCTTCAAGAGGAATTGTCCAACTAAAAATTCCTCCTCTTACTTTTAAGACTTTGTCAGTTAAAATGTAAAATGTATGAAACCATCCTGAAAACAAAAATAGCGTAAACAAACTGCAAATGACGATTAATAAAATTTTGTCATTAACAGTTAGACCCTCCGCTATAGTACCTAACTCTAAGTGGACAGCTGTTGGCAACACAATACTTCCAACGATTAATAGCCATGTCACGATGGAACTAATGGGTCCTTTTTTCGAGTAAAAGACCAACTTAACCCTCCTTTCATTTTTATCTTTATATGTTATATTTTACAATACAGAGCAAGATGACTCCATATTTCTCCTCCTGAATCAGTCAGATGCGTCATCTCGGCAAATCGGTGACAATGATCGAAGCATCGGCTTTCAAAATCTGAATGGCAGGACATCCCCATTAAAAAATCCGATTTAATTAAAAACGCGAACAGCATAATCACTGTTCGCGTTTGTTTACATTAGCTTGCTTTTAAATTTGAAGTGCTGTTATTTTTTTCTTTCAGTTTCCAATAGACCGGCAAACCAATTAACGTAATACCAATCGAGAAAAGCGTGTCAGCAGGAGCATTCATCAATGTACTAATAATAATGTATGCCGTACCCCCAATCGCCACAAGCGGCGTAATCGGATAGAACGGAACTTTATATAAATGCGATTCATTTTTATCTTTTTTGCGAAGCAAGAAAACCGCATTAAAAGACAATCCATAAAATAGCAAGACAGCGAAAATCGCCATATCCGTCAGCCTGTCAGGATTCCAAAAGATCATCATCACGATCGCAATCACAGCTTGTACAACAGTGGCCCCTACCGGCGTATTAAATTTAGGGTGAATGCCGGAAAGGAATTTCGATCCTGGAAGAAGCCCTCTTACTGCCATAGCGTAAGGAATTCGCGGGAATGTAAGAATTTTTCCATTTAAGCATCCAAAAATCGAGATTAAAATACCGATCGCTAAAATTTTTCCGCCGATTTCGCCAAACAATAATGTTGCTGCTGTTGATGCCGCATTTGGTCCTAACTCAACAATCTGATCAGCAGGAAGCACGTGCAGCATAGCAATATTAACCGATAAATAAGCAATAATAACAACTAAAAGTCCAGAAATGATGGCTCTTGGAAGATCTTTTGCAGGGTTTTTCATTTCTCCCGCCATAAATCCGACATTCATCCAGCCATCGTAGGCCCAGAGCGTGGCTAAAATAGCAGCCCCCATACTTAAATTTTGAATATTTCCACTTTCTACATTAAAAACAGCGGCATCGCCTTTAAACATTCCAAATACGGCAATCAAGATAATCGGAATCAGCTTTCCGATTGTAGAAGCCGTTTGAATAAATCCGCCAAACTTTGTTCCCAATAAATTCAAACCTGCAAGTAAAATCGTCGTTACAATTCCGATGATCAGGCTGCTTCCTTTTGGAAAATGAAAAAAGTCAGCCATTAATGTACCGAAATATAGAGCAAGAGCACCAATAACAGCCGGTCCATAGACAATTGTTTGCACCCAGCCGCACAAAAACCCCCATGTTTTCCCATAAACTTCTTCAATATAAGCGTATAATCCGCCAGTTTTAGGAATCTTCACACTGACTTCAGCAATGGTTAGGCCGCTTGCCAATGTAATAATGCCGCCGATAATCCACGCCAAAAGCGCCATATTGGAATTACCGGTCGCAGACAGGACGACCCCCGGCTTCATAAAGATTCCGGAACCTATTACAGTTCCAATCACTAAAGACGTAGAAACAAAAAAACCGATGTTGCGCTTTAATTTCATTTCCTTTTCCATTTCTCCTGTCCCCCTCAGAAGTACAAATGTATAATTATATAGTTGCAAGGATTATATCATACTAAACAGCACAAAATAATTTTTCCGAATTATTTTATTATTATTTTTTCAATACTTCTCATTCGTATCTTATCTAAAATCCTTTGTATAATAGGTTTTTATCAAAAAATAATACTATATAAAATTTTATTTTTTATTATATTCTAAAAATTAATGATATTTTATTTGTCTTTTGTTCTACGCGAAACCAAAAAGCCTTTTAAGGGCTTCGAAGTTGGAGGTAAAGCTAATGCTCAACCATCTGAAGCACGAAAGACCGAAAACGCTGGACAGACAAGTGAAGATGTGATGTACAGACGGGCGGGTGAGGATCGTGACGCGGGATGAAAGCTTTTTAGGATTTTTATGCACAATTTGTTAGCGGCTGGCTGAGACTCGTTTTTATTCCTATACTGAATGCTGGGGATAGAACACAAAATGATTATCCGTATCATCGCTTACGTCAGCCCATAAGCAATCTAAAACTCCTCCTCTGCAAATTTTCTTCACAAATCATGACGTCTACTGTAAAATATCATAAATATAATTAAACATATAAGAAATACTGGCATTAGGAGACCAAAAGCCCCTTCCTCCGTTCCTCGTCCATTCGTACGTGTAAATCAATGGTTTATCGTTCTTTCGGTTCTGTTCACTTGGATGACCCATCAAGAATGGCTGCTGCTATTTCCATTGATCTCCGGCCTTTTAGGATTACTCTTTCATTTCCATCCCGTGATGAGAGCCGCAAAGTTCTTTTTACGAAAGGAACCAAGCGAATACATTCCTGAGGATGATGCACAGCAGCAATTTAATCAAACCATTGCGGTCATTTGCTTATCGATCGGTTATGTGTCATTTTTAGCGGGATGGACAAAGATCGCTTACGTATTTACGCTCCTAGTGGCTCTGGCGGCCTTTGTGGCCATTCTTGGGTTTTGCATTGGCTGCTTTATCGTAAAAAAGATCCAAGCAAAGCTAGATTGCCTAAATAAAGGGGAATCATACATCAATATCCATGTAAAAGAGGTTTTGGCTTATATCATCCGAAATGTTCATCATACTTGGGAGCTTTTAGTATTTGAACATCAAAATATTCCTGAGGCAGGGATTCAAATACCTGGAGGAATATTTGAATCTTGTGACCGTGATTGATCTAGTGCTGTATTACGAGAAATGAAAGAGGAAGCGGATATTAGATAAAGCAACCTGAATTACAGAGATTTTATGCGAGATATATTACCATAAGAGTGAACTACTCACCACTTAGCTAAAGCTTGAAGTGGGAGCTTCTCAGTTCCACGACGAAAGCCGCCTTTCGTCTCCCTGAGCGTGACTTCAGGTCGTTCCAACCCTAGATGTCCGACAATTCGGAGTTCTTTTGTACCTTGGATATTTTACGCATGGAAGGATCAGCTTGGTTTTCGCATTTTATTTTCTCCATGCAACCTCCTATATCCAGTTATGAAAGAACGACATAGGTTTATTTTACCACAGGGTCAGACAATTGAACAGGCAAAAGCCTGTCCTTGTCCGAAGTCGATTCATCTCCCACTTTCATCAAGCTTCGCAAGATTTAGAAGTGGGAGACTTCTCGACTGAAGAATGTTAAAAAAGACAAAGGGTCACATACTGTCCAGTCATCAGGAGAGGACAAAGGGTTACAGTTCAATTATTATTGGAAAGAACTCAATTCGGTATCATACTTAGCAGGTGATCAGCACATAGCTATTAGACATGTTATAGATTTCTTAGAAAACAGCCATCCTTTATGAAAGTACGCTGGCTGTAAAATTAGTTGTAACCCGCTTTTAGCGAATTGGTCTGGAGATGGTGAAACCTATCGAGATTTAAAGCGGAATCCGCCAAATACGGCGGGCACTCGTTGTCGCCACTCTCCTTTATGAAAGCCGATCGCGGACAAAAGTTTGTCTTGTGCTCGCTCAACAGTGCGTCAGGCATGTGAACGGTTGGAAGCGGCTTGCCGACACCGATGCCATTGGCGGTAAAAAGAGAATGGGCAGCCGGTGGCAATCCGTCTGCTTAACACACCTTTCATTTTTCATAAATCACCATTCCATCGCGTTCGATTTGCCGCTCGATTTCTTGGTTCAATGAATCACAAAACAGCACGTCGCACGAATATATGCCAACAATGTCGTCAATATCAATGATCACTTTCCACTATTTTTGCTTTCCCGTATAATCAATGCACAGATCGATATCGGAATGATGCCGCGCCGTATTTTTTGCGCGCGAGCCAAATAAAATGACTTTTTGAATCTCTTTCTCGCTTTGAAAATACGCGATCAGACGCTCAAAAACATTTTTGTTAATTCCGTGCGTCACGATCGATCACTTCTTCTTTAATGTTTTGCAACAATGCTTCGATTTGCTGAACGTACTCATCAACAATTTTTTGTTTGATCTGTTCATCATCCTCTTCATTATATACATGAGCCGTTGCATTGTGCGAACTTAATATATCGTTCCATATATCGATATTTCAATCCAGCCCTTCCTTGAAAGCTTGCCGATAGCACGCTCTTGGGCTGTGTAACTCCAAACCGGACGCCTTGAAAATCTTCGACAACAGCTTCCAAAGCTGATCTTCGAGAATTTCATATTTTTTACGATTGAATCTCGATATACTTCTTTCATTAATTCATCTTCCGCTGCCACTTGTTGGGAAGCGGAAATGACGTTCTTTAAATGCAGCAATAAGCGAAACGCATATTGCTATGATAGAACGATCCTTGTCAAATAAGTCGCTCATCAAGGACCTCCTTTTATAGCATTATATTTCACCCGTGGTGCTAGTTGAGTTTTAACACTTAACTAGCATCACGAGTACTCGATCATCATTTAGCAGACTTTACCGAGTTCACAAAAACCATTGTTTTGAGCAAATAGGGGGGCTAACACGCATTGTCTGTATTTTCATCTCCATATATTTCCTTAAAAACAAAATGATAGCATATTAAAAATTTTTGAGACATGTACGATGTTTTTCGAGAGCAAAGGGGCGCACAGGCGACGAGAGAGCTCTTTATGATTATGATTTTTGCAAGCATGTTACTTCAACAGAACGAGCTTCCAATAACTCAGTGACATCTTGCTTTTCTTGGCCATTCACGATCGTAACACGATGCATCAATTTTTTCCCTTCCCTATCGTACAGCCACATCGCATAAGTGGTTTCATTCGTCTCTAACAAACCGTAATAACGATGAAAAATATCGATAGGTTCAAATGAAACTTGTTTAATTCCATCCCAACGGTACAGCTTATCTCCACAAATTCCATTCTCACAAATCTCAAAAGAATCAAATAAGTTCAAATAAATAAAAGGCATCAATGCCCAATATAAAAATGGGAAAACGGAGGAAACATTTCCCGTATGAAAGATGAGTGTCATGATGACCAAAGGAAGGACGATTCCTAACATAAAAAATAGGCCCTTCATATTTTTTTGAGCAAAACTTAAAGTTCTGATGCGATACCGATTTCTTGAAGCGGTATCTTCCATCGTAGGCAAGAGAACCTTTCTTTTTTTCGCTCGGTTTCTACAAAGCGAATCAAAAGGTTTAAAAAAATCACAATATATAGCGTACAAAACAACGCAACGATGATCTCCGGAACCACATTCTCCCCTCCTTATTTTGTTTTAATTCCGTATAGTTAAGATAAAAACGAGATCGTTCTTGAGGTGAGTGACACAGGATTAGACGGGTTTCAATCCCTCATAGTTAAGATAAAAACCGCACTCACACTGCCGAGAGTACGTATCCCGCCATTGCGTTTCAATCCCTCATAGTTAAGATAAAAACCGTGCTCCCTAGCACTTTCGATGTATCGTGTGACCAGTTTCAATCCCTCATAGTTAAGATAAAAACGGATATCACGGAAGTGGCGCAAATTTCGCATACTGAGTTTCAATCCCTCATAGTTAAGATAAAAACTCAAAATCTGTTCTTGTATCCACTCTTTTGTCATCTGTTTCAATCCCTCATAGTTAAGATAAAAACTCAAAATCTGTTCTTGTATCCACTCTTTTGTCATCTGTTTCAATCCCTCATAGTTAAGATAAAAACCGTGTATATGGTAAAGATGGTTTGTCCATTCATCGAGGTTTCAATCCCTCATAGTTAAGATAAAAACTGAAAAGGTTCGAGGGTATTTGAGACGGCAAAAAGAGTTTCAATCCCTCATAGTTAAGATAAAAACCCAAAAAAATCGTTGTTACATAAGTATTTGGTTTAAAATGGTTACTAGGTTATTTTGGCTCAAGGGCTATGTGTTTTCAATCCTTTGATGGACATGGTCGCTGGTGATGGGAGAGTGTCGTCGATCCCCCGGGATTTTTGCACGATTGGAGGTCGACGACATTAATTTCTCTCCTTAAGCCGATTTTCTTAGTAAATAGTTATTACTAGTTCCCCTCGCCCGCTTTCCACACTTTTCAATCGCTTTTCCATCCTATTTAATCGCTTTCCGATTTTCCTTCCTGAAAATGGAGTTTGTGAAAACACGATTTCGAGCAAATACTAGATTTTTGATCTATTTCGTTTGATACGTAATATCACAACCATTATACATTGGTAATCTAGGTACCTTTTCAAATAAATTCTAAAAATAATTATATAACAGATATTGATTTTTATATTTTGTTATAATACAATACACTTAACATTCACTATATTAGGAGGTCACGAACATGTTATCTTTAGAGTTTTATCGCAACTTGCCGCCAAAGCAATGCCGGGAGTGTGGAGAAGAAATTGTAGAACAGCATGAATCCTATTTATACGAGTGCGAAAAATGTATGGGGCGTCATGAAGAATAATAAACGCAATCTTACAGGTCCATTCCAAAAGGCTTGCACCGAACAAACAACAAAGACGGCGTAACAAGGGGTAAATATAAATGTACACACAAGCTTACCAACGATACGTAGAAAAATGTGAAGAATTTGGAATTAAATCGATTGACCTGATTGATTTATCCGTAGCTTAACCCAGAGCAAATAGAACATATGTTAAATAACTGAAATGGAGAGAAACAATGGATACAGACCTTTCAGCAAAGATTCATAAACTCCCCTGTTCCATTATGTGATAGAGCTGAACAGGGGTTTTTATCAAGGAATGTGAATAGCAATAATGGCGTGGGTTTGCACATTTTTGCCGAAGAGAAAAAAGCTAATTGCGAAAAGAAGCGTGCAAACTAATATTTTTCAATCACCTTAATTTCCCATCAAAAGGACGTAATAACTAATGGTCTGAGTGATCACTATCTATAATAGCTATTCACTTTTTCAAGCGGTAAGTGCGCTCCGGTCGTCCGACCGAACCGTATGCAATATCCGCTACTACTTGTGAAATAGACACAAGATATTCTAAATAACGCCGTGTCGTCGTTCGACTCGCTCCGATCAGCCTCCCCATCTCTTCCGCTGTAATTCCATGCGGATACCGCTTTATGACTGCCAGCACTTTCTCTAATGTGAGCTGGTGGATTCCTTTTGGAAGTTCCTTTTCTCTAGAAAAGACGGTTTGTTCACGCCGGATCAATTTATCCACATCCTCTTGTTCAATAAGTTCTTTCTCATTCATGAATTGGCTCATGTTTTTGTAATATTCCTTATATCTGACCAACGTGTCTGTAAAACGGCTCAGCATAATGGGTTTTATGATATAATCAAATACCCCTCCGTGCATCGCTTGCTTTAGAGTATCAATCTCTCGTGCCGCTGTGATCGCAATAACATCGATATTCGTAAAACTGTTGCGAATCCATTTTAAAAATTGAAGCCCGTTCATATCAGGGAAATAAATATCGAGCAGCACCAAATCAGGCTGCATCACCTCAACAAGTTCCTTTCCTTCCCGTTCATTCGTCGCCATGCCGATCACTTCATAGTCTTCCACCTTTTCAGTAAACCGACGGTTAATTTCTGCAATTCGTTCATCATCTTCGACAATTAATACGCGAATTGGAGTCCTCATCAACATCCCTCGCTTCTCCCCTTTTCGGAATCACAATTGTACACAACGTGCCTTTTCCTGCTTCTGTTTGAATCGTCATATAGCCGTGCAACAGCTTCAAAGAACGCTGTACTAAATCAAGGCCGTAGCCGCGATGGGCGGCCGCCTTCGTCGAAAAACCTCTTTCAAACATTTTCTCTCGCACGTCTTCTGTCATTCCTACTCCCGTATCTTCAATTTCAATAATTAAATCGTCACCAAGATCGGTTAAAAACACCGTTATCCGCTTTTCTGGGCGCTCATTTTCGATGACCGCTTCCATGGCGTTATCAATCACGTTTCCGATAATTGTAATCAAATGATCGCGATCCATATGTAGTGGAATATCTCGGAAGCTGCTTTGTCGGTCAATGGCCAATTGAATTTTTAGCTCGTTGGCACGGTTAAACTTGCCAATTAACAAGCCACCGAGCATCGGGTCGGGGATTTCTTTCATGACAAAATGAACGAGGTCCTGTTGTAGATTCGTTTCCTTTGTGATTAACTCCAGTGCTTCTTCGTACGATTCAAGCTGAATAAGCCCGGAGATGACATATAATTTATTTGAAAATTCGTGCGTCTGTGCTCGAAGCGCCTCCGCATAGCTTTTAATTTGCGATAACTCTTTGGTGAGGCGGTATAGCTCTGATTTATTACGAAATGTCGATACCGCTCCAATAACCACTCCCTTTTTATCCATAATTGGAATTCGATTCACAATCACCGATTGCCCTCCTATCACCATTTCCACATCGTACTCCGCTTTGCCTGTCTGGATCACCTCTAACAAGCGGGAATGAGGAATAATGTGCAAAATCGGTTGACCTAACACACTGTGTTCCGTCTGGCAATCAAGAATGGCCATGGCTGCTTTATTGACCATCGTCACTATTCCATCTTGATTGACGGCAATGATTCCTTCTCGAATCGCTTCCAAAATCGCCTGCTTTTCCTGATACAACAGCCCAATTTCTTTTGGCTCTAATCCATGAATCGAACGTTTAACCGTTTGAGCAATCACGATCGCTCCTATGACACCAAGCAAAAGAGCAAGAATAGAGAAGAAAAAAATTTTAACGTTGTATGACCAAACGATCTCTTCAATATCTTTGATCAAAAATCCTACTGACACCACACCGATTGTCTCTCCATTTTCAGCGAAAACGGGGGCTTTTCCGCGAATCGCGGGACCGAGGGAGCCAACCGCTTCTGAAATGATCGATTTTCCTTGCAGTACTTTTCTGTTATCTCCCCCGACCATCTTTTTCCCGATTCGTTCCGGAATCGGGTGCGAATAACGAATGCCAGCTTTATTGCCAATGACGACATATTCGGCTCCCGTCTTCCGGCGAATCATCTCTGCCAGCGGTTGAAGATGCCTCTCTGGCTCTGCTTTTTGAAAAGCGGATTTAACTGCTGGAGAAGCGGCTACCGTTTCTGCGACGTTTAGCGCGCGCATCCCTATTTGCTCCTTCAGCGTCCGAGCTAGCATATGTTGAAATAAAAACGACAAAAGCACAATCACAACAAGAAGCAGCGAACAAATAACGGCAATCAGCTTGGTTTGCAGTTTCATCGTTTTCCTCCAAAAGTTTGGAAACATAGAGAAAGACTCACTGCCCAAAGACAGAAAGCCTTTCTTTTCCTACATATCTTCGTTAACGATAACTGATTTTCCTTTTAATTTCATCACAAATGGAACAACAATCCATAAAAGCGCAATCATTAATAAAACAAGCGAAATTGGTTTTTCAACAAAGACCATAAAATCGCCGTTGGAAGACGTGAGCGCCCGCCGCATGTTGTTTTCAATCATCGGCCCAAGCACAAGCCCCAATACAAGCGGGGCAAGCGGGAAATCGTACGAAGACAGCAAATAGCCCAACACCCCAAAAGCAATGAGTAGAAACACGTCAAATGTAGTGACTTGAACCGCATAAACACCAAAAATGGAGATGGCAATAATGAGCGGCAACAAATATTTCGTCGGTGTTTCAATAATTTTCGTAAACACTTTGACAAGCGGCATATTTAAAATCAGTAACATGACATTGCCAATGAACATGCTGGCAATTAAGCCCCATGCCACATCTGGATGTTCATCAAAAAGAAGTGGACCAGGCTGCACGTTATACATCATCAGCGCTCCCATTAAAATCGCCGTTGTTCCGGAGCCGGGAATGCCAAGCGTTAAAAGCGGAATCATCGCCCCGCCAGAAGCTGCATTATTGGCTGATTCGGGCGCCGCCACGCCGGCGATCGTTCCTTTGCCGAATTTTTCTGGCATTTTGCTGAGTTTCTTTTCCATAATATAAGAAAAAAATGACGCGATCGTCGCGCCGGCCCCTGGTAGCACTCCTACCAAAAAACCGAGCAACGAACCTCTAGCAATCGGGCCGGCACTTTCTTTCAGTTCATTTTTTGACAACATAACCTGTCCTATTTTAACGATCTTCCCGCCATTTTGTTCCCGGTGGAGAATCGATTTAAACACTTCACCAAGGGCAAATAAACCCACTGCAACAGTTAAAAATTCTAAACCTCCGTATAAAAATGAAATATTATACGTAAAACGAGCAACACCGGATACATTATCAATCCCGATCGTTGAGAGCAATAAGCCCAACAAAGTCATTATCCATGCTTTTGTAATCGATCTCCCTGCTAACCCGCTCACAGCAGCAAGACCAAGAATCATTAAGGAAAAATATTCTGCCGGCCCAAATTTCAAAGCCAAATCAGAAAGCGGCTCCGCCACGAGTACGAGCCCGATGAGAGACACAATTCCAGCTACAAACGAGCCAATCGCAGCAATCGCCAGCGCCGCCCCCGCTCTTCCTTGCTTCGCCATTTGATATCCATCCAATGTCGTTACGACTGAGGAGGATTCTCCCGGTGTATTTAATAAGATCGATGTCGTCGATCCGCCATACATTGCCCCGTAATACACCCCAGCCAACAAAATAATTGAACTTGTCGCTGCTTGCGCTGGATCAAGTCCCGATGTCATTGAGGCTGTGACTGGAATTAACAGCGCCACCCCGCTCATCGGTCCAATTCCCGGCAATACGCCGACCGCCGTTCCAATCAGCACACCTAAAAAAGCGAAAAAGAGGTTATATGGCTGTAAAGCTGTCTCAAATCCATTAAGGAGAAACGAAAGTGCCTCCATGCTCTCCCTCCCTTACTGAAACCAAACGGGCCAACTTGGCAATGTTCCTTGCAATAATTTCACATATAGCCCATACACGCCGATCGAAAAGCATACAGCAATGATGATCGATTTCCATAAAGCTCCCTTCTCCATTGTCTGAAACCCGACCACAAGAAACAGAAAAGTCGTAATGACATAACCGATTTTCTCAAGCAAAGCAACGTATAAAATCGCTGAAAGCAAGATGATTAAAAACGGCTTATACTGTATTTTTTCCTTCTCTTTACCAGAGGCAACGTATCGCCTCGTTTCCAGCAACAACTTAATACTCAACAATGTCAGCACCATCCCTAGCAAAAACGGAAACACGTTAGGGCCGACCGAACTCCCGTAGGCGCTTTTAGAAATTCGCAAGCTTTCCATCATAAATAGGACCCCAATCGCTAAAAACACTATCGCTGCCACACGATCAAACGTTTTGCTCACGCGCATCCCTCCGTTTCTTTAAACAAAAATACATTCCAAACGGCAAATGCGAGATTTCTATATGATAGACTCCTTATTTATGCATTCCTAATGATTTCAACATATCGCTAACCAGCTGTTCTTGTTCCTCCAAGAACTTTGTAAACTGTTCCGAATTTTTATAGTCGAAAATCCAGCCTTGCTTCGTTAATTCTTCTTTCCATTTTTCGTGTTCAGATAGCTTTTTCAACGCCTCTTCCCAAAATGCTTTGGCAGCTGGCGACATATCTTTTGGTCCAAAGACGCCGCGCCAGATCGTAAACTCCGCATCAATGCCGAGCTCTTTCATCGTTGGCACATGCTGAAATTCCCCATCAAGCCTTGCTGGTGCAGACACGGCGAGCACTCTTACTTTTCCTGCCTTCACATATTCTCCGACCGAGGAAACATCAGTTGCGATCACATCCGCATTCCCGCCAAGGAGCGCGGCCATCGCCTCTCCTCCGCCGTCATACGACACATATTTGACTACTTTCGGATCGATGCCGGATTTATAGATTGGAAGAATGGCTATTAAATGATCCATCGAACCTGGTGCCGATCCGCCCGCTACCGTGACCGATTTCGGGTCTTTTTTCACCATATTCATCAACTGTGAGAGCGATCGAATATTTGAATCCGCTTTCACAACAATCGCTCCGAAATCTTTCGTAAGTTGTGCGAGCGGTGTCGTGTCTTTATAACCAAATGGACTGTTTCCTTCTGCTTTTAAATGGTTAATAATAATCGGTGGAGAGTTTACAAACAATCTATAATCATTCTTTCGGTCTTGTGTCGCATATTCGGCCATAAATACGACGCCGCCACCCCCCGGTCTATTTTCGACCGTCATAGTTTCGTTGACTATTCCTGTTTCTGCCAATATTTTTGTAATGGCACGTGCCGTTAAATCCCAGCCTCCCCCGGCCCCCGAAGGAGCGACAAACACAAGCGGCTTCTCTGGATAATTGGATGATTGACCGCTTTCTTTTGTCGTCATATGTCCACCGCAAGCCGCTAAAAGAAAAATCATCAATCCCGAAACCATGCTACACAACCGCTTTCGCACCATCATTCCTCCCCTTGTTTCTTTTGATAGCGTTTACATAAACCAATTATATTTAGTAGTTTTCTAAATGATAAGTTTTTGAACATAAAATGAATTTTGTGCATTTTGTTCATAAAAACAAAGGATATCCTGATCATGAGCCACGGGAGTTACATCCTCATTATGTACCAACACATTCCTCTTTAACAAAACATTTACAATCTATTGATGTACGATTAATGAAAGCTTCCTATAATAGCAGTAAATCTTATATTAGGGGGAAAGGATCGTGAGTGTGCTAAGTCAAAAGATGGTGAGCATTGTGCTTGTCGGCTCGCTGGCCGTAGGATCGGTTGCAGTTGCGGCACGTGACGAGGAAAAAAAGCAAGAAAAGGCACCTGTCAAAAACGTCATCATGATGGTAATGGATGGAACAAGCGCTGGAGCGACCACACTGGCAAGATGGTACAAAGGCGCGCCGCTTGCTTTGGATGAAATGGCCAGCGGCGCAGTACGAACGTATTCTGCTGAATCGGCGATCACCGACTCCGCTCCAGCAGCAACGGCAATGGCGACAGGCTTCAAATCCAACGATAAGTACATCGGCCTTCTTCCTAGCGTCGTGAATTCCCCAGGCGTAGCACCAGTTGCAAAAGAAAATGTGAAAAAACCAGTTGCAACGGTGCTGGAAGGGGCCGAACTGCAAGGAAAAGCGACCGGTATCATTGCCACTTCAGCCATTCAACATGCCACGCCGGCGGGCTTTTCCGCCCATGTCGAACACCGCAACCTCTTCCCTGATATCGCCGAGCAACAAGTATATCAAAACATCGAAGTCGTATTAGGCGGCGGCAAAGAGGCGCTGCTCCCTGGAAGTGGAGAAAATAATCGGAAAGATCATGAAAACTTGCTGAATACGATCACCCGCAAAGGATACGACATCGTCGAAACACGGGATGAGCTGCTTCGTTCAAAAGCGGACAAAATTTGGGGTGTCTTTGCAAACGACGCGATGGCTCAAGACATGAACCGGCCATACACGCGCCCGGACGAGCCGACACTGGCGGTGATGACAAAAAAAGCGATTGAAACGCTATCTAAAGACAAAGACGGATTTTTCCTATTCGTGGAAGGGAGCCAGGTCGATTGGGCAGCCCACGCGAACGATCCGGTCGGCATCATTAGCGAAGTGCTCGCCTTCGACGCAGCGGTGAAAGAAGCGGTATCCTTTGCGAAAAAACACCGTGATACGCTCGTCATTGCCGTCACCGACCATGGCAACAGCGGCATTACGATCGGCAACCGCCACACGGACCAGACATACCCGAAAACCCCGGTCTCCGCGTATATCGAACCGTTGAAAAAAGCGAAAATGACGTTGGACGGCGCGTTAAGCCAGCTCAAAAGCGATCAATCAAACCTTGAAGAAGTCGCCCGTTTATACGGATTGGACACATTAACGCCGGACGAGAAGAAAAAATTGAGCGAGTCAGCCGATCTGCGCAAAACACTCCCTGAATTGCTTGCGGCACGCGCCAACCTTGGTTTTACAACAGGCGGCCATACAGGCGAAGACGTCTTTCTTTATACGTACGGTCCGAACCGCCCCATCGGCACATTTGAAAACACTGACCTCGCCCGTATCATGGCGAATGCGATGGCCTTTGATTTAAAGATGGTTAACGCCCGCCTTTTTGCCGACGCGAAAAAACAATTTGAAGCGATCGGAGCGACTGTCACCATCGACCAAAGCGACGAGAACCATCTCGTCCTAACCGTCACAAAAGGAAACAAAACGGCCAAATTGCCAGCCAACCAAAACATGATGACGATCGGAAACAAAACGTACGAGCTCGAAGGACTGAACATCTATATGGCCGAGCGCTTCTGGGTGCCAAAGCAAGCCGTTTCCCTCTTCCAAAAAGCGAGATAAACAAAAACGGAGCGGATAGCGCTAGGAGCTAGACAGCACCTTATTTCTTTTGAAAGGACAAGATATCCATTCTGCATAAAAGGTTCAGACGCTGAGTCTGAACTTTTTTTGAGATATGGTAGAACGTTAAGCGGGACCCCTGTATGGGCTCTTGCAGCTAGAGATCCGAGAAAACGTTCTATATTCATAATTTTTCCATTTTTCGCTTTGGCTCCGTCACTCTACCAATAAAAGCAGATTGATAAATGTTTCTAATATCTTCTTCCAGCAGCGGCAAAGGACTTCGCGCTAATAGTCTTTTTTGCTGAACAGCATCTTGAGTTAAGCTCTCCAACGCTGTTTCAGGTATATGAAAACCGCCCAGCGTACTCGGAATGCCTACCTCTTTCACTAGTCTCTCAAGCTCTTCCACACAGCGATAAGAAGCTTCCTCCTCAGAGAGATAAGCGGAATTCCCTCCTAAAGCATTCAAAATATCGGCCATTCGTTTTGTGCAGCTTTGGCGAATGTATCCCATTACATATGGCAATAACACAGCGTTGGATTCTCCATGGGAAATATGAAATTGTCCGCCTAAAGGATAGGCAAGGGCATGAACACCAGCCACCCCCGCATGAAAGAAAGCGAGTCCTGCTAAATAGCTGCCATTGCTCATGTCGATCCGAGCTTGTTTATCGTTTCCGTCTGCGACCGCTTTTCGCAAAGACCGCCCAATCAATCGTATCGCTTGAAGAGCCAAGCCATCTGTTGTTGGGTTGGCGTGGACAGACACATAGGCTTCCACTGCATGGGTCAATGCATCAATACCGGTAGCCGCTGTGACGCGAGGAGGCACAGTAACGGTCAATGCTGGATCGACAATGGCTACATCCGCTAAAAGATAATCATGCGTTACTACATCTTTCGTCGTTTCCAAAGAAAGAACGGAAATATTGGTCACCTCCGAACCGGTTCCTGAGGTAGTCGGAATCAAAATTTTCGGCAGCCCTTTTTGCTGGACGGTTTTGGTGCCGGTCAAGTTTAAATAATCAGCAACAGTCCCCTCGTGTACAGCCAAAACAGCCGCTAATTTTGCTAAATCTAATGAGCTTCCCCCGCCGATTCCGATCACCATATCAAACTTGCCTTGGCGCGTCATGGAAACGAGCTTCTCTCCTACTTCTAATGGAGGCTCTGGAACGACATCTGTGTATCGCTCCACTTCGTATCCTTGTTGGATCAAAGGAGCTGTTACTCGTTGAATGAAACCGATTTTCTCAAGTACAGGATCTGTGACGACAAGAATCCTTTTCGGCGAAAAACGCCTAACCTCCGGAAGCAATTGCTCCAACGCTCCCCATCCGACATAACTAAGGGATGTAAAAGCCAGCCTAGCAACACTCATGATCTTCTTCTCCTTCTTTATTCGTAGAATCCCTCAGTGGATTTACGAAATTGTTTAAATTGCTCTGAATCATGTCCAAACCAAACCTGTGAATGGGTTTCCTTCGCTATTCGCCGGATTTTTTCGACGGTATTCATATAACCAAGAGAATCGTAAATAATGCCAGGCGGCTTAATCGGCGGACCATAACTTTCCGCCGTATAAACAGCATCAGAAGCAAGAATAATGCCGCCTGTTTCCGGCAATTCTACATGCAACCCAAGCATCCCCCATGCATGTCCGCTCCCAAAATTAAGCACCCTGATCCCTTCCGCCAGTAAAAGATGATCTTCATGCCGCTTTATGGTGCGCCATTGCAGATGATTTTTAATCCAAGCATCAATATCAGCCCAAATGTATGCCCCTTCTTTCTGATTGCGCGCATAACATTGGAGTGTACCATTTAGCTCATCCTCATGCACAATAATCGTTGCGTTCGTAAACATTTCTAAACATCCGGCATGATCAAGATGAAGATGTGAGGCAACTACAAACTTAATATCTTCCGGCCTCACTTTTAATTGCTCTAGCCGATTGTGAAGATGGCACTCTTCGCTCGCCGTCCATGGAAACATTTGCTGCGTCGATTCCGCCCAACGCCCTTGAGGTCCCATTGAATTGGGGTTGCAAGCGGTATCAAAAAGAATTTTGCCTTCTGGATGATCAATTAACACCGTATAAATGGGAAATTCCACAAATTCTGTTGGCGCGTGAGGATTGTGAATCGTCGCTGGATTATGCATGGCGATCATCCAGTTTTTATCCATTCTCATCCTTCCGTTATCCATCACATACAGTTTAGGATGCGCTTTCACCATATTCGTCATCAAAATTCCTCCTTCATCTTTTTGATTCTCTCGAACTAAACGAACGATTTTTCAAACCAGCGATTACTTTCTATGCCGGCCCAATCGGAAAGGGGCACCGTTCATATCACTTGCTTCCCTCCTCTCTTACTCATTTTTATTACAAGCAAATATCATGCCAATGCTAGAAAAGATAGCGACAAGGCAAACGGGATGGAAATAGGAATGAGGAAAAGGTGAAAAAAATCACCAACAAAAAGGAGAAGCTTAAATATGAGCCGAATAAAGGAATTGTGATATTTTTCACCACATGGTGAATTCATTCACCATCTATAAAAATATGGAGGGCTTATATGAAACAAAAAATCATAGATTCTCATATATGGGAAAGCATTTTTTCGTCTATCCATAACGGGGTCATTGTTGTTGATCGCCACAAGAAAATTTTGCTTATCAACTCCTCTGCGAAAAAACTCCTTCAGATCGAAAACCAACATTGGGAAGGGAAGGATATTCGGGAGCTCATCCCAACCACACAGCTTCCCTATGTGTTAGAGAGCGAAACAAGCTCAATTGGAGTAAAAATGAACATAGCGGGCCGCCAATGCCTTGTCAATCGAACTCCTGTGTACCAAAATGGCGAATTGGCCGGAGCCATCAGCGTCCTCCAAGATATATCCGAAATAGAGCACTACCATTCTCTTTTTAAGCAAATGGAAACCATTATTGAATTTTCAACAGATGGAATCTATGTGGTGGATAAAGAAGGAAGAACCTTAATGGTCAACTCCGCCTATGAGGAAATCACTGGCTTCCGTAGAGAAGAACTGATAGGCAATCATATGGAGGACCTTGTTAAGAAAGGATATTTTGATCAGTCTGTCTCTCTTCTTGTGTTAAGAGAGAAAAAGCGCATCTCGATTTTGCAAAAAATAGGCGGAAAAAAGGATGTCATCGTCACGGGAAATCCTGTATTTGATCAACAAGGCGAGATCGAGATGGTGGTAACAAGCGTCAGAGACATCTCCCATCTTATTCAAATGAAAGCCGAATTGGAAAAAGCCAAAAGCTTTTTTAAAATGGGGCATCATCGGTATACGTTCTCGATCGATGGTTCAGAAGAAAAAATGGTGTTTCTAAGCGATTCTATGAAGAGAATTTTCGAAAAAGTAAAACAGATCGCCCCCTATCCTACAAGTGTTCTGTTAACGGGCCCATCTGGTGTTGGAAAGGAAGTAATCGCCAATCTTATCCATCATTTAAGCGATCGGAAAGACAAACCGTTTATCAAGGTAAACTGCGGAGCGATTCCGGAGCCGCTGCTAGAATCAGAACTATTTGGCTATGAGAAAGGAGCATTTACAGGGGCACGAAAAGAAGGAAAAATCGGTTTATTAGAATTAGCAGACCAAGGAACCATTATGCTTGATGAAATAGGCGAAATGCCATTGTCTTTGCAGGTAAAGCTGCTTCGCGTTTTGCAAGAAAAACAAATTCAAAGAATCGGCAGCCATCAAGTGAAAACCCTAGATATTCGAATTATTTCGGCCACCAATCAAGATGTAAGGAAGCTAATTTCCCAAGGAACATTTCGCGAAGATTTATATTATCGGCTGCAAGTCGTTGAAATTCATATTCCGCCATTGGCTGAGCGCCCAGAAGATATCGAGCCGCTCTTGGATCATTTTTTCTCTTTCTATTGCAAGCTATATCGCATAAACAAATCCTTATCCCCTGATACAAAAAGCATTTTAAAGCATTATCATTGGCCGGGGAATGTGAGAGAATTAAAAAACTTGATCGAAAGCATGATCGTTTCCGTACCATCACAGTCAATCGAACCTCACGACCTGCCGCCACATATTGATGAGCAACCACATACAGCGACTTCTCTCACGCTGAAACAACGGATCGAACAGTTTGAAAAACGAATCATTGGCGAAGCAATTCAAAAGCATCCCTCCATTCGAAAAGCGGCGGAACAATTAGGAGTGGATCATTCGACTCTTGTAAAAAAATTAAAAAAGTGGAATATGAACCTCCATCAATAAAAACCGTGCCAGGTGCCATGTTTAACATCAATAAAAAATAAGCTTTTATTTGAAAGTTTAATTGGTTCTTTTTACTTATGCTCCCACCTCTTTTTGGAAAAATTTCCACCATGATAACCTATTAGCCAAAAAAAGGGGAGGGAGACAAAAATAAAAAGCCACCATTAAGATGACCTTAATAATCTCTATTTTTTCCTGTTGTATAGTAAACATTTGTAATATTGGAAAGTTGTGATCTTTGATTAAATATATTTTCAGCTAACCTTTTGTCTACGGTTAAAAAACTTATACCGTATAAATTAGCAATGGAGGAGTTAACGGCATCTGCTGAACCTAATTCTTTATATAAAGAAATTTGTTTAATAACACTTTCTTTATTTCCATCTAATATTGAAATAACTTCCTTTTCTATTAGCTCTTTAATACCATTAGTAATGGTTTTTTCAATAATTTCTATATCTGAATTTGTAAAAATATTTTTTTTCTCCGGAAAAAAATCAAGGTATTTTTTTAGAGGAGTAGATGCTAAATGTGTTATTTCATTTACTATAGTTGGATTAATGTATAAAAATAAATTTTTTTCATTATGTAATACATGCTTATCAAACAATCGTTTTACAGTTGAATGATAAGCATCATATTGATTATAAAAAGCGAACCATACTCCTGTATCAATAAGAATATCTTCTCCTTCTGAAAATCCTTGAAATTCTGGATGATTAAAATCAATGATTCTCATACTTCCACCAATGGCGAACATCATTCATATCTATTTTTGAAGAAGCGCTTCCCATATGCTTCTTTAGTAATTCTTTTTTATTTTTGGTTAATCCTTTATTTTTAGATTTATCGATTTTTTTTATAGCAGTAGCATTCATTTTGTTTTCCTCCCCTCTACACATACATACACCTCCCTAGAGATGTATTGTATGCAAATTCTAATAAAATTATACCATATATTTCTTGATTTTTGAAGGTTTTTTGCTTTATAAACGAAGGGAGAAGTTAATCCCCATCAAACGCATTGCTATATCTCGGGGCGTGCCTGTGGATCGAGCCTTTAAAAGTAGACATGTATAAATTTTGGGAAAATGTTTGTACAGAGAATAAAAAGGAGCGGATCAATCATGTTATTATTTTTACAAATACCCACATAGGGAGAAAAGATCAGCATTAAACTAAAATTTAACACCTAAGCGACGCAGTATATCAAAGGTATTCGTATAGGGTACGTTGAAGGCACGGCAAACATTCGGAATGAGAATTCTCCTTTTGAACGGTCAGTCACGACTGTAACATGATATGTTTGGACGAACGTGATGAGCCAGCTATCCGCCGCGCTTGCAAACTCGTTTTTTGCTGTATCAAGATTGGTCTTGCTGAACAGCCCACGTTATCATGTCTCAATATGTGTTAATAACCTTCGGCTTATCAGTCGGCTCGAACCATTCGGCAAAATGTTCATTAGCCCACTTGCTTCATTCGTCCTCTTTATGCAAACGATTCAGTTGCTGTTTCACGCGGTCAATGCTAATGACATGGCCGTTTTCGGCGTGTTGAATCAAGGCGTTCCAAAAGGAAGGAGCGATGCCAAAAGAATAATACCTTGTATAAGCTTCAATAAAAACGTTTGTATCGATCACAAACTTATGGCTAGAGCTCATACAGATCTCCCCGCACCGACATATTCGGCAAAACGGTGGACAATGCGCATATTTGGAGTGGCGTAAAAGTTGCTTTCGCCTTTCATTTTCATTTCTTCCACTTTCCTGTCAAAGCCGTTTAACATACGCCTCATAAAACGAAAAGAACTCTTTTTTTGTAATGAGGTTTAAGTCCAGCGTTCTGCGGGCGGCCCCCAATTTCAATGAGTTTAAAATAGCGGGCAATTTCGTACAATGTACCGGACACGCTTGAAGCACTTCGTCTTCAGGGGCAAGAAACTCCGCCGCGTCTTGGTTGCACACACTTTCAATTTCAACATCAGCAGGTTGAAGATTAGCTAAATCGAACACAGCGCTCGCCTCATACCAAACATGGGCAAACTCGCGAGCCAATATAAACATTTGCGCGGCTTTCCCATCTCTTCCATTCATAAATATATTTCATCCACGCATCCATAAAGGATGCGACTCAATGTCGCCATGATCGAAAGCAAATTTGTTGTAATTTCAATCCACACATCCATAAAGGATGCGACGGAAGCGTGATATTCTAGCGATTGAGCCCATGCTTGAAGAGTCTGAAGCGACCTATAAAACGCTTTTTGAAGGACTAAAAGCTAGAGGGCTACAAGACGTTTGGCTTGTCGTGAGTGATGCTCACAAAGGGCTCTCTAAAGCCATTCGCGAGTCGTTCATTGGTTGTTCCTGGCAACGTTGTAAAGTTCATATGATGCGAAATGTCCTGTCACATATTCCAAGCCGTGACAAAGAAAGATTTGCTGTCAGACTCAAACAAATCTGGGTACAACCCGATGACCAAACTGCGTTATCTTATGCTGAACATCTCATGGATACGGAGGAAAAACAGGATTCTGCTGCAATTCAAACGTTAGAGGAAGGACTCGAGGATACACTACAATTCTTCCATTTTGAAGAAATGGACAGTCGTAAAATATCTTCTACGAACTTACTTGAACGCTTAAACAAAGAGATACGAAGACGTACTCGTGTGGTAGGTGTATTCCCCAACCAGGATTCCTACATTCGCTTAGTCACAAGCTATCTCATGGAGTATAGCGAGGAATGGTCTTGTGCACGTTCCTACATTCAGCCTAAGATGATTCAACAGATTCAAGAAAAACGATTACTTGCTGCATAAACCTATTTGAGGTACTGATGTTTTTTGCGAACTATATTTGACACTAACGGATGATAGGTAATCATTCACCAAAAAAACATAAGAACCATTTTATCACCGTTGCTTACATTAACGTGATTACGGCCACGAACCGCTTTGTTCTCTAACATCTACAAATGCTAAAAGACGAGGGAAAATAAAAAAGCACATAACCGTTTGGATTGGTTAGGTGCTTTTATCTAATAAACTCTTAATCGCTTGATATTTTTCTTGCACGACTTGTTTTAATTCTTCTTCTCCAATGTAATCCTTATAGTCTTTTCTATGATCTGGATTGGGTTCATACCAACCGCACGCTTCCGAAATATCATCCAGCGCGTCGATATATCTTTCAGCTAGATCTCCATCATCGAAATGCGATACATACATTGCAAGAAAATCATAAGAAAATCGCTCTGGTAACAAATCTCCTTCAAGATAGCCTTTGACGCACCTCAATAAATCATCCATCAATCTCTCTCCAATCTTCTTTTGGTTTTAACCGGGTAACAACGCTAACGATCTCACCGGTATCATTAGCTTGTATTACCGCAATACCATCTTTAAATGAAAAAGAAAAACAGCTAGTGAATCAGTGAGAAAAAACGATTGATTTATGATGAATGAGCTGCATTCCTGTAAACCAAGAAGGGCACAGCTTCTTTTCCGAGGCATTGCAGGATGGAATGACCACAACCTGGAATTCAGTTGCCTATTCCATGATAAACGATTGACTACGGCTATCATTGACCGACTTGTTCATCACAGCTATCTCTTAACATTTACAGGAACGAGTTATCGTCTGAAACATTCTTATATGAACTTATAAAAAGACTTGGGGTGTTGAAAAAAATCTTGCGTTTCGCTTAACTTTTTAGTTGAAGAAAACAGATTTCTATATATTTTGAGAAAATATATGATATGATAAGTAATAATACAAAGAAAGGGGGAATATAATATATATGTTTCAAAATGATTTAATTTTGGAGGATGTAATGAGAAAAGAAATCAATAAATCAAATGGAAAAGATGCAAAGTTACAAAAGATTGCCGCCAAAGTCATCAAAAGAAATTATAAAGGTCTAAAGAGGTTGAGTAAAAATTGAAAATTGAATCATTGAGGCCTGAACACATTAGGATGTTTCATGATATGGCTCTCAAAGAATTTGGAGGATTACCCGGAGAGCATGAGCCAAGTCTTATTGACAGCCTTGCATATAAGCCATTTCAAATTTATAATTTTGGCGGTCATACGTATGAACCTTATCCAGGTTTATTTATGAAAGCCGCAGTATATATGCATACCTTATCCAGCAATCAATACTTTGTGGATGGGAATAAACGAACAGCATATATTACTGCAGCTTCTTTTTTGGAGCTAAATGGGTATGTCGTCGTGATATCAGATTGGGAATTGTATTTTGCTTCCAAACTCGTTGCAAATAAAAAGTGGAGCCTGGAAACATTGGCGGGTTGGTTAGAAATCAACAGCGTACCTGAATCTCAATATACAGAAGACATGGAACCAAGCAAGGAAACCTTGCTGCAGCTATATAAAGAATACATAGACTTATTAAATGAATTAGAGATTCAGGAAATTTTAACAGAAGAAGAAGTCGAAGAACGAAAAGAACTCCAAAAATTATTAGATGACATGCAATAGGAATAAGGAATAAAGGAGTGAAAAGATGAAAGTAAAAGTCATCGCAAATAAACCTGATACAAGACCGAGAACGGGTGCACAATTGCCGATTGAACATTTGATTGGAAAGATTTATGAGGTTAAATACTACGATAAGGAAGACCAATCCGTTACCGTTTATGAAGAGTCTTTTGGCGGTGACATCGTATTAAATAAAAACGAATACGAAATTATGAAAGCTCATTGATTGGCTTTCACTTTTTTCTTTTCTGCCTCAATACACAAGAATACTCTATAAAATGAGACAGAAAAAAATTTTAAGGTTTAACTTCCTAAGAAAAGGAGGGATAGAGGATGTTATATAAGTTTTCAGAGTTATCAGATCAAGCTAAAAAAGTAGCAGTAGAAGAATACATACTTGATGCCAAGCTTTTTGGATTTTGGGATGATGGCCAAACAGAAAAAGATGTATACGAATTACTTGCATCTCCATGGGAAACTCATCGATATGATGAAAACGGAGTATTACAAGGGAAGGTTCGTTATTTAGATCATAATCAAATTGAATTTATTGAAACAGGTGAATATTGATAAAAAGTTACCGTAAGTTGTGGCAGCTTTTTATTGTTACATATTTTTGTGCGAAAAATAGAGAATAAAATTAATATTTTATGATTTTTGAGAAATAAACGAGCAAATTAATGACTAATTAAACTTAGTACGTTGTAATATTTATACAATATTGTAAATTAAATCAAAAAAATGGGAGTGATAAAAATGAAAATTGGTTTTTCAAACTTCTTCAATTCTTATTATTTTAGTTTCTGTTATATTAGTTTTCCTAGTATTCGGATTTCTATTTAAAAAATCAAAAAAAGAAAAAAATTATTAAATATATTTTCCGATTGCTTCAGGCCATCAAGCCAATATTCCACCAACTTTACACCGTCAATCAATTCTATATTCAATCCTTCTGCAAACTTGCGAGCATTCTCTGAAAACGATCCAGTCGTCACGACATATCCGCCATTGGCGCCACTTTTCACCATATTGGAATGTAACCGGGCGATTGGATCATAGGAAAGATCACCTTCGTAACATTTCACTTGTCCTAAATATAGACCATCATCACGTCTATGTTCAAAATCTACACCAAAATCCCCGCTAGCTTGACTTACCCACGTAGTGCCCCCGTATTTTTTTTCCATGACTTGAGCACAGAAGTTTTCAAATTGTAATGGATCTTGCTTGATATAGATTTTTGAATATCTCTTTTGCTTTCCGTCATTGTTGTTTTCCTGACAAAAACAAAAATATAGTCCCATTTCCAGTATTTTCTCCATTTCGAGACTATGTTCCATCTGCTTCGCAATGAATGAGGTTTGATACTCATAACGACGCTTCGTAATCCAAAAATGGATAGCAGCTGTAAGTATGACTATTCCCAACGCTATTTCAAATACAATCATGATCTCACTCCTTCATCTAAAAGGATAGGCAAAAAGGAGTATAGTTATGCAAATAAAAGCCTACTCAAAACGAGTAGGCCTATCCTGTTTTTGGCAAGTAAAAAATGCACGAAATGGCAATTAAAAATGCCACTTGCCAAATTCCGTTATTGGTTGAGAGAGATTGAATCTTTATAGCGATGACTATCGCCTTTAAAAATGATTAAATGGGAGTGATGTATCAATCGATCAATCACTGCTTCTGTTAATATTGGATCACCAAATATATTATTCCATTGCCCAAATTGTAAATTGGTCGTTACGATGATACTTTTAGCTTCATAACACATGGAAATGATTTGAAATAACAATTCTGCTCCTTGTTTATGCAATGGGATGTAGCCCAATTCGTCTATGACCAAGAGGTCTAATTTCTCGATTTGTTTGAGAAATTTGCCTAGTGATCCCTTGTCATTTGCTTCTAATAACGCATTCACTAGCGCAGCTGCAGTATAAAACTTCACCTTCTTTCCCTTTTTCTTAATGGTATTTATGGAAATGAGAGTGGAAAGGAACGTCTTTCCCGTTCCGACTCCACCATAAAAAATAAGGTTTTCTTGGTTTTCGATAAAATCGCCTTGAAGGACATATTCCCTTGTAATGCCTGGGGCTAACTGAATATCCTTCCAATCAAAAGGCTTATTCGGAATTTTGGGTAATGTTGCTTGTTTCAGTAATAAATTGATTCTTCTTTCCCCTCGGTGTTGCACTTCGTGCTCAAACAACTTCAGTAAATATTCCTCATGTGTTTCTGCTTGAATCGTTTGATAATTCGCTGGGATCCAACTTAGTTTTAGTTTTTTGGCATACTCTTTCATTTGCGTTTCCACTTATCTTTCACCTCCGGTGGACTCGAAAAATCGATCATAATGACTAAGTCCTCTAGAGGCTTCAGGCATAGTGGGAACACTTATTTTTGGCTGAATGGGTTCCCTTATCCCTCTTCCATTGATTAACTGATAGAATACTTGCTTAATGGAATCTACACTCGGATGCCCATATTGCGAAGCGAGCCGTAAGGCTTGCGTTGAAATTTCAAAATCGTGCTCTTTTAGTAAAACGGCCAGTAATTGTAACGTTTTTTGTTTTTCCTGAATGGTACAATGTGAAAAATAATTTTGCCATTCTGAAGGCATTTTCTCGTAAAAATCCGTATACTTTAATGCATTTGGCCTTTTAGCCATCAGGATCAGGTAAGGTTGCCATTTCATCGATTTTTGTTGCGTTCCATACAAACGCTCATGTTTCACTATGAGTTCATAGTCCTCTGTCAAAATCTCAATCTCTTGATATGAGATTTTTGCCAAAACCATTTGTTTGGCAAAACGGGGAGAAGTGGAATAAAGTTTATTCTCTACCCGGATGTAGCCATATTTATCCGCCCTAACTTGTTCATACCGAACACATTCGTATTCTTTTGCCGGCAACTGTAAAAAGCATTCCTTCTCTTCCTCAAACAATCCGGCAATCGTTTTTCCTTTTTGATAATGGGGCCTCTGCCAGTCTCTTTCACACTTTTCCCATAAAGAGTCATTAAAGGACTCCAAATCATATATCGTTAATTCTGGAAGAAGAAAGTTATTCCGAATGTACTTCACTTTTGCTTCCACGTGCCCTTTTTCATTTCCACTTGCTGGATTACAAAATTCACATTCAAACCCGTAATGTAAAACAAACCGTTGAAATTCCTCTGTCAGTTCTCTTTCTCCATTAGGCAGGATCTTTTTCACCGCAGGTGATAAATTGTCGAAACGGATCACCTTCGGTACTCTGCCCATGTAATGAAAAATTCTTTTTAATCCTTCCAAAAAGCATTCTCTGTTTTGAGAAGGCATGACTTGAAAATAAAAGCCATTACTGTACGGAAACGAAAGAGCTAAAAAAGGAAGAATGACACGTTCCCCTTTGTAGACCAAAGGGGCCTCTCCAAAATCTACTTGTGCTGTCGCCGGCTTGGCTTCTAAAGGAAGAGCTGCTGATTCACTCTGTTCCTGTAACTCTTTTTTCCGTTTGGCTACATAAAGTCGAACGGAACGATCTGACCCTTTGAAATCAAATTGTTCTTTTAACATTTCATACATTCTTTTTGCCGTTCTTCTAAACTTTTTCTTTTTCGTTAAATCCTCTTGAATCCACTTATCTAAGATAGGTTTCACCAGATCCATTACTCTAGCTTTCCGGGTTTGTTTTCTTTTCGTTGGGCTAAAGTCCTCCATCTCTGCATACTTCTTAATCGTTCTAGGATCATGATTCGTTCTTTTGGCAATATCTGAGTATGAACACCCTTTTTGATTCGCCTCATATCTGATATAATCTATTTCAGCCACTGCTAACATCTCCTTCATTACCTCCCGTTGAACAAGTTGCCCAACTAGGAGGGTATGGTATTTAGGGAATGTTGGCAAGTGGTTTTTTATTTATGTATGGCCGCTGGAGCCTACATAAATTAATTGCCATACACTACATTAATAGATTGCCACAAACACCTATCCCTCCTAAATAGTGACTTTTATTATTTTAAATTATCGATAGCGTATTGCGCTTCTTCAGGAGTGAATTTTTCCCCATTTTCAGAAATCAGTTGTTCATCAATAGCCGAATCAGACATACTCATCGTTTCGGCATAAGTTTGCGCTTTTTTCAACGCGTTCTCTTCCCAATTCCATTATTTCTAATTTTCTAACGGACAGTAATTCAAAGTAGGAAACTGTCTCTTTCGTTTCCCTATCCTTAACAATTAAAGTAAACTCGTTATAAAAGGGAGAAAAGGTTATCTCAAGCAATTCTTTGTCATTTTCTAAAACAAAAGTCGATGTGTCGTAATAAAAAGGTTCTGTTTCATCTTTCCTCTTAGCTATGGATCCAAAAACAGAAATTAAATCTAATTCTTCTGGAAGCTGCATGATTCCCCTCTCTTCTCTCTGTCAATTTAAGCAAAAGCATTTTTGTCATGAAAGATCTTACTACTCCTTCTTTGTCAAACCGATCCTAATTAGTTTGACAAGACAATCACCGTTCGATTTTATCAAAGTGAAAACAAGATCGTGAGCGCAAGAACTGTTATCAGACATTTTTCTTAGAAAGCAATAAGTCGACAAACTTCAATGCTTTCTGTATGAATGGTGTTGGCATCTTTTTTGTGTACTCGTTTAATGAATTTCGTAACTTCAGCTATAGGAGGAGCATTACGCTCATAAAAATGTGAAAAAGCAAGTGAGCGACGCGAGTTCTCATATATTGACGAACAGATATTTATAAAAGAAGCGATCCAGTTTCAATTCCTCATAGTTAAGATAAAAACGTTTTGCTTCGGGCTTGCGACTTCCTAAAACCAAGTTAGTTTCAATTCCTCATAGTTAAGATAAAAACATGAAAAAAATGGCCATGATTTTAGCGGTCATCGTAGCGTTTCAATTCCTCATAGTTAAGATAAAAACTATCTAGCGGCGACGGGATTATGAGAGTGGAGAAAAGTTTCAATTCCTCATAGTTAAGATAAAAACAAAGCGGCCAATGTAAATGAGCAAGCCCCTACTGCGCGTTTCAATTCCTCATAGTTAAGATAAAAACAAGAAATCACAGGGGAACCATACGTAGTAGGTTTTGTTTCAATTCCTCATAGTTAAGATAAAAACTTGACGTGCCGCACTGTCGATATCTGTAGCAGATTGTTTCAATTCCTCATAGTTAAGATAAAAACTTCCATCAGGCAATAGTGAAAGCTCTTTTACTTTTTCGTTTCAATTCCTCATAGTTAAGATAAAAACTTCCATCAGGCAATAGTGAAAGCTCTTTTACTTTTTCGTTTCAATTCCTCATAGTTAAGATAAAAACTCTGGTTTGTATCCGTACACCTTCCAGCCTTTTTCTTGTTTCAATTCCTCATAGTTAAGATAAAAACTGTTGTGTCGATGCTAGTCGCCCAAGCCGTTCCACAGTTTCAATTCCTCATAGTTAAGATAAAAACTTTAAAGCACGTATCTTTTATAAATTGGCATTTATTTGTTTCAATTCCTCATAGTTAAGATAAAAACGAATACATGAACCGAATGGTGCGTGCAGTGAATCGTCGTTTCAATTCCTCATAGTTAAGATAAAAACCTTTGCGACTTCTTCCGAATTTTCTTTCAATGCTCTTTCGTTTCAATTCCTCATAGTTAAGATAAAAACCCAAGCATTCGCCATGTCAGCGCGTTGGTCAAGAGGTTTCAATTCCTCATAGTTAAGATAAAAACTACTTTGGTGAAATCCAATCTTGTTGAAATATTGAATGTTTCAATTCCTCATAGTTAAGATAAAAACACAGAAGTGTGCAACTCCGTCATCGACTTACTCGCGTTTCAATTCCTCATAGTTAAGATAAAAACAGCTTGTCCTCGGTTAGCTTCCGAGTAATTTATAGTTTCAATTCCTCATAGTTAAGATAAAAACGACTCATAAAACCTCATGGCAGCATCGCGGTTTGGGGTGTTTCAATTCCTCATAGTTAAGATAAAAACGCACCAATTATTGCTACCATTAGTCCAAGTAATGTAGTTTCAATTCCTCATAGTTAAGATAAAAACGGGAAACAAAAGAATTGTTTAAAGCGGCTATACAGAGGTTTCAATTCCTCATAGTTAAGATAAAAACAGGTAGTCTTTCTGCTGAAGATCGTTTGGCTAATGGTGGTTTCAATTCCTCATAGTTAAGATAAAAACCCCAAAAGTGATGATGAAATCAGCATTTGGAAAATGGATACAATATCATTATAAACTTATCTTAAAATTCGAGCAACATCTTCTTTTCCTTATCACAGTGGGAATTTTAGCTGTTAGAAATTTGTCGTCGATCCCCCGGGATTTTTACACGATTGGAGGTCGACGACAAATTTTATCCAGTACGATCTTCAATAATTAGCAATTATCAGGAAACACAGCATATAAAAAATGAAGATAATAGCCTATTCTCTCATAACTCATCCAGTAAAACAGCGTTCTCAACTACGAGTCGATTAAAAGAAAAAGATATGTGAATGGTTAGTTATAGCCCATTTTTATTTTCCCGAGAACGTGACTTCCCCTGCTCTCTTTAATACATAAACTCTCCTTCTGTTTGTAAACAATACTTATAATAGATGTCTGAGCCCAACATCTTACTGAACCGGATGGTTATGTTTTGCATTTTAAATCATTGTTTGCATCAATTATACAAAAAAAGCAGCATATAGAGCAGATATGTGAGAGCTTATTGATCCTGCCTTTGTTATGATGAAGATCCCCTATGTAACTATTTTCTTTCAGCATTTCTCATTTACTAAAAATAGTTCAATATCTCACGAGGCGCAAAGTTGTCTATTCTCTTCAACTCTTCCTTGCTCCACCACCTTAACTCTATAAATGTATCTTTCTCATTTTTAGTCATATTTTCGATAGACAATATGGTGTCAGATTGAATAGCAATTTTATAATAAATCTCACGACTTATAAACGAATCTTTTTTCCCTTCAATTAATACATCCATTTCAAATATTGGTTTGTCATGAATATCAACAACAATGCCAAGCTCTTCGCTTAATTCTCTTTTTAATGCCTCTACTGGAGTTTCATTCTCCTTAATGCCACCGCCAGGAGTTACCCATAACACTTTGTTTCCTATAACATCTTTAAATTCAAATTTCTGAAGAAGAACTCTATTAAATTCATTTATTATCACTGCTCTAGAACATTTACGAATTCTCATTGAATTTCTCCTCTTGTCTTTATGATCTTCATCCAATTATACACCCCGATTCACCAGCGCTGTCACGAATATAGAATCCCTTAAAAAATCTTTCATACTCCTAAAAGTTTTTGTTGAAAGTAAGGGATGTGAATTCTTTATGTTAGCGAATTTGTTCGTCTACAATAAAATAGTTCATGTTACGTCCGAAAATATTTTACATATTTATCTATTTCATCAAACGTCCATTCTAAATACCATTATTTTAATTGATTATGACCAGATACATAAAACTTCTCAAGTGTATCGTCTTTTGGTACAAAGGTGATGAATACTATATTCCTTTTTTCAAATCTTTCTTTAATTTTACTAGGTTAATAATAAAATCCCCACGTTTATCTCTACATAAGTCACAGTCGGTATTCTTTTTCCATAATCCATAAAATTGATGAAAGAATGATGTGGCTTCAATTGGCATGATTGGCTCATGTCAGTGCACCGGGCCGCGGTCCAGCATCGCTTGCAATACAACCATTTTATAGCTTTTTGTCATCGTCGTCCGCTCAATCTTGGCAAGACACGGTTCGTATTGCCAAAAAAGCTCTCTTATTCCGTCCTCACCCCCCTGCCCCATAAAAGAAGCTGACATATGCTTTAAACTCCAATTTATATTCAGCGGCTTCACTTCTACCGTGCAAGTGAAGCTCCTAATTTTCTATGATCTCCCGCCTCCATATTTTACAAGATGGACAGCCGTCTTGGCACGAAAAAAATGCTCTTGGTTTTTCTGTGGAAGCGCTGGCCGTTTTGAGTATGAAGGCGGTGGTTTAATCAGCCTCCCCTTCCCGGTTACGATGCTATCCTGTCTAACGACCTTTCCATTTTTTATATCCGGCAGCTTGCCTCCTTCCGTTTGCATGCTCTTCGCCGGGGATGGCCCCGCAAGAAACGTGAAGATACTGGGCTTACAAACTAGCCACTTCGTTCCAGCATTTGTTTGTAAATTCAATATGACAGCACCCAAATATTTCTATATCCATTCATTGGGAGGTATTGGCATAAAAAACATCAAACCCGGCCGGGGACCTTCGCTGCAAGGGTTCGTCGGGAGCATCGCCGCTGTTGTATTCGGGATTTTTTGGATGGGGATGGCGTTTTCCATCACGCGTGATTCACCGTTTGAAGCCACCCGTTTTTTGTCCTGATTTTTATCGGGCTTGGTATTTTTCAAGCGGTTTATCATTACAAAAACGCCACGGGAAAAAACCGCATGTCCGTGCTGGATATTGTCGACAGCCGCGAAGAACCTGATCCGTGAACGTTCGATTTGGTCATGAACAGCGGCCGGAGCGGCAAGAGAGCCACTATTGCCCCGATTGCGGAAAACAAGTGCAGCGCGACTTTCAATTTTGTCCGAGATGCGGGAAAGCTTTATCCCCTTGACGTGAGTCCTGGGGAGGTTTCATCACCTGCGGGCTGCTACGGCGGCGAGGAGGGCTTTACTCGCTTCCTAAATATATAGCTTCTGGGTAAATGAATGGCGAGGCTGGGACATACCGCCGGCTTGCCATTCAGCCGCGAGCTTGGGCCGATCTTGTTTCATTTATTGCATGTACCATTGAATCAGCCGCAAGAGCGCCTGATGGCCACGCTAAAAAATATCGGTAGCCCTGCCGGAAATCCTCCCTCTTTCGCCGCCAAAACTCGTCGTTCCTTCATGGTTTAACCCATAGCAACAGCTCATTATTCTGCTAACATCTTTATCAACCGCTGGGCCGCTTTTGATAAATAGCGGTCTTTCAGCCACACTAACGCCGTCTCCGAGCATAATGCTGTATCGGTGATCTCAAGAACTCGCAGTTCCTTGCGAATGAAAGGCGGAATCGCCGTCCGCGGCATGATGCTGGCCCCCATGCCGAAAGCGACGAGCGAGAGCACAATGTGGACATCTTGGCATTCGCATACAACATTAGGGCGAATACCGAAACGCCCCCATTCCGCCATCAGCTGCTCATATAGCCCTTCTCCCTTTTCGCGTCGGACGAGAAGAAGGGGAACGTCCGCCAATTCCGTTATCGACACCGCAGTTTGATCATTCAACATTTCCCATGACGTTGGAGCCACCAACACAAACGGCTCCGTACCAAGCCGAACCATTGAAAGCCCGCTGTCATCAATCGGAAGGCTGACAATCGCCAATTCGATGTCGCGCCGCTCTAAACGCTCGCGAATGCTGAACGGGTCCCCTCCCCACAAGCGAAATGAGACGTGCGGATATTGCTCGCGAAATCGCTGAAGCTTCTCCGGCAAATAGGAGGCACACAATAAAGCGACACCGAGCGACAGTTCTCCCCGCACTCCATCCCCTGTTTCTTTGACCTCCCGCATCGATTCTTCAAACACATGTAAAACGTGCCTGGCTTTTTCATACAACACTTTCCCGGCTTCCGTCAATTCCACGCTCTTTTTATTTCGCTGTCTCTCAAGCAGTGTTACGCCAAGCTCTTCTTCCATTAGGCGCAGCTGCTGGCTTAGCGGCGGCTGGGCCATGTTTAGCTTTTTAGCCGCCCGCGAGATTTGTCCTTCTTCTACAATCGCAAGAAAATAACGCAATTGCCGAATGTCCATGGCGATCCTCCTATATATGCAAAACGTATATATCAACTATTTAATAGATATTTAACATATAATTATAGACATGATATGCTAGAGAGGGCAATACCGCAAAGATCCAACAGGAAGGAGAGACAGATGCAGCAACAGCCACTATGGACAAAAAATTTTATTCTCGTCGCTTTTGTGAACTTTTTTACATTTTTTATTTTTTATTATTTGCTTGTCACACTGCCGGTGTATGCCGTCCAAGAACTGCATAGCAGCCCGTCATCCATCGGCTTAATTACGACGATATTTCTCATCGCAGCCATTATGGTGCGGCCAATTTCCGGAAAGTGGATGGGGAAGTCCGGGAAGTATGCCATCTTTTTAAGTGCGATGGTCATCATGGGCACCGCTTCGCTTTTGTATTTTTTCGCGCATTCGCTTGTCGGTTTGCTTGCGCTTCGCTTTTTTCACGGTCTCGGTTTCGGCATGGCGACGACCGCTAACGGCGCGATGGTGGCCGACCTAATTCCCGATTCGCGAAAAGGCGAAGGGATGGGCTATTTCGGTTTAACGGTCAATCTCGCGATGGTCATCGGCCCGTTTCTCGGCTTAACGGTCATGCAGCACGGAGCGGCTGCTATGTTTAGTATGAACGCTTTATGCGCACTCGTCGCGATTGCCATCGGGCTATTCATCCGCTTGCCAAAGCAAAACGCGGCCAGCCGCTCCGCCCAAGCGCAGAAAACAGCCGGAAAGCTTTGGGAACGCTCCGCCATTCCTGTTTCCCTTTTGGCGGCTTTTTTTGGGCTGGCGTATTCCGGAATCATTTCCTTTGTTTCGATTTACGCGAAGGAAGCAGGGTTTTCAAGAGCAGCCAGCTACTTTTTTATCATCTATGCAGCCGTTCTCCTTATTTCACGGCCGTTCACCGGAAAATGGTTCGACCGCTACGGAGCGAAGGTGATCATCTATCCGGCCATCGTTTGCTTTGCGCTTGGCACTTATTTGCTTAGCACGGCGACAACCGCGCTTGTTTTTCTTGTTTCTGCCGGGCTCATTGGGCTTGGCTGGGGCACGACGTTTCCGAGCTTGCAAACGATCGCGATTCAAGTCGCTCCGCCGCCCAACAGAGGTTTGGCAACGGCAACGTTTCTATCGATTTTCGACTTCGGATTTGGCATGGGTTCCTTTTTCGTGGGGCTTGTCGCTGCCAAAACAGGCTACAGCATTTTATATCTTGGCAGCACGTTTCTGATCCTTGCCGGTATCGGGCTGTATTATTGGTTCGACCAACGAAGCGGTGGCAAATCCGGCATAACCGTCCGCCAAACAGGCTGATGGCACCAACCATAAGAAAAGCGCCCCCGAAGAGCGCGCGAACCAAGCTTGATCCGGCGCAAGCCCCCATCAGCGAAGGGACTCAGCGTGTCGCCGCCGCAGTGTGGGACGGAGCCTCTCAAGGCGATGGCGCCCTTCTCTCTGGATCAATTTCCATTTAATAAAAAAATCTCTTCCCCACCCGCCAGAGCATTTTCTATGATGAGAGAGCCTTGTTTATGCTGGATTCCTTTACATACTAGCACTAGGGTGAATAGTTACCAAAAAAGCAGCCAACACTCTCTTTCTATCGGAGTTTTAGCTGCTTTTGGCTGATCCAATCCATCGATCGAGAAACCGGCCTGTCAAATGCTTTTGGCCGGCTCCCTGCGATCCACTTTATCCAAACACAAGGCCGATTGTTCGTTTCCTTTCAATCTAGCAAAGCATCTGACTGATCCCGATTTTCCCCATAAAATCTATCGGAATTTTTGTCCAAAAAGCAATGGCGGCAACGGAAAGCCCATCACGAGACAATCCGCTGGCCGCCATTATCTTGTTCCGCATGCGATGGGAGGTGCATGCAGCGATGAGCAGCGATCGTACCTGATTATTCCACGCTTTCTTCTTGCGTGCGGATGAATTCTTCGTAAAAGGCAGCAAGTGAAGCATAAACATAAGGAATAAGCCATAATAGTCCGATGCCAAGGGTGAAAATACTTAAAATTCCCCAACCGATAAAGCTCAAATATAATAAAAACAGCTTCCCTTTATACCCTTTCATCCGCTTGCGGCTTTCTGTAATCGCTTGAAGAGCGCCGTATTCCGGGTGATCTTTCAATAAAAAGAAGGTTTGTGAATATGCCAATGATTTAATGATTCCAGGGATAATAAGCAATAGGCTCCAAAGCAAGACGAAAATGCCAAACAAAATCGAGGTGCCGATCAGCTTAAGCGAACGCTTCCCTTCTCCATAAATGGTGAAGATGTTGGCGATGTTAAAATCGCTTCCTCTATATACCTCTAAAAACAACCAATATACTACGATACTGAATGGAATCGCGGCAAGGGAGTACAGGATGTTAAATACATCGGCCGAAGCGGGCGTGTTCTCCTGCTCAAGCCATACGTCCCATCCCCCGCTGATGATGATTTCTATGACCGTCGGAATGAGCACACTCACCAAAAAATAGATCATCATCAATAAAACAGCTGTGCCCCATTTTCCTTTAAGAGACTGCCTTGCTTGACGCTTCAACGCTGATAAACTCATGATGCTTCCTCCTTGTTCATAAAATAACACCTACAGTCCCAATATACGCTGCTCGTTTCCAATTTATCATAGATTTCATAAAATCTCCACCTTTTATAACAAATAATGGTAAAAAATTACCTTTTTTCTAAGCTTGTCGTCATGAAGCAAAACAAAAAAGAGTGGATCGCGGTAATCATCGTTCCAACATTGAGCGAATCCCCTCACTCCTTCACCATCTTGCGTTTGGCAGGCTTCTATATAAATAAAGAAGGAAGCGTTGTTCTTCTTTCGCACAACGCTTCCTTCTTTCTCACTAGTGTGGATTACCTATCATTTCATTTAATGGATAAACCTGCTTCTTTTCTATCAAAAGCAAAAAACAGCTCTTTCGCTTCACAATGCTTTCCCGTATTCGAACAGTTCCTTTAGCTCCCACACATATTCTTCCGAGCCCGTAACAATCAGCCGGTCGCCCATGCGCAATTCTGTATCTCCATGAGGAATGAGCGACTCGTTGCCGCGGAAAATGCGGACAATAATACAATCTCCTAAGAATGGAAATTGACGAAGCAAGACCCCATGGTACGCGGAATGATTCATTTCGATTTCATGGAGCGCCGCGTTGCTATCTGTCAGCATATCGACAATATGAGGCGAAACAATGAAGGACTTTAAGACCGCAGCCGCCGAAAGAGCAATGGAAGCTGTTTCAATTCCCTTTGCCTGCAATTCTTGAACGGTATTTGGCGAGTCAACAAAGGCGATGACACGTGAAACTCCCTGCTCCTTCGCCCAAGCAGCCACTTGCGCATTAATTGCTTCATTGCCCGTCAGAACGACTACAACATCCGCAGCAAAAGCCCCGTTTTCCTCTAATACCGCAAATGAATAATCTTCAATATCAATAATCGGGAACACATGATCCAATGCCAAAAGCTCCAGCTTTTCTTCTTTAATATGGTATAAGGTCGTCTCGTACTGCTGAGCGTTCAAATCCCGGGCGGCCGCCAATGTAAACTGATTCGTGCCAATCAGCTTCACTGCCATTTTCGGCGTTTCCTCCACCTGCTTCTTATATAGCTTCTTAAACATGATCGGCGAAACGACGCTCGTTAATACGGCCACTAAAATAAGCGCGCCCTTCATATTTTCATCAATCATCCCGAGACGTTCGGCAATGGTCGCGGCGGCAATGACAAGCGACAGTGTGGAAACGAGCAAAAACCCCGAAGCAAGCGTGGTTCTGGAATCATACCAAATACGCAGCAAATAGACAGGCACCACCTTCGAAATGACAAGAGCGAGAAAGAGAAGCGGGATGAGCAATAAAATTTTCGGTTCGGCAAAGAGCGGCCGCAAATCCAAGTTCACTCCAACCATCACAAAAAAGATCGGAATGAAAAAACCATAGCCGAAGGAATCGAGCTTATGGACAAAATCTGGATTGGGCGATAACAACGAAACAAGAACGCCAGCTAAAAACGCGCCTAAAATATTTTCAGCTCCAAGCGACTCCGAGAGCGCCACCAGCACAATAATAAGCGTAAAGACGGCGCGAGTGCCAATTTGAATCGTTCCCTTCGCCATCGTTTCAACAAACGAACGGCGTTTAAAATGTTTCCCGGCGAAATAAAAAAGAACGCCAGCGACAAACAAGCCAAGAAGCAACCACGTATTTCCGCTATTGGATTCGTTGGCGGAAACAAAAACAGCCAACAACACCATCGTTACTAAGTCAGCAATGACCGCAATCAGCAAAATCGTCTGACCAATGGATGTTTTCATCAGCTGGGCATCCTTCAACGTTGGCACAACCACCCCAAGCGAGATCGTCGAGATGATCAGCGTCATTAAAAAGGCATTATCCACGTAGCCGGCCCAGACAAATAAATAAGACAGACCAAGTGATACGAGAAAAATTCCGACAAACACTGTAGAGGCAAGAATAAATGTGTTCGGTTCGTCCTCCTTCTTCTTTTTCGTTTTACGCGCAAATGCCGAAAAATCAATTTCCAATCCGCTTAAAAACATCAGAAAGAGAAAACCAAGTGTTGACAATGTTTCAAGCCACATATCGTCCTTAACGATATTCAACCCCGTTTTACCGATCATAATTCCAACAACCGTTTCAGCAACAACAACCGGAATAACTTGGAGGCGAAAACGATGCAGGAAAAGCGGAGTAAAAAATGCGACAACAATGACAATGAGCAAAGATGTAATCGATGAATGCTGCCCCATCATCGTTCCTCCTTTCATTTGTTTTCACCATTATATAAAATCGCGAAGAAGTTTACAATTTTCCCGTCCCTATCCAACCATTGGACGATCTCTTTTTTGAGCTAAAAGCTCGATCTTTATCATTTGCTTCCTTTCCGCTTGACTCTTTGCGAAAAAATGCTCAAACCCTAGACTTGGTCAGACGCCGGAGTTCATTTTATGGATAAAAATTGAAAATGTTTGGTTACACTAGTGTGTGGCGGCATTTGCCTTTATCCCGGATTTGTGTTGTACTTAACAACCGATCAGCCGTTTCACAGCACGATTTCATGAAGTACGGGGCGGCGGCGTGCCTTCCCCCGGTGCAATGGTTCAACCATTTTCAAGTTTGTATGGATGCCACAAAAGAAATTATGAATTTAAAGGAGAAGAGTATGTCAGAAGCAACCTTTTTTGTCACAGAAGCAGTTTCCCAGCAGCCAATTCAGCAAATCGAACAGCTTTTAAACTCACTTGAAGGCGTTGAAAGAGTATTAATCGATACGGCTGATGGGGAAATCAAAGTCGAATTCGACGACAAAAAAATTTCAAAAGAACAAATGATGATTACGTTACAGCAGCATCATTTTCATATCCAGTAAAAGATGGTGATCGACAATGTCCGTTTTGAATTTGTCGATCACCATTTCAAGTTTTAAAAGCTTCAACCGTCAATTCGAGCATGTCTACCCCGTTTGCTACTCTCATAGATGAACCTCCTAATTGTTCTTTTATGATGAAAAGTACTTACACTATAATATAATGATTTATCATATTTTAAATCAATTTTAAGTAAATTAAAAATTTATGATATCAAAAAATATTTTTCGTCAATATTTTAATTCGTTCCTCCATTTCCAATGAACCTTCCGTAACCCACACTCGGTTAAGAGGAGGGAGATTTCGTATATGGATCGTATCATACGAAGGCTATAGCGGCCATCGTTTATAAATATTCATGAATTCTTCAAACTCGGGCATACTAAACAAAGACAAAACGATTTTAGGAGAGAAGCATGCCATGGACAAACTGATTTTATGGGCATTGCTGTTTCTTGGCATCGCCTTATTGCTCTTTAGTTTCATCAGAAAACCGTTGCTCATCAAAAACTCTTTGCTCGCCTTTTTAATCAAAGCATACTTTTCTACCTTTTTTGGCGTCATTGTCGTCGAAACCCATACGCTCGACTACCCTGTCCGATTTTTACCCGAGTATTTCGATACGAGCATTTTATTTGAATATGTATTATTTCCTGTTGTTTGTGTTTACTTTTATCAAACATCGCTTCGTTCGTCATTTTTAGGAATCGTCGGCCAAGGTTTATTGTATACAACAGCCATGACCTTGATTGAAGTATTATGTGAGAAATATACGGACTTAATTGAATATTACACATGGAAATGGTGGTACTCATTTGTGACGATGTTTTTATTAACAATGTTTGTCCGAAGCATTATGCTATGGGTCGATCATAACAAGCTATCGAGAGAATAAAGGAAAAAGATGAGAGAATACCATCTATCGTTCTGTATGGGGGATTGTGAGCAAAATCAATAAATGCTCCAGTCATTTCGCTTCTACTCCCTCCGCTGTCTGGAAAGCCCTTGGCAGACAAGGCACGCGGACGAGCGAAGGCAGTAGCGTCTATCAATCATTTTTCATGTATTAAAGAGGAGGCATAGAAAAGAAAAACGGTACTTCACCTGTCATATCATCGCTGATTCTCTGCCTCTCCCTGATAAAATGGGCTGAGCTCCAAACATTTGTCTGGTCTGCAGCCCGTTTTATCGCGGTTTCAAAACAGCAGCGAATCACTCAAAATTCTAAATACTCCACTATTAACCTCCATTAATTGCATATTTTTAACATTTTAAGGATATTTTTGCATCGTTTTTTTATCCTGCTTTACTTCGATTGACAAGTGTTTGCAAATATTCTTCACCGTTTCATTCGTCCAACTTATCAGGAAGTTCAGCACGGCTAAAATTAGCATGCTTCAGCGGCACAAGAAACTAAGCACAATCAGCGCCTGCCCTCAATCACAATCAGCCTTGTTCCTTTACAAACTGCGTTTTCACCCTTCTCGTCCAGATCAGGGCAATGATAGCGAATATAAACGCGACACCTTCAACAAGCCAAATGTTCGTAACAGCTTTCACTTGATACAGCGCCGAAGCGACATCCATCAGTGCGTGAAGCAAAATCGCATAAATCACATAGCGAAACTGACGTCTGCGCACCCCGAACAGCACAAGAAGCGACATCGCAATATGAAAGGAAAGAGCAAAAAGCCGTTCAAAACCGCCAAGCATATACATAGCAAATGTCGTCTGCTGTACTTGCTGCTTCAGCAGCGCTGCCTGATCTGCTGATAAAGAAGCAGCGATCACTTGCTCGAAGGCCCCTGATTGAATTAAGTTGGTCAAAATCCAAGCATTGACTGCACCTATTCCGCCAATAAGAATCGCTTCAATGCCGCCATGTCCGATACCAAACGATAGTCCATCCTGATAATCGTGATGTCTCTTCAACAGCCAGCGAAAGCCGAGATAGCGCCCCATCTCTTCAAATATTCCGGCAGCCAACGTTGCGTATACTACAAATAAAAACGGATTGTCCGTCCATTTGAGCGATGGGCCAGTAGGGTCAATCACCGCAACATGAAGCAATTTTTCTAGAATTTGCGAAAACAAAATGAAGATGAGAATCCCTACACCTAAAGGCTTCCAGGACAGCCAGCCTTTTCTTCTCCCATAAATCACTAGACCAATTGGAATAAACACCGAAATAATAAATTGAACAATAATCCCTGCCATACTTCCTGCCACGATCATACTCCTCTCTCTTCCCTGCTCTTATTTTTCCACCATCAATGGCCGCTTTGTTCTTTTCGGAAATACAAATACGACTGAATGACCAAATAGAGGACGCCAGCCATCACCGCGATGATAAACGTGAAAAAGCGCCACGCTCCTTCGATAAACACCGTCATCATCAGAATCATGCCGAGCAGCACAAATACTTTCCCGCCTAAACGATGGGTTTTATTCCATACAGTTTCATTTGCTAACGTCCAAGGTGTCCGAATGCCAATAAAATAGTTAGGCTTCATTTTCGGCATATAATTTCCTAGCACAATAAACAGCAGGCCGATTCCAAGCGGCACAAACAAATTGACATCGACAGGGAAGCCGAGATTGTAGGCAAGCGTTACAACATGAAGAGCGAAAAAGAAAAGAACAAGCACAACCAGAATCACTTGGTAGCTTCCTTTAAAACTCTCATAATTTTTACGTTTTGGATCCATCTTTGGCATTACGTTCATTAAGATGACAACGGCAGTGATCAATACCGGCGACAGAAAGGCGCCAAACCATTTGCTGCTGTAGCCATCCACTTCTCCTTCTGCGTTCCAATGGGTAGCGACTTGGTCAGGCAAATAAAAAATAGCGGCAATGCTCAATACATAACTTAAAACGGTTAAGATGACCGCAATCCGGTTCGACCTCATGAGCCCTTCCCTCCTTTATCAAAAAAATCGTAAAACCAGCTCATCAAATCTTGAAACACAGTGGTGTTCAAAGAATAATAAATATGCTGCCCAACCCGTCTATCTTGAACGAGATCGGCCTGCTTCAAAATTTTTAAATGATGGGATACGCTGGGCTTTTGCATTTCGAAATGAGAAGCAATCTCCCCAGCTGTTAAGTCCCCCTTTCTTAACAAAGTAAGAATTTGTCTTCGCGTCGGATCAGCGATTGCTTTAAATGCTTCGTTAAAAGACAATGGTTACATCACCTTTCGATATGATGTAGTTCAATATTTAGAAAATCATCTAAATATAAAACAAAAAATATTTAGATATTCTTCTAATTTTAATTATATTCTATTTTGTATATATTTGTAAAGAACCATTTTTAGCTGGAGCCTCCTGTCTCTAAACGGAGAATAAACGGAGGGGGAATCAAAAGTGTTCTCCCATGTTTTTCCCTTGTTTTCAGTTGATAAGATCCTCTATTTATGAGAAAATACTACGAAGAAGCAGAACGTTTGCACGGATAGAAGGTGAAAGTTTTGAAAGGGCTTAAAAAGAAAACGGGTTCATGCCACTCATCAAACCTTTGCCCTAAGTTTGAAGCCGCGATGACGTTACTAAGCAAACGGTGGATTGGCTTAATTATCAGCCAATTATTAGAAGGGAAAACAAGATTTTCGGAAATCGAAGCCGCCATGCCGATTAGCGGCAAGCTGCTATCGGAACGGCTTAAAGAATTAGAAGAGGCCGGTATTGTCGAGCGCAACGTCTATCCCGAGACTCCGGTGCGCATTGAATATGTATTGACAGCAAAAGGACAAGCGTTGCAGCCCGTCATTGAGGCTATCGAGCAATGGGCGCAAGCTTGGGAGAAAGACTAAAGATGGATTGTCATACAAACTTGCAATCTGATGTTAAAGTGAAGAGGAGGATTTGGTTATGGAACATTTGGAACAATCTCTTGATAAATATGCGGCACTTGCTGTTCATATTGGCGTCAATATTCAAAAAGGACAAACGCTCGTTGTCAATGCTCCGCTCGATGCTGCCGTGCTTGTTCGCAAAATCGCCAAAAAAGCCTATGAAGCCGGAGCCAAGCACGTATATGTCGAATGGAGCGACGAAGAATTGCAATATATTAAATATAAGCATGCACCAGATGAAGCGTTTTCCGAATATCCGATGTGGCGAGCGCAAGGCATGGAAGAGATGGCGAGAGAAGGAGCAGCCTTTCTTTCCATTTATTCTCCTAATCCCGATCTATTAAAGGATGTCGATCCGAAGCGCATCGCGACATTTGCGAGAACATCTTCTCAAGCACTACAAAATTACCGCAGCGCTTTGATGTCCGACCAAAACTGCTGGTCCATTATCTCCGTCCCAACGGCAGCCTGGGCGAAAAAAATATTTCCTGATTTATCGGAGCAAGCGGCGATCGACAAGCTGTGGGAGGTTATTTTTCAAGTAACACGCGTGCACGAAAAAGATCCAATCCAAGCTTGGGAAAAGCATAATCAAAAGCTGGCCAAAATGGTGGATTATTTAAATCAGAAGCAATACAAACAGCTGATCTACACAGCTCCAGGCACGGATTTAACGATTGAGCTTGTCGAAAACCACATCTGGCACGGCGGAGCGTCAACCAGTGAAAGCGGCATTCGCTTTAATCCAAACATCCCAACTGAAGAAGTATTTACAATGCCGCACAGAGACGGCGTAAACGGAACGGTCCGAAACACAAAACCGTTGAACTACGGCGGTAACGTCATTGACGGATTCACCCTTACATTTAAAGAGGGAAAAGTCGTCGATTTTTCAGCAGAAACGGGCTATGAAACATTAAAGCATTTGCTCGAGACGGACGACGGAGCACGACATCTCGGAGAAGTGGCTCTCGTTCCACACCGTTCGCCGATTTCAGATTCTCATCTCATTTTTTATAACACACTATTTGATGAAAACGCGGCCTGCCACCTCGCTCTTGGGAAAGCCTATCCGACTAATATTCAAGGCGGAACATCCATGGCGAGAGAAGAACTGACCGTGCACGGCATCAACGACAGCCTCATCCATGAAGATTTCATGATCGGCTCCGCCGAATTGAACATTGACGGCGTCACCAAAGATGGCAAGCGCGAACCGATTTTCCGCAACGGCAATTGGGCGTTTAATCCAGAATAAAAAATCCATACCATACAAAATAGGATGACGCTTTTATTTCTGTCTTCCTCTAAAAATATAAGCCGCGGCCCTTTCATACGAAAGGTCGCGGCTGTCTATATGTTATACGGTGAATGATTCTTTCCTCGTTTTAACAGATACAAAATAAAAAGGGAGCTTCTTTCCCCAAGCAGTCCCTGTCATGATTCAGCCACTTTTTATTTGCCGTTTTGTTTCTCTTCTTTGTAAGTTTTATGATAAAGCTTTAGCCTCTCTAGTTCTTCCCGGTAATGCAATAGACGCTTCCGCAGCTCCTTCGTCTGGCTCGGCGTGACCACTTTTCCTTCTAAGCTTTTTCCCGTTCTTAGTGCTTGCTTCACTTCTTCCCTCATGGTCACAAGCTTTTGTCCCGTCTCTCTTACTGTTTTTGTTTTATAAGTCCGCATCATCTTAATCAACATACTTTTCGCATCGTCCGCTTTGTTATTCAACTCTCCACCTCCAAAATTGGCCCTTCTTCGCTATGGTCCCATTCCATCATTTCTAATGGAAATCCGTATCCAACAGACTATACCAATATCCGTCATGGCTGTTTCCGATTTTGGTCAATGCTGGCTGAACGCGCTTGTTCTTCATCAGATCCGAAAGGCGGTTCCTATCAAACAAATACGTAAAACTTAAGAAAATAAAAAAGGAGGGCTGTAAAAAAAGAAAAAGCAGCCCACCCTTTCGCATCTCAATTAGCTTTTTCTTACGTTCGTCGCTTGAGGGCCACGGTTACCTTGCTCCACTTCAAAAGTAACTTCTTGGCCTTCCTCTAAAGATTTAAAGCCTTCGCCTTGGATCGCTGAGAAATGGACAAATACGTCCGGACCGCCTTCAACCTCGATGAATCCAAAACCTTTGTCAGCGTTAAACCATTTTACTTTACCATTTTGCATGAAAAAAATCCTCCTAAAATGTACCTTAATGCACATATCCATTTTTTAACCATTTCACAAGTAATAAAAAGACATTAAAAACTGCAACCTCTGAGGAGATTTAACCTTGCCATCTCCTTTGAAGCTACAGCATGTTTAAATCCCTATTGTATTAAAAGTAAAATGGTTTAAATTCACTATAACACACTTTTTATATAAAAGCAAAACATTTTACCAACTTTTTCACTTGATGACTGCTGTTTCCTTCAAGCAGCGAGCATCCCCCCTCTCCTCTATCACTTAAAGACCGAATAAATGGCGTCTATAAAGCCCGCGTTTTTCACACATGAAACAACGCCGCTTTCAGCTCCATTCATGTTTCGGTGAAGCGTTGTTGTTCAACCATCCGACGGCTAAAAACATCCCAAGCTTCCCTTCGCTGCACATGTTAACATAGCAAGGGATATGTCATTCCATGCAGATAAGCTCTCTTTCCTTGTATACTTTTTAAATGAATCGCTTCTGCACCCAAACAGCAAAATCATGCGCTTTCCAGCAATTGAAGACACACGGAACGCCGTTTGAAAATATGAGTTAATCGCACGATCCCTGAGCAAAGATGAGCATAAGCATGTGCATTTTTTTATCATATATGTACTTTCCTTCCGAATACGATAAGTAATAAAGCTTTTCTTCATGAACAGCGCGAGAATTTCCCATAAAAAAGGGGGGAAAGTATGTATAGCTATGTGTTTCCAAAGCTATCCATGGAAAAAATGCTTTCCATTATTAGGAATGGACTAAAGAAAACGGACGATCCTAAAAAAGTCATTGTGATCGGCGCAGGCATGGCGGGACTTGTTTCTGCTTCTTTGCTGAAGCAGGCGGGACATCAGGTCACCATTCTTGAAGCCTCGGAACGAGTCGGCGGAAGAATATACACGATCCGCTCTAATTTTCGCGGAGAGGATCAATATCTCGAAGCAGGCGCCATGCGCATTCCGCACACTCATTATTTAACGCTTGAATATATTAAAAAATTTAAGCTCCCTGTCAATCCGTTCATCAATAGCACACCTAACGATTGGCTTTACTTGCGGGGAACGCAGGCTCGTTTAAAAGCATACGAAAAAGATCCAAGCATCTTCGGATTTCCTGTTTGGCCACAAGAGCGAGGAAAAACTGCTACTGAACTGTTGCAAATGGCTATTAAACCCGTCATCGATTTTATTCAGAAAAATCCAATCAAAAATTGGCCGATTGCCATTCGTGAATTGGATAAATATTCACTGGATACTTACTTGCGATACAATCCTTTTGGAATGAGGCTGTCTCGCGGCGCTATTGATATGATTAAATCCATTCAGACAGTAGAAGGATTTCCAGAGCTTTCTTTTTTGGAAATGCTGCGCGAATTAATGGTGCTATTTACCCCAAACATTAAATTTTATGAGATTACTGGCGGAAACGATCAGCTTCCTAAAGCGTTTGTCCCACAATTGCAAAATGATATTTTATATGGACAAAAGGTTCGAAAAATTGAACAAAATCAAAATCAGGTGACCGTCCATTCCGTGCATACCAAAATTTTAGAGCCATTTCAAATTACAGGCGATCTCGTCATTGTGACCATTCCATTTTCGATTTTACAATTTGTAGAGATCGAGCCAAGAAACTCTTTTTCCCAAAACAAGTGGAAAGCGATTCGCGAGCTTCACTATGTCGGTTCCACGAAAACTGGTATTCAATTTAAACATCGTTTCTGGGAAAAAGAAGGAATGTTTGGCGGTCGAACTATCTCTGATCTTCCAATTACTTATACTCAATATCCAAGCCACGGACTGGGAAGCTCTGGTCCAGGAGTTGTACTGGCCAGCTACACATGGGAAGACGATACGATACCATGGGATAGTTTAAGTGATGAAAATCGGCTAGAGTATACCCTTAAAAACTTGGCTGTTATTCATGGACAGCAGGTTTATCATGAGTTCGAAACAGGAATTAGCCATAGTTGGGTTCGTTATCCGTATTCTGGAGGGGCGTTTACGATGTTTAAGCCCGAGCAAGTCACTGAGCTTTCGCAATATATCGGTTCTCCCGAAGGAAGAGTCTATTTTGCAGGAGAACACGCTTCAACGGTTCACGGGTGGATCCAAGGGGCGATTGAGTCGGGAATTTGTACAGCATACGAAGTCCATAAAGTGCCAAAATCCTACCTTGAAGCGCAAACCACGCTAAAATAATCAGGGGGCCATATAGAAGCAACCAATGATCCAACGCGCAAACTACAGCTTCAATAAAAATACGGCTTCCCTTCAAATCGCTCAACATGGTACGATTTCAGAACTCAGACCTATCTAAAGGAACAACTACAAAAGACCCATCGAACTAACCTGAAGCAAAAGAGCTGCTTTTGCTCATGAAAAAAAGGTGCTTCCTTTTATAGGAAACCCCTTTTTTCAGCGTCCCAGGAGAGACTCGAACTCCCGACCGACGGCTTAGAAGGCCGCTGCTCTATCCTACTGAGCTACTGGGACATCATCCTCATTTCTGTCGCAAGCAATTTGCTATGCCTCTTTCATTGGTTCGAAAAACAGAGCAATGAGACGGTTCGTCGATCCATTGGACCGCCACAAGCGGGTGACGGGACTCGAACCCACGACATCAGCAACTCGTCACATATTCAATGACGCATCGCTCGTAGCTGAAGTTTTGCCACTAAACTACACTCGCAACAAAGGCGGCACCCGGATTCGAACCGGGGGTAAAGGTTTTGCAGACCTCTGCCTTACCACTTGGCTATGCCGCCATCAAAGCGGAAGACGGGACTCGAACCCGCGACCCCCACCTTGGCAAGGTGGTGTTCTACCACTGAACTACTTCCGCATTTGGCTGGGGTAGCTGGATTCGAACCAACGCATCACGGAGTCAAAGTCCGTTGCCTTACCGCTTGGCTATACCCCAATCCTCTCCATATTCATCAAGGGGCGACTAGTGGGAATCGAACCCACGAATGCCAGAGCCACAATCTGGTGCGTTAACCACTTCGCCATAGCCGCCATACTAAAATGGCAGGGGCAGTAGGAATCGAACCCACACCGGAGGTTTTGGAGACCTCTGTTCTACCATTAAACTATGCCCCTAACTGGTGGAGGGGGACGGATTCGAACCGCCGAACCCACAGGGAGCGGATTTACAGTCCGCCGCGTTTGGCCACTTCGCTACCCCTCCAGCTATAAAAAATGGCTCGAGACGGAATCGAACCGCCGACACAAGGATTTTCAGTCCTTTGCTCTACCGACTGAGCTATCGAGCCATGATACGATGTACATTGGTTGGATGTTTATTCGCATCCGTACATTAAAATACGGTGCACAACGACTATTTTGTCAATATGACATCAGCGACGGGTCATTGATCGCACATTCCAGACCAATTGACCATAAATCCCCTTTGCTTTCCTATACAACAAAGCGAATTCACCGAAAACAGTTAAACATATGTATATCTTTAAAATTATTTCAATAAAACGTCTGTGATTCCGCTATCACGTATATGTATGACATCTAATCATGCGATATGTATAGGACGGAGGAGGAGGGATTCGAACCCCCGCGGGCTGTGACACCCCTATCGGTTTTCGAAACCGACCCCTTCAGCCAGACTTGGGTACTCCTCCATTCGATGGAGCCTATCGGGATCGAACCGATGACCTCCTGCGTGCAAAGCAGGCGCTCTCCCAGCTGAGCTAAGGCCCCAAAAATGAAACTGGTCGGGAAGACAGGATTTGAACCTGCGACCTCATGGACCCGAACCATGTGCTCTACCAAGCTGAGCTACTTCCCGCTCTAAAGCAACCATTCACACATGAGCACCGATTACAAAGATCCTTTTGAAGCGGAAGACGGGACTCGAACCCGCGACCCCCACCTTGGCAAGGTGGTGTTCTACCACTGAACTACTTCCGCGTGTTTAAAAACGTAAGCAAGTATTATTATAATAAAACAAGTGAGATTGTCAATATGATTTTTTCAAGCCATCACTATCTATATCTAAATAGCGACGATTTTCATTCTATATCGATACAAATAATTTGTCAATATACTTTGGTCAAAAACATCGTTATCTAGCCGTTGCCTAAATTAACGCCTTAGAGCCATCCACATTCGGAATAATCTGTTTTTATGATTTTATCATACAATCGTTGTATAATGAATTTTGTACTTTTGCGCAACAGAGGGGGATCTCTATGGCTGCATTTATGCATTTGTTTGAAGCTTATCGGTCACTTTGGTCCAATCGCTCGCTCAACAAAGAGGAAGAGCTGACAGAGGAAAGATGTAAGGCGCTCATTCATGAAGCGATTGAAAAAGAGCTGAGAGATGAAATGACTCATCCACGCGTTCGTCAAGCTCCAGAGGTAAAATTCCATTATGCTGTTAAACGCATTATGGCTTCGCCGTTAGCCAATGAAACAAAATTGGCGCTTATTGAACTCCATTTAGACGTGATGGAATACGTTCAGCGATAGCCTTAGACAACCTATCGCCTCCCTCTTTCCTTTGTTTAGGGAGGCTATTTTAAATACCCTTTTTCAAATTCTTCCTTTGCTAACGGTTTTCCCAGAACATATCCTTGAATTTCATCACAATGAAGGGAACGAAGAATTTGCAGCTGTTGAAATGTTTCCACGCCTTCAGCAATCACGCGCAACTTCAAATTTTTCGCTAAACCGATAACGGAAGCGACAATCGCTTGATCTTCCTCCGTTTGCGCAATTCCATCAATAAATACTTTGGCGATCTGTGAACTACTCACCACTTAGCTAAAGCTTGAAGTGGGAGCTTCTCAGTTCCACGACGAAAGCCGCCTTTCGTCTCCCTGAGCGTGACTTCGGGTCGTTCCAACCCTAGATGTCCGACAATTCGGAGTTCTTTTGTACCTTGGATATTTTACGCATGGAAGGATCCGCTTGGTTTTCGCATTTTATTTTCTCCATGCAACCTCCTATATCCAGTTATGAAAGAACGACATAGGTTTATTTTACCACAGGGTCAGACAATTGAACAGGCAAAAGCCTGTCCTTGTCCGAAGTCGATTCATCTCCCACTTTCATCAAGCTTCGCAAGATTTAGAAGTGGGAGACTTCTCGACTGAAGAATGTTAAACGATGAATCGGAAATTTACGCAAATAGCTAAGAGAGCTATAACCGGTTCCAAAATCATCAATGGAAATATGAACTCCTAACGCTTTCAGCTGTTTAAGCTTTTGAATCGTGTGTTGCTCATTAAAAATGGCCACGCCTTCTGTGATTTCCAGATCCACGCTGTCTGCTGTCAAATTTGTTTTCTTCAAAATGGCCGTAATCTGTTCAACCAGCTTTTCCTGTAAAAACTGCTTAGGCGAGATATTGACACTGATTCTGAGCGCTCGTCCTGTCTGCTCATTCCATTGCTTCACTTGCCGGCACGCTTCTTCCATCACCCACTCGCCAATGGCGATAATCTGCCCCGTTTCTTCTGCAACAGGAATAAACATATGCGGAGGAATCAAGCCCATTTGCGGATGATGCCAACGAATCAGCGCCTCCATGCCTATTATTTGACCTGTAGCGATATCAAATTGCGGTTGATAAAAAAGAGTAAATTCCCTCTGTTTAATGGCCTGATAGATCGCTGTTTCAATTATTGTTTTTTGCATGATTCCTTGATCCATTTTGCCATTAAAAAATTGATATTGGTTCTTTCCTTGTTCTTTAGCGCGAGATAACGCAATGTCTGCCTTTTTCATCAGTGATTCTCCTGTTTCTCCATCATATAGAAACACGCATTTCCAGATCGTTAACCGGCAAAGGCTGTTGAGAAACAGATAAAATCGATTCAACGATCGAACGAAGCTGTTGGAGCTTATACACCGGCGAAACAATTAAGGCGAATTCATCCCCTCCCTGTCGCCCGATGACATCTGTTTGTCGAAGTGACTGCTTTAACCATTCTGTCATTTTCTCCATAAGAGCATCCCCCGCTCGCTGGCCAAAATAATGATTTACCTGCTTAAAACGATCTAAATCAATGAATATAACAGCGAGCAAATGATGCCGTTGCTTCGCCTCCTGAAGCGCCTGCTCAAGCGCCGCAATAAACGCACTTCGATTAAACAGGCGTGTTAAACAATCATGCCTCGCTAAATAAAGCAATTCTTCGGTCTTTCTTTCTGATTCCGTTGTCTGATTGACCAGCTTTTGCTCCAGCCCTCTGCTTAAAAGCTGCATGTTCCTAAATAATCGCGTACTCTCATACAAAGCAACAGCCAGCCGCATTATGACAAAGACGCCAATAGCCATAAAAATCACAGCGATCTCTCTAGCCTCACGCGCTTCTTCATGCAAAATGGAGAAAAAAATCGAAGGAATAAACGCCATATATAAGAACAGAACTTTAAATGACAAGAGACTTTTTTGCTTTTTTAAGCACAGAAAAATCTCCCTATCAGCAAATACAGCTGACAGCCCCATCATCAATAAACCGGCAAAAATAAGAAAATCTAAAGAATGGCTTGGAGAGGAATAAGCGAATAACAGCGTCCTTGCTCGATCCGTTCCATCCGCTGCTATCAAAAGGATAGCCCCTGCTATATGCCAGGCCAAAACAGGTTTTGCCGCTGAACTAGAAGAAAAAAGGAAAATCCCCAATACATATGCAGTCGCTAATTCTAACAGAAAAATACTAGAGAACATAAAAAGGTGGGAAACGGATAAATACGAAAGAGAGAATAGCCGATTCAAACCAATCGAGTCTACTAACGCCCCAACGGAAACGATAATCAACACATCGAGCAGTTGCTGAAATAAATGCACTCTAGTTTCGTTCGCCGCCGCCAAAGATAGAAGCGCGATAAAATACAAAATGATAGAAATTTCATCCAATCCATTAGCTTGCCATAGAAACCATTCCGTCTGTGTAGCAGCCGTTTCATACAACAAAATACTTTCACGAATCCAATAAGTCGACAGACTGGCCAACAGCAGCAACCAAAATAGCCGCTGTTTCGGCCGCAATACGCTAGCCAGATCCATATCAAAACGACAGATGTGCCACATAGAGCAACCAAGGCGTGAACAATGGGATGGCGAATGAAAAAAAGACAGCAATAGTAAAGTGCAAGATAGATCAAGCTAAAGGACGTCCATCTCCATTTATTTTCCATCTATTTCATCCTCCTTTCTTTTCTATCATATGTCGCTTCTAGAAATGCAGCTGGATGAATGATCACATCGTATAAAAAATAAGCAGAGAAAAATACTATATGTCGACATGAAGAAAAAAGGAGGAATTACTAATGCCGTTAGTGCCTTATGATCCATTTCGCCATTTCGAAACGATGCGGCGCGATTTCAATCGTTTATTCACTCGTGATTTTTCATCATTATTTCCTGATAGCGAAGCAATGATGCCGCGCGTTGATATGCATGAAAACGATAAGGAATATATGATTTCCTGTGATCTTCCAGGGCTCGAACGAAAGGAAGATGTTCATATCGATGTTCATCAGCAAACTCTCCACATCAGTGGAACCATTCAACGAGACGAATCCGTCAAGGAAGAACAAATGCATCGGCGCGAGCGTTTTTTCGGCCGCTTCCACCGTTCTATTCCGCTTCCTTCTGACGCAGATGCTGAACAAATTCGGGCAACCTATAAAAACGGCGTTCTCAATATCCATGTTCCGAAAACAAATAATCAGCAACGAAAATCAATCGATATTCAATTTCATTGAACCGCTTGTCTATAAGAACAGGGTGTTCTGCATCAAGAACACCCTGTTTTTCCATATACATAAAATTAATCCTTTTTTATACAAACATCGCTACTTTCACGGACAACTAAGGCTGTAGGGATGACGACTTTTTTTGACAAATGCCGCTTGGTGGAAAGCCTTTCAACCAACAGTTCAACAGCGGTTTCCCCCATAAACTCCGTATGCACTTTAACGGTTGTCAGCGGTGGCTGAACAAACGCTGATGTGGGAATGTCATTAAAGCCGACTATTGACATCTCTTCTGGAACACGAACACCCGCCTCATGCAATGCTCGCAAGGCGCCGATCGCCATCGAGTCGCTAGCAATGAAAAAAGCAGTCGGGTGATCATTTCTCTCTAGCGCTTGTTTCATCAGCATGTATCCATCTTCCGCCGTAAAGCGTCCAGTGAATACATAATCCGGACGATAGATTCCTTTTACATATAAATATTCATAAAACGTCGCTTCCCGTTCATCGTTAATCGGTGTCTTTCCATCGATATACTCCCGGCCGCCGATGTAGCCAATACGTTTATGACCAAGAGAGAGAAGGTAATCGAGCACGCCAATCATCGATTGGCGAAAATCGGCGACAACGGAATCAAACCGCTTTTCATCAGGCGCAAAATCGACAAACACTATTTGTTCCGCGCTTGATGAAAACACCTCAATATCTTTTGGGCCGAATTTTCCGATCGCGATGATGCCATCGAGCCCTGAGAGCCATTCGGACTCATAGGAACCGTCCTGCTTAAACAATTTCACAAGTTCAATTTGGCGATGAAAACATTCTTTTTCCACCCCTAAGCGAATCGCCATATAATAAGGATCACCTAATTCCTGAGCTTCAGAGTACCAATGGACAAGGCCGAATCGCAACCGTTCTTTCGCCGTTTGTTGGCTGCGCTCACGCATCGTTTTATAATTTAGCTCTTGTGCGATTTCAAAAATTCGCTTTCTCGTTTCTTCTGACACAGAGAGCGTTGGATCATAATTTAATACGCGTGATACGGTCGCTACCGACACTCCCGCTTTTTCTGCGATTTCTTTTAATGTCGCCATGGATGAAACATGTCACTTCCTTTCCACATGCGCCTGTTCTGCTACCCTCCGCAAAAACATCCGGAACGCCCGCTTTCCTTCTTCCGTCCGTTTAAACACGCCCGCATGTTCAAGCACGACAATAAAGCGTTGTCCGACTTCATAGCGCAACATCTCTTCCACATTTTCCTCGCTGAAACGGTTGTATCGATGGCGCATCTGTTCGACCCAATCGGCGTGCTTCCGCAGCGGCGCAGCCCAATGTTCCGTTGGAGTATCGCGCACAAGGCACTGCTTGAGCGCATCCAATTCGGCCGCGAGCCGTCCCGGAAGAACCGCAAGCCCCATTACTTCAATCAGTCCAATATTTTCCTTTTTAATATGATGCAACTCTTCGTGCGGGTGGAAAATGCCGTACGGATGCTCTTCAGATGTCCGATTGTTGCGCAAGACGATATCCATCTCAAATAAATCGCCACGCCGGCGCGCAATCGGCGTCACGGTGTTGTGCGGTGTGCCGCCGGTTTCATGGAGAATCCCGACGCTTTCATCGCTATAGGTTTGCCATGTTTGGTAAATCAGATCGGCCGCATTGAGCACCTCGGATTTTTGGCCGCGCAAACGGATGACTGACATCGGCCAGTGAACCATGCCGACGGTTAATGACGGATAAGATGGCAGCTGGATCGATTCCTCGATGGCCGCTTTCTCCATGGCGAATCCATAACGCCCACCTTGAAAATGGTCATGCGCTAAAATGGAGCCGCCGACAATTGGCAAATCAGCATTCGATCCGATGAAGTAATGCGGAAATTGTTCGATAAAATCGAGCAAGCGGGCAAATGTCTTTCGTTCCATTTTCATCGGTACATGTTTAGCGCTAAGAACGATGCAATGCTCGTTGTAGTATACATAAGGAGAATATTGAAAATACCACTGTTCATCTAATAGCGAAAGCGGAATCATGCGATGATTGGCGCGTGCCGGATGATGCCAAGTTCCCGCATATCCTTCATTTTCCGCACAGAGCACACATTTCGGGTACGACGAAGGCGGCTTCGCTTTTAATTGAGCAATATCCTTTGGATCTTTTTCCGGTTTTGATAAATTAATGGTAATATCAATATCCCCGTACTCCGTTTTCACCTTCCACTGACGATTTTTTGCAATCCGATCCATTTGAATATAGTTAGAAGCGCAGCTCAACGAATAAAACCAGCCGGTCGCCTCCATCGGGCTGTTTCGATATTTGGCCAAAAACTCGCGAATGACTTCTGACGGTCGCGGCATGAGACAATTCATCAGCTTCGCTTCCCATATATCCCGCTCCGTTACCGTGTTGGTTTGCAATCGCCCTTGCTCGTATGCCCAATCGAGAATCGCTGCTAAAATCGGGGACGGGGAGGACGGAAGCGGCGGAAGCTCTTCAGAGGGGTGCCACTCTTCTAGCCCAAGTGTGGCAAGCAGCCGATTGCGTACGTAAATGACATCCTCCCGCTCTAGCAGCCCTTTGGCAACCCCGTACTGAACAAGCTGTTCAATCGCTTCGTAAATATTCACGTTCACGCACCTCGATATCCGTTCGGGTTCGCTTGGTGCCACTCCCAGGCAGAAGCGACGATGTCGTCAATGCTCGTATACGTTGGCGTCCATCCAAGCTCCCGCTTCGCTTTTTCCGCAGAAGCGACCAATCTCGCTGGATCGCCGGCGCGTCTTGGCGCTACAAGCGCTGGAATGTCGCGGCCCGTCACGCGGCGAGCGGCTTCAATCACTTCCTTCACAGAAAATCCGCTTCCATTTCCGAGGTTGAACACGTCGCTTGTGCCACCGTTTCTCAATTTTTCTACTGCTAATAGGTGAGCATCGACTAAGTCAAGAACATGGATGTAGTCACGGATGCATGTTCCATCATGCGTGTCGTAGTCTTCGCCAAAAATTTGTATCTCGCTTCGCTGTCCTAACGCCACTTTTAATATAAGCGGAATTAAATGCGTTTCTGGATGATGATCCTCTCCTAAATAAGCGCCATATGCCCCAGCCACATTAAAATACCGCAGCGAAATATAACGGATACCGTAAGCCTTGTCGGCCCATTTCATCATTTTTTCCATCGCTAGCTTCGTTTCGCCATATGCGCTTTCCGGCACTGTTGGGTTGGTTTCAGAGATCGGTATTTGCGTCGGTTCCCCATATACGGCAGCCGTCGACGAAAAGACGATGCGTTTGACATCAAACTCATTCATCGTCTCTAGCAGCACTTGCGTCCCATACACATTGTTATCATAATACTTTAGCGGCTCCTGCATGCTTTCGCCCACAAGAGAATGAGCCGCGAAATGAATGACCGTATCAATCTCATAGCTGCTAAACACATGCCGCAAGAAACGGCGGTCACGAATGTCTCCATGACAAAAGATCGCTTCTGGATGGACCGCTTCACGATGTCCCGTTTGCAAATTGTCCACGACTACGACTTTTTCGCCTTTTTCAATGAACCGATACACCGCATGGCTCCCAATATAGCCAGCTCCTCCGCAAACAAGAATCATTATACCATCTCCTTTTCTTCTTTTATTTCTCTCGCCCCGCCGCCGATTTTTGCCACATAAAAGCTCGCTTCATAGCCAATTTTTTGCTTATATTCACATCCGACCCGTTCAATGAACGAAGCGATATACTGGTCTTTCACAATATTCACTGTACAGCCGCCAAAACCGGCTCCCGTCATGCGAGCGCCAATGGTTCCTTCGTGCTTCCACGCTGTTTCTACAAGAGTATCAAGTTCTATACATGTCACTTCATAATCGTCACGCAATGAGACATGCGATTGCCGCATCAGTTCGCCAAAGCGCGCTAGATCGCCTCGTTCTAACGCCTCCGCCGCCTCCATCGTTCGCTCGTTTTCGGTAACGGCATGGCGAACTCGTTTTTGTTCGCTAGGAGAAAGAAGATGCTTATACCGCTCAAACTGCTCGCTTGTCATCTCTCCAAGGGAATGAACGTCGATCTCCTTCTGCAGCTTTGCAAGCGCGGCTTCACACGCCGCTCGCCGCTCATTATACGCTGAATCAGCCAATCCCCGTTGTTTGTTTGTGTTGGCGATCACAATCGAACAATCCTGAAAGCTTAATGGCAAATAGCGATACGCTAGTGTTTGGCAGTTTAATAGAAGCGCATGGTTAAACTTCGCCATTCCAATAGCGAACGGATCCATGATGCCACAATTCACGCCGATATATTGATTTTCTACCTGTTGGCTCCATTTGACAAGCTCAAGCATATCGATGTTTCCAGCAAATAGCGTATTGATCAGGACAGCTGTGGCCAGTTCAATCGAAGCGGAAGAGGATAAACCAGCTCCATTTGGAATATTTCCATAATAAAGAACGTCAAATCCGGTGTCTATTGAGCATGCTTGCTGCATGGTGGCGATCATTCCTTTTGGATAATTCGCCCATCCATGTTCTCGATGATAAGCTAAATCATCAAGCGAAACAGTCACTACTCCATGTTCGGAAAAATTTTTCGAAAACAGGCGAATCCATGGACTGCCGTTTTTTCGGGCAAGCGCATATGTCCCGATATGTAATGCACACGGCAGGACATGTCCGCCGTTATAATCCGTATGCTCACCGATCAAATTGACGCGTCCCGGCGCAAAAAACATGCGAATATCTCCTTTGCCCTTACCAAATAAAGAAACAAAATCATCCATTAACTCTTTCATCATTTACATGCCTCCTGCCGGTTAGCTTTATTCCCATCTTTATTGCTAGAACGAATCGAATCTTTAGCCCCACAGTTGAGCGAAATCGGATCATGATCTACTCGCTTTAGAACAAATGTTGATGTATTAATTGTATCTATCAAATAGAACCTTCAGTAAAATATATATTAATGTTTACTGAAAATTTTACTATCGTTTTTACTTAATCACAATGATAAATTTTGCGCTTTGAAACATTTTTTCGCTTTGAACGTATAACAAATCATAAACATATCCACCTTATGAATAAAGGGGGCTCATTCATGGAAAATAAATTTGATCTTGAAAGAGAACTACATAAAATCGAACAATGGGAAAAAGACCAAAAAGATTTATGGTTTTGGGAAAAGCTAGGCCGCCTGCCATTTAAGCTGTTGGACAAGGTCACGCCAGCCATCATCCATAAAAAGCTGGGCCAGCTCTTAGATGAGCTTGGAAGCTATATCCAAACAGGCGGGCAATACCTTGTGCAAAATGAAAAAGTTCTTGAAAGATTTCCCGCGTCATCGATTGAGGAAGTATCTCATCTGCCGCTTGAAAAAATGGATCGCGTTTGCGATGAGTTCATTGAATCACGAATCGCTTTTGCACAATATCAAGGAGCAACAACCGGGATCGGGGGCGTTTTTACACTGGCTATTGATATCCCTGTTCTTCTTGGGCTTGCTTTAAAAACCTTACAGGAAATTGCGATCACGTATGGATATGATCCAAAAGAAAAAAAGGAACGCATTTTCATTGTCAAGTGCCTGCAATTCACTTCAGCCGATATCGTTGGCAAAAAAGCGATTATTGATCAGCTGTCCTCATTTTCCAATGATCATCAGCAAGTCTTTTCACAGCTGCAAGGATGGCGCGAGGTATTAATGACCTTCCGTGATCAATATGGATGGAAAAAACTATTTCAGATCGTTCCGATCGTTGGAATTATTTTTGGATCCATGTTTAACAAAATGTTTATCGAAGATATTGCAGAAACAGGAAAAATGCTGTATCGAAAACGAAGAATTTTGGAAAAGATTCATCAAATAGAATCCGCTGTCTAACCCGACTAGACAGTGGATTCTATTTGATTTGCTTTTAACAGCCATATGACACTTACAAAATCTCCCGATCGTTCCGGCACATTCAGTCCAGCATACATTAACTCATCCCCTCCGTATGTTTCGCCGCTATCCGTGATGCGGTAATTTTTATGTGGATCAAGCCCTTTCAGACGAATAAAAGCGAGCGGCGGATTGGCTTCTGCTAGCACCCTAAAGTAAGCAACGAACGCTTCCGTTTGATCTTCAGATACGAACATCCAAGCGGTTTCATTTCCTGAAAATGGGCTCAATATGCGGTAAAAGGTGCCGAACTGGACAAGACGGCGAATTTGCTTGTAAAAAACGATTTGTTCTTTCACTTGCTCCCGCTCTTTGCCGCTCAATTTTGTGACATCGAGCTCATAGCCAAAATTTCCTGACATCGCTACATGGCCGCGCATATCCAAAGAGGTGATTCGATGGACTTGGCGATTCGGAACGGCTGATACGTGCGCTCCCATCGATATAACCGGATACACAAAACTCGTTCCGTATTGAATGGCTAAGCGGGAAACCGCATCTGTATTGTCACTGGTCCATGCTTGCGGCATGTAATAAAGCATCCCCGGATCAAAGCGCCCCCCTCCTCCTGAACAGCTTTCAAACAAAATCTGTGGAAATCGCGATATGATTTCTTCCATTACTCGATATAGACCGAGCATATATCGGTGCGCTGTTTCCCGCTGTCGCTCCGGAGGCAAGGAAGGAGATCCAATTTCTGTCATATGTCGGTTCATATCCCACTTTACATACGAAATAGGAGCGTTGGCAAGCACATTTGTGATCGCTTCAATCATATAATCACATACTTCCTTGCGGGCATAATCGAGAACAAGCTGATTTCTTCCTTCCGAACGAGGCCGATTCGGAACATGCAGACACCAGTCAGGATGCTTCCGATACAGGTCGCTATCAGCGGAAACCATTTCCGGTTCTATCCATATTCCAAATCTCAGCCCCATTCGATGGATTTGCTTCGCCAGTCCCTCTAATCCATTTGGAAGCTTGCGTTTATCAACGATCCAATCCCCTAATGAGCTTTTATCATTATCGCGATGTCCAAACCAGCCATCATCGAGCACAAACAACTCAATGCCAAGCTCCGCAGCCGTTTTTGCAATGTGGATGATCCTTTCTTCATTAAAATCAAAGTGCGTAGCTTCCCAGCTATTGATCAAAATCGGACGTTCGCGGTCTCGGAACGCGCCGCGAGCAAGCCGGGCACGATATAATTCGTGGAACGTTTGCGACATCCCGTTCAGTCCTTGATCAGAGTAGACCATGACGACTTCCGGCGTTTGGAACGATTCGCCCGGCTCCAATAGCCAGGCAAAATCGAACGGATTGATGCCCATCGCGACACGGGCGGTACGAAACTGGTCAACCTCTATTTGGGCAAGAAAATTTCCGCTATATACAAAGCTCAGCCCATACACTTCTCCCCGATCTTCAGTCGCAGCTTCCCGCAATAAAGCGATAAACGGATGATGCTGATGGCTGCTTGCTCCTCGACGGCTCTCAACCGATTGGATTCCCTCCCTCAGTTTGCTTCGAACCACTGACCGTTCCCTCGCCCAAGCTCCCGACAAATGGATCCACTCATAATCCGCGTCGTGAAAGTCGACATTCATGCTTAATGCCCGTAATAGTTTAATCCGCTCTGTCCCTTGATTTTCCAAACGAACCGAACGAGTGATAGCGCCGAATTCCTCGTATGCGGTGTATAATAAAATCGCTCGCAATCCCGTTTGCCGATCCTCCAAGACGATTTCAAGCGTCTCTGCTTCCTCCTCGCTCTCTACATATGTTGCTGGTAATCCTTTGATCGTTGGTTTTCCTTTATAAATTCGATGCATGTGATAGCGCAAATCAGAAATCGTCGATCCGTTTTCAAGCTGCACTTGATAGGCTGGAGTGCGGAAATCGGTATTGCCGTATGCCGGATATTCTTGCGGCAGCGTGTCTAAAGAAAACGACCGATCGTTCGGCAAAGGATTAGGAGAAAAGGCGCGTCCCCGAAACCGCAGCTTTCTTGAGAGAGAAGCTTTGCGAATCCGCTTTCCCCAATATAAATGAGCTAGGTAGCCTGATTTAACAATTTGCATGACATAGCTTGCCTTGCTTGTTTGCAAATGAAACTGGCTTGTCGCAGGATCAAATGAAATGGCCATCCGCTTTCCTCCCCCGTATGATATATTCGAAAAAATGTGCAAACCAAAATGAACGCACCCGTTGTGCTATAGGAATGGTACGCAATGCTATACATTATAAATAAACCGGATGCGTCAACATCTGTCCCCTTGTGAGCAAGAGATCTTCCGTTGATTACTCATTACATCATATTTCGCTCCTCTCTTCTTTTTCACATCTTTATCGCGTTGGATACTCGAACACAGGCGCTACATCCCCTTTCCTTGTGTAAAAAACAAAAGAGACCACACCAAACACGACAAGCGTTCTGCTTATCATGCATGCGCGGTCTCTCCTAATCTCCTGGCGCCTTATTCACGTTATTTTTAAACAAACCCGGTCTGTCTATTGAATTTCACTATATTTTTTATAATATTCCAACAGTTCTTGATTGGAAGTTGTAATCGCTGATGCCCCTGCATTCAATGCACGTTCGACATCCTCTATCGTGCGTACCAGCCCCCCGGCAAAAATCGGAATGCCTGTCCGCTCTTTCACCTCGCGAATGATATGAGGCATAGCCCCAGGCATCACCTCGATAAAATCCGGCTTCGTTTTTTCAATGAGCTGATAGCTTTTTTCCAAAGCGTGAGAATCAAGCAGAAAAATGCGTTGGATAGCCAGCACCTTTTTTTGTCTTGCCTTCATAATCACGCTTCCCCTTGTTGAAATCAATCCGTACGGCTTAAATTCTTGGCACAAATATTCAGCCGCATACTCGTCATGGCTTAGCCCTTGAATTAAATCAGCATGAATCATTAAGCTTTTTTCATGCTGGCACGCATAACGAAACACGCTTTTCAACTGCGAAATATGCAATTCCAGCAACACCCCATACCGATATGGGCTGCTTAAAAAGCGATCAAAATCCTTCATTGTTTTCATGGCAGGAATGATCTTTTGCTGGTCGATATTCAAAATCATCCCTCTCTTCTGCTTTCTTTATGATTCGTGGCTTTTTGCCGGCTCCATGATCGTTAGGCAGGATAGCGAAAGCATCGTTCTTGGTTTGCAGGCACTTATTTTAATGCCTCGCTTTTGAAACTTTTCAATCACATGTTGAATGGCTTTCTTTTGGTGATTGATTCCTCCATGCAAGTGGTCTTCCATTCTCTTCTCACCTTTCTTCCTCGCTCTGTCATTTTTCATAAAACAGCTTTAGGAATAAACAGTTCCACTGTTGTTCCTGCGCCCACCTCGCTTTGAATCGAAATCTGTCCGCTATATTTATCCACAATTTCCTTTGCGATCGCGAGGCCAAGCCCTGCTCCGCCTTTCTCGCGGCTTCTTACCTTATCGACACGATAGAAACGCAAAAACACCTTTTCTAATTCGTCACGCGGAATTCCAATTCCTTTATCTACAACCGAAATCGATACATATTTTCCTTCTTCTTTTAAACAAACCATAATTTTCTTATTTTGTTGTGAATATTTTACTGCGTTATCCATTAAAATGAGTAACAGTTGTTCTAAATGATGCTTGGCCATTCGAACATGAACCGTTTCCTCAAGCTCGTTATCAATGATAAAATGAAAACTTGGATGAAGAACACGAAAGTTTTTCACAACTTGCTCCGCCGCCTCGCTCGGCGAAATCGGCTGAAGATCAAGAGGAACAGCAATCGCTTCCGCCTTTGATAAATCTAATAGCTCAAGCACAAGCTTTTTCAAACGCACGACTTCTTGGGATGCTGCTTGCAGCGATTCCTCTAAAATGTCGCGATTATTTTTCCCCCAGCGATTTAATAAGGAAAGATGCCCTTCCAAAATGGCGATAGGGGTGCGCAATTCATGGGAAGCATCTTCAACAAATTGCTTTTGCTGTTCAAACGAATCCTGAATCTCATCCATCATTTTATTAAACATGATCATTAATTGGGTCATCTCGTCGTTTGAGGCAGGGACATCCATCCGCTGCTCAAATCCCTTATTTTTGATGTCCATCATCGTTTTCGTTACCGATTGCAGACGTCCGACAAAATGCTGGGCAATGAACATTCCAATCAATGCGCTCATGACCATGGCAATAATGCCGATGCATGTCATCATGATGAACAGCATATTCGTCATATGCTGGACTTTGACCAGATGACGAATAATTTCAATGGTCCCGCTCGCCGTTCCGAAATGAAACGGCTTGCGCAGCACAATGGAGCGTTCATCATTTACCAAATGATATTCAATCTCTAATCGTTTCGGTTGCGCTGCAGGAAGCAACGAAACAGATGCATGATTAGAAACGGACACCATCACATTTCCTTTGTCATCAAGAATGCGAATCACCTGATATTTTTCGTTCAACTTTTCAAGCAACGGCTGACCTTCACGAATGCTCTCTCGAGATATATTACGTTTTTCCTCGTAATAAGTTTCAATTTCTTCAATTGTTTTTTTCATTGTTTTTTCTTCTTCATTCAGGAGCCACTGCTTCACAACTTCATATTGCAGGCATGTAAATAAAAAGTACATAACAAAAATCACGGACCCTGAAAGAAAAGTGAGCTTCCATTTTAATGAGACGTTTCCAAGACGAAAAGGTTTCATGACCGCATCACATATCCAGAACCTCGTACCGTTTGAATATAGCGCTCCTTATCTTTTTCATCCAGTTTATGACGCAAATAACGAACATACACATCGACCACGTTCGTTTCGACCTCCGTATCAAATCCCCACACTTTGTCAAGAAGCATATCCCGTGTCAAGACAATATCAATATTTTGTAAAAAGGTAACAAGTAAATCATATTCCCTTTTTGTCAAGTCGATGATTTGCCCTTCTTTTTTCACGATGCGCGCTTTGACATCAACAAGCAGATCCTTAAATGCTAAGCACTCCTGCTCAGAAGCAGGCTGAATGCGGCGGAACAGCGCCCGAATACGGGCAAGCAATTCCTCGATCGCAAATGGCTTGACAATATAATCATCAGCACCGTTATCTAACCCCATCACGCGATCGAATACACTGTCTCTTGCGGTAATCATAATCACTGGGGTTTGCTTAACCGCTCTTAAACGCCGGCATACTTCCATCCCATTGAGGCTCGGCAGCATCAAATCGAGCAAAATAAGCCCCCACTCTTCCGATAAAGCAAGATCAAGGCCTTTCCTTCCATCATTACATACACATACTTCATATCCTTCATGGAGCAAGTCTAGTTCAATAAAACGAGCCAGGTTGGTTTCATCTTCAATAATTAAAATCCGCTTGTTCATTTTTTGCTCCCTCCTACTATCAACGCATTCTATTTGATCAAGGCCTCAGTCAAGAGCCTAGAAGCGGCGGTGGCTGGATCTTTGCTAAGCATTGGCCTAACTAAAAATCTACAACTTGTCTCCGGCCGCCGCATGGATTTTCCAGCGGTGATTCACTCCATTAAAAAATGGCATTGATATCCGTGATGCTAGCTGAGCATCACATGCAACGATTATAGATGATTGAACTTGCTCCCTCCATATTTCTCCGCTATGTGAGCAGGCGATGAGCCGCTTTCAATGGCCGCCCGAACGTGAATATTGACAGATGCCGTTCATTCACCATCATGATGACAGCCCAAAGACAGCCAGTGAGTCGATTAGACCTGACACCACGAGTTGCTTCATATATATCATATCAAAAAGAAATGCCAACCGCTTCAAACGGTCAGCAACGATGATGTAGCTGAGCTTAGTTTTGCACAACCTGCGGATCTTTATATAAAGCTTTTTACATTCATGTAATGAAGGCACCTCTCCCTTATCCAAAACCGGCTCGTTCAATCTTCAAGTGATATTCTGTCGTCTTTTTATCAAGAGTGGTGATCTAACAAATCCATAAACGCTTGAACGATTTCAACAAGCTGATACATAAGCAACGATAAAGCCGTTCCTGAGAAAAAAAGCGTAATCAGCATTCTCACATGCTCTCCTCCTTCATGATGCCGGGTTCGTTGTGTTAAAAGGATGAGCATTCGATTCATGTGTGGATTCATTTCAAGAAATGCTGCTCTTATTCCGGCTTTATTAGCATTTTTCATCATCCATTTCCATCATAAAGGATCAATCTTAAAAACAAATGAAATTTCATTAAAAAAATGGGGAGTGACCTTTTTGGCGAAACGAGAATACACTTAAAGAAGAGAATTTTAACGCGAAAGGAGAGCTACATGATGAACGAGCATTTTCAACCACCTATGCGAAAAAAACGAGACGACGAACCGTTCCAACGCCTCCGTGAAATGGTGGATCAATTTTTTGATGAAAAGCCGATCAGAAAAATGTTTGAAACACTAGATGAATACTTCCATGAAACCTTCTCCCGCTCTTATATTCCAATCGACATCCATGAAACAGCTGCGGAATATGTGATTACCGCCTATCTCCCAAATGTCAACCGCCAGCAAATTCAATTAGAATTCCATGAAAAGGTATTGCAGCTTACCGTCTATAGTGATGAAACACTGGAGACAACAGACGAACAAAAGCAGATTTACAAAAAACGACGCATGCACCACCAGACTACCCGTTCTATCCCGCTTCCTTATCCTGTGACCGAAAAAGAGATTCAAGCCTCCTTTGAAAACGGAGAGTTGGTCATTCGCCTGCCACAAAAGAAAAAATATATTGATATCAACTAAAAGGTGCAGAAAAAGCACCTTTTTAAACACATCGACCGAGAAGTCTCCCACCCCTATGTGAAGTGGAGGTGGGAGAAGCTCATGTAAAATAAGGAATCATCAACACTTGTGTGCGCCCATACATACTTTTTAGCGTTCTGACGGACTCTATGAATGAAAGGACTTTCTATGAAAAAAGGAGAGAAGCGCCGTTCTTGATCATATCCCATTGCTGTCAACAGCGGAATCCCCAAAATTTTTACGATAAGGAGATGAAGAAGATGGAAACCACCTTAGCTTATCTGCGGGAAGCGCTATCCAATTATCTGGACTACCATAATGATATTCCAAGTCACATTTATCATAAACTGCTGGAAAAGCCTTACGCGAACGAAGAAGAGTTTGTCCGTCATTTATCGCAAAAAGAAGCCGCTTTTTTAAACCATATTTTGCCGCATGAAATTCATTATGCGATGAACGAACAAGACATGAAGCGCGCTCACCAGCTCAATGAAGTATACGAGCAGCTACTTTAGCCGAAAGAAGCATGCGATCCAAAATAAGCCTTTATGCGGAGCCGTTTCCTTATGGTTTTCGATAAGGAAACACCGCATCCTATCAGGGGTCTTGTCTCTCCATTGGAGAAAGGTTAAGAAAATGGCGTTCTTCATTATAAAGGGACTCCGCCAAAAGCTTTCATGAGACGATTCTTGCTCATATCATCTTCATAGTAAAAACAGACGATGAATCGCTAAACATCGGCCATCCTCACACATATAGGAGGATGGCGTTTATTATGCTTTAAATGCCCCGACCAATCCTTTCAGCACTCCACCGATTTGATTGACGGTCTGAATCATTTGTCCCATTGTATTCATCATTTTATTGATATCGTATGTGCCATCGGAATTTTTAAATTGGGACATAATCGACGGAAGGCCTGAAGCAGGCGGCTTTAGCACCGGACCAGATGGTGCGTATGGCACAGGATACGGAGCTCCCGCGTTTTTTCCTACTGGATAAGGCGGATTAGTGCCGTGCATAAAATAAGGCTGCTGATTCATAGAATTTCCCACTGGGTATCCTTGATGGATTGGCCAATGCGAAAACGCTTGAGAATAGGGCATATGCCATCCCCCTGTTGGATAAGGCCACTGCGGAGATGACGGCGGAAGCGGAACACGATACGGATATTGATACATAACATCCTCCCCCACTTTTCGATATACGTGCAACTTGAAAATCAACGGTCGAAGGCAAGACGACAAAAATTCATGGATCGATGACGCAGTCCGTTATTCGATTCATCCGCCGCCGAAAAGCCACACGCACTTCATCTAAAGTTCCACCTGTAAAAAAGCTAAGTACATTTCTATAGGCTGACACCATTATATGTATAGAATGGGCGAAAAGTGAAAATGGCGCCGTACATCATCCATCCTGAAAATCCTTCATTTATCCATGTGCGCGAACGGAAAAGTTCAGCAACGGGCTATTTTCATCCTTACGAATTGTCATATGTTGTCGGAAGTTTCAATTTTTCGAATTTACATCAACCATTATTTTTTATGATAAGATGAACAAAAAGATGAGATGGATAAAGGGGGCATCGATCATGAATACGACAGAATTAAAGGGGAAATTTATAGCGAAAAGAAACTATGAACCGGCCAGCATCAACGAGCTGCTTGATTTTGCCCGTCAAGTATACCTGCGCGGGGAGCTTACGATTTCTGAATATCGCGATCTCACCCGACAGCTGGAGCTAGCAGGCGCTCATAAGCCTGAATAACCGATGGATCATTCATGAAGACAGGACGGGCTCGCTGCTTTTTCATGATTTCATCCGACCCGGTCGAAACATCCACTGTTCGCGGTTATCGGTTAAGCTGTATAACTTGAACATAAGCCGAGTGAACTAATTCCGCTTTCTGTAGATGTTCTACTTAGAAAACTGAATGATGGGTTCCATGGATAAGCATGTTGAAGCGCCCGCTTTTCTTTCTGGCTTTGCAAAGGAAGGCCAGAAAAAAGCAGGCCTATTTTTTTGAAAAAAAAGTGAACACTCAACATCTAATCTATGCTGATCAGCCTCCCTCCTTTCAAGCAAACAGCGGATATATACGAAAAAATGCCCCCAAATACAAAGGAGGTCAGGCTTTTCCTTTCATCTCAAATATAAATAAGGCTATCCCTTAACAGATGGATAGCCTTTTATTGATTTGATCTCATTTCCAATCGTTCGCTGACAAGAGTAAGAGTATAGTCAATGGATTGATGAAATTGCTTCAAGCGTCGAAGCTTGACCGCAGGATAAAACGCCTCGACTACAATTTTTTCGATATTTTCGCTTGTTGCTTCGATTTGCTGCGAATGAACATGCTGCGGCCGCTCTGTGCGGATCCAAGCGAGCGCCTCCTGCCTCCATTTCTCTACCGTTTGACTGACAGCATCAGCAAACGGCTTTACCTGCTGGAAAAAATCAGGCTGTTCATGGCTATTAACGGCTTTTTCAGCTATTTGTAAAATTTCATCATTATATTTGAGCAACTCGTTTGTCAAACGTCTAAGCTGTTCATACATGTCGCATTTCTCTCCTTTTGAAAACCATTATACAAAATGAAGCTTCGATGCGACAAACACTTTCTTCTCAGCCTCGTGATCCAGCTGCTTCTCTACATGGTCAAGCTGCGCAGCTAACTCGTTGATTTGCGACTGCTGATTTCGCTGCTGTTCTTTCACGAGATCATCCATCATTTCATCCATTTTTTGATCAATTTGCTGCATCAACTCCAAAATTTCTTCCAGTTGTTTTTCCACTTCCTCTTTTCTCACCCACCGCATATGCGAATCCTCCCCCTTACCCGTTTGCTTTTAAACATTCGCCGTTTTCTGCGTGCTCCCTTCACACTTGACAAAACTAGAAGCGTTTCGGCAAAGAAAGTCGTCTTTTTTATTTCTTCGTGCAATTTCGACATTTTCTTTATTCCCCCTATTCCAGCTCTCCTATGGTATAATAAAAAACATTCAAAGGAGATGAGGAGAATATGTTCAAATATCCCGGTGGCAGACAATATAAAGTGAAGGAAACAGAAGAAGCCGTTCAACCCCTTCATCAAAATTATGGAAACCGCGGGATGACGTTAGAAGAGGATTTAAATTCCACCAATGAGTATTACCGCGAGCATGGCATTGCCATCATTCATAAAAAGCCGACACCGATTCAAATTGTCCGTGTTGACTATCCAAAGCGCAGCGCTGCTATCATTAAAGAGGCCTATTTTAAACAAGCATCAACAACGGACTATAACGGTGTTTATCGCGGTAAATATATTGATTTTGAGGCAAAGGAAACGAGAAATACAACCTCTTTCCCTTTAAAAAATTTTCACGAGCATCAAATTCAGCACATGAGGCAGGTGCTTCAGCATGGAGCCATTTGCTTCGTTATTTTGCGTTTCGCTTCCTTGGGGGAAGTGTACCTGCTGGATGCTTCGCATTTGCTTTCCTTTTGGGAAAGACAGCAATCTGGCGGTAGGAAATCGCTAACCAAACAAGAAATTGAACAGTATGGCCATCACATTTCACTTGGCTATCAACCTCGAATTGATTATATTAGAGTAGTAGAAAACATCTACTTTTAAGTAAGAAATCAAATCAATTTCTTACAATGATTAGAAAGGTAGGATTTGCTTATGTCTGGTGAATATCGTTCTCGTGCAGAACGGAAGCAAGCAGCAAAACAACCAAAGCAAAAGAAGAAAAAAAAGCGAAAAGCCAACTCGTTATTGAAAACAATCGCACTCTCGCTTATGTTGTTAATCATAATCGGATTAGTCGGAGGGATTGCGACATTTGCCTATTTCGTCAAGGGCACACCGCCGCTTGATGAGGCCAAAATTAAAGACCCTTTATCATCGACTGTCTACGATATGAATGGTCATAAAATCGCTGAGCTCAGCGCGAATGGCCAAAAACGAACATACGTTTCCTATTCTGACATTCCGAAAGTCTTGGAAAACGCGGTGCTGGCAACAGAGGATGCCCGGTTCTATCAGCATCACGGCGTCGATTTTATCCGGCTTGGCGGCGCGGTGCTGGCGAATGTGAAAGAAGGGTTTGGAGCGGAGGGAGGAAGCACCATCACTCAACAAGTGGTTAAACTCTCCTTCCTTTCACCCGAAAAAACGCTCAAACGCAAATCACAAGAGCTGTGGCTGGCCCTTCGCCTTGAACAAAAATATTCTAAACACGAAATTTTAGAGATGTATTTGAACAAAATTTATTATTCGAACAGTATTTATGGGGTGGCTAAAGCGGCAGAATTTTATTTTGGCAAAACCAATTTGAAAGACTTAACGCTCCCTGAAGCGGCCCTGCTCGCAGGCTTGCCGCAAAGCCCAAACAACTATAATCCGTACGAACATCCAGAAGCGGCGAAAAAGCGGCGCGACGTCGTGTTATCGCTTATGGCCAAGCATGGATTTATTACAAAAGAAGAAGCGGAAAAAGCGAAGAAAGTGCCGATTTCCTCCATGCTCGTCGATCGGAAAAAGAACAGCGGCACGGCCTCGCTTCCATATGATTCGTTTATCGACGAAGTGATTAGAGAAGTAACAGATCAAGCGAACGTGAACGTATATGAAGATGGATTAAAAATTTACACGACGCTCGATCCAAATGCCCAAGATTATGTAGAAGACTTGCTTAATTCTAATGAGTTATTTACAAAGAAAAAGGATTTACAATCAGCCATTGCTTTAATTGATACAAAAACTGGCGAAATCCGTGCACTTGGCGGCGGACGCGATCCAGAGAACGTTACATTCGGCTTCAACTACGCGATTCAGCCAGTTGGGCAGCCTGGTTCAACCATTAAACCAATTTTAGATTACGGTCCAGCCATTGAATATTTAAAATGGTCGACAGCCCATCAGCTTGTTGATGAACCATATCAATATTCAGATGGCACGCCGATTAAAAACTGGAATGGCAGTTATGAAGGCGCGATGACGATGCGGACGGCTCTTGCCAAATCACGCAACATTCCTGCTTTGAAGGCATTTCAAGCTGTTGGTCGAGAACGTGCGAAACAGTTTGCCAATAAGCTTGGCATGGGATTTGACACCGTTTATGAATCATATTCTATCGGCGGTCTTGAAAAAGGCGTATCGCCGCTGCAAATGGCTGGGGCTTACAGCGCTTTTGGCAATAATGGGGTCTATATCAAGCCGCATGCGGTCACTAAAATTGTCTTTCCTGATAATACAGAGATGAATTTGACGCCAAAACCGAAAACAGCGATGAAGGATTATACCGCTTATATGATTACCGACATGCTCAAATCAGTCGTGCAATCCGGAACAGGTACGCTTGCGAACGTGCCGGGTCTTCATATCGCTGGGAAGACGGGAACCACCAACTATGATAAAGATACGGCCCGTAAATACGGCTTGTCTAGCAGCGCGGTCCCAGATAGCTGGTTTGTCGGCTATACGCCAAATTATACGGCGGCTGTATGGACCGGCTTTAGCAAACGAAGCAGCACAGCGGATTTATCGACAGATGAACAAAAGCTGCCGCGCTTGTTATTCAAAAAGGTCATCGCCCATGTAGATAAAGGCGGCAAAGATTTCCCAATGCCAAATAGCGTAGAGAAGCTGCCAATTAAAAAAGGCTCCAATCCGCCGAAGCTGGCAAGCAAATATACGCCAGCCAGCGAAATTACGTATGAATGCTTTATAAAAGGAACAGAGCCGACGGAAACAGCAAAAGATGAGCCGCCAGCAGCACCAGCGAATTTGCAAGCCGTCTATGATGCTGCCACAGATGCCATTTCCCTTTCTTGGAAATATGACAACGGTTCAAATGGAGACATGGCATTTGAAGTGCGTATCAAAAATGATAAAGGCGACTCAAGTGTGATTCCAACGTCCAACTCTTCTTTAACCATTAATCATCCGACTCCAGGAGCCGTTTATACGTTTGAAGTATATGCGGTAAGCAAGGACGGACAAATCAGAAGCAATCCAGCCGTGGCGACTGTCAATGTTCCGGGCAACGAACAGGAGGAACCAAACGGCAACAATAATAACAACGGAAACAATGGGAATGGAAACAACAACGGAAGTCCTGGCAATAACGGGAACAACGGAAATGGAAACAATAACGGAAGTCCTGGCAATAACGGGAACAATGGGAATGGAAACAATAATGATTCTGGTAATAACGGCAGCGGCAATTCCGGCAACAATAATAACGGAAGTGGCGGCAATAATACAGACAATGGTGGAAGCGGCGGACAAAATAACAACGGCGGTAGCTCTGGCGGAAGCACACCGCCAACAACCCAAAATACCAGCCCTAATAACTCAACTCAAACCCATTAACGGCCTAGTGCCGCTAGAAAAAAGGATGCCTCAACATGAGGGCATCCTTTTTTTTACAATCGCTAACTTCTTATAAAAGAGCTTTGCTGCTTCCTCAAACAATTCATTTAATTGAACAAACGAAGGGTACGTATCACAGCGCTGAAAAATGAATTGCAAGCGCTCCATACAGTTCATCGGTTTAAGCGGCAACGCTTCCACTGCTTTTTGCCACATGCGAAGCTGGGTGACTTTGCTTTGATTCATCCAAAATAAAAGCATTATAAAATAAGATAATCCGCGAACCATCGGCTTCTGGACGAGCGTTCGGTTTCTTTTTTCCGCAAAAAGTACCTGAAGCTGCGCTTTTTCCTCATTCCACAGCTTCAGTAAAGCAGGGATCGTTTGTTCTGCTTTTTCCCAAGGCACATAAGCGCTATCTACGATATCATAATAAAAATACACAGTCTTAAGCGCATGAGGGAACGGAATTTCTTCTTGCTTCTCAATCATCTCGCCTTCTTGGAAAAATAACGGATGAACAAAGTCAATCGGCACTTGCAATTTTCTCCCTGCCCTTCATTCTTTTCTTTCCTTCTCGGCATAGTTCAAGCAGCGGACAGATTTCGCATTTTGGTGATTGGGCTTTACAATGATATCGTCCGAAAAAAATCATCCGGTGATGGGTAATCGACCACTCTTCTTTTGGTACCTTTCTCATCAGGGCTTCTTCTACTTCAAGCACAGAGTCCTTCCAGCGGCAAAAACCAAGCCGTTTGCTAACTCTCTCCACATGTGTATCGACTGCGATCGCTGGGACGCCAAAAGCGACCGAAACCACCACATTCGCCGTCTTGCGCCCAACTCCCGGCAGCTTCATCAATTCGTCGCGATCACAAGGTACTTCTCCTCCATATTGTTCGAGCAGCATGGTGCACAGCTTTTGAATATTTTTCGCTTTGTTCCGATACAGTCCAATCGATCGGATATCTTGCTGAAGCTCTTCCAACGGAACCGATATATAATCTTCAGGCGTTTGATATTTTGCAAATAAATGTTTTGTTACTTTATTTACGAGCGCATCCGTGCATTGCGCCGACAAAACTACCGCAATTAGCAATTCAAAAGGGTTGCGGTGTATCAATTCGCAGTGAGCGTCCGGAAACATCTCTCCCATTCGATCCAAACAAATGCGAATTTGTTGCCGATTCAGCATAAGAATTCTCCTTTCGTTTTACAGCCGCTAACAATAGCGGCGATTCTATTCTTTCTCACATCAAAGCTTGTCCTATTACGGTTTCGTCACATAGGTCCGTATGAACCTTCCCCATCTCCATTCCATTAAGAAGTGGGAGACTTCTCGGCGGATGATGTTAAAAAAGTGGCTGCCTCAATCATAGAAAAACGAGAGACATAGGGCCTCTCGCTTACGATTCTAGCCAATTATAAAATGTAACGGTTTGTCGATGCTCTTCCTGTGATACAGGCTTGGCTTTCGATTGATGCTTGCGGAATTTTTGGCCATAATCTTTCGCCTGTTCAATCGTACGCACTCCATTCTTTTTCCACTCAAACAAAATTCGATCAATATAACGGAAATTTAATTTCCCGGACAATACCGCTTCGCGAAGCGCGGCTTTTATGATAGCTGGATCATGCCCATCTTGATCCATCCACATCGCCAGCGTCTCGCATTCAAACGGCGAAAGCGGTCGGCCAAACTCTTGTTCAAACATCGTATACAAGCTTTGTTCCTCTTCCTGGCGCTCTTTCTTGTGTTCGTTCATCGACTCGGAAATTAAATGATGCACTAACTTTTCCCATAGCGGCTTAAGCGAGTATTTTTCGCCCAAAATGGCTCCATCCACCTGTTCTTCAATAGAAACAAATCCTTTTTGCAAAAGCTTCCGTAATGCTTCCATACATTGTGCCGGCGTTAACGTCATCCTTTCTGCCAGCTCATCTGGAGTTGGAAACCATACCCCTTCTCCCATAAATGCATGCAAATGCAAAAGCAGCATAAATTCTACTTCCGTTAAACCTAAACGTTTATAATGCTGCAAAAGCAGCTTTGGAATTGCAATGCTGCCTTGGGCCAGCCATTCCGCCATTTTTTCTTTGTCCATTGGAATACACCTCAACTATAAGTATAACATGGATGCTAAGTATTAGATAATCTATATCGATATAACTTGACACTTTAACAGTTGCGTCGATATAAAGTCGACGGTCGTGTGACTGAACAATACGGCTTACAGACCCATCAATCGGTCTGTAAGCCGCCTGTTGTTCGGTGCTGTGCCACGCTAAGGCATAAGCAGGAAAGTTATTGACTTTTCTTGGACCGTCGAAAAATAGAAGTTTGCTTTTGAATAAATAATCAGTTCAATCTTCTCGTTGTATCTATGCATATAAATACAACTGAAAACGGGTGTCTGTCAAAACCTACATTCGAAAGAATCTCACGACTTGTCTAAATCATGTAATAAGCACGATCATCAAGCCATTGCGTATTAGGAAGATAAGAAAGCCCCCTAAAAGCTTGGGGGCTAATTCAACACGATAAACAAAACATGGATTCAATAAAAATACTGGTGCGATTATGGATATAATCGGTTTAATAGCCGTGGGAACGGAATCGTTTCACGCACATGTTCGACTCCGCAAATCCAAGCCACTGTACGCTCTAACCCTAAACCGAAACCTGAATGAGGTACAGAGCCGTATTGACGCAATTCTAAATACCATTGATACGCTTCAATTGGCAAATGATGCTCTTCTAAGCGCTGTTTAAGCAGATGGTAGTCGTGAATCCGTTCAGACCCACCAATAATTTCGCCGTACCCTTCCGGTGCAATTAAATCCGCACAAAGCACCACATCTGGACGGTTCGGATCAGGCTGCATGTAAAACGGCTTTAACGCAGTTGGGTAGTGGGTAATGAACACTGGCTTGTCAAAGCTCTCCGCAATCGCTGTTTCATGCGGCGCTCCAAAATCATCTCCCCATTGAATATCATCAAATCCTTTGTCATGGAGAAGTTTAATCGCCTCATCATATGTAATGCGCGGAAATGGAGCTTGAATCTGCTCAAGCTTTGATGTGTCACGTCCCAAAGTTTTTAATTCAAGCTGGCAATTTTTCAACACCGCTTGAACGATATACGATACATATTCTTCTTGTATCTTTAAGTTATCTTCAAATTCGTAGAAGGCCATCTCCGGCTCGATCATCCAAAACTCAATGAGATGGCGGCGTGTTTTCGATTTTTCCGCACGGAACGTCGGACCAAATGAGAACACTTTTCCAAGCGCCATTGCCGCTGCTTCCATATAAAGCTGACCGCTTTGAGAAAGATAGGCATCTTCATCAAAATATTTTGTATGGAATAACTCCGTTGTTCCCTCTGGTGCACTTCCTGTTAAAATCGGCGGATCTACCTTGACAAATCCGTTGTTATTAAAAAATTCATAGGTTGCCCGGATGATTTCATTGCGAATTTTCATAATCGCATGCTGGCGTTTTGAACGCAGCCATAAATGGCGATGATCCATTAAAAACTCGACACCATGCTCTTTTGGCGTAATCGGATAATCAACCGCTTCATGAATGGTTTGTATGTTTGTCACCGATAATTCATAGCCAAATGGCGAGCGCTCATCCACGCGAACAATCCCTGTCACATATAAAGATGTTTCTTGCGTAATGGATTTTGCCGCCTTAAAGACGTCTTCCGCTACTTGCGATTTTTCAACTACTCCTTGAATAAAACCAGTGCCATCGCGCAGCTGCAAAAAAGCGATTTTTCCGCTTGAACGCTTATTTGCCAGCCATGCGCCGATCGTCACCTCTTGTCCTACATATTTGCTTACTTCTGCAATTGTTGCTTTCACCGAAAATTCCCTCCAACATTTGTTCAAAAAACTATGTATGCATAACTTATATTATACCTTTCAGCCAAAATGTAAGCAATACACGAAGCGGCTCTGTCATCGACAAAGCCGCTTTTGAAGCTTACACACGATTTACGCGTTGCTCCATAAATTGCTGAATGCGCTCCATCGCCGTTTCTAGCACATCAAGCGATGTCGCATAAGACAAGCGAACATTATCAGGAGCACCAAAGCCAGAACCCGGAACAAGCGCCACCTTTGCTTCTTCTAAGAGCGCTGTGACAAGCTCGTCTACATGGCGATATCCAGCCATTGCGGCCGCCTGCCGCGCATTCGGGAACAAATAAAATGCGCCTTGCGGTTTAACGCACGTAAATCCTGGAATTTGAATGAGTTTTTCATAAATAATATTTAACCGTTGTTCAAAGGCTTGCCGCATTTGTTCCACTGGCTCTTGTGGCCCACTGTATGCAGCAATAGCGGCATATTGAGCGATGGAAGTCGGATTTGAAGTGCTGTGGCTTGCAAGATCCGTCATCGCCCGAATGATCTCTTTATTTCCTGCAGCATATCCAATCCGCCAGCCAGTCATCGAATGCGATTTAGACAAGCCATTAATGATTACCGTTTGCGCCTTTAACTCTGGCGACAATTGAGCAATGGACACATGGCGATGTCCATCATAGACCAGCTTTTCGTAAATTTCGTCCGAGACAATGAATACATCATGCTCCAAGCAAATTTCACCAAGCGCTCTTAGTTCTTCTTCCGTATAAATCATTCCTGTCGGGTTACTTGGTGAATTAATAATAACCGCCTTTGTGCGATCAGTAATAACCGATTTTAATTGCTCAGGCGTAATTTTAAATTCGTTTTCCTCAAGCCCCTCGACATAAACAGGCACTCCGCCAGCAAGCTTTACTTGTTCCGGATAGCTGACCCAATATGGCGTTGGAATAACGACCTCATCACCTTCGTCTAAAATGACTTGAAATAAGGTATAGAGCGCATGTTTTGCTCCCACGCAAACGATTATTTCAGATGGCTCGTAGCGAAGCCCTTGGTCTCGTTCAAACTTTTTCACAATTTCCGTTTTTAAGCCCGCTAGTCCACCGGAAGGCGTATATTTTGTATGTCCCTCATTCATCGCCTGAACGGCCGCATCCATAATGTGCTGCGGTGTATTAAAATCCGGCTCTCCTGCTCCTAAACCGATGACATCATATCCAGCTGCTTTCAGCTCTTTCGCTTTAGCCGTAATCGCCAATGTCGCAGAAGGCGTGAGCGATGCCACTCGTTTTGCTAATTTCATGATCCATGTCCCCCTTCATGATTGTTGAAAGCTATATCTTTTCAAAAAAGTACCGTCTTTAAAGCTGAGGTAGTAAAAAGAATAACGATTGTTTTGATCAATATATGTCAGCTCCCAAAGAGGCACTCCTTTTTCCATGCCAAGCTTTGCGGAAACAATCTTTTTCGGATTTCGTTCCGCTGTTAACTTTTTGATGGCTTCTTCCTGTGTAATTCCGCTCTTGGCGTCTTTCACCACGATGCTTCCACTTTTCTCCGGAACCCAAACAATTTTGCGAGCTCCTTTACGATCGTCACCCATAAATACAATATAGGTCTTTTCACCGTAATATGTATAAACTTGATCGATACGCGCAAAGGCCACTCTCTCAATCGCTCGCTTTCTTGCTGTTTCCATCAGCGATTGCTTCTGTCCGATCGCTGTGTGATAAACGCTTGCAGCTTGCCAAAAGAAAATACATAGCACAACAAAGCATAAAATACCCCACTTTTTCATAACAAACCACTTCTCTATGTACGGTAAATCGTAAAAACCGCTTTATTTTGATCTTTTTCATCAAGCGCCAATCCAAACATTAAGTTCTGCCTTTTCAGCGTTCGATTCAAGCAGTCGACAACTTTATATAAATCGGGTGAGTGCTGAATTTTGACAGTGGCTAACACCTCGATTTTACTTTCCATTTCACATTTTCCTCCTCCATGCCACAAATTTTGTTACTCATAGGAACAGAGCGGCGTGGCTACACTATACATACAACAAATTTGTGTTGTACCTTTCCATAATTATAACAGGTTCGTTGGACAATTTCATAAAAAAATTCCCCCACCTACATCTTATGGATCCCGCATCGTGTATATATACGATGCGGGATTTAAATGACAATTAGGCTTCCTCTCATTAAAGCTACCCGATCTTTTTGGGCAAAGGAAATGCTCTTTCATCCGTGTTCGTTATCTGATGATCGAAAAGCAAACGATCAAAAAACTTTCAATGGTTCCTCACCATATCTTTATAAAAGCCCTCTTCATCTTACATGCGACAAGATCCAGCGACGCTGCTCTATTCCGCTATCCTACCTATAGATTGCTCATTTGCTCTCTATTTACACGATCAACACTCATCCATTATCTGTATACTATTTTAACGGCCATCACCATTCAAATTTTTTCGTCATGTATCCATGTAACGCAGGCCTAAACAACCTTGTTTAACCACTTGACCAGCGAAAATAAACCGAACCCCATATCTAGCATTGTCATTTTTTCAAGCTTTGCAAAAGCTGCTCTAGCGGTGCTTCATAAATAGATACGGGGGGAAGCGAACCTACAAAATATTTTCCATAAGAAGCAGTGGTTAAACGGCGATCCAATACAAATAGCACTCCGGAATCAGTTGCTGTACGAATGAGGCGGCCAAAGCCTTGCTTAAAACGAATGATCGCCTGAGGCAGCGACAGATCATAAAACGGCCGTCCGCCTTTGGCGCGAATGCGCTCACTTTTCGCTTCTATCACAGGGTCATCTGGCGGAGCAAATGGCAAGCGGACCATGACAATAAAAGATAGCTGCTCCCTAGGTAAATCAATCCCTTCCCAAAAGCTGCTCGTTCCAAATAAAATGGCACGGTCAAATTGTAAAAAGGCCTTTGTGAGCTTTGCCGCATTTCCTCCTTGAATTCCTTGAGCAAGCAACACCAGTGTTTCGTCCTCATTTTTTTCTTTCACAATGGCAGCCGTCATTCGCAGAAGCTCATATGATGTGAACAATACCAGTATTTTCTCTTTGACCTGCTTTTCAATTTCTAGCAATTGTTCAGCTACAGCATGGGCATACTCTGGAAGCGACACATCTACAATAGACGGTAAGTCGCTTGGAATCATAATTTTTGCTTGGCGCTTATAATCAAATGGAGATGGAATCATGCGACAAATGGGATAAAAATCCTCTAACCCAAGCTGTGAGATCGCATAAGCAAACGAATGGTCCGTTGTTAAGGTTGCCGATGTCAAAATAACACTTTTCTTTCTTGTAAACAACCGCTCAGCAAAAAATTCTTCAAGCTCAATCGGCTGTGCATAAATAGCAGTAGCATTAGCGGCCCCTTTCACATCCGCCTCCATCCAGCGAACCACCTTCGAATCCGTATCTTCAAGCAAAAAGCGCAGACCATGAATCATGTCGTTCAGTACCGTCACATCTGTAAAGAACGAAAGGGAGGAAAGCGAAGGGTCGAGCATTTTCAGCTGTTCCGCCTTCTCTGCCAGCTCGGAGGTGTGATGACAGAGCCGCCAAAGCAACTCACGAATAGCGTTCCAATGTCTCCCTTTCTCTTCGCTTGGATGAAAGCGATAGCGCAGCCGCACGGCATTGGAATTCGTTTGTTTTCGCAGCACGTATTGCCGGATCATGCGAAACCATTCATCACATTCCAATTCAATGTCGCTTAACACAGACTGAAAATACATAAAATAGGCTTGTTGTTCAAGCCGTTTTCGAAGCTGAAAGAAAGATCCTTCATCATGACCATTTCCGATGCGAGTTAATAATAATCGAACAGCTACATAATCAACGCTCTGACCAAAGTATTGAGAAGCAACATCCTCAAGATGGTGTGCTTCATCAACAATGAGCTGCTCATATGGCGGAAACAGCGGCTTATCAGAATTCAGATCCTGCAATAAAAACGCATGATTGGTAATAATCAGGTCGGCCTTACTGGCTCGCTGGCGCGCCCTCTGGAAAAAATCATACTCCGCTTCTTCTTTTTCCTCATCCATATGCAGCATGGTCCAAAGCAGCTGGCCGCCCGAAGATAGCTGAAGCTCATCAACATCGCCTGTCTCCGTTTCTGTTAACCAAACGAGCAGCTGGCATTTGGTTAGCACTTCATCGTAGTTTTTGTTTGGTTTATGCAAAAAGTGAACAAATTTTTCGAGTGAAAGATAATTTCGTTTCCCTTTTAATTGCGCGACATGAAATGGAAACGACGCGATACTTTGGAGCAATGGAATATCGCGCTCCATCAGCTGCTGGCCTAGCTGGAGCGTATATGTACTAATCACAACAGGCTTTTGATATTGCCGAGCAAAGTAAAGACTCGGAATAAGATAGGCCAACGATTTCCCAATTCCAGTTCCTGCTTCAATTAAAGCATGTTGTGATGTATCGAGGGCCTCATAAACCATTTCCATCATGTCCCATTGTCCTTGTCGATGTTCGTAATCACGGAAAGGAAGCGTCTCCGTATAGGTGAACCATTCTCGAAAGGAAACGGGACACTCTCCAATTTTTTGAGGAAGAGGAGACGGTTTTCGCAATGCGATTCCTTGGTAGTAACTATATTGGTCATCGTGCAAGGATGTTATTTTTTGGGCCAGCATTGCATCCATAATCGAATGGACATCGCTTTTCATATCGCGCGATAAACGGCACAATTGCCGCAATGTCGCGACCGGCAGCGACTCCAATTTATCAAGTAAAGCGAGCCATAATTGGGCTGTAACCTCCGCATCGCTATCCGCCTGATGAGGATGCTGATGGGGAATATGCAATGCCTTCGCCATATCACTTAATTTATAGCTTTCCATGCTCGGGTATAAAATTCGAGAAAGTTCAACCGTATCAATCATCGGCGGCTCCGGCAAAAAAACTCCCGCTCTGTTCAATTCCTCCTGCAAAAACGGCCAATCAAATGCAACATTATGGGCAACAAAATACGATTGCTTCAATAATGCAGCAACTGTTGGGGCAAGTTCAGAAAAAAGCGGCGCATGGCGCACCATTTGCTCACCAATTTGCGTCAATTGCTGGATAAAAGGTGGAATGCTGCATTCCGGGTTAACAAAACTGGAGAACCGCTTGACTATTTGTCTATTTTCCATAACGACGAGCCCGATTTGAATAATTCGATCCCCTTTTTTCACTGAATTCCCTGTTGTTTCTAGATCTATGACTACAAACCGTTCATCCATCGTTTCACCTCAATCGCGCAATAATAGGGGCGTTCTCTACTGAGAAACAGCCCCCTTTTTTATGACAGGAAAAGCGGTAGCATCCCCGCCTCCCTGCTTTTATATCCATACAAACGGATCGAATCTCTATCCTGGCCAAACATTTATAATAAGCCGGAACCATTACTTTTCTCTCTAAACATGAGAGGTTCTGTCTTTAGAAAGCTTGAGTCTCAGCTTACATCACTGTATGAGCTGGTTCGGCTACCATTAATTGCTGAATTCGATTATGCTCGTCCATAATCGCGATTTTCGGACGATGCGCCGCAATTTTCTCCTCTGGGATAAGGGCATAGGAAATGACGATGATGACATCATCCTTTTGCACAAGACGAGCAGCCGCTCCATTTAAGCAAAATACACCGCTTCCCCGTTCTCCTGGAATAATATATGTTTCAAAACGTGCGCCGTTATTGTTATTAACAATTTGTACTTTCTCATTTGCTACCATGCCAACCGCGTCCAAAATATCTTCATCAATCGTGATGCTTCCAACATAATTTAAATTCGCTTCCGTCACACGCGCACGGTGGATTTTTGCATTCATTAATGTACGAAACATGATTGTCCCCCCAACATTACGATTCCACATCAAGAGTTATATTATCAATGAGTCGCGCATTTGTAAACCTGACAGCAAGCGCAATGATGATTTTTCCAGATATTTTCTGAAGCGGTTGCAAATCTGGATAAGAATATACTTCAATATAATCAATGATACCATGTGTATAGGTTTGAATATAATCTTCAACAAGAGCACAAATAGCCGATGGATTGCGCTCGCCATTTTCAATCGCCCGCTTCGCTTTTTGCAATGCCGCGTACAGGGCAGGAGCTTCTTTTCGCTCTTCCGGAGATAAATACACATTGCGCGAGCTTTTCGCTAGCCCGTCCGCTTCGCGAACAGTCGGAACTGGAACAAGCTCGATCGGAAAATGGAAATCGCGAATAAGTCCATCAACCACTGCTACCTGCTGCGCATCTTTCATCCCGAAGTAAGCACGGGTCGGCATGACAATATGAAATAGTTTCGTTAATACCGTAGCCACGCCATCAAAATGCCCCGGTCTTGATTTTCCGCATAATACATCAACGCGCTCCTTGACGGCCACCTGCACGCTTAATGGCCGCGGATACATTTCTGTCACGGATGGATAAAACAATAGATCCACCCCTGACGCTTTGGCGATCTTTTCATCTCTCTCCATATCGCGCGGATATCGGTCGAAATCTTCATTTGGCCCAAACTGCAATGGATTAACAAACACGCTTAATACAACAATATCATTTTCCTCTCGCGCTTTTTTCAGCAAGGCAGCATGGCCTTCATGCAAATACCCCATTGTCGGTACAAAGCCAATGGACTTTCCTTGCTGACGGTATTGGGCTGTTTTTTGCTGCATTTCTTGGATCGTTTGAATGATCATCATTGCTGCTTTCCTCCATATAGTGCAATCCATTCTTCTTCTTTCATCGTAAACATATGCTCGCGTTCGGGAAACTGCCGAAGCTTTACCTCCGTCACATAGCTTGTCAAGGCATGCTGCACCGTTTCTTCAATATTGGCATATTTTTTAACAAATTTAGGTACCCGTTCTACCCCATATCCGAGCACATCATGATAGACAAGCACCTGTCCATCTACTTCATTGCCCGCTCCTATTCCAATAGTGGGAATGGTTAATTGCTTAGTAATTTCGGCGGCAATCTGCTTTGGCACGCATTCGAGAACTAAAGCGACCGCTCCGGCCTCCTCGCACCATTTTGCATCTTGTAAAAGTTTGCGAGCGCTTTCAGCGTCTTTCGCTTGCACTTTATATCCACCAAGCACCCCGACAGATTGCGGAGTTAAACCTAAATGGGCAACAACTGGAACACCTGCTTCAGTCAGGGCACGAATGACCTCTATGACTTCGCCGGCCCCTTCGACTTTTACGGCATGAGCTCCAGACTGCTGCATGATGCGCTGAGCATTGCGAAGTGCTTCTTCCCTCGACAGATGGTAAGACATAAACGGCATGTCCGTGACAATGAACGTGTTCATGGCTCCACGACGCACCGCCTTCGTATGATGAATCATGTCCTCCACTGTTACCGGAATGGTGGAATCATATCCGAGCACAACCATCCCAAGCGAATCGCCGACAAGAATCATGTCTACTCCAGCAGCTTCCGCAAGCTTTGCTGACGGAAAATCATACGCTGTCAGCATCACAATCGGCTCGTTTGTCTTCTTCATCTTCAAAAAATCACTGGTTGTTTTCATGGCATATTCCTCCTCTTTGTTTGCAGAGGAGATGAATCTCCGAATAAAAAAACCTTCTTCCCTACCTTGAGAAGAAGGATGTTGATTGTATCGGCCGAGTTCATCCCTCTGTCCCAGTCCTTTAGCGGATCAAGGCAGATCACATTGACAACACTGACACATTTTTTATGGTGCAGTTCTTCGCTAAAAGATACTGCCCTTGTACATCCATCTATATTTTAACAAAATTCGAACACTTTTGCTACAATGAAATATCGGCGGAATGAATGTGATGAATCGTTCCATCATGGTCTTCCAGGATTAATACGCCTTCATCTGTAATGCCGCGCGCGAAACCGCGGATCGTTCCGTTCAAGGTGCGAGCGGTAATTTCTTTACCAATGCTTATAGCGTATCCTTCCCATAGCAGCTTGATCGGCAAAAAGCCATGCTGCAAATATTGCCGATACAATGTTTCCATTTTTAATAGTACTTCCTGGATGAGACGAGCTCGTTTTATTTTTTCTCCCTTTTCAATCGCCAATGATGTGGCAATGCCGCGAAGATCTTCAGGAAATTGATCGCGTTCATGATTGACGTTCACTCCCATTCCAATCGTAACAGAATGAACGCGATCAGGATCAGCCTGCAGCTCCGTTAAAATGCCGACACATTTTTTGCCGTTGATTAAAATATCATTCGGCCATTTAATATCAGGAACAAGCCCTGTCACTTCCTGAATAGCTTGGACAATAGCGACAGCTGTCAGCAACGTCAACTGTGGCGTCTTTTGCGGCGGAATCGGCGGTCTTAAAATTAAGCTCATCCAAATTCCTGTCCCTTTTGGCGAAAACCATTTTCGATCCATTCGGCCGCGCCCTGCCGTCTGCAATTCAGCGACAACAATCGTCCCCTCTTTTGCTCCTTCATGTGCCAACTGATGAGCCATTTTTTGTGTAGAGGTCACTTCTTCTTCAAAATAAATCGTTTGTCCAAACACCTCTGTTTTTAAACCAAGGCGGATTTCATTGGCTGTAATTTTGTCAGGCGTACTCACAATTCTGTATCCAAGGCGGCGCACCGCTTCAAGCTCAAATCCTTCCTTCCGCAAATCTTCAATATGCTTCCAAACGGCGGTTCTGGAACAGCCGAGAATATCGCTGATTTTTTGTCCGGAAATAAAATCACCATTGGCCTCAGAAAATAATTCTAGCAATTTTTTTCTTGTGTCAGATTGCATGAAATGAGCCACTCCTTTATCCGCTCTTTGTCATTTTCTACTTTTCCTTGAATCACCGCCTGCTCCACTTTCTTCAGCATATTTGCCAGCCACGGACCGCCCGGACGTCCCATCCATCCCATGATATCTTTTCCGGTAATAGCTAAATCACTTCTGCTTTTAATAGGCAATTGAGCAAAGAGCGAGACGAGCCGTTGGCGATTGCTATAAGCATCTTCCATATCAATAAGGGAACGAATGGTTTCTGCCGCTAAAGCATAATCAAGCCCAAACTCATACAACTGCTCTTTTTTCCAATCATCATGTGAGCGAATGAGGGGCAGAATGCGCAAAATATGTTGCACATCCTTCATTAGCCGGTTAGGCAGCTTCCAAAGTCGCAAAAAAGCGGAAGATTCTTGATCGCTTAACAGCAAATAGCACAAAAATCCCCAGCGCTCCATCGAAGAGGACAACGCTTTCCAATCATATTGCGCCAACTTTTTTAATGGCTCTTTTTTTTCACGAAGTCCCGGCAAATACACATATAATCCTGTTTCCTCTAACAGTGAGAAAGCCTTCTTTGCAAATGAGCCCGCCATCAATTTCTCAAACTCGGCTGTTATTCTTTCCACCGAAATATGCGCCAACAGCGAAGCATGTTCAATAATCGCCTGCTTCGTCTCCGTTTCTAACGCAAAACCGAGCTGACTGACAAACCGAATCGCCCGCATCATGCGAAGAGCATCTTCAGAAAAACGCTCGCTCGCCTTTCCAACGGTACAAATGATTTTAGCAGAAATCGCCCGCTGTCCATGAAACGGATCGTATAGTGTTCCATGATCGTCCATCGCAATGGCATTCATCGTAAAGTCGCGCCTTTGCAAGTCTTCGCGCAGGGAACGGACAAATGTCACAGACTCGGGACGACGATAATCTTCATACGTACCTTCCGTTCGAAAGGTTGTCACTTCATATGGAATACCGTCGTTTAACACAACAACGGTTCCATGCTTTAAACCAACGGGAATCGTTTTTGGAAAAAGCTTGATCACTTCTTCGGGAAGAGCGGATGTGGCAATATCAATGTCGCCAAGCGGACGATTTAGCAAATAGTCGCGAACCGCACCGCCGACGAAATAAGCTTCATATCCATGTTGCTTCAGTTTACGAATAATGCCAAGCGCGCGTTGAAACGGTTCTTTCATCGCTTCACCTCTTTTATCAACGAAAAATAAACATCTTCGTATTGCTGTAAGATGTGCTGCGAATGAAATTTTTCATAAACAGCTTTAAGCGCTTGTTCAGCCATATATGTATGCAAATCTTCGTTTGTCAACATTTGTAGCGTTTTTTCAGCTACTTCTTCGATATTGCCAAGCTCGCATAGAAACCCTGTCTTGCCATCTTCAATCACTTCAGGGATGCCGCCAATGTTTGTGCCCACACACGGAACTCCGCAAGCCATTGCTTCAAGCAAAACAAGTCCAAAGCTTTCTTTTTCCGATAAAAGCCATTTGACATCACTCATCGAATAAAGTTCTTCTAAATTTTCTTGTTTTCCTAAGAAAAGAACGTCTTCTGTTAATCCTAGTTGCCTCACTAATCTGCACACAACGGTCATTTCTGGTCCATCACCAACAAGCAATAGCTTAGCAGGAATTTGGCTGCGAACATGCAGAAAGGCATGCACAACATCTTGAACACGCTTCACCTTGCGAAAATTGGACACATGAATAATGACCTTTTCTTGTTCTGTTATTCCATATTGTTGTTTTAAATGCTTAACATCTTTTTTATGATATACGCGTTCATCCACAAAATTATAAATGGTATGAATATCCTTTTGAACATCAAGCAGCTCGTAAGTTTGCTTAACAAGCGCATTTGACACAGCCGTAACCAGATCCGATTGTTCAATTCCAAATTTTATCATATCGCTTAACGACGGATCATATCCGAGAACAGTAATATCCGTCCCGTGAAGCGTCGTCACAATTTTCACATCGTATCCAACCATTTGCTTGGCTAATACCGCACAAACCGCATGCGGAATCGCATAATGAACATGCAGCACATCCAGCTTTTCCCGTTTGGCTACTTCAGCAATTTTACTTGCTAATGCCAAATCATATGGCGGATACTGAAACACGGAATACTGATTGACTGTTACTTCATGATAATAAATATTGCAATATACTTTATTTAAACGAAAGGGCATGCTTGAAGAAATAAAATGAATTTCATGTCCTTTTTCCGCCAGCAATTTTCCCAATTCTGTGGCGACAACACCGGATCCGCCAACCGTTGGGTAACAGACAATTCCTATTTTTAGCTTCATTGTTTCTCTCCTAGCAAATCATTTGAAATGACGAGCGGCTGTTTCGTCATAAATCCTTCGGCAAACAGCACTCCGACTTGCTTTCCCCATAACCGCTCGCGGCTTTCAACGGTTTCGATATAGCCATTGGTTAACGGCGTATCAATCGACTGAGCTGTTTTTTGAAATTGACTTGCATAAGCTTTCAGGCTCGCCAGCTTTGTTTCCATCGTATGGCTAATATCAACAACAAAATGTGGCCGTTCATAACTATTAATCATGTAGTAATAAAGCGATGAAACACGATGTGCCGGCAGCCCTCCTGCCTCATAACGGCGAATCCCAGCTGAAAACATCGCTTCTTCGACAAGAAAAGCACAATTTCCATGATCGGGATGACGATCTACCCAATACGGTGCAAAGATGGCTCGTGGACGATATTGGCGAATAACAGCGGCAATACAGCGAATAGCTTCTTCTGTTTTATATAAGCCCCGATCGGGCAGATGAAGATTGATTCTTGCCGCAACTCCGAGCAGCTCAGCTGCTTTTTGCGCTTCTTTTTGCCGCAGCTCTACAGTTCCGTTAGACGACAGCTCTGCCAAGGTTAAATCGCAAATGCCGATTCGACACCCTTGCTTCGCATATTTGGCGATCGTTCCCCCCATCCCGATTTCCACATCATCTGGATGAGCGCCAAATGCTAGTATATCAAGTTGCTCACGCTCCATTTTCGTCACCTTTTCTCTCATGAATAATAGTCCGCCATTGGAAGTCGCCACGCTCAAGTCCTCTAATTAAAATTTCGGCCGTCCCCATATTAGTGGCCAGCGGCACATTATAGACATCGCATAACCGAAGCAGAGCACTGACGTCCGGCTCATGAGGCTGGGCGGTTAAAGGATCACGGAAAAACAATATCATATCGATTTCATTGCGTGCAACCATAGCGCCAATCTCTTGATCCCCGCCTAACGGTCCCGAACAAAACCGATGGATAGGCAAACCGGTGGCCTCCATAATGCGCAAACCCGTTGTTCCCGTTGCATACAGCTCATGCTTTGCTAAAATCGTTTGATAAGCTGTCGCAAACTGAATCATATCCGCCTTTTTTTTATCATGCGCGATTAAGGCAATTTTCACGCTGACACCCCCGCTATTCAATAATATGCTCTAAGCCATACACAAGCGTTTGCAGCTTCATCACGGTTTCGATTGATAGCTTGACTCCAGACATAAATGACCCGCGATGAAACGAATCATGACGAATGGTTAATGATTGTCCATTTCCGCCGAAAATGACTTCTTGATGCGCAATCAACCCCGGCAGGCGGACACTGTGAATCGGAATCCCGTCATAAGAGGCTCCTCTAGCACCTTTAAGCGTCTCTTTTTCATCAGGATGCCCTTGCTTTTTAGTTGGTCGCACCGCCGAAATAAGCTGTGCTGTTTTTACAGCTGTTCCAGACGGAGCATCAAGCTTTTGGTCATGGTGCAGCTCAATAATTTCAACATCAGTAAAATATTTGGCGGCCATTTGAGCAAACTTCATCATTAAAATGGCACCCACTGCAAAATTCGGTGCAATAATCGCGCCCATTTCTTTTTCTTCCGCCAGCTTTGTTAATTGCTCAATCTCTTCTTGACTAAACCCTGTCGTTCCCACTACGGGACGAACCCCATAGCGAAGCGCGATCTCAGTATGGCGCTTGCCCGTTTCCGGAGTCGTTAAATCAACTAAAACATCCGGCTTTGTCTCTTGAAAGCAGCGTTCAATATCCGTATACACTGGCGCATGAATGCCGTTAAAACCATCTACCTCTGCTAAGTCCTTTCCATCATGGATGCGGTCAATCACCGCCACAAGCTGAAAATTCTCCGCATGATGCACAAGCGCTACCGCTTCCCGTCCCATCCGTCCTCGCGGGCCTGCCACTGCTACTTTAATTGGATTATTCACTCTTTCTCTTCCTTTCTTGTCCATCTGTTTTGATCTCTTGTCTGAAACTTTTCCATCACCATATCATGCGCTTTTTCTAAATCAATTTGAAGGGAGTTCGCAAAGCAAATCAAGACAAATAATAAATCGCCAAGCTCCTCTTCGATCGTCTTTTCGGTTTCTGATTTTTTCTTTGGCTTTTCTCCATAATAATGGTTGACTTCTCTCGCTAATTCCCCTAATTCCTCAGTCAACCTAGCCAGCATGGCAAGCGGGCTGAAGTAGCCTTCTTTAAATTGGCCAATATAATCATCAACTTCCTTCTGCAATTGCTGGATCGTTTTTTCCGACATATCGTTGATTCCCACCTTTCATGCTTTCATGTTAGCTAAAAGCAGCCATTTTGACAAATATTTTTGCGTTTCGTTGCTCAAGTCCTCCTCTTCCACTATAATTTATAATTAATGACTGAGATCGCCGGCCTATCATTACTATGCGGAGGTGTCATATGGTTTTTGGACTGAAAATTAAAAATGTCTTATTTATTTTACTTGGCGCGGCTATTTTCGCATTTGGACTCGTTCATTTTAATATGCAAAATAATCTAGCGGAAGGAGGAGTAACAGGCATCACGCTTCTCCTTTATTTCTTGTTCGGCATCGATCCCTCCCTCACGAATTTGCTGCTGAACATCCCGCTTTTTTTTATCGGCTGGAAGCTGCTCGGACGCCATTCCTTTTTTTATACCATGATCGGGACCGTCAGCTTATCCTTATTTCTATGGATTTTTCAACATTATGCAATCAAGATGCCGCTAAAGCATGATTTAACGCTCGCAGCCTTGTTTGCTGGCGTTTTTGTCGGAATCGGGCTTGGGATCATCTTTCGCTATGGCGGAACAACCGGGGGCGTCGATATTATTGCAAGGCTTCTCTACAAATATCGCGGAATTAGCATGGGAAAAACCATGTTTGCTTTTGATGCGGTTGTCATTACATTGTCGCTTTTATACCTTTCATACCGCGAGGCCATGTACACGCTAGTTGCCGTCTTTATTGGCGCCCGCGTCATTGATTTTATGCAGGAAGGCGGTTATGCTGCAAAAGGAGCGACCATTATTTCTGAAAAGAGCGAAGAAATCGCTGCCAAAATTTTAACAGAAATGGAGCGTGGTGTAACCGTTTTAAAAGGACGCGGCTCCTATACCAAAAGAGAACGAGATGTGCTTTATTGCGTAGTAGCCAAAAATGAATTACCGCGCCTTAAAAATGTCATTATTTCCGTAGATCCCCATGCTTTTGTCGCCGTGACAGATGTGCATGATGTACTCGGTGAGGGATTTACCCTCGATGAAAATAAGCAGCCCATTCAAAACGATTAAGAGCAAAAGCATAAGGCCGGTCTGCCAAGCAAAAAGGCTGAGATTCGACCTCAGCCTTTTTTATTGTTCCTCATGTGAGCGAGCTTTTTGCTTTTCTCCACGATATTTGCGAAACCCGACATAGGTTAATGTCAATATAATCATTCCTCCCGTAGAAATCATCACCCACAATAAGGAAGAATCTGCTTCATCCTTTTTCATATGATTAAACAATGCCGCAAGATCTTGCCTCATTTGCGCAAGCTGCTCCTGCTGCTTGGCTTTGTCAAGGGCATGAAAGCTCGGGCTTTGGAGCTGTTCAATGTCTTGATCTGCCTTTTTGGCCCAGGCAGGCTCCACATCAATTTTTACGCTTGGCTCAATGATTTCATATTGATGCAAAAATTGCTGTAGCACCGTTTGAAACTGCTGCTCATCCCCGTTCTCAATCGCTGTTTCAATTTCCTGAAATGCCCCCATAATCGAAGATTCCATTTCCGCCCAAAGCGGCTGATAATTGGAATGAACAGCATCGATTACAAGACGAAACTGCACCACTTGATCAATTCGGTCTTCCGCCGGCAATGTGGAAGCGGTAATGGCTTTTAACGCATTTTCATGCGTGATGGTGATGGCACGCAATTCATCCATCGATTTAAGGCGATCGCGTGCATTTAACTTTAAAAATTCATCAGAAAAATAATTCAACACGTCCTTCGCTTCTTCAAAACGCTTATTTTTAGCAAGCTGCAATGCCTGATCTGAAATTTTATCAAGCCTTTGCCATTCATCATGATGTGTAGCAAAGACAGCTGACGGAAATGCACAAAGGATCATAATGATCCATATGACTGCCATTCGCCTCATTCTTGTCCCTCCTCCGCTAACTACTACAATGTATGAGAGGCTGGACAAGGTTAGACCATTATTTGAGCGAAATTTGTAGACGACCTTCTTTTATTCCCAATACATAAGCAACGGCAATAGAAATCATGCTTAGCCAGAAAGTAAAATAGCCGATTTGCGGGATATACTGTTCAAGCATGCTGTAACGAGGCAGCATCTGAAACACATAATCGATCACATCATTATGTAGAGTCCATATAGCAGCAAAAGCTAAATGCCGCACCTTCATTCGATAGAACGGGGCATACAGCAAGCCTTGAATGGCCATTGCTCCGTGAGAGAAAATAAGCATCCATCCTTGCCATCCAAGCGTTCCAGTCACTTTCCAGACAAGGATGTTCATAACGACCGCCCAAATTCCGTACTTCAATAGAGTCACCATCGCCAGAGCTTCTAATAATGGCCAATTTCTTTTTAATATAAACGCAAGCAAGACAAAAACAAAAAACAAACTAGCGGTAGGGCTGTCAGGGACAAATAATAAAAATCGGCTTGGTGTTTCCGCAAGCTGCGGTCCATACCATATATATCCGTAAATAGTTCCGGCAATGTTGATCACGAGCAGCAGCCAAAGAACAGAGGGAGCCGCAAGTAAAAGATACCACTGTATCATGTTCCACCTCCTTTCTTCTATAGCAAGCTTATATGTTATAGCCGACGAAAAAAATAGAACCCCAATTTCTTTGATGATTGGAAACATGCTAGCGGCTTGCCGCCGTCACGCTTTGGCGTGACCAAGCCCCAAACGGCTGGCCATTCCAGACAAGTTCATGTGCCTAGAAAGCGGTGTTATTCGGTCGTCCGACCGTCGAAATCGGTTATCATCCGCTCACTTTCGGATAAGTGTTGAACCATCAAATTGTATTTATTATATAGATGAAAGAAAAAAGCTGACTAATAGTAGCCAGCTTTTTTCCTGTCACTTTTAATCCTACTCTGCTTTCAATCCTGCAATAAATTCAGATAGCTTTTTCAATTCTTCATCTGTTCCTTTGAACACCCCAGGAGGCATGCCGCCTTTACCTTCTTTAGAAATTTTGGCAATTTCTTCTGGCGTTAGCCCTGTACCGACAAGCGAAGGCGCTGCCGCTCCTCCGGAAAGGTTTTCACCGTGACAAGTTGTACATGTATTTGCTTGGGCAATTTTATATCCGTCCGCGTTTTTGTCGATTTCGACTTCAGCACGGATTTTTCCTTGTTCCGCAGCTTTTTTCCAGTCGTGAGTAACGACCGATTCCCAAGTAAGGTAAACCATTGCTGCAAGCGTTAACAACATCATACCGACCGCAACAGGTCGCTTCCACGGACGACGTTCCGGACCGCGATCTAAAAACGGCGCAAGCAATAATGCTCCAAAGGCAAGCCCTGGCATCACGATCGCGCCAATGACTGTATAATCACTTGAAGCATATGAGTACTTCAGCAATTGGTATAGAAACAAGAAATACCAGTCTGGAAGCGGAACATATGACGTATCTGTCGGGTCAGCAACCCGTTCCAGCGGAGATGGATGGGCAACCGTTAAACATAAAAAACCAACTAGAAAGACCGCACCAACCATCCATTCCTTTAATAAGAAGTTCGGCCAAAACGCTTCTGTTTTCCCTGGATATTCCGAATAATCCTTCGGAATATTCGGTTTTCTCACAGCAGAAACACGCGAATCGCCGACGAATTTCATCCCTTTTCCGCGATGCATATCATGTTTCCCTCCTTTATCTTATAGATTCACCCATGAATCATACATTTTACAGTGGACCAGAGATTCCTTGTTTGCGAATCATCAAAAAGTGTACAGCCATTAATCCAAGCAATGCAGCTGGCAAGAAAAATACATGGATTGCAAAGAAACGCGTCAACGTTTGTGCACCGACAATTTCCGGATGACCCGCTAATAGCGTTTTCACTGCCGGACCAATAATCGGAGTAGCCTCAGCAATTTGCAAACCAACCTTTGTCGCAAATAGCGCTTTCATATCCCATGGAAGTAAATATCCTGTAAAGCCTAGTCCCATCATGACCATAAAGATGAGCACGCCAACAATCCAGTTCAGCTCACGAGGCTTTTTATAGGCCCCTTGGAAAAAGACGCGCAATGTATGTAAAAACATCATGACAATGACAAGGCTTGCTCCCCAGTGATGCATTCCGCGCACAATTTGACCAAATGCTACTTCATTTTGCAAATAATACACGGATTCCCAAGCATTCTTAATATCTGGAACGTAGTACATGGTTAAAAACATTCCCGACAAAATTTGGATGACCGTAACAAAAAATGTGAGCCCTCCAAAACAATAAACGAATGCAGAAAAGTGATGGGCTGGGTTTACATGCTCTGGCACCTCATGGTCAGCGATATCTCGCCACAAAGGCGTAATATCTAACCGCTCGTCCACCCAGTCATAAATTTTATTTAACACGTATTACGCCTCCTTTCGTGGTTTCGCTTTACCTAAAAACAATTTACCATCCTTGACCTTGTACTCGTAACGGTCTAACGGAGCCAACGGCGGCGTTCCAGGCACGTTTGTACCATCTTTTGTATAAAGGCCGTAGTGGCATGGACAGAAAAAATGATTTGGTTTCGACTCATCCCCATTCCAGTTAACGGTACAGCCAAGATGCTTACAGATTGGAGACAAAGCAACGATATCACCTTTTTCATCTTTGTATACCCATGCCGATTTTGGCTCGTCCGCTTCATACCATGCGTCTTTCACTTTGACTTTAAAGTCGAAGCGCTGCGGCTCTGTTGTGATGTCTTTCACTTGCGCCACCGCCACCATTTCTGTCGCCTCTTCTTCTTTTAGAATCGGATCTAGCGCAAACCGCACCATTGGCATGAGAATACCAGCAGCCATAAATCCGCCCACTCCCGTTAACGTGTAGTTTAAAAACTGGCGTCTTGATACACGGTGTTTCTTTTCGCTCATTATTTTCCCCCCTCTATGTAAAATTAAGTCCATCCGGACAAAATCTTATAACACATATAAAACTAGGACATTCTAATGATAGCTCAAGATGGAGACAAGGTCAATAAGATCATCAATGAAAACGTTCACAAATCAATCCCTCTACGTCCAATGCGAAATGAATGAGCTTAACAGCTTGGAGGTTTGTTCGCGGACCATTTGCTGCTGATAGACCTCATCCATATGCTCGAACGGAATAGAAGGCAAAACAAACAGTTTGCCGCCAAGCTCTGTTTCGTTCCACATCCGATCGCTTGTTAAATAAAAGACGTGAGCCATGCCGCTTTTCTTTAGTTCATCTGTCCAAACGTTCAACCGCTTCACACATTCTTCCTTCGTTTCTGTTAAAAAGTATGTAAATGGCGGAAGCAAGAAGAGACGCCCCTTCAACTGCCGCTCCACTTCATTTGCAAGCAGCTGAACAAATTCACCGCCGGCAACAGCTGTTTTCGTCGCATTGGATAAAGTAAGTTGGACAAGAGGAAGCAAAGCTGTATCAATATATTGCTTCTCTTTTTCATACATATCCACATCGCTTACTGTCCACTTCACAATTTTATTCTCCCCTCTTTTTGGTTATCCATTCCTCTTTATCAACATACCATACTTGCACAAAAAAGAAAAACCTTGCATCACGCAAGGCTTACAGCTGTTTTAATTTGTCTGTCAATCGCTTGAACTCCTGTTCATCCTGACGATCCAGCGCTTCATCAATAAGCTTCATCAGCCGTTCTTTTTGAAAGTTATAAAGCGATTTTTCTAAAAATTGCTCTGCAAGTATTTGATCTTTTTCATTCACTTGTGTATATTTTGGGGCATACGGATTTTCTTCCAGCACGGCAACGTATTGCGGCGAATGAAATGAAGCTCGAAAATTAAGCTGGATGTAAATATCTTCTTCGCGGTTAAGGCGAATATCATGAAATGACTTTTCAGCATCTGTCGTCATGACGTTTTCTTTATAAAAGCGAAACGGAACATCGTCAACGCAATGAGTCGACATCACCATTCCCCGCGGGCAATATTGGGCATTTTCCACAAAATGCACTCTGCGCATCAGCTGGTCGTGACTCATTAAGTAGTTTAAAATCCATACACACTCGCGCCTTTTTAACTGGTAGTGGCTCAAAAACCAACGAATGAACTCCTTTTTTTCGTTCACCGATACTGTCATCCTACTCCTCCCCCTCTATTGTTTTCCAAGAAAGAGGTTTATGTTCACCCAAGCCCCTTACTCTTCGAGCTGCCATAGCATGTGCAGCGCTTCCGTATGAACCGGATCAATTCGCACCATTTGTTCAAATACTTCTTTAGCACGTTCCCGATTTCCTTCTTCCAGAAGAAAATAACCGTATTCTTCAAGAAAATCAACGTCATTCTTAAAGAAAGTATATGCCTCTTGATAATGGTTTAATGCATCCGAATACATCTCAAGCTTATGTTTAGCACGGGCCAGCATCCATTCCATTTGCGGATCATATTCTCCCTGCGCCATCGCCTCTTCAATGCAAGCAAGCACCTCATCATAGCGCTCTTGATGCAGAAGCATATGCATCAAAGTAAGAAACGCTTCGATATATCCTGTATCGATTTCAATGGCCTTTCGGATATACGTTTCTGCCTCATTTTCCTTTCCAAGCTTTAAAGCAAGCTTACCGGCGTATAAAAACAGTTCTTTGTTCCATTCATCTATTTGCAACCCTTCCTTGGCCATTTCGTAGCCTTCGCTTATTTGGCCTTCCTGTTCATATGACTTAGCCAAATATAAGTAAAGAGGGACATAATCCTGATCAAGCTCTTTGAGCTGTGTTAGTTTCTCAATGGCAGTTTGATAATATTCGGCCTGAAAAGCGGTAAACCCGTAGCCAAACAATATATGGCTGTCCACTTTTTGCTGCAGAGCCTCCTCGTAATACGGCAAAGCCTGTTCGAATTCTCCGAGCAAGCTAAACGCCTCTGCCACTCGTTCCGAAATTAAAGTGCCTGCTATCGTTGTCTCCTGCTCAAGGATTTTCCGGTAAAAATGAATGCTCTGCTGATAGTTCCCATTGGCAAAATACAGCTCAGCAAGTGCGAATTGAATAATAGGCTCATCCGGCAGTTTCTCATATGCTTTTTTGAGCTTCTGCTCGCTAACTTCCTCAAGCCCCTGCATTTGATAAAGATCGGCTGCCAGCAAGCATGCCCTCGGAAACAGAGGATCCTGCTCGTCCACATCTGCCAATATTTCTAGCGCCTTCTCTTCTTCATCCAGTTCCATATAGATTTCCGCTAAAAACAGCTGTATTTCACCGTCTTCTGGATAACGGAACGAAAGCTCTTCCGCTATTTCGCAAGCCTCATCGACCATTCCCCACGAAAACAGCTGCTCTGCCAGCATATATTTTTCTTCATCCGTTGCTTCAGCTTTTACTTTCGGGACAAGCGCCAGCGCCTTTTCCACCTCTCCGCCTTCCACAAGCTGAAGAATTTGTTCCATCTGCTTCATAACCGACACTTCCTTACTACAAACTTAAAAATCGGCTGCAAACATTCCCGGTACACGAATCGTTCGCTCTTTTCCAAATCCTGGATAAAAAAACAAGTGATTGCCCGCTCTCACGATTCTTCCATTATGAACCGTAATCATCGGAATATGTTTATCATAATCGACAATCGCCGTTTCGGCAACTGAATCGCTCAGCAATGTGCGAGCATACAGATTATAATCTACTTCGCCACCAATACGCACATCTCCTTTGTGCGGATAAACGCCGATTTTTTTCAACACATCCAATGATAAAGGGGTACGTTCTTGCAGTGCAAACGGAATAAACGGAATGCGATAAGAAGATAGGAGCTCCTTCCAACGCATTTGTAGACGCTTGGTCGCGTCTTTGGTGATCCAATAAGGAACAAGTGTTACTGGATACGATACAAACGCTTCGTACATCCAACTCCATGGGGTTTCTTCCAAGCGCTCCTCTCCCTGCAACTCAACAAACAAAACAGGAACTTTCCATCGCTTGCACGCTCTGATGAAGGAAGGGGTTAACAGACGAAAAGGAATTTTGGCGCCGATGAAATAATCAATGGGGCTGTTTAGCAAACTTTGCCGCAGCTTTTGCAACGCATTGGGCAGTTGTTGCTCATATAAAACATCGCATACAGCCAGCAGTGATGTACATCCTTTAGAAAGGAAATGCTGCTGCATATATTCCTTAAATTCCGGAAAAGAACGTGGCGTTTGAAAGGAGAAATCAAGCATGATATATCCAGGTGTCAATAAAAATTCGTTCACTGGCATGCGGATCCATCGATAAGCCTTTGTCTGTTGGCTTATGTAATCAATGCGGTTTCCATCAACCACAATGGAACAGCGCTGTAACTGCCCATTTTTTATCATATTCGCTTGATCAATAATATATGGCACGGTTTCATTCCTCCCACACTTGTCCTTATGACAAGCTATGAGAGAATCGAACCGCGTATGAATATTTTTTCAAAGAAGAGACAATCCATGCGTGAATGGATCAAACATTAGCAAAATCGTAAAAAATCATGGACACAATCCTGTATGATCTATGAAAAAACCAATTGATCAACGCGGATGGAAGACAAAATGAACAACGTCGGAAAAATCGGCGGTTGGAGGCCAGCCATACGAATGCGGACAAAGACCGAGAATATATAATGCTTCTCGGCGACTCTCCTTATGATCAGCGGATTCCTCTCTATCGATTGATTTCAATCATAGGCTTTGTGCCGTATGATATCAAATGAACCACCTCCACTCCGTTAAGAGGTGGGAAACTTCTCGGTGGATGATGTGAAAAGAGGATGACACCATCAAGGAAGTTTTGCTCTCTTGCGGTTCATCCCCTTCTTCTTATTTTGACTAGCAAAGCACCTGCAAATGCTCAAAAAACGTCGGGTAAGATACAGCGATTGCTTCCGAGCGCTTGAGCGACACCGTGCCTTCCGTAATGCAAGCAGCGATCGCCAGCATCATGCCAATTCGATGGTCTCCATAGCTGTCGACAATAGCTTCTTTCGCCTTCAATGCTGTTTTTCCGTGAATTCGCATTCCATCTTCTGTCGCTTCAATTTCAGCGCCTAACTTGCGCAATTCCGACACAACCGTATCGATCCGGTTCGTTTCTTTCACTTTTAGCTCGCTTGCATCCTTAATGACAGTTGTTCCTTCTGCTTGAGTAGCCAACAGAGCAATAATCGGTATTTCATCGATTAAACGCGGAATAAGCGCTCCGCCAATTTCCACCGCTTTTAATTTAGAGGTTCGAATGGTAATGTCGCCAAGCGGCTCCGTTTCTTCATTGCGAATGTTTTCAATGGTTAAATCCGCCCCCATTTGCTGCAGCACATCGATCATTCCTGTTCGAGTTGGATTCAATCCGACATTTTTTAGAACGATTTCGCTGTTGGGCACAATCGCGCCCGCGACTAAGAAAAAGGCGGCTGACGAGATATCGCCGGGAACATAAATATCCGCTCCTCGCAGCTGTTGTTTTCCAGTCACAGAAACGCTGAGCCCATTCGTTATCACTTCACCGCCAAATAATCGCACCATTCGTTCTGTATGATCACGCGACTTGATCGGCTCTGTTACTGTTGTCGTACCATCAGCCATGAGCCCCGCCAATAAAATGGCCGACTTTACTTGGGCGCTGGCAACCGGAGAAGTATAGTGAATCGGCTGTAAACTTCCGCCGCGAATGGAAATAGGCGTATAATTCCCGCCATCTCTTCCATCGATACGGGCCCCCATCATGCGGAGCGGTTCTGTCACTCTTTTCATCGGACGTTTCGCAATGGATTCATCGCCAATAAGGCAAGCATGAAAGGAGCAGCCCGCTAAAATACCAAGCAACAGTCGTGTTGTCGTTCCTGAATTTCCGACATTTAAAATTTCCTGCGGCTCCAACAACCCCGCTATTCCATTTCCTTTTACCACCACATCCGTCCCATTTTGTGCAATATCGACTCCCATTTTGCGAAAACAATCAATCGTACTTAAACAATCCTCACCTGTTAAAAAATGAGCAATCGTCGTTGTGCCGCGAGCAATCGCTCCAAGCATAACCGCTCGATGAGAGATGGATTTGTCCCCAGGAACTTCAATGGTTCCCCGCAAGGACTGAACATTGGTTCTTAATGCTTGCATGTTGTTCCTCCTCATCCTTCATATGTTTCATAATTCGTGTGCGCACGGATGCATTGTTTTGCCTTTTCGCGATCCATTTCGCTTTGAAAGCTGAGACGGAGCACACCGTAAATTTCTTTCCTCGTTTCAATAATGCGGATGTTGGTGATACTAATCTTTTCTTGTGCTAGATATCCAGTAATCTCAGAAATAACCCCTGGATAGTCAGGAACATCTACATATAAATCATAAAAAGACGGTATTGCCCCTTTCGTCCTTACAGGCAATCCATCACGAAATTGTTTGGCTTCTAAAAAATAGCGATAGATTTCCTCGCTTTTTTCCTTCTCGACAAGCGAGCGGATCCTATGCATCTCAGCAAGCCATCGATCAAACAACGATAGCAGTTCAGTTTTGTTATGTATCAGAATATCGCGCCACATTTCCGGGTTGCTTGAAGCGATGCGCGTAATATCGCGAAAACCGCCAGCCGCCAGCCTGCTGACAAGCTCGTCTTCGCTCTCATATTGCTGGGCCTGATGGACAAGGCTCGCGGCAATAATATGCGGAAAATGGCTGATCACTCCCGTAATCCGATCATGGTCGTTTGGCGATAGAATGACAAAGTTCGCTTTCGTTCCTTTCAACCATTGCTTCAATCGCTCCACTTCACTCATCGGCACCGCCTCTGTCGGCGTTAAAATATAAAACGCATTTTCAAACAAATGCGCTTTTGCCGCTACTACACCGCTTTTATGGGACCCTGCCATCGGGTGTCCGCCAATAAACATCACACCTTGGTCCAGCAACGCCTTCGCCTGCTCGATAATCCGCTGCTTCGTGCTGCCAACATCCGTTACAAGCACAGATGGACGCAAACGGTATGTCAGCATATCGGTTAAAATTTTTTCAGTCTGCATCACTGGCGTTGCTAAAATAATGACATCAGCCCGGCTCATCCCTTCTTCAACAGAAGCAGCCGCTTCATCAATGACTGCCAGTGTGCGAGCCATCCTTATTTCATCTTCATTGATATCAAATCCGACAATCGTTGCCTCAGGATGCTCCTTTTTAATGGCAAGCGCCATCGAACCTCCAATGAGCCCAAGGCCGACGACAAAGACCGTTCCTTTCAACAAATTCACCTTCTTCTTTCACATATGCCCGCTGCGCAACTAGGCAGCGGGCTTTTGTCAAACGAGTTGCGTTTCTTTCAACATTTGTCCAAGCACTTGGAAAAGCTTTTGATTTTGTTCCTCCGATCCGATGGTAATCCGCACGGAAGTCGGAAATCCGAGCGCATTTCCAGAGCGCACAATCATTCCTTTTTCTAATAAGTATTGAAATACACGATTCCCCTCTATTCCGAAATCAATCAAAATGAAATTCGTTTCGGAAGGGTAATAAGATAGACGATGTTCCTGACAGAAACGATAAAACTTTTCCAGCTCTTGTTTATTTTTAGAAACACATTGCTGGATAAATGTCTGGTCACTAAGAGCAGCCAGCGCTGCCGCTTGGGCAACACTCGATGTATTAAACGGCTCGCGGGCCGGTTCAACCTGCTGAATCAACGCTTCGTTTGCTACGCCGTAGCCAATGCGCAAGCTCGCTAATCCATAAGCTTTCGAAAACGTGCGCAAAATCATTAAATTGTGATATTCATTTAACAGCGGTACGGTTTCTGGATAGTCTTCCGCCGTGACATATTCATAGTATGCTTCATCTAATACGACAAGCACATGCTTTGGAACTTGTTGTAAAAAGGCGGATAGCTGCTGCTCATCGACATACGTGCCCGTTGGGTTATTCGGATTGCATACCCAAACAATGCGCGTCTGTTCATCAATCGCAGCAAGCATGGACGGCAAGTCATGACATCCATCCACAAGCGGAATTTCACGAATTTCTGCTCCTTCAATTACAGCGTTATGGCGATATTGCGGAAAAGTTGGAGCAGCCATCACTGTGTTCGTCTCCGCTGACAGAAAAGCACGGCAAAGAATTTGGATTACTTCATCTGAACCATTGCCAAAAAGAAGTTGCGTTTCTTTCACTCCGAGATGCCGTGCTACTTCTTCCCGGAGAATGCGGGCGTAACCGTCTGGATACAGCTCAAGCTGATCCAAAACCTCGACAATCGCCTTTTTAACAGTTGGAGAACTGCCATATGGATTTTCATTCGAGGCCAGCTTGATGACATCCGTTAGTCCATATTGCTGCTTTACTTCCTCCATCGATTTACCTGGCTGATAAGGGGGCAGCCCTTGCAATTGATTTTTAATTTTCATCTTCTCACCCCATTGCAAATTTTGGCTGATTTAAGGAGTGCAGCGTTTTCCCAACGACGCCGTCAGCATTTGAGCGTACCGCTGAAATTCATTGAGCGCTTCCTGTTTTGTCTCTTCATGCAGCAGCCGATCCCCAAGCTGTTCCATTTTTTGGACAAGCGCGCTGCCAATGATGATACCATCGCTATAGTTTTTCAGCATGCTCACCTGCTCGCTTGTTGAAATTCCGAAGCCGACCGCTACCGGAACCCGGCTGTATTGCTTCACTTCCATTAAAAATGATTCCAATTCATCAGGCAGCGTATCTCGTACACCGGTTACCCCAAGCGACGAAACACAATACAAAAAGCCTTGTGCGCTGGAAGCAATTTTCTCGATTCGCTGTTTGGATGTTGGCGCTACTAACGAAATGCAGGCGACACCAGCCTCTGCGCTCAGCTTGCGAATCGGTCCGCTTTCTTCAAATGGCAAATCAGGAATTAAGACGCCGTCGACTCCATTTTCCTTCACTAAAGTAAAAAAGAATTCTTCTCCTAATTGTAACACAGGATTGTAATAGGTAAAGAGAATAATAGGAATTTTCACACCTTTTTTTCGCAGCACCGGCACAAGTTCAATCGCTTTTGGTAAGTTCATCTTGTGCTTCAGCGCTCTTGATGCTGCCCGCTGAATGATGGGACCGTCTGCGAGCGGATCAGAATAAGGAACTCCCAGCTCCAATACATCGGCACCAGCTTCTTGAAGAGCAAGCGCTAGATCCACTGTTATATCTGGATGCGGATCCCCGGCCATAATGAATGGAATAAACATCGTTTTAGTGGTTAGAGATAGCTGCAATGTCAGCTCCCCCTTTCTCTCTATTCATAATGGCTTGCACATCTTTATCGCCCCGTCCTGACAAGCATACGAGCACCGCGCTGTCCTTCGGAAGGTGTGTCACGAGTTTAAACGTATGAGCAAGAGCATGAGCAGATTCGATCGCTGGAATGATTCCTTCCTCTCTGGCAAGCAGCTGGAAGGCATGGAGCGCTTCCTCATCTGTGACACTCTCGTATTGCACACGCCCAATGCTTGCTAAGTAAGCATGTTCTGGACCGACTCCAGGATAGTCAAGGCCAGCTGAAATGGAGTAAGGTTCCAGTATTTGTCCGTATTCATCTTGCAACAAATAGGTGAGTGAACCATGAATCACTCCTTTGGTGCCTTTTGTTATTGTCGCGGCATGGTAAGGGGTGTTCGTGCCTTTTCCTGCTGCTTCCACACCAATAAGCGCAACCTCGTCGTCTAAAAACGGATAAAACGTGCCAATCGCATTACTTCCTCCGCCTACACACGCCACGACGACTTCTGGAAGCTTTCCTTCACGCTCTAAAAATTGCTGTTTAGCTTCATCGCCGATAATGCGCTGGAATTCACGTACCATTTTTGGATAAGGATGCGGTCCGACAACCGAACCGATCATGTAAAAATGATCGTCACAATGCTGAACCCAGTAGCGGATGGCCTCATTGGTCGCGTCTTTCAATGTTCGATTTCCGCTAAAAACAGGCACGACTTCCGCTCCTAAGAGTTTCATGCGAAACACATTTAACTCTTGCCGTTTGATATCTTCTTCGCCCATAAATACGATGCATTCCATGCCAAAGCGTGCGGCGACAGTGGCCGCAGCGACTCCGTGCTGTCCCGCTCCAGTTTCAGCAATCAGTTTCTTTTTACCCATTCGCTTTGCTAAAAGCGCCTGTCCGATCGCATTGTTAATTTTATGAGCACCGGTATGGTTTAAGTCCTCACGTTTCAAATAAATTTTCGCTCCATTGAATTTTTCAGTAAGGTTCTTAACAAATGTGAGCGATGTCGGCCGCCCTGAATACTCTTGCAAACTATCCATATATTCCGTTCGAAACGCTGGATCCGCCATGGCTTTCTCAAGCTCTCTCTCTATTTCTTCAAGCGGGAGCATTAACGTTTCGGGAACAAACTTGCCGCCAAATTCCCCAAATCTCCCATTTTCATTTGGTCCCTTGTACATCATGCTTCACCCTCTTTTCAATCTCCATCATTTTTCGCGCACTTTTTTTACCGTTTTCTTCGATACCACTGCTTATATCCACACCATGGGGGCGATAAGAAAGCAGTTGGGCCACATTATCTGGCGTTATGCCGCCTGCAATGAAACACGGGACTCCCTGGCGATTCGCTTCTTCCAAATAAAAGGGGATTGCTTCCCAGTTAAACGATAGGCCTGTTCCGCCCCACGCTCCTTTCACTCGACTGTCAACAATATAGCCGTCAGCAACTGTTGCATATTGTCTCATTTTACTCAACGCCTCTTCGCTATGATGAATCGCTTTCCAAACAGGCAAATCCGTTGCCGCTTTGATCTTTGCTATCTGCTCCACCGTTTCCGTGCCATGACATTGAATCACAGAAAGAGGAAGCAGCTCTGTGACTGCATAAATGTCCTCTGCTGAACTGTTTACAAACACCCCAACCAGCTGCTTCTTCCCTAAATCCACCATCTTTAACCATGTTTCCGCTTCATGCGCATCGACCTTTCGCTTGCTTTCGGCAAAAATAATCCCAAGATAATCCGCGCAGCTCTTGATCCCTTTTTGCAGATCGGAAAGGGACTGATGCCCGCAATATTTAAGAAGGACGGACATCGCTTCTAACCTCCTTGTATAGCTCGTCAACAGCCTGCATCACATCGTCGTGTCTCATTAACGATTCACCTACTAACACTGCATGTGCGCCGTATGCGCGTACCCGCTGTAAATCATAGGCATTCGCAATGCCGCTTTCACTGACTACCACGCATGATGGAGGCACATGCGGGAGCAAATTCTTTGTTGTGTCTAAAGAGGTCGTAAATGTCTGCAAATCTCGATTATTAATGCCCACTATTTCTGGAGTAAATCGTTCTAAAATGGCTTCCAGCGTTTGACGGCTATGCACTTCGACTAAGCATTCCAAGCCTTTTTCATATGCCTCTTCATAGAGCTCATGCAGTTTTTTTGGTGAAAGTGCTTCTCCAATTAATAAAATGGCATCGGCACCGATTCTTGCACTCTCTTCAATTTGCAGCCGATCAATGATAAAATCTTTACGCAACACAGGAAGACGGACCGTCTCTTTAATCTCGATTAAATATCGGTAATGACCTTGGAAATAAGTTTGATCCGTCAAAACAGAAATGGCATCCACTCCCGCTTGTTCATACGCTTTGGCAATCTCAACAGGCTGGAAATTGGGCCGGATAATCCCTTTGGATGGAGACGCTTTTTTCACCTCAGCAATCATCCCTATGGATCGCTTCGCATTTTTAAGTGCTGTACACAGCGAAAAGCGTGGAAAATGATAGCGAGGCGGTAATTCTATTCGTTCGATCTCATTTTGCTTTGTAGCAAGAATTTGCTTAAGCATAATTTTCCACCTCCCTCGTTTGCAAACGATGCAATTGTGCAAGCGCCCGCTTCGTTCTGATTGCTTCTTTTGCCAGTTTGACCCCTTCATGAATCGTACTGGCTTTTTGGGCAATATAAAGCGCGACACCTGCATTCAGACAAACAATATTCTCAGCGCTCTCATTCGCTGTTCCTGCCATCACCATCCGCAAAAGCGCTGCGCTCTGCGAAGCGTTATAGACTTGAATATCTTCGAGCCTTCCGCGAGGCAGTCCGCACTCCTCAGGAGTCACGACAAAGCGGCGAATGTTTCCATCCTTTAGTTCAACGATATCTGTTTCAGTGGTGATGCTGCATTCATCCAATCCATCTCGGCCAGTTACCAGCACAACATGAGAGGAGCCGAGCCGTTTCAATGTTTCCGCCAATTTTTCAGCATATGCTGTTGAATATACGCCAATCACTTGTCGCTTGCATCCAGCAGGGTTGGCAAGCGGTCCAAGCAGATTAAATGCGGTGCGAAAGCCGATTTCTTTACGTGGAACTGCTGCATGCTTCATCGCCGCATGGTAAAAGGGAGCAAAGAGAAAGGCGAGCCCTTTTGTTTTTAGCGCTGCTTTCGCTTCCTGCGGTGTTCCTTGAATATGAATGCCAAGCTGTTCCAAGACGTCAGCGCTGCCGCTCGTCGATGATACAGCTCGATTGCCATGTTTGGCCACCTTAACCCCAAGGGAGGAAACGATAATGGCCGCTGCTGTAGAAATGTTAAATGTCCGTTTTTCATCTCCCCCTGTGCCGCATGTATCAATGACTTCCTCATCATACTCAATGCGGAGCATTTGACTGCGCATGCCACGCGCTAATCCTGTTAATTCATCGACCGTTTCACCACGCAAACGCAAAATCGATAAAAAGCTGGCAATCTGACTTTCTGTTGCCTCACCTGACATAATGGCAATCATGGCATCATACGCTTCTTGTTCACTTAGCGAATATCCCTCAATACATTTGGCTAATAGCTGTTTAAGCATATAAACGCCCCCTTTTTGTGAACACCTTTTCTGCCAGCTCGATGGATTTTACTAGCGCACTTGCTTTATTATGGGTTTCCTTCCACTCCCGTTCGGGGATGGAGTCAGCCACGACACCGGCGCCAGTCTGCACATAAGCATAACCGTCTTTCACCATCGCCGTGCGAATGGCAATGCAAGAATCGATGTTGCCATCAAAACCGATATAAGCAATTGTTCCGGCGTATATGTGGCGCGCCGTTGGTTCCAATTCATTTAAAATTTGCATGGCCCGGACCTTTGGGGCCCCGCTTACTGTTCCAGCAGGAAATGACGCCAGCAAGGCATCAATAGAATGAACTCCGTCTTTTAGCTCCCCTGTTACTTTCGAAATCAGATGCATAACATGAGAAAATTTACCGATCTCCATCAGCACAGGCGTCTTCACTGTTCCATATTTCGCCACTTTTCCAATATCATTTCTTGCTAAATCTACCAGCATATAATGCTCTGCCTGTTCCTTTGGGTCGTTCAATAATTCAAGCGCTAACGCTTCGTCCTCTTCTTTCGACCTTCCTCGCCGGCGCGTTCCGGCAATCGGATGGATTTCAATTTGGCGCTGTTGCACTTGGACTAGCTTTTCTGGCGAGCTTCCCACAATTTCTTCTTCGTCTGTTTGAATATAAAACATATATGGCGACGGATTGATTTTTCTGAGCATGCGATATAATTGAAATCCAGTGATGCGAACGGGAATCGTAAAACGCTGCGACAGCACAGCTTGGAAAATGTCCCCCGCTTCAATGTAGCGTTGGATCGCTTCGACATCCCGCATAAACGAAGCTCGATCATATGTTGACGATAGTTGTTTAAAAGAAATACGCTGCAGTTCTTCATCATCAAAAAGTGGTAAAATTGGCCGATGAATTCCAGCTGTTGCCTTTTTCATCAACGCTTCTATGCTTCTCAATCCTTCTTCATACTTTTTTTGTTTTTCTCGCTCATGATCGTCCTCGTGCAGACGAACATAATGAATCAATACAACTTCACGCTTTATGTGGTCGAATACAATCAGTGATTGACAAATTACAAAATAAGCCATTTTCATTGCAAGATCGCGTTGGGAATGCAACGGCACTTTTTCAATCGTTGAAATAAAATCATAGCTTAAATAACCAACGGCCCCTCCGACAAACGGGATATCCGTTTCAATCGGCTTTACTCGCAGCTTCTTTTCCACATGCAAAAACGCTTCTTTTAATGTGAGGGTTGTAGCGATTTTCCCATGCTCATCAACAACGAAAAACGATTGGCCTGTTTCGCTCTGAATTTTCAAAAAAGGGTCAATCCCAATGAATGAATATCGCGACCATGGCGATTGTTCATCCTTGCTCTCCAGTAAAAAATGGGCCTCATCTTTTAAATTTTCAAAGAGCTGCAATGGTTCCAGTACATCAGCAAAAAAACGGCGCACAATCGGAATCGTGCGAAATTCAGCGGAATCTTCCAAAAAAGTGGTTAATGTGCAGTTTTTCATTTTTCTCTCCTCCGTTTACTCGGATGGAGAATGAGGGTTTATGAGGCATAAAATGAGGAAAACCCAAAGACGTGGCGTCTTTGGGTAGAATCATCCCATACATGCACTCACCTCAGCTAAACTCGCTCATTCTCATCTACCCTATTACTCGTCTCACTCACTTCATTTACTACCATTCATGCTTTGTTACTCGCGGCAAAAAATGCCGTCACACTTCATCTTCTCCACTCTTCTAGTCAACATAGCAGAAGTGCGCTTCTGCTTTTTCCTATAATATTACAAGTCTGTTTTTTTTGTCAATGATAAATCTGGTCGAAGCTGGACCGCGTTGCGCAGATAAATATGAATGACCTCATCTTGCGCTTTAGCAGTTTGTGCGGTCATCATAATCCGAATACAGCCCGGCAAAGAGCCGGGAACCGGGATTTCTCTTGTACACATGACTGGCACATACGTCCAGCCCTCAATTCGGCGCAGCGCTTGAGCAGGAAATGCAGCCGTTAAATCATCGGTAACTGAGATCAGCACAGATACTACATCGCTTGCTTTTATCCCGTTTGCTTGAATCATATGCCGTAGCAACTCTTCAGTAGCATCCACAATTTCTTCGGCATCATTACTCGTGACGGTTGTCGCTCCTCGAATTCCTCTAATCATCAGCTTTCTCCCCACTTTGCCAAAATTCATTTAAAAGCGATAACACCTGTTTATCATCCATTTCCTCTACGCATACATGTCCAATCTCTCGCAAAAGCACCATGCGGATTTTTCCCGACTTCGCTTTTTTATCTCCTTTCATTTTTTGCAGCAATCGTTCCGGATCAAGCTGCTTCGGCAGAACAACAGGGAAGCCGTACGATTCAAACCATTTGGCGAAATGATGGTCAGCAAATGATAAGCGATATGTGCGCTCGCTGACAAAAATCGCAAATAGCATTCCGAGCGCTACTGCATCTCCATGTGTCATCACACCATATCCTAGCTCGCTTTCCAGCGCATGGGCCAGCGTATGGCCGAAATTGAGATGAGCACGAACTCCTGTTTCTCGTTCATCCTCAGACACGATACGCGCCTTTACCTCGATCCCTTTTCGAATACAATGCTGCAATTTTTCCCCTTTAACATCAGCAAGGCTATGAATGTTCATTTTGAGCCAGTTGTAAAACCCCGGATCACCAATTAGAGCGTGTTTCACAACTTCAGCAAATCCAGAGCGCAGTTCGCGCTCCGGCAATGATTGTAAAAGTTTCACATCATACACAACCGCTTCTGGTTGATAAAAAGCGCCGATCATATTTTTTCCAAGTGGATGATTAATCGCTACTTTCCCTCCGACGGCACTATCATGGGCGAGCAATGTGGTCGGCATTTGAATATAAGGAATCCCGCGCATAAATGTTGCAGCCACAAATCCAGCCAGATCGCCAACGACCCCGCCGCCAAACGCAATGATAAGTGAATGGCGATCCAAACCATACGTAAGTGCTGCCGTTTGGCAAGCATAATAATGTTCAAATGATTTAGCGGCTTCTCCGCTCGGAATCACGTGTGTGTAAACATCATAGCGGCGGCTGAGCAGCTCGGCAAGCTGGGACAAATAGAGAGCTTCCAGCGTTTCGTCTGTAACAACCATTATCTTTGTCCCGTGCGGAAAGCCGAGCTCTTCCAGCCAATGCGGCAATAATTCAAGCATTCCTTCCCCTAAACAAAGCGGGTACTGTTTAGTCGCTGTTTGTATAGCTATCTGCTCCATCATTAAAACTCCCTTGCATATCGGCGCATCTGTTCCACATTCGCTTTAATTAAATCCATTCGATCTTGGCCAAATTGGTCAACAATAGCGGCGGCAATTTCCCAAGCGACCACTGCCTCTGCAACAACGCTGGCGGCTGGAACCGCGCAACTGTCTGAACGCTCAATGCTGGCGGCAAACGGCTCTTTTGTTTCAATATCGACACTTTCAAGCGGTTTATATAAAGTCGGAATCGGCTTCATCACTCCGCGCACCACAATCGGCATCCCCGTTGTCATTCCGCCTTCAAAACCGCCAGCGCGGTTGGTGCGGCGACGAAATCCTGCTTCCTTATCCCAAGTAATTTCATCATGCACGGCGCTTCCCGGAAGCCGGGCGGCTTCAAAGCCGATGCCGATTTCAACTCCTTTAAAGGCATTGATGCTAACCATCGCCGCCGCAATTTTGGCATCAAGCTTTCGATCATAATGAACATAGCTGCCAACCCCTGCCGGTACTCCTTCTACGATCACTTCAACAATTCCGCCGACGGAGTCACCGTTCGCCTTCGCTTGGTCAATCACTTCCATCATTTTTACGGCAGCCTCTTCGTCAAAGCAACGAACAGGAGATTGTTCCGTAACGCTTTGCAGCTGCTCAAGCGACTCATAAGCAGGAGACTGCGCCCGCACACCGCCGATCTCCAGAACATGACCAGCTACTTGAATTCCAAGCTCCGCTAAAATCCGTTTCGCTACCGCTCCAGCGGCTACACGCGCGGTCGTTTCCCGCGCAGATGAGCGCTCCAGCACATTCCGCATATCACGATGGCCATATTTGATGGCACCATTTAAGTCCGCATGCCCCGGACGCGGTCTCGTCACTTTCCGTTTAACCTCTTCTGTTTCAAGCGGTTCGATGGACATAATGTTTGTCCAATGCCTCCAATCCCTGTTTTCGACGACAAGCGTAATTGGTGAGCCAAGCGTTTTGCCATGACGCACGCCGCTTAAAATTTTCACTTCGTCTTTTTCGATTTGCATCCGTCTGCCGCGTCCATATCCTTTTTGTCTTCTCGCTAACTCTTCATCAATGTGCTCCTTTAGAAGCGGAAGACCTGCTGGGACTCCTTCTAAAACTGCCGTAAGCTGTGGACCATGTGATTCCCCTGCTGTTATGTATCTCATTTTCTAGTTCCCTCTCCCTTCAACTCTTTAACGCGTTTATGTAAAAATATATCATAATTTCACAAAATGAAAAGCCCCTATAAAAAAAGAACTCATCAATGACGATGAATCCTTTCGATTTTCAGTCTATTTTCCGATAAAAAAACGTGTCTTCCGTCTCAAATCCATAAGAGAATGGATTGAAAATTTGCTCCGTGCTTCCAACGAAAAAAATACCGCCTGGACGCAGCGCTTGGCTAAATTTATGGTACAGACTGTGCTTCGCTTCTTCGGTAAAATAAATAAGGACGTTTCGGCAGACGATCAAATCGTAGTTCGTATCGAACGGATCCGCAAGTAAGTTATGCTTTTTAAACGTGACCGCGTTTTTTACATTTTCGTCTATTTTATAATACATTCCTTCTTTTGTAAAAAACTTTTTTTTCATATCCTCTGGCACTTCCTGCAACGAACGTTCTGCATAAATCCCTAGCTTGGCACGGCGAATGGCATTGTCGTCAATGTCCGTTGCCAGGACAGATAGTTGTGAAAGCGGTAAAAGCTTGGATAAAATCATCACGAGCGTATAGGGCTCTTCTCCTGTCGAGCAAGCTGCGCTCCATATTTTTAAACGACGGTTTCGCTCGAGTAGCTTAGGCAAAATTTTTTTCTCAAGCACTTCCCATCGTTTAGCATTCCGATAAAACTCCGACACGTTGATCGTCATGCGATCAAGAAACTCGTGAAAAAGCGCTTGGTCTGCCTCTATTGCTTTAAAAAATTCTTGAAAGCTTTTACATCCTCTCTTCTCATAGAGAGAGGTCAGTCTTCTTTTCATTTGCGCTTCTTTATATTGGGACAAATCAATTCCCGTTTTTTTTCTAACACTTATCACAAATTGCTGGTAATCGTCCATTTGTGCTTCTCCTCTTCCTCATTACCGTGTGTTACGTATAAGAAAAGCGACTGGCCCTTTCTTGGAGCCAATCGCTTGCTATATTAATACACCCATTCATGGATCAACTTTGAATAGTTGACAAGCTCTTCTTTTTGGAAAAATAAGTTGATCTCGCGCTCGGCACTCGCTGGCGAATCCGATCCATGAATCACATTTTTGCCGACCGTTAAGCCGAAATCACCGCGAATGGTGCCAGGAGCCGCTTCTTGAGGGTTGGTTTTGCCCATCATTTGACGCGCTGTTGCAATGACATTTTCTCCTTCCCATACCATGGCAAATACAGGACCAGATGTAATAAAGTCGACTAACTCTCCAAAAAATGGACGCTCTTTATGCTCCGCATAGTGCTGCTCCGCCAATTCCCGGGAAACTTGCATCAGCTTTGCGCCAACCAACTGAAATCCCTTTTTTTCAAAGCGAGATACGATCTCGCCGATTAAATTACGTTGAACCCCATCAGGCTTGACCATTAAAAATGTTCTTTCCATTGTTTATACGCCACCCCTAAAAAAATTATGTACTAGGAAAAGGATTCCCACAAAAATAGTAACATTGTTTCTCTTAATTAGCAATATTCAAACATGAAAGCGTTTAAAACTTTCTTTTGCCGATATACTTTGCTAAATTTCGCAATGTTGAACGGGCTTTGCTTTTTGGAAGCTCGTCTAATATGTCTAATGCTTTTTGCAAATACCAATCGCTTAATGCATATGATTTTTCAATCGCACCGGATGCTTTGATGCAATCAATAATCTCTTTCATTTCACCGGCCGATGTACCGGGGTGGACGCGTACAATTTTCTGTCTTGCATCGGCATTCTCCATGGCAAACAAAGCAGGCAAGGTAACGTTTCCTTGCAGTAAATCGCTTCCTGCTGGTTTGCCTAACTGCTTTTCTGTACCAATAAAGTCAAGAATATCATCTGTAATTTGAAACGACATACCCACATAATATCCAAATGTATAGAGACGCTCAGCTACTTCTTGGGGAGCGTTTGCAGCGATGGCTCCCAACTGACAGCTTACAGCAATCAGTAGTGCTGTTTTTCGCTTAATGCGACGCAAATAACAGCGAAGCGATTGGTCAAAACGATATTTATCTTTAATCTGTTCAATTTCACCGCGGCACACTTCGACAATAGCATGCGCCAAAATGCGATGAGCCACCGGATTTCCTATTCTCGTCATCCGTTCAAGTGAACGCGCAAAAATGTAGTCTCCTGTATACATGGCAAAACGGTTGCTCCACTTCGCTTTGATTGTCTGCCGTCCCCGCCGCAGCTCAGCATCATCAATGACATCATCGTGAACAAGCGAAGCCATATGAATCAGCTCGAGAGCAACAGCCACATGCTTGATTCGCTCAATATCGTATTGCCCAAATTTGCCGCTGAGCAGCACAAAGACTGGGCGAATTCGTTTACCGCCCGCCTGGAGCAAATGAAGAGCGGCTTCGCTCAGCAACGAATAATCGGACTGAATCGCTGCTTCCAGCTCCTTCTCAATCACTTGTAAATCCGCATCCAAAAACGCATACATCGCTTTTAACTTCATTATGTTCACCTTAATCTTTTATAATGCGTCACGGCTTATATCCTAGATGCATGGCAGCTGCGCCAAATGTATACGGCTTGACTTCGATATTGATAAATCCAGCCTTCTCGAACATGCGCGCCAGCTCTTCCATCCCTGGAAAATCTCGTGCTGATTCTTGAAGCCATGAATACTCCTCATAGCTTTTCGCAAAAAGCTTTCCTAACACCGGCATAATAAAGCGGAAATAAAAGTAATACAGCTGGCGAAACCCGATGAGCGTTGGCTGTGATGTTTCTAAACAAACCGCTTTTCCGCCCGGTTTCAGCACGCGGTGCATTTCTTTCAGCACAGTCATATAATCCGGAACATTTCTTAATCCGAATCCGATCGTCACATAGTCAAATGTATTATCGGAAAACGGAAGCTCCATTGCATTCCCGTGGATTAATTCCACATTGTGCAACTGCCGTTCATTCACTTTTTGCTGCCCAATTTGCAACATATTTTGACTAAAATCAAGCCCGTAGACCTTTCCATCCGGACCCACCGCCTCGGCTAAAGCAATGGTCCAATCACCCGTGCCACAGCAAACATCTAACGCTTTCGTCCCTTTTTGCACCTTCATGCGGTTCATCGTATCTTGGCGCCATTTTAAATGGCGATTAAAGCTGATGACGGAATTCATCCGATCATAATTTTCATAAATTTTTTCAAATACGTGATGAACTCGTTCCTCTTTCGATCGTTGCATCGTCTTACCCTTCTTCCACTGTCTTTTTAACGATGACAGAAAAATTGCTAATAAGCTCAGAAAGCCGTGTTTGCAGCAGTTCGTTGCACTCGAGCTTCATGTTGAGCAGCTCCTCTTTGCAATGCTCAATATAGCGGTTGCAAATATGAGACAAATAATGCTTCTGTTCTTTTGCGATCCCTTTATTTTTTGGAAAAACAATGCTTGCCATCTGATCAAACAAAACGGATGTCCCGTGCTTCATGAGGCGCTCTTTTTCACGGACGATTCGTTTCAGCAGCAAAAAATAGTAGGCAAATTTTGACCATGACGGTAAGGAGATGTGCTCGCCGATTTTATAAATTAACGACGATTCAATGACGGCAACGCTATGAAACAGCGCTTCGATTCGCGTAATATCCTTTTGGTACAAGCGAATCTTATGTTCATTAATCTCTTTGATGGCTTGAGCAAATACATGAATCATTTCCAAATTGTTCTTTTTGGCTAAATAATCATAATACAGCCCGCTATACAAATCTCCGGCAAGCACCGTCAATTGCCTTGTCTTCAACTCACGATCCTGCTGCTGTGGAAGCGAATTTGTCACTTCATCATGGGTATCAAGGGCGATTTGCACAAGCATCATCGGAACAACGTACCCGTCTATCTCATCAAAAGAAAGATCCGCACTCTCCAGCATTGACAGCGACAATAGAATCCGATCCTCATCAATCACATGAGCAGATATATGCTGCAATAAATACGGATGATGAAGAAAGCGCCCGATTTGTTCTTTTAGAACCGCAATTTTTTTCATGATGTGTTCCAATACGATCACCCTTGCTCCCCAAAATTCGTTTTCAATGCATAGCGCATTTAATTATAGCATAAAATTTCGCGAATGGCTCTAGTTTCGATAGAAAAAGGACAACAGAAATGCACGTTCTACCGCTATTTTTTCGCTTCCGAATGAATTTCACCGTGATTTGTCTGAATCAATGCATTTCCTCTGACCTTAATAGCAGATGTATGCTCTGTAAATTGCGCAATTAGCACTTCTCCTTTATCCAGCTTTTCAGAATGGTGAAAGCGCGTATCTGCCCCTCTTGTTAAACCGATGACACTAACGCCGTCCTCCAGCGCTTTAATGACGATATAGTCGCTATTATACATCCAATTGCCCCCTTTCAACTTAACGGCAGGTTTACCCTTTTATCAACGACAGAATTTCCGCACGGGCGGTGGAATCCGTTTCAAGCGACCCGCGTACGGCTGTCGTCACCGTTTTTGCTCCAGGCTTTTTCACTCCGCGCATCGTCATACACATATGTTCTGCCTCTACCACAACCATAACACCATGAGGATCCAACGTTTCCACAATTGCATCCGCCACCGTCGCTGTAATCCGCTCTTGAAGCTGTGGACGACGCGCCACTGCCTCAACCGCCCGCGCGAGCTTACTGAGCCCTGTCACCTTTCCACCGCGCGGAATATAAGCAACATGTGCGACACCAAAGAAAGGAACTAAATGATGCTCACACATAGAAAAAAACGGGATGTCTTTGACAAGCACCAATTCTTCATGCTCTTCGCTAAAAACCGTCTGAAAATGCTCTTTAGGGTCCTCATTCAATCCAGAAAACATTTCCGCATACATCTTTGCTACCCGTTTCGGTGTATCTACTAACCCTTCTCGATTAGGATCTTCACCAATCGCTTCTAAAATCAGGCGAACCGCCTGTTCAATTTGCTCATAATTCACATTTGACATCTTGCTCTACATCCTCCTGCATCGCACAAAATCTCTTTGTAAGTGATCCGAACCGAAATGATCAGCCGTCCGCTCATCTTGGAGCGAGAACTTTCTTTCCACATGCAGCGCCCGAAATCAACTGGACTTTCTTTTTTTCAAAATGAAAAATACCATAAAGACAAACATGATAAATGATTGATATAGCTTATTATGTATAAATGAGGGGGGGCCTGTAATCCGATTCTAGCACATATGGGAAAAAAAAAGCAAAAAAAGAAGGGCGACGAAACCGCCTTGCCCTTCTTTCCAGCTCTTTTTATGTAGCAATTACTTTACAGCATCTTTAAGAGCTTTACCTGGTTTGAACGCAGGAACTTTGCTCGCAGGGATTTCCATTTCTTCCCCTGTTTGTGGATTGCGTCCTTTACGAGCTGCGCGCTCACGAACTTCGAAGTTCCCAAAACCGATTAATTGCACTTTATCGCCATTTTTAAGCGCTTCTGTAATGGATTCAAAAACAGCATCGACTGCTTTTGTTGCGTCTTTTTTAGAAAGGCCGCTAGTTTCTGCAACCGCATTGATTAATTCTGTTTTGTTCATGCCATTCACCTCCTCCCAAGGGCTAATCAACATGCTTATTCCATTTGTTCACAATTTCGCGTATTTCTATACGTATCAAGCAATATTAAATTGTCGACATGCCTATCTTAAACGATTCATCGGCATAATTCAACATATTTTCAGCAAATGAATGTAATTTAGTCACATTTCACCAATGAAACTAAGTTTTGCTGATAAAAGATTATCATATGTCTTATTTGTTCGCAAGATGAAACCCTTGTTTTTTCAAGGCTTTTATTTATTTTCTTTCAATAGGGTCCTTCCTCTTCATAAAAATATGGCTATAAAGCCAGCAAAACTCTCTTCCGGCGAAATGGTATACCAAGCTTCTATGCGGCGGACGATCGTCAAAAAAACGGAAATTCCCCTTTTGAAGACATTATACGACTAAGTTTATCAAGAAAGTTCGTTCAACAAAAAAAGACCCCGAATCGGAGTCTCGGTTTCTCGTTTTATAAAATAATGGCGATTAATCCTCCAGAACCTTCGTTGATGATGCGTTCAAGCGTTTCTTTTAATTTATAGCGCGCGTTTTCTGGCATTAAAGCGAGCTTCGCTTGAATTCCCTCCCGCACGATGGAGCTAAGTGAACGTCCAAAAATGTCGGAATTCCAAATGGAAAGCGGATCATCTTCAAAATCTTGCATTAAATAACGGACTAGCTCTTCGCTTTGCTTCTCCGTACCAATGATTGGAGCAAATTCTGACTCAACATCCACTTTAATCATATGAATGGATGGAGCAACCGCTTTTAGACGTACACCAAATCGTGAGCCTTGGCGGATGATTTCCGGCTCATCTAAACTCATATCCGAAAGCGCTGGAGCGGCAATGCCATATCCTGTTTGTTTCACCATCTTTAAAGCATCCGCGATTTGGTCATATTCCGCTTTTGCATGTGCAAAATCCTGCATCAGCTGAAGCAAATGATCCTTCCCGCGAATTTCAACGCCAACAACCTCTTTTAGGATTTGGTCATACAGATCATCCGGTGCGTATAAATCGATTTCAGCCACTCCCTGCCCCATTTCAATACCAGCAAGGCTTGCTTTATCAATAAAATCATATTCACCGAACTGTTGCACAACCCGGTCAACATCACGAAGCCTTTTAATATCTTTCACCGTGTCTTTAACGGCTTCTTGGTAGCTTTCACGGAGCCAATGATCTTCACGAAGCACCATGACCCAGCTCGGTAAATTCACATTCACCTCAAGCACCGGAAATTCATATAATGCTTCACGGAGTACGCTGTATACATCTGCTTCACGCATGCTTTCAACGCTCATGGCCAGCACAGGAATATCATATTTTTCACCAAGCTGCTGGCGGAGCGCTTCCGTTTCCGGATGATGCGGACGGACCGTATTGATAATCATGATAAACGGCTTTCCAACTTCTTTCAGCTCGTTAATCACTCGTTCTTCCGCCTCTACATAGTTTTGCCGCGGAATTTCTCCAATCGTACCGTCCGTCGTAATCACGACGCCGATCGTTGAGTGTTCTTGAATCACTTTTCTCGTCCCAATCTCCGCTGCTTCTTGAAACGGAATCGGCTCTTCATACCACGGCGTATGAATCATGCGCGGGCCGTTTTCATCTTCATATCCTTTCGCACCTGTTACGGCATATCCGACACAATCAACAAGCCGAATATTGACTTCTAGCCCGTCATCAACGCTTACCTTAACCGCTTGATTGGGTACAAACTTTGGTTCAGTTGTCATGATGGTTTTACCGGCGGCGCTCTGTGGCAGCTCATCTTGTGCGCGTGCCTTATCTGCTTCGGTTCCGATATTCGGAATAACCACAAGCTCCATAAATTTTTTTATAAATGTCGACTTGCCTGTTCTAACAGCTCCGACTACTCCTAAGTAAATATCGCCGCCTGTTCGTTCCGCGATATCTTTGAAAATATCGACTTTTTCCAAATGACTCCCCTCCAGTCTTTGAGTCGTTGTGGCCCTATAGGACACTATATGAATATGATGTTGTCCTATTCATTTATGACTAAAATAAGAAAAAATCCCTTCTCTAGAATGTATTCAGAAGAGAAGGGATCATGACTTATTTCGTTAAAAAAATCGGTTCGTTATGCTCATCGATTGTATAGGGAAGAGAATAAGCCGGAACAAATAAAGAGTTTTTTACTAGCAGATCGCGAATATCATCGCCCGGCTTATATGATGCCTTTGTTTTTTTCAGCATGTCATATAAATCGATCCGGTAATCCACATAAATCTCGCCATTATAATCAATCACAAACGGCAAATTATTTCCGGAAAACGGACTAATCGCATATGGCGGTTCCTTATATCCGAGCTTTTTATAGTCCAGTGTAAACACACCTTTCGCCACCATATTCTTAAATGGCGGATATCCATGGGAATCACGGTACATTTGCAAGCGCAGCTTTAGATCACGGATTTGATCCGCCATCCGCAAATCAAGTAATTTTACTGTTGGATTGGTTTCAGCATCAACAATGACATACTGGAAAATCCCCCCGCTTTCAAACGCATTTCCTGGCGGCTCCTGCATATAGCGTGGAACAAGCATTTGAAAGTCGATCGGATATTTTTGATAAATGGGCGTTTTCATATCTCGTGTTTTAATCGGCAATAGCCCCCCCGTTGCTTGGCGGTATTGATCAACGGCTTGCTGTACACTTGCTACTTGGCTTTCATGCGGAATTTGGTTTTGTTTTAATCGTTCATCCGGATATAAACAACCGGCTAATAGCAGCACCATGACGCTAGCAATCATCCATCGTAGAGCTAATTTCATCCTAATCTCCATCCTTTTGCCTGTCCATTATTCTGGCGTTGGCCCGCTAAACACAACAAAAATAATAATAATTCCAGCTAAAATCATTAATATGTAAGCTATTAGCGCAAGCACTGCTTTCACGGCCTTGTTTTTTACTTTATAACGGCTGATATAAATCGAAAAAACAGAAATAAACATAAAAACCATCGAAGTAATGGCAATCCACATTTTCGCTAATCCCGGCGACATATTCGTTCCCCCTTTTTTCGACAACTATTATACAAGATTGGCAGCAAACTACGCAAAAAAAACTGAAGTAAAGTGGGGCTCTTTACTTCAGTAGACTAGTACCCTTTGTCCGGAAGTTCAAGTCTATGAATGTTCGTGATATTGTATGCATCGGTCAGCACCCTGGCATCATCGAATGCCTATTTTTCTAAAATATTGATTAAATCTTCCATTTCATTCGTTTTCATGCGCGCCATTAATGAATCTGCCCCTTCTTTCGGATCTTTTCCGTTAAACAATACGTCGTAAAGCACCTCAGTAATGGGCATTTTCACATTCAGCTTTTTAGCAAGCTGATGAGCGGCTTTGGTTGTTCTGACTCCTTCGACAACCATTCCCATACTTTGAAGCACTTCATCCAGCGGATTTCCTTTACCGAGTAAATGCCCTGCTCTCCAATTGCGCGAATGCACGCTTGTACACGTAACAATTAAATCGCCAATGCCCGCCAACCCTGAGAACGTCAACGGATTCGCCCCCAGCGCGCAGCCTAATCGCGCAATTTCCGCAAGCCCTCTTGTAATAAGAGCCGCCTTGGCGTTATCTCCATATCCTAATCCGTCTGTAATCCCAGCGGCAAGGGCGATAATATTTTTTAATGCTCCACCAATTTCAATCCCGATTAAATCTGGATTCGTATAGACCCGAAAATACTGCGAGTTCATAAATAAATCTTGAACGCGTTCAGCTGCCGTCATATTTTTCGACGAAACGGTTACTGTCGTCGGATGGCGCAGGCTCACTTCCTCCGCATGGCTCGGTCCCGACAACACAACGACATCCTGCAAAAGCGTTCCCATTTCCTCTTCAATAATCTCCGAAATTCGTTTATGTGTATCTGGTTCAATTCCTTTGCTAACCGTTACAATCGTAATCGGTTGTCGCAGACATTGCTTTACTTTTCTGAGCACCTCGCGAATGGCCTTAGTTGGAACAGCCAGTACAGCTGTGTCAATCGCTTCAAGTGCCTCGCTCAAAGAAGAATAGCCCGTAATTCCTTCAGGAAGCTGAATTCCCGGCAAATATTTTTCATTTGTCCGCTTTTCGTTAATTTCTTTGATTTGCTCAGGGCGTTGGCCCCATAAACGAACGCCATGACCGTTATCGGCCAGCACCATAGCCAGCGCTGTGCCCCAGCTTCCCGCCCCCAATACCGCAATTTGCTCCACTCTTACCACTTCCTCACCATATTATTTTCTTGGTCTAGCAATTAGTTTAATGGGCGTGCCTTCAAAGCCAAATGCATCCCGAATCCGATTTTCTAAAAAGCGTTCATACGAAAAATGCATCAGTTCTGGATCATTGACAAACACAACAAATGTCGGCGGCTTGACTGCTACTTGGGTGACATAATAAATTTTTAAGCGCTGGCCGTTATGGGTCGGCGTCGGATTCATCGCTACGGCATCCATAATGACTTCGTTTAAGACATTTGTTTGCACGCGCATTGCGTGATTTTCACTAACCGTTTGCACAAGTGGCAACAGTTTATGCAGACGCTGCTTCGTTTTTGCTGATACAAACAAAATCGGAGCATAATCAAGGAATTGGAAATGATCACGAATTTTTCGTTCAAATTCTATGAGCGTTTTATCATCCTTTTCCAGAGAATCCCATTTATTGACGACAATGACAACTCCCCGTCCTGCTTCATGAGCATAGCCGGCAATTTTTTTATCTTGCTCGATGATTCCTTCTTCTGCATTTAATACGACAAGAACGACATCGGATCGTTCAATCGCTTTGAGCGCACGCAAAATACTATATTTTTCAGTGCTTTCGTAAATTTTGCCCCTTTTTCTCATACCGGCTGTATCAATAATGACGTATTCTTGTCCCTCACGCGTAAATGTTGTATCGACAGCATCACGCGTTGTGCCGGCCATATCGCTTACAATGACGCGCTCTTCCCCTAAAATAGCATTTACTAACGACGATTTCCCGACATTAGGACGGCCAATTAAGCAAAACTTAATGACATCATCCTCATAATCGGATTCAGCTTGCTTAGGAAAATGCTGAGCCACGGCATCCAATAAATCTCCAAGTCCTGTGCCATGCGATCCCGAAATTGGATACGGTTCACCAAATCCAAGAGCATAAAAGTCATAAATCAGATCCCGCATATCCGGGTTGTCGATTTTATTGACAGCAAGTACAACCGGCTTATTGGAGCGATGCAGCATTTTGGCTACCTCTTCATCTGCTGCCGTTACCCCATCACGCCCATTCGTCATAAAGATAATCACATCCGCCTCATCAATTGCAATTTCTGCCTGCTGGCGAATCTGTACTAATAAAGGTTCGTCACCAATATCAATTCCACCTGTATCAATCACATGAAATTTATAATTTAACCATTCAGCACTGCTGTATATCCGATCTCGAGTGACTCCCGGCACATCTTCAACAATCGAAATGCGTTCGCCAGCAATTCGATTAAAAATGGTCGATTTTCCCACATTTGGACGACCAACAATCGCTACTACTGGATTGGCCATTATATCATCCTTTCCTTCATTCTGATTACGGCGACTCAAAAACACAGCTGTTTTATTTTATCAAAAACGATCACACTCAACAATAGATAGAGCGCTATAACGGTTTATTTCGCTTCATCTGTTTGTGGACCATATCAGCATAAACAGAAAGATTTTCCAATACTGACCATAAGGCCAGACACACACATGAAAGTGATAGTTCATCCAAAAAGGCAAGCGAACCAATCGCATAAGGAAACGAATACGTCTTGATTACGAATGCATACATCATTTCTCCTTGGCAACTTCCAGCAATGATACATAACAATCTTTCTGGAAAATGATGATGCAGCATAAGGCAGACAAATGTTAACATGATCGCGACCATCCACGTTTTGTCAATCAGCATCCAAACAGGATCAATCAAAATAAGCAGATGGAAGGAAGCATACACAAATGAAACCATCATCATCGATAGCAACATATAAACAAGCTTCCAGCCACTTTTTTTAGTGATAAAATAATAGGCAATCACAAGAGCGAATAAAAAAGATAAAGTGATAGAAAAACCGCCAATGGTTATATGATAAATAGAAAGCATAATGGAAATAAGCACAGCGGCGGCTAGCATGGTGCGCACTTTTGTTTTTTTCATTAAAAATGTAGCAAAAATCCAGCATGCCCACGAGCACCAATAAAAATAGAATCCTTCCACATGAATCCTCCCTTCTCTTTCCATTATTTCATGTTTTCTAAAAACCTAACCCCTGTCATCACCTGTATAGACTCGAATGAAAATAAAGAAAGAACCATCGAAAATCATTGGCAACCACCGGAAAATCAAATTGCATTTTTTCACATAACAAACGTGATGTGTCAACAGTTGCTCCAAAACAAGGGGATGATGCGGTAGAGCGTCCAAACATGCCGCTTTTAGAGCGCGCAAAAAGTCCATTAAATCTCTATCGCTCGGTCTTTTGTCGCATATTTGCATGGCAGAGTCACCCCCTCTTTTCCTCACATCGGCATCTTTCCGTCTAAAGTCCGGTTCATTCCATTAGCCAATCGTCTGTAAGTGGTCACCGCGAACAAATCGGATCATGCTCTTTTTTTCACTTTACTTCTTCAAGCCTGATATCGTTGCATACAAGAAATCAAAACGTGTGAAACTATTCTTGAAGTTTAAGGAGAAAGGGGAGTGTTCTAATGGGAAAGGACCGTCAGGAAAAAAAGCTCAAGCGCTCTGGACGCGTTGAATCTGACCGCGACCAAGCGCTTGAAAACAAGGGGGCGACTCGTCTCGACACACCGGACGAAGCGCGGGAACAAAATCAACATTAACCTCGTCCAATGATCGTTTATGAATACTAAAAATAAAAGCTGACTTTACGAGAAAAGTCAGCTTTTATTTCTTTCGATCTTTATCTATCGCAAACTGTCGTAAGCCTCTCCCGCCTGCACTTCGTTAAGGGGGGAGACTTCTCGGTGGATGATATAAAAAAACGCTTGTCAGACAAAAAACATAGCCTAGCAAGGTTCGAAACGCAAGATAAAAGCGCTTGCCAGCAGGTGAAAATCCGCTTTTTATCTGCGGCTGTATACTTTCGTATCAAATCCTCTTTCATTGAGCCAATGATGTGTTTGCCCATAAATCACAAGCGGAACATGCCGAAGCTCTTCAATGGTTCGAGTGCCTAAAGCCGTCATCAACAGGCGAAAATCTTTGTGCCATTCATGAATAAGCTCCAGTAACGACTCTGTCCCCTGTTCCATCCATACTTTCAAAAATAGCTGTGCGACTCCCACCGCTTGTGCGCCAAGAGCGATCGCTTTTACCGCATCAAAGGCGCTGCGCACTCCCCCGCTTCCAATCACCGACAGAGAGGTGGCGCTTTGTGACACTTCTACAATGGACGCAGCGGTTGAAATTCCCCAATCGTTAAAATAGGATAAGCTAGTTGGGCGCCGATTGTTTTCAATACGAGCAAAATTCGTGCCGCCAAAGCCGCCGACATCGACAATCGTAACACCGATCTCCTCCAGCTTTTGTGCCGTTTCCTTACTCATGCCAAAGCCAACTTCCTTGACAATAATCGGCACACCGACAGCATGGACCATGCGCTCAATCCGGCGCAAAGCTCCGATAAAGTTGCGGTCACCCTCAGGCATGACCAACTCTTGCACAGAATTTAAGTGAATCTGCAGGCCATTTGCTTCGATCATTTCGACCGCTTGCTTCGCTTCGTCTACTGTCGCTTCACTGCCAATATTCGCAAAAACAACACCTGTTGGATTGACTCGACGAACAATCTCGAATGACTGCCGCTCTTTTGCATCCTTGAGCGCTGCCATCTGGGAACCGACAGCCATAGCAATCCCGCATTCCTTTGCAATTTCAGCTAATCCTTTGTTAATTTCCAGAGTCGGCGGTCCCCCTCCTCCTGTCATCGCATTGACAAAAAGAGGCGAACTTAATGAAAGTTCACCTAAAATCGTGCTCAAATTCACATCATTTGTACCCATATCCGGCAGGCTTTGATGAACAAATACAATGTCATCGAATCCTGCTTCTCTTTTTTGTTCAAGATTTAGCGCATGCACAATGTGCTCTAGCTTCCGTCTGCCTCTTTCCACTAGCATTCACCGTTATTTCAGTTTCTTAAGCTGGTCACCAACCACTTCTCCAAGCTGGAAGCCTGTTGATTCTGCCTGTTTTGTATATTGACTGTAATCTTCTTCATTCACTGGCTCTTCCATTAACTCGCGCATGCTTAATGAAATGCGATGCTCCGCTTCGTTGACTTCAAGCACTTTTACTTGAACCTCATCGCCTTCTTGTAATACCTCATGCGGAGTGCCAATATGCTTATTAGAAATTTGTGAAATATGCACAAGGCCTTCAACACCTGGGAAAATTTCAACAAACGCCCCAAAAGGCACAAGACGTTTGACTTTTCCTGTTACTACATCGCCAGGTGCTAGTTTTTGTGAAATATTTTCCCATGGGCCCGGCAGCGCCTCCTTAACAGACAGCGAAATGCGGCCACTTTCTTCGTTCACTGACAGCACCTTCACTTTTAACGTATCTCCTTCTTGAACAACATCAGACGGATGAGCGACACGTGCGTGAGACAGCTGCGAAATATGTACAAGTCCATCAAAGCCGCCGATGTCAACAAATACGCCAAAATCAGTAATACGGCGAACGGTGCCTTCAATCACTTGCCCTTCTTGAAGCTTCTGGAATGCTTGCTTCCGCTGTTCTTCTTGTTGTTGTTCAATCACTGCGCGATGAGATAAAATCACGCGATTTTTAGCGCGATCCAACTCTACAACCTTCACTTTCAACGTGCGCCCTTTATAATCAGAAAAGTCTTCCACAAAATAAGTTTCAACAAACGATGCCGGGATGAATCCTCTTACGCCGACATCCGCAACAAGACCGCCTTTTACAATATCCTTTACCACCACATCAAACGGCTCGCCGCTTGTAAATCGCTTTTCTAGCTCCTCCCAGGCGCGGTCCGCATCGACCGCCTTTTTAGATAAAATTAATAATCCTTCGTCTTCATTTTCTCCTTCTTCCACTTTTTTCACTTTTGCAACGATCTCATCCCCAACGGAGACCGCATCGCTTGTTTTTTCAATATGAAGGCTGGATAGCTCGCTAATCGGAATGATGCCGCTTTGCTTGCTGCCTGCAATATCCACAAGCACTTGTTTTTCTTCAAGCTTGGCGACTTTGCCGTGAACGAGATCACCCACCTTATATACATTTACCTCTACATTCATATCCTCTACCATTAAAAACCCTCCTTCGTCGACTACCCATAGCTACTGTAAAGCATGACCAAAGGAAACAAATGTGCCTATTTTCCCATGAGGTCTACTTTTCTCATTATTATACCATATTTTTTCAAAAAGCATGTATTGGAATGCTCAACGATGTTCATCTAAAAGTGCTTGAATATGATTCATAATGTAATCCGTTGCTTCCTCAGGAGACGCCTTTCGTTCTCTCAGCTCATCCATTGGAATGGGCGAACCGTATACAACCTTCAGCCTTTTCAATGGCCGATATGGCCCGATAATCGCGCAAGGCACTACTTGGGCATCCGTTCTTAAAGCAAAAAAGCCGACACCAGACAGCCCCTTTTTTAATTTGCCGTCCCTGCTTCTTGTCCCCTCTGGAAAAATTCCGAGCACATTTCCTTGCTTTAGCACATCCAAGCCCGTTCGTAGTGCTTGCCGGTCGCTCATTCCCCGCTTAACCGGAAAAGCGTGCAATGACGGAAGCAAGCTTTTTAAAATCGGTACACGAAATAGCTCTTCCTTCGCCATAAAATGAATAGGCCTTGGAGCCGTAATGCCGACAATCGGAGGATCTAAATTGCTAATATGGTTAGAACAAAGAAGTACGCCGCCTTCCTTCGGAAAATGTTCGGTGCCGATGATTTCGACACGATAAAGGGGCTTTAAAATCCCCGATACCACTCCTTTCGCAAACGAATAAAAATTCAAGGCAATCAAATCCTTTCCTCTATGATTTTCATAATCTCGTTCACGACGTCATTGATAGATAAAGAAGTTGTGTCAATTTCAACGGCATCTTCCGCTTTTTTCAGCGGCGCAACCTCCCGTTCGGAGTCTATCTTATCCCGGCGGGCAATTTCCTCCTTCAGCTTCTCCAAATCGGAGGCAAATCCCCGAGCCAAGTTTTCCTCATGCCGACGCTTGGCTCGCTCCTCTACCGATGCCTTTAAAAAAATTTTGACTTCTGCCTGGGGCAATACATGCGTTCCGATGTCGCGCCCATCCATGACCACGCCGCCCCGTTCGCCTAATGCCCGCTGCCGTGCCACCATTTCCTCACGAATAAGCGGATGCTTCGCCACTAATGAAACAGAATTGGTGACTTCTTCACTCCGAATAACATCTGTTATATTTTGTCCGTTAACAAGCACAAGCTGACCGCGTTCAGAAGGCTTCAATTCAATATATGTATCGCGTAATACCTGCAAAAGCGCTTGTTGGTCATGTAGATCAACTCCCTTTTGCAACGCAAGATACGTAAGAGCACGATACATCGCTCCTGTATCAATGTAAACATAAGCAAGTTTTTCTGCCACAATTTTTGCAACCGTGCTTTTTCCGGCAGCGGCTGGTCCGTCAATGGCGATTGATATTCGCTTCATATACCCTCCTAATGATCGTTCAAACATATTTTTCAAAGAAAAAAGCAGGACATCTCCTGCATACTTCGATGATATTTTATCACATGATTCAAGGATGGTCGACGGTTGTTTCCATTGTTTTCGTTTTTTCCTGTTTGCTAACTCCTTCATATTCGTAGACTTTGGTCACATACGGAGCCAAAGGCGTATACAATAGCAAGCATTGTGCTAACAGTAAAAAGAGCAGCTGCACAATCACAATTTTAAGCAAAATGCGTTCCATTCGTTTCATCTGACAACCGCCTTTTTCATTTTTTTGTCATTATCATCCTTTCACATTTTTCTTTCTTTTATTCTGGTAGTCCCTCTGCTTTTTTCCTTATAGCTAGTTGTCTTTCAAAGCTGTAGCGTATCAGTAGAACGCGATCTTGAGAAGAGATGGTCAAAAACTGCAATGATGCCTTCTGAACATAGCTCCCTTCCACCTGAAACACTCGAACAATTTTGGCTGGCACTTTCATATAATGATATTCTCCCGATTTCATAGGCAGGACAAACCAAGCCTCCACGATCATTCCTGGCAAAATATGGATTCCTCTTTCCGGCAAAACAATGGCCGCTCCTCCTGCACTGATATCCGTGGTCATGGTAGCAAAGGGAGAAAATTCTCCTTGAAGCGGATGAATCGCAACATCTACTGTAGCTTCCACACGCACATATTGCCTGCGCTGCACACGGATCAGGCGCTGTTCATCTGGATAAGAAAGCATAATCATCGGAATCGGGTCGCGCACTTTTCCCCGTACTTCTGTATCGAATAAATAAAGACTTCCATCTTTACCGACAAAGCTTGCTTTAAATTGCATTCCATTCATTAAAAATACAGTTTTCCCCGTTTTTTGATTAACAGGATAGTCGATATAAATAAAATCCGGGAAAACCTCTGCCACTTTGCATTTATATTCATGCACTTCTTTGTCGTTCCTTGATTCGAGAATGAGCACATCCCCAATGTTTATCATATGTTCTCCCTCACATTCCTTATCACCTTTCATTTTTATTTAAACAAAAAGGAAAAGCTCTTGACAAGCTTTTCCTTTAATCATACGTTCGTTCGACGCTTTGCATTTTGGTCACTTTTTCCTCAACGCCGTTTTGGGCATTGATGAAAATTTGATACGTATCATCGCCTAATGTGCCTAAAAACTCGTAACAAAGCACTTCTTGATTCAAATCATTTGTAATCACAGACTGTCTCTCTTCCATCACTTTAACACTTGGATTTAGCTTCGCTCTTGCTTGTTCAAGCGAAATCGCTGGTTTTGGAAAGCGATGAAGGCTAGGGGAGGATAGGTAATCGCGAGCCGAGAAACCGACCACCGTTCCATCATCTAACGCAATTTTCATTTGGATCGCTTCTGGATATATGCGAATACCATGATCATTCGTAACAAAGGTCAATACGGCTACGTTGTCGTATTGAGTACTGTCATATAATTCAACATTGGTAAAATGATGCTTCTTTAAAAAATCCATGCCTTTCATCGTTGCTTCATTCAAACTGATCGCTTGTTTGTGAATGGCGCGGTTATCAATGGCCCAAATCGGGTAGCCGCCCCTTTCTGTCACATCCATATACGTTTCTGTTTTTGTTTTCGGATCATAAATCGTGAGACTGTAGAAGCGATCTTCCGCTCCTTTTCCACTGTGAACAACCTTGATCTTTTCGTTTCCTTTTAATCCTAAAAAGGATTTAGCAATCTTCTTCGCTTCATCTGCCGTAATTCGCTTTCCTTTCGCTCTAACAAATCCCCGTTCTTGAACGGCAGCGCTTGTAAATGTCGGAGACAGATTCGCTGTTTCGGCAAACGATTCGACATTGCTTTCCACCGTTTTAAATCCATCAATAATCGTGTTATCGCTCGGGCGCTGGTTTGTTGCTAGCGCCAGCTCTACATCCATCCAACGCAAATTATTTTTGATGACTAAATGCTGAACATTGCGCAGCTCATTTTGAATATCAGACGCTTGTTTATAAAGAGTTTGCAACGTTTGATATTCTTGCTTGGTAAGCGGCTCTTTTGTTAAATCGCGAATCGCCGCACGATAACTAAATGTACCGATCTGCGCAAGAAATTGTTGCGTTTTATTAAAGGGAAGAAGCGATAGTGGAAGCTGTCCAACGTCGGAATGCGCTTCCGAGGCAATCCGCCACACTTCTGCCAGCGCTGGAGAGAGCGACGTTTTAGAATTCATCGCTAATGTTGTGCCGATTTGATCGTGCAGCAGATCTATTTTGTAAGCTAAATCATGAAATGAACGCTGATAATTGTTTTCGGCATGCACCAAAATCGCGTTTTTTTCCTGATGCTCACGATAGCCCCAGTAAGCTGTTCCAATAATCCCTAGTGATAAAAAGCCAATAAGCAAAGTCCGCAACATATAAAATCACCTGCCTTTTTATTTACAAAAAATATGCTTACCGATTTTTTTAATTTGAGGTCGACTCCATATCCATCCGTTTGTTGCTGTATCCGGGTTAAAATAGTAGATCGCTCCACTGCTTGGATCCCAGCCGTTAATAGCATCCAGCACCGCTTTTTTAGCTGTCTCATTTGGCGTCAGCCAAATTTGCCCGTCAGTAACCGCTGTAAATGCTCCCGGTTGGAAAATGACCCCAGCTACACTGTTAGGGAAAGATGGATGCTCCAATCTGTTTAAAATAACCGCTGCTACCGCTACTTGACCGACATATGGTTCACCGCGCGCTTCTCCGTATACAGCGTTAGCCATTAATTGAATATCATTTTGCGAAAAACCTTTTGGTACGTTCGTTGCTGTTGCAGATCCGCCGCTGCTTGCTGTTCCTTGCTGCTTGACCTGCTGGCTTAACGGTATTCCTCCATAATGTGTAAAGGAGTTTCCTTTGCGAATTTGTTCTTTAACAAAGGATTCGTAGTACTTTGACACTTTTACAAGCTTTTGCTTCGTACTTGCACCGACTAGTCCGTCAATCGGTAACCCATATTCACTCTGGAAATTGCGGACAGCCCAGTATGTACTCCAGCCAAATACTCCGTCAATTTTGCTCTTATAAAAGCCAATATATTGCAGACGCGCTTGCAGCTCAATGACATCATCTCCCACAGCTCCGCGCTGAATGACCTGATCAGAAAACGCATGTGCCTCTTTCATCGGCCATTCATATGTCGATAAACAAATAACGAGCAAGCATATAATGATTCGCCAGCGCATTGTATACATACCCCCTTTAATCGATCTGGCTCTATCCGTATTTTTCACCTAAACTTCCTTTTTATGCACATAAAGCAATAACGTGGTTTATTTATAAGACTCATGTTAATCAATCAGGGAGTTTGAATAAACGGAAGAACCTATTCGATTCTTGGACGAAAAGGATCTGTAAACAGCTAAGTTTCATCTATGAAGAACTAGAGGGTTGAACTTATGATTCAAAAACAAAATCCCACTTTTTCGGCGGTCGGAGATTACATCTCATATCTTTCCTAAAAATATTTCCACTCATAACGAGGAACGCTTCCCCCACATACCAGAACATGATGTTCATCCTTCTAAATGAAAAATTTACCATGCAATAGACCTAAAAGAATACATTGACAGCTCAAAACAAAAAGGCCAAGCTTTAGGCTTGGCCTTTTACAGAAGGAATGACCGCTTCTGCATACATTCCTTTCGCTTGTTTGACTTTTCTCAGTGCCATCCACCACATCGCAAGCATAAAAGGAACCATGTAATAGCCCCATTTTTCTTGTGTGAATAAAATAAAATCGTATGTGCCATGCAAAAGAAAGGGCAGCAAAAAGGAAAGAGCTAAGTGCAAATATCTTTTTCCTTGAAATTTCGCTTTTCCTAAGTAAAATCCCATCATTACGGCAAACAATGCGTGGCTGGATACAGGGAGCAACGCTCTAGTAACAGCAAACTCTACACCGTTGGCAAGCAAATATAAAATATTTTCAAGCGTCGCAAAGCCGAGCGACACACTGGCGCTGTAAACAATCCCATCATATGGTTCATCAAACTCTTCATGGTCAAAAATAAAAAAATAGACGATAAACCATTTGACAAATTCTTCAAGTAATCCGGAAGATAAAAACGCTTGTATCCACTTTTCAGACGCAATTCCTTCTAGCCGCAAAACATGCTGAATAAACATAATCGGAAAAACGAGAATGGCGCCAAATAAAAAAGTTCGCAATACAAGAGAAAGCGGCTCAGTCTCATATTCATCTTTTAAATAAAAATAGCTGAGCAGCGCCACACCCGGGGCGATGCCGGCAGAAATAATTGCAAACATAACAAATCCTCGTTTCCATCTATTTATTTATAATGGTAACATAAGATAATCATGATTGGGAACCATATTTCGTTTGATCAATCGGAACAATTGAACCTCTTATTTGAGCCAAAAAGAGCGAACAAGATGAGGAAACCAACAAACATAGAAAAAACCTGAAAAGCTTGCTCAACGCTTTTCAGGTTTTTGCTTGTCATTCCTCAACCGTCGTTTTTCTTCTAAATTTGCTTAACACTTCATAGACGATCGGCACGATAATCAGAGTCAACAATGTCGAGCTGGTCAAACCGCCAATGACAGTTAGGCCAAGCCCTCGCGAAATCATGCCTCCATCTCCTTCATACCCTAATGCGAGAGGGAGCAATGCCCCAACGGTCGCCAGCGCCGTCATTAAAATCGGCCGGAGACGCGTTGCTCCCGCTTCAATGAGCGCATCTCTTGTAGAGAGCCCTTCACGCTCTTTATGAATGACGCGGTCAATTAACACAATCGCATTCGTTACAACAATTCCAATGAGCATGAGTGCGCCGATCAAAGCCGAAACGCTCAACGTTTCTCCTCCAAGCCATAGCGCCACAAATCCGCCGATAACGGTAAATGGAAGCGAGAAAAGAATAGCAAAAGGCGCCAGCCCTTGACTGAACGTAACCACTAGCACAAAGTAGACCACAGCAATAGCTGCAAGCATGGCCAATCCTAATTGTGAAAACGACTCATTGATTTGTTCAGTCACTCCGCCTGTTTCAATGTTGACACCAGGCGGCAATTTTAAATCATCGATTTTCTTTTGAATGCTTTCGTTGACTTGGCTAACGTCATTCGTCGTAATTTCCCCGCTGACTGAAACGGTAAATTTCCCTCCGCGTCTCGTAATGGTATTGGATGTCTCGCCTTCTTTGACCGTCGCTACCTCTCCAATTTGCACATTCATGCCGAGAGGGGACTGGATCGTTTTCTTTTTCATCTCATCAATTGAAGCAAAAGTCTCTTCGTCTCCTTCAATATAAACTTGAATGTCTTGGCCGTCTTTTTGAATGGTCGTTAGAACAGGACGTTCATGCTGTTGGCTTAATGCCATCGCAATTTGTCCAGCCGTCAAACCGAGTTTACTCATCTTTTCTTGATCAACAACCAATGTGTACTCATCATATGTCTTCGATAAACTTGATTCCACATTTTTTAGATTGGATTCATCTTCCAAGATGTTTTGTACCTTTTGAGCGACAGGCTCAATCTCTTCCATTGAGTCGCCAAATACATACAATGTATACTCATTGCTTGACGCCATCATATCAATGGTGCCCCAATCGCCTTTTTCGTGCGTTAATTTACTTAAATCTTTGACTACCTTCTCCTTTTCTTGTTCAAAATTCGGCGTGTCATCTTCATACATAATAAAGAAAATCGCCTGATTTCGATTTCCGGGATTCATCGGATTTTCGCTGCCGACAGACAATTGAACAGTTTTCACATGATCGCGATCAACCAGTAAATCTTCTGCCTGCAACGCGACATCTTTCACTTCTTCAAGCGTTTGTCCTGGATCTGGATTATACGTAACAATCATTTGTTTTTCCTGTTCACTCGGTAAAAAGCTTACGCCAATGACAGGAATTAAAAATAAACTGGAGACAAGAAGCAAAATCGCAATCAATGATGTGATCCATTTATGATTTAAACACCAATTTAAGATTTTTTTATAGTAAGTAGCCAAAAATCCCGCTTCTTTTTCTTTCTCTTTTTGTTTCGCTCCTTTTCTAAATAAGACGTGAGCCAATGCCGGCACAATCGTAATCGCTACTAAAAGAGACGCTAAAAGCGAGAACACAATCGTAAGAGCAAATGGCATAAATAGCTGTCCAACCATGCCTTCGACAAATGCAAGTGGCAAGAAAACCGCAATGGTGACGATGGTTGAGGACATAATCGGAATAAACATTTCTTTCGTCGCTGCAATAATCAGCTCTTTTCCTTTTAATTGCTCTCCTTTTAATGTCATCCGTCTATAAATATTTTCAATAACGACAATCGAATCGTCGATGACACGGCCGATCGCCATGGTCATCGCTCCTAGTGTCATCATATTCAACGTGATGTCCATTTCATGTAAAACGATCAAGGCAATTAAGATGGAAAGCGGAATGGACACTACAGAAATCAACGTAGAGCGAATGTTGCGCAAAAATAGCAAAATGACCGCAACGGCAAAAATCGAACCGAATAACGCTTTATTTAGCATCGTTGCGACAGATTTTTCAATCGGTTCGGCTTGATCTAGCGTGGAAACGATGCCAAGCCCTTTATATTCATCTTTAAGCTCATCCAGTTTTTCTTTTACTTCATTTACGACTTCAACGGTATTCGCATCAGTAGCTTTTACAATTTGCAATCCGATAGCTTCTTTTCCGTTTGTTCTTGATATCGATTCAGCTTTGCCGACGATTTCAATATCAGCAATTTCCCCCAACTCGACTGTTGGTAATTCCATGTTTTTCTGCGAGAGTGCTTGATTTGGTGCTGCGCCATTAGCTCCAGACAAACCGTTTGGCATCTGGTTCATTTGCGCCCCTCCGGCTTGCTGTCCTTGTGACGCCCCTGTGACAGGAATTTTCAGCTTTTTCAAATCCTCAATGGTCGTAATATTTCCATCAACGACCACAGACTTTTCCGTGTCTTTAAATGTATAAAGACCTAATGGCGCACGAAGATCTGCACCTTGAATATAATTTTTAATGGTTTCTTCATTAAGCCCAAGCTCTTTTAATTTGTCCTGATGAAAAACAATCCGTCCTTCTTCCACTTGTTGGCCAGAAGTGACAATGCTTTCTACCCCATCTATTCCTTTCAATTCTGGAACAATGATTTTTTCCACCAGTTCTGTTAATTCAGGAAGTGTTTTTCCTTCATCAAAAAAACTGACTGTATAAACAGGAAAAGCATTAATACTAAATCTTGCAATTTTAGGCTCTCCGACTCCGTCAGGAAGCTCCACTTGTTTGAGTGCCTTTTCAACTTCCTCTTCCGCTCGCTCCATATCTTTTTCAAATTTATATTCGATTTGAATGGAAGAAGCATTTTCAAACGAATTAGAGCTGACGATTTCCACGCCGTTCAAATTACGAACAGCTTCTTCAATCGGAACCGTCACTTTTTCTTGTACTTCCTCAGGTGTTGCGCCTGGATACGTAGTCGTAACACTTATAATGGGAGTATTTATGTCTGGAATCGTTTCCAGCTTCATATTAAACCCAGAAAATAGGCCAGCAAATATCGCAATAACAGTTAAAATCCAAATGGCCAGTTTATTACGGAGCGAAAATTTAATCATGTTCTCCACCACGTTCCATTCCTTTCATGCAGATTTGACAATTTTGATTTTTTTATCCATACTGATAGAGAGTTGACTACATAGTCATTATAATTGACCGGTTAACTACAAGTCAACGAAACGAATGACATTTTTCCGACAATCAATAAGGGGTGTTTCTGTGAAAGAAAAAGAACGCTTAATTATTGAAGCTGCCATGAAATTATTTGCCCGCAAAGGTGTATCTTCCACCTCCATCCAAGATATTACCAATGCATGCGGCATTCCGAAAGGCTCCTTTTATTTTTATTTCAAATCAAAAGACGAGTTGTTAATTAAATTATTGGAGCAGTTTTTTAATCATCTAAAGGAAAAAACAAAGCAAATCGAGACCGTTTATGATGATCCCAAAAAACGTTTTATGAAACAACTGTCGGTTCAATTGAAAGAAATTTTGGAGCATAAAGAGATATTTATCACGCAGATGCACGAAAATTTAAAAGAACATAATCAAAAAATTGAAGCGTTGCTACAAGATATAAAAAGTGACTTTTTTCATTTTTTTACAACCAATCTAAAAGAAATTTATGGACGAGCCATCGACAAATATATAGTCGATGCCAACATTATCATTCAAGGAATCTTTTTTTCATTCATTCAATTTCTCGTTTTTGAAAATGGAGTGAGAGTGGATGAAGAAAAATTAGCAAAATACATTTTACAAACAACTGATGATTTAGTAAAAGGAATGCTGGCAAAACAAGAAGATCCCATCATTCCTGCTGATATCCTAAACCAAATATTGGATCATCCTCAACCGCCGGATCATCCGTTAGATATTTTAAAAAAGATAAAAGACATAAGCCGTTCAATCCTTCATGATGAACAATTCACGATTTCGATTGAAGTTTTAGAAGCGGAAATCATGGCTGAACAACCAAGAATACCCGTTATTAAAGGAATGCTGGCCAATCTCTATGAATATCCAGAGCTGCGCTATTTCGTCAATCAGATGGCTGATTATTTCCAAATCAAATAAGCATCTAAAGGAGCGATTCCTTTAGGTGCTTTTTATTCCTAGCGTGATCCTTGTCCTGCCCCATCATCTGTCTAGCACTTTCCTACAAGGTACTCAGAGACGGGGGACTCGTGGCGTTAGTTGGACATTACATGCCAATCATTCGATCCTTCAACATTTGCTCCCAGTGAACAACACCATCACAGACTACTTGATTGGCTTAGAGCTTATCTTTCCACCGTGTTTTACAGATCTCCTCCATTATCTTACGCAATAACAAGAACCATCAGTGAAGCGATTGGGTCTTGCACCACGAATTCCCGATGAATATGATAAAATAAAAATAGAATCGAACGGAAAGGATACTGAAAGCACGATGGAAAATCAAAAACAATGGTCCATCCTTATTACTGAAGGAGAAGTTGAACCATGGTATTTTCTCGATGGCTGGGAGAAGCAAATTAAAGAACAAAAGCAATTCGCCAATTCAAAAGAAGCGATGGCACAATACAAGGCGCTCGTTGAAGCGCACCGCCAACGATTTGATCACTATCAAATCAAAGGATCATCCATCGCCTGTTTTTGGAACGATGGCGAGGAAGTGTACTGCGAAGCGTGTGACGAGTTTTTGCAAGTGTATCATGGTATTTTGCTCTTTTATCAAGATCGTCCGTTTGAACCTAGCCACATGGATTAACAAAATCCATCTTTTCGAAAATGTAAAAAGGACACGCTGTCTTTCTTGCCTAATAGGAATGACAGTAAAAAACGCTGGGGCATGCCCCAGCGTTTTTTACAAATTCCGGCCATTGTTTAGATCGATTCGGATGGAAAAAACATTTCTCTTCAATTATGATTAAATTTTTCCACTGCAAGCTGAGCGTGTTATTCGCAAAAATAATCTTGCTCCAATACTTTTACGTTCTCCAAACTTTTTAGGGCCCATTCGCTGCCGTCTGCGAGCAGTTCTTCTTTCATGGCATCGACCGCTTGCTTTAACGATTCGTGATAGTCGAGCACTTCTCCCTCGTATAAACGTACCATTGGCTTCGGCATATTCGCTTGTTCATTGAAAGCAAGCGCACGCCGCTCATGAAAGAGAGGGACATCAGCCTGCTTCGGATGATGCAGATCTCCTTGCATCGGATGCTTTAACACGCTTTTGACACGCACTAAATAATGCTGTGGGCGTATATCGGTAATTTCTCCAATATATTTTCCTGTCTTATAAAGACCGATCACTAGGTCTCCTCTTTTTAATGACTCGCTCATCATTTTCCGCTCCCTTCCCAAGGCAAAACCGCCATTCTTTACTGTTCAAAAATATTCGCTATGTCGCAATCCGCTGCTAAAGCAACCGCCAGTTTCATTCGCGCTTTTTTTGAATCGTAATCGCTCCCTAATATCACGCCTTTTTTATATAAATCATACGCGCTGCCTAAATAATCATAGGTCGTATATACCGCTCCTTCTTCTGCGCTAGTTGTGATGACAACTTTAATGCCTTGCTTAATGGCTCTCTCGATCTCTTCAACCATTTTCGGCGCGACTTGTCCACGGCCAACCCCCTCAAGCACTATTCCAGCAACGCCGCTTTCCCTTGCTGCTTTAATAAACTTCCCGTCCGCTTCCAAATAGCATTTAATAATATCCACTTCTGGGATCTCGCGCACAAGCTTATAATGCTCCCTTTTCACCGGCTTTTGATATACATACACTTCATCGTTATCAATAATTCCTAAATAACCAAATCCAAAAGCATTAAAGCCTTGGATATTCGATGCATGCTCTTTTTTTACATATTTGGCTGGAAAAATGCGCTCATTAAAAACAACAACCGTTCCTGCTCCTCTTAACTCGTTGGCGCATGCGGCGTATATCGCATGCCGAATATTAATATAGACATCGCTCCCTAAATCAACTGGAGATCGTTGAGAGCCAGTCACCACAACTGTGCGCTCATCAGCAATCGTCAAATCTAAAAAATAGGCTGTTTCTTCAAGCGTATCCGTGCCATGCGTGACCACGACCCCATCGACTGAACGATCTTGGAAATAATATTCAATCCGTTCCTTCAAATGCACCAAATTCGAAAACGTCATATGCATGCTTGGCAGTTGAAAAACACTCTCAATAACGACTTCAATATCTTTGGGCAAATGACACATCGAAGCAAGCTCCTCGCCGGTTAGCACTCCGGCAGATAAACGTCCTGATGCAGCATTCAGTTTGCTAGCGATCGTACCGCCGGTTGTAATAAGAACCACTTTTCGTTTTTTCACGTTTAGATCACCTATACCCCTTTTTAGTCTCCCGTTTACAGCTCTAAGCGAACCTCAGCCGCTTTTTCGCGTGCAACGATGCAAGCGGCAATTTGCTCACCATGAAACCGACCGTTTTCAATGAAAATTTCATTGGCATTGTTTCCCGCAGCAATCACTCCGGCAATAAAAATGCCAGCCACATTCGTTTCCATCGTATCCGGATCATAAAGCGGCCGACCTGTTTCTGCATCAATGACCACACCCATGCTTTTTAAAAATTCATGATCGGGGCGATAACCGGTCATCGCAAATACAAAATCATTTTTTATCTTCTTCCACTCCCCGTCCACTTCATAAATGACGGCGTCTTCTGTAATTTCCTTTACATGGGCATTAAATTCCATTTTAATTGTGCCATGGCGCACAAGCGCATCAAATTCCGGCAAAATCCAAGGCTTAATGCTTGACGAATAAGCGCTGCCACGATACAGTACCGTTACTCGAGCCCCTGCCTTTACTAGCTCCAGAGCTGCATCAACACTTGAATTCTTTCCGCCAATCACCACACAGTCTGTATTATAATATGGATGTCCTTCCTTAAAATAATGCATCACTTTAGGCAATTCTTCTCCAGGAACATTCATATAATTAGGATTGTCATAATATCCTGTCGCAATAATGACGTAATCGGCTTCATATTGATCTTTTGTGGTCCTGACAGCAAACTTTCCATTTTCCTGTTTGACAACCTGTTCCACCTTTTCAAACGCATGAACGCGAATTTGCTTGCGCGTCACAACTTCGCGATAGTAAGCGAGCGCTTGGTTACGCTTTGGCTTGCGATTTTCCGTAATAAATGGCACCCCACCAATTTCCAGGCGGTCGCTAGTGCTAAAAAACGTTTGATGTGTCGGATAATGATAAATGGCATTGACGATATTCCCTTTTTCTATCACTAACGGTGTATAGCCCGCATCCTGCATGGCAATAGCAGCAGCAAGTCCGCATGGCCCTCCACCGACAATAATGATTTTTTCTTGCTTCATTTCTTTCCCTCCTTGAGGCAATAAAAAATCCCCTACCTAAAAAATGATAGGGGATTTTTGTATAGATTTCAATTAAATCCATCCGCGGAAACGGCAAGCTTCGGCCATTTTTCTAACGCCAACCATATAAGCGGCCAAGCGCATATCCACTCGGCGTGTCTGAGCGGTTTCATACACGTTGTTGAATGCTTTTATCATCACTTTTTCAAGTTTTTCTTCAACTTCTTCCTCTGTCCAATAGTACCCTTGATTGTTTTGCACCCATTCAAAGTAAGAAACGGTTACACCGCCGGCGCTTGCCAATACATCTGGAACGATGAGAACGCCACGCTGTGTTAAAATTTCTGTCGCTTCCAGCGTTGTTGGACCGTTAGCCGCTTCAACAACAATTTTCGCTTTGATGTTGTGGGCATTTTCTTCAGTAATTTGGTTTTCAATTGCTGCTGGAACTAAGATATCGCACTCTAGCTCTAAAAGCTCTTTATTGGTTATTGTATTTTTAAATAGCTTCGTGACAGTTCCAAAGCTATCTCGACGGTCAAGCAAGTAATCAATATCCAAGCCGTTCGGATCGTAAAGCGCGCCATATGCATCGGAAATACCGATCACTTTTGCGCCGGCATCATGCATAAACTTCGCTAAAAAGCTGCCTGCATTTCCGAATCCTTGCACAACAACACGCGCGCCTTCCAGTTGAATGCCGCGCTTTTTCGCAGCTTCGCGAATGCAAATCGTGACCCCTTTCGCTGTGGCTGTTTCACGACCGTGTGAACCACCCAACACAAGCGGTTTTCCTGTAATGAATCCAGGAGAATTAAACTCGTCAATACGGCTATACTCATCCATCATCCATGCCATAATTTGCGAGTTCGTAAAGACATCTGGAGCCGGAATGTCTTTTGTCGGCCCGACGATTTGGCTGATTGCGCGGACATATCCGCGGCTTAGCCGCTCTAGCTCACGGAACGACATATTGCGCGGATCGCAAACAATCCCGCCTTTTCCGCCGCCATACGGTAAATCAACAATCCCGCATTTTAAGCTCATCCAAATCGATAACGCTTTCACTTCACGTTCTGTAACGTTCGGATGAAAGCGGATACCCCCTTTTGTTGGTCCAACCGCATCATTATGTTGGGCACGGTAGCCGGTAAAAATTTTTACAGTACCGTCATCCATGCGCACAGGAATTTTCACTGTCAGCATGCGAATCGGCTCTTTTAATAGCTCATATACCTCTTCAGGATAACCGAGCTTTTCCAACGCTCTATGTATGACGATTTGCGTTGCTTTTAAAACGTCGTGTTTTTCTTCTTGCTTTTCTTCGCTGGTATGCTTGTCGGCTACCATACGTAAACCTCCCATACAAATCACTTGATAATGATATTGTCCACCTTTCATGTCATAGTATACACCTTCCTCTTGTTTATGCAAAGTAAAAAAATCAATTTTTTATTTGTTTTTTCTTGATTTGCAACCGCTTACATTCTTTACTATATCAACAACTGTATTTTTCAGCCTCGTTCTATACATCCATTGTATAATGTTTTCTGAAAAAATAAAAATCAGACTCCTTTGCTCAGGAGTCTGAATCAAAAAAGCGATTAAGCCGGAAAATATCGAACAAGTTGTTCAATGGCACGATGGTCCATTATTTTTTTTCCATATTCTGCAACACGATGAATCGTGATCGTCGATGAGCTGCCAAACTCCGCTAATATAGCGATAAAATCATCGGCAGCAACAGGCGGCTCTTCTGAGACGTGCAAATAAAAGCGTTGATTATACGAATACAGCGTGCCGTCCACGCAGCCAATAGCAGAAAGACGATGAGCCAACTGGATGACATCTTCAAACGTTTGGAACTCATAAAATATATCCTCGCTCTCATCGAGCGTCACTTGCATTTCAATATAATCATCAGCAAACTCTTCGTCAAAATCATGCTCTTGGTCTTCGCTCGTTACGATCACAACCATTCCCTGTGCCGGTAAAGAGTATACTTCCACCGCAATGGAGCCATTTACTTCAAAACCAAGTTCTTCGTTGGCTTCCTCAATCATGTCGCGAAACAATTGCTGCACTTTAAACGTGTCTTTCCATAAATCATCTTTCGTTAAGCCGCGATCCATTAAATCATCAAAGGTGAGGAAAATTTTTATTTTGTTGTGGGTTAAGCGTTCAAGGCGCATCAACACCCCTCCTTACCTACACAGCCATCTTCTTATGTTCATTGTATGAAAGAAACTGTAAATGGTTCTATTGTTATTATTGAGTTTACATCGTTTTTATCTATTTAGACAAGCATAATATGTGCAAATATGTAGTTTTTTCTTACTTCCTCATTTATGAAGCAACAAAGCAGCTTAAGAAACGTTCATAAAATTGAATTTGCGGATTTTTTATGCAATCTCCAGCCAAACATCACGATCTGTTCAACGATATTCCTTTGCAAACCAGACAGAGTTACAATCAAAGCTTGTCCTGTTGCCGAGCAAAGAAGCTCCCATACCCGTGGCGCTAGTGTGGCATTACATGAAACGATGACCATAAGTGAATCCATTTGATTCTGCATCACAAGTGCTCTAAAATAAATCTCCCCCACCTGCACTCCGTCAAGAGGGGGAGACTTTTCGGTGAATGATGTAAAAATGTTTAGGTGCAGCTATCCTGCAAACACTTCCTATTCGCCAATAAGAAAACTGCATCAATTCCATAAAACCCCATTTCTATCTTTCCTAATAATCACTATTTTCGTCATGAACATATATTGACGTATATTATAGATAAAAGCAGAAAAATCTAGGCTCTTGGAGCATCTTCAGCTTTGCACTCAATCGTAATTAGATTCGCTTCAGCAGGCGCTCCAAAACGCAAGGGAATGCGCCTTGTCCCATATCCGTTGCTTATGAACAGAACCGTTTGTTTGATTTGTTTCAGTCCTCCTTTTTCCTTAATTCCAAAACGTCCCAAACGAATTTGCCCCCCGTGAGTATGCCCGCTGAGTACAAGCGCAATGCGGTGAGCGGGACGAATTTTCCTTTTTATTTCTGGATTATGGCAAGCAATAATGCGGAATGCTTCTTCTTCCACGCCAAACAATGCAGAATCAAGGCGTGCTTTCCTCTTGCTAACATCATCAATCCCAATCAATGCTACTTTTTCTCCTTCTTTGGACCGAAGCGTAACTGCTCGGTTATCTAGAACATGGATGCCTTCCTGCCGCAAAAGCGCGTCCAGTCTTTCATAATCCGCTTCATAATCATTATTTCCCCAAACAAAATACGTCGGCGCAATTTGCTTTAAACGCCGTATATTTTCTTTTGTGCGTGCCAATGGTACTCCTTTTTCTGTCAAATCTCCGCCAATAACAACGATATCTGCCTTCTCCTGCGCTTGCTCAATGATTTTTTTAGACACGCGGCGGCGATGAATATCGGAAATAAAAAAGATGGTCAACGCCCGAAAGCTTTTCGGAAAATCGGAAAATGCTACATGTACGTTCACAATCCGATTTCGGTGCGCTTCCCACCACATATATGCGACCAAGCCTATACAAAAAAACAGAACCAGCATCATCATAAATTCTTCTCCTACAAAAGCTTTTTATACCGATGACCAGATGAAAAATCTACCGCTATCATACCATAAACAACAGAAAAAATGAAAAATAAAAGCGATAAGCGTTTATTAAGATGAAACAACCAATAAAAGCTGCCCACTACCGTATAACTCGCTAGCCATTCATACCAATTGACGATTTTCCTAACGAAAAACTGAACCGCCCCTTCCACCATTGTTCGGATGGCCATGGCATTGGCAAGAAAGCCAATAAAAAAGCAAGCCATTGCCAAAAATGAGTGCAGCGGGCGAAATGTAAAATCAGCCAAAAAGTTGACCCAAGTAAACGGAGTCACATCTGGCATCCAGGAAATCATCAAATAGCCACATACATAGCCAATCGCCACATAAAAAAGCTGCTGCCGCATCTCATCCCTCCCTATTCTTTACATGTATTCATGAAAAAAGAAACGTATGCATAAACATAGACTGAAGCTTGATTGTAAAGGAGGCGTATGCATGTTCACTACGCGAAAGCAGTACTATCCATATATCAGCCCATTTGACCCTTGCCCGCCGATCCGTGTCAAAACATATGTGACGGCACCGAATTTATACCTCGGCTTCCAACCGCCAAACTTGCCGCAATTTTCTCCTCATGAAGCATTACAAAAAGGAACGCTTTGGAAGGTATTTTACGATCCTTATTACAGCCCATACGAAATGGCAAACAAGGGTGATTACAAATGAAGCAGCTACCAAAAGAATATTATGAGTTGCTTGAACAATTGCAGGCTGTTGATTTTGTGCTTGTTGAATTAACTCTCTACCTTGACACTCATCCAAATGATTATCAAGCCATTCAGCAATTTAACCAATTCGCTCAAAAAAGAAAACAATTAAAAAAACAATATGAAGAAACCTATGGCCCTCTCCAGCAATTCGGCAATAGTTATTCGAGCTACCCTTGGAATTGGGACGATACTCCATGGCCATGGCAAGTGTAAATGACGAGATCAAGGGGGAAGCAACATGTGGATTTATGAAAAAAAGTTACAGTATCCCGTGCGTGTCAGCACATGTAATCCCAAATTAGCGAAATATCTAATTGAACAATATGGCGGAGCTGATGGCGAGCTTGCGGCCGCTCTTCGCTACTTAAATCAACGATACTCTATTCCTGATAAGGTGATTGCATTATTGACTGATATCGGCACAGAGGAGTTTGCCCATTTAGAAATGATCGCCACCATGGTCTACAAATTAACCAAGGACGCAACCCTCGAGCAGTTAAAAGAAGCCGGCTTAGATGCCCACTACGTCAATCACGATCGCGCTCTTTTTTATAACAACGCCGCAGGGGTACCATGGACAGCCGCCTATATTCAAGCGAAAGGCGATCCAATCGCTGATTTATATGAGGATATCGCGGCCGAAGAAAAAGCAAGGGCGACCTATCAATGGATTATTAATATGAGCGACGACCCTGATTTAAATGATGGTTTGCGGTTTTTACGCGAGCGAGAAATCGTTCATGCTCAACGATTCCGTGAAGCGGTTGAAATTTTAAAAGAAGAACGTGACCGCAAAAAGATTTTTTAATAATGGCAGAACGTGCAAAATCAATGTTATTTTCGAAGGACGGAGAATAGCTGAATGATCGCCTCATTCAGCTATTTTCATAAAATAAGTTAATATCATATTTCGCTTTCATCATTTCAAACCATTTATGCCGTTCCTTCCATTCTTCCTCATTTTTCCATAATTCAGCACTTTTTTGAATAATTTCACAGCGCAGCAAATGAAATTCCTCTTCTGCTTTCTCACATTTGTTCTTGTAAAATGATATAGCCCAATACAACGTAAACAAAAGCAATAAAGCATATAAGTGCTCTACTTTTCCGAAAAACTGTGTCATCACATTAGCAACCGTACCGCCCAAAGGCGCGATCTCCCATATAATATATAGAAAAAACAATATAAATCCGATACTTGTCACGATTTGTAGCATTTTCACTTTTTGTTTGAATCTCTCCCATCTTTCTTTTTTTTCAATCACCCCGAGCAGCATTTGCTTTGTTACTTCATCCTTTAGTCCCGAAAGCCATTCATCCACGGCAACCGTTCCCCTTTAACTAAATGGTTACTTCCATCTTATGTACAAGCACAATAAAATAGAACAAAAAAAGAGACGATATTCGTCCCTTCACTTTAATGAAATATTGGGGATTTGCAAAACCTGTCCTTTATGGAGCCGTGAAGTTTGGAGATGGTTCCATTTTTTAATAATCTCCATTCCTTTTTCCGTTTTGTAGTAATCCATCGCAATGCTAAAAAGCGTCTCGTTTTCTTTGACGACATGCGTCGTGACTTGCGGTTTTTCCTGCTTTTTCTCCGCGGCTTCAGAATTCTCTGTATCAGACTTTGCGATCGTCTTCTGCTGTGTTGGCTGCTTTGGTATTTTCTCGCTTTCGCTTTGCTCTCTTTCAATATCAATCGGCTCGTAGCTGCTGCTTGTTTGCACCGTGACGACAGGCAAGTCATCATCATACAGATGATGGACAATTAAAATCGTAACAGGTAAAAGAATAAAAAATACGAATAATAGCCGGATCAGCGGATATTTGATTTTCCATTTTCTTTTTTTCTTCTTTTGTTTCGTCCGTTTCCGTTTATGTACTTCACTGCGAGACGGGAGAGCAAGCACATCCATTTTTTTTTCAGGCTGCCTCCAATCATTGGTTTGCTGACGCAACAGCTCAGCTTGGTCATAAGCATGCTTCAATATTGTTCACCTCAATCCTCTGGATGCTTCGCTTGAAGATAGTCAAGGCGAATATGAACAGCCAGCACAAAATTAATGAAAAAATGGGCGGAAATGGTGACCCAAAGAATTCCGGTCCAAGCATAAAGATAGCCGAGAAAAAAGCTTAGCAGCATCACCATGATAAACGAAAACCATTTTGCCAAATAACGAACATGTAAAACAGCAAAAATAAGGCTTGCTGCCAATAAGCCGAAACGTGTCTGAAGGACCCCTCGAAACAGCCATTCCTCAGTAAAAGCGATCACAAGGCATAGCCAAAGCAAGTGAGGAAGTGAACGAGTTTGAAACAGCTTCTCATTAATGCCTCCATCGTCATACCACTCTTTTGGCAAATAGCGAAGCAGCAAAAACTCAAGCGCCAGTACCAGAAGCGCGCCACCGCCCCCGTATAAAACAACTGTCGCGGTCTCCCAGCGCCACATTCGTTCGAATGACGTCCCATCCAACAAAAACCATCCTAACCCGCTGGAAATAATGAGGAGCAGCCCTTGCGTCACATATAAATGACGCAGTACTTCTCGATCACTCATGGCTTGAATTTGTTTACTTTGTCTGCTCATGAAGGCTCCCCATTTCAAAAAACATTCGCTGCAGTTCTTTTTGCCAGCTGTGGAACGTCCATGTGTCTTCGTTCTGCGCTGCACGTTTTTCATAGTGATGAAGCGAAAAACCGCATATGTCACAGCACATGCTTGGCTTTTGTACAAGCCGCTGATCAAAATACGATAAAAGCTGTTGGCGGCGGCACGAGGAATGGAACAGCCATCTCAGCATTTGCTGTAGCTTTTTTTGCTTCCATCTCCTTCTTGCCTCGATCATTTGTAACATGTCCGCTTCCACCTTTTCAAGGTCCTGCGAAGCTAGTTGCTCACTTTCAAACATGTATTGCAAAATTCGCCATTGCGTGTCGCTCAGACCTAGCATCGTACTAGGTACCTGCAAAGACCATTCAGGTTCTGAAGATCTCTTATGCTCTATAAACAACCGAATTTGTTCACGAGCTGGCAGCTCTGTTTCTATAAGTGATTGTACCATTTCCTCATCGCCGTGGGTATACAGTAAAATCGCAACACTATTTTTCCCATCGCGGCCTGCTCGTCCAATTTCTTGCATGTACGCTTCTATTTGTCCGGGCAAATGAAAATGAATCACATAACGAACATTTTCTTTGTTTACGCCCATTCCAAAAGCACTTGTACAGCAGACAAGCTGCAGCTGATCGCACAAAAACTGTTGTTGAATAAGCATGCGCTGCTCCGCATCCATTCCTCCATGATAATAGGCCACCTTCTCCATTCCTTCCACCTGCAGTTTGCGGGCAAGGACCTCGGCCCATTGTCGGCTTGAAACGTAGATCATGCCTGGGCCTTGCAATATTTTTACATAATGAAATATCCTCTCTACTTTTTCTTCAACGGATGGAACACACTCCACCTTCATCACAATATTCGGACGATCGACAGGATGAATGTGCAGCTGTGCCTTCTTCAACTGCAATGTAGCTAAAATATCATTTATAACTTCGGGAGGTGCTGTAGCCGTTAATGCTAAACAAGGCGGATTTCCAAGCTGATGGCGAATATGGCCAAGCTTCAAAAAATCAGGACGGAAATCATGTCCCCACTGTGAAATACAGTGAGCTTCATCCACAACAAATAAAGAGATTCCCGCCTTCTGTAAGGCTTCTATCCATTTTGGTGATTGCAATATTTCTGGAGATGCATAAATAAAGCGGAATGGGCGCAAATCGGTCAGTGCCGCCTGCTTCAAGTGGCTTGCTAGAAAGCTATTAATCGCAATCACTCTCTTTTCCCCGCGCTTTCGTAGCTGCTGTACTTGATCCTCCATCAATGAAACAAGCGGAGAAATAATTAAAATACGACCAGAAAAAATATAACCAGGAAGCTGATAGCAAAGCGATTTTCCTCCACCTGTTGGCAGCATCGCCAATACATCGTTTCCCTTCAAAACATCTTCGATAATTTCTTTTTGTCCCGGTCGAAACGAACGATAACCAAACGCTTTCTCCAATAATTGTTCAAGATTCACCAGCTTCCCCTGCCTTTGCCAAGATCAACCGAATTTCAAAATAACTGACATGATCTCCAACGGCCTCACGGATCCTTCTTAATTGTTTGGTTCCCAGTTCTTTTGTTGCTTTCATAACATTTCTTCTCGTTTTTTCATCAACAAATGGTGCAATCGAAAAACCGGGAACATTCGCAGCAATTTCCACAATATGATCTTCAATTGTACTCCGTTTTAATCCACGAATCCGGGCTATTTCTTCAATATCCTTTTGACTTTGCAGCCACTCATACGTTTTTTGCGCCGATCGCGTCAACGAAACAGGAGAAACGAGATCGCGCGCTAATGCGTGCAAAATCGGAAAGGAAGCGGCATCACGCACCAGCCTTTCCATCATATAGTGAAGAACATGCTGGAGCATAAGCTGAATGTAAAGCGAATCTTTGTTGAAGAAAGCGGCTAACTGCTCATTTGTCCAGCCAATCCGTTCAAAGCTGGTAAGCCGTAGCGTTAACATCTCCGCCTCTTCATCCGACAGCGCTGTAAGCAGATCCACCAGCTCGTTATACAAAGCATGCGCCCATTCAGAAGCTGTGCGTTTTTGTGAAAATATGTATCTCTTTACCCATTCAAACGTTGCTTCATGTCGATGAATCGGTTCAAATCGGCATTTATGAACAAGGTTAGAAATTGTCTGCACCAAAAGCGACAGCCGGTACCAAAATAAGGTATCTACCGAATGATATAAAAATCCATTTAAGTGCTGCAAAAAACGAGCAGAGGGGAGCCAATGTTTGAGCTGTTCCTCACCTTTTTCTGTTAATACATAGGAACGGTCACCGACAAGTGAGAGACATTGGTCGGTCATAAGCTCTGCAGCCGCCTTCTCAAGCTCGTACCCGGAAACGTCCTTATATGCTCCAAATAATTTCTCTAGTCGGAACCATTTGCTATCTTGCAGCGTTTGCGCTGATTTCTTTCCCGAAAGTAAATGGTAAACAGCCGATAGAGAACGTTCACCGTTAAAACGCTGTAAACAAAATAAAAGAAGAAAATGCAAGGTCCTATCCATCCATCATCGCCTCTTACAAGTCATATTGCTTCCAAAAAATGAGCATCTATCAGGAACGAGCGGATGTTCTGGTCTTCTTCTTGGACATGGCGGAAGTTGCCCCTGTTCTTCATTCGCGCTTTTGTTGCCAGCAAACGAACAGATCCTCAAAAAGCCGCCAGTCATCCTTCATCATTCTACATCTTTTTATCATATCGATCCCAGCCTACATCGATTGTACCAAAACTCGAATGAAGTGGAAACGTTCATCCTGTTCGTGTATATAATAAATATAAACTTAAGGAGCTCGAATAGAGAGAGGATGGATAGCTGCAGCGGACCGAGGAAGTTTCATCACTTGTCTTTACCGCTTCTTCGCTTGATAAGTCCCCGGGTACCATCTCAAAAAGACAACTCGGAATCCATTCCCTCCGCTTAGAGATGGAAGACTTCACAGTGGATAGATTAACAGCGATGCTTGATCTATACAGCTATGAGAGCTATTCTCACTTGACTTTTAGGTTGAAAAGTTGGACAAAGCACTTTATTATAGGGATAGAGAATATGTTTTGGTTACATATGCACGGTCTATTCACCGGCGCAAATCGAATTGGGGAGGTCATTTTATGCCAAAGTATACGATTGTTGATAAAGAAACCTGTATTGCTTGCGGTGCTTGCGGCGCTGCGGCTCCAGACATTTACGACTACGATGATGAAGGAATTGCCTATGTAACGCTTGATGATAACCAAGGAATCGTTGAAATTCCAGATATTCTCCTTGATGATATGATGGATGCGTTTGAAGGCTGTCCAACTGACTCCATCAAAGTTGCTGACGAGCCATTTGATGGTGATCCAAACAAGTTTGAGTAAGTCCTCATCCCCCTCTCTTGAACAAGGTAAGAGGGGGATTTTATTTGTCTTTTCGTAGTGCCATCGGCTTGAACCCAACAAACCAGCACATTGGAACAAATCATTTCGTTTAGAGATGGATCGGTGAATGTGTTCAATATCCATTCATCATTCGTGGCGCCAGATCCAATCGATTCCCTTATTGGCTATATATTTAATGAATGAATGGTATCTGTAAAAGCCCGTGGTCAAAAGGCAAGGCGGTGACTTGTCACGGCCACACTTTGGCGTGACCGAGCGCCAACTATCGACTGTCATATAAGAGCAATGTTTGAAAGATCAAGTTGTATTGATCATCATGGCTAATAATGCCCAACTAGCTCCACGAGTAATGAATAGATTCATAGACTATATTATATGGATATGGGAGCTGTTTGCAAGAAACGAGCTTTCAGCATCCACTCAGCACCACAGGCATATTGCTATATTTTGCTACTGTGTTTTATAATAGAAGCGCATACATACAAGAAGGAGGAAATGAGTCATGTCGTTTGAAAACAAAGTAGTAGAAGCGTTTATCGAAATTCCGACAGGCAGTCAAAACAAATATGAATTTGATAAAGAGCGCGGCATCTTTAAACTAGATCGTGTATTATTCTCTCCAATGTTTTATCCAGCAGAATATGGTTATTTAGAGAATACGCTTGCTCTTGATGGCGATCCGCTTGATATTTTAGTCATCACGACCAATCCGACCTTCCCTGGCTGCGTTATTGATACTCGCGTCATCGGTTACTTAAATATGGTAGACAGTGGTGAAGAAGATGCTAAACTCATCGGTGTCCCTGTCGAAGATCCTCGTTTCGACGAAGTTCGCAGCATCGAAGACCTCCCGCAGCATAAATTAAAAGAAATCGCTCACTTCTTTGAACGCTACAAAGATTTACAGGGCAAGCGAACAGAGATCGGCACTTGGGAAGGCCCAGAAGCTGCGGCTAAGCTAATTGAAGAGTGCATCGCCCGCTACCAAGAAACAAAAAAATAAACCCATCACTTGAGAAGCCAAGCGGAAAGCATCCGCTTGGCTTTCCTTTTTAGCAAATTCCGAACATTTCTTATAAAAACGCTTACATTTGTATGACTTCTTGATATTTCGTTGACAGACTATTTCTCCTATGATAAATTATCAGAAATTCAGAATTGTTGTTCCTGAAAGGAGTGCATCATTTTGTTTCGTATTTTAGTATCCGATCCAATCAGCGAAGAAGGTCTAGCCCCCCTCAGAAAATCCGAACATATTGAAGTTGTGCAAAAGAAGGTAACAGAAGCCGAAGAGCGATTGCACGAATTCGATGCTTTGCTTGTCCGCAGCGCTACAAAAGTAACAGAAGATCTTTTAGTGAAAATGCCAAATTTAAAAATTGTCGGCCGCGCAGGGGTTGGGGTCGATAATATTGATGTTGAAGCAGCCACTCGTCACGGTGTCGTTGTCATTAACGCTCCCAATGGCAACACGATTTCCACAGCTGAGCATACATTTGCCATGATGGCCGCACTCGTTCGTCACATCCCTCAAGCACATGTTTCTGTAAAATCGCGCGAATGGAACCGTTCCGCCTTCGTAGGCTCCGAATTGCACGGCAAACATTTAGGCATTGTCGGCTTCGGCCGAATCGGCTCAGAAGTCGCTAAACGTGCGCGCGCATTTGGCATGAATGTTCATGTATATGATCCTTTCTTAACGAAGGAACGGGCGGAAAAGCTTGGTGTTTCGATTTGCTCGCTTGATGAAGTGCTCGCTCTCTCCGATATTATTACGGTACATACACCGCTAACCAAAGAAACAAAGGGGCTGCTTGGCGAAAAAAATCTCGCCAAAACGAAAAAAGGAGTTTACTTGCTAAACTGTGCCCGTGGAGGAATCATCGATGAGCAGGCTCTTGTCAAATTTTTAGAAAACGGCCATGTCGCTGGGGCTGCTCTTGATGTGTTTGAACAAGAGCCTCCTGGAGATCATCCGCTTCTTTCTTTTGATAACGTCATTGTCACACCACATCTTGGAGCATCCACAATAGAAGCACAGCTTAATGTGGCTACCCAAGTAGCAGAGGAAGTTCTTCAGTTTTTAAACGGAAAACCAGTCACATCTTCGATTAACCTACCAACATTGTCTAAAGATTTGTACGAAAAAATTCAATCATTCTATACTCTTGCGAAAAAAATGGGAATGATTGCTTCCCAATATATGAATCTTCCTGTTCAAGAGATTACGGTGACTTACGCAGGGACCGTGGCTGATTTAGAAACAACCTACATCACGCGAAGCCTGCTTGCTGGCTTTTTAAAACCGCGTGTCGCTTCGACTGTCAACGAAGTCAATGCAGCTATGATCGCTAAAGAGCGCGGCATTACATTCGGGGAAAAATTTTCTGATCAAACACATGGCTATGCCAACTGCATTTCGGTAACCGTGTATGGCGAAAATAAAACATTTACTATTATGGGTACTCATATTCCAAATTACGGAAACCGCATCGTCTATTTTGATGGTTTTTCGATCGATTTTGCGCCAGAAGGACATCTTCTCTATATTCAACATCAAGATAAGCCAGGAATGATCGGAAAGGTTGGAAACGTATTAGGCAGCCATCATGCTAATATCGCAACCATGCAGGTAGGACGGCAACAAGCCGGCGGAAGAGCGATTATGATGCTTTCGTTAGATAAGCCACTCGACGACGAGCTGTTAGAAAAACTGGTTGATATTGAAGATATTGAATCAGCGAAAAAACTGGAGCTATAAAAGAATAATAGAAAAGGAGAACGGGGCCATCGTTCTCCTTTTTACTGGCTAACCTTTGTTCCTTGATGAAAAAGCCATTTTCCGTTGATTCGCTTCTAAAGGAAGAAGCCACTCCTTGAATTCGTCCTTCCTTTGAACCCCTCCCATTTTCGCTTCGAAGCGGGAGATTTTGGAAAACCTGAAAGAGCGTCTTCTGTCGGGATACGATAAAAGTCCCGACCTGCCGCTAGCAAATTCGGCCGTTTTCTTTGATTATCCTAGCGGAACCGCCTGCCGCTCACCTTTATGGAAGGCGATCAACTCTGTATAGCCCACTTCGCGAGCAAGCGCAATCGCTTGGTCAAAATCAGCGCCAACATGTTCAGGAACATGAGCATCTGATGAAAGCACAATAGGAATTCGTTTATCATGGCACATTTGCAATAAGCGTCTGTCAGGGTACAGTTCGCCTACAGGTTTGCGCAAGCCCGCCGTGCTGATTTCCACGCACGTTTTCGAATTGGCAAGAGCGGTTGTCGCCCTGTCATACTGCTCAAACAAAAACTCTTCATCTTTGGGCACGTAATTAAAGATTTTCACTAGATCCAAATGCCCAATAACATCGAACAAGTTCGATTCCGCCAAGGTTACAACTTGATCGAAATATTTTCGATATGTATCATATAAATCGCGACGCTCCCATTCTTTTCGATACTCAGCCAAATCAATGCCAAAATCATCGATCCAATGAATTGAACCGATGACATAGTCAAAATCATACGCTTGAATAAATGCCGCCATTTCTGCATGCTTTCCTGGTGTATAGTCCATTTCAATCGACATTTTCACATCGATCCCCGCATCCCATGCCTCATGAAACAAACGGACATAGTCAGCCATATCATAATATCTCCGCTCTTCGACCCAAGGGTTGGAAAGAATGTTTTTCGTTTGATAAAAATGATACGCATGCTCAGAAATGCCAAAATGCTGAATGCCTTTCCGTTTCGCTTCGTCGGTGAATTGCTTTAAATAATCAAGCGTCAGCGTTCCCCTTTCCAAATGATTATGGTAATCTGTCAGCATACAATCTCCTCCCACTGTGTTTTCCTCATTATATCTTATTGTTAAGCGGAAGGACAATGATTTGCCTGAATTTTCACCCATTATCCAGCAAGACCAATGAAAAATAACAAGCGAATACACATGACCATGCCGGCCACCGCAAGCAGCCGTTTCATTACATCTTCCATCGCCTAATCCCTCTCCTTTCATTCCTTTGACCATATATGTATTATGTGAAAAGAGAAGCAATTAGAACTGTCCGCTTTCAGTTTTTACGAAACTGTAATAAACCCTCCACCACCACCGATGTTTTTCGCTAGCGTGTGGATAGAGGATTCGGCGCAATCGGGACACGGATGCTTTCTCCCAACCGATAAGGCCCCACCTGTTCCGTGTTGCCTCCCAAAAACGTAACAGAATGAAAACCAAATTCTCTCGCGGTCAGCAGCATTGCTTCAAGCATCCATTGAGATGCAGCCGATTCATTCAAAACAGAGCTGGGCGTAAATTGAACAATAAGATGCTTGCCTTGTTTTTGTATATCCATGATGTGTACATGTTGCGAAATAGACGGACGAAAAATGGCGCTTTTCACCCTTTGCATGCTTTGAAATGCATCTTCAATAGTTGAAAAAGGCTCAGTCGATGGTGCGAGAAACAAAGGATGGGACGGATCGGACTGATAAAAATAATACGCCCGTTTTTTGTGAGAGACACGCAGCGATTCCAGACGACCGATAGATGGCAAATTAATTCCTTTTTTATGTTCTGTGAAAAATTGGACATTCGTTCCTCCAAGCCAACGGATCGTTTCTTCAATGCTAGAGAGAAACACCGTCGTCACGGCCGGATCATTAGAAAAAACCGGATGTTTTTTCGCAACGTGTACCGCCCATTCAGTCTGATCGTCAGAAGCATTAGAAAACGTTATTCGATCAAACCAATGGTTATCTAGACCTAATTGTCCCGCCAATTGTTCTTTGGCGAATTGAAGCTGCCGTTCTCGAGAATGTTCGTTTGGTGAAGCAGAAACGCTAACGGGGATCACCGCTTTTCTATTAAGGTCCGGAAGTGCTAAAACCACAACCTTACGATCCTTAACAATGCGAGAAGCAACTTTGTCCGCTGAATCTGTACTCATCATCACCGCTTGCTTTGGGGACGATTCTTCCGCATTCATCAATACTTTCATTTCGTTTTCATGTTCTTGTGCTTTGTCCTTTTTGGATGACGAAGACAAGTTCAAAGAAGCACCGATCATCATAAAAAAACAAACAGCAGCAACAGAAACAAGAGCGGAGACGATTCGCCCATTTTTCCGAATTATTTTTTTCTTTTTAAGCATCTGGTTATAAATCTCTTCTTTAGAGCGGCGGTCATGCACCAGCGGCATCTGCTTGAGCACTACTTGAATATCGTCTTCACTCCATTGGAATTTTTTCATGATGCCATCCTCCCTTCGCTGCCTCTTCCTCCATTTGCTGTCTTAGATGCTTTAGCGCCCGATGCTGAGTCGTTTTTACTTTGCTTTCCGTCCATCCTAGCGCCTCAGCCGTTTCTGAAACCGATAGCCCTTGAATAAATCGAAGCACCAGCACGCTTCTTTGATCAAGCGTGCACCTTTCCAGACATTGATACATCAATTGAATTTCTTCTTTTTGCAGCGCTACTTCCTCAGGTAACGCCTGCGGATCCTGAATGGGCTTAACTGTCCAATCAAATGATCCAATGATCTTAGCCCTCCAGCTTCTCTGCTTTCGAAAAAAATCGATGGCGACATGGCGCGCAATCGATAGCAGCCATGTTCTTTCGCTGCTGCGCCCTTCGAAACGTCCATATGAATTCAACACTTTTATGTATACTTCTTGAACCAGGTCTTCCGCTTGCTCGCGATCTCGCACCATATAAAATAAAAATTGAAACAGATCATGATGGTATTTTTCATATAGTTCGTCAAAAACGGAATCCATTCTTTTTCCTCCCGCTCTGCCATATTCGTCGTTAAAATTATCCGTTTCGTTACAGGCTCCCTAAAAATTTTACAATAAAAAAAGGAAGAACATGACAGATATTCTTCCTTTTTATTGAACAATCTCAATAGGAAAAAAGTAGCGATTTGTCATTTTCCGAATAGCTTCCTCCATCTCCGGCTGAAAACTAATCAACAGCGAAGTAGCTGGACCCGCTGAAGCATGCAGCGGCAAAGGGCAGTAGCAGCTTGACGCTGTCAGCCCATTATCGTTTAACAGCTGTTGCAGCTCATACCAAATTCCCTTTGACCCGATTGGCACAAGCTCAAAAATTTCCGATCTTGATAATAGTTGACGAAATAATGGCAGCGGAAGCAGACGATCTTGTTTCTTCAACACCTCATCGCCAACAAGCGGCTCGCCAATGACGGCGAATTTGGCATGGCGAGGTGTTATGCCCATTCGCTTTTGCTTGTTTTGCACCTTGCCAACCACCGTAATGCCAAACGCAGATTGCTGTGTGGTAAAGTTCGATTCAGTGCTTCCGACAAGCGGCAAGGAGAGGCTAAGCTCCAGCAAAGCCTGGCGAACTCCTGCACAAAGAGCCCCCCATGATTCATCACCATTAAAATTTTGCAAAACGGCAGCTAGGGGTTCGGCGCCGACGCATAACGCTTCCATCAATGCCACACGCGCGGCAAAATAGCTGACTGTCTCATATGATGCGCAAACAAGATCCAGCTCTTTTAGGCCGATCGCAGCAGAACCGTCGGCAGCAATAACAAGCTCTTCATTTTCGTATAGCGGCAAGAACAATACATCACGCATTGTGCATCTTCCCACGATCCAATATGTTGGTTTTTAGCAGCACCGGCGCTACAATAAAGCAGATAGCAGCATTCAATGCGGTGGCAATAGCAAGAGCCGGCAAAACAGCGACGATAAACATCCCCCCAAAGCTGAAAATAAGCGGAAGCGGCGCAAGAACTACGTTGCCGATAAAAAAAGCAGCATGTGCTGTTTTTCTCCAGCCCTTGTGAAACAGTAAACTAAATATATAAACAAGCACAGCCATTTCCAATGCAATCAGCCCGTGAAAAGCCCCTAACTGAAAACCCGCAAACCAGGCTGATAAAAGGTGGCCAACGGCAGCTACAAGCGCTCCTTCCTTTTTGCCGAGCAGCACACCAGCCACAAGCGCTGGTGCGCTATCAAGAGCAATGCTGCCAAGATGAGTGGGGAATTTTAATAAGGCGCCAACGACAGATAGACTGATGCATAAAATCAAAGCGGCAAACTGTTTCAAATGAAGGTTTCCCATATCGCTTATTGCTCTCCTTTATCACGAAAAACGATCGCGCTTCGTTCATATTCAATGTCATTCACGTTTAGTCTTGCATTCACCACGCGAGCGGCTGCAAAAAAGTAATCAGAAAGACGATTCACATATTGCAAAACAATTTCATTGATCGGCTCCGCCTTGCTCAGTGACACGATGCAACGTTCTGCTCGTCTCGTCACCGTCCGTGCCACATGAATGGCTGCAGCCGCTTTGGAACCGCCCGGCAAAATAAATTTTTCAAGCGGTGGCGCTTCTTTAATATATTCATCAATTCTTTGCTCTAAAAAGGTGACCATTTCTGCTTTCACTTTATATGGAAGCTTTTGATTCACAATGGCTAAATCACCACCGCAATCAAACAGTTCATGTTGGATCTTTTGCAATTCGCTATAAATATCTTGAAACTTCTCTTCTTCAAGCAGTGTCATGGCTTGTCCTACTAATGAATTCACTTCGTCTAATGTTCCGTAGGCTTCTACACGCAAATGGTCTTTGTCTACGCGTCCGCCTATTAAACTTGTTTTCCCTTTGTCTCCCTTTCTTGTATACAATTTCATCTTGATTTTCCTCCCCTTATTTGATTCGTTCGGCCAAACCACACCACAAGCGATCGACACGACTGCATCTGCTTGTCAGCTCTTGGTAGCACCAACCCGTTACATCACGCCAGTTCCGTTCTTCTTCTGTAAGCGGCACAATTCCTTGAGTGATGTCACAACCGATCCATACCACATTTCTTCCCGGCTTATTTTGCTCCCATTGATGCCACGACTGAAAAAACATTGCCCAATGTTCGCGATCTGGCAAGCGCCAAATCAATGCTTCCATCCCTTCAAACACGACAACATTCTCCATCTCTTCCTCCGGAAAAAAATAATCGCCTTTATACCCATTGCACCAACGGTACCACACTTTTTCATTTAATTGATAATAGTCGCACACCCATTTCCGTTTTCCTTGAAAGGCACCTCCACTAACGAAATGCATCGTTTTCGCTCCTTCCATCGCTCGACTGTCGATTGCAGCATAAAACCGCCGCCAAACGGGATCGACCATTCCCAAAATGGACGTTCTAATGAAGCATATCGCTCCAATACATAGCGAATCGGTCCCCCATGTGTAATGACAACAAGATGAGACGATTTTGTATGGCAAGCGAGTTCGAGTGTTTTGTCCAAGGCTTGCTCCATTCGCCGACCAAAATCTCGATAATGCTCGCCATTGGGCGGGGCAATGGAAAAAGGACTTTGAATCCAGCGCTGATACTCTTTTACTTCTTTCAACTCAGCAAACGTTTTTCCTTCCCAATCTCCAAAATTAATTTCACGCCAGTCACTCATTTCCCGAACTAGCACGTCTTCCTCGCCAAACAGCAGGGCGCATGTTTGCCGACAGCGCAACAAATCGCTTGTCACCACGACCTTCGCGCGAGGATAAGCGCGAGGATCTCGTGCTTGGAGACGTGCCTGCTCTTCTAAAGCGAGCGGCACATCCGTAAAACCAATATAGCGTTTCTCTTTATTTGCTTTTGTCATTCCATGGCGAAGAAATGTAAGAGCCAGATGATAAACCATAGCCATGCCTCCGTTCCCTCTACAAACGCTCCAAGCATGTCGCCGGTGATACCGCCAAACTGCTGTTTATAAAATGTTCGCGCCATCCAAAAAGAAAGAACAACGCCAATCAATAATACAAACATCAGATGCGGCTGAAACCATCCAAATATCGCAACAGTCAGGGCAAAAAAAGAAAGAATAAACGCTTGATCCGCTCCCGTTACGTGCTCACGGAACGCGGCTGCCATTCCTGTCGGCTTAGCGAGCGGGGCTGCCATCAGCAAAAGCGCCATAAATGTTCGCGAAAAAAACGGAATGACAACAAAGACGAGCGGCGAGATGCCAGAAACGATTGTTTCATATAAAAATAAAAACCGAAACGCTAAAAGAAACACGACAGATAAAACCGCAAACGCCCCAACTCGTGAATCTTTCAAAATCTCCAGTCTCCTAGCTGTATCGCGATACGAAAAAAACGCATCGCTTACATCCATCCAACCGTCCGCATGCAGCCCGCCCGATAAAAAAATAGACAAAAATAGCAGCGAAAGGGCCAAAAACAACGAAGACGTCGGTGTCCACCTTAACAGGAGGTACCAGCCGGCCAGAGCTGCACCAATCAATAAGCCGACAGCCGGAAAAAAACGAACGGACCAGCGGGCTGTATCTCTTTGCCAATTCACCTCTTTTCGCAATGGAAAAACGGTTAAAAATTGCAAGGCTAAAATCCATCCATCCCTAACAGCCATGGAAGGCACTCTCCTTTTTTTAAAATCGGCACACCATGGTGTACAAGAATCGCATAGTCAGCGCTATGGACAATACGCTGGTGAAGCCAGCCCAGCATTTTCATAAAATGATAGGTTCCTGCGTCTTGCGGCACTCCTCCGGAAAACAGTTCATTGGATACTATGACAAGCGCTCTCACAACAGTGCTCAATTGTGAAACAGTCCGCAGCATCCTCTCAGCTTTCTGCAAGCAAACCGCTTCTATTTCCCACCCCTCTTCATCAAATAACTCGTTCGCAAGCCAATTCGTTAAACAATCAACAAGAAGGATATCATTCGGCCCGAATTGGAAGGCTAACTCATGTAAATGAAGCGGCTGCTCCCACGTGGTCCACTGGATGGATTGCTGACAGCGCCGCCGCTGATGATGAATGATGCGCTCCTTCATTTCTTGGTCTGTTGTTTTCGCAGTCGCAATATAATGGACCGTATTTTGCCGCGAAGCAAGCGCTTGAATGCATTGCTCCGCAATTCCGCTTTTCCCGCTGCGAACACCGCCGCTAATAAAGATCATCATGGCTGCCACCTCGTGAAAAACGATAGAAGCTGATCATTTTCTCTTTGGTTCCTCACAGCAAAGCGCAAATAGCGGCCCTCGAGTCCCATGAAATTTTTTGTATGCCGAGGAATGAATCCCTCTTGTAGCAAATCATAAAATAAGCGATCCATTGAACCACTAGGCGCTCGTAACAAATAAAAATTTACAGCTGATGGTGATACGTAATAGCCCAATTGCCGCAACGCCGCCGTTACTCTCTCTCGTTCCTTCGCGATCATTCGCTTCGTATGGACGACAAACTCGTTCATTGGCAACAGGCGCAGAGCGAGCTGCTGTGCTACTTGGCTTATGCTCCATGGCGGATGAAGTGCTTCAAGCTGCTTGATGATCTCGTGATGAGCTGCGATATAGCCCACACGCACCCCCGCTAAATGATACATTTTTGTTAAGGAACGAAGCACGATCAGATGCGGAAAAAAGTCCAGCCATTTTATAGCGGTAAAAGAAGATTCGCAAAATGGAATAAACGCCTCATCAATCACGACAACCGTCCGTTTTTGCTCCGCTTTTTCCAACAGCCAACGGAGCTGTTGCGGCTCCATCACGATCCCAGTCGGATTATTGGGCTGGCATAAAAAAATAACATCGGTCTGTTCGATCAGCTTAAGCCAGTCCTCTTGCTTGTACGTCCATTGGCTTGCTTCATCAGCCATGATGGAAACAATCTCACAGCCGCGGGCAAGACAAGCGCGGCGATATTCAGAAAATGTCGGTTCCGCAACGCCGATTCGTTTCCCGGAAAATAATTGCGCCAGAAGATCAATACATTGTGAAGCGCCGTTCCCAAGCAGTATTTGCTGAACATCGATCTGCTCCATACGTGCAAGATAGCGCTTCAATTCTGAAGCTGACGGATCCGGATATTCCATTGCCCATTGATAAAACTCCGTTTGTGTAGGCCAGACAGCAAGAGGAAGGGGGAACGGATTGGTATTGACACTAAAATCAATCCATTCATCCGGAATAGAGAGACCGACGCTTTGATATAATTGCTGCGGATTAGCCCCATGTGCCGGCAGCTTCAACGATCATCCCTCCTAACAAAAGCAGTGCAAGAAATACGACAACCGTCCGAAACATCACATGAACAGCTTGGCGAATGTGCTCTTTTTTCAGCTCAACCAGCGCCTCTCCTATTTTCGGACGTTGCGAGATGACGCCTTGATAAGTGTTGGTTCCTCCTAGCTGTACGCCCAACAATGCAGCCATGGCAGCTTCGCCCCAGCCGCTATTCGGGCTTGGGTGCTTGCGGGCATCGCGCAACACCAGACGAAGGCAGCGGCGAATGTGCCGGCTATTTCCAAGCACCATCACAATCCCCGTCAACCTAGCTGGTATGTAATTTAATACATCATCCAGCCGTGCAGATGCCCAGCCAAAATCGCCATATTTCTCATTTTTATAGCCAAGCATAGAATCGCACGTATTAACAGCGCGATAAACTAAAGCCAATGCTCCGCCGCCGACAAGCGCATAAAAAAGCGGTGCCGTAATTCCATCACTCGTATTTTCAGCCACCGTTTCGACACAAGCTCTAACAATTTCCGGCTCATTCAGCGTTTCCGTATCGCGGCCAACAATCATGCTTAGCTCGTTTCTTGCCTTTTCTATATCTCCTTGTTCAAGCGGAATCATCACATTCCACGCTGCCTCCTTTAAACTTTTGGCGGCAATCGTCGTAAATATAAGCAATGCTTCGATTACGATGCCAAATACAACGGAAACGCGGTAGCTTTCATATATGATGATCGAACTGATCCCATAGACCACTGCAACAACGATTCCAATCGTTACGATCCCTTTTGCTCGCCGCATTCGCCCACGATTCAGCCGATGATCCAGCCAGGCAATCAATCGGCCCATTCCGCGCACCGGGTGCGGCAACCAACGCGGGTCACCGATGAAAAAATCAATGACGACCGCTAAAGCCATTGCGAGCAAATGATAGGTCACTTCCCATCGCCTCTCCGTTTTTTATATTTGCGCAACGCTTCCGTTGTCGCCTCATACACAAAACGTCCAATCGCTTTGCCAAGCGGCGTAGCCGTTCCAGCATACTCAAACAAGCGTCCTGTTTGTGATGAGGCAATGGCAATGCAATCAGTGGATGTGCCAGTAGCCAGCGTATGTGTTTCCGGATCAAGTACGTGTGCATCATATAACGCTTTCACTTTCGCTTCCGTTGTCGTCATCATGGCCTGTACAAATGCTGCTTCATTTAATTGGCCATCAATAAAAATAAATACGTTAATCGTACCGATTCCTTCCACTTTCTCCCTTTTTTCCCACGCTTTTGCAGCATCCACCGCATTTCCAACGCCCGCGGTCACCATCACGAATAGCGCCACTTCCTCTTCGCTGCTCTTTATCCATACGGCATCCTCTAAATAGACAGCGGTCATCATGCCAATGGTACGATGCACGGCAAAAGAATGGGATTGTAAATATTGCTTCATTTCTGCCTCTGGATCATCACAGCGATAATGCTTCGGTACATGTCTATTCACAAAGTGTGTAGCCCATTGAAAACCAGCGCCAACCACAGCCGATGACAGCACTTTAAAAGGCTGCGGTGTGGTAATGACAATCTGTTCATCGTCTTGAGCAATCGTTAACGCACTTAAGGAATCGTTCTGTTGACTCGTATCGGAATAGGTCTGAGGAACAAACGTGAGAAGCGGCTTGGACACAACGGGATGCGCTTGACGCCGCACAGACGCTTGAAATACGGTTTCTAATTGTTTTTCTTCAATCATATCGCTTGGTTCGCCGAGTCCCGCCATCTTTCCTTCATGAAGCAACAAAAGCCGGTCACAATATAAGCTAGCCAGATTCATATCATGAAAAATGGCTACAACCGTTAACTGATTTTCTTCTGTCCATTTTTTTAATTGATCTAGCAGTTTGATTTGTTGGGCAATATCCATGTGGTTGGTCGGTTCATCGAGAAAAAGCAAGCTCGGCTTTTGGGCAAGCGCTCTTGCTAAATAGACGCGCTGCCTTTCTCCACCGCTTAAACGGTCGATGGTTTCCTGTTCTTTATGTGCCATCCCCACTTGTTCAAGCGCTTCGGCTACCGCCTGTTCATCCTCCTCTGTCCATGTTGGAAATAACCCTGTTTGATGGGCATAGCGTCCTAACTCTACCGTTTCTTTGACGGTATAGCCAAATGCTGAATCGGCGCTTTGCGGGAGAACAGCGACAAGGCGCGCCAGTTCTTTTGACGAAAAGGAAGCAAGCGGGACGGCGTTCAGTGTAATGGTCCCCTTTTGTAAAGAAAGCTCTCTGCTTAACAGCTTTAATAATGTTGTTTTGCCGCTGCCGTTAGGCCCTAAAATTCCAAAAAATTGCCCTTGTTCCACTGTGAAGGTAATGTTTTGTAATACCGCTTTTTCTCCGTATTGATAGGAAACATCATGAACGTTTAACATCATTTTCACGTCTTCCTTTTCATTCTATTTAAAAATAACCCCGCAAACAAAGGTGCACCAATTAACGAAGTAATGATGCCGATCGGCAATTCACTCGGTGAAATCATGGTTCGCGCCGCTAAATCGGCTAGCACTAAAAAAGCGCCCCCATATAAAAGCGATAGCGGTAAAAGCAAGCGATGATTCGGTCCCGCAACAAGACGAATCATATGAGGAACGACCAAGCCCACAAAGCCAATCGCCCCCGACACAGCAACAGCCGCCCCTGTTAATAAGGAAGCGCCGATTAAAATGACCAGCTTGCGCTTGGCAACATGGACACCTATGTGAGCAGCTGCCTCTTCACCAAAGGCAAAAGCGTTTAACTCGCGGTGATTCACTAATAACAGCAAACATCCTATTATAAAAAACGGAAGCATCATGACAACATATTTCCAGCTTCGCATCGCGACGCTTCCCATCAGCCAAGTAATAATTTGCCGCAGTTCCTCTCCTGTCAGCGCAATCATAAGCGAGATCAACGCGCTGAAAAATGCGCTGAAAATAATTCCGGTTAAAATGATCGTTTCCACTGACATGCGCGGATCGACGGCGCGAGTAAAAAACAAAACGAGAAAAAGAGTCAGCAACCCAAACGCAATGCTCATGATTGGTAATGTAAACGATCCAAACCACGGCAATTGCAGATGAAAGAACAAAACGACGACCGCTCCGACTGACGCGCCCGATGATACTCCGAGCGTGTAAGGATCAGCCAATGGATTTTTTAGCAATCCTTGAAACGCCGCTCCCGCCAACGAAAGGGAAGCGCCGACTAAAAACGCTAAAACAACGCGCGGCAAGCGGATGGCCATCACAATTTGCACAAGCGTATCAGGAATGTCAGGGGACGGCGCAATTCCCCACCATTGCTCTAAAAAAATGTCAATAATAGACGAAAAGGGAATCGATAGTGAGCCTATCGATATCCCTAACAAAATGCACACGACCACCGCTGTAAGAGCGATGATGTAGGCAATCATATTATTTAAAGATTTCCGGATAAATGACTTTGGCAAGTTCCTCTACCCCTTCAACAAGGCGTGGGCCTGATCTTGTGACTAAATCAGAATTCACCTCATATACGCGTTGATTTTTAACCGCCGAAACGTCCTTCCACGCCGGCCGTGCCATCACTTGCTTTACAGCATCCTTCACATAGTCTCCATACGTGACAACAATCACATCCGGATTGAGCGCTACCGCTTTTTCTTCCGTAAACATCGGCCATCCTTCTTGATCGCCAGCCACGTTTTCTGCTGAAATCACTTGCAGCATGTCATTGATAAACGTTCCCTTTCCTGCTGTATAAATTTGTGGCGCCGGCTGCACTTCCACCCATACTTTTACTGGATTTTTCACGTTTTTTGCTTTTTCCTTGATGGCTTCAAGCTTTGATTTCATCTGGTTGACAATTTGATCGGCTTTTTTCGTTGTCCCTGTTGCTTGTCCAATTAATTGGATCGAATGGTAAACATCATCAAATGTTTTGGCATCGTTCACAACAAGCACTGTAATTCCCGCATCCTTCAGCTGCTGCAGGCCGTCCCGCGAATTATGGGCACTCGATGCGTGAGCAAGCACTAAATCAGGCTTGAGTGAAATAATTTTCTCCACGTTAAACTCCATGCCACCAATTTTTTCTTTGTTTTTTACATCTTCCGGATAGTTATCAAAATCACTGACGCCAACAATTTTCTCTCCTAAACCAAGTTCATAGGCAATTTCCGTATTGCTCGGAATTAACGAAACGATTTTTTTCGGTTCGGACTGAATCGTGACCTCTTCCCCTAATCCGTCCTTAACGGTTACCGGGAAAGCAGCTGTTGCTTCTTGCTTCGCATTGGATGAATGAGTGGATTTGTCTGTTTCTTGATTACCGCACGCGGCAAGAAGGCCGAACGTCAGCATCAACACAAGCAGCCACGTATAATACCTCAGTTGCTTCATCATGGTTTCTCCTCCTGCACATATAAATTAAAAAATGCCCATCCCGGACGGAATGAGCAAGAAACGACAAACCATAGAGTTGTGGCAGCATAATAGCCACCTTTTGCCGTTTCGCCATCTCACCCCCCGAAGATTGGAAACATCGAGCAGTCAGGGCAGGTCTACTGACTTATGCTTCATCCTACTTTGAACCTTCCCATGCGGCCAACAGCTTGCCCATCAATACCGCACAGTGGTTATTTCATTTCGTCAGCATTTACAGTTGCGGGGACAGTTCTGGATTCGCACCAGATTCCCTATTAAGCCTACTAGCGATTCGCTCACTTCGGCACCCTTCTGCATCGATATACAATTGTAAAAAATAATCGAACAATTGACAGTTACAATATTAAAGGACGAAAGGCTGTTTGGCAACAAAAAAATGACGGAATTCGCCATTTTTCCCGTCTCTATATTATATGGATCTCATTTTTTAACGCATTGGCGTGATGAAAGCACATCCACCGACTTACCGCAAAAACGACTCGAACAGCAGTTTATCGCCATTCGAGTCGTTTGGATCGCCATTAATTGTTAATATAGCGTTCAAATACATCCCCAAACTCTTTTACTGTATACTGCTTCTTCGTCTCAACAAGCCAGTTGAACGCGATTTGATTTAGCTCTTTAAACTGTTCAGCAATGCTGTTTGGAGTGCTGGCAACACGCCCTAGCACAGAGGAGGCAACATCGAGGCTTTTTCGCGCAAAGTCGAGCGTTGTTTCATTTTCATGGCAAATTTCCGAAATTTTCAAAAGCGCTTTATATAAATCTTTCACTTCTTCCAGATGCTTTTTATGCACATCAATCGAATAGTGCTCCGATCCGATAGTAAATTTAATCTCTACATCTAAATCGACCGTGCCTGCCGTCTCAAGCGATACGCCGGCAATTGGATGCTTATAGTAATCATAACGGCGCAGCGTTCGCTTTTTACTTGTCGCGCTCGTCCCATCTAAATGAATAAGCGCTCGGTTAGTAAAGCAATATTCATCTGATTTGGACTTAATCAAAAAATAAATCTTTTCTTCATCTTCATGCATCACATAATCGTCTGCGTCCACTTTATCATAATTTTCGGGTTTAATGACAGAGCCGATATCACTTAATCCGAGAACATCAGCAGCAACTTTGCCAAACATCCAGCATCTCCTCCCTTTTCTTTTCCTACAATCCCATTATACCATCCATTTGCTTTCCAGACCCGATAAACAGAAAAAATAAAAAATGGATTTATAGCCGATTCAAAAGCACAATCCTTTTTTTTACAGATGGAGGCAGATCATAGAACGCTGTCGAATACAGTTTTTTACAAACGTCATTCTTCGCTGAAGCCTCCGTGCCTTGTCACAGGATCAAGAAGCGCTGCGAGTGCTATAATATATTTATGATGATGTCCCAAAGTTCATATTCTGTTCATAAACATCAAGTACAATACATACACGACAGCATAAAAAATCATGGCAAAAAGAGTGGTGATCAAATCGTGGAAAAGCAATCATTAGAAGAAAAAGCAGACTGGCGCTCGTTTATCCGGATGATTCAAGCAACGAAGCCGTCTAAAATGATCATGATTATTGCGCTATTCTTAAGCGTGGCGTCTTCCATCGTCAGCTTAACGATTCCGCAATTTACGAAAAAAATGATCGACGGCTTCACCGTTTCATCATTAAATAAAACGACGATCATTTTGCTTGTTGGCGCCTTTATTGCGCAAACAATCGCTAGAGGCTTCTCCATCTACTTGATTAACTATACAGGAGAAACGGTTGTATCAAGAATAAGAGAACAAGTATGGCAGAAGCTGCTGCATTTGAGCATTCCTTACTATGATCGTCATCGTACAGGGGAAACGGTTAGCCGAATTACAAATGATACCGCTATTGTGAAAGGATTAATCACAGAGCATACAGCCAACTTTTTCAATGGCATTATTTCCATAATCGGCTCTGTCGCATTATTGCTGTACTTAGATTGGAAAATGACGTTGACCATCTTTATTCTGCTTCCACTAGCCGTTAGCATTATGATCCCGTTAGGAAGACAAATGTTTAAAAACTCTAAAAGGCTGCAGGATGAAACAGCGCAATTTACTGCTTTTATTACACAAGTGCTGTCAGAAATTCGCCTTGTGAAATCATCCAATGCGGAACAGCTTGAATATGAAAAAGGGAAAAAAGGCATTTCGCATTTATTTCGCTATGGATTGAAGGAAGCAAAAGTTCAGGCCATGGTCATGCCATTGATGGGAATTGTGCTTATGCTTCTGCTTGTTGTCATTCTCGGCTTTGGCGGATATCGGGTTTCTACAGGGGCAATGACGGCCGGAGAGCTCGTTGCTTACATTTTATATCTTTTCCAGATGGTCATGCCGCTTGCTGCATTCAGTACTTTCTTTACACAATTGCAAAAAGCGATGGGAGCCACACAACGCATCATGGCCACGCTGCGCGAGCAGGAAGAAGACTATCTGTCTGGAGAAGAGGTCGCTCGCATTGATGAACCGATCCATGTCAACCATTTATCGTTTTCATATGAAAACGGTGAACCGGTTTTAAAGAACGTAAACTTTACGATTGAACCGGGAAAAGTGACAGCGATCGTCGGCCCGAGCGGTTCAGGAAAAACGACGTTCTTTTCCATCTTAGAGCGGTATTATACACCGACAAGCGGCAGCATTTTTCTCGGCGAGAAACCTATTCATGCCCTTTCTTTATCTTCATGGCGCCAGCAAATTGGTTATGTATCTCAAGAAAGTCCGCTTATCGCTGGAACGATTCGTGACAATATTTGCTACGGGCTTGATCATCAAGTAAGTGACGAAGAATTAAAATGGGCAGCCGACATGGCCTATGCTTCTCCGTTTATTGAAGAATTGCCACAAAAATATGAAACAGAGGTAGGAGAGAGAGGCATCAAGCTTTCCGGCGGGCAGCGCCAACGCATCGCCATCGCCCGCGCGCTGCTGCGCAACCCGCGCATTTTATTATTGGACGAAGCCACGTCCAACCTCGACAGCCAATCGGAAATGGCGGTGCAAAAAGCGCTGCAAAACTTAATGAAAGGACGAACGACGATCGTGATTGCCCATCGATTATCGACGGTCATCAACGCTGATCAAATCATTTTCATGGAAAAAGGCGAGATTACGGGAATGGGGACGCATCAAGAGCTGTTTGCCACCCATGCGCTTTATCGAGAATTCGCCATCCAACAATTGCATCTTCATGAAGAAATGCAAAAAAATACGGCTAAAGGATGAGAACGTATGACAAAGTTATTGATTGTGGATGATGATGATCATATTCGCGAGCTTTTGAAAGTTTTGCTTGAAAGTGCGGGGTTTGAAACTTATGAAGCGGCTGACGGTCGGCAGGCGCTTCGATTGCTAGAAACCGTCAAAATAGATCTGGCCATTCTCGATATTATGATGCCGGTAATGGACGGCTGGGAATTGTGCGAAGAACTTAGGCATTTTGCCGATATCCCCATTTTAATGCTTACCGCTAAAGGCGAGACATCACAAAAAGTGAAGGGGTTTGAGCTGGGGGCGGATGACTACTTAGTCAAGCCTTTTGAACCAATGGAGCTGATAGCAAGGGTTAAAGCCTTGTTGAAACGCTACCGCATCGCGAATTCGCACACAGTGCAAGCAGGAAGGCTGTTGCTTGATGAGAAAACTTACACGATCACGTGGGACGATTCTATGCTCACGATTCCGAAAAAAGAATTTGAGCTTTTATTCAAGCTAGCGAGCTATCCTGGAAGGACACTATCAAGAGAGGAATTAATTGAAGAGATTTGGGGCTACGATTATGAAGGCGATGAACGAACCGTCGACGTCCATATCAAACGGCTGCGCGAACGATTTTCTGAAGAAAAGAGCGGCTTTAAAATCATAACTGTCCGCGGCTTAGGCTACCGCTTAGAGGTGCAGCAGCCGTGAACAAGCGTCCTTCCATCTTTCTTTTCATATGGCGTTTTTTCGTTTTTTTCGTCGGGATCTTTTCGTTAATTTCTTGTTGGACGATCGCTTTTTTCTTAACGAATTACTTGTACCGCCATTTTCATTACCACCCGTCCAATTATGTGCGCGAGCTGATGAATTTTATCATCGGCCTTTTCATTCTCGGAATAGCCGTTCAATTTCTTGAGAAAATGGGGGGATGGCGGGCAAAACAAATAGAATTTTTCCATTCCATGAAAAAATCATTTGAACAAATTGCCAACGGAAATTTTAACATCAGGCTTGAATCCATTTCGCCGCACTCTCCGTTTAATGAGCTTGTAGAAAGCATTAACCGAATGGCCCAAGAATTAAGCGAAATGGAACAGCTGCGGCAAGAATTTGTTTCCAATGTCTCTCACGAAATTCAATCGCCGCTAACATCTATTATTGGCTTTATCCATGCGTTGAAAAATGACAAGCTCAGCGCCGAACAGCGTGCCCGCTATCTTCATATTATCGAAACTGAGAGCAAGCGGCTGTCGAAATTAAGCGATAACCTTTTAAAGCTGACCTCGCTTGAATCAGAGCATCATCCATTTGAACCGAAAAAATACCGGCTGGACCAGCAGCTAAAAAACATTGTGCTTGCTTGCGAGCCGCAGTGGCTAGAAAAAGCCATTGACATCGATATCGTGCTCGATAAAACCGAAATTGTGGCGGACAAAGATTTACTCGATCAAGTATGGATGAACTTGCTCCATAACAGCATTAAGTTTACTCCCCAAAAAGGAAAACTTTCGATCAGTGTGTCTCAAAGCGGGCAAAAGATTCAGGTCGCTGTCTCCGATACAGGGATTGGCATGTCTGAAGAGGAAAAAATGCATATGTTTGAACGGTTTTATAAAGCAGACCGCTCGCGAAATCGCTCTGAAGGCGGAAATGGCTTAGGACTTGCAATTGTCAAAAAAATTGTTTCCATGCATCACGGCGACATCAAAGTCGAATCAACGAAAGGAAAAGGAACCACCATTTTTGTTTCTTTGCCGTCCGGCAAGTAAGTGCAAAGGGTGTCTGAAAAGCGAATGTTTCAAACGCTTTTAGACACCCTTTGTTTCGTTCAGCGGCAACGTAAACGTAAACGTTGTCCCCTCGCCGAGCTTGCTATGAGCATGGATCGTACCTTTATGCGCCTCGATAATATTTTTAGCGATGGCAAGCCCCAGCCCTGTGCCAGAACGTCCGCGAGTACGTGCCTTATCCGCCTTGTAAAAGCGCTCAAATACAAATGGTAAATCCTCCTCAGGAATGCCTGATCCCGAGTCCTGCACATGAATGGATACCCCTTCTCCCGTTTGTTCGACCACCACCTTCACCATGCCGTTCTCCTCTGTATGGCGAAGGGCATTGTCAATCAAATTGGTCAATACTTGTTCGATGCGATCCGGATCCATGTTTATATGCAAATCTTCACTCTGAAACTCTGTAGATAAATCAATTTGCTTTTCTTTCGCTAATCCTTGAAATTTGCGAGTCACCCGTTCAATGTATGGCCGAAGCTGAACATCTTCATAATTGAGCGTAATATGTCCGGCTTCCATTCGCGCCAAATCCAATAAATCATTGACAAGTCGCCCCATTCGCAACGATTCATCATAGATTACCTTTGCCATTTCTTTTTTCTCTTCATCTGTTGCCGCAATGTCATCAATGATGGCTTCGCTATACCCTTGTAGCATGGCAATAGGGGTGCGCAATTCATGTGATACATTGGCAATAAAATCCTTGCGCAGCTTGTCCAAGCGGCGCTCTTCCGTCATGTCCCGCAGCATCGCTACGGCTCCACGAACAGCGGTTTGATTATAAAGCGGCGTCATTAAAATCACCCATGTCCGCCCTTGCAGCGTCACCTCTGCCACCTGTCTTGTTTCTTCCTTTACCACGCGGGCAAACTGCTCTTTTACTTGCGGCGGCAAGGCTGCCATGGCTTCACTTTCATTTCCTTGTTCAAAATACCAAGCCTGCAAAAAACGCTCAGCGGGCGGATTGGTAATTAAAATTTCCCCATCGCGATTGAATGTGATGACCCCATCTGCCATGCTGCTTAAAATACTAGCCAGCTGCTCTTTTTCTTGATTAAGGGCATTAATATTAAACTGCAAACGCCTTCCCATCTGATTAAACGCCATCGCCAATTCCCCAATTTCATCATGCGTTAGAATCGGGACTTTGGTGTCAAATTTGCCGCGCGCCACTTCAAAAGCGGCTTGCCGCATTTTGCGCAGCGGCGCGGTAATGCGCGTGGACAAAAAAAACGCAAATACGGTTGTCATGACAATGGCAATAAACGCGGCCAGAAAAATGAGCTTTTTCGTTTGCTGGGTCGTATCCTCCACGGCGTTCAGCGACTGGTAAACAAACACGGCGCCGTGCTTTCCATCGTTCAAAGCAACAGGCACGCCCACAATCAACCATTCATTATAACGGTCTTCTTTTGTTTGAAGACTAGGCAAATAGGTTTTCTTTTTCACTTGCTTTTGCTTTGTGATGACTTCGCGAAGCTCTTGATCTTCTTCCACAAATGATATCGGCAAATCACGGATCTGTGAGCTAGCCGGCAAATACCAATAGTGAGTTTTATCCGCGACAATGATTGCTTTGGATGTATTTCCCACTAGGGTTGCCGCAATCGAACGGGCAAGCGCTTCATCCCGATGCTCCTGCATCACTTCTGATACTCTGACGGCTAGCTGTGTAAGCTCTTTTTCTGCCTCCTGCACATAGTAGGTTTCGAAAAACTTTAATAATAGAATGGTTAAAATGAATAAAACACAGGAAACGAGAAGCAAAATAGTCGCCCATAGCTTCCCGACGACGCTCCGCAAAAACCACATCATTCATTCACAACCTCAAATTTATACCCCACTCCCCAGACGGTGACAATCATCTTAGCAGCGGCTGGGGAAACCTTATTCAATTTTTCACGAAGCCGCTTAATGTGTGTATCTACTGTACGTAAATCGCCAAAAAATTCATAATGCCACACTTCCTTTAACAACTGCTCGCGATCAAATACTTTATCAGGTGATTTAGCTAAAAATAGCAACAGCTCATATTCCTTTGGCGTCAAGCTGACTTCTTTTCCATCAGCCGTCACGCGATGGGCATCATTATCAATCGTTAAGTGTGGAAACACAAGCACATCCTTCGCTGTTGTATCCGTTTGGACATAAGTCATATTGGCTGCACGGCGAAGCAAAGCTTTGACTCGTAGCACGACTTCGCGCGGACTAAACGGCTTTACAATATAGTCATCCGTGCCGGCTTCAAACCCTTGCACGCGATTCGCTTCTTCTCCTTTAGCGGTCAGCATAATAATCGGTGTTGCCTTTTTTTCACGTATTTCTCGACATACTTCTACGCCGTCCTTACCCGGCAGCATTAAATCAAGCAAAATTAAATCATAATCATTTTCCAACGCTTTTTTGAGGGCATCCCCCCCATTATCAGACTCCTCAATCACATACTCCTCACGTTCTAAATACATCTTTAGCAAACGGCGAATCCTCTCTTCATCATCAACAACTAAAATTTTGATTTGTTTATCCATATTGAACATCCTCCCTTGCTCACTATTTTACAAAAACCGCACCATTTTATCTATATAAATACAACTTAAAGATGGAACGAATGGCATCTGCAAAAGCCAATGGTTGAAAATCCTCGTAACGAACGCGCCCATAAAAAACAACTTCACTCTCCGTACTCAACTCAATGCAAACCTGTCCAGTTGGAGCAGCCAAAAGATGTTCAGGCGAAAAAATCTTGAACAAACTCCCCATTCATGAGAAGATGCGGCTGATGCTTCCAAAAAACATAATGCCATTTTTTTAATTAAAACCAATCGGTGATTGTCCTCGGTCATGCCAGCGTATGTGAAAACACCGATATCGGCTATCGCCTGAACACTTAGGAACAAATGCCGACGCGGTAAGTTGTGTCGGTTAAAATCAATGCGAGCTGACTACAGACTCCGCCCCCTTTTTTCCCCCTATTCTTTCTGTCCATTGAAGCGTTGTCATTATTCATTTATGTCGATTAGTTCACTTCGACCAATACCACCATGAATAAACGGGAGTTTCTTCTATAATTATAATATGTTGTCCCGAAACCACTATCCAAAAACAAGAAAAAAAGGATCCCTTGCGAGGATCCCCTTTTTCGCTGATGCTTATGATCAAGCATAAGAATGCAATCCAGCAATAATCAAATTGACCGCAATGAGGTTAAACATAATAATCGCAAAACCGATGACCGCAAGCCATGCAGATTTTTCCCCATGCCATCCTCTGGATAAGCGCAGGTGTAAAAACGCCGCATAAAAGAGCCATGTGATCAGCGCCCATACTTCCTTCGGATCCCATCCCCAGAAACGTGTCCAGGCAATTTGCGCCCAAATCATGGCAAAGATCAGCGCTCCAAGTGTAAACACAGGAAATCCAATCGCAACTGCACGATAGCCAATCTCATCGGTTAAATCTAAATTGACGTTTTTGACAAATGGCTGTAGCGCAGCAGCAACACGCTTCCGCAATAGGAGACGCAGCAGCAAATAAAGCACTGCACCGCCAAATAATGACCAAATGACAGTATTCAGCTTTTTGGCATTAATGATGGCCGGCATTTCCACAAGCGGCTTTAGACGATCCGCGCTCTGCTTTTCCAGAGTCCATTGATGCGGACCGACAAGCGCTGGCATTTGATACACCACTTCTTGCGTTTCCTTATTTTTATTAACCCATTGAAATTTGGCTTCATAATCAGCGAGTCCAAAAGCACTAGAAACCGCGACAAACCCGAGAGTCGTAATCAAGCAAAATAGCACAAATTCCAGCCAAAATGTCCGTTTGGATGGTCTGGACTGATCGACTACACGAATCAAATAAATCAACCCTGCCGCAAAACTAATCGCTAATATCGCTTCTCCCGCAGCAGCGGTTGTGACATGAATATATAGCCAATCACTTTGCAGCGCCGGAATCAGCGGTGTAATTTCCCGCGGAAACATGCTGGCATAAGCGATCACAAGAAGAGCAATCGGTAGTGTAAAAACGCCAAGAATGCTTGTTTTATAAATGAAATAAACGATAATAAATGCGCCGACAAGCATCATTCCGAAAAAGGTAGTAAACTCAAACAGATTGCTGACAGGAGCATGTCCAGCCGCAATCCATCGCGTAATAAAATATCCTACCTGAGACAGAAAGCCTACAATGGTAATCACAATCCCAATCGTTGCCCACCGATTCGTTTGTGGTCGATCTTTTTTATGGCGAATCGTTCCACTGAAAAAAAATGTGCCAATTAAATACAGAACGAATGCGATATATAGCAACGTACTACTTAGTTGCGCCATTCCCTTTTCCCCCTTGCGCTTCTTTCTTCTCTTCCTCCGCCTGATCGATCGGCATCATTAATCCCGTTCCTTCAATAATCGCTCTCACTTCATTTTTCAGACCAAACCAGTTTTTATTGGTATGAGCAGCTAGCAACACTTCCCCGTTAACGATTTTAAGCCAAATGCGGCGATGATTCCAATACATTCCCTGAATAACGCCAATCATAAAAATGGCTCCGCCGACTCCTAAAATCCATAAAGTAAAATCTCGGCGTACCGTCAGCGCAGATACATTTCTTGTCTCCACGTCAGCAAACGCCATTTTGTATTTGTTATCACCAAACGGTTCAATCGTCTGGCGAATTGCCACAAAGCTTATCTCTCCTTTTGGCTTGTCCGGTGCATACATTTTAAAAACAAAAGCCGGGTTGTTAGGAACTCGCGATTTTGTCGCCGGGTTGCCATCATTGTCAAAATAAAAATCAGGAAAGTAGCTGAGCAGCTCCACCCGATAACCCTTTCCTAAATCATAGGATGGCTTCGGATTGTTTAAATCGATTGAAAGATTTCCAAATACGGTTTCTGTTTGCTTGTCAATCAGCTCAAAGGACATTTTGTTCAATTCATTCATCTTAAAATCTACTTGGTACAATGCATAATGGTCATACTTAAGCGGGTCGTTGACACGAATGTGATATTCTTTCACTTTTTTTAGCTTCGGTTCTTCACCGGGCACAGTGGGACCTACTCGCTTATATAGCACCGCAGTTGTTTGATAGGTTTTCGCCACCATTCCGCTTCCGACACGATCAATTGCTTCATTAAAAACTGGATTGGATTTTCCTTTTTCATATGTTTCAAAAATAAATTTTTCATTTTTCAAAAAATACCGACCGTTTGTTCCGGGAATTTCTTTTGTTTCTCCCTCGCGAATCCAAAGTACCTCATCCACATACATGCCTGGTACAAAACGAAGCATGGCGCCAATCAAGAAAATGATAAGTCCGATATGGTTGACATATGGACCCCATCGCGAAAATCGGCCTTTTTCTGCCAAAATATTACCGTTTTCTTCGCGGACATGATAATGCCGCTTCGCCAAACGCTGCTTGATGGTTTCTAAAAAAGATTCGTCCTCCATTCTTGTTGCGCTAAATAAGCGCTGACGGCGCAAAAATGATTCATGGCGTGTCACCCCCTGCTTTTTTAGTGCACGATAAAGAGGCACAACTCGGTCTAAGCTACAGATCACAAGCGATACCCCGATGGATGCAAGCAGCAGAATATACCACCATGAACCATACAAATTATCAAACCCTAGCTCATAGTATAGCTTTCCCGCCCAGCCATATCGGTCCTCATAATATTCGCTAGGCGTCACATTAGGCGGTAAATACATTTTTTGTGGAAAAATCGTGCCAATCGCCGAAGCAACCAGTGTTATCACAATGAGCCAGACTCCGACCTTGACAGACGAAAAGAAATTCCAAATTTTATCAACGATTGTTTTGTTATAGGTTTGAGAACGCCGGGCGCTTCCTTCATAGCGCATATCCAGCAACGGCTTCGCCGTATGCTCCAGCGGCTTTCCGCAAGATTCGCATAACACGGTACCATATGGATTAACGTGGCCACATTCGCATTTTACTTGTTCCATAATCAAAAACTCCCTACGGTTTAATGCTTTCCATGTATTGTTTAATCATTTCTTCTGTCATGGATCCGGTAATAATTTTCGTAATTTTTCCGTCTTTATCGATTAAAAATGTCGTTGGCAACGGGTCAATACCATAAGCGTTCATGACTTGGTCCTCACGGTCAATGACAACGGGAAATGTCAATTGATACCGGTCTACAAATTTTTGCACGCTTAATTTCGGCTCCCCTACATTCACCGCCAGCACTTCGACTCCTTGCTTTTTAAAGTTTTCATACTGCTGGTTAATGTAAGGCATTTCCTTTTCACACGGCTTACACCATGTGCCCCAAAAATTCAAAAACACGCCTTTTCCGCGATATTCAGATAGACGGTGCTTTTTTCCTTGCAAATCTGTCAATACAAAATCAGGAGCCTCTGCACCAACCTTGACCTCTGCTTTTTCCATAAAAAAGTTTGAATAGATGGTATACCCAACCGCTCCTAGCAATACAATTAAAATCACGGTTCGTAAAACAAGTCGCTGCTTTTTCATCACATTAACTCTCCTAAGCAAAAGATATTCCACCTATCATTATAGCAATATTCACTATATTCATAATGAAAATTCTATGAATGTTATGTGACAAATGAGAAAAGTTTTCGGTTATTTGTGAATGCCGTTCCCAGATAACGCAAGGGCGCGCAGCTGCTTCACTTCATGCGGGGATAGTTCGCGATAATCGCCAGGATTCAATCCTTTTAAATCGAGAAAGGCATATCTTTCCCGTTTCAATTTCATAACCGGACAGCCGATTGCTTCAAACATGCGGCGCACTTGACGATTGCGTCCTTCATGTATGCGAATCTCAATGACCGCTGTTTTCTTCCGCTTATCCAATGAAAGCATTTTCACTTTTGCCGGTGCGGTCATCCCATCCTCAAGCCAAATTCCTTTTTCTAGCTGCTTTAACTGGGCCCTCGCCGGAATTCCTTTAACCTTCGCCACATATACCTTCTCGATTTCGTAGCGTGGATGCATCAGAAGGTTCGCAAAATCACCGTCGTTTGTTAATAATAAAATACCGGATGTATCATAATCTAAGCGTCCAATGGGATAAATTCGTTTATCAATATCCTGGAAAAAGTCAGTAACAACCTTTCGGCCTTTATCATCTTGAACGCTTGAAATCACACCGCGCGGCTTATAAAGAAGATAGTATACAGGCTCTTCTCTCTCGACCGGAATCCCTTCCACTTCGATTTTATCTTGAGGACCTACCTTTAAGCCAAGCTCTGTCACCACTTTTCCATTTACTTTTACTTTTCCATGTAAGATAAGCTCCTCAGCTTTTCGGCGTGATGCAATTCCAGCATGTGCAATCACTTTTTGTAACCGTTCCATCATTTTCACCTCTTCAACCATCTTACTCTTTTCGACAAAAAGATACAAGTACGAGATTGTAGACCACGTCTATGCCGACTTTGTCTACAACTATTTGGCCTCATTCATTTATGGGAATGTTTCATATTTGACTGTCTTGAAAATGCTTGGTAGACAAAAAACACATTCGAATGAAACGATTAATCGGGCCAAGACCATTCATAAGCGAACGGGCAAAAAGAAAGGGTTCGTCAACAGTCTGGCAGGTACACCATCCTATTTTTATCATACCTTTGTTTTTTCAAGCAAATAAAAAAGCAGCCGAGCCGGCCGCTTTATCTTCCAAATACGAGCAATATAATGATAAAGGATACAACAAAACTCAAAATATCAGCTAAAATTCCGACCTTTAGCGCATCCCCCATTTTACGGATGCCGACAGCCCCAAAATAAACGGTCAGAACATATAATGTCGTCTCCGTGCTGCCTTGAATTGTTGAAGCAAGTCTTCCTACAAATGAATCAGGGCCGTATGTTGCAATTAAATCTGTCGTCATCCCTAGCGCCGCTGTTCCTGAAATCGTCCTTACCATGGCTAATGGCACCACTTCTGCAGGAAGACCAATCGCTTCAGCTAATGGCTTGATAAATCTCATCATATAATCTAAAGCGCCGGATGCACGAAAAATAGAGATGGAGACAAGCATACCGACTAGATAAGGAATAATCGAAACAGCAATGGAAATTCCCTCTTTGCCCCCTTCAACAAATGACTCATAGGTAGGTATTTTTTTCCATGTGCCATATAATAAAATAAAACCAATGGTGAGCGGAATCAGCCACAGCGAAATGATTTGAACAATCTCCATCATCGCTTTCCACCTCTTGTTCGTCTCCAATAATAATAGCGATCAATGAAAATCGCACCTATCGTTGAAATCGCTGAGGCAACAAGAGTCGTTCCAATAATTTCCCCCGGCGCTGATGATTCATAGGTCATGCGGATCGAAATCACTGTGGCTGGAATCAATGTAATTCCCGACGTATTCATCGCTAAAAATGTCACCATTGAACGGCTGGCTGTGTCGCGATTCCCATTGAGTTTCTTTAATTCCTCCATCGCCTTAATTCCCATCGGCGTTGCTGCATTTCCAAGGCCAAACATATTAGCGATCATATTCGAAACAATATATCCCATTGCCGGATGATCCGCCGGCACTTCTGGAAATAAGCGGCGGACGAGCGGCTTGCATAGATGTGCCAGCTTCGTAAGCAAACCTGCATGCTCAGCAATTCTCATCAAGCCAAGCCAAAACACTAAGATACTTATCATTCCGATGCTGATGGTAACCGCTTCTTTCGCTCCTTTGAATACCGCTTCATTCACTTCATTCATGGTTCCGTTAAACATCGCAAAAACAATTCCGACGAGTGCCAGCATAGCCCAAATAAGATTAACCATTGCCGCCCACACCTAAAAAGAAAACTTGCTTCCAAACTAGTTCAGCAGCGTCCTTTGACGTTTGACGCAAAGAAGGCTTATATAAAAGCGGCACTTCATCTACTGCCTCTCCATTCAAGTACAGAGTGGCCTTACCGACAATTTTGGGAACGAGTTCTTGATCCTTTTTCCATTGCTTTTTTGGACGAATGAGTTGAACATGGAGACGCAGCTTTTTCATTTCTTTGTCAGTAACCGGATATCGCAAATCGCGAGTGGCCTGAATATGATAGCGATAAAAGCGATCGTCCACTTTCCGACCCATTTTTTTGCTGTTTATTTTTGCCACCACATAATGATCAAAGCCATATTCGTACATAGAAATATGATCATTCCAATCGTCAGGGGCATTCAGTGTCACGGCAATTAAATTCAATCCTTCTTTAGAAGCAGTCGTGACAAGCGTTCGCTTCGCCTTCTTCGTATATCCTGTTTTTCCGCCCGTGCAGTATTCATAAAGGTTCGTTAGTAGTTTATTTTTATTGCGCCAGATACGGTCCCATTTTTCATCAGGGTTTGGCGCGCGATATGTTTTCGTCCCGGAAATTTTGCGAAACTCTTTATTTTGCATAGCATAGCGCATTAATAATGCCATATCATAAGCGGTTGAGTAATGATCCTCCGAGTCATCAAGACCGTGCGGATTGGCAAAATGCGTATTTTTCATTCCTATTTCCAGCGCCTTTTGGTTCATTAAAAAAACAAACCCCTCAACACTTCCGCCCACATGCTCAGCGATAGCGACAGCGGCATCATTACCAGAACGGAGCATCAAACCATAGACAAGATCGCGCAGCTTGATTTTTTCCCCTTCTTTCAAATAAACGGATGACCCCTCTGTTCGCACTGCACGAGAGCTCACCGTAACGGTATCATTCATTTTTCCTGACTCTATCGCAATAATCGCTGTCATAATTTTGGTAATGCTAGCGATACGCCGTTTCGTAAAAGCATCCTTTTCAAATAAAATGCGCCCAGAGGATTGCTCCATTAAAATCGCACTTTGCGCACTAACTCCTTGGGCCTCCGCTCGCATCGGAATACATGAAAAAATCACCGCAAGTGCTATGATGAACATCATCCATCGTTTCTTTTGCTCCATGTAATCCCCATCCCTTTTGCCGTTTTGTACAAGTGTATGCATCAGTTGAGCGGATATGCTTGGAAATGTCCAAGTCTCCGCAAAGATCACACATCATTGGCAAGGTGGGAAAACGGTCTAGAATCTTTGTCTGAAGATCCGATAGCCCAATCGAATGACAATCATGAGATGCTTGTCACCGTGCTTTTTACAGACACCATTCGTTCCATCTTTATAATAAAAAAGACGTCCCTTTCTTTTGGGACATCCTCCTCTTCGTATAGAATGAACCTCCCCCATCTTCCCTTCGTGTAGAGGTGGGAGGCTTCTCGATGGATGGTGTTAAAATGGCTTCCAACGTAGACGGCTCGCTTGAGCAAATCGCTCCTCGACATCGCGCCAGTTCACAATCTTCCAAAAGCTTTCAATATAGGCAGAACGGTCATTTTTATATTGCAGATAATAGGCGTGTTCCCAAACATCAAGCACAAGCAAAGGAATCGTATCCCATTGCGTCATGAATTGGTGCTTTTCTGTGTGTAAAATTTCTAAACGTCCAGGACGCGGCGCCCAAACAAGAATAGCCCATCCCACACCTTCGACGCTTTTGGCTGCTTCCGTAAAATGTCGCTTAAAGCGCTCCACACTTCCAAAATCCTCTTTTATTTGCTCAAGCAGCCTACCGTGTGGATTTCCGCCGCCATTAGGCGTCAAATTGTTCCAAAAAATCGTATGCAAATAATGTCCAGATCCATGAAATGCAGCCTCGCGCTCCCAATGCTTCAGCAAACCATATTGATTAGTTTCCCGCGCTTTTTGCATCATTTTTTCCGCTTGATTTAATCCGTCGACATAGCTTTGATGATGTTTTGTATGATGCAGGCGCATAATTTCTTCGGAAATATGGGGTTCAAGTGCATCATAGCGATAAGGAAGCGGCGGCAATTGATGCCTACCGATTGGGACACGCGCTTCTCTCTGTTCCTCCATCTCGTTTTCTCTATCGGCTACCGAATCCAGCGGTTGTTCTTGAATCAACCGCACGGTTTTTTCATAAAGCTGAGTAGCCATTCCTTGCAGCTCATACACTTCCACGTCTGTCCATTCCTCTTGCTCCTCCAAACGACTCCATAGTCTATTAAAATCGTAGTGAATATCGGGATCATCATGCCCCCTCCACCATGCTTCCAATTGCTTCGCCCATTCAGCCACCTGATCGATATATTCCCGAAGTTGAGCTTGTTTTTCCATGGCAACCTCCTCTTTTTTATTCGCCATTATCCTATGACGAATGAAAAAAAATGGTTCATCTCTCCCACAAAAAAACATCCGCTTTCCTTATTTTAGAAAGCGGATGATGTTCTCGCTATTTCGATTGAATCATTTTGGTTCGATAATCGGTTTCGTAAAATTCCAGCTCTTCGCGGATCGTTTGAAACGGGCCTTCAAGCGAAGCAATCAGCGCCTGAAAAGAAGGAGGAGGAACCTCCCGAAATTTAATCGAATTTCGTCCGGTATAAGCAGAGCGGCTATCTTCATACCACACATCGTTTTTCGGCGCAAAAAACTCAGTAATGCATGAATGATAAATGCGATACAGAATTTTTTCAGCTGCCGCTTTGCGAAATGGCTCATCATTCAACACCACTCGGCACGCTTCCAGCCCTTCCTCGCAATAAACAACGAGACGGCGCAAATTGGAAAGCAGCAGCTCATTATATGTTCGCTTTCCATCCTCCTGCTCCTTTAATAACCCCGTCAGCGTTGTTTCATTTAGATAGTGTGAAATGGTTTGAACCGTTTGTTCCAGAAACGTCTCGACCTGCTTGGTCTGACTTATGACAATGGAATTTCCCATATAAATAAAGACCCCCATTTTATGATGGTTGTTTTATAAACAAAAGCGGTGATGCAAGCTCATACTCTCCTTTTGTTTCTAAGCTGGCAAAAAGTTCAGGAAGCTTCTCATATTCCATTTGCGCAAAATAGCGACGAAACTCCGTTTCATCATTGATATAAACCCGCTTCCGATGACGAAAGTCCGGATTTTGCAGCAAACATACAAGCGCCACAATATCTTTAAAATAAACCTCACGCTCATGGACGGCAAAAATAGGGTTTTGTTCATATGGAGTCAATGATGAAAACCATTCATCAAAATAGCGCACATATAAAACATGCAACGTCCGCTCCACCCCATCTTCTACAAATGTCACCTCAGAGCGATTGAAAAAATCCTCCGATGTATTCGGCTGCGCTTTTTCTAATTCATACCCTTTGCAGCGGCGAATTCGCATGATCCATGCCTCCTTTATTTACAAATGCAGCTTTGCAGAACCGAAGGAAGGACTTTTGACACGGACAGCCATGGCAGCCCGTGAAGCCATTTGCGGTTCGACCACCAGCCGTCGAAATACGCCACCATCCTCTTGTTTATCCAAATGTTACATTACAGTTATCATGCAAATAGAGAAGATTGGATTCAAACTGTTGGCAAACGCGTTGATCCTATGTCACGAGTCTCATTCACCGGCGCTCTTTTTTAGGTGAATATTTATAAATAGGTTTGATAAGAAAAAAATCGACATGACTGGATGTTTCATTAACTGCGTCTATCATCTTATTTTTATTAAGTTTATCTTACCATAATTATTTTGATTATTTAAAAGTTTCTTCAAATTTTTCGAAGAATAAATCAGCCTCTCTCTCCGTTTCTTCCTCTTCATTCAATTCTGGAAGCGGCGGCAGTTCTTCAATCGTCTTTAATCCAAAATAATCAAGAAATTCCTTTGTTGTTCCATATAAAATCGGTCGCCCTGTTCCTTCCGCCCTTCCTATTTCCTTCACAAGTGCTTTCGCGATCAGCGTTTGCAGCGGTTTATCGCTTTTAACGCCGCGAATTTCTTCGATTTCTGCTCGCGTAATCGGCTGACGATAGGCGATAATCGCAAGAGTCTCAAGCGCTGCCTGTGATAAAGAGGAAGAGCCCGGTGCTTCGACAAGCTTCTTTAAATACGGGGCATGCTCTTTCTTCGTAGCAAGCTGATATACACCCGCAAGCTCAATTAATTGGATGCCGCGATCCGCTTTGCTGTAGTCGGCCTTCAGTTCATCAAGTACGCTGATCGCTTGCTCCTCTGAAATTTCAAGGACGATCGCGATTTGTTTCAACGATAGTCCCCCATCTCCAGCAGCAAATAACAATCCCTCGATAATGGCTTTATAGCCGTTCATTTCCATGATGTTCCATCCTTTCATTGCTCGCAATGAAAATGTCAGCAAAATTCCGTTCCTGTTCAATAATGATTAAATCTTTCTTCATAAGCTCTAAAATCGCTAAAAAGGTGACAACAATATGCTCACGGTCATAATACGGAAATAAATCAAAAAAGCTTTTCCGTGTCTTTGTTTTCTGCAATTCCCCCAAAATTTCCTCCATTCGCCGTTCAATGGGAATTTCCTGACGCGCCACTTTTGTATGGAGCGGCTTCTGCAACTTTTTCCGGCGTAAAAGCTTTGATAGAGCACCAAGCATGTCATAGACGGTAACATCAAGAGGCCGTTTTTCTATTTCCAGCTCTGATGCATAAGCACTCATATCACTTGGCGGTTTTGTAAATAAAAGAGAGCGATCTTCCTCTCTCTTTTTCAGCTCATGAGCCGCTTCTTTATATTTTTTGTATTCCAATAGACGGTGCATAAGCTCTTCGCGCGGATCTTCGGCTAAGTCGCTGATTTCTTCATCCAACAGTTCCTCTTCATGTTTAGGAAGCAGCATTTTACTTTTAATGGCCAGCAGCGTCGCTGCCATCACTAAATATTCACTTGCAATATCAAGCTGCAGCTCCTGCATAGCATGAATATATTCCATATATTGATCGGTGATTTCCGAAACCGGAATATTATAAATATCAATTTCATATCGGTTAATTAAATGCAACAACAGGTCAAGCGGACCTTCAAACGCATCAATTTTTACATTGTACTGCACATTCATCCCACCATTTATAATGACACTACCGTTAAGTATAGATGATAATTGCATGTTGTCCAAGCAAATTTTTCCCGATCCTATGATACAATATGATTAGAAGCAAGAAAGCAAGCTGGTGGCTCAATTCATCTAAGCGGCGCCGACTGCGAGAGCGAATAAAGCCCACCGTTGCCGTTTCGCTCATCCCTCTCTCTGTTTTTATTTGAGAAAGATATCATACCAAAAAACCATTTGGATTCGTCATAGAAAAGAAGGTGGCTATCTTGTACCCGGATGCATATATCGATTATTTGTTTCACTTTCATACAGACCGTGACTATTTTGAATGTCATGAAATATTAGAAGAGCATTGGAAGCAGGATCACAAACGACCCGTGTGGGTAGGGCTGATTCAAATAGCTGTAGCGCTTTATCATCATCGCCGCAATAACGTCCAAGGAGCAAAACGCATGATGAAAAAGGCAGCTTTGCTTCTTCATCGAGAAAAAGAAGCGGTGGAACAGCTTGGCATCCATTATGAACAGCTGGAGCAGCTTTTACAATGGTACATTCAACGGGTCGAACAAGGGGAAACATATCAAAGCATCAACTTGCCGATCGCTGATGAAGCACTGCTCGCCAAATGCTTGGAATATTGCCAAAAAAGAGGAGGAGCCTGGGGCAAAGAAAGCGATCTTCGCAATGAATTTTTGCTCCATAAGCATGCTTTGCGCGACCGCTCTGATGTGATCGCTTCCCGCATGCAAAGCAAGCAAAAAAAGAGACGGCCTAAACACTAGGCCGCCTCTTCCTACAGCTCACACTTGTCTAAAAATGCAGCTGTATACTCATTCGCCCTTAACTCGCGATCCGGATATAATTCTTTTAATGCCTTTACCATTTGCTTTCCGATCCCTTGATGACGATGCGAAGGGTTCACGCTAATATGCTGAATTTCCGCTACATGCTCACCCGATAATAAAATACCAATAATCCCAAGAATGTCTTCTTCCTTTTTCCATAAAAACAGCTGCCAGTCGTCGCTCGTCTCATATTGCTTAATTGTTTGCTGCAACTTTTTCAAGTCTTTTTCTGTCGGCATAAACGACAGAAGCCCCATCGCAATTTTTTCATAGTTTTTTCGATAACGAATTAACATAAAAAACCCCTCATTACTGGCGATACTTTTCTGCGACAGAAAAGCGCAAAAGCCGTTTTCTCATTACGTATTATAAACGCTATTTGCTCTCTTGTGAACTCTTTCTATGAAAAAGAGCGAAGCAGGTTCGCCATTTCAATCGCGCCTACAGCAGCTTCCCAGCCTTTATTGCCCGCTTTTGTTCCCGCTCTCTCAATCGCTTGCTCGATCGTATCGGTCGTTAAGACGCCAAAAATGACAGGTGTTCCGGTTGTTAAGGATGCGTGCGAAATTCCTTTAGCTACCTCATTGCATACGTAATCATAGTGGCTTGTTGCACCGCGAATCACCGTTCCAAGCGCAATGACTGCATCATACTGCTTAGATTCCGCCATTTTTTTCGCCACAAGCGGAATTTCAAAGGCTCCTGGCACCCAAGCAACGGCAACCTCATTTTCGTCGACACCATGCCGTTTAAGGCCATCTAGCGCCCCTGAAAGCAATTTGCTTGTGATAAATTCATTAAAACGAGAAACCACAATTCCGATCTTTAATCCTGTCCCAACTAAATTTCCTTCCATTACTTTCATCCAAATCTCCTCCTATTTTTTTCAATCATAATCAAAATGATGCTTAGTCCGTCAAAAATGAAGCATGTGCCCTAGCTTCTCATATTTCGTCTTTAAATATTTCTCATTTTCCTTTTTCGTTGGCAATTGCAATGGCACGCGCTCAACCACTTCTAAATCATATCCTTTCAATCCGGCGATTTTGCGCGGGTTGTTCGTAAGTAATCGCATTTTCGTTACGCCTAAATCTTTTAAAATTTGAGCGCCAATTCCGTAATCGCGCAAATCAGCTGGAAAGCCCAGCTTTTCATTCGCTTCAACCGTATCGTATCCTTGTTCCTGAAGCTTATAGGCGCGAAGTTTGTTCAATAAGCCGATTCCGCGTCCTTCTTGACGCATATACAATAAAATGCCTCTTCCTGCCTCTTCAATTTGCCGCAAAGCTGCATGAAGCTGTGGACCGCAATCGCAACGATATGAGCCGAATACATCTCCGGTTAAACATTCGGAATGAACGCGGACAAGTATTGGTTCATCGGGAATCACTTCCCCTTTGACAAGCGCGATATGCTCTTTTCCATCAACTGAGTTTGTGTAGCCGATCGCTTTAAACTCGCCAAATTCCGTCGGCAAGGTAATTTCTACTTCTCTTTTTACTAACTTCTCTTTTTTGTTGCGGTATTGAATTAAATCTTTAATCGTAATCATTTTCAAATCAAATTCATCGGCTATTTTTCGCAAATCCGGTACGCGGGCCATTTCCCCGTCTTCCTTAATGATTTCACAAATGACACCGACTGGCTTTGCCCCGCATAGACGAGCCAAATCAACTGCTGCTTCCGTATGTCCGGCGCGCCGCAAAACGCCTCCCTTTTTCGCCACAAGCGGAAAAATGTGGCCCGGTCGTTTAAAGTCGCTTGCTTTCGCATGTGGATTCAAAAGCTCCCGAATCGTTGTGGAACGCTCATATGCGCTAATTCCTGTTGTCGTTGATTTATGGTCGATGCTTACAGTAAAAGCCGTTCCGTGCGCATCTGTATTATGGTTAACCATCGGCACTAAATCCAACTTATCTGCCAGCTCTTCTGTGATTGGTACGCAGACAAGCCCACGTCCATATTTAATCATAAAGTTAATGACTTCAGGTGTCGCTTTTTCAGCTAATGCAACAAAATCCCCCTCATTTTCTCGATCCTCATCATCACAAACAATGATGACATTTCCTTGCATGAGCTCATAAATGGCTTCTTCGATCGTATCGAACATGTCGTCCCCACCTTTCCGTTCATTTATATCCATGCTCTTCTAAAAATTCAAGGGTAATCGCGCCCTGTTCCTTCGCTGCTTTGTTTCCTTCTACAAATTGCTTTACATATTTGCCAATGAGATCGCACTCAATATTGACGATATCGCCAACTTGCTTATCGCCCAATATCGTTTCGGCACGCGTATGCGGAATCAGCGAAATCGTAAATGTATCATCGGTCAATCCAAAAATCGTTAAGCTCGTCCCGTCAACAGCGACGGAACCTTTCAAAATCATATAGCTTCGCAGTTCTCTTGGAATTTTAATTTCATAATACACAGCGTTGGCAACCGGTTTCTTGTTGATAATCTCGCCCACTCCATCAACATGTCCGGATACAAAATGGCCGCCAAACCGTCCGCCTGCTCCCATCGCCCGCTCTAGATTGACTTTTGATCCTTTTGACAACACGCGCAATGAGGTGGCTCGAATGGTTTCTGGCATCACATCAACTGTAAAGGAACGAGCGGTAAATGATGTTACTGTTAAGCATACCCCATTAACCGCAATACTATCGCCCAATCGGACATCTTCAAGCACCTTTTCCGCGCGAATCGTAACCGTAATCGCTTCTCCTGAGTGATTCATTTGTTCAATCGTACCCATTTCTTCAATGATTCCGGTAAACATGATGTTCCACCTCTTTATTTTGGTATGGCAATGACCTTGATATCCGGTCCAACCATTTCAACGCGCTTAATTGCTAATTCAGCCGCTTCTGCCATGCGCAAAATCCCTGTGCCGCCAACCGGAGTAGGCGCTTCATGGCCGCCAATCAACTTCGGCGCAAAATAGGCAACAATTTCTTGAAAGGCTCGGCTGCGCACAAAGCTGTCGTGAATGCGTGACCCTCCTTCCACAAAGAGAGAAGTAATTTTATGCTCCCCTAGCATGCGCAACACCTCCCAAATGTCGATATGCGGCTGGTTCATTTGCATGACTCGCACATGCGATCTTTGGTATAAGGCCATGCGTTCGCTGGATACTTGACTGCCGACAACCATCCATGTTTCCGCTTCATCATTAGATATCACGTTTGCATGAAGCGGTGTGCGCAAGTCTGTATCGAGAATAATCCGAATCGGACTTTTCCCGCCTTCAGGTAATCTCGTCGTTAAATGAGGGTTATCAGCCATGATCGTATTAACCCCCACTAAAATCGCATCATTTGCGGCTCGATAGCGGTGCACATCCTCTCTCGCAGCTTCTGAAGTAATCCATTTGCTATCACCTGTTTTCGTCGCGATTTTTCCATCTAAGCTGCTTGCGTATTTTAATGTAACAAATGGAGTTTTTGTCGTGATATAGTGAAAAAAGACACGGTTTAATTCATCGGCCTCTTCTTTCAACGTACCGAGCACAACCTCAATTCCTGCCTGTTTTAGCCTTTCCATCCCCTTCCCAGCTACAAGCGGATTTGGATCCGTCGTAGCGATGACAACGCGCGCTACTTTTGCTTCCACTAGCAAATCTGCACATGGAGGCGTTTTTCCAAAATGGCTGCAAGGCTCAAGCGTAACATAAACTGTCGCACCAGCGGCTTTTTCCCCTGCCATGCGAATGGCATGAACCTCAGCATGCGGCTCTCCAGCTTTTAAGTGGGCGCCCAAACCAACGATTTCTCCATTTTTCACCACAACTGCCCCCACCGCTGGATTCGGAGAGGTTTGTCCGCTTCCTATTTTAGCCATTTCAAGCGCCAAACGCATATACCGTTCATCGCTCTGCATGTCCCATCCCTCCTTTTTTACCATAAAGAAAGCCCTAGGAATCGCATCTCCCAGGGCAGAAATATGTAAGAACCACAAACCGACATGTTTGTTTTGCATGCCAAAAAAGCTGCACATTTCATGAACAACACCGTTCTAAAACAGAGCCGGACATCAAACACGAATGTTTGTTCCGTTTTTTCAGTAAACACCTCCACTATGGGGAGCACTACATCTACCATCCACATTGACAGTGCAAGGAAAAACGGTTTTGGTGCTGCTCCGCTTACGGCAATGTGCTGCCTTTATGTGATCCTTCTCCCATCCAGACTATACTGTCGGCTCCGGAATCGCACCGGATCGTGCCTATTTCGGCTCGCGGGCTTAGAAACGCATCGGTTTCAATACCGCCGGTCGGGAATTACACCCTGCCCCGAAGGATACAAAACGATTATGTAATTTTTTATCATTATATCACAATCCAATCGTTTGTCTATGCTCACGCACTCACTTCGCTATGAATAACCAATAAATAAGCCCCCAAATCAAGCTGACACCGAGCAGAACAAAGAACAGGATCCAATTTTTCTTCATCGTTTCCTCATCCTTTCAAAAAAGCTCAACACCGTTCATCCTGTTAAGCTTCTATAAAAATTGCGCGTTCCCAGCAGCCTATTCCCCTGTCGTTCTAAGCAAAGCGGAAACACTTCACTCTCAAAAACCACTTTCCTTCCATATAAAGTTGTATTGGTGGTATCCAATACAATCAGGTTGGTTGCTCTTTTGCTGTATAAATATGAACAAACCGCAATTTGTACAAACCTACGATCCAAAAAGGGCAAGTCTATGACTTGCCTTGTTCACGCTAAGACAAATATTGAGGTATCCCTATCCTTATCGTGATGCCCAACTAATACTACGAGTAAAAACTTTTACTCTTCCCACACCTTAACTTCTTTCATTACATCGCCATTTTTCATCGCTTTGACCGCGTCCATTCCTGACGTCACTTGACCAAAAACGGTATGTACTCCATCTAAATGCGGCTGCGGCTCATGAACAATGAAAAATTGGCAGCTTCCTGTATCACGGCCGCGATGCGCCATCGAAATCGCTCCTTCTTTATGCTGATGAGGATTGTTGTCCGTTTCACACGGAATCGTATAGCCTGCATCGCCGGTTCCATTTCCGCGCGGACAACCGCCTTGGCTGACAAAGCCAGGGATGACGCGATGGAACGTTAAGCCATTATAAAACCCTTCATTTGCTAACTTTTCAAAGTTTGCCACTGTTTTTGGGGCTTCATTTGGAAATAATTCAAACTCAATTTTTGCACCGTTTTCCAGTAAAATATGACCCTTTTTTGCCATTTTCTCATTCTCCTTTCTTTCATACTCCCTTATCATACCATTGTTTGTTACACAAAAAAAGCAAGTCATTTTATCGGGCGTGTTGAGGATTCAATAAAAACCAACGGATCGTACTAGATTCCTCGCTTTTCTGCTGAAGCCGGCAAACCGATTTGCTTGCCGACTAGGGCATGCCCTTCTTGAACAAGGAGCGCTTTGTAAGCAAATGATGTTGTTCACTGACATTCCCTGTTCGAGAAAGAAGCAGAAAAACGAGTGTTAAGCCCGATCATTTTGCTTTCAAGTAAAATAATGGATAATTAACATTAGTGCTCTTTTATATAAAATACAACTAAAAGACAAAATGAACGAGCGCTATATTCATCCCGCTGTTCATAGAGCAAGTGGCATTTATACGCATCATTTCGCTTCTATCTTATTCCATTTGCATGTAGAATAGGAATGGTGGAAATAAAGAAAGAATAAGGAGGTTGCAAGAATGAAACGGACCTTGATAGGCTGTCTCATGGCGTCTTTGCTGCTTGCGTATCCGATAGCGGCAGCGGCGGATGCAGCAGAAGGCGATGTTATTATTACACTTGGAGAAAACTTAACCGACTCACAAAAGCAGCAAGTATTAAATGAAATGAACGCTCCGGAAAATGCTCAAACCATTACCGTGTCAAACACAGAAGAGCATAAATATCTGGATGGCCTAATTCCAAAAGCGCAAATTGGCACAAAAGCCATTTCATCATCTATGATTACAATTGGAGCGAATGGTTCCGGCCTTGATGTAGAAACGCATAATATTACTTGGGTCACAAAGGAAATGTATACAAACGCGCTTATCACGGCAGGTGTCAAGGATGCTAAAATTTATATTACAGCTCCTTTCCCTGTTTCAGGTACCGCAGCGCTAACCGGTTTAATGAAAGCGTACGAGCTTTCATCCGATAAAGTGATTCCTGACGATGTAAAAAAAGTGGCAAATGAAGAAATGGTAAAAACCGCCCAGCTGGGCAAATCGATTGGAAACGATCAAGCCGTTGCCCTTTTAACAAGAATTAAAGAAGAAATGGCCAAAAATCCGCCGCAAACCGACGCGGATTTGCGCTCCCTTATCGAAAAAGCGGCCAAGGATTTAGGAATTACGCTCACTCAGGATGAAATCAATAGTCTAATATCATTATTTAATAAAATGAAGAATCTCAACATTGACTGGAATCAGGTCAACGATCAACTTAGCAAAGCAAAAAACAAGATTTCCACCTTTTTGAACTCAGAAGAAGGAAAAACATTTATTCAGAATATCATTGATATTTTGAAAGAAATTTGGAATGCCATCAAATCCGTGTTTACTTCATCCAATCAGCAGCAACAATGACCAAAAGGTGCCCAAGCAGGGCACCTTTTGGCCGTTTCGCATATCCATACAATAGGCTTGTAGCTTAATCGGTCAATAGCTAATTACCGCTCTACACGTCTGATCGATTTTTTCTTTGTTTTATCACACGCTTTCATTTCAAGGAGTATGTGATATCCAATGTACCTTCATTGTGATATTCCTATAGCATGGTCATCTATTGACTTTCGCCCGTAATGGCACGTCTAAACGAACTAAGTCCTCATACGTTTCTCGGCAAACGACGAGCTGCGCCTCGCCGTTTTCAACAAAAACAACAGCCGGGCGAGGCAAGCGATTATAGTTATTGGCCATCGAATAGCCATATGCCCCGGTGCAAAATACAGCCAAATAATCACCTGCTTCTGTCTTTGGAAGCGGCAAGTCCCAGATCAGCATGTCACCTGATTCACAGCATTTTCCGGCAATCGCCACAACCTCTTGCTTCTCATCAAGAACTCGATTCGCCAACACTGCTTCATATTTTGCTTCATACAATGCTGGCCGAATATTGTCACTCATTCCCCCATCAACAGCCACATAATGACGCACATTAGGCACTTCTTTGCGCGAACCGATCGAATAAATCGTGGTTCCGGCATCACCGACAAGCGAACGGCCTGGCTCAATCCAAATTTCCGGCATAGCAATGCCCAGCTCTGCTGCCTGTTTTGCTGCTTCAGCAATAATATTTTCTACGTATTCCGCAGCCGGAAGCGGCGTATCTTCATTTGTATAGCGAATTCCAAAGCCGCCGCCAAGATTGACAACCTTCGGAACAAAATCATAGACCTCTTTCCAATCGGCGATTTTGTGGAAAATTTTTTGCGCCGCCAGCACAAAGCCTGTTGTTTCAAAAATTTGTGAACCAATATGACAATGAATCCCCAGCACGTGGAACGATGGAGAAGATAAGGCTTGCTTTAACGCGCGATCAGCCTGTCCATTGTTTAAGTCAAAGCCGAATTTAGAATCTTCCTGACCTGTCAAAATATAATCATGAGTATGCGCTTCAATTCCTGGTGTTACCCGAATTAAAACAGACGCCGTCATTCCTCTTTCTGCACAAATTTGTTCGAGTAGCTGCAATTCATAAAAATTATCTATTACAATACAGCCGACACCATGCGCCAACGCCATTTCCAGCTCTTGGCGGCTTTTATTATTCCCGTGGAAATGGATGCGCTCAGGAGGGAAATCCGCTTTTAGGGCTGTATATAGCTCTCCGCCAGACACTACATCAAGCGATAATCCTTCTTCCTCCACTAATTGAACCATAGCAACCGTCGAAAACGCTTTGCTAGCATACGCCACTTGCGCTTTTACCCCGTACTTTTCAAACGTTTCTTTAAACGCGCGGGCGCGCTGGCGAATTAACGCCACGTCATAAATATACAGCGGCGTTCCATATTCCTTTGCGAGATCAACAGTATCAACACCGCCAATTTCTAAATGTCCTTTGTCATTCACACGACTCGTTCCGTAAAAAAACATGCCGATCCCTCATTCCGAAAGATTAAATATTCAAAATCACAAATTTTTATGCGATCTGAAAGCAAAAAAGACAGTTAACAAATAGGGATTAACTGCCTTTTCTGCGGAAAAGATTACGTATAACGTACCATAAAATAAAAAAAGTTGCAATACAAATGTGAATAATCCGTTATTTTTATTGTTTCCTCATTCAGCAAAATCTTTCAGCAACCAAGAGACCCTCCTTACACGGGGCGTCTTTGCTGATTTTGCGGATGAACAATACTTGGTCGCACTTTTCCGCCCGCCAGTGAACGGCGAACAACAATTTGCATAAACGCAGCTGGATCAAACGGAATAAATGGCCACAAATACGGGGTGTTCAGCGAACGAATTCGAACTAACCAAATTAAATAAATGGTCGTTCCGATAATAAGCCCTGGCACTTTAAATATAGCCACTGCTAAAGCGAGCAGGAGACGGGCGATTTTATTAGCGATGCTTAATTCATAGCTTGGTGTAGCAAATGAGCCAATCGCAGCAATAGAGACATATAAAATGACTTCAGGCACAAACAAGCCGACATCAATCGCAATTTGCCCAATTAATACAGCCGCAATCAATCCCATAGCTGTTGATAACGAGGTCGGCGTATGAATAGCTGCCATTCGCAAAAATTCAATTCCGAAATCGGCAAGGAAAATTTGGACAATGGCTGGAATATTTGTGTGTTTATTTGGTCCGATAAATGCCATTTTGTCAGGCAACAAGGAAGGTTCTAGCACAAATAAAATCCAAAGCGGCAATAGAAAGATGGAGGCTAAAATGCCTAGAAACCGCACCCAGCGCACAAACGTTCCAACCGCAGGATTTTGCCGATACTCCTCGGCATGCTGCACATGATGAAAAAAGGTGGTCGGCGTAATAATCACGCTTGGTGAAGTGTCCACCATAATAATGACATGTCCTTCTAATAAATGAGTTGCGGCTACGTCAGGACGCTCCGTATATCGCACAAGGGGATATGGATTATATCCCTGCTTGACTAAAAATTCTTCAATCGTTTTGTCCGCCATTGTTAAACCATCAATTTTAATTTGTTGAATTTCTTTTTTTACAAGCTCAATCAATCCAGGATCCGCTACATCCTTAATATAAGCAATGCATACATCCGTTTTGGAACGTTCGCCTACTTGCATAATTTCAAAGCGCAACCGTTCGTCACGAATGCGGCGCCGCGTTAATGCCGTATTGACAATAATATTTTCAACATAGCCGTCGCGTGCTCCGCGTACGACTTTTTCCGTATCGGGCTCTTGCGGCTGACGGCCTGGATAACTGCGGACATCAACGACAAATCCGCTTGTTTCCCCTTCCATTAAAATGATGATAAGCCCTGACAACAATTGATTAATCGCATCATTCAAATCTTGAACGGGACTGACTTGCTGATGGACAAGACGATTAGCAAGAATTTGCTTCGCTCGAGCTTCTTGGCGCTCGTTATCATTAATTTGCACAATTTGTTTAAGCAGTTCAATTAAATATTGTGTATCACACAGGCCGTTACAATAATAAATGTGCACCTCTCTCGTTAGCACATAGACTTTGCGAATTCCTAAATCAAAGCTTGTTCCAATCCCGATTTTCTCTTTTAAATAGGCTTCATTATCCGTAAGCTTTTCAAAAATCGGGATGCTGTTTGTGTCTGCTGCCACCATTTTCACTCCTTTCTAAAAGAACCTCAACCGCTTTTTTTGTAATGGGCGAACCGTATTTAACGTGGTCGCGATAGCCCATCTTTCCGATATCACCGATACCAACGATAATCGGAATGGGTAGCTGCTCTAAGCAATAAACGGTATCACCATTGATACGCCCCAACTCCATTTCTTGGATTCCTTCTTTATCCACTCCGCGCTCTGTCAATTTTCCATTTCGATCAATGCTGACATGTACCTTTGTCCATTCATTCTGGTGAGTATTGGAGGCGACTGCAATAGCCCCCATCACCTCAATTTGTTTATGGGTCGCCACGTACTTTAGCGCCTGTTCGCCTGCGCCTTCACCGACTGCTCCACAATCATCAAACATCACAAATACAGGATCATACGGCGTCTGTAAAATAAGCTCCACGAGCTGTTCACCTGTCAGTTTTGATGGATTCCCCCGAGAGCGGCTAATGCAGCGGCCGCCAATTTCCTTCGCAATATGCTGAATCGTCCGCCATGCAAAATCATCGCCATCTGTTACAATAATGACCCGCCTTTTTTTCATCATCGTTATCCCCTTGGTTTGCAAATAAGGGCCGCGACAAATGATAGCGTAATGACAAATGAAAGCTCGAGACCAATATATTGGAACATGTTGGCCCCCATATTCATCCATCCTTGTCCAGCTTCATGGGACGCGATCCCTTTGGCAAGCAAATAGCCGAAGCCGCTCATTGGCAGCAAAGCGCCCGCGCCTGCGACCTCTACTAATTGGTCATATACACCAAGTGCTCCCAGCAGAGCACCGACGCTTACAAGTCCGGCAAGCATATGGATTTGCGATATATTGGCGCGATCCATCAGCCATTGAGCCGCCCCGCAGATCGCTCCACCCACTAAAAAGGCCATCCAATAGTCCATTTCTCATCCTCCTACCGATTCGATCACAACGCCGTGAGCAATCGCTGGAATCGATTGTTTTTGCTGAATCATAGTCTGACTTAATAACGCTCCTGTTGCGACAACAAATATTTTGCGAAACGTCCCCTTTTCCATTTCTCTTAATAAATGGCCATACGTAACAACCGCACAGCAGGCACACCCGCTTCCGCCGGCAAATTTTCTTTGATCCGGCCGGTAGATCATGAGCCCGCAATCGCTGTAACCATCCGTGATATCATAGCCTGCTTCCATCAATAATTCTTTGACAATCACACTGCCGATTCCTGATAGATCCCCTGTTACAATCAAGTCATAATCAGCGGGCGAACGATTTAAGTCCAAAAAGTGCTGCTCGATCGTGTGGGCAGCGGCCGGCGCCATCGCCGCTCCCATATCCATCGGATTTTTTAAGCCGGCATCGATCACTCTTCCAATGGTAGCCGCCGTCACTCGAAATCGGCCCTTTTGGCTGCCGATAAGCGCTGCCCCCGCTCCGGTTACTGTAAATGTTGCACTTTTCGGTTTTTGAATACCAAGCTCCGTTGGATAACGAAATTGCCGCTCCGCTGTCGCGTTGTGGCTGCTTGTTGCCACAAGCGCTTGTCTGGCAAAGCCCCCATCGACAAGAGCCGCCCCGACGGCCAGCGTTTCCATCGAAGTAGAGCACGCTCCAAACATGCATAAAAACGGAATCGGAAGCTCACGCGCTGTATAATTGGCTGTAACATTTTGATTTAATAAATCCCCAGCAAGAAACACATCAATTTCATTTGCTGTCACATTTCCTTTATTCATGCAAATAGTAATCGCTTCTTTCATCAGACGCCGCTCCGCAAGCTCCCATGTTTTTTCTCCGCAATACAAATCGCGATATCCTACATCAAATTGCTTTCCAAGGGGGCCGTCCGCTTCAAAAGGACCAACTGCCGTTCCTGTTGCCTGAATATATATATTGTTCTCAAATACCCATGTTTGTTTTCCAACAAGTCGCACAGAACTCCCCCTTTCATTTACACGATGTAATATATCACTCCTAAAATATAGGCAATGACCATTCCATAGACGATGACGACACCGCCGATTTTAAACATATGATTAGCGATTCCGCTAACCCATCCTTCTGTTCGATGCTCCATAGCCGCGCTCGCTAAAGAATTCGCAAAGCCGGTAAGCAACACGGTCGCGCCGGCACCAGCAAATTGGCTCAAAGCATCATATCGTCCCATGGCTGTCAGCAAAACAGCTAAGCCCATGACGGTTAACATCATTAAATGTTGAGCAGCATCTGATGAAAATCCCCAACTATTCATATATAACGCCCGCAGCCCCTCTGCGCCAGCACAAACCAAACCGCCGCTGATAAATGCTTGAAAGCTATTTGCTAAATAGGAAGGCTTAGGCTGAAATTTTCTGACAGCCTGCTGGTAATGATCGCGCAGTTTCATAATGACATCACCTCTGCAAAATACATCCAATAAAATAAAGAGCCAAACACTTTTCCGAAGACAAGGGCCATCATCAATAAAATAATTTTATCTACCATCCCGATCCGTTTGGCTAAAATAGGCCACACATTCAGCACCTCTGTCAGCGCTGCTGCCAACATCCCAATAAATACTCCGCTAAATAAGCCTAACGGAATGAGCCAATATTTAGAGATATCTAAAGCAGAAGAACGAAGGCTCATCCATCCGCCAGTTACTGCTCCAAAAACAGCACTCCATTCATAGGCATAAATCCATTTCATTGTTTTTGTTAATTGTGTCAGTCTTGGGATTACGCCGAGAACGGCCAAAAAAGCCACAAATCCTGTGCCTACCGCCAGTCCTCCCGCTAAGCCAATCACGATAACAGCAATCGCCTTAACGGTCGTCAATTTGCTTCATGCTTTCCTTATTTTCATGTAAAATCACATATTGATCGAGCGATTGCTGATAATTGAACATTTCGACTTCGAGAGGACTCGGTTCTTCGTTAATCCGCTTACGAAACACATGATTAAAAAAGATAATCATCCCTAATCCCAGACCAATCGAATAGGGAATCTGGAAGAGAAGAGGCTTGTCGGCTTTTTTCCCTGTAATGATCGTGTATAAATGCTGATGCGTTTCCTGCATACTCACATCTTCATGAAAATTAATAATCGCGATGGCCGAGCCAATAAAAAGCAGCAGCCAAACCGCTAAAAAATAGGCAAATGAAATCGTCCGTTTCGGATATACCACCTCTACAATCGTTTGAGCGGAGCCGATCGTTTGAATTTCTAATGAAGGATCAAAACGGACAATCGCGTCCACCACTTTCATTACATCGACAATGACAATATTTTTGTCGCTTCGTTGGATACGATATAAAGGAATTCGCTTTAATTGCTGAAGCATTTGCTTATCACTAGCAATGATTTGCGCCACATCTCCTACCAATATGACATCATCAGGTTTGACTTGAACACGGTGGCGCAATTTCACAAATACGGCTTTTTCCATTTGCCTCACACCCTCAACCTCATTAATTTCTTAATGAATAGTATGTTTGGACAAAAAAGGAATCATTCGGTTTGATGTCAATTACCATCAATTCTATAAAAAAGAAAAAGAATGGATGCTTACTCATCCATTCTTTGTTTCATTTGCTGTAAAATCTTCTTTTCCAGTCGTGATACTTGCACTTGAGAGATGCCTAATCTAGATGCCACTTCTGATTGCGTTTGGTCCTTGTAATAACGCAAATATACAATCAGCCGTTCTCGCTCATCCAGCTCTTCTATTGCTTTTTTTAACGCAATTTTATCGAACCACGAATCTTCATCTTGGTCAGCGATTTGATCAAGAAGAGTGATGGGATCGCCATCGTTTTCATAGACCGTTTCGTGAATGGACGCCGGGGATCGGCTTGCTTCTTGAGCAAGCACAACTTCTTCAGGTGAAATTTGTAAATATTCGGCAATTTCCGTTACGGTCGGCACACGCCCATGACGTTTGGATAATTCATCCTTCGCCTTGCGTATTTTATTGCCCGTTTCTTTGAGAGAACGGCTCACCTTCACGGTTCCATCATCTCGAATAAACCGCTGAATTTCGCCAATAATCATTGGCACTGCATAGGTTGAAAATTTAACATCATACGATAAATCAAATTTATCCACCGATTTGAGCAATCCGATACAGCCGATTTGAAATAAATCATCCGGCTCATAGCCGCGATTCAAAAAACGCTGGACAACAGACCAAACAAGCCGCATATTTTTTTGAATAATTTCATCACGCGCTGCTTGGTCGCCTTCTTGGCTGCGTCGAATCAGCTCTTTCATTGCCTGATCCTTAATTGGCGTCTGTTCTTGCTTGACATCGACATCCATAGGCATGTCTCCCTTAATTGCATAACGCTTTGCTTTTCGTAATATATTTCGTTAAATGAACAGTTGTCCCTTTGTTCACTTCCGAGTGAATCGAGATTTCATCCATGAAGTTTTCCATAATGGTAAACCCCATTCCCGATCGTTCTAATTCAGGTTTCGTTGTAAACAATGGCTGCCGCGCCTCTTCAATGTCCGCGATTCCTGCTCCTTCATCTCTGATTGTAATGCGGACAGCCCCCTCCTCTATCACGACAGAAATATAGACCATTCCGTTTGGATCATTGTTATACCCGTGAATAATCGCATTGGTCACCGCTTCTGACACAACCGTTTTGATTTCTGTCAGTTCATCCATTGTTGGATCAAGCTGAGCAACAAATGCGGCCACTGTTACACGGGCAAACGATTCATTTTGACTAAGTGCCGAAAATTGGAGGTGCATTTCGTTTCTCATTTACGCCACCCCCAATGTCTGTAATGCAAATTGTTCATCTTCTTCTAGACGGATAATTTTAAATAGCCCGGACATATCAAACAATCGTTTAACAGCTGGAGAAACAGAACAAACGATCATTTCTCCACCCAAATTTTTGATTTGCTTATAGCGCCCTAAAATAACGCCAAGTCCGGAGCTATCCATAAACATTAAATTCTCAAGATTAAATACAATATGATGAATATGTTCTTTTTCAAGAGTATCGGTCACTTTTTCCCGCAGCTCTTCCGCTGTATGATGGTCGAGCTCACCGGCAAGTCGAATGAGCAACACATCTTGTCTCACTTCAAAGTCCATCACTAGACTCACTGCACTTTCCCCCTTGTCATTTCAGATATGGAACTACTTCTCTAAAATGACGGGGAAGTCCTGCCGTTTGACAAAACTAGTGCGAATCCAAAAAAAGTAGAGCAAAATCTACAGAAATCGACGCTATTTGTTTATTTAAGCAGATTTGACAAACGAACTCAGCGTCCGCTTCCATAAATCCCACCAACTAGCTTCTTGGACAGATTGCTTAGCAACAAGCGGGCTCTCTAGAAGTTTTTTTCCATTCTGCTTTAAAACAAGCGTGCCAAGCTCTTCTCCTTTTTGAATCGGCGCCTTTACATTCTCCTTGAGCTTCACCACTTTCTGAATATCCTTAACATTAGCTCCCTTTTTCGTCAATACAGAAATCGGCTCTGCTGTCACCAGTTCAGCTTCCTTTTTCTTTCCTTTGCTGATCTTGACGTGGCTGATGACTTCATTGCGTTTATAAACAGGATGGGTTTGATATTGACTAAAGGCATAATCTAATAATTTGGTAATTTGTTCATTGCGTTCCTTTGGCGTCGGTGCTCCAAATATGACGGCAATCACACGCATACCATCTTTTTTGGCTGTGGCTGTTAAACAATATTTTGCATCCGCTGTGAAACCGGTCTTCACTCCATCCACTCCCGGATAAAATTTCACAAGACGGTTTGTATTCACAAGCCAAAATTTTTTGTCTGTATTTTCCCGTAAATAATCTTCATATTTTCCCGTATATTTCGTAACCTCATCATATTTTAATAGTTCCTTTGCCATCATCGCCATATCGTATGCGCTACTATAATGACCTTCCGCAGGCAAACCGGTGGCGTTTTTAAAGACGGTATCCTTAAGCCCCATCTGTTTTGCTTTTTTATTCATCATTTCTACGAAAGCTTTCTCGGAGCCAGCAATTCGTTCTGCCATCGCTACTGCTGCATCATTACCAGAACCAATCGCGATTCCGCGCATAAGCTCATCAACGGTCATTTCTTCACCAGGCTCTAAAAAAATTTGTGAGCCTCCCATTGATGCGGCATATTCGCTTGCTCGCACTTTTTCATTCCATTTGAGCTTTCCTTGATCGATTGCATCCATAATCAGCAGCATAGTCATAATTTTTGTCATGCTGGCAGGAGGCAACTTTTGGTGAACGTTTTTTTCATACAAGATGGTCCCTGTATCGCGTTCAATTAAAATAGCCGATTTTGCTTGACTGACGAGATCCGCATTTGGGCTCGCTTGTTTTTCAGCTGCTTGAACTCCTGTTGATATTGGTATCGTCCAACAAATCATGAGCAGCAAACCAATAATGGCTTTCTTCATCTCCCAACCCTCCATTCTTTATACATGCCATCTTTTCCAATTTTTATTTTTTTATACATGTGGAGAATGGTGAGAGAAGCTAATTTATGCGATCAGCCAAAAACGTCGGCTGTCATGATGGTTTCAAACCATGACTTTCGATCTACACAACTTGTTAAAACACGCTAGTCCGCAAACGAAAATGCTTAGATTTCATCATGTTGAAAAGCAAATCGATCACTGCTTGTCCCCAACAAAAGAGGGTCCCAAAAGTGTTCGCATAGCATTCGCTTTTGGAGTACTTTTTTGGATAAAGAGGAGAACTTACACGTATTGTGAGAAAAAGGAGATCGTCGCCCTGATCAAGTACAACACGTTGGATCGGGAATCAACGAAAGCGTGGGCGAAGGAGATCGGCTGAATCGAGGACATGACGTATGAGGAGGAGCTGGATGAATGGATTGGCGCCAAAGGGAAACGGTTGGTGTTTGTGTATGAACGGAAAGAAACGACGGACAACGGGTATGTTGCCGTCAAACGGACGTATCGTTGTATGGCTTGTGCCGGATACCCGTTTCAGGCAGCATGCGCCAAAGGCAAAAGCACGAAAACCATCCGCAATAACAACGGCAGGAGATCCGGGAACAGCTGTCCGCGGAAGAAGGAGCGGCGACGTACCGAAAACGATCAATCGAAAAGGAGCCGGTGTTTGGGCCCATCAAGCACAACCAGCAATTTCAGCGCTTTTGGTTAAGAGGGCTCCCAAAAATCACCTTGGAATGGGGGCTTATTTGTGCTGCTCACCATTTGGGAAAGTGGACGACCACAACCGATCCACCAAAGAAAAAAACAGGATAAAATTCAGAAATAAGGAGCCATTCCTGATTCAAAAAAGAAATAAATAATCAAGTAATAAAAAAGAGGCAGTCCCCAAAAGGTCGATTTAACGACCTTTTGAGACAGCCTCCTTATAAAATTTTGTCATAAATCAGCGTTGGCGCTTGAACAGGCTCTGGAGTAATTTTGATGTTTTCATATAACATGTTCTTGACTTCATCCACTTGTTCGCTATTGCTATAAATCGTCACAAGCGATTCCCCTTTATGAACAGCATCTCCGATTTTCTTGCGCAACACAAGTCCAACCGCCAAGTCGATGGACGATTCCTTTGTCGCCCGCCCAGCGCCAAGAAGCATTGCCGCTGTACCGACTGCATCGGCAACAATCTCTGTTACATAGCCATCTTCTTGCGCGATTAGCTCTATTTGATATTTCGCCTGCGGCAGTTTGGACGGATCATCGATGACAGACACATCTCCCCCTTGAGCAGCCAAGAACTTTTTAAATGTATTTAATGCAGAGCCGTCTTGTATGGCTTTTTCCAGCATGGCCCGCGCTTCTTCTAAAGACGCCGCTTTCTCTGCCAAATAGACCATATGGCTTCCGAGCACAAGGCAGAGCTCTTGCAGATCTTCCGGTCCTTCTCCTTTGAGCGTATCAATGGCTTCTTTCACTTCCAACGCGTTTCCAATTGCATAACCAAGAGGCTGGCTCATATCCGAAATAATAGCCATTGTTTTCCGGCCTACACGCTTTCCGATTTCCACCATCGCTTCAGCTAACGCTCTGGCATCCTCCAAATCTTTCATAAATGCTCCAGCCCCTGTTTTGACATCTAATACAATCGCATCGGCTCCTGCGGCAATTTTTTTGCTCATAATGGATGAAGCAATCAAAGGAATGCTGTTGACTGTTGCCGTTACATCTCGAAGCGCATAAAGCTTTTTATCAGCCGGAGTTAGATTGCCTGTTTGACCAATGACCGCAATTTTATTTTGGTTAACCAATTCGATAAATTGATCGTTATTCATTTCCACATGAAATCCTGGCACCGATTCTAATTTATCAATCGTGCCACCGGTATGGCCAAGCCCACGCCCCGACATTTTGGCTACCGGCACACCAACAGAAGCAACAAGAGGGCCTAATACGAGCGTAGTTGTATCGCCTACACCGCCTGTCGAATGTTTATCCACTTTTATTCCCTCTATTTTTGATAAATCAATCGTTTCTCCAGAATGAACCATTGCCAGTGTTAATGCGGCCGTTTCTTCTTCTGTCATTCCGCGAAAAAATACCGCCATCGCCCACGCACTCATTTGATAATCCGGAATGTCGCCATTGGTATATCCGTTCATGATAAATTGGATTTCTTCGTTCGTCAAAGACTGGCCATCTCGTTTTTTCGCAATTAAGTCTACCATTCTCATATAAAATCACCTTTTCATTGATTTTTTTCTCTATCAAATACAATCTAAAGAGGGGACGAATGGTCCTTGAAACATCGGCGGTTAAAGACAACTCCACTGGATTGTCTTTGCCACCTAAATGCGTGACAAAAATCCGAACGACGTTGTTTCCGATTCATTCATCATCCTGTGAAGCGGCTCATGATCATCCCACCGTCTAAAAAATACGTACGATCGTTTTATTTACGCATTTCGGCGACAATCGCTTTGACAAGACGTAAAAAGTCGGCCTTCACTTTTTCTGTCGTCTCGATCACCTCATCGTGCGTAAGCGGCTGATCTAAAATGCCAGCAGCCATATTAGAAATGCAAGAAATGCCGAGCACCTCCATATTGGCATGGCGGGCTACAATCACTTCAGGAACGGTTGACATGCCGACCGCATCGCCGCCCATAGCGCGAATCATGCGAATTTCTGCAGGTGTTTCATATGATGGGCCTGTATTCGCTACATATACGCCTTCTTGTATGCGAATACCTAAACGTGAAGCAACGTTTTTGGCCAATTCTCTTAATGATTTGCTATAAGCCTTTGACATATCAGGGAACCGGGCGCCGAATGATGGATCATTCGGACCAATGAGTGGATTGGTTCCCATATTATTAATATGGTCTGCGATGATCATTAAATCCCCTGGCTGAAATGATTCGTTGACACCTCCAGCAGCATTGGTGACAATTAATTGTTGAACGCCCAATCGTTTCATTACACGAACAGGAAAGGTTACTTTATCAAAACTGTATCCTTCATAATAGTGGAATCGCCCTTGCATGGCTAACACGACAGCGCCTTCCAACCGACCGTATACTAACTGCCCCGCATGCCCTTCAACTGTTGAAACAGGGAATCCAGGAATCGCGTTGTAGGGAATTTTTACTGCTTGTTCAATTTCATCAGCCAATACGCCGAGTCCTGAGCCAAGAATGAGCCCGATTTGCGGCGGTTCGGTCCATTTTTCCTTTAAAAACTGCTCCGCTTGTTCAATCGCTGCTTGATTCATGAATGTTCCTCCTTATTTCAAACTGGCTAGAAAGCTTTGACCGTATTTTGGAAGCTTCACTTGAAAATTATCCGCAATGGTAGCCCCAACATCAGCAAATGTGCTCCGCAGCGGCAGTTCCTTTCCGCCATTCATGCTAGGGCTGTACACAAGAAGCGGCACATATTCGCGCGTATGGTCTGTCCCATGGTGCACAGGATCATTGCCATGATCCGCCGTTATCATGAGCAAGTCATCCTCTTTTAAAAGCGGCAATACTTCAGCAAGGCGCATATCAAACTCTTCCAGCGCATCACCATATCCTTTCGGATCGCGGCGATGTCCATATAAAGCGTCAAAATCGACAAGATTTAAAAAGCTTAAACCTGTAAAATCCATTTTGAGCGTATCGATGAATTTATCCATTCCGTCCATGTTCGATTTCGTGCGCAACGCTTTGGTCACGCCTTCGTTATCATAGATATCGGAAATTTTGCCAATGGCAATCACATCGTATCCAGCATCTTGCAATTCATTCATAACCGTGCGACCAAATGGTTTTAAGGCATAGTCATGACGATTCGCTGTGCGCTGGAAGCTGCCCGGATGGCCGATAAATGGACGCGCGATGACACGGCCGACCATATATTTTTCATCCAGTGTCAGCTCACGAGCAATTTTGCAAATATGATAAAGCTCATCAAGCGGGACCACTTCTTCATGAGCAGCAATTTGTAAGACGGAGTCGGCCGAAGTATAAACGATGATCGCACCTGTTTCCATATGCTCTTTTCCCAGTTCTTCAATAATGGCTGTCCCGCTTGCAGGTTTGTTGCCAATGACCTTCCGTCCTGTCCGTTTTTCAAGCTCCGCAATTAATTCTTCTGGAAAACCTTTTGGAAACACTTGAAAGGGCGTATCAATGCGCAACCCCATTAATTCCCAATGACCAGTCATCGTATCTTTTCCAGCCGATGCTTCTTGCATTTTTGTATAGTACGCCATCGGTTTCTCAGCTTTCGCGATTCCCCGAATTTCTCGAATGTTGCTAAGGCCAAGCTGCGCCATATGCGGCATGTTTAAACCGCCGCGATGCTCAGCAATATGTCCAAGCGTATCGGCTCCTTTATCATTGTATTTTTCAGCATCAGGCGCTTCCCCAATGCCAACGGAATCCAGCACAATTAAAAAAACGCGTTTGTATGTATGGCTCATCATTGATTCCTCCTACTTCATCGAGCGTGACGTTCTTGGTAGATCATATCCTAATGATTGCAACAACCATAAAGCCCTTATTTGTCAGAAGTCTGACAACTATATTATAAAACGTTTTCATGCTCATACGCAATAAAAACCGCTATGAACATTTTGGACAAAAAACCACCCGCTATGCGCGCGGGTGGTATTGTTGATACACATCTTTTAATCTTGTTTTCGTTACATGAGTGTAAATTTGCGTTGTTGAAATGTCGGAATGCCCTAGAAGCTCTTGAACAGCCCGCAAATCTGCTCCATTTTCCAGCAAATGTGTAGCAAAGGAATGCCGCAGCGTATGCGGAGTTAATTCTTTTTCGATGTTCGCTTCCTTCGCTAATTTTTTTAAAATTTTCCAAAACCCTTGACGTGTTAAACGATCTCCGTGATGATTTAAAAATAATGCGTCATTCGCGCGCTTTTTTGGCTGAATCAGCTTCGGTCTTGCCTCTTCGATATATGCTTTTAGCGCCGATAGAGCCATGCGCCCCACCGGCACGATCCGTTCCTTGCTTCCTTTCCCGTAGCATCGAACAAACCCCATAGTCAAATGCACATCCGACAGATTCAAGTTCACAAGCTCGCTTACACGCATCCCTGTTGCATACAATAGCTCAAGCATCGCCTTATCGCGCATGCCAAAGGGCGTATTCGTCTTTGGTGTTTCTAGTAATGCTTCAACTTCTGCCATCGATAACACCTTTGGCAGCGTTCGCTCCATTTGCGGTGTCTCGATGTGAACAGAAGGATCCTGCTCCGCTATTTTTTCCCGCAAAAGAAATTGGTGAAATGATCGAACAGAGGCAATATGGCGGGCGATCGTTTTAGCAGAGCTTCCTTGTTCTTTTAAAAACTTTAAAAATTGCAAAATATGAAGCCGAGACACATCGTTCCATGAATGAATTTGTTCCGCATGTGTCAAATAGCGGGCATATTTTCTTAAATCACGTTCATATGAAATAATTGTATTTTGGGCCAAATTCCGTTCGACTGTTAAATAATGAAGAAAATCCTTCAATTCATGTTCCAAGGCTCTCTACTCCCCGTCTCTATAAAAAAATATCAACCGTTCTATCCAATCCGTTGATACGCTTTCCGTTGTCGACACCTTTACCGCTGATCCTTGTGGCTCATTATAGCGATGGTAATTCTCGTATTCTCGATAAAACCATACAAGACTATAGTAAAACAAAAGTGTACAGCTCGTAAATAAAACAAATACTTTGATCATTTGCCATGCTGTTTTCATCCGCATACCCTCCTCATTCGCTCATGCTACTTATTATGAGGATATGCCATGATTTTCTCATTTTATACTATGTATACCCTTGGTGTCCGATAAAATCGATTCACTCGTTTTCCTTATACTGTATAAATATGAATGAACGATATGTGTAAAAACCTATATGCGGCAGAGGAAAAGCGACGGCTTGCCCCCGTCACGTCGAAGTGTGACCGAACGCCAAACAACCAGCCACTTTCAGACAAATTCATTTGTCTGAGAAACGTGTCGTTCGGCCGTCCGGCTATATCAGCGCCCGTTCCTTTTCCATTTCTTCGGCCATTGGAATGCTTTCGTTTTTCCTTATACATAAAATAGACAGGGGGAGAAATCTGTTGGATTCATGCTAACTATCACTTGATGATGACAAAAACCTTCCCCACTGGAAAAGGTTTAGACTGCTGACAAACGCTTTTATCCTGCGTTACGGACCTCGTTCGTCCGCTCATGAACGTTTTTCTTCCACTCAGCGATGTTCCTCGTTTGCCAAGCGTGTTCAAGCCAATCTGACAAAAATGGTTGTAGACAAAGTCCGTTTTGACTTTGTCTACAACATGAAACCTTTCCCGCTGGAAAAGGTTTGTTATTCTTCTTGTTTATCTTTTTCCTGGCAACGGTAACAAATCCCGTGAAAGGTGAGACGATGATCTTTAATTTTAAATTTCCAGTCCCGCTCGACAATGGCTTCTACTTCCTCTAACAAATCCTCTTGAATCTCCGCTACTGCTCCGCATTCGATACATACTAAATGATGGTGAAAATGCGCGGCTCCTTCTTGACGAAGATCATATCGCGATACACCATCGCCAAAGTTAATTTTATCGACGATTTTCAACTCCGTTAACAGCTCCAGTGTTCGATAGACTGTTGCTAAACCGATCTCTGGAGATTTTTCTTTAACGAGGAGGTAGACATCTTCCGCACTCAAATGATCTTCTTCATGCTCCAAAAGGACGCGGACAGTCGCCTCGCGCTGTGGCGTCAATTTGTATCCAGCGGTATGCAGGAGCTTTTTTATTCGTTCAACCCGTTCTTCCATCTTTATCCCTCCCTCGTCATTCAAATATCATTATAACAAAAGAGAGAGGAAAGTATCAAAATAAAAATCATTATTAGTAAATAAGTAAAATGGTTATTATATAAAAATAATTACAAGCTAAAAATTTTCATTGGTCATGAAGATGGCACTGTTTTAAGCACCTAGATTCGATGCAGTTGGAAAATGGACATATATCTCATCAAAAAGCGAAACCTCATGTTTTCGATGGTCAAAGACAAGTCAGTGACTTGTTTGACCATCGACTGCTGACATGGGAAGCGAAGGTTGAAGAATCAAGTGATGCGTTCCATGCTATTGTTATTTGTTATTGATTAATTGAACGACTTGTTTCATAATGACCGGAGAAATATATGCCTCCAAGCCAGCAGACACAATCAAGGAAGCACTAATAGCCAGCATAATGAGTGTGTAACGGATAATCATCGGAAAAATCGGTTCATGCATCCGCTTCATAAATTGATTCCGCACCATTTTTAATGAGAAGGAAACTGAGACAGCTCCCATTATAATAAAAGCGGGAACCACAACAAAGTTTTGCGGCATCACTGAAACAAACGATAATAGGAACCCTTGCCACCCCATTTGATTAACTAGAAATCCGACCGTAAAGCCGACAACAATTCCTTTTAAAAAGAGCAAAATTAAAATAAGCGGCAATCCAATAATCGAAATACCAAGTACCCACATAAACCCAATATACTGTAAATTATGGAAATAGCTTTGTTGAAACATATCGCTCGCACTCGCAAACTGCCCTTTGGATACTTGTCCGAAAAACTGCATTAAATAATAATATAAATCTTGTTTTTGATTAAAATTCAAGCTATTGACGACAATCGCCCCAAAAATCACGCCCATGAGAAACAGGACAATAATAAATAAATAAATCGACGCATGCTCTTTTAAATGCATCGCAATCACTGACTTCAATGGCTGTTTTCTCATTGCTCTCCGTCCTCCTATCTGCCTCTTACTAGATTGTATGAGGAAAGAGCAAATCTATGACACCTTGAAGAGAAAAGAGAAGAATCGCTTCTATCGAGAAGCGATTCTTCCATATTTGCCGCCGCCTCCTGCTGTCATGGAAAGCTTTCCGTCTCTAGCAAGCAAAATGAGCTGGGCAAGCTTTTCACCGACGGCCTCCTCCAACTGTAATCCTGTCGCTTCATGAAGAATGTACATTTCTGTTTTGAAACGCTCAAGCAGCTTTTTATACGTTTTGTGTCCAATGCCCGGAATAAATTCAAGTGGCACCTGATGTACGTATGGCGGACGTTTGGGTGGAATCGTGTCCATTTTTAATTCTTGAAGCCGATCAAATACGCCTTTTACATATCGCCCGTGCCCACAGCTCGGACAGCATTCGTCATAGATTTCCATCGGTGCCGCACAACGTTCACACGCCGTTTGATGATATTTCCCCAGCTTAGGATTTAGTCCGTAATTAGCGACAATTCCGCGATTTTCTTCCTCTTTGAGCGCTTTTTTAAGCTCGGCAAACGTTAAGCTCTTCATGCGAATGACTTGATATTCCCGCGCAATCTTCCGCAACGAATGAGCGTCTGAATTCGAAAGATAGGGATAGCGATGCAATTCAGCAATCTGATCAGCCATGCTCGAATCAGCACTCAGCCCAAGCTCGATCGCGTCGATCCATTCAGGATCAAACACCTCTTGCAAGCTTCGTTTCACTCCTTTTCCATACAAGCTTTTAAATGGAGTAAAAACGTGAGCCGGAATAAACAAGCCGTTCAATTGTTGAATCAGCTGCTGCAGTTCTCTTCCTGTCCCATACATTCGCTGTGAGCTCAACGAAACATTCTTCACTCGTTTTTTTAACCAGTCTGAAAAGAAACGCATGGCGGCGATCGTCGGCAAAAAAACAAGAACATGAAGCGGTCCTTGGCAGTGTTCGTCGTAAATTTCAATTTCGCTTCCCAGTAGCAAGGTAAGATCTTTCGTTGACACCCCGCCTTCTTCATTTTCACGCCAGTCATTTTCAGTCATCGCTCGTTCCAATTCATCAAGGATCTCAGGAACATGGCTATCGATAATGCCAATCATATTCAGTCCTTTAATCCGCGCCGCTTCATCTATAATATTGGCAAGGGTCAGCGTTCGGGCGCCTGTAATTTTCACTGGTCTGCCAGAAGCTGTCCGTCCTATATGAATATGTAAATCCACGTAATAATTTTTCATGCTTGCAACTCCCGTTTTACTTTTGTAATGCATACTGCAGTTGTAAATATTGCAAGGCATAGGCTGTTTTCGCATCATAAATTTCTTGTTTTTGTAGCATCGCCAATGCTTCCTCCAACGTCACTTCCAACAGATCGACAAACTCATCATCATCAAGAGGTGCAGCCGATTCTAGTTTTTTTAATCCTTTTGCCACGTATAAATGAATGATTTCGTCGGCAAACCCAGGCGAGGTGTAAAACGACAACAAATGATGTAGCTCTTGGGCAGCATAGCCGGTTTCTTCCTCCAGCTCACGGCGTGCAGTCATCGCAGGTTCTTCGTTTTTTTCTAATTTTCCTGCAGGAATTTCAACTAACACCCGTTCAAGCGCTTTTCTATATTGTCTGACAAGCACTAGCTTTCCTTCATCTGTAATTGGAATAATCGCCACCGCGCCCGGATGCTTGACGATTTCCCGCTTGCTCGTCTTTCCATTTGGCAGCTCAACATCCTCCACATATACATCAATGACTTTGCCTTTGAAAATTTCTTCTTTGTGAATCGTTTTTTCCATTAGATGATCCATTTCTTTTCTCTCCCGTCTCTTCATCATATTCTTTTTTATTATACTATATTGAATGATTTTCCACTCCCCTTTTTTTCCAATCATCTAAGCCGTTCAAATGTATTGGATTCATGTTTTGGATAAAAAGGGGGACGATTTCTTACGTGAAAAAGCCAACGCCAACAGTCTTCCCTTCCCTGCCTGTTTCAGAAAAAGAGATTTTCTCTTTTATGTGATAAAATGAAGAAAATACAGATTGCAAGGAGGCATGTGCGATGAAGAAACGGCGGATTGGAACATCGGATTTATATGCCAGCGAAATCGGCCTTGGCTGTATGTCGCTCGGAACAGATGAGAAACAAGCCATTCGCCTTATTCATGAAGCTTTAGAGCGAGGCATTAACTATTTGGATACCGCTGATCTTTACGATCGCGGGTTAAATGAACAATTTGTCGGCAAAGCGCTGAAAGGCAAGCGCGATCAAGTAATCCTTGCGACAAAAGTCGGAAATCGTTGGGAGGAAGGAAAAGAAGGATGGTTTTGGGATCCTTCAAAAGCATATATTAAAACAGCTGTAAAAGAAAGCCTGCGCCGTCTGCAAACAGACTACATTGATCTATACCAGCTTCACGGGGGAACGATCGAGGATCCGATCGATGAGACCATCGCAGCGTTTGAAGAATTAAAAAAAGAAGGGGTTATCCGTTATTACGGCATTTCTTCGATTCGTCCCAATGTCATTCGCGAATATGTGAAACGTTCGAATATCGTCAGCGTCATGATGCAATATAGCTTGCTGGATCGCCGTCCAGAGGAGCTTTTCCCGCTTCTAAAAGAACATCGCATTAGCATCATCATTCGCGGCCCGGTAGCCAAAGGGCTATTGACTGAACGTCCGCTGGAGGCAGCTAGCGACTCCATCAAACAGCATGGTTATTTAAGCTATACATACGAAGAACTGCAAACACTGCTGCCAAACTTAAAAAAGCAAACCGCTTTGCACCGCTCCTTCACAGCTACCGCTCTCCAATTTTGCTTATACGATCCAGCGGTCGCGGTCGTTGTTCCGGGGGCCAGCAGCAGCGAGCAGCTAGCGGAAAACGCAGCAGCGGCTTCTGCCTCAAGATTGACAAAAGAAGAATACGAATGGCTTCGGGAGCAAACAAAAACGGCAATCTATACAGAACATCGCTAATATAAAATGGAAAGTAGAAGGGTGGTAAACAACGTCCGTTTTGACTTTGTCCACCACCACTTTAAGAGATCGATTCATTTCTTTTTTCGTCTTGGACCGTTCTTGAATCTACTGGACAGACAAGGCATTATGTTTTAGCGAAGAGGCGAATCGTTCCGAAACGTTCGCAAAAGTAGGCGAGCGAGGCCCGCGACGCAGAGTGAACGGTTGATCAACAGTCTGATCCATGATCCGGCTTCACGCTCTGACCGTCCTCAAACAGGCGCCTCTTCCTTTTCAGAGTCCATTCGTGCCATCATCAATGGTCGCCGATATAAAATCCGTTAACATAAATCTTCTATGGTGAACATAACAAAAGCCGCTGATGGATTCAGCGGCTTATTTAAAACGGCGCCAATCAAGGTTGCTTTCATTTAATAGTTCTTCAAATGTTTTTTGCTTTTCGCGCTGCCTTTTTTCCTCTCGTCTTCGCGCCTCTTCCTCCTCTTTTTTTCGCTGCTCGACTTCCTCCAACGATTTCTTTTTAGCTCGCAGCTGTTCATACAAATCCACATGTAGACGATCTTGCAATGTGATCGCTTCATCCTGTTGCTTCATGGATGATGCTTTTTTCGCCACTGTTATTCCCCCTCCAATGATGAACTACTCCCACCTTCGCTTGGCTTAGAGGTGGGAGACTGCTTGGTCGATGATGTTAAAGGCATCATTTCAACGACCTATGCTTACAAAATTTCTGTAATATGAGGCATATGTTCATTCAGCCAAGCAATCGCTTCATCGAGCGTCGCAAACTCTGTTGCTTCAAATGTCATTTCATCCTGCAGCAGCCAAACGTCCTTTTTTTCCTGGTAAACGCCGGCAACCGACCAATGCAGTAAACTATATGGATCATTTTCATGCAAAAATGAGACCCATGTCTTTTGTCTTGCAATGTTGGCAATCTGTTTTAGCTTATCATTCATGCTGTTCACTCACTTCCAAAAGCGACATACGCGGATTTAAAATTTGATTGGGACTCTTCAGTTGAAAGCAACCCGAGCCTTTCACGACATCAATCGTCATCGTTTCATCGTAAAATACGAGACGAGATTTTTCGAGTAAAATGGGCACAAAATTCGTCTCTACCACGATATCGTCTTTATCAGCGCGATCGACGAGCCAGAGCGTCGGCACGCCGTTAACGGCACAGCCGCAGCCGTCGGTATCATATTTTAGCTTTAACCGGCGCCCTGTTTTCGCTACAATAGGAGCGAGGGCGGCAATCGCTTCGTCAGTCCATAGGATGTTCACTTCTACAAAAGCTCCTTTTTGCCAATTTGCCTCTATTTTACCTACTGAAGCGCGATGCTGTCAAAGCAGAAAGGGGAAGGGGTCTTGACAAAAGCACGTTATTTTCTTTTCGCAATTTCCGGAACAATAAAAAAGGCAATGATAAAGGTGATAATGAGATATAGCGCTAAATAATCAGCATGAATGAAAGAGATCTTGAATATATAGCTACCCATAATTAAGTAAAGTAATAATAAAAGATTAGAAATAAAAAATGTGTTCGTTATATAATTTTTCATATGATCATTGATTCTTTCATCGTACTCTATCTCATCTTTTTGATCACGTATCTTACTGCTCATTTTTCTGACTAATTTAGTGACGACAGTTCCTATGATCCCCCCCACTAAAACAGCCCATTGAATTTGATAGGTGATGATGCTTAAAATTCCAAAAGCCACAGTAAACCCAATAAGAGTTAGCATAAAATCATGGTTTTTCATTCGCTCAGTCCACTCCTTTTTTCGTTATTCTCCTCAAGCCAAAAAAGCTCATCCAAGCTTTTTTCTAAATATTTACTCAAAAGCAAACAAACTTTTAGCGATGGGTTATATTTTTGCGCTTCAATTAGATTGAGTGTTTGTCTTGTTATGCCTACTTTTTTTGCCAATTCTATCTGCGTCAAATTTCCCTTTTCAATTCGAGCCATTTTAACTCTATTTCTGACTTTTATATGATCATTCACCATCCATAACACCTCTCTTAAATAAAGTAACATATATTTTAATTTTGTCAATTATATATTACATACATAATTATAACTTTGCATATGGAGTGTATAGGCCATAGAAAAAAGATATTCTAAAAAATCAATATCCTGCCTGCAACTGACACCATATTCCCCAAAAAATCTCTGAGCAAAGGTGATTTTATCACTCAAACAAAAAAGCCCCTCATTGAATGTGGGACTATATCAATACAGGTCGATTTTCCGACAGAAATCCATTGCTTTCTTCTCTTTTTAATTTACTTCGTATCTTGCTTCTGTCAGACCTTTTCATCTGAGCTTATGAAAATAAGGCACATAAACCATCTCCAAACAACAAAATTTTGTTTATTCATCAACACATATAATCTAGATAAGCTGACAAAGCGCATCACAACCATACGCACATCCAAAAGTCACTAATAATGTACAGAGTACCGTACAAAATGGAGTACCAACTGGGCCTGTAGCTAAACATCCAGCAACACAGCGTGGAATAGAACCAGCCAGCCCCCCAGAACAAAGCCCAGTACAAATTGTTTCACAGGATAATTGCTGAATAGAAATGCTTTCATTATTTAGATCATTTAAATTAATATCAATAGTTGACTCATATAGATTACCATTCTTATCAAACACAACTCTTTGAACTGCATTATTCTCTATAAAATAATAGGAGGTTGTACTGTTTAGATTACTAATTACACTAAAAGCAATAGATTGTTTCGGACCAGAAACCATGTAGGCTTCGCCAACTAATAAGCTCTCTTCATAGACATTGTAAACAATTAAATCAATGGCAGGATTTACTGCATCCTCTTTCCCTACAGGCAATTCAACAGTTCGGACTGTTTTAAATGATACAGTATATCCGTTCTGCTGAAGTGCAGCCACCATCGCTTGAAAATCTCCATTCTTTTGGCTCAAAGAAATAAATTTGGACTGATTTTGAAAAAAATCTTCCAAGATAATTAAGTCGCTTGGATTTACACCATATAAAGTAAATGACATAAAAAATCCCTCTTCCTTGATATAATATAAAACTATCTGTCCATTAAGACATTATAAAATATTCGGATATGCATACGTTCGGAAGGGGGAATGAACTAATAAAGATAAAAATGATTCATGTTCACTAAGGCAAAGATCCTATCGATTCGCCCTTAAAATAGTCATAAGATTTTACGTTTGTTTGACTTATTATGTGGCTAGTGACACTCTACTAAATAAGTCGACATCAGGCCACATAAGCTTCTGTCTCCTTTTGCGGCCAAAAAAACCGGAAACAATGTACCATTACTTAAGAAAAATGGTTCATTTTTATAAACTCCCCCTTATTCCTAAAAAGCTAAGGGGGGTTTTATATCGACTCTATAAACGATTTCATGATCACAATCATCAGTATCATCTTTTTTACTTTAACCATCATCTCATTTTCGCTACAATAGGAGCGAGGGCGGCAATCGCTTCGTCAGTCCATAGGATATTCACTTCTACAAAAGCTCCTTTTTGCCAATTTGCCTCTATTTTACCTACTGAAGCGCGATGCTGTCAAAGCAGAAAGGGGAAGAAGAGAGAGAACAGACCGTTTTAAAATGAACATCGGTCTTGTTCCACTGTAAGAAGGAGATAAGCATGATGAACGAACAATGGCTGCGAAAACGAATTCGCAATGTTTTGCACCAATATGGCTACCATCCGGAAACATGGAATCTTGCTGAAGACGAATGGCATCGTCTGTGTGCCTATGTCACAGCAGAAAAAGAAAAAAATAGGAACGCTGACATCCACGAGCTTGTTCATGATGCTGTCTACGAGTTCATTACAAACATGTAAAAAACCGTTGTCTCATCTGAATGGCTTGGTTTCCCTGCTGTCTTCCCCTAAGCCAATATCCCCTCTTGCTGTCTGAGCGTCCCCATATTCGCGTTTGTTGAAGCTTATTTTTGAAAAAATGCTCGTTTTGCCACTTTTTCTACAAGACTAGGAACCAGCTGATACAAGCGACTTCCCACACTCATCCAGCCCGGCATATTTACCTCCCGCGCTGGCGTCATCATCACATCAACCACGCGGCGAGCAACCGCTTCTGGACGAAGCATCCATTTTTCGATGTTTTTCACATAGCTGCCCGATGAATCTGCGATCGCAAAAAAGCTTGTAGCGATCGGTCCCGGATTGACGGCCGTCACAAATACACCATGCTGCGCAGCCTCCATGCGCAAGCTGTTTGTAAATCCAAGTACAGCATGCTTTGTGGCAGCATATACACTGGATTTCGGTGTCGCCATTTTTCCTGCCTGTGAAGCAATATTAATGATATGTCCGCTGCGCCGGTTAATCATATGAGAATATACCGCTTTTGTACAGGCGATCATCCCGAGCACATTGACCTCCAACATTTTTTCCGCTTCCGTTAAATCAATGTCTTCTACATGGCGAAATACGCCAAATCCCGCATTATTGACAAGCACATCTATTTCCATCTCCTGCAACAGTTTGTGAAACGTTGCTTCCACCGCTGTGATATCACTTACATCAAGCGCCTCATAGCGGCATGGAACGCTATATGTTTGTTGAATCTGCTCGGCCATATCAGCCAACTTTTTCTCATTGCGCGCCAACAAAACCGGAATCGCTTTTCGCTTCGCAACCTCATACGCCATTTGCTCTCCGATTCCACTTGAAGCGCCAGTAATCACGATCTGCTTCCCTTCAATTCTCAACGCATCGCCACCGCCTTATACACATATGAGTTCCCTTCCTTCTCCTTCATAACAGCCCCCAGCTGTTCCAAATAATCAAGCTGGCCGACCGCTTCCGACATCGTCAATAAAAATTCCTTTTCATAAACAGTCGGAAAGAGTTCCCGGCATACATCAAACGCGGTCATCGGATGCTGCTGCAACATATTCCATACTTGCTCGGCCCGCTCTTTTTGTCTAGCTAACCGTCTTTCTACTAACGGAGGCACATCTGTCACATCACGGCCATGCCCCGCCATAACACGATTAATTTTATATCTCAGCAGTTTGCGCAATGAATCGTTATACTGCAAAAGTGGTTTTGGACGTTCATCCTCCCCTTCATCCGGCGGTTCTAGCATCGGATTGGAGGAAACGGTTGCAAGCAAAAGATCTCCTCCTATCATTCTGCCATCCTTTTCACAATATAAGACGATATGGCTTTGCGCATGTCCCGGCATTTCTAATACCGTCCAGCCTGGGAGTCCATCGACAACCTCTCCTTCCAGCACTTCGATATCGAGCGAGCGCTCGCACGAATAGCGCAACAAACGACGAAAGCTAGGAAGTCGATGGAGAGAATCCGGTTCAAATCCGCACTCCACGAGAAAGTGATGAAAATAACGCTCATGCCAAGCTAAAAATTGCGGATCTTTGCTGATCCACGGCCTTGCCTTCGGATGGCCGATAACAGGAACAGAATGGGGCAAATAGTCTAACAATCCGACATGATCAGGATGATGATGTGTAATCACCACCTGCTCAATATCAGCGGGTTCATAACCAATCTCCGCCAGCTGATGCTTAAATGCCTGCCAAGCTTCCTCTGTTTTAACTCCAGCATCAACCAGCGTCAAACTATCCGTTTTCACTAGATACATGTTGACATTGCCAACGGCAAACGGCGTTGGCACCACTATTGGATAAATGGTTTCTTTCGCCATTTATAACGTCCCCTTTGTCATTATATTATCATAATGTTTTAGTGTTCATATTAGTTTAAAGTTTACACGTATTTTGTCGATTTGTCATTTTCTTGTTATCACTTGCACAAAAATTCTAAAAAATTGCTTTTTCCTATTGACAACTAGCTTGTTTTCAGTGCATAATTGCAAACAAATCAAGCGCATTGATGATGAAAACATTTTATGCAAGGCGAGCTCGCTGAACAATTGAAAATGACTTTGCGTTCACGCATAAATTCATAAATGCAAAGCGATGAATGGGACCAGTAAATGATGAACGGCAACAAGAGAGTGAAGCCCACAGGCTGAAAGGCTTCATTGTCCTCTTCATCATTGAACCTATCCCATGAGCTGTTAGGAAAACCTAACCGTCCAGCCGACGATACCGGCTATGAGGTGGGCACAGCTTGTGCCAACAAAGGTGGTACCGCGGAAAAAAAAGCCTTTTCCGTCCTTTATAAGGACGGAAAAGGCTTTTTTATTGGGATCATAAGCAAATTCAGGAGGGATTGACATGGAGAAAGGAACAACGATTGCCTTTATGGGGGCCGGTTCAATGGCGGAAGCTCTGATTGCTGGCATGACAAAAACGCTTTATCAGCCTGAACAAATCATTGTCACCAATCGCTGCAATACAGAACGTCTTGCCTATATACAAAAAACCTATCACGTACGGACGGAAATCAATAAGGACACGGCATTGAAAGAAGCGGATATTGTGATCTTGGCTATGAAACCAAAGGATGCGGCGGAAGCCATCTCCTCTATCGCTCACGTTATTGATGAGCATCAGTTGATCATCTCTGTATTAGCTGGAGTCACCACTGATACCATTGTATCTCTTATTGGAAAGCCCGTAGCTGTTGTACGGGCAATGCCTAACACATCAGCCGCGATCGGACAATCTGCCACCGCGATTTCATGCGGACGTTACGCAAGTGCCAGCCATTTAGCCACAGCTCAAGCATTATTTGAAACCGTCGGAATTGTCACGGCTGTCAATGAGGAAGATTTACACGCGGTAACAGGGCTTTCCGGAAGCGGCCCCGCTTACGTTTATTATTTGGTAGAAGCGATGGAAAAGGCAGCCGATGAGATCGGGCTGGAGCGTGAAGTAGCGAAAGATTTGATTTTGCAAACGATTATCGGAGCTGCCCATATGTTAAAAACAACGGACAAACAACCGGCTATGCTTAGAAAGGAAGTCACAAGCCCAGGCGGGACAACAGAAGCAGGTATCGGCGTGCTTGAGCGTTATCACTATCAAGAAGCCGTCATCTCCTGCATCAAACGCGCAGCTGAACGCTCTCAAGAGCTCGGAAAAGCCCTTCTCTCGCTCCATCGGTAAAAATCTCGTTCATCTGCATGAGCATCTCGCTCTCAAGCTCATGAAATCACTCCAGCATTTGACGCTCCCTCTCCTCCATTTTGTTGAAAGGAGGGGAACTTTTCAAGCGATTGGTAGCCAGCTTCCTGACTCTCGACAATCAGAAGCTGATTGGCACTGTAATGCTTCATACAGGCGAGAAGAAAAGGATCGAACGGAAGCATCTCCCTCTTCTGCCCGCACTGGATGTGACAAAAAGTTTTCTTAGCTTCACGATTCATTCTTAAAGCATTGAAGCAAAATGTTTTTCTTTTCCAAATCGAGATGATATGATTCTAACTGAAACCGATACGATTTGGAGGGGAAGAACCATGCTTTTTTCACCATATGATGTTCGAGGAGTCACACTAAAAAATCGAATTGTCATGTCGCCAATGTGCATGTATGCATGCGATACGCAAGACGGCACTGTGCGCAACTGGCACCTCATCCATTACCCTGCACGTGCCGTCGGCCAAGTCGGACTTATTATCGTCGAGGCAACAGCCGTTACGCCACAAGGAAGAATTTCAGAACGCGATTTAGGAATTTGGAGCGATGACCATGTGAAAGGCCTCCAATCGCTCACAGCACTCGTTCAAGAACAAGGGGCCAAAATTGGCATCCAGCTCGCTCATGCAGGAAGAAAAGCCATGATTGAAGGAGAAATTATTGCGCCTTCAGCACTTCCGTTTAATGAAAAAATGCAAACGCCGAGGGAAATGACGAAAACCGACATTGAAGAAACCATTCAGGCGTTTCAAGACGGAGCGCGCCGTGCGAAACAAGCGGGTTTTGACGTGATCGAAATTCACGCGGCCCACGGCTATTTAATTAATGAATTTTTATCGCCGCTATCCAATAAACGAACAGACGAATATGGTGGCACATTCGACAATCGCTATCGTTTTTTAGGTGAAGTGATTGCTGCCGTTAGAGAAGTATGGGATGGTCCTCTCTTTGTCCGCGTGTCCGCTTGCGATTATCATCCAGAGGGGTTGACCGTCGAGGATTACATCAAATATGCGAAACGAATGAAAGAAGATGGCGTAGATTTAGTCGATGTTAGCTCTGGAGCAGTCGTTCCGGCCTCCATTGACAGCTATCCGGGCTATCAAGTGCCGTTTGCCGAAGCGATCCGAAACGGCGCCGATATCGCCACAGGTGCAGTCGGCCTTATCACCTCTGGGCGTCAAGCAGAAGAAATTTTACGCAATAAACGAGCGGATCTCATTTTTATTGGCCGTGAATTGCTGCGTGATCCATATTGGCCAAGAACAGCCGCAAATGAACTTGGCGTATCCATCGAAGCACCAATACCGTATACGCGCGGATGGTAAAGGCTGTGTTTTTTCCTTCGCTCAACATAAAAAAAGAGTCAAGCCTCTTTAATCTCCAAAGAAGCTTGACTCTTCATTTTAACGCCAAATCCGCGTGACTTCTCCTTTCCCAGCGGATATGGCAATTTCAAACACATCCGGATTCGATAAACTCTTCCACTCTGCAAACCCATAACGTTTGTCAAACAGATGCAACATCAATATAGTTAGATTGCCATGGCTCACAATGACGGTATGCGCCGCATCCGCCTGCAAAACTTCCCCAATAGCTGCTTTGGCTCGTTCCATGGCTTGACGATTCGATTCCCCACCGCTGTATGCCAGATCAAAATCAACAAACGTGCGTTCAAATTTTTCGAGCCAGTCCTCCGTAAACTGGTCATCCCCAAATAACACGCGCTCCCCGAAGCGTTCATCGCGTTCAATCGATAAATTCCGTTGACGTGCTAACGGTTCAATTGTTTGAACTGCACGAACATATGGACTTGAAACAATTCGATCAATCGGCTTGTCTGCGAAAAAATGCACAAGCTCGTTTGCCTGCTGCTCTCCCTCCTCCGTTAGCGGTGCCGTAAACTCCTGCCCCGCTGCTTTACAATGCCGAACAATATAAAGACGTTTTTCCACTGATGTTTCTCCTCTCTACCTATCTACTTCTTCTTAGCAAGGGAAAACGACATAAAATCGGAAGCAATCGCTGTGTTCGGAAAAATTGCTTTTGCTTCTTCCAAAAGCTTATCGCACATATCGCCTTGATATCGCGAGCTAATATGCGTCAAGATGAGCTGCTTTGCTTCCGCCCGCTTCGCAACTTCTGCCGCTTGCACCGTCGTTGAATGAAAGTAATCGTGCGCCAGCTGGGCTTCTGCTGCGCCAAACGTCGCCTCATGAACAAGCACATCCGCCTCTTTAGCCAGTTCGATGCTCGCTTCACAATAACGAGTATCTCCCATAATCGCCACCACTCTCCCTTTTTGTGGTGGTCCAACAAACTCGCGTCCATCAATCACCTTGCCATTTTCTAGCGTGATCATCTTCCCTTGTTTCATTTGCTGATAAATCGGCCCCGGTCGAATGCCGAGTGCACGCAACTTATCTACTAGTAGCGTGCCCGGCAAATCCTTTTCAACAATTCGAAACCCGTACGAAGGCATGCCGTGATCGAGAAGTTGCGCCGTCACCACAAACTGATGGTCCTCGAATACGGTTCCTTCGACAAACTCCATCACTTCAAGCTCATACTTGAGCCGTGTTCCGCTCACTAAAAGCGCTGTTTCTACAAACGCTTCAATTCCCTTTGGCCCATAAACGGTAAGCGGTGTGTCTCCGCCTTGAAACGAGCGGCTTCCAAGCAAGCCCGGCAATCCGAAAATATGGTCGCCGTGAAGATGGGTAATAAAAATTTTTTCAATTCTCCTTGGGCGTATAGATGTATGTAAAATTTGATGCTGTGTTGCTTCACCACAGTCAAACAGCCATGTCGCTCCTCTTTCTTCAAGCAGCTGTAAAGCTAATGCCGACACATTTCGGCCTTTCGATGGAACACCTGATCCCGTTCCTAAAAATGATAATTCCAATGAGCCCACCTCTCCTTTATGTGTCTGTTGTTAGCGTATCAATGTTTAAGCAGCAATTCAACACTGTTTTCCCTTTCAGGTCGAAAATGTTTGCGTTCAGCAACAGAAATCTCTACAATTAAATATTTGAAGAGACAATTTTAGCTAAAGCGAGGTACATATCGTGAGCAACGTGAATCCAAAGTCACTGATCGTTATCTTCGGCGCTACAGGGGATTTGGCAAAGCGCAAACTATTTCCTTCGATTTATAGTCTGTATCAAAAAGGAAAATTATCAGAAGAATTTGCTGTTGTCGGTGTCGCTCGTCGTTCACTATCAAATGACGCCTTTCGTCATTATGTAAGCGAAGCCATTGAACACTCTACGAAACAGCAGTTTCTTGATGAAGCCTTTATTTCACATTTTTATTATCATTCTCTTGATGTAACGAACACCGCTTCCTATCAAGAACTCAAGCAGCTGCTTGAACGCTTGGACAATACATACAACATCGAAGGTAACCGCATTTTTTATTTAGCCATGGCACCAGAGTTTTTCGGCACCATTACAGCCCATCTGAAATCAGAAGGATTGACAAATGTAAACGGATGGAAACGGCTCGTGATCGAAAAACCGTTTGGCCATGATTTAAAAAGCGCCCAGCATCTAAATAAGGAAATCCGCAAGGCGTTTTCAGAAAAAGAGATTTTCCGTATCGACCATTACTTAGGCAAAGAAATGGTCCAAAATATTGAAGTCATCCGTTTTGCTAATGCCATTTTCGAACCGCTTTGGAACAACCGATTTATCGCCAATATTCAAATTACGTCTAGCGAGACGCTAGGAGTGGAAGATCGCGGCCGCTATTACGATCATTCAGGAGCGCTGAAGGACATGGTTCAAAACCATATGCTGCAAATGGTCGCTTTGCTGGCCATGGAACCGCCAATCAAATTAACAACCGATGATATTCGCAGTGAAAAAGTAAAGGTGCTTCGTGCCCTTCGCCCTATCTCACATGACGAAGTCGGACAGTATTTCGTTCGCGGGCAATATGGACGAGGAATCATTCGGGAAAAAGAAGTGATCGGCTATCGTGAAGAACACAATGTGGATCCAGATTCCAATACAGAGACATTTGTCGCTGGCAAATTAATGATCGATAATTTTCGTTGGGCGGGCGTGCCGTTTTATATTCGCACAGGTAAGCGAATGAAAGAAAAATCAACGAAAATCGTAGTCCAATTTAAAGATGTGCCCATGAACCTATACTATCGTACAAGTGAAAATGTTCATCCAAACTTGCTTGTCATTCATATCCAGCCAGATGAGGGCATTACGCTGCATTTAAATGCTAAAAAAAGCGGCGAAAGTATGAAGACGACGCCAATTAAGCTTGATTATTGCTACAACTGCATCGACGGCATTAATACTCCTGAAGCATATGAGAAGTTGCTTTATGATTGCATGCGCGGCGATGCCACTAATTTTACTCATTGGGATGAAGTAGCGGCATCTTGGAGCTTTATTGATCCGATTGCTGAAGTATGGACAAACACAAAAGCAGCTGATTTTCCAAACTATGAAGCAGGATCAATGGGACCAAAAACGGCCGATGAGCTGCTGCAAAAAGACGGATTCCATTGGTGGTCCATCCATTATAATGGACAGTAATGTCGAATGAAAGGAGAAACGCCATGAAAATGTATGATGTAACAGCCCCGATTTTTGAGGGAATGCCCGTCTATAAAAACAAGCCTGAAAAACAGCCGAAGCTGATGACGGTAACGAACGATTATGTAACCGAATCACGGATTGACATGGATTTACACACAGGAACTCATATCGATGCGCCGCTCCATATGGTTAAAAATGGGGAAACATTTGAAACGATTCCGCTAGAAAAGCTAGTAGGAGCATGCAAATTGTTTGATCTTACACATGTAACAGATAAAATTTCAAAAGAAGATCTAATGGCGCTTGATATCCAAAAGAATGATTTCATCTTGTTCAAAACCAAAAATTCGTTAGAAGAGGCGTTCCATTTCGAGTTTATTTATGTAGCTGAAGATGCCGCGAAATACTTGGCAGAAAAACAGATTCGCGGCGTTGGCATTGATGCCCTTGGCATTGAACGCAGCCAACCGGGACATCCAACTCATAAAACATTATTCGGCCACGGCATTATCGTCATTGAAGGGCTGCGTTTAAAAGACGTGCCATCCGGAGAATATTGGATGGTCGCTGCCCCATTAAAACTTGTCGGTACCGATGCCGCGCCAGCACGTGTTCTTTTGTTTGAGCAATAAAACACCCCCCCTCATCATGCAGTGAGGGGGACAAAATCTATCCATAAAATAAAATCAATAATTTATATCATTTTACGTTTTTTAATTCTTGATGGTTCATATCAAACATTTTTAATACAGCCGTACATTTTTTATCGGTCTCCATTAATTCAAAATGCACTTTTCATCATTTAACTTTACTTTTTGCCTGCTTTCGTTCTGTAATGATTTCAACACGATATTACTTACTCACTAATTAACATTTTCCTCATAAAATTGTTCAGTTCTATATTTTCGTAATTAGTCAGCTTGCTACGAAATCCTACTCTTGATACTTCTACTTTTCCAAATAGTTTTTGCTCCACAAGAGCATGTCCACTTCCTCCATCAACTGCTGCTACATTTTCACTTTACTTAACTTATAACAGATAGCTACTCTTCCTTTACAAATTATGTAAGGAGCTCAAAAACTATTCAACAATAATCTGAATAGTTATCGTGTTTTAATTAAGTTGATATTTTTCTTTTACTTGTTTTTTGAGTTTGTTAAATTCCTCAATATGATCACCGAAATATTCAATATCCTTTAAGTTCTTATATTCTTTAATACTTGAAATACGCTTTACAGGATCAGGTGAGTCTAAGTCATACTTTCCTTGGTACATCCCAACAATAACATATGTGTCATCATCAATCATTGGTTTTAGAAACAATAAATAATTATGTCTTTCTTGCATCAAATTATACCCTTCAATACTTACAAAAGTATCATTCATAAAGTATGCTGGTTCATAAACTGCAATTTCTTTCTTTTTCAATTCTCCTTTTAAAACTTTCTCTACTCGAATTTCAGATTTAGAAGCAGTTGCAGTTACTGTATTAGTTGGTTCATCAACCCATTCTTTCAAAGTTCGATTTCCTATAAACTTACCTTTTACTATAAGAGTAGCATTTCTATCTACTTCATTAATGTCATCCATCAAATCATAGTCAGCATCTAAAACGGCAACTTTAGTTTGTGAACTCTGATTATTGTAAGTTACACTTGAAAAATGCCAATAACTTATCATCACAGCTATTGTCACAAGTAACAGAACAAACCCAAAAATAAACTGTTTTTTCTTCATTAGTATACGTATACCCCCCTCCAGAAATTTCTTTTACTAATATTTATAGGCTATATTGGATTTATCTAATTCTTGAGGACCACTATAAGATAATTTACCTTGAACCATGATTGAGATTGTACCACTAGGTTGGTGACGCAAGCCTAGCGCATGTCCAAACTCATGTATTGTTGTTTTATTTCTATTCGCATTTGTATAGTTATAATAATCCATATAATAATCATTTAAGTAGATTTTCACGAATGACCAATTGGTAGTTGTTGCATCTGGATCTGTTACCAAAGAGTCGCCTTGGTAAGGTTGTGCAAGACCGGCATAGTCCAATCCGTAGTTTCCAGCATAAACCCTAATATCAGCGTCTGTTGCACTACCAGCAGGCCAAAAGTCTACATCTGCATTTGATATTCCTCCCCATCCACTTTTAGCATTAGATACATAGGTACTATAACCATAGTTTGAAACAGAATCAGAAACGAATACATAACAATCACCAACAACATATTTTGGCAATCCACTTTTGAAAAACGCATCATTATTAGTATAGGCAGCAAAAGAGAGTATCGGAACCAGCATAGAAAAAGTAACAAACAGTACGATTACACTTACTATTTTTTTAATGAACTTAGCCATTTTATACCTCCTTATCAATAAAAATGAACCTCCCTCTAGAAATGTTGGTCTATCAAAGTCCCTTGGCATCTCAGGGGGGGCAAAAAAATTTTTTTCGACAACATTTCATACATACACTCCCATTTTTGTTTATATATAATAGACCACGGTGCGCTTCGCAGTCACTGCTAGGTATTTTTTACTGAAGTGAGTGGAATGGTATGCAATGCACTCTGGATCTCTGCGAATTGGATGAGGACGAACCCTCTCCCACCTACACTTCACTTAGAGGTGAAAGATTTCTCAGTGGATTATGCTAAAAATGTATTTACTCAAGTGAGCATCTAAATCTGTGACGAACCATCTTTACAATTCTCGTAAACCATTGATACAGTGCAGTTGGCTTTTATGAATCTTCTTCAAATAGGTGGGTATCACGGAAGACTTCCCCGTTCACTTTATGATGAAGCAGATACTCCAAGTGATGAGCTTGTCCTTGTCGAGTGCTTGCTTTCTCCTATGAATCTTGATTAGTGGTCAAACAATACTTGTGGAAAGTGGTAGACATAAAATTAAACGAAGTACAGTCAAAGTGGACTCGTTACGGATTTAGGAGCATTATAAAAATTTTTAAAAAACATGTCAATTATTTATTCAAAAAATTAATAATATTAAGATAAATATATTTGCCATCAAAAATCCCCTAAGGCAAATTGCCCTAAGGGTTTTTCGTTTACTTCAACCATTCCGTATGGAAAATTCCTTCTTTATCAATGCGTTCATAGGTATGAGCACCGAAATAGTCGCGCTGTGCTTGAATCAAGTTAGCAGGCAGCGTCTCCAGCCGATAGCTATCATAGTAAGCAAGAGCGCTCGCAAACGCCGGTACAGGAATCCCGCGCATGGCTGCCGTCGCAACAATCTCGCGCAGCGCTTGTTGATAGCTTTCGACGATTTCTTTAAAATACGGATCAAGCAATAAGTTAGGCAATTGTGGATCACGATCGTACGCATCTTTAATTTTCTGTAAAAATTGTGCGCGAATAATGCAGCCGCCGCGGAAAATCATCGCAATGTTGCCATATTGCAAATTCCAGTTGTACTCTTCTGATGCGGCTTTCATTTGCGCGAATCCTTGCGCATATGAACAAATTTTGCTCATATAAAGCGCACGCCGTACCGCTTCGATAAAATGCTTTCGATCTCCTTCATACAAAGCGACAGAAGGACCGGAAAGAAGCTGGCTCGCCTTCACACGCTCTTCTTTCATCGCTGAAATAAAGCGGGCAAATACCGACTCCGTGATGATTGGAAGCGGAACGCCCAAGTCAAGCGCATTTTGACTTGTCCATTTTCCTGTTCCTTTTTGACCAGCTTTATCCAAAATCACATCCACGAGCGGTTTACCTGTTTCTTCATCTATTTTCGTAAAAATATCGGCCGTGATCTCAATTAAATAGCTGTCCAATTCACCTTTGTTCCATTCGGCAAACACTTCATGCAGTTCTTGAGCGCTCAAGCCAAGCACACTCTTTAATAAAAAGTAGGCTTCCGCAATCAACTGCATGTCACCGTATTCAATGCCATTATGCACCATTTTCACATAATGTCCCGCACCATCTGGACCGATATAGGTGGTGCATGGCTCTCCATTCACTTTAGCCGCAATCGCTTCAAAAATCGGACGTACAAGCTCATGCGCTTCCTGTTGCCCTCCTGGCATAATGGAAGGACCTTTTAATGCTCCTTCTTCTCCTCCAGAGACGCCTGTTCCGATAAAATGAATGCCAAGTTCAGCCAGTTCTTGATTGCGGCGCTGTGTGTCTTTAAAATACGTATTGCCGCCGTCAATTAAAATATCTCCTTTTTCTAAGTGTGGCTTCAACTGCTCAATCGTGGCATCTGTCGCTGCTCCCGCCTTGACCATTAGCAAAATTTTACGCGGTTTTTCAAGAGATTGAACAAATTCTTCAACACTATATGTACCAACTACATTTTTTCCTTTGGCTTCCTTTAGAAACTTATCCGTTTTTTCCGGTGAACGGTTGTACACAGCCACTGAATATCCGCGGCTTTCAATATTCAAGGCCAGGTTTTTCCCCATTACCGCTAGACCAATGACACCAATTTGCTGCTTTGCCATCGTAAAACGTTCCTTTCTATTTTTAATTGTTCATGAAAGAACATACCACAGTCCATTTTCTCATTCAAGTTTTGTGAATGCATTTTTTACGCTTTTATATAAAGATAACGGAAAAAGGGAACAAACGATGGCTGTAAAAATCCAAGATGGATGACTTGCCTTGTCACGAATCGAACAAACCCTGATCATTGAACCAAGTGATGAATCTATGCCTAATAGGAAAAGAGCCCGAATTTTTTGGGCTCTTTTTCTTTACCGTTTTTAGTATCCTCTATATGGATAGTGCGGATAAGATGGATAATACGGGTAATGATGATGGTGGTACGGATAATGTGGATAATGGTGTCCATGCGGATAGTGCGGGTAATATCCTCCTCCATATCCTGGATATGATCCATATGGCCATTGTTGTCTTTCATCCATAATCATAATAAAATTCCTCCTAATGTCATTTCTATTATTTTTCGCCATTTAGCTATATAGGATATGTGCGGAGGAAAAAAATGTATAGGCAAAAACCCATATCCATGTTTTCTTTCTCTTATCCCATTCTCCATCCACACCATATAGCGAACGGCTCGAATCGTGACAGGTTGCACTCTGCATTTTGAACAATCTCTCCGATCGTCTACTGCAAGTTTCCGTATATAAAAACTAGTCTAATATTCTCATAACTTGTCTATAATAGTAACAAAACGGAAAAAAAGGAGGCGCTCGCAATCATGATGCTTTATGACCTTCACAACAAGCTATATTATCAAGCAATCAATACTTCCAAACCGAAAATGGCCATGTCTCAACAAGGAAGATCATGGGGATATGTCATCAAGAGGCTAAACGGAGAACAAACAAAATTTTGGATTGATTTCACTCGCGGGCGTTTTATGTACTTTGAATACCAAGGAAAATGGTATCGTGTACAATATTTGCAATCCAACTATAAAAAGAACGCTCATGATGTGTGCCAAGGGTTAATGATCGATTTAATTATCGACGGCAAAGAATTAAAGCTTGTCAAAGGAAATATTAAAAAAATGCCCCTTTTAGCAATGTAAATCGAAGGTAACACAGTTGATCATCCTTTAAGTCTCTTTATTATGTTAAATTTCAAAGAGAGGGACTATCCGTTTCCTATCTACACTTCGGTAAGGGAAGGAAAACTTCTCGGTGGATAGGTTAACGTTAGAACGAATGGTGCCTATGAAACTCTGCGGTCAGAAGAGTCTCGTGATTCACCTTTTCGTCACGTGGATACGTGACGAAAAGGTCCTTCGAAAAACAACATAAGCTCCATAGAAAAAACGAAGTTTGATGATAAGTAAACATAAACGCCATACTTCTTAATGTCCAGATGTAAATTTCAAACCAATAAGTCCAACTAAAAGTAACAGCAAAAAAAACACTCTTAAAATCGTAATTGGTTCATTAAAAAACAAAATGCCGGCTATCACCGTTCCTGCCGCTCCAATTCCAGTCCATACTGCATAGGCCGTGCCAATCGGCAATATTTTGATTCCAAGCGACAAAAAATAAAAGCTGACAAGCATTCCAGCAATGGTGATGATAGATGGAATCATCCTCGTAAACCCAAATGTATATTTTAAAGCGATCGCCCACACAATTTCAAATAGGCCAGCAATGATTAAATATACCCACGCCATCATCTAAATCCTCCTTCTGTTTATATCAATACAACTTAAAAATCTGTAAAAACCTACGGTTTCAGCCTTCGGAATACAAATGTCCATGTGCCAAGCTACATCTCTATATGGTTTAGTAAGAAAAAAATAAAAAGCCTCGAAAGAAATATCTCTCTACAAGACATTCCTCCCGGGCTTTTATCCCTCCGTGTACACAAGCGCGGCTTGTGCGTTTTCTCTCGGTCACAGTCTGGCTGCTAAACAGCCACGGAACCCTAGAAAACTTTTTATATTTTATATTTCGTGAACTTCCCCTTCACCTACGCTTCACTTAGAGGTGGGGGCTTCAAACAACTTATGCATGTTCGCTGAACGGCAAGCCACACACAAGAACCCTTTACGCTTCCCTTCGTTCCGAAGGGGTCCGTTTGAACGATAGAGGATCCTATCCGTTGGCGATCCCTCTCCCACTTTCACTGGTGCTGGCACGCCTCCATGTTTAGAAGTGGGAGACTTCTTTTGGAGTAAGGTTAAAAACATTCTATGTGATTCTAGCACACAGCGAGAAATTTGTCCAACCAAAAACGTATCACTTACATTGGCCAGCCATCTGAATGCGCGATCTTCACTATTATAGCAACTAGAAGACTGAGCTTATTGAAAGCAGCATTCCATTTTTTTGACGATCAGAAGCAAGTTCGGTGACTTGCCTTTGTCACGCCAAAGCACCATTTTCACCTTTCCAATAGTGAAAAAATCGTTTATCATGGACGTCTATATGACAAAAAACAAGTTGAAATTTCTCGAAATGCATTGCCGCTGATAATGAAAGAAGCACATCAATCCAGCCCGCGCGATTTTCATGATTGATTCTCTTTTATGCGCTCCTTAATCACCTGCATTCCTTCTAGACTCTCAAACAGGCGGTTGGCATCAATGAGAGTGATCAATCGCTCCGGCAAATTGGCCACTCCAAGAAAATAAGGTGTTTGCCGGTAGGCGAGCATATTTAACTGCTTCATTGCTTCGCTAGGAATATCAAGGATTTCTTTCGCATCGTCGGCAATAAACGCCACGACCAAATCTTCCGCCTGGACAACAATCAATCTTGTTTTCTCCGTTTGGATGTATGAATGACGATATAAAATTTTCACCATATCAAGCACCGGCACTAATTCACCGCGAATGCGCACAACCCCAAGCATATAATCAGGCATTTGCGGAATCACAGTTGGTGCCGCCATCTTTTCGATGGAAACGACTTGCTCGATCGGAATCGCATATTGCTCGTTCCCGAGCTGAAATACAACTACTTTATTCATCTTCCATTCTCTCCCCAACAAACACTATATATTCATCATACTCCAGCCTCTGCTGAATATCAAAATTTTCTATCTAAGTCTTTGTTGTTTATTCTCATATGCTCTAACTGCTGTTCGCAAAATAAATATAAGCTGAAAACGGATAGCATAGAAATGATCGCTCGCTTGTATTCTTCATCATCTGTATGCTTTCCTCTAGCCGCAACTCTTATCCATATTTAATTGCATTCGTTCAATAAAATGAGGCAAAAGGCATTTGGTCATGTTACTATCCTAGTATATCTATTGCATAAATGAGGCGGACAAAACGAGTGGTACGCCCAATCATAATCCCATGTAACATAAAAGGGTGCCTTAAACCCAACTGTCTTCTAAGACACCCCGTCTTTCTTATTTCGCTACTTCTTCGATAATCGCAATGACCATTTCCGCCGTTTTTACAAGCTCTTCAATTGGCATCTTCTCATTTGTGGTGTGAATATCTTCATACCCTACAGCTAAGTTCACGGTTGGAATGCCGAAGCCAGCAATTACATTGGCATCGCTGCCTCCTCCGCTGTGCAAAAGCTCGCACGAACGACCAATTTTAGCGGCAGCACGTTTCGCTATTTCTACCACATGATCCCCGTCGCCGAACTTGAAGCCCGGATACATGACTTCTACTTGGACATGTGCACGTCCTCCCATTTCCTCTGCTACCCGTTCAAACGCCTCTTTCATCTTCGCCACTTGTGCTTCCATTTTTTCTGGCACGAGCGAGCGCGCTTCTGCTAAAATATCAACGCGATCGCAGACGATATTCGTTTGTGTTCCGCCTTCAAAGCGGCCGATATTCGCTGTCGTTTCTTCATCAATGCGGCCAAGCGGCATTTGGGCAATGGCCTTCGATGCGATGGTGATCGCCGATACCCCGCGCTCAGGTGCCACCCCCGCATGCGCTGTTTTTCCATGAATCACCACGTTTAATTTTGCCTGTGTCGGCGCAGCAACCACGATATTTCCTACTTTTCCGTCGCTGTCCAATGCATAGCCGAATTTAGCCGAAATCAGAGATGGATCAAGGGCTTTCGCGCCAACAAGACCAGATTCCTCACCAACCGTAATAATAAATTGAACGGTTCCGTGTGCCATATTTTGCTCTTTAAGGACACGGATCGCTTCAAACATTGCCGCAAGCCCTGCTTTATCGTCGGCGCCTAAAATGGTCGTGCCGTCTGTTACAACATAGCCATCCTGAATCGAAGGCTTCACTCCTTTTCCCGGAACGACGGTATCCATGTGGGATGTAAAGTAAATAGGGTCCACCCCTTCTTTTGTGGCTTCAAGCGTACAAATTAAATTTCCGGCCCCGTGTCCTGTTTGACCTGTCGTATCATCTTCGATCACATGAAGTCCAAGCGCTTCAAATTTTTGTTTTAATACTTTGGCGATTTCTCCTTCATATTTTGTCTCTGAATCAATTTGAACAAGCTCTAAAAACTCATCCACTAAACGTTGTTCATTAATCATCTAACAAGCCCCCTGCACTAGTATGTAAAAATCATTATTATAGAAAAATTATACACCATTGTTTCATCAATGTCATATAATCGTCACATCCTTTCTATTATGCCCACTTCAAACGATGAACCGCTCTCCCAGCTATACGTCGTTTCAAAGTGAGCGGCTTCTCAATAGGCATATTAAAACTTCATAGAAGCTTCACTTTTTTATCACAACTAGCTGTTATGATTCCACTGGCCAATAAATTTTTCATATCATGCTGAAAAGGAGATTCATATCATGAAAACCTTCTTGTCATCAAAAGATGTATACAAATCCATATGGCGCTGGCATTTTTATGCGGGAATGATCTTTGCACCACTTCTCATCCTTTTGGCCATTACAGGGGCCATTTACTTGTTTAAACCACAAATAGAATCCGTTTTATATAAAAATTACTATTACATCCCAAAAGAAACTCAGGAACTGACACCAAGCGAATTAATCGCAAATGTCAAACACCGATATCCGAGCGCCACCATTACACGCTACAAACCAAGTGATGCGGCAAACCGTTCCACAGAAGTGGGGATCGTTTGGAACAACAAAGCCTATACCGTTTTTATCAATCCGTATAACGGGAACATTTTAGGGAAGCTAGCAGATGAATCCAGGCTGATGAATATCGTGGTCAAGCTTCACGGAGAGATCATGGCTGGTACCATCGGAGATCGTTTAGTTGAATTGGCTGCATGCTGGGCTATTATTCTATTAGTCACCGGCCTCTATTTATGGTGGCCTCGTAACCGTTCTTTATATGGAGTGATCAAAATTCGCCTGCATGCCGGAAAACGCGCAATGTGGAAAGATCTCCACTCCATCGTAGCGATTTGGCTTTCTGCCTTCATTTTATTGCTTATCATAACAGGATTGCCTTGGGCTGGGTTTATGGGAGACAAAATTAATCGCATAGCAACAGCTACACAATCTGGATATCCTTCTGGTTTATGGGATGGTAACATTCCAGAATCCTCCATACCGACGAAATCAGTAGCCAAAGTGCCTTGGGCAGCTGAAAATATGCCCGTTCCGCAATCCCAAGAAAATGGACCGACGGCACTTCCTGTTGAAAAAATCATTGAAATTGCCAAAGAGAGAAATGTACATCCTGGATTTGAAGTGAATTTTCCGGAAGGAGAAAAAGGCGTATATACGGTTTCTGTATTCCCCACACTTCCGCAGGATCAAGCCACATTGCATATCGACCAATACAGCGGAAATGTGCTAGCCGATTTACGGTTCAAAGATTATGGATGGATGGCTAAATGGATTGAAATTGGCATTGCTCTTCATGAAGGACGCTACTTTGGGTTATTTAATCAAATATTAGGACTGATTGCCTGTCTTGGGCTCATCTTCATTGCTTATAGCGGTGTAGTCATGTGGTGGAAGCGCCGGCCGCAAGGAAAATTAGGAACGCCTCCGGCACCACAAAATAAAAAAGCCATGCGCGTAGTAACAGCGCTCATCGTGATCCTCGGAATTGCGATGCCTTTGGTTGCTCTTTCATTAGCAGCCGCTCTTATTCTTGATTGGTTGATCATTCGACGCATTCCAAAATTACACGCTTGGTTTTCATAAGAAAGGGCGAACAGGCTGCAGCCTGTTCGCCCAAACTATTGACAAACGCTTTCATCCCCTGTCATTAGCCGCGCTCGTTCGCTCATCAACGTTTTTATTTGATTTGTGGCTTCGCTCGTCTATGTTCCTTTTCCGTTCTAGTCCGATATGGAAAATAACAGGAGACAAAGCCCAAATGGACTTTGTCTCCTCTCTGAGCGACCGCTCAGTGTTACACAAATTATAATGGAATGTTTCCGTGTTTTTTCTGCGGACGCTCCTCCTGCTTATGACGGAGCATGTCGAGTGCTTGAATCAGCTTCACTCTTGTATCGCGTGGATCAATCACATCATCCACCATTCCGTATTTGGCGGCGACATATGGATTTGCGAATTTATTGCGATACTCCTCAATTTTTTGTGCTCGCGTTTCTTCTGGATTTGCGCTTTTCTCAATTTCGCCGGCGAAGATGATATTAGCGGCTCCTTGAGGTCCCATGACAGCAATTTCTGCGTTCGGCCAAGCGTATACAACATCCGCCCCAATCGCTTTGCTATTTAGTGCCACGTATGCGCCGCCGTACGCTTTGCGCAAAATGACAGTGATTTTTGGAACCGTCGCTTCAGAGTAGGCGTATAAAATTTTCGCTCCGTGGCGAATGATGCCGCCATGCTCCTGTTTAACCCCCGGAAAGAAGCCGGTCACATCTTCAAATGTAATAATCGGGATATTGAATGAATCACAAAAACGAATAAAGCGGGAGGCTTTATCAGACGAATCGATATCAAGACCGCCGGCCATAAATTTCGGCTGGTTGCACACAAGCCCAACCACTTCTCCTTTAATGCGAGCAAAACCAACGACAATATTTTTAGCAAAGTCTTTATGCACTTCCATAAATGAGCCTTCATCGACGACCTGAAGCACCACATTGCGCACATCGTACGGACGTACCGCATCCACTGGAATCGCGTCAGCTAAGTCTGGCCGATCATCATCATCGTCTGGGACAGAGCTAGCCGGCGGTTTTTCCTGACAATTTTGCGGAAGATAGCTTAACAGCCGACGCACTTCCTCTAGCACTTCTTCCTCCGACTTTCCAGAAAAATGCGCATTACCGCTGATTGTGTTATGTACACGGGCTCCTCCCAAATCCTCAGCGCTGATTTTTTCGCCCGTCACTGTTTCAATGACTTTTGGGCCAGTGATAAACATCTGACTCGTTTTTTCCACCATGAAAACAAAGTCTGTAATCGCCGGCGAATAAACGGCACCGCCCGCACAAGGTCCCATAATCACAGAAATTTGCGGAATCACTCCAGAGTAAATGGCATTTCGGTAAAAAATATGCCCATATCCATCAAGTGATAAAACGCCTTCTTGAATGCGAGCGCCTCCTGAATCATTTAGCCCGATGACAGGCGCTCCCGTTTTCGCCGCCAAATCCATAATATTCGTGATTTTTTTAGCATGCATTTCTCCCAGTGCACCGCCAAAAACTGTAAAATCTTGTGAAAAGACGAATACGGTTCTTCCATTCATTTTCCCATATCCAGTTACAACGCCATCCCCAGGTCCTTTTTTTCCTTCAAGCCCAAAATCGGTACAGCGATGCTCCATAAATGGATTTAATTCGACAAACGTCCCCTCGTCTAAAAGCAAATCAATGCGCTCGCGGGCAGTAAGCTTTCCTTTTGCATGCTGCTTCTCAATTTTATCATCCCCGCCGCCCAATTCAATTTCTCGGCGTCGGTCATAGAGCTCATTAATTTTGTCATACATGTCTGTCATTCTTGATGACCTCCCGCATTTGTTTTTTCGCAAAGCTCGTATAACACGCCGTGGGCCGATTTCGGATGCATAAATGCCACAAGCGCTCCCCCAGCCCCGGTTTTCGGTTTATCTTGAATCATGCGAATTCCCTTTGTTTTTAATTCGTCAATACGAGCTTGAATGTCGTCGACACCGAGCGCAATGTGATGAATTCCTTCTCCCCGCTTTTCAATAAATGCGGCAACAGCGCTATCCGGGGCCGTCGGTTCTAATAGTTCAATCTTTGCTTCTCCCAGCTTTAAAAACGCTACTTTTACCTTTTCCGATTCCACTTCCTCGATTCCAACCAGCGGCAGCTGCAGCGTATCGACATAAAATGGCAGCGCTTTCTCAATCGACGAAACCGCGATGCCGATATGGTCGATTTTCTTTACGTTCATCCGTCTAATCCCCTTTGCTGTGAATATTCATAAACATGATTTATATTCGACCTTTCGACAAAAAATCCTGCTAACACGTTTTAGAGCGACCTATTTTTTTGCTTGTTCACGATTTAAAATGGCGGTACAATGATAAATGGCAATATGTTTAGATAGGGAGGAAATCTCATGTCCCGCAAAAAAACGCAAAAGATTGTCGTATACTTAATGCTTATTACCATGCTGTTAACAACTATTTTAGCAGGCGTTGGTATGTGGTATTAATAAGAGAGGCGACTTTTTCATCAAAGTCGCCCGTCTTTCTTTTATCGCATCGCTCCCTGCTGTCTAGCTAGCACGGCAAACGATTCATTGCTGCGAACAATGAACACCTTGGTTCCTTCTGGAATTTTTTCATATAGCGTTTCCACATCCCGATTGTGCATGCGCACACACCCTTGCGTAACATAACGGCCAATCGACTGTGAATTGTTTGTGCCGTGGATTCCATAGATTCGTCCATCGGTTCCTTGTGCATCAAAGCCGATCCATCTTGTTCCAAGCGGATTGCTTGGAGCACCTCCGGGAATACTCTTCTTTCGGTAATATGGATTTTTCGCTTTTACCTTCACTGTAAACAGCCCTTCAGGTGTTAAAGCTGTTGTGACACCTGTTGCCACAGGATAAACCGCCTCAATTCTTCCTCCTCGAATAAAAGCAAGCTGATTCGTCGCCTTGTTAATAATAATAAAAGGCTGGGTGGCTGATGATGCTGATGATGTCGTCGGCCACAGCAATGAGCAGGATAGCATAATCGCCATAAGTAGCCGCATATAATTTCACCCTTTGCTTTTTCTTATATTTTGAAGCAAAAAGGAAAACCCCATTCATGATTTATTTGTCAGGATGAAACTGGCTTTTAATGATTAAATATTGCTCCAATTCCTTCACTAGGTGAAGCAATGCCGCTCGCTCTTCAAACTCTTCGCGCGTTTTCGGAAGCTCCATTGCCTCAAATCGCTTTTTCATATCATGAAGCTTTTGCAAAAAACGATCAGCTGTATTGCCTGGATGAATGGCATCGCTCAGCTCATCAATAAAATCAGCAACGACTTTTCGCTGCTCCACTGTATATGTAAGCGACGTCACAAGCGGAAGCAACCGCTCGATAATTTCAAACTGTTTTTCCCGCATTCGAAAATAGTGATAATATCCTGTTTCATTCCTTAAAAAATGGTTTTGGAGATTGTGCAAAGCCGCTATTTTCGCTTCCTGTAAAAAATCTGCTGCCAGCATAAGCTCTTTCCCGTCCCAGCTGCTCTCGTTCGTCTGCAAATACTTCACAACTTCCTTCAAAATAATGCGAAATAAGTCTTCAATGATGCGCTGGTACTCCTTCAATTTCTTCTCGATGCTAGGCATATACATATTGACAATAAGAGCCACGCCAATTCCGATCACAACCAACAGTACCTCATTGATGACAATCTGCACGGTAAATTGTTTGGCCGCATAAAAATGAAGAATGATAACAGAGCTTGTCGCAATCCCTTCCGTGATCTTCAGCCTAACCGTCGCCGGAATAAAAAAGAGCAGCAGCAATCCAATCGAGACAGGATGATAAGCAATTCCTTTAAAAAAAATAAAGGAAAACACGATAGCTACCATGCAAGCAGCAAAGCGGGCCCACGCGGTTTGCAGCGATTTCTTTTTCGTCACCTGAATGCATAAAAGTGTAATAATTCCGGCTGATACAAAGTTATGCAATCCAAAATACTGAGCTAAACTAATAGAAGCGGTTGTGCCGATCGCTGTTTTAATGGTGCGATATCCTATTTTCAGCCTATACACCCCCTGTGAATGTCATGATGCTAACCACTTCATCATATAGAAGCTTGAGGCATTAACATCTGTTCTCGCATGCGCAAGCGCTGATCTGATTTCGCTGGTCAGGTAGACGAAAAGGCAGATCCCTGAACTCTTCCGACGGTGGATTTCCGTTCATTCCATCTTTGCATTGCTATACAAACACAATTGTTGATGAGCCATTATTTTACTAAAAAGATGGAATGATTGAGCTAGACACAAGCAGTGTCAATTGGTTTTTATTAGATAATCAATACACCTGATATACAAATTTTCTCGAATCATTCTCTATCCAAACATCACCAACTCCGATTCAAAAAGAAAGGGATATTTGCAAACGGAACGCTCTCGGCTCGCTTGCTTCACGATCCATACTCCTTCTATCTGCAAAAAAAATAAAAAGATGATCGGCGATCACCTTTTTATTATAGCACCTTTTCGAGAAATTCTTGAGCCCTCTTGCTTTTTGGCGAGGCAAAAAACTCATTTGGCGGTGCATCCTCAATAAGCTGGCCGCCGTCTAAAAAAAGCACGCGGTCAGCCACTTCGCGGGCAAAACCCATTTCATGCGTCACAACGGCCATCGTCATGCCGGTATAAGCAAGCGACTTCATCACCTCAAGTACTTCTTTCACCATCTCTGGATCAAGTGCTGAGGTCGGTTCATCAAATAACATGATTTCAGGCGACATCGCAAGCGCCCGAGCAATGGCCACACGCTGTTTTTGCCCTCCAGATAAACGACTGGGGTACTCATTTGCCTTGGACACTAAGCCTACCTTCCCAAGCAGCTCCATTCCTTGGGTCTCTGCATCGCTTTTTGCCATCCCTTTTACCTTGATTGGAGCATATGTTACGTTCTCTAAGACCGTCATGTGAGGAAACAGATGAAAATGCTGAAAAACCATCCCGACTTTTTCCCGCACTTTCATCATATCTGTTTGACGATTCGTAATTTCTTGCGATCCGATCCAAATTTGTCCGCGTGTCGGCTGTTCCAGCAAATTTAAACAACGCAAAAACGTGGATTTTCCAGAGCCGGATGGTCCGATAATGGCTACTACTTCTCCTTGTTCGATCGTTACTGTAATTCCCTTTAATACGTCCAACTTGCCAAATGATTTATGAAGGTCTACGACTTTAATCACTTTTTCTCATTCTCCCCTCGATCACTTTGCCAAGCATTGTGAGAATCATCACTAAAATGTAATAAATTATTCCCGCAATCAGCAACGGTTCAAAAAACGCATATTTGTCTCCCCCAACGATATAGGCGCGCCGCATAATATCCATCGCACCAATGACCGTTACAACTGCCGATTCTTTTGTCAATGTAATAAACTCGTTCATTAACGCCGGCAAAATATGTTTAAACGCTTGAGGCAAAATGATATTTCGCATCATTAGGGGATAGGGAACGCCCAATGCCATGGCCGCCTCTCTCTGGCCGCTATCAACCGCTAAAATGCCGGCGCGAATGATTTCAGAAATATAAGCAGCAGAGTTTAAGCCAAAAGCAATCACGGCGGCCGGAAAGGCTTCAATTTCAAAGCCGATCATTTGCGGCATGCCAAAATAAATAATCATCAGCTGCAATACAAGCGGCGTTCCGCGAAAAATGGAAGTATAAAGATCTGCCAGCCACGTTAACAGCTTGATTCTGCCGATTTTAAATAAAGCTAAAACAATTCCGAAAGCAAACCCCAACAATGCTGCCGATGCCACAATTTTTAACGTTACCCCTATCCCTTGTAAAATAAAAGGGATTGTCGGGATAAACTGAGAGAAATTTAAGCTCACACTCAAACCCGTCCTTCCTTATATATCATCAACCGTAAAAAAACGAGGCTTGCCCGTAAGCAGCGCTTGGCCTCGTTTGCTGTTTCGATTTTATCCAACCCGCTCCATTCGTTCCGATCACTGGCTTTCTTGCCGTTCTGATTTCGCCGGCCCATGTGTTTCATCTGCGTTCTTCAAACTAAATACCGATCCAACACGAAATTTAGTTACTGCTGATCAAACCATTTTTGAATAAGTTTGTCTACTTCTCCGTTCTTCATTTTTTCTTGTAATACTTGATTAAATTTGTCCGTTAGCTTGCTTCCTTTTGGGAAAGCAATGGCTGAGCCAGCTTCTTGCTCACTCGTCTGCATGGTCGCCCCCATTAACTTACCACCGTTGTTCTTTATATACCCTTTGGCGACGGTATTTTCGATAATCGCCGCATCGAAACGCCCAGCTTGTATTTCTTGAATTAACTCTGGTATGCGATTGCGACTTTCAAGCTTCATATCAATGGTTTTTGCGAGTTTTTTCGCCTCTCCCTCTTGAATGGAGGCTGTTTGCACTCCAACCGTTTTTCCTTTTAAGTCCTCCACTGTCTTTAACCCATTTTCTTTTTTTGTAACAATCATATTTTTCGCTACATAATACACATCAGAAAAGTCGACACTTTTTTTCCGCTCCGGCGTAGGGGTCATACTCGCTAAAACGAAATCAACCTTACCCGATTGCAAAGCTGGAATCAAGCCATTGAAATCCATATCCACCACTTGGACTTCATATCCAAGCTCTTTGGCGATCATATTTGCTAAATCAATATCAAAACCAATGACCTCGTCCCCTTTCGCTGTATCCATATACTCAAAAGGGGCATAATCAGCAGAGGTGCCTAGTTTCAATATTTTTTTATTTGACTCGCTTTGTTTTTCTGCAGATGATCCGGACGCCCCGCAGCCAGAAAGCAAACTAATGAACAGAATACAAAATAATAGCGACACAAGTCCTCTCCATTTTTTCATGATCTTTGCTCCTTCTCTTCCCATTCAAAAGGTATTATATTTATATACTTTTATAACAACCATATTTAGAAATTACCTAATGACAGACGTCTCCCATCTTCAACTGCAGTTCATGATTTTTTGTAATAAGACTAGTCTTTCTTAAGTTATTAAAACAATTTGTATCATAACATCGTTTTCATAAATATGCAATCTGTTTTTATAAATATAAAATTATTTTTATATTTAAAAAATATTCAACTGTCAAAAAAAGATCTGCTCGTCTTCAACGGGCAGATCTGGTTATACGCTTCTTTATACTTCATCACAATGCTGTTCAAAGGCCGCTTGCAGCTTCTGAACAACGGCAATTGGTTCATGTCCTTCAATTTCATGACGTTCAATCATTGTGCAAATCTTCCCATCCTTTAATAAAGCAAATGATGGAGAAGATGGCGGATAACCAACAAAATATTCACGCGCTCTCGCCGTCGCTTCCTTATCTTGACCAGCAAACACAGTCACGAGATGATCTGGGCGTTTATCATAGTGAATAGCATGCGCCGCCGCTGGGCGAGCAATTCCTCCCGCGCAGCCGCACACAGAGTTCACCATGACAAGCGTTGTTCCCTTCCGGCTAAATGCTTCATCTACCTCCTGTGGCGTGCGCAACTCCTCATATCCTGCTTCCACTATTTCTTTACGTGCTTGTTGGACAATGTCATTCATAAAAAACGGAAAGTTAAATTCCATATCACTCGCTCCTTCTTTCTTTTTTTTATCATACCAATAAGAGGAGTGATGTTTCAATTTATATGACATCGTGCATTTTTTTAATTGCGAACATACCTGCCTTCAAATGTCATTGAATTTAGTACGATTTGATTTTTGTTTCCAATTGTCTGAGGGTTAACTGGTTCAACTCTGAAAAACCGTCTTCCAACGAAATGATTTTTCCTTCATAAACAGGATAAACTCCTTGCCATCCCCCGACAATGGTATAAAATTCTGTTCCTTCAACAGGTTTTAAAAAACAAACATACCGCCCTTCCGCCATAGGCCCTGGGTAAACTTTGTTGATTGGATTTAAAGGGGCAGGGAGTGGCTCAACTCCGGTGGATAACACGTTGATGATTTTACCATTCGTCCCCTTTATATATTTGTCTACATGAAATCGTTGGACAAAATTGACAAGCCGCCCACCTTGCACTGATTTGTTTAGTGATCGTTTCTGATGTGAAGTATCAAACCAGCCATACGCAATGAATGTTGAACGATTTACTAAACCCTTCAACGTTTCGGCACGTTTGATATGGACTGCTTGCTTTGGAATGCTATCAGAATAAGCCTCAGCAGGGAAATGAAACATAAACAGCAAGCATATGCAGAAGAATAACTTAGACCATCCTCTCATTTCATCACCTCATCATACACACTTCGTTAGCTGTTACTATTGTTCAACAATCTTCCTTTTTTTATGTGATCATTTAATAACAGAAAGAATGAAAAGAACTATATGAAAAACGTAAGAATGAACAAAAATAAAAATCCTCGCCTTCTGCCAAGTACAAAAAAGAATGTTCCATGGCTTAAGGAAGCCGACCGTTTAGCGCTGGCCAATGCTCTGCAGAACAAATGATAAATAAAAATAACGGCAATCGCTTTGATATACAAAAGCATTGCCGTCAAGGTTTTCGCTTATCAATGTCTCATGCTGTTTTACGTTAGAACATTTATTTAACACCATGCACCGAGAAGTCTCCCACCTCTACACGAAGGAAAGGTGGGAGAGGTTC